>NZ_JBITJO010000001.1:129300-1508000 GCF_044460045.1 Microbispora rosea | reverse complement strand
GGCAGTTCTTCATGGGCTACCGATTCGCCATCTTCAACTACGCCACCCAATCCCTCGGCGGCGCGGTCACCGTCAACCGCTTCGACCTCACCACACCCTGACCACGAAGCCCTGACCGGCTACTCGGCGGCCCGGCGGTAGGTGCACACCTGCACGCCGGTGCCGCCGGTGGTCGCGGAGACGAGTTCGAGCCTGTGCCGCAGGCCGTCGCCCGGGAAGATCGTCTTCCCGCCGCCGAGGATCACCGGCATGACGATCAGCCGGAGCTCGTCGACCAGGCCCTCGTGGAGGAGGGTGCGCACGAGGCTCGGGCTGCCCATGACGACCAGGTCGCCGTCGCCCGCGTCCCGCAGTTCGCGGAGGCGGGCGACGGCCGCGTCGCCGGGGATCAGCGTGGTGTTCCAGGTCAGCTCGTCGTCGCTCAGCGTCTCGGACACCACGTATTTGGGCATCGCGTTCATCCGGTCGGCGAACGGGTCGCCGGCCCGCGCGGGCCAGGCGGCGGCCATGTTCTGCCAGGTGCGGCGGCCGTAGAGCAGCCCCTCCGCCTTACTCACCGTGTCGTTGAAGGCGCCGCCCACGGTCTCCGGGTCGAAGAACGGGTGCGTCCAGCCGCCGTGCGCGAAGCCGCCGTCGGTGTCCTCCTCGGGACCGCCCGGCGCCTGCACCACGCCGTCCAGGCTCATGAACTCGATGACCACGATGCGCATGGCGCTCTCCTCTGTGTCTGCCGGCCTGTGTACACCGGCACCGTCGTGGTCCCCACAGTAGCTACCGAAAAATAAAATTGTCAAGGAAAGGCAATCGTTCGGGCTCGTGCGGCGACGGTGACGGCGGGCCGGCCGAGCACCCGTTCGAGATCGCCGGTTTGCTGCTCCAGCAGCCCCGCACGTATCTGCGCGTTGATCCAGCTCATCGGGCCCGGCCCGGCGTCGGGCACCTCGCGGTAGGGCACGCCGAGCGCCTCGGCCACCTCGGGATAGCTCCACAGCGGCCCGGTGAAGTCGTACGCCCGGCCCAGATGCCCCTCACCGGTCAGCACGTTGGCCGCCGCCTCGGCGAGATCCGACCGGAACGCCGTGTTCAGGCCGCGCCCACCGGTGCTGCTGGTGATCTCACCCTCGACGACCCGCGGGACGAACGCGTCGCTGTAGAAGGGGTGGCGCAGAAACGTGTACGGCAGGCCGCTGCGGATCACGGCCTGCTCGGTGGCGTGATAGGCCTCCGTCATGCCGGTCGTGCCGGCGCCGGCCCCCAGGAAGCTGGTGAAGACGACCGCGCCGACGCCGGCCTCCTTGGCGGCGGTCACCGCGTTCAGGTGCTGCTCGATCCTGCGGGGGGTGTCGAGCTCCGGAGAGGAGATCAGGAGGAGACGGGCGGCCCCGTCGAACGCCTCGCGCAGGCTCGCCGGGTCGTCGTAGTCACCGCGGCGTGCCGGCACGCCCTCGGGCGCGCGCCCGGGGTCGCGCACCGCCGCCACCACCTCCGTACGGCTGCGCAGGTATTCGATGACGAGGCGGCCGAGCGCGCCGGAGGCGGCGGAGATCACGATCATGGGCCAAGTAGACTCCCGGCCGTCTCGCCCCTGCCACTGGTTTTCCGCCCACTGGTTTTCGCCGAGGGACGGAAGCGGGCGCGGTAGTCGTCCCAGTTCCAGGTGCACAGGAAGGCCGCCCCGGCCATCCGGCCGTTGAGGTAGAGGTCGAGCTTCCGCCGTTCGTCGAGGTCGAAGTCGACCACCCCCACGCCCTCGGTGTCGACCTGGATGGTGCGGGCCCTGACCCACGGCTGGTCCAGGTACGTCTGGTCGTGACCGACGATCGCGGTCCCGACCAGGGACGTCAGCAGCCGCAGGGCGGGCAGGTGGGGAACCCCGGCCAGCGGCAGCCTCAGCGTGTCCTCCCGGAACGCGGGAAGCAGCTTGACCCCGAACGTGGGCCAGCGCGGCTGCTCCCCGTCGGGCCGGTCGAGGGTGTCGATGGGGAAGTTGGACAGCACCCCGCCGTCCACCAGGGTCGACACCAGCCCGGTGCAGGGATTGGCGATCGTGACGGGCTCGAAGAAGAAGGGGATCGACATCGAGGCGCGGACCGCGTCGGCCACCCGCTGCTTACCCGGCTCCGCCACGCCGTAGACGTTCCGGTAGTCCCATGGCAGGCGCACCAGCCGGCCCAGGGTGACGTCCGTGGCCGTCACCACCAGGCTGTAGCGCTGGTCCTCGCCCATCCACGGCGCGGGGTCGTCGAGCGCCAGGTCGTCGAACGTCTCTACGCCGAGATCGGCCAGTTCGTTGCCCAGCCACTCCCGCACGTAGTCGCCCTCGAACACACCCCGTTCGAACAGCAGGGACAGTAGCGAGAACCCTGCGCCGACCAGCGGGACGCGCTCCACGGCGGACGCGTCCCTGAATCTGCGGTAATCGACGTCGAACAGGAGCTCGCGCATGCGCTCCGGCCGCATCCCGGCCGCGGCCAGAGCTCCCACCACCGCCCCCGCGGAGGTGCCGGCGACCCGGGTTCCGGCGACCCGCCCGAACCGGTAGCCGGCGGCGTGCAGTTCGTGCAGCGCGCCGACCAGGGCCACGCCCTTGACGCCGCCGCCCTCCAACACCAGGTCGGCGAACTTGTCCATCCCGGCCATCGCCACCAGCCCTTCTCCCGACCGTCCTCACCCGGATCTACCGCGTTCGGACGGCCCCGGGCCCCGGCGCCGCACCATTACGACCGAACGCTCATTCCTCCTTGTCCTGGGGATACCAGCGCAGTTCGATGACGTTGCCGTCGGGGTCCTTCACGTAGACCGAGGTGGCGACGCCCCGCGCGCCGAACCGGGGGCCGGGTCCGTCGATGACGGTGAGGGCACCGGAATCGATGACCTCCTGCCAGTCCAGCGGCTCGACGACCAGGCAGAAGTGGTCGACGTTCGGCTCGCCGCGGTCACCCCGCAGCAGGTCGATGATGATGTCCGGCGACACCCGCACCGAGGGGAACGGCGCCTTCCCGGCCCGCCACTCGTCGACCCGCACCGGTTCGAGGCCGAGGACGTCGCAGTAGAACGCCAGCGACCGCTCGACATCCTCCACGGTCAGCACCAGATGGTCGAAACCCTTGACTCGCATGTTCGGTGTGCTCATGCATCCAACGATGCTCGCCGCGGCGGCCGGCACCAAATCCCGATCACACTACGATCGTCGATTCCTGCGGCCGGCCCGCACATGACGATTCGACACGGCCTCTTCTGTAACGGGTTGCGGTTGCGATAGAAGATCACTTGTACATTTCTCCTCTTTTCGAGGTACACGTGAGAAAGATCCTGCGAGTGGCCGCGGCCCAGATGTTCGCCGCCGCCTTCGTCCTCGCCGCCCTGTCCGCTCCCGCGAATGCCGACACGACCGAAAGCGACGCCGACATCGCCGCCGAGTGGCAGACCGCCTGGGACACCTACCACTTCACCGACACGACACCGCCCGCGCCCGACTCGGGACGGAGCCAGGTCACGAACAGCATCTCGGTCGAAATCGACTCGCCGATGCCGCTGACCTTTTACAAGTACTCGGACTTCAACAACCACATCGGCAAGAACCCGTTCCTGAAGCGGGTCGTCACGCACAAGGAGTGGCGGAACGCCTCGGCGACCTACCGCAACCTCACGGCGATCGAGGAGATCCCGTACGAGGGCACGATCGTGGTCAGCAAGACCCACGCGCAGCAGCGCCTCCACCCGACCGGGTTCTACTACGAGACCGACAGCTGGTCGCTGCCCAACGTGGTCACGCACCAGAAGATCGACTTCACGCCGCTGCCCGGCGGGAAGACCCGGGTCACGGAGAACCTCACCTTCGAGGCGGACTCCTCGCTGATCGACTTCGTCGCCGCGAACGGCACCGCCTCGCACCAGCAGTTGCAGGAGGCCCTCAAGCAGGCGATCGAGAGCGGCGAGCTCTGATCCCCGGGCATCACTGAAAAGACGGGCGTCTTCCGTGAGGGAGACGCCCGTGTCCTGTCAGCGACCGATGCCTGCGCCCCTGCTCTCGGTGGACTCCAGGGTCTGGTTGATCGAACAGTTCTCGATCCCGCCTCTGCAGTTGCCGCTGAGAGAGTCGGTGAACACGCTGACGCTCGATACCTGCTGGACTCCGGCGAAGTCGACGGCGCTGTTGCCCGCGGGCGCGTTCACGTTGCGCTTCCCCGTGTTGAGCTGATACGGCGGACTGCTGATCGTCGGCGCGTTGGCGGTGTTCATGCCGCTCGTACGCTGCGTGCCCCCGCCGCCTCCGCCGTGACCGAACCCACCGCCGAAACCGCCACCCCCGAAACCGGCGAGTCGAGCGTCGATGCGGGCTCCACCGTGACCGTGACCCTTGCCCTTCTTCCCCTTGTCCTTCTTGCCCTTCTTGCCCCCGTTCTTCTTCTCCTCGCTCTTCTTGCCCTGGCCTTGCGGGACGTGGCCGGCAACCGAGACCTGCGCCGCCAGCGCCCGAGGCACCGCCACGGCGCTCGGCATCACGATGAGGAGCGCGGCGACGGCCAGGCGCCTGGCGGACACCGCCACGACGCGGGTTCTCCCTGTCCTCTTGTCGCCCATCCGATCCACACCTGCCTTTGCTTTTGTACACAAGCGACGCATCCGTCCCATACCCCGCGCATCGCCTCTCTTCTCCCGCAGGTGCGATGTGCTGTGTGGTTGCTGATGCGCTTTTTGCGCTGGACCCTCAGCTGGGCCCTCAGCTGGGCCCCCACCTCGGCGGGCCCGAGAACCGCGAACGTCACGGTGTCTTTGGCATGTCACCCCTCGCACCCCAGGCACCGTCGGGGCTACGTCCATGCCGCCACCCGGCCCGCTACACCCGTAGCCGTGTGGCTCGGAGACGGTGGTAGGTGAAGGTCCAGCGGTCGGTGCCGGTTTGGCGGCGGGTGTAGCGGTGGGGGTGCTGGTAGCGGTCGCGGTTGTGGAACTGGCAGGCGGGGCCGAGGAGTTTCAGGTCGGTGAGGCCGCCGGTGCTCCAGTTGTCGGCGTGGTCGATCTGGCACATGGTGGCGGGGAGCGGGCAGCCGTCGATCCAGCAGGTGGCGTAGCTGGGCGAAGATCGCCCTGCGTTGGGCGGGGGTGGCCAGGCGGACTTTGCGGCCCATGTCGAGCACCTGTCCTTCGGCGTCCATGACCAGCCGCACCAGGGTGCTGGTGCGGGCGAGGCGGTGCACGCTGGTGACGGGCAGCATCTGCCCGGTCGTCAGCAACAACCCCGGCGCTGTCCCCAACGCCGTCCCCAGCAACGCCCCCGGTGCCGTCTCAAACAGTGCCCCCGCCGTTCCCGGCTTCCCTGGTGCCGCCCCGGGCGGCGTCCCCGGTGACGCTCCCTGCCCCGTCCCCGCCGTTCCCGTCGCCTGCGTCGCACACGAGCACCGCGCCGCATCGCCGCACCGGCACGCGCCCTGGCCGTCCGCCGCGTCCTGCCAAGCCCGGCCCTGCTCCTCGCAGCCCTGCTCCTGGCAGTCGTACTCCTGGCGGCCCAGGTCATGGCGGTCCTGGCCACAGCGCACGTCGCTATGGTCCTCACGCGTGGTCTGCGCATGCCGGCAGTCCCCCGCAGGCCGAGACCCGGCGTGGGTGGGGTGCAAGAAGGCGTCCTCGGGAGGAGGGTCAGGCTGCGCTGCCTCGGAAGGCGCTGTGCCCGAGGGTGCTGTGCAGGAAGGCGCCGGGTTCGAGCGCGTTGGGTTCGAAGGCGCTGCGTCCGAAGGCCCGTCAGCAGGCCATGCTGACCCGCGCCGCCCGGCGTGCGTTGCTCCAGTCTGGGCCACAGCACGGTCGCGGTCTTTGCCCTCTACGGGCGCGGTGTAGTCGCCCTCGGTAGAGGCGGAGCTCGCAGTGTCGCGCGGCTCGCACTCACCGGATCGCTGCTCACGGGCCCGCTGCTCACCAGCCCCGCGCTCACGGGGTGTGCGCCTATCGGTCCCACGCTCGGAGGTTCCGTGCTCACCTGCCCCGCGCTCGTCGGGTCCTGGCTGGCGGGACTCCTCATCGCGGGGACCGGTGGCGGCACGGTCGGCGCTCCCCGCACCGGCGTCCGCCGCTCCATCGGCACCGGCATGTGCCTCAGTCTCGGCTTCGGCGGTGTCGGGGTGGTCCGGGTCCTCCGGGTCGTCGGCGCCGCCCGCGTGACCGGGGTCGCCCATCGCGCCGGGGACGGCGTCTTCAGCCTCGCCGGGGCCGTCGGTGCTTCCGGCGTGGTCAGGGTCGGCGGGGTGCTCGGTGGTGGCGGCCTCGCCCACGGCAGAGCCGCTGGCGTCGTCGGCGGCGGGGGCAGAGGTGCTGGTGCCTTCGGCGGTGGCGGCGCGGTCGGAGTCGACAGGGTGGGGGTCGGTGGCGGGGTCGGTGGGGAGGGATTCGGCGTTGACGAGGACCAGGAGCTCGGTGGCGATTTTCTGCTCCAGCAGGGCGATGAAGGCATCGGCCTGGCGCACGCTCAGCGGGCGGTCATCGCCCTCCGCCCGCGGCTTGGCGTAGGCGTCCAGCAGGGCCCGTAGCCGGGCTGCCGCCTCGCGGGGCAGGTAAAACTCCCCCTCCAGGCCGCCGCCCCGCCCAGGGCGCACCCGAAGGAACCGCCGCCCGTACTCGGCCCGCTCATCACGGTCCTCCCCATCAGGGTCCAGTACCGCCCGCAGATAACGCCCGGCCTTGGCCACCTCCGCCGCGCCCGCTTTGGTTGCCAGCTCCAGCAGGATCGGCTCGGCCACACCGGCGTGCTCATCGCTCAACTGGGCGGTGGCGGCGCAGATCGCCTCCACCACCCCCGCCGCCAACTGACCGGCGGCGAACTTCTCCCGCACCCGGGGAAGACGCGCCAACTCCACCGCCAACGTCAGCAGACGGCCCGCACCGGCCACGCTCATACCTGCGGCGGTACGCAGCCAACTGCGGGTGGAGGCATGCCCATGCTGCTTGGCCCGCCCCGCGGCATGCACCCGCCCCACCCGATCGGCCAGCGCACACGTGATCCGATCCCGCGCGAACAGCAAATCCTCCGCCTCAGCCAGGCAGACATCCGCATCCTCGGGAAGCGGCGCCAACGCCAACCCCTGCGCCGACTCACGCAACGACCCCACCAGCACCCACGACGACCGAGCACGAGAGCGACCACCCGCGCCAACCCCACCACCATCGGCACCAAGGCCATCGGCCCGCGGACCGTCCGCGCCGGCGGCGTCCGCACCCGGGCTGCTTGTGCTCCCGGTGCCGGGCGCGCCGTCGCTCGTGTTCGCGCTCGTGTGCCGCGGCGGCTGGAGGTTGATGATCGGAAAGTACTCGCGGGCGGATGAGCCATCGGCAGACCACAACGGCGAACCGGAGGTCAACCGGTCCCACCAGCCGTCAGAGAAATTCGAACGACGAGAGCGGTCAGGATCGTTAGTGAACAGATCCATCACACCTCCTCACTAGATTCGAACTTCTGTTTTAATTTTCTCCTTTCGACGTCACTCTGAGCAACCGGAGGACGGGATTTGTTGGAGCCACAGGCTTACGGAACACATGGGAGAGCCCCGCCGCGACCTCCCCCATGTGAACGACCAGAATCGTGCGGCGTCGGACACGAGCGCTACACGCCTAGAGCCCGATACGGTGCGGAAGTTGCGTGACCCGGGCTTCACGCCACCGCGCTCTTGTCACCGTGCTCTTGAGAGAACAGCTACAGCCGGTCCTGGCGGGGCAGCACCACCTCGCGGGCCAGGAGGAGCAGGGCCGCCGCGAGCGGGATGCCGAGAAGGGCCCCGACGATGCCGAGCAGCGCGCCGCCGAGCAGGGCCCCGACGATGGTCGCCACGGGCGGCACGTCGACCGACGACTTGAACACCTTCGGGGAGATCCAGTAGTTCTCGATCTGCTGGTAGACGACGAAGAAGACCACACAGGCGATGCCGACCTGCACCGAGGAGAGGAAGCCCACTCCCGACGCCACGACCGCTCCGATGACCGCGCCGACCAGCGGGATCAGGTCGGTCACCGCGACGAAGATGGCCAGCGCGAGCGCGTACGGCACCTTGAGCATGGCCAGGAACAGGAAGGTCACCACGCCGGCGATCAGCGAGATGATCAGGTTGCCCGCGACGTAGCCGCCGATCTGGTTGATGATCTCGTCCCCGAGCAGGCGGACCCGGGTGCGGCGTGAGCGGGGGACGAACCGGTAGGCCGTCTCCTTGATGGAGTTGAGCGACCCGAGGAAGTAGAGCGTGAGCACGAGCACGGTGAAGGCGCTGAACAGCGCACTGATCACGATGCTCGCCACGCCGAGGAGACCGCCGAACATCTGGGTGGCCAGCCCGCCGCCCGCGACGTACTGCTGGATCTTGTCGAGGATCTGGTAGCGCTCATCCACCGAGCGGATGAGCGGGTGATTCTGGAGCTGCTGTACGTAGTCGGGCAGGTGCTGGACGAACCCGGTGGTCTGGTCGGTGAGCGGCGGCACGACCGCGAGCCCGAACGCCACGAAGAACGCGATGACCGACCCGAACACGATCGTGATCGCGAGGCGGCGGGACATGTTGCGCCGCTGGAGCGCCTCGACCGCGGGGTTGAGCCCGATGGCCAGGAACAGCGAGACCACGATCAGCACGATCGCCGAGCCGGCGCCGGCGATCGCCTGCACCAGGAGCCATGCGGTGAGCACGCCGAGGGCGCCGGTCAGGCCGAACATGAACGGATTGCTGCGCAGCGGGCGTCCCGGCAGGCCGAACGGCCGATCGGATGCCACGGCACCGTCAGAGCCGCGATCGACAGGGTCGACATGGTCGACGCCCGGCCGGCTCACACCGTCGGGGGACGGATCGGCGGTCGCCGGGGAGCCGGACGGCTCCGGCGTCGTCTCCCCCTGGCCGGGGAGCGAGGGGAACACGCTGGAGATGCCGCTTCCTGGGGATAGACCGCTGTCGGACACGCCCCCACTGCTGCCCAATCAAGGTCACTTGACACGGATTTATCCGGACAAGTCGCCCTCTTGTCCCTGCCTGGTGAGAGCCGTCTCCCCCCAGAGCATGAGCACGGCCACGGCCGCGCCGTACGTCTGGTTGAAGCGCCCGCACCCGCCCGGCGATCCTCAGTGCTCCGCCGGCACTCTCATGACGTGACGCGCCGATGCCACGATCGAGCGGCCCAGAGCAGCGCGGCGCCGGCGAAATAAACGGCGAAGAAAACGGCGAAGTGGACAGGGAGCCTCGGCGCGGACAGGCCCTCCGCGCCGGTGAGCGCCGTGCCGAGCAGACCCGCGACGACCAGGCCGGCTCCCGTCACGGTCGCGGCGAACGTCGAGGCTCCCGCCCTCCCGGGGCCCGATGCCGGGCGGGGACCGCCACGTCGCTCGAACGCGCGTCGCTCGAACGCACGCCGCTTGAACGCGCGCCTCTCGAAGCGGGCGAACACGGCGACGAGGACCGCGAGGGTCGCGGTCAGGAACGCGAGCCAGGGCACGCGCAGCAACAGCCAGGCGGCCGATCCCGGTGGCGGCTGAGGCAGCAGGCCGGTGACGTAGAGGGCGAGCACGGCGATCACGACCGCGGTCATATGCCAGAGGAACACCGTCATGATCACCGAGTTGGCCGCGACGACGACCGTCCACGGGCGCGTACGGCGCAGCATGCGGCCACCGCGCTCGTGCAGGAGCAGGGCGACTCCCGTCTGCGCGACCGCGAGGGCGAGCAGCGCGAGCGTCGGCGGCGAGGTGTTCTGCAGGCGGGCGCCGGGATCGGTCACCATGCTGACCGGGTACGGCCCGGGGACGGTGAGCAGCACCAGCGCCCCCAGACCGCCCACGATCATGGGTACGGCCACCCGGGGCCGGGCGGACAGGGCTCCCTCCCGCCAGGCGATGCCGAGCTGGTAGACCGCCGCCCAGGCCAGCAGATAGTTGGCCGCGCCGATCACGCCGGGACCGCCGAGCAGCCGCGCCGCGTCGCCGAACGCCACCGCCACCGCGAACACCGCGGGCACCGCGAGGCCCGCCCTGCGGTGCAGTGCGAGCAGGACCGGGGTGAGCAGGACGACCGTGACGTACGCGATGAGGAACCACAACGGCAGGCAGGCGAGCCAGACGCCCATGCCGACCGTGGCGGGGTCGGCGCCCAGGAGGAGCGCGATCAGGGCCGCGCCGCCCAGCGCGAGCAGGAACGCCGTCGTCGGGCGGATCAGCCGGTCGGTGCGGCACAGGAACCAGCCGATCGCGTCACCGCCCCGCCGCCGGTAGGAACCGAGTGAGGCGGCTCCCGCGAAGCCGCCCACCAGGAAGAACACCGGCATGACCTGGAACAGCCAGGTGAGCGGCCTGGCCCAGGGGACGAACGCGAGGACCGTGTCGCCACCGATGCGCCCGCGGTATGTCACCACCACGGCCAGCCAGTGTCCGAGCACCACCAGCACGATGGCGACGGCGCGCAGCAGGTCGATGTGACGGTCGCGGCCGGGCGGCGTGCGCTCCGCCACACGCCGCAGAGGCGCGGACATCTAGTCGCTCTCACGCTGCGGCTCGCTGATCGCCTTGACCACCGGCGTGAGCAGGTCGGCGCCGAGCTGGTGCATCTGGAGGAGCAGGTCGTCGAGCGTCAGCATGCCGACCACGCCCCCCTCGGCGGCCACCGGAAGCCTGCGGAAGGAGTGGCGGCGGAACGTGTCGAAGGCCACCTCGACCTCGTCGTCCGCCCGCACCATCACCACCTGCTCCGACATCACCTCGCCGACCGGCGTGTCCCCGCCCTTGTCGAGCGCGAGCACGCGTACGGCGAGGTCACGGTCGGTCACGACGCCGGCGATGCCCGGCCCTTCCGACACCACGACGCAGCCGACGCCCGAGAAGTCCATGTGCCGCGCGACGTCCCGTACCGGTGTGATCGGCGGGACGACGACCACCGGCGTGGACATGACATCTTTGATCTTCATGCCGGCTCTCCCCCTCGTACGGAAGTCCGCCCCGCTTGTGACCTAATGCCCTATTTATCCCCTTAAATCCGAATAAACGTTGAGGTGGAGGTGGTCCCCATGATCACGCTGAGCATCATCAAAGCGGACACAGGGGGGTACGTCGGCCACACCGCCGTCCATCCCCGGCTGATGGCCGAGGCAAGGCGGGAGATCGAGCGGGCGAAGTCCTCCGGACTCCTCGTCGACGGCCACGTGGAAAGCTGCGGCGACGACATCTCGCTCATCATGACCCACACCTACGGCCAGGAGGCGGGGCTGATCCACTCCTTCGCCTGGGACACCTTCCAGGCGACCACCCACCTCGCCAAGGAGCTCGGCCTGTACGGCGCCGGCCAGGACCTGCTGTCGGACGCCTTCTCCGGCAACCTGCGCGGCATGGGCCCGGGCTACGCGGAGCTGGAGTTCGAGGAGAGGCCGTCGGAGCCGGTGCTGTGCTTCCTTGCGGACAAGACCGAGCCGGGCGCGTGGAACCTCCCGCTGTACAAGATGTTCGCCGACCCGTCCAACACCGCCGGTCTGGTGATCGACGAGAAGATGCACGCCGGGTTCGCGTTCGAGGTGTACGACCTGTACGAGGAGCGGCGCATCGTCTTCGACTGCCCGGCGGACCTCTACGACATGTTGATGTACATCGGCGCCCCGGCGCGCTACGTGATCCACAGCGTCCGTTCGAAGACGCTGGGCGTGACCGCGGCGGCGACCAGCACCCAGCGTCTGTCGCTGATCGCGGGCAAGTACGTCGGCAAGGACGATCCCGTCATGATCGTGCGCTGCCAGTCGGGCCTGCCGGCCGTGGGTGAGGCGCTGGAGCCGTTCGCCTTCGCCTACTCGGTGGCGGGGTGCATGCGCGGCTCGCACCACGCGCCCTTGATGCCGGTGGCCGTCGGGCAGGCGCATCCGTCGCGGTTCGACGGTCCGCCGCGCGTGGTCGCGTTCGGCTTCCAGATCAAGGACGGCAGGCTGATCGGCCCGCGTGACATGTTCGACGACCCGGCGTTCGACGGAGCCCGGCGACAGGCCGGCGAGGTGATGGACTACCTGCGCCGCCATGGCCCGTTCGAGCCGCACCGGCTGCCGCTCGAGGAGCTGGAGTACACCACGATGACCTCCCTCACCAAGCGCCTGGCACACCGCTGGACGCCGATGACGACCGAGGTCGCGACCCCGGTGGGTGGCTGACGATGAGGGCCTCCGTCGGTGACCGCCTGATCGTCGAGAGCATCCATCGGGGCAGGGCGGGCCGCATCGGGATCGTGATGGCGCTCTACCACACCGACGGCTCGCCTCCCTACCTCGTGAGATGGCTCGACGAGGAGCGGGAGACGCTGTGCTTCTACCCGGGACCGGACGCCCGGATCGAGCACTCCTGGGAGCGGCTGCCCGAGAGTCCCTGAGTCAGTGCGCAGCCTGCCGCAGGCAGTCGATCACGTCCTCGTCGCTCGTCTGGGTGAAGTCGTCGTACCACGCGCCGATCGCGTAGAAGTGGTCGGGCGTGTCCAGGCAGACGACCTCGTCGGCGTCCCTGCGCAGGCTCGCGATCGTCTCGGGGGCGCCGACCGGCACCGCGAGCACCACCCGGGAGGCCCCGTGCGCGCGGGCCACCTGGCAGGCGGCGCGGGCCGTCCCGCCCGTCGCGATCCCGTCGTCCACCACGATCACCGTGCGGCCGGCCAGGTCCACCGGCTCGCGGCCGGCCCGGAACCGGCGGGCACGCCGCTCCAGCTCGGCCCGTTCGCGCCGCTCCACCCCGGCCATCTCGTCGCGGGTCATGTTGGCGAGCCGTACGACGTCGGGGTTCACCACCCGCACCCCGCCCTCGCCGATGGCGCCGAACCCCAGCTCCGGCTGGTAGGGCACGCCCAGCTTGCGTACGACGATCACGTCCAGGGGGGCGCCGAGGGCCCTGGCGACCTGGAACGCCACCGGCACGCCTCCTCGGGGCAGCCCGACGACGACCGCGTCCTCCATCCCCGGGAGTCCGCGCAACAGCTCGCCCAGGCGCAGGCCGGCGTCACGACGATCGACGAACACGGCAGCCATCCCCGCCTTTCACCCTTGTCTTTCACCGTCGGCTCCGGTCGCCTGCGGCGGTAGGGCCGAAGGACCCGGGGAAGACTTGGAGCATGTCCCATCCCGGAGAGATCGACGAGCTGAAAGCCAGGCTCGACGCAGCGGAACGGCAGGTGCGCACGCTCGCCGAGGCCGTTCGGGTGCTGGCGGGCGGCCTGGAGGGCGGACCGCTGGAGGAGGCCGGGCGGGCCCGGCCCGAGCACGCCGCCCGGCTCGCCCACGAACTACTGCTCGCGGCCGGCCTGATCCAGCCCAAGGAGAGCGAAGGCCCATAGACTGTCGCCGTGACCTCGACCGACCAGGCCCTCGACGGGGAGATCCCGCCTCAGAGGCTGACCGTGGCCGAGATCGCCCACCTGGCGGGAGTGTCCGCGCCGACCGTGTCGCGGGTGCTCAACGGGCATGCGGGAGTCGCCCTGGCCACCCGGCAACGGGTGGAGGCGGTGCTGCGGGAGCACGGATACCGGCGCCGCGACAGCGAGCCCGCGGCGATCATCGAGCTCGTCTTCCACGCCCTGGAGAGCCTGTGGGCGCTGGAGATCATCCAGGGCGTCGAGCAGGTCGCCAGGGAGCATGAGCTGGCCGTGGTGCTGACCGAGATGCAGGGCCGGCTCACCCCTGGCAGGGCGTGGACCGAGCAGGTGCTCGCCCGCCGTCCCACCGGCGTCGTGGCGGTCTTCTCCGAGCTCACGGTGCAGCAGCAGTCGCAGCTCGCCACCCGCTCGATCCCTCTCGTCGTGCTCGACCCGACCGGCGAGCCGCTGCACGAGACCCCGTCGGTCGGCGCGACCAACTGGAGCGGCGGGATGGCCGCGACCCGCCACCTGCTCGACCTCGGCCACCGCCGCATCGCGATGTTGAGCGGGCCGACGCAGTGGCCGTGCTGCCGGGCGCGGCTCGACGGTTACCGCGCCGCGATGGACGCGGCGGGCGTGCCCGTGGACCCCGAGCTCGTGCGGGTCAGCACCCTCTATGTGGAGGGCGGCCTGCGTGACGGGGCCGAACTGCTGCGCCTGCCCGATCCCCCGACCGCCGTCTTCTGCGCCAACGATCTGCAGGCGCTCGGCGTGTACGAGGCCGCCAGGCGGGCCGGGGCGCGCATCCCCGAGGATCTGAGCGTGGTCGGGTTCGACGACCTGTCGTTCACCCAGTGGGCCGGGCCGCCCATCACGACCGTACGGCAGCCGCTCGTGCAGATGGGGGCCGCCGCCGCGCGGATGGTCCTGGCCCTCGCGCAGGGCGAGCGGCTCGAACAGCACCGGGTCGAGCTCGCCACCGCCCTCGTCGTGCGGGAGAGCACCGCACCGCCACGCGGATGCGTGTAGGGGGATGGGCGGCCGACGCCGGACTCGGTGTGATCTTCGCCGCGGTGCTGGCCTTCTGGGCCTATCGGATCGCCGATAGCTGGGGCGGCGGCTACTGGGGGTTCGACTGCGCCGCCGGCGCCGTGGTGTGTGTGATCGCCCTGGCACGCCGGTTCGACCCGGCCCGGGCGGCCGCGGCCGGTCTGGCCGTCGCCGCGACCGCCGCCCTGGCCGCCAGGTTCGCCGATCTGCCCAGCGAGCCCGGTCCGGGGATGGCCCTCGGCCTGGCGGTGCTGGTCGGCACGGCGGTCAGGGCGCTGCCCGTCGTCACGGCCTGCGGCGTGGCGGCCGGTGGGCTGGCCGTGGCCACCGGCAGCCTGCTGACGGCGCACACGCTCGCCGCCGGAGTGCCCTCGGTCACCGCGATGAACGTCCTGGTCTGGGCCGCCGCCGTCGTGGCCGGGCTGTTCCCGCGGCTGCTCGACGCCCGCAGGCGGGCCGTCGCCGAGGGGGTGCGCCGCGCGGAACGGCTGCGCCTCGCCCGCGAGCTGCACGACGTCGTCGCCCACCACGTCACCGGCATCGTGGTGCAGGCCCAGGCCGCCCGGCTGGTCGCGCACAAGAGCCCCGGCAAGGCGGGCGACGCGCTGGCCGAGATCGAGGCCGCAGGGTCGGACGCGCTGGCCGCGATGCGCCGCGTCGTCGGCCTGCTGCGCGACCCGGACGAGCCCGCCGCCCGCGCGCCCGGCGGGCCGGGCGGCCTGGGCGGGCTGGACGAGCTGGACGAGCTGGACGAGCTGGTCGGGCGCTTCGAGGCGGGCGGCCGTGCGGTGCGCCTGCGGCTGCCGGACGAGGAGGAGACGGCGACGTGGCCGCCCGAGGTGGCCGGCACGGTCTACCGGGTCGTGCAGGAGTCGCTGACCAACATCTCCCGCCATGCTCCGCACGCCCGCTCGGTCACGGTCAGCGTGGAACGGGACCGTGAGACGCTCACCGTCGAGGTCGCCGACGACTCGCCGCGGGGCCCCTCGCGGCACCACCAGCGCGGCGGGTACGGCCTGATCGGGATGCGCGAGCGGGTCGAGGCGCTCGGCGGCACGCTGCGCGCCGGGCCGCGTCCCGGGTCCGGCTGGTCCGTGCGCGCCACCCTGCCCGTGCCCCGGGCGAAGGCGCTGCCGGAGCGGGCACGCCGATGACGATCAGGGTGTTGGTGGCCGACGACCAGGCGATGGTCCGCGGCGGCCTGCGGCTGATCCTGGAGGACCAGCCCGACTTCGAGGTGGTCGCGGAGGCGGCCGACGGCGCCGAGGCCGTGGAGGCGGCCCGGCGGCTGCGTCCCGACGTGTGCCTGGTGGACGTGCGCATGCCGCGGCTCGACGGCATCGAGGTCACCCGCGCCCTGGCCGGGCCCGGCGTGCCCGACCCGCTGCGGGTGGTCGTGGTCACCACGTTCGACCTGGACGAGTACGTCTACGGCGCGTTGCGGGCGGGCGCGACCGGCTTCGTCCTGAAGGACTGCGGCCCCGCCCTGCTCGTGGAGGCCGTACGGGCCGCCCACCAGGGGGACGCCCTGGTCTCCCCTTCGGTCACCCTGCGGCTGCTGCGTCACCTGACGGCTCGGCTGCCGGCCCCCGGCAGGGCGGACCATCCGCTCTCCAACCGGGAGTTGGAAGTCGTCAGGGCCGTCGCCCGGGGCCGTACGAACCAGGAGATCGCGGCCGAGCTGTTCATCTCGCTGAGCACGGTCAAGAGCCATGTGGCCGGCATCCAGGCCAAGCTCGGCCTGCGCAACCGGGTCGAGGTCGCGGCCTGGGCCTGGGAGAACCGCATCACAGGCTCCTAATCCTCCTACTTTGTCGTGTTTTGTCCGGTTTGACCTGGGCAGAAGGCAGGCAGCCGAAACACAAGGAGGGTGGCAGCATGGCCGTCAGCGGCATCATCTCCGCCATAATCATCGGACTCATCATCGGCGCTCTCGGCCGGCTGGTCGTTCCCGGGCGCCAGGCCATCCCGATCTGGCTCACCATGATCATCGGTATCATCGCCGCCCTCATCGGCTCGGCGATCGCCCGGGGCGTGGGAGTCGCCAACACCCCGGGGGTCGACTGGATCGAGCTGATCATCCAGGTGGCCCTCGCCGCCGTCGGCGTCATGGCCGCCGTGGCGTTGTACCGCCGCAAGAGCGTCGGTTAGTTCCTCGCTCCGCCGATGGCCCTGGCACGAACGGGGCCATCGGCGTGCCCGGACTGTCATGGTCTTTGCGAAATCACCGACATCTATTGATTCCCCCCGTCACGGCGCGGCGTACGGTCGTTAACCAGGGGCTTAACGATCCGGGGGAAGTGGTCCGCGATGGACCAGGCGGTCCTTGCACGTGTTCCTGAGGTGTTCGCTCGCCGTGTGGGGCCGGCGCTCGGCCTTGCCGACGAGGCCGACGTGGTGGCCAGGGCCTGCCACGCCATGGCGACGCGCTTCCACGGCGGCGGCAGGCTCATCGTCTTCGGCAACGGCGAGGCCGCCACCGACGCCCAGCACATCTCGGTGGAGTTCGTCCACCCGGTGATCGTGGGCAAACGGGCGCTGCCGTCGTTCTCCCTCACGAGCGACGTGGCGACGATCACCGGGGTGGCCGCGACGGCGGGCCTGGAGGAGGTCTTCGCCCACCAGCTTCGCCGTCTCGCCGCGCCGCAGGACATCGCGCTGGGCGTCTCTTCCGACGGCGGCTGCGTGAACGTGCTCAGAGGCCTGGAGACGGCGCACCGGCTCGGCCTGCTCACGCTGGCGCTGACCGGCGGCGACGACGGTGGCCCGATCGGGCGCAGCCCGGCCGTCGACCACGTCCTGATCGCGCGCTCCGCCGACCCCCGCGTGGTCAAGGAGGTGCACGTCACCACCTACCACATCCTCTGGGAGCTGGTGCACGTCTTCTGCGAGCAGCCCGGCGTGCTGGATCCACGGGTCATCCCATGAACTGCCACGACGAGACGTGTGTCACCTGCTCGGACCAGGCGGTCGCGGTGACCGTCGTACGGCTCCTGGAGCGGGACCTCGCCCTCGTCGACACCGGCCGGGGCCGGGAGGTGGTCAGCGTCGCCCTGGTGGAGGCCGAGCCCGGCGCCACCGTCCTGGTCCACGCCAAGGAGGCCATCGCGGTCGTGAGGGAGATGAGCGTGAGGGAGATGAGACAGTGAGCGACATCGAGGCGCTGTACCCCTTCCTCTACTCGGGGTCCTCGGACCTCGACGCGGTGATGACCTCCGTACGCCAGTCGACGGTGGAGAAGGTCGACGAGATCGTCACCCTGCGCAGGACGGTGCTGGAGCGCGACGGGGACCGGATCGCCGCCTGCGCCGCGGCGATGGCGAAGGCGTTCGCGGCGGGGGCCCGGCTGTTCGCCTTCGGCAACGGAGGCAGCTCGACCGACGCCCAGGACGTGGCCACGCTCTTCATGAACCCCGGCGGCACGGCACGTCCGTTGCCGGCGTTCGCCCTCACGGCCGACATCGCGGTCGTGACGGCGCTGGCCAACGACATCGGCTTCGAGGTGGTCTTCGCCCGGCAGCTCGCCGCGTCCGCCTTCGCGGGGGACATCGCACTGGGCCTGTCGACCAGCGGGAACTCCCGCAACCTCATCGCTGCGTTCGAGGAGGCCGAGCGGCGCGGCATGCTCACGGTCGGGCTGGCCGGCTACGGCGGCGGCCAGATGGCCGAGCTCGGCACCATCGACCACCTGTTCGTGGTGCCCTCGGCCTCGGTCCACCGGATCCAGGAGGCCCAGACGACCGTCTACCACGCGCTCTGGGAGCTCACCCAGCAAGCCCTGGCGAAGGCCGGTGACAACGATGACGGCTGACGGAGAGAACGAGCCCGTCGTCCACATCCTGTGGATAAACGCCGGGCTGAGCTGCGACGGCGACTCGGTCGCGCTCACGGCCGCGACGCAGCCGAGCATCGAGGAGATCGTGCTCGGCGCGCTGCCCGGCCTGCCCAAGGTCGCGGTCCACTGGCCGCTGATCGACTTCGAGTGCGGCCCGATGCAGGGCGCCGACACCTTCATCGAGTGGTACTTCAAGGCCGATCGGGGTGAGCTCGACCCGTTCGTGCTGGTCATCGAGGGATCGATCCCGAACGAGTCGATCAAACGCGAGGGCTACTGGTGCGGGTTCGGCAACAACCCCGACACCGGCCAGCCGATGACGACCAGTGAGTGGCTCGACCGCCTCGCGCCCAAGGCGACCGCCGTGCTCGCCGCCGGCACCTGCGCGACGTACGGCGGCATCCACGCGATGGCGGGCAACCCGACCGGGGCGATGGGCGTGGCCGACTACCTGGGCTGGGACTGGCGGTCGAAGGCCGGGCTGCCCATCGTCAACGTGCCCGGCTGCCCGATCCAGCCCGACAACCTGTCGGAGACGATCCTCTATCTGCTCTACCAGCTCGCCGGGCAGGCGCCGATGATCCCGCTGGACAACGCGCTGCGCCCCACCTGGCTGTTCGGCCAGACCGTGCACGAGGGCTGCGACCGGGCGGGCTACTACGAGCAGGGCCAGTTCGCCACCGAGTACGGCTCGCCGAAGTGCCTGGTGAAGATCGGCTGCTGGGGGCCGGTCGTCAAGTGCAACGTGCCCAAGCGCGGCTGGATCAACGGCATCGGCGGCTGCCCCAACGTGGGCGGCATCTGCATCGCGTGCACGATGCCCGGCTTCCCCGACAAGTTCATGCCGTTCATGGACGAGCCGCCCGGCGCCCGCGTCTCCTCCACCGCGAGCACGGCGTACGGCACGGTGATCCGGGCGCTGCGCGGCATCACGTCCAAAACGCTCGACAAAGAGCCGAAGTGGCGCAAGAAGGGCCGCGAGCTGCTCACCGGTTACAAGGCCTCCTGGAGTTAGCGATGACCCTGGAACGCGAACTGGTCGAGATGGCCTGGGACCCGATCACCAGGATCGTCGGGAGTCTCGGCATCTACGCGAAGGTCGACTTCGCCAACCGCGAGGTCGCCGAGTGCTACAGCACCTCGTCGGTGTTCCGCGGCTACAGCATCTTCATGAAGGGCAAGGACCCGCGCGACGCCCACTTCATCACCAGCCGCATCTGCGGAATCTGCGGAGACAACCACGCGACCTGCTCGGTGTACGCCCAGAACATGGCGTACGGCGTGCGCCCCCCGCACATCGGCGAGTGGATGATCAATCTCGGCGAGGCGGCCGAGTACATGTTCGACCACAACATCTTCCAGGAGAACCTGGTCGGGGTCGACTACTGCGAGAAGATGGTCCGCGAGACCAACCCGGGCGTGCTGGCGCAGGCCGAGCGCACCGAGGCTCCGCACGCGGCCGACCACGGTTACCGCACGATCGCGGACATCATGCGCTCGCTGAACCCGCTGGAGGGCGGGTTCTACCGCGAGGCGCTCGCGATGAGCCGCACCACCAGGGAGATGTTCTGCCTGATGGAGGGCAGGCACGTGCACCCCTCCACGCTCTACCCCGGCGGAGTGGGGACGGCGGCGACCGTGCAGGTGTTCACCGACTACCTCACCCGGCTGATGCGGTACGTCGAGTTCATGAAGCGGGTCGTCCCGATGCACGACGACCTGTTCGACTTCGTCTACGACGCGATGCCCGGCTACGAGCAGGTGGGCCGGCGGCGGGTGATGCTCGGCTGCTGGGGCAGCTTCCAGGACCCCGAGCACTGCGACTTCGACTACCGGACCATGAACGACTGGGGCCGCAGGATGTTCGTCACCCCGGGCATCGTGGTGGACGGAAAGCTCGTCACCAACGACCTGGTGGACATCAACCTCGGCATCCGCATCCTGCTCGGCAGCTCCTACTACGACGACTGGGCCGACCAGGAGCCGTTCGTCACCGAGGACCCGCTGGGCAATCCGGTGGACATCCGTCATCCGTGGAACCAGCACACGATCCCGCATCCGCAGAAGCGGGACTTCGCCGGCAAGTACAGCTGGGTGATGTCGCCGCGCTGGTTCGACGGGCGGGACCTGCTCGCGCTCGACACCGGCGGCGGCCCGCTCGCCCGCCTGTGGGTCACCGCCTTGTCGGGCCTGGTGGACATCGGCTACGTCAGGTCCACCGGCCACAGCGTGGAGATCAACCTGCCGAGGACGGCGACCCGGCCCGAAAAGACGTTCGAGTGGCGCATCCCGCGGCGGAACGGCGAACTGCTGTCCAACGCCGTCGAGCGCAACCGGGCCAGGACGTACTTCCAGGCGTACGCCGCCGCGTGCGCGCTGCACTTCGCGGAGCAGGCGCTGGGCGAGGTCCGCCAGGGGCACACCCAGTCCTGGTCGCCGTTCACCGTGCCCGACGAGGCGGTCTCCTGCGGCTTCACCGAGGCCGTGCGCGGCGTCCTGTCCCACCACATGGTGATCAGGGACGGAAAGATCGCCAACTATCACCCGTATCCGCCGACGCCGTGGAACGCCAGCGTGCGTGACTTCAACGGCACGCCGGGGCCGTACGAGGACGCGGTGCAGAACACGCCGATCTTCGAGGAGAACCCGCCGGAGAGCTTCAAGGGCATCGACATCATGCGCACGGTCCGCAGCTTCGACCCGTGCCTGCCCTGCGGCGTCCACATGTACCTCGGCCGGGGCAGGCAGCTGCGCGTGGTGCACAGCCCGCACGCGTTCACGGGGACGCCATGACCCACGACGTCGCCGCCACCGGTGAGCGGATCGAGCGGCTCATCGCGGAGCTGACCGGCGAAGGAGCCCGGGCCAGGGCCGAGGAGCTCGTGCGGGAGATCGTCGGCCTGTACGGCGCGGGCCTCGAACGGGTCATGGCGATCGTCACCGAGGCAGAGGTGGCCGGCGCGCTGCGCGGTCTGGTGGAGGACCCGCTGGTCTCCGGCCTGCTCGTGCTGCACGACCTGCACCCGCTCACCACCGCGGAGCGGGTGCGGGCCGCGCTCGACGGCCACCCTCATGGTCACGGGGCCGAGCTGCTGAGCGTGGAAGGCGGGGTCGTACGGCTGCGCCTGGAAGAGGCCTGCGGCTGCCCCTCGTCACGGAAAGCCGTCACCGAGTCGATCGAGCAGGCCATCGCCCGGGTGGCCCCCGAGGTGACGCGGGTCGACGTCGAGAGCGCCGTCAGGGATGCCACGCCGCTGCTGCAGATCGGCAGGCGCCCGTCATGAGCACCGGCCTGCGCCGCTTCCGCGACCCGGCCCGGGCCGAGCCGGCCGAGGCGGCCGAGCGGTGCGAGCTGTGCGCCGAACTCCTGGACGGGGAGCACGGGCATGTCGTCGACCTGGAGACCCGCGCGTTGATGTGCGCCTGCCGAGGCTGCCGCCTGCTGTTCGTGCGGCCGGGCCAGGGACGCTATCGCGCCGTGCCCGACCGCTTCCGCTACGCGCCGTCCTTCCGGATCTCCCCCGCCGACTGGGACGATCTGGGCATCCCCGTGCGTACGGCGTTCTTCTTCCGCAACTCCTCGCTCGGCCGCACCGTGGCCTTCTACCCCAGCCCGGCCGGGGCGACCGAGTCGCTGCTCCCGCTCGCCACCTGGGAGCGGGTGATCGCGGCCAACCCGGCGCTGGCGGACACCGAGCCCGACGTCGAGGCCCTGCTGGTGGACCGGGCTCCCGACGGGTCGTTCTCCTGCCATCTCGTGCCGATCGACGCCTGCTACCGGCTCGTCGGCCTCGTGCGGCTGCATTGGAAGGGCTTCGGCGGCGGAAGGGAGGCGTGGGAGGCCATCGACGGCTTCTTCGCCGCCCTGCGTCGGCGGGCCCGCGTTCTGAAGGAGGTTTGACCTTGGACGATGGTCTCCGCTTCGACTGCCTGGACGCCCGGCCCGAGCCGTACGCGGCCTCGCCCACGCTCGTCTTCCGCCTGCGCGTCGTCGACCCCTCCCCCGAGGGCGTCCACGCCATCGCGCTGCGCTGCCAGATCAGGATCGAGCCGCGTCGCAGGCCGTACGGGCCGCAGGAGGCGGCGCTGCTGGCGGACCTGTTCGGCGCGCCGGCCCGATGGGGTGACACGCTCCAGCCGGTGCAGTTCGCCATGGCGCAGACGATGGTGCCCGCCTTCACCGCGAGCACGGAGATCGCCCTGCCCGTGCCGTGCGGCTACGACCTGGAGGTGGCCGCGGGCCGATATTTCGCCTCACTGGACGACGGCGAGATCCCGCTGCTCCTGCTGTTCAGCGGGACCGTGCTGGCCCGCTCCGGCGGCGGGGTGAGCATGCGGCAGATCCCCTGGCACTGCGAGACCCGCCACCGTCTGCCGGTCGCGGTGTGGCGCGAGACGATCGACACCGCCTTCCCCGGCTCCGGGTGGCTTCGGCTGCGCCGCGACACCGTGCGCGAGGTCCTCCGCTTCAAGTCCGAACGGGTCCTCGCGACCGTCGACGATGCCATCGAGCTGCTCATGAAGGAGGCCGGCCGGTGACCGCGCCGATGGAGGCCGCCCGCCGCGTCGCGGACGCCGTGCTGTACGAGGGCTACCTGCTCTACCCCTATCGCGCCTCCGCCGCCAAGAACCGCATGCGCTGGCAGTTCGGCGTGCTCGTGCCGCCCAACTACCCCGGCGAGCCGTCGGGCAGCGTGACCGAGTGCCTGCTGGAGGCCCCCGGGGAGGACGCCACACTCGACCTGCGCCTGCGGTTCCTGCACGTCAGGGGCAGGACGGTCGAGCGGGAGGAGGACGACGGCTACTGGCCCGTGCCGAAGCTGACCGTCGGCGGCCGCGATTACCTCAGCTTCGACGAGGCCACCGAGCGGGAGGCCCGCACCACGCTGTCCCTGGCACACGTGACGGCCGGGCGGCGCACGATCGAGGTCCGGGTGCCGGGCGACCGCGTCTTCGAGAACATCGCCGGCCCCGGCGGCGAGCGGACCGGCCGGATCGTCTGCGAGCACCAGCCGCTCGACGCGGAGCTGCGGATCTCCGCGGAACGGCTGCCCGGGCCGTACGGGCTGGTTCGGTTGCGGATCGAGGTGGAGAACACGGCCCACTGGGAGCGGGCGGACGCGCCGCGCGAGGAGGCCCTGCGCCGCTCACTGGTCGCCGCCCACCTGCTGATCGGGGTGAGCGGTGCGGCCTTCGTCTCGCTGCTCGACCCGCCGATGTGGGCCGAGGCGGCGGCGCGGCAGTGCCGCAACGAGAACACCTGGCCGGTGCTGGTGGGCGAGGCCGGCCGCCGCGACGTCGTGCTGTCCTCACCGATCATCCTGTACGACCACCCGGCCATCGCCCCGGAAAGCCCCGGCGACCTGTTCGACTCCACCGAGATCGACGAACTGCTCACGCTGCGCACGCTGACCCTGACCGAGGAGGAGAAGCGGGAGGCCCGGATCACCGACCCGCGCGCCGCCGAGATCCTCGAACGGGCCGCCGACCTGCCGCCGGAACTGCTCGAACGCCTCCACGGCGCCATCCGTCATCTGGAGGTCCCCGCCAGGACGACGTCGGAGGACGACGCCGTGACCGTGGCCGGGGTGCGGATCGCCAAGGGCAGCCGGGTGCGGCTGCGGCCGGGCCACCGTCGTGCCGACGCGCACGACATGTTCCTGGCCGGGCGGATCGCCCTGGTCGAGGCGGTGTTCCTCGACGTGGACGGGGTGCGCCACCTGGCCGTCACGCTGGAGGACGACCCCGGCTCCGACCTGCAGCGCGAGCAGGGACGGTTCCTCTACTTCGCGCCGGACGAGGTGGAACCCGCATGAGAACCGGCATGAGAACCCTGGTGGCCGGCGTGGGCAACGTCTTCCTCGGCGACGACGGATTCGGCGTGGCGGTGGCCCGCCGCCTCGCCGCCACCGGGGTGCCCGACGGGGTGGAGGTCGGCGACTTCGGCATCCGCGGCATCCATCTCGCCTACGAGCTGACCTCGGGATACGACCTCACGATCCTCGTCGACGCGATCCCGGCGGGACGGGCTCCCGGCACGCTCAGCGTCCTGGAGCCTGCCTCGCCGGAAGCGGCGCCGGCCTTCGTGGACGCGCACGCGATGACTCCCGAGGCGGTGCTCACCCTGGCCTCCGGCCTCGATCGCCCGCGGGGCGACCGGGTCCTGCTGGTCGGCTGCGAACCGGCCGACGTGACGCCGGGGATGGACCTGAGCCCGCCGGTCGCGGCGGCCGTTCCCGAGGCCGCCGGCCTCGTGCTCGAACTGATCGCAGAGGAGGGACGGCGATGTTGAAACGCGTGGTCTTCGTGCTGCTGGCGGCCGGGGTGGCCGCGCTGGTCCTCCAGTCGTTGCCCGATATCCGGCGCTATCTGCGGATCAGAAGGATGTGACCCCGATGCACGAGTTCGGGATCGCCGAAGCCGTGGTCGACGCCGTGGAGCGTCGGGCCGGCGGCAGGCGGGTGCGCCGGGCCCGGGTGCGGGCGGGCGCGCTGCTGCGCATCGCCCCACAGGCCCTCGACCAGGCCTTCTGCCTGGCCTCCGCCGGCACGGTCGCCGAGGGCGCGACGCTCGACCTGGTCATCGAGCCCGTACGGCTCATCTGCCGGGGCTGCGGGCACTCGGCCCTGTGCGCCGACCCGCTCACGATCTGCGGCCTGTGCGGCGGGATCGACGTCGACAGCGAGGGCGGGGACAGCCTCGTCCTCGAATCCATCCAGCTCTACCCCGACACCACCGCGGAGGTGTCCTATGTGCCTGGGCATTCCGGGCGAGATCGTGGAGATCCCGCCCGGCCAGACTGACCTCGCCAGGGTCGACGTGAGCGGGGTCCGGCGGGTGGTCAACATCGGCCTGCTGGACGGCCAGCCCCTGCGGCCCGGCGACTGGGTCCTGATCCACGTCGGCTTCGCGCTGTCGAAGATCGACGAGGCCGAGGCCAGGGCCGCGCTGGAGTTCCTGGAAGGCATCGGCCAGGCGTACGAGGACGAGCTGGCGGCGCTGCGCGACTCGTCCATAGAGAGGTGAGCGGCGGTGCGTTTCGTCGACGAGTACCGCGATGCGGACAAGGCGCGGGCGCTGTCCGCCAGGATCGCGAGCCTGTGCGAACCGGGCCGGGCCTACAAGTTCATGGAGGTGTGCGGCGGCCACACCCACACCATCTACAAGCACGGGCTGGAGGACTACCTGCCCGAGACGATCACGCTGGTGCACGGCCCCGGATGTCCGGTCTGCGTGATCCCGATGGGCCGCGTGGACGACGCGATCCACATCGCCGAACGGCCGGGCGTGATCATGACGTCGTTCGGGGACATGATGCGGGTGCCGGGCGGGCGGGGGTCGTTCTTCGACTCCACGGCCCAGGGCGCCGACATCCGCATGGTCTACTCGCCGCTGGACGCCCTGAAGATCGCCCGCCGCGAGCCGGACCGCCACGTGGTCTTCATGGCCATCGGGTTCGAGACCACCGCGCCGTCGACCGCCATGACCGTGCTGCGGGCGGCGGCCGAGGGCGTGCGGAACTTCTCGGTCTTCTGCAACCACGTGACGATCATTCCCGCGATCAAGGCGATCCTGGACTCGCCCGACCTGCGTCTCGACGGCTTCGTCGGTCCCGGTCACGTCTCCACGATCATCGGCTGCCGGCCGTACGAGTTCATCGCCCGCGACTACGGCAAGCCGCTGGTCGTGGCGGGTTTCGAGCCGCTGGACATCCTCCAGTCGGTCTACATGCTGCTGCTCCAGCTCGCCGAGGGCCGGTCGGAGGTCGAGAACCAGTACGCCCGCGTCGTGCCGTGGGCGGGCAACGTCAAGGCCCTGCGGGCCGTCAACGAGGTGATGGAGCTGCGGCCCTACTTCGAGTGGCGCGGCCTGGGCTTCATCTCCCACTCGGCTCTGCGCATGCGGGAGAAGTACGCGGCGTACGACGCGGAGCGGCTGTTCGACATCCCCGGCAACCGGGTGGCCGACCCCAAGGCCTGCCAGTGCGGCGAGGTCCTCAAGGGCGTGCTCAAGCCGTGGGAGTGCAAGGTGTTCGGCACGGCCTGCACGCCGGAGACGCCGATCGGCACCTGCATGGTGTCGTCCGAGGGCGCCTGCGCGGCCTACTACAACTTCGGCCGCTTCTCGCGGCAGCGGGTGAGGGAGGCGACCCGGTGACCGGCATTGGGACCAGCCGTGAGGAACAGGTCCTCGAACGCATCGACCGCGCCCGGCAGCGGAAGGCCCGCGTACGCGAGGAGCACATCACGATGGCCCACGGCGCCGGCGGCAAGGCGACCCAGACCCTGATCGAGGCGGTGTTCCTCGACGCGTTCCGCAACCCGCTGCTCGAACCGCTGGAGGACGGCGCGGTGTTCTGCGCGGGCGGCGCGCGGCTCGCGTTCACGACCGACTCCTACGTGGTCTCCCCGCTGTTCTTCCCCGGCGGCGACATCGGCGACCTCGCCGTCAACGGCACCGTGAACGACCTGGCGGTGTGCGGGGCGCGGCCGCTGTACCTGTCGGCCGGCTTCGTCCTCGAGGAGGGTTTCCCGGTCGAGGACCTGCGGCGGATCAGCGCGTCGATGGCGCGGGCCGCCGCGGCGGCGGAGGTGTCGATCGTGACCGGGGACACCAAGGTGGTGCAGCGCGGCAAGGCCGACGGCTGCTACGTCACCACGGCCGGCGTGGGACTGCTGGAGGGGGACACCCGCCTCGGCGTCGCACACGCCCGGCCCGGCGACGCCGTCCTCGTGTCCGGCCCGGTCGGCGAGCACGGTGTCACGATCATGCTGGCCCGCGGGGAGCTCGACATCGAGGCCGACGTGACGTCGGACACCGCCCCGCTCAACGGCCTGATCGCCGCCCTCCGGGCCGCCGCCGGCGAAGGAGTGCGGTGCCTGCGGGACGCGACCCGGGGCGGCGTCGCGACGATACTCAACGAGATCGCCCGCGCCTCCGGCGTCGCCGTCGTGGTCGAGGAGGACGCGGTGCCCGTACGGCCGGCCGTACGCGGGGCCTGTGAGCTGCTGGGCATCGACCCGCTCTACGTGGCCTGCGAGGGCCGGGTGGTCGCGGTCGTGGACGGGGACGCGGCCGGATCCGCGCTCGCCGCGCTGCGGAGCCATCCGCTCGGCGAAGGCGCCGCGGTCGTCGGCCGCGTCCGGGACGATCCCCCGGGGCTGGTGCTGCTGAAGACCGCCTTCGGCGGCACCCGGATCGTCGACGTGCTGGTCGGCGACCCGCTGCCCCGCATTTGCTAGCTACACGAGGACGTTGCCGCCGTCCACGGTGAGGACGGTTCCGGTGGCGAACGGCTCCGTCATCAGGAACACATAGGCACGAGCGATGTCCTCGACCTCGCCGATCCGCCCTGCCGGGATCGCGGCGCCGATCTCGGCATACATCCGCTCGCGCTCCTCTTCCCCCATCGCGGACCACAGCGGGGACCGTACGAAACCGGGCGACACGACGTTCACCCTGATGGGCGCGAGCTCGACGGCCAGCGCCTTGGTCAGCGCCTCCATGGCGCCGCAGATGCTCGCCGCGACCGCCCAGCCCGGGCCCGGCCGGTCCTTGGCGATGCCGGTGGTGAGGGTGATCGAACCGTCCTTGCGCAAATACGGCAGAGCCGCGCGGACCGCCCCCAGTGCGCCGAAGTAGCGCAGCGCGAAGAAGTCGCCCGCCGCCGCCAGGTCGAGCGTGTCCATCGGCATCATCGTCAGCGGCTCACCGGCCGTGTAGACGAGGTGGGTGAACTCGCCGAGATCCTCGAAGAGCCGGCCCACGGCCCGGGCGTCGGTGAGGTCGGCGACGCGGCCGTCGCAGCCGCCGGGCAGGCGGGTCAGCGCGTGCTCGACGCTGGCCTGCCGGCTGGAGACGACCGTGACCACGGCGCCCTGGCGCGCGGCCGACTCCGCGGTGGCCAGTCCGATGCCCGACGTGCCGCCGAGCACGACGACGCGGTGCCCCTGCAGATCCATGGCTCGTCCTTTTCGTTAGGGGATCTCAACCCCTTCAGGATGCGCCCGCCCCATCGCCGCCGTCCAAGACCCTCTGCCACGCCTGTAATACCCTGAGGGCATCAGAGGCGAGAGGATGCGCTGGTGGACGTCGATCTGCGGAAGCTGCGATATTTCGTCGCGGTGGCCGAGGGGCTGCATTTCGGCCGGGCGGCCGAGGCGCTGCACATCGCGCAGCCCGTGCTTTCGCGCCAGATCCGAGCACTCGAGGAAGAGCTGAAGGTCCAGCTCTTCGTACGCGACAGGCGGGCCACCGAGCTCACCTCCGCGGGCGAGCAACTGCTCGCCGACGCCCGCCCGCTGCTGGCCTCGGCCGAGGCGCTGCGCCGGCGCGTCAGCCGCGCCGCACGCGGCACGGACACCTTCACCGTGGGATTCATGCCCGGGCTGATCGTCACTCCGGCGGTCCGGGCGCTGCGCGAACGTCACCCCGGGCTGACGGTGGAGGTGGTGCGCACCACCTGGGACGACCAGGCCGAGGTCATCCACGACGGGCGGGTGGACATCGGCTACGTGCGCCTGCCGATCGACCGGCGCGGGCTGCGCGTCCGGCCGCTGATGGACGAGCCGCGCGTCGCCGTGCTGCCCGCCGGCCACCGTCTGGCCGGCAAGGAAATGATCGGCATCGCCGACCTCGCCGGCGAGCACCTCCTCCAGAATCCCGACGCCGTGCCCGAATGGCGCGACGTCGCCACCGAGCTGCGGGGGCCGGGACCGCGTCGCCCCGCGCCGGTCTTCCACGCCGTGGAGGAGAAGCTCGAACACGTCGCCGCCGGTCACGGCGTCGTCATCCTGCCGCTGTCGGCGGCGGCCTTCTACACCCGGCCGGACGTCACCTACGTCCCGGTCTCCGACATCCCGCCGAACCAGGTGTGCCTGGCCTGGGACAGTTCTCGCCGCACCCCCCTGATCGGCGAGTTCGCCGCCATCGCGGCGGCGACGGCGGCCTGACCGAGGCTGACGCCGCCGTCGTTCGGAGGGACGCGGTGGTGGGTGAGCACCGTGAAACCGCGCTCCTCCAGCAGGGTCACGGCCCGGCCGAGCAGCAGCAGGTTCTGGAACACGCCGCCGGACAACGCGACCGTGGACAGGCCGCAGGCCTTCCTGACCAGGGTGCAGCCGTCGGCGACGACGCGGGCCACGGCGTTGTGGAACCGCGCGGCGACGACGTCGCGCGGCACGCCGGCCCGCAGGTCGTCGGCGACCGCGCGGACCAGCTCCACACCCGGCACGGCGAACCGCGTGCCCGCGGAAACGAGCCCGCAGGGATAGGCGTCGTCCACCGCGGGGTCGGCGAGCTGCTCGAACTCGACCGCGGCCTGGCCCTCGTAGGTGATCGCGTCGCGGACCCCCGCGACCGCCGCCACCGCGTCGAACAGGCGGCCCATGCTGGAGGTGAGGGGCGCGTTCACGCCCCGGCGGACCAGCGCGACGACGGCCGCCCACTGCCCGGCGTTGCGCCGCACGACGTCCAGGTCCTCGGGGACGTCCCCGTCGTAGGCGAGATCGAGGTAGGCGGCCGCCATGCGCCAGGGCTGCCGGATCGCGGTCGCGCCCCCGGGCATCGGCACCGGAGCCAGGTGGCCCGCCCGTTCGAAGCCGGCCAGGTCGGCGACGAGGAACTCGCCGCCCCACAAGGTGCCGTCCGAGCCGTAGCCGAGCCCGTCGAAGGCCACCCCTGCGACCGGCCCTGCGACGCCGTTGTCGGCCAGGCAGGAGGCGATGTGGGCGTGGTGGTGCTGCACCCCGACGAGGTCCGCGTCCTGGTCGAGGGCCCACTTGGTGGACAGGTAGTCGGGGTGCAGGTCGTGGGCGACCACCTCGGGCGTGATGTCGAACAGCCGCCGGAAATGATCGACGCCCTCGGTGAACGACCGCAGGGTCTCGTAGTTCTCCAGGTCGCCGATGTGGTGGGAGACGAACGCGCGGTCATCCTTGACCAGGCAGAACGTGTGCTTCAGCTCGGCGCCGCAGGCGAGCACGGGCCGGCGGGCCGCCCGGGCGAGCGGCAGCGGGTGCGGCACGTACCCCCGCGACCGCCTGATCGGCAGGTCACGGCCCCGGAATACCCGTACGACCGAGTCGTCCGTACGGATGTGAATGGGGCGGTCATGGGTCAGGAAGGCGTCGGCGATGCCGCCGAGCCGTTCCAGGGCGTCCTCGTCCCGGTAGGCGATCGGCTCGTCGGACACGTTTCCGCTGGTCAGCACGATGGGCTGGCCCAGCGCCCGGAGCAGCAGGTGGTGCAGCGGGGTGTAGGGCAGCAGCACCCCCAGCCACCGGTTGCCCGGCGCGACGGACGGCGCGACAGACGCGTCCGGCAGGCGCCGCAGCAGCACGACGGGGCGGGCGGGACCGGTCAGCAGGCGCTCCTCGGCCCGATCCACCACGCACAGCCGCCGCGCCGCGGCCACGTCGCCGGCCATCACCGCGAAGGGCTTGTCCTCGCGGTGCTTGCGCGACCGCAGCGCGGCCACCGCGGGTTCGTCCGCCGCGAGCGCCGCCAGGTGGTAGCCGCCGAGTCCCTTGACCGCCAGCACGCCGCCCTCCCGGAGGAGCCGTACGGCCGGCTCCAGCGGGTCGCCTGCCGCACCTGAGCCCCCGGGACCGTGGAACCGCAGGCTGGGCCCGCAGGCGGGGCAGCACACGGGCTGGGCGTGGAAGCGCCGGTCGCCGGGGTCGTGGTATTCCCCCGCGCAGTCCGCGCACATCCGGAAGCCCGCCATCGTGGTGTTGGCCCGGTCGTAGGGCACGTCGCGGACGATGGTGAAGCGTGGGCCGCAGCCGGTGCAGTTGGTGAAGGCGTAGCCGCACCTGCGGTCGGCCGGGTCGGTCAGGTCGCGCAGGCAGGCGTCGCAGGTCGCCACGTCGGGCGAGACGAGCGCGTGCCGGTCCCCACCGGCAGCGCTCGGCGCGATCGCGAAGGTCCTGCGGCCGGTGACGGGCGCCGGGCCCGTCGTGATCCGCTCGATGACCGCCAGCGGCGGCGGGTCGCCGGTCAGCGCGGCCAGGAACTCCTCGACCGGCGCGCTGCCACCCTCGACCTCGATGAAGACCCCGCGCTCGTCGTTGCCGACCAGCCCGGCGAGGCCGAGCCGCGTGGCGAGGCCGTACACGAAGGGCCGGAAGCCGACCCCCTGCACGATCCCCTCGATCCGGACGGCGACGGCACGCCTGCTCACCCGCCCATTGTCTCAGCCGGGCAGGAGACTCAGCCGGGCAGGTCGAGCACGTCGTCGAGGGCGACGACCTTGAGCAGATGGCGCAGGTAGGGGGTGAGGGCGACGATCCGGAAGGCCGTCCCGCGCTCCTCCGCCTCGCTGTAGGCGTTCATCACGACCGCCATTCCCGACGAGTCGATGAACGTCAGCCCCGCCAGGTCGAGTTCGAGCACGTCGACGCCTTCCGCGAGCCTCTTCGCCACCTCCGCGGACGCGTCGTCCGCCGTGGTGAAGTCGAGCTCACCGGCCATCACCAGGCGCGCGGCACCGGGCTCGGGAGTGAGCGACTCGACCCGGAACGGCGACGTGTCCTGCATCAGACCCTCGTCTCGGTTCGTTGACTCGCACAGCACGTCTGTGCCACGGCGAGGCCCTCGTTCAGCATCACGCGGGCGTCGGGGCAGTCTGTCAGTACATCATGGAAAACACGCAGTCCGAGCACGACGGACTCCGCGGGCAGCTTCCTGGCCGCCGGCACCTGGCAGGCCCAGGTGACGAAGTCGGTGAACAGCGCGGTGTCGTGGACGTACGTCGCGGCGATCAGGAAGTCGGCCATGTGACCGAGATCCTCGGCGCTGTGCTCCCCGAGCCTGTCGACGACGCGGGACAGCAGTTCGGCGCGGTGCCGGGTCAGGTACACGTACTCCTCGCCGCCGAGATGAGCCGCGGCGGCGCCTGGGCCGTCGTCGGCGGCGGGGAAGGACGGCAGCCCGGCGGCGAGCCGGTCGGCCGCCGCGTCGGCGGTGGGAGCCCACGCGTCCGCGCCGAGCAGGCAGGCATAGCGGCCGTCGGCGCCGAACCCGGCCCCACCGGCCAGCACGGGAATGCCGGCGGCCTGGCAGGCCGCGATGGTGGCGTGCGCGCGGGCCAGCCGGGTCGGCATCGTGCAGCCGAGCGCGACCACGTCGGGCCCGGTCTGGTGCAGGTGCGTGATCAGGTGCGGGCCGGGCACGCTGGCCCCCAGGAAGTCGATCCGCCATCCCCGCAGGCGCAGCACCTCGGCCATGATGCGGGTGGGCAGGGCGTGATACTCGCCGTCGGCGCAGGCCACGGCCACCAGGCCGCGGGTCGCCGCGGGCCGGACGTGCCCGCTGACGGCGGCCACGACGCGCTCGCTGACCGCGGTCGCCGCGTGCTCGCGCGCCACCGGCCACTCGTTCGACGCCCACAGCTCGCCCACCCGGAGCTGGCCGCGGGCGACGATCCGCAGCAGCACGTCCTCGGCGGGCACGCCCTCGTCGATCAGGCCCAGGACCAGGTCGACCGCGCCGTGCTCGTCGGCCCGGCCGATCAGGTCCAGGTAGCGCCCGGCGGCGGCCTCCATAGTCATCACCATGACGTCTCCGTCCGTGCCGTCCCCGCGCGTACGGCGAGCAGGGCGCGGTCGTCCCGCCCGCCGCCCGGATCGGCGCCCGGACCGGCGCCCAGCCAATCGGTGCTGAGCTGCTCCAGCCGCTCCACCAGGGCCTCGACGGGCATTCCCACGCAGGTGGCGAGCGCCTCCTTCAGCCGTTCCTCGCCGAACATCTCCCGCCCGGTCGGGCCGCCGAACGCCTCGGTGATGCCGTCGCTGTACAGCAGGCACACCTCGCCGGGCGCCAGGTCGAGCGTGACGGGCCGCAGGGTGATCTTCTTCAACGCGCCGAGGAGGGAACCCCGGGCGGCGACCTCCTCCACCGTGCCGTCCCCGCGCAGGACCAGCGGCGGCGGGTGCCCGGCCACGGCCAGGTCCACCAGCACGTGATCGCCGGGTGCGGTCCGCAGCGCGGCCAGGATCATCGTCACGTAGGAGTTCGGCGACGGAGAGGCGAGCAGCGACCGGTTCAGCAGTTCGAGCAGCCGGTCGGTGCGGCTTTCCAGCAGCAGCAGCGTGCGCAGGCTGTGACGGACCTGACCGGCCAGGACCGCCGCGCGGGCGCCCTTGCCGCAGACGTCGCCGAGAATGATCAGCGGCGGCCGCTCCACGATCCCGGCGTCGGGAGCCTTGTCGGGCAGGTAGACGTCGTAGAAGTCGCCGCCGATGGCGCCCGCCTGCTGCGAGGCCCGCAGCCGGCCGGCCAGCCGCATGCCCTCGATCTCCGGCATGTCGGGCGGCAGCAGGTCGCCGGTCAGGATGGCGTTGATCGCGCTCTGCTCCCGGAACAGGGAGGCCGCGGAGATCGCGGCGCCGGCCCGGACAGCGAGGTCGCGCGCCATCCTCTGGTCGTCGTCGCCGAACGGCGACCGCCCGGCGCGGCGGGCGAGCACGATCGCCCCGGCGGGCACGCCGTTGCCGGGCAGCGGGAGCACCAGCAGGTGGCCCGCCGGGCCGAACCCCTCCGGCAGCAGCCAATCCGGCGCGCCGCCCGGGTCCTGCTGTCCGGCGGCGCCGTGCCGCAGGCCCGCGAGCGCGTCGATCAGGCCGGGCACCTCCGCCGCCGTGACGGCCGGCAGGGTGCCCTCCTCCGGGCCGTACCGGCCGGAGACGGCGCGCACCCACTCGATCCTGCGGCGGACGGTGGCCGGCAGCAGCACGATCGCCGCGTCGCACAGGAAGTCGGCGGCCAGCTCCGTCGCGGCCCTGGCACACCGGCGCGGGTTGAGCGAGGCGGACAGGCGGCGGCCGGCCTCCAGGAGGAACTCGGTCCGCGGCGCCGCGTTCAGGTCCGTGAGATACCAGGCGAGCCGGCAATCGCCGACCGCCTCGGTGCGAATCCGGATCGCCCGGCCGCCGTGGGTCATGATCCGGCCTTCGGGGGCGGGCGGGACGGAGTCGAGCGGCGCGGGCGCGGGCAGGCCCGGCTCGACCCCCGGCACCAGGCGGACCGCCGCCGCGTTGGCCAGCGTCACGACGCCGTCCGCGTCGCACACCACTATGCCCTCGCCGCTGCCTTCGAGCAGCGCCGCCAGGAGGTCGGGAGCCGGCCGTACCGCCCTGTGCGTTCCCGTCATGGCCGCATCCCCCGGTCCCTGTTCGTTACCCCACAGTACCTTCACCCCGATATCGGCAGGACGAGGGCGGGTGGCGCCGGAACAGCCCGGGGGTTCACCACGAGAGGGGGTATCCATAATTCCGATGGGTTAGGTAGGGTTAGTGGGTGCATTTCGACTACACCATGGCGATCGGCTCGTTCCTGGTCGCCGTCGTCGTCGGCCTGACCGGGATGGGCGGCGGCGCCCTGATGACGCCCATGCTCGTGACGTTCTTCGGCGTGCCGCCCCTCGCCGCCGTCTCCAGCGACCTCGTCGCCGCCGCCGTCATGAAACCGGTGGGCAGCCTCGTGCACCTACGCCGGGGGACGGTCAACCTGCGGCTCGTCGCCTGGCTGTGCGCGGGCTCGGTGCCCGCGGCGTTCTGCGGAGTGCTCATCGCCCGCGCGCTGGGCCGGGGCGAGGCCGTGCAGGAGGTGATCCAGAAGGGTCTCGGCATCGCCCTGCTCATCGCGGCGGGGGGCCTGGCCGTACGGGGTTACCTCGCGATGCGCGACCGCGCCGAGGGCCGCACCCCGGAGACCGGCCGCCGCACCGCCGCCCCCGGCGAACCGGCCTCGACCGAGATGCCCTCCGTCACCGTACGGCCGCTGCCGACCGCGCTGGTGGGGGCCGTCGGCGGGCTGGTGGTCGGCATCACCTCGGTCGGCTCCGGATCCCTGATCATCGTGGCCCTGCTCGCGCTCTACCCCGCGTTGAAGGCCAACCAGCTCGTCGGGACCGACCTGGTCCAGGCCGTGCCGCTCGTCATGTCGGCCGCGCTCGGGCACCTGCTGTTCGGCGAGTTCACGCTGTCGGTCACGGTCGCGCTGCTGGTGGGCTCCGTCCCCGGCGTCTACCTCGGCTCTCGGATCTCCTCGCGCGCCCCCGGCGGGCTGATCCGCCGCGTCCTGGCGTTCGTGCTGCTCGCCTCGGCGCTGAAGATGTTCGGCTTCGGCAACGCCCCGACCGTCTGGGTGCTGGTCGCCGTGCTGCTCCTCGCGCCGGCCTTCTGGATGGTCCTGCGCGTGCGGTGCGGCCTGCCCGCGCTCCCCTGGCGGCGGGAGGCTCAGACCGCCGGGAGGTGACGGCGCAGGAAGTCCATGGCCAGCCCCCACGCCGTACGGCCCGCCTCCGGGTTGTGGAACATCGGCGCGAAGAAGTTGTGGAAGGCGTGGCCGGCGTCCTCCTGCACGTGGACCTCCACGTTCGGCCGTCCGGCCGCCGCCTCCTCCACGACCGCCACCCTGTCGCGGGGGATGTAGGGGTCCCGGCCGCCGAAGTGGAACTGGATCGGGCCGCGGATGCCGTCCAGGAGCTGGGGCGCGTCCGGCACGTCCGCGCCGTAGAAGGACACCACGGCCGACAGGCCGCTCCCACCGGCGCCGGCGGCGACCGCGTAGGCCAGCGAGCCGCCGAGGCAGAAGCCGAGCGCGCCGGTTCCGCCCGTCACCTCGGGCCGCGCCGCGAGGGCGGCCAGCGCGGCGGCGCAGTCGTCCGCGGCCTTCTCGGCGTCCAGGTTCGCCGACAGCTCCAGCGAGGCGCGCAGCCCCTCCTCGTCGTGGGCGGCGGCCCAGCCGGGCCGCAGGCGCCAGAACAGGTCCGGCACGCCGACGACGTAACCGAGCCCGGCGAGGTCGGCGGCGACCGCCCTGATGTAGTCGCTCACGCCCCAGATCTCCGGGATCAGCAGAAGCCCCGGGCCGCTCCCCCGCTCCGGGATCCACAGGCGCAGGTCGAAGCCACCGTCCGTGACCGTCACCGTCTGCGTGCGCTCGGGCATCGTTCCTCCCATGGCGAGCTGACGGCGATCATCTCACGCCTATGGATCGCGCGACACGCCTATAGATCGCGCAGCGCGGGGAGGAGCTCCTTCTCGGACCACTCGAAGAACTCCCGCTGGCGTTCCCGTCCGACCTGCACGAGCGCGAGATGGGTGAAGCCCGCCTCGGTGTACTGCCGCACGGCCTCGACCACGGCGCCGGCGTCCGCGCCGCAGGGCACCTTCTCGGCCACGTCCTCCGGCCGTACGGTCTCGGTCGCGGCGGCGAAGTTGACCGGCGCGGGCAGCTCCGACATGACCTTCCAACCGGCCACCGACCAGCGCCACATGCGGTGCGCCCGCTCGACCGCGGCGTCCTTGTCGGGGTCGTAGCAGACGGCCAGCTGGCCGTAGACGGGCTTGCCCTCGCCTCCGGACGCGGCGAACTTCTCCACCAGCGAGCCGTCCGGGTCGGTCGCCACGAGGCCGTCGCCGAGCTCGGCCGCGATGTCCGCCGACTGCTCGCCGGACGCGGCGACCGCGATGGGGACCGGCCGCTCGGGCAGGTCGAACAGCCGGGCCGAGTCGATGTCGAAGTACTCGCCGCGGTAGTTGCGGTAACCGCCCTGGAAGAGCTCCTTGATGACCTCGATGGCCTCGCGGAACATGTCGTGCCGGGTGTTGACCGGCGGCCAGCCGTGCCCCACCACGTGCTCGTTCAGGTTCTCGCCCGCGCCCACGCCGAGGGTGAACCGGCCGTCGCTGAGCACTCCCATCGTGGCCGCCTTCTGCGCCACCACCGCCGGGTGGTAGCGCATGATCGGGCACGTCACGTACGTCATCAGCGGCAGCCGTTCGGTGGCCTGCGCCACCGCGCCCAGCACCGACCAGGCGTACGGGGAGTGGCCCATCTCCTCCAGCCACGGGAAGTAGTGGTCGGAGATGACGGCGTAGTCGAAACCGGTCCGTTCGGCCGCGACCGCGTCCGCCACCAGCTCCTTCGCGGGCGTCTGCTCGCACATAAGGGTGAAACCGATCTCTGCCATACGGCCACCCCTACCCACGTCCGTACCGGTCAGACGGCGCGGTGGCACTCCGGCACCGGGTGGCCCTCGTCGAACGGGATCGGGCGAAATCCGGCCACGTGACCGTCGAAATTCACTTGACCAGTTACGCTCCTTTGTCGTACCTTTGTAACTGCCTAAGAAAATTAAGACAGTTACAAAGGCGAGCTGGACGGTAATGATGTTCTACGACTACTCCCTGGCCACCGAGCGCGTCACCGAGTTGCACCGCGAGGCCGACAACGCCCGCGTCGCCAGCCGTCTGGTCTCGGCCAGGCGCTGGTCACGCCTCGCGTCCTGGGCCCAGCGTCAGGCCCGGAGGGCGAGCCGCGACCTGGGCTGACGGCCGTCACCGCGTCGGCCCGGAAGGGAAGGGCCGATGCACACGACACGCGACATCCGCACGCCGGTGGTGAAGCCGGCCATCGCCGCCCTCATGGAGGACGCGGGCACCGGCCTCGACTACGGCACCCGGCCCGACCGCCTGCCGGGCCTGCTCACCCCGCTCGACCGCTTCTTCGTCCGCAACCACGCACCGACCCCCCGCCTCGACGCGAGAACCTGGACGCTGCGCGTCGAGGGCGCCGGCGTACGCCGGACCGTCCGCTACACCTACGACGACCTCTGGCGCCGGTTCCCGCTCGTGTCCCTCATCCGCACCATGGAGTGCGCGGGCAACCGTCGCGCCCTGTTCGGCATCGAGCACGGCCGCCGCTTCGGCGGGGTGCAATGGGGCCGGGGCGCGATCGCGACCGCCGAGTGGACCGGGATCCCGCTGCGCGACCTGCTCGAACCCGCCGGCCTAACCGACGCCGCCGTCGAGGTGATGCCGGAGGGGCTCGACGAGGCGCGCGGGCGCCGCCCGATGCCCCTGGCCAAGGCCCTGGCCCCCGACACCCTGCTCGCGCTCGCCATGAACGGCGAGATCCTGCCGCCCGACCACGGCTTCCCCGCCCGCGTGCTCGTCTCCGGCTGGCTCGGCGCGGCGAGCATCAAGTGGGTGGGCCGGATCGAGGTGTCCGACCGGCCGCTGAGCGTGCCGTGGAACACCGAGGACTACGTGATCGTCAGCCCCGGACGTCCGGCCGTGCCGATCACCTCCACGCCGGTCGCGAGCCTGGTCGAGCTGCCCTGGCCCGCGCGGCTGCACTCCGGGCCGCAGACGATCCGCGGCCGGGCGTACGCCGGGGAGGACCGCGTGACCGCGGTGGACTACCGGATCGACGACGGCCCGTGGCTACCCGCCGACCTCGACGGGCCCGGCCTCGCGGGCGTCTGGACCCGCTGGCGGTTCCCCTGGGACCCCGCCCCCGGCGCCTACGTCGTGCGGGTGCGGGCCACCGACGAGCACGGCCGCTCCCAGCCCGACACCACGCCCTGGAACGACCTCGGCTACTGCCACACCTCGGTGCTCCCCCATCCCGTTGTGGTCACCTAGGGAACGAGCACCACCTTGCCCGTGGTCGCGCGGGTCTCCAGCGCGGCGTGCGCGGCGGCGGCGTCCTTGAGCGGGAAGCTCTGCACCAGCGGGACCAGCGCGCCCGACCCCGCGGCCGCCAGCGCACGCTCCTCGAGGCCCCGCAGGCCGCCCGGCCGCTTCAGCACCCGCGCGCCGACCGCCGCCGCCGCGGTGATGCCGCGCGCGAACAGGTCCTGCGTGGTCAGCGCGGTCGGGCCGCCCTGCGCGTCCGCCCAGCCGAACAGCACGATCCTGCCGCCGACGCCGAGCAGTTCCAGGGTGGCGCGCCCGAGGGCCCCGCCGACGCCGTCGAGCGCCAGCGTGACCTCCCGGTCGCCGAGGATCGCCCTCACCTGGTCGGGCCAGCCGGGCACGGCGTAGTCCACGGCGTGGTGCGCGCCCAGCTCCAGCACCCGGCCCACCTTGGCCGCTCCGCCGGCGAGCCCGACGACCGTGGCGCCTGCCCGCACCGCCGCCTGCACGAGCAGGTTGCCGATGCCTCCGGCCGCCGCCGTCACCAGGACGACGTCGTCCGCCCGGATCTCCGCGATGTCGAGGATGCCCATGGTCGTCCGGCCGCTGCCGATCATCGCCACCGCCTCGCCGTACCCGAGGCCGTCCGGGATCTCGTGGATCGCCGAGGCGTCCCGCACGGCCAGTTCGGCGTATCCGCCGGGAACCATCCCCAGATGGGTCACCACCCGCCTGCCGACCAGGCCAGGATCGGCCCCGGGACCGACGGCGTCGACGATCCCGGCGACCTCCCGGCCGGGGATCGTGGGCAGGTCGGGGACGGGGATCGGGCCGCCGGCGTACTTCCCGGCCCGCAACGTGGTGTCGACCAGGTGCACCCCCGCCGCCCGTACGGCCACGCGGACCTGGCCCGGCCCGGGCTCGGGATCCTCGACCTCCTCGTAGAGGAGATTCTCAGCGGGACCGAATGCATGCAATCTGATGGCGTACATGTGCCCGTTATAGATCTCCGAGCCGCTCCCCCACATCGGGCGATGGTCCTAGGACGTCCGTACCTCGTGAACCGATCGGCGCGCGCGCCGCGATAGACGAGACATGCGCCCCCTCTCCCTGCGGTTCCCCCGCAAGCGCCCGCATCCACCGCCCGTGAGCCCGTCCAGTGACGATCACGACCTGATGGCGGCCGTGGCGGCGGAACGCGTCGAGGCGCTCCGGCTGCTGCATGACCGGCACGCGCCCTGGCTGCGCGCCCGCCTGCTGCGCAGGTGCGCCGACCCCGACCTCGTGGACGACGCGATCCAGGACACGTTCGTCGCGATCTGGCGCGGGGCGCGCCGCTACTCGCCGCAGGGCGACGACGCCGCCGCCTGGATCTGGACGATCGCCGCGCGCCGCCTCGCCTCCGCCCTGAGACGTCCCGGCGGACGCTGGATCGCCGCCGCCGCGCTCGCCGACACCGCACTCGCGGAAACAGGCGCCCGCCTCGCCTCCGCGGAGGACAGCGTGCTGCTCGGGGTCGAGCACGGCGACCTCGGCGGCGCCCTGGCCCGCCTGTCACCGGAACTGCGCGCCGTGATCCAGGCGACCGTCCTCGACGGCCTGACCGTCCGCGAGGCGTCCCGGCTGCTCGGCATTCCCGAAGGCACCGTGAAAACCCGGCTCATGCGGGCCAAGGCCCGGCTGAGAGAGGAGCTGGCATGACGACCGGCGACTGGCACATCCCGCCCGGCCTGCTGGAACGCTACCTGGACGGCTCGCTCGATCCGGTGGGCGTCATGTCCGTCGAGGCCCACCTCGTCCGCTGCGCCCGGTGCCGTACGGCGGTTCCCGCCGACGGCGGGTGGCTGGCCACGTCGTGGGAGCGGATCGCGGCGGAGGTCGCCGCCCCCGCCCCGCCGCTGACGGAGCGGCTGCTGCGCGGCGCCGGAGTACCCGGGCACCTGGCCCGGCTGCTCGCCGCGACGCCCGCGCTGAGCCGCGCGTGGGCGGCGGCCGTCGCGGTCGCGCTCGGCTTCGCCGTGGCGGCCGCGCACCTGGCCGGCCATGGATTCCTCGCGTTCCTGACACTGGCCCCCGTGCTGCCGACGGCGGGCATCGCGCTCGCGTACGGCCGCCGGATCGACCCCGCCCACGAGACGTACGCGGCCACACCCATGGCGGGAGCGCCGCTGCTGCTGGTGCGCTCGACAGCCGTGCTCCTGACGGCGCTCGCGCTGACCGCTCTGGCCGTGCCGTTGCTGCCGGCCGCCACCATGCCGTCCGTCGCCTGGGCCTGGCTGCTCCCCGCGCTGACGATGACCTCGGGTTGCCTGGCACTGGCCACGCGAGTGCCGCTGCCTCTCGCCGCCGTGACCCTGGGCGGCGGCTGGGTCGCAGTCGTGACGGGGGTGGGAGCGGTGACGGGCGACCGCACGCTGCCGTTCCGGCCCGGCGCGCAGGTGCTCTACGGCTGCGCCGTAGCGCTGCTCACCCTCGTCCTGTACGTCCGGCGCCATCTCCTCGACCCCGCGGAGCCCCGATGACCCCCACCGTCACTGTGCGCGGCCTGCGCAAGCGGTACGGCCACACGGTCGTGCTCGACGGCCTCGACATCGCGTTCGGCGCCGGCGTGACGGGCCTGCTCGGTCCGAACGGCGCGGGCAAGACGACGCTGCTGCGCTGCCTGGCCACGACGCTCGCGCCCGACGCCGGGGAGTTGCGCGTCCTGGGCCTCGACCCGGCCACGGCGTCCGGGCGGACCGGCGTGCGCCGGCGACTCGGTTACCTGCCGCAGGACCCTGGCTTCTACCCCCACTTCACGGCCTTCGAGACGCTCGACTACGTCGCGATCCTGAAGGAGATGACGGACCGGCGCGAACGGCACCGGGAGGTCACGCGGGTGCTCGCCGAGGTCGGCCTCGCCGACCGGGCGCGCACGAAGGTGCGCAAGCTGTCGGGCGGCATGCGGCAACGGCTCGCGCTCGCCCAAGCCCTGCTGGACGGGCCCGACCTGCTCGTCCTGGACGAGCCGACGGTCGGCCTCGACCCCGAGCAGCGACTGCGGCTGCGCGCCCTGGTCTCCCGTCTGGGCGAGAGCCGTACGGTCCTGCTGTCCACCCACCAGACGGAGGACGTCGCGGCGCTGTGCGAGCGGGTGGTCGTGATGGACAGCGGGCGGATCCTGTTCGACGGCACCCCTTCCGGGCTCGCGGCCGTCGCCGCCGGCCGGGTGAGCCTCGGCGACCACCGTCCGGGGCCCGGCGCGCTTTTCTGGCGGACGGCCGACGGGCGCTACCGCACGATCGGCGATACCCCGGCGGACGCCGTCCCGGCCGAGCCGACGGTGGAGGACGGCTACCTGCTCCTCGTCGGCCGCACCCAGGAGGCGGCATGAGTCTGGTCAGGTTCGAGGCCGTCCGGCTGCTGCGCGACCCGCTGGTCTGGGGAGCCGCGGTGCTCATGGTCGCGCTGCGCGTCTGGCAGACGTGGACCCGCGCGCCCGCCTGGCCCGAGGTGACGATCGACACGGCGTACGGCTGCCTGCTCGTGGGGGCGGGCGCGCTGCTGGCGGCGAACCTCGCCGTGAACCGGGAGCGGCGTCACGGCATGCCGGAGACCATCCGGGCGCTGCCGGTCCGGGCCCAGGCCAGGACCCGGGCGCTGCTGGTCGCCGCTCCGGCGGTCGCCGCCGCGACGGCCTGCGCGGCCGCGGCGGTCCACCTGCTGAGCCTGCTGCCGGCGCACCCGGCAGGCCGGTTCGATCCGTGGGAGGCACTGACCGGGCCTGCCGGGGCTGCGCTCTGCGGCGTCCTCGGCGTCGCCGTGGGCCGGTGGCTCCCCGGACCGGCCACCGGGCCCGTCGTGCTCTTCGCGGTCGCGGCGCCCGCGGAGCTGTCCAGGTCGGGCGGTTCGTGGGCGGCGCTGCTTCCGGTGATCCTGCATCACGACCTGCCTGTGGAGATCAACCCTCGGCCGTCGGGCACCCACCTCGTCTACGTCCTGGCCCTGGTCCCGCTGGCGGCCGCCCTCGGCATGGCCCGGTACGGCCTGTGGCCCCGGCGCTCGCTCGCCGCGCTGGCCGGGCTGGCGGTCGCGGTGCCCACGGGGGCCGTCGCGATCGCCGGCCTGCGCGATGCTGTGCCTCAGGAGAGGCTGGCGCGATGGTCGGCGCCCGAGGCGCAGCGCTGCCGGGAGGCCGAGGGGGTGCGTTACTGCGCCTATCCGGGCTACGAGGCGTGGATCCCGCTCTGGGCGCGCGCGGTGCGGCCCGTGGTCGCCGCGGTTCCGCCCGCCCAGCGCGCCCGGGTGCCCGAGATCAGGCAGCGGATCGGCGACGTCTCCTTCGGCCAGGGGCGGGAGACGGTGACGAGGCCGGGGTGGCCGCACCCCACAGGACCGTTCTTCCTGTGGGGCAGGCACGGGACCGCGGAGCTCTCGGAAGCCTGGCTCGGCGGCCAGGCGGCGGCCCGGGTGGCCGGCGTGCCGGACCCCGAGTGGTGGCGCACGTCGATCACCGATCCGCTGTACGGCGCCTCCGGCATCTTCGTTCGTGTGGGCACGCCCGGATGCGCCGAGTGGGGACGGGCGCGCACGCTCGTCGCCCTGTGGCTGGGCGGCCAGGCCGGGCCGGTACGTGTCGCCGCCTCGTCCTGGGCACAGACGAAGGACTCCGAGCGGCCCGCCGCCGAGCGCCTCTACCGGTATGCCGAGCGCCTGGTCGCGCGCCCGGACGCCCGCGCACGTGTGTGGGCCCACTGGACGACCCTCCTGGACCCGGCGACCACGGTCGAGCAGGCGCTTCCGCTGCTCGGCCTCACCCCGGACCCCGACGATAGGAAGGACTGCTCGTGATCCGTACGGCACTGATCCTCGTCCGCCCGCTCCTGCGGGCCGTCGACTGGGCGCCGCTCGCCTGGACGTGGCTGGCGTCCGCGGCCGTGATCGTCGCCGCCGCCCTCACCCGCGGTGCTGTGGTGAGCTGCGATGCCGTGGTCCTGTCACGGCTGTCGGCCGGGGCGATGGGCGCCACGGCGGGGTTCGCTCTCGTCGATCCCCTGGCATACGGCACGCTCGCCACGCCTGTGCCGAGGTGGCTGCGCATGTGGCTGCGCACCGCTCTCGCCGCCGGGGCCGCCCTCGCGGCCTGGGGGACGACCCTCGCGCTGATCGTCGTCTTCCTGCCCCAGGGCTCTCCGTTGCTCGCCGGCGACCTGGCGCTGGAGGCCGCCGCGTGCGTACTCACCGGACTGTCCGGCGCCGCCGTCGCCGTACGGCTGCGCCCCCGGCACGGCCGGTCCGCGGCCCTCGCGGGCGCGGCGGCCCAGTTCGGGCTGCTCGCCGTCACGCTCTTCCTGACCGCCGAGCTCTGGCTATGGCCCCTGCAGGACGATCCGCAGTGGCCGGTCGCCCACCGGCTGTGGCTCTTCCTTCTGCCGCTGCCCGTGGCCTGCCTCTTATCGGCGAACGCAAATCCGGTGGGAAGGTGGAGTCACAGAGTTATGGCGTTCTTCGTTGGGTTTTTCCTCGGCGGCCCTTATGCTCGCATGAAGTCCTCTTTACTACCGTGAGTGAGGAGACCTTGCGTGGCCGATGACGCGCCGCCACCCGGCATCGATGCGCGCGTCCCCAATCCTGCGCGCATGTACAACTATTTCCTCGGCGGAAAGGACAACTTCGCGGCCGATCGGGAAGCCGCGGAGCGGGTCATGAGTGTCGCGCCCGAGGCCCCCTCGCTGGCCCGCCGCAACCGTGCCTTCCTGCGCCGGGCCGTACGCCATCTGGTGACCGAGGCCGGGATCCGGCAGTTCGTGGACATCGGCACCGGGCTGCCGACCGAGGGCAGCGTCCACGAGGTGGCGCACGAGCTGGACCCCGGTGTCCGGGTGGCGTACGTGGACAACGACCCGGTCGTGCTCGCACACGCCCGGGCGCTGCTGTCGGGCGCCACCGCCACCACCGTCACCGTGCACGGGGACCTGCGGCGCCCCGAGGAGATCCTGGCCGATCCGGAGCTGAGGTCGCTGATCGACCTGTCGGAGCCGGTCGCCGTCCTGCTCGTGGCCGTGCTGCACTTCCTCTCCGACGACGACAAGCCGGCCGAGCTCGTCACCCGCCTCGGGGAGTCCGTCGCCCCCGGAAGCCACCTCGTGCTGTCCCACGTCACCGACGAGGAACGGGCCGGCGACGCCCGCGAGGGGGCGGCCGTCTACCGGCAGGCCAGCAACGGCGTCACGCTGCGGAGCCGCGAGCAGATCCACGAGTTGTTCGGCGGCTTCCGGCTCATCGAGCCGGGCCTGGTCCCGCTCGACGACTGGCGGCCCGACGACGAGAACCTGCTCGCCCGGCAGGCCGGCCGCCACCTGCCCACGTGGTTCCTCTGCGGCGTCGGGCACACGCCCTGAAAAGGCCGTGAATATTGTGTTACGTCCTGCGTGTACTTGTTTCTTCCTTTAGGGGCAATACGCCAGGCTATGCGACATGCTCAAACGCACCAGGTTGTTCGGGCAGAAGACCCGCGTCACCTTCGCCCTGCCCGTTGACGAGCCCTCGGGAACGGTCAGCGTGGTGGGCGACTTCAACGACTGGCTGCCCGGCCGCCACGAACTGCTGCGGCGCAGGAACGGCACCCGCACCGTGTCGGTGATCCTCCCGCCCGGCGCGCACCGGTTCCGCTACCTCGCCACGGGAGGCGTGTGGTTCGACGACGACCACGCCGACCAGGTGGACGGGCAGGGCAGCGTGCTGCACCTCTGATCCGGATATAGAGCCCGTTTCCCCCGCCGTAAGCGGGGCAGGCGGGGAACCATGAAGGCAGTTACCTGGCACGGCAAGCGCGACGTCCGGGTGGAGGAGGTCCCCGACCCCGCCATCAAGGAACCCACCGACGCGATCATCCGGGTCACCACCACCGCGATCTGCGGCTCCGACCTGCACCTCTACGAGGTGCTCGGCCCGTTCATCGGCGAGGGCGACATCCTCGGCCACGAGCCGATGGGCATCGTGGAGGAGGTCGGCGCGGAGGTCACCCACATCTCGCCCGGCGACCGCGTGGTGATCCCGTTCAACATCTCGTGCGGCCACTGCTTCATGTGCGACCGCGCGCTGTACGCCCAGTGTGAGACCACCCAGGTCCGCGAGTACGACACCGGAGCCGCGCTCTTCGGCTACACGAAGCTGTACGGCGAGGTGCCCGGCGGCCAGGCGGAATACCTGCGCGTCCCGCAGGCGCACTTCGGGCCGATCAAGGTGCCGCACGGGCCGCCGGACGAGCGGTTCGTCTACCTCTCCGACGTGCTGCCCACCTCCTGGCAGGCCGTCGAGTGGGCCGAGGTGCCGGACGGCGGCAGCGTCACGGTCTTCGGCCTCGGCCCGATCGGGCAGATGTCCGCCCGCATCGCCCGCCACCGCGGCTACCGGGTGATCGGCGTGGACATCGTCCCCGAACGCCTGGAGATGGCCCGCCGGCACGGCATCGAGGTGATCGACGGGAACGAGACCGACGACGTGCCCGAGGCGATCCGGTCGATGACCGGGGGCCGGGGCACCGACTCGGTCATCGACGCCGTCGGCATGGAGGCGCACGGCTACACCGTGGGCAAGCTCGCCCAGACGGTCACCGGCATGCTGCCCGACAAGGCCGCCGCCGCCATGATGACCCGCGCCGGCCTCGACCGGCTCGCCGCCCTGCAGGACGCCATCGAGACCGTGCGCCGCGGCGGCACGATCTCGATCAGCGGCGTGTACGGCGGGATGACCGACCCCATGCCCATGCTGCAGCTGTTCGACAAGGGCGTCACGCTCAGGATGGGCCAGGCCCACGTCAAGCGGTGGGTGGACGATCTCATGCCGCTGCTGACCGGCGACGGCGATCCCCTGGGGGTCGAGGACCTGGCGACGCACCGCCTGCCGCTCGGCCAGGCCCCGCACGGCTACGAGATCTTCCAGAAGAAGGAGGACGGCGCGATCAAGGTGCTGCTCACGCCCTGATGATCAGACCCTGACGGCCGCGGCCCGTCCGGCCCGGCCGCGTACGGCGGTGCCGAGGAAGACCGCCCCGAACACCAGGCCCACGAACAGGGCGATGGAGGCCCCGGTCGCGACGTTCCATCGGGTGGAGACCCACACGCCCGCGAGGGCGCACGCGACCCCGATCCCGGCGGCGAGCGGGAACAGCGGCGCGAACCTGTCGGTGAGCAGGCGGGCCGTCGCGGCCGGGCCCACGATCAGCGCCACGGCGAGGATCGTGCCCAGCGCGGGCACGGTGGCGACGACGGTCACCTCGACGACCGCGAGCAGTGCGAAGTCCAGCAGCACGGTGGGCAGCCCGAGCGCCGCCGCCCCCACCGGGTCGAACGCCGCGAGCAGCAGTTCCTTGCCCACCAGGGCGAGCACGAGCAGCACGCCCGCGGCGACGGCGACGGTCGCCACCAGGTCGCCCGTGCCGACGGCGAGGACGTCGCCCACCGTGTAGGCCGCCAGGTCCTTGGTGAAGCCGTCCTGGGACGACACCAGCACCACACCGAGCGCGAAGCCGCCCGACAGCGCGATGCCGGTGGCCGTGGTGAAGTCCTGCCCGCGGCCCCGGCCGAACGCGAGGACGGCGGCGACCACCAGCAGCCCGAACAGCCCGCCGCCGAGGTAGATGTTCACCCCCAGCAGGGCGGCGACGACGATGCCGGGGAACGTCGCGTGCGTGAGGGCCATCGTGAAGAACGGCAGCCGCCGCGCGACCACGAAGACCCCGACCACCCCTCCCAGCGCGCCGACCAGGACGGCCTCGACGAGGGCCCGGTGGACGGTGGAGTCGAGCCAGTTCACGCCGCCTCCAGGACCGAGCGGCGGCGGGCCCGGCTCAGGCCCGCCTTCCTGCGGACGTACGCGGCGGCGTGGGCCAGGCCGTACATCGCCACCAGCGCGAGCACCACGGTCGCGCCGGAGGCGAGCCTGATGCCATGCCCGACCGACGCCTCGTAGCTCACGACCAGCCCCAGCCACCCGGCGGCCGCACCGACGAGACAGGCCAGCGGCACGATGACCGCGAGCCGGTCCGACAGGCTGCGCGCCGCCGCGGCCGGCACGATGAGCAACGCGATCACGAGGACCGTGCCGACCGCCTTCACGGCGGCCACGACCACCAGCGCGACCGCGACGTTCACCACGAGGTCGAGCAGGCCGACGCGCACGCCGGCCGCCTGGGCGCCCTCGGGGTCGAAGGCCCGCAACAGCAGCGGCCGCCGCAGCACCGCCAGCAGCGCCACGACCACGACCGTCACGACGGCGGTCTGCGCGAGCTGCGCCTCGGTGACCGTCAGCACCCGCCCGAACAGGAACGCCGTGAGGTCGGCGGTGAAGCCGGTCTGCCGCGACACGATGACGACGCCGACGGCGAACAGCGTGGTCAGCAGCATGGCGAGCGCGGCGTCCTCGCTCACCCTGCGGCGCTGGGTGAGCAGCGTGAGCAGGACGGCGGTGACGACCCCGGCGGCCAGCGCGCCCCAGAAGATGCCGCCGTTCCCGGCCATGAGGTGGCCGATGACCACGCCGGGAAAGACGGTGTGCGTCAGGGTGTCGCTGACGAAGGCGAGCCGGCGCAGCAGCACCAGCACGCCGACGGTGCCCGCGAGCGCGCCGAGGAGAACCAGTTCGACCAGCGCCCGCGCCATGAAGGGCATCTGGAAGGGCTCGAAGAAGATCATGTCTGGGTCACGATCACCCGGTCGCCGCGCAGTTCGAGCGCGTGCCCGCCGTACGTCGCGCGCAGCCGCTCGGGCGTCAGCACGTCGCCGGTCGGGCCGAACCCGAACTGGCTCCGGTTGAGCAGGCACACCTCGTCGCAGGCGAGGTGGGCGATGGCGAGGTCGTGGGTGCTGACGACGACGGAGGCGCCCTGCGCCTTGAGCGAGCCGATCGCCTCCAGCAACGCGTGCTGGCTGACCGCGTCCACGCCGTTGAACGGCTCGTCGAGCAGCAGCATCCGCGGCTTGGCGGCGATGGCCCTGGCCAGCAGCACCCGCTGGCGCTGCCCGCCCGACAGCGTGCCGAACCGGTCACGGGCCCGCCCGGCCAGCCCGACCCGCTCCAGGGCGTCGGCCACCTCGGCCCGGTCGCCGGCGGAGGGGCGGCGCAGCCAGCCGATCCGCCGGTAGCGGCCCATCATCACGACCTGCTCGACCGACACCGGGAAGTCCGGGTCGAGCGTGTCGGCCTGCGGCACGTAGGCGACGTCGCGGCGGGCCTGCGCCGGGGGCCTGCCCAGCACCTCGATCCGGCCGCGTACGACCGGCACCAGGCCGAGCAGCGCCTTGATGAACGTGGACTTTCCGGCGCCGTTCGGGCCGATCAGCGCCACGGCCTCGCCCTCGTGGACGACGCCGTTCAGTTCTTCCAGCACCGGGACGTCGCCGTAGGCCACGCTCGCCCGGTCGAGCACCAGGGTCGGCGCGCGCTCACTCATGCGACGGTCCCCCTCAACGCGTTGACGATGGTGTCGGTATTGTGCTCCTCCATCTGCAGGTAGGTCGCACCGGCCGACCCTTCGGGGCCCAGCGAGTCGCCGTACAGCGCGTCCTCTCCGGCCACGACCCGCACCCCGGCCTCGCGCCCGATCGCCTCGGCCGTCTTCGGCGGCAGCGACGCCTCCGAGAAGATCGCCGCCGCTCCGGTCGCCTTGATCTTGGCGACGAGGTCGGAGACCTGCTTGGCGGACAGCTCCGCCGAGGTGTCGAAGCTCGGGATGATCGAGCCGACGAACGTCAGCCCGTAACGGTCGAGGTAGTAGCCGAAGGCGTCGTGGTTGGTCACGAGCTTGCGCCGGTCCGCGGGGATGGACTCGACCTTCTTGGCGATCTCGCCGTCGAGCGCGTCCAGCTTCGCGTCGTACGCCACCCGGTTGGCCTGGTAGGCCGCGGCGTCGCGCGGGTCAGCGGCGGCGAACGCCTTCTCTATGGTGTCGACCATCGTCTTGGCGTTGAGGGGGTTGTGCCAGATGTGCGGATTGCCGTCGCGGATCTGCACGCCCTGGGAGGCGTCCACCACGGGCCCGTCGAAACCGGCGGCCGAGATCGTCTCGTCCAGCCATCTCTCCAGGTCCACGCCGTTCTTGACGAGCACGTCGGCCTCGGCGATGGCCTGCATGTCCGCCGGGGACGGCTCGTAGTCGTGGGGATCGACGTTCGGCCGGAGCAACTGGTGGACGCTGACCCGGTCACCGCCGACGTTGCGGGCGAAGTCGGCCACCTGTGTGGTGGTCGCCACCACCTTCAGCGGCTGGGCCGGGTCGGAAGGCGAAGAGGACGCGTTCCCTTCGCCGCACCCGGCGGCGAACAGCACGAGCAGGGCGGCGGACGACAGCGTACGGGCGAGAGGCGAGAGCACGACGAGTCCTCAAGTCGGCATATCAAAGCAGTGCGTCAAAGCAGTGCACCAAGCGATGCATCAGGGGAAACATCCCTTTCAAATGTCTCGCAAATGAAAATCATTGTCAACTCGGGACACTTCGACCGCCCGCCGGCCGCCGCACAGCCGCCGTAAAACGCGTACGGCTCCCGCGCCGGAACGCGGGAGCCGTAGGGAGATGAGGGAACCGTTCAGTTCCTCGTGAAGCCGATCAGATCTGGCCGGCCTTCTCCAGAGCGGTGCAGCAGGTGTCGACCATCAGGCGGGTGACGACGTAGGGGTCGACGTTGGCGTTGGGGCGCCGGTCCTCGATGTAGCCCTTCTTGTCCAGCTCGACCTGCCAGGGGATGCGGACGGACGCGCCGCGGTCGGAGACGCCGTAGCTGAACTTGTCCCACCGGGCGGTCTCGTGGTGGCCGGTGAGGCGGTCCTCGACGCCGTGGCCGTAGTTCTTGACGTGCTCCAGGGCGTTCTCAGCCAGGGCCTCGCAGGCCGTGATGATCGGCTCGTAGCCCTCGCGCATGGCCTTGGTCGAGAAGTTGGTGTGCGCACCCGCGCCGTTCCAGTCGCCCTTCACCGGCTTCGGGTCGAGCGTGGCGGCGACGTCGAACTCCTCGGCGGTGCGGTAGAGCAGCCAGCGGGCGACCCACATGTGGTCGCCGACCTCCAGCGGACCCGCCGGGCCCACCTGGAACTCCCACTGGCCGGGCATGACCTCGGCGTTGATGCCGGAGATCTTCAGGCCGGCGGCCAGGCAGCGGTCGAGGTGCAACTCGACGATGTCACGGCCGAACACCTCGTCGGCGCCGACACCGCAGTAGTAGCCGCCCTGCGGGGCGGGGAAGCCGCCCAGCGGGAAGCCGAGCGGGCGGCCCTCCTTGAAGAAGGTGTACTCCTGCTCGATGCCGAACCACGAGTCCTGCTCGGCGAACTTCTCGGCCACCTCGGCGAGCGGGGCGCGGGTGTTCGTCGCGTGCGGGGTCATGTCGGTGTGCAGGACCTCGCACATGACGAGCACGTTGTCACCGCCGCGGATCGGGTCGGGGCAGGTGAACACCGGCTTGAGCACCAGGTCGGAGGAGTGACCGGTGGCCTGGTTGGTGCTGGACCCGTCGAAGCCCCACAGCGGCGGCTCGGCGCCGTCGGCAAGGACCTTGGTCTTGGAGCGGAGCTTCGCGGTCGGCTCCGTGCCGTCGATCCAGATGTACTCGGCCTTGTAGGTCACGTCGATCCCTTCGAACGAGGCGGCCTGGCGTTCGTCCGCCACGCTCGACATTGCCGTTCTGGCATTTCGTATCTTTTGCCCGTTTGTAACCGCAGTGTTAACGCGCATTCTTTGCCTTGACGGTGTTGTGACCCGCGGCACATGAACGCCGCTCTCCTGGGCAGTCGGATAAGCGTCAACCAATCGCAACCGCACTGGGAGTGAGCGCAGATGGTCTTATTGGGCCTGCTTCTGGTTCTGATCGCGGCGGCGGCTGTGATCGAGGTGTCGGTGAACGACACCGCGAACACCATGCCGATCACGGTCCTGGACCGCACGTTCAACCTCAGCCCGTTCGAGCTGTTCATCGCCGGTGTCGTGACCGCCGCCGTATTCGTCGCCGGTCTGCTGCTCATCACCGGCGGCATGCGCCGCGCGGCCGTGAAGCGCCGCCGGCTGCGTGAGGCGCGCCTGGCGGAGCGGGACCGCGTGTCCCGCCTGGAGGCCGAGAAGCGCGACCTGGAGCGCCGTCTGGAGACGACCCCGACGGCCTCGACGACCCCGACGTCCACCCCGAAGGTCGACCGGGACGGCGACGGAGTCGACGACCGGACCGAGCGGGCCGAGCGCGCCGAGCAGGCGGAGCGTCCCACCGCGCCGCACAACCGCCTCTCCATACCCGCCCAGCAGTCGCCCTCGGACCAGCTGGTGGCGGGCGGGCGTCACGCGGCCGACGACCGCCGCGCCTGATCCGTCATGCCGGGGGTGACACTCGCCCGTCCGGTCACGACCGGACGGGCTCGGGGGTCCGCTTGGAGGTCGGCTCGGGGAGCCGCGCCCTGCTGACGTCCCGCCCCTGCGCGCACGCCAGCTCGGCGAAGGTGATCGCGTTGCGTACGGCGGCGCCACCGGGGTCGTTGTTGAAGTAGACGTAGGCGTCCGGCGCGTCCCCCAGACGGTCCACCCAGCTGCGCAGCGCACGCCGCCCATAGTTGGGCCAGGGCTCCGCCCCTCCCTCGTGGAAGCGCAGGTAGACCCAGTCGGCCGTACGCCACAGGGGTCCGGCCGGCCGGCCGAGCCGGTCCGCCCAGCACAGCGCGGCCCCGAACTCGGTCAGCAGAGCGCGGATCTCGTCGGTCCACCACGAGGCGTGCCGGGGCTCGACCGCGACCCGTACGGCGCGCGGGAACCGGGCCAGGCAGGCCCGCAGCCGCCCGGCGTCCACCTGGAGGGTCGGCGGCAGTTGCAGCAGGATGGGGCCCAGCTTCGGGCCGAGGCCCTCGGCCACGCCCATCAGCCGCTCGACCGGCTCCTCCGGGTCCTTCAGCCGCTTGATGTGCGTCAGGAAGCGGCTGGCCTTGACCGCCATGACGAAGCCGGGCGGCGTACGCTCCCGCCAGGACTCGAACGTCTCCCGCTTCGGCAGCCGATAGAAGGCGTTGTTGTTCTCGACCGTGGCGAAGATCTCGCCGTAGCGCTCCAGCCACAGCCTCTGCGGCACGCCCCCATAGACGAGGTCGCGCCAGTCGGCGTACTGCCATCCAGAGGTCCCCACCAGCACGGGCATGCCGATCCCCTACCCCGCAGACGGCATAGATCGCGGCCGGCGGGGCACGCGACGTCAAGAACGAGCAAAAGAGGGGAGCAACGATGATCCAGGGCAAGACGATCGCATTCCTCGTCGCACCCGAGGGGGTCGAGCAGGTCGAGCTCACCGAGCCGTGGAAGACCGTCCAGCAGGCGGGCGGCACTCCGAAGCTGGTCTCGGTGGAACGCGGCGAGATCCAGGCGTTCCACCACCTCGACAAGGCCGACACCTTCCCGGTGGACGCCGTGGCCGGAGAGGTCTCCGCCGCCGACTTCGACGCGCTGGTCCTCCCCGGCGGGGTCGCCAACCCCGACTTCCTGCGCACGCGGCCGGAGGCCGTACGGTTCGTCAAGGAGTTCTTCGAGGCGGGCAAGCCGGTCGCGGCGATCTGCCACGCGCCGTGGACCCTCGTGGAGGCCGACGTGGTGCGCGGGCGCACGCTGACCTCGTGGCCCAGCCTCCAGACCGACCTGCGGAACGCGGGGGCGACCTGGGTGGACCAGGAGGTCATGGTCTGCACGGGCGGTCCTAACACGCTGGTGACCAGCCGGAAGCCGGACGACCTGAAGGCCTTCTGCCAGGCCGCCGTGGACGCGTTCGGCGCCTGAGTCGGGGCTTTCCCGGGCGGATCAGGCTCTGTCATGCTTTCCGGGTGCGATCCCGCGGACTTACGGCATGACCGAGGTTTTCACGCTCGGAGAGGCATTGGGCGTCGTCTCCGGCGATCGGCTCCGGCACGACATGACGATTCGCCTCGACGTGGAGGGGCCCGAGCTGACGACGGCGGTCGGCCTGGCCCGGCTCGGCCACACGGTGAGCTGGCTGGGCCGGGTCAGCGCCGACGAACTGGGCATGCGCACGCTGACCGTGCTGCGCGGCGAGGGCGTGGAGGTCTCCCACGTACGGGTGGACGAGACGACGGCGACCGGGCTGATCCTCCGGCAGCGGCGCATCGGCCGTTCGTCGCACGCCGTCCACTACCGGGAGGGCTCGGCCGGGTCGCACCTGTCGACCGGCGACGTGCCCGGTGAGGCGGTCCAGTCGGCGCGGATCCTGCACGTCACCGGCGTCACCCTCGGGCTGAGCGGCCTCGCATGGAGCGCCGTCCACCACGCCGTCAAAATCGCCAGGGACGCCGGCGTGCTCGTCTCCGTGGACGTCAACCACCGCGCGAACCTGTGGGAGAGCTCGGAGGAGGCCCGGCAGGGACTCACCGAACTCGCCGCCTCGGCCGACGTGCTCTTCGCTACCCAGGACGAGCTCATGCTCGTGGAGCCCGTGCTCGCGTCCACGCCCGAACTGGTCGTGACCCGGGGCGCCAAGGGAGCCAGCGCCACCGTCGAGGGCCTGCGCTACGACACCCAGGCCGCCCCTGTGACCGCGGTCGACCCCTCCGAGGTCGGCGGCGCGTTCGTCGCGGGCTACCTCAGCGCGATCCTGGACGGCCTGCACCCGTCCGACCGCCTCAAGCGCGGCATCTCGGTGGCCGCCTTCGCGGTCGCCAGCCACAGCTCCTGGCAGGGCCTGCCCACCCGGGGCGAGCTGCCCCCATGACCAGCGACTCGACGCCCACCTACCGCCAGGGCTCGGCCTTGATCCAGAGGCCGTCCGGGTCGTAGAGCGGCTCCCGGACGACGGTGGCGCCCACGCGGCCGCCGTTGACGCCGATGTCCACACGCCCGCCGGGCTGCACGTCCAGCGGCAGGTACACGTACGCGATCGAGCGGCCGACCCGGTGGCCGAATCCGCCGCTGGTGACGCGGGAGACCGGACGGCCGTCCAGCCGGACGGGCTCGCCGCCCAGGCAGACGTCACGCCCGCCGTCACGCCCGCCGTCACGCCCGTCGTCACGCCCGTCGTCGAGCACCAGGCAGCGCAGCGCCGTACGGGGACGCGGCAGGGCGGCCCGGCGCTCCGGGCGGACGGCGAAGCCGAGCCCGGCCTCCAGCGGGGTGGTCTCGGGTGTGACGTCGAGCCCCCACACGCGGTAGCCCTTCTCCAGCCGCAGCGAGTCGAGCGCGCGGTAGCCCGCCGGCCGCATGCCGTGCGGCAGGCCCGCCGCCATGAGGGAGTCCCACAGCGTCAGCCCGTACTCGGACGGGCAGTAGAGCTCCCAGCCGAACTCGCCCACGAACGTGACCCGCTGGGCGAGCACCGGGACGTGCCCCACGCTGATCTCGGCGGCCCGCAGGTAGCCGAAGGTCAGATCGTCGTCCGTCAGCGACGCCAGGATCTCGTACGCGCGAGGTCCCCACAGGCAGTAGCAGGCGTAGGCGGAGGTGACGTCGGCGACCGCGAGCCCGTGACGGCGCAGCAGCGCGGCGTCGTGGTCCCCGAACGCGGTGCCGGTGACGAGACGGAACCGGTCCTCCGCCAGCCGGGTCACGGTGACGTCCGCCTCGATGCCCCCGCGTCGGTCGAGCAACTGGGTGTAGACGACCGAGCCGACGGGCCGGTCAAGGGCGTTGCCCGCGAGCCGCTCCAGGTCAGCGACAGATCCGGAGATTTCCAGCTTGGCGAAGGACGTCTGATCGAACAGCCCGGCGGCGTCCCGCGTCGCCAGGCACTCCTCGCGGATCGCCGGAGACCAGACCCTGCCCGCCCATCCCCTCGGCCGTGCCACGTCCTCATCCGAGGTGGGCGGATACCAGTTGACCCGCTCCCACCCGGCCTTCTCGCCGAAGGACGCGCCCAGCGCCTCGTGCCGCACCCAGGCGGGCGAACGGCGCAGCGGGCGGGCGGCGGTGCGCTCCTCGCCGGGATAGACGATGTCGTAGTACGTGCTGTAGGAGTCCAGGGCCCTGGCGCGGGCCCAGCGGGCCGACCGGGCATAAGAGCCGAAACGGCGCACGTCCATGCGGAAGACGTCGTACTCGGGGGCGCCCTCGACGATCCACTCGGCCATGACCTTGCCCACGCCGCCGGCGGCGGCCAGGCCGTGCACGCAGAAACCGGCCGCCACCCACAGTCCGGCGACCTCGGTCTCCCCCAGCAGGAACTCCGAGTCGGGCGTGAACGCCTCCGGCCCGTGCACGACCTTGCGGAACGCGGCCGGGTCGTCGCCGTCCCCCACCGACCTCAGCGACGGCACCCGCCGGACGGCCGAGTCCCACGACTCGCGGAACTTCGGCATGTCGGGCGCGAAAAGGGTGCGGGGCACGGACAAGGGCCGGCCGGTGTCCCAGATCTGCGGGCTCCTGATGTAGCCCCCGACGAGGATGCCGCCGTCCTCCTCACGGAAGTACACGATGTTGTCCGGGTCCCGGACGGTCGGCGTGTCCGCCGGGACGCCGGACGCCGGGGTGACCACGTACTGGTGCTTGATCGGCACGATCGGGATGTCGGCACCGGCCATCCGCCCGACCACCCCGGCCGCCGCCCCCGCCGCGTTCACGACGGTCTCCGTGCGCACGACGTGTTCGGCATCAGCCACGGCCAGCCGTACGGCCGACACCCGGCCGTCGTGGACGTCGACGCCGGTGACCTCGACACCGGTGAAGATCCGTACGCCGAGCCTGCGGGCGCCCTCGGCCAGGGCGTGACCGAGCCGGGCCGGGTCGAGCCAGCCGTCCCCGGGCAGCCACAACGACCCGAGGACGTCGCCCACTTCCAGCAGCGGCAGCCGGTCGAGCGTGCCCCCGGGGCCGAGCAGCTCCAGGTCGAGCCCGTACGTCTCGGCGGCCCCGGCCTGGCGCAGCAGTTCCTCCATGCGCTCGGGGGTGGTGGCCAGGCGCAGGCCGCCCACGCCGTGCCAGCCCGGATCGAGCCCGGTCAGTTCGCGCAGTTCGGGGTAGAGACCGGCCGAATACATGATCATTCTGGTCTGCGTGACGGTGGACCTGAGCTGGCCGACGAAGCCGGCGGAGTGCCAGGTCGTGCCCTCGGTGAGGTCGTGCCGTTCGACCAGGATCACGTCGGTCCAGCCGAGCCGGGCGAGGTGATAGGCGACGCTGCATCCGGCCACTCCACCGCCGATGACGACGGCGCGGGCGTCTGCGGGAAGTTGCGACATCGGTACCGTCCTGTAACACCCGGCCCAGACAATCGGATCAATGGTCTGAAGGTAGACCAAAAGGAGCCGGGCATGCCAGATCCCGTCGCAGACGCAATGGATCTCGTCACGGCCTGGGCCGGGCGGCCTCTGACCTTCACGACGATCAAGGGCGGGCTCAGCCACCACATCGCCAGGGTCGACAGCGAGGACGGCGACCGCTGGCTCCTGCGGGTGCTCGACCCGCGCATCGCCGAGACCGGCCTCGGCATCCCGCTCGACCAGGAGATCGCCAACACGGTCGCCGCCGCGGCGTCCGGGATCGGCCCCCGCGTCGTCCACGTGCTGCCGGGCGTCCTCCTCCTGGAGTACGTCGAGGGGGTCACCCTCGACGTCCCGGCCGTGGCCGCGCGGATCGAGGAGGTGGCGGACGCCTGCCGCCGCCTGCACGCCGGTCCTCGCTTCGGCAACGACTTCTCTATCTTCGGCAAGCTCCGGGAGTTCGTGGCGCGGTGCCGCGCCCACGGCCTGGCCCTCCCCGACGGCTATGAGGACGTGCTGCCGGCCGTGGCCGACATCGAGGCGGCGCTGGCCCGGCGCCCGTTCCCCACGGTGCCCTGCCACAACGACCTGCTGGCCGAGAACCTGATCGCCACCGGCGATGGCGTCCGGATCGTCGACTACCAGCTCTCCGGCAACAACGACCCCTGTTTCGAGCTGGGGGACATCGCCGCCGAATCCGACTTCGATCCCGACCAGGTCGTACGGCTCACGCGGGGCTACTTCGGCGACGACGAGCAAGTCCCCCGGGTGCGGCTGAACCTGATCATGTCCAACCTCACCTGGACGCTCTGGTTCGTCATCCACGAGGGGCTGGTCCGCGACGGGGCCCTGCCCGGGTTCGACTACTCCGCCGAGGCCGCAGACAAGTTCGCCCAAGCCGTACGCGACCTCGGAAATCCCAGCTTCGGACGCCTGCTCGACGGCGTCCGGAAACTCCGCACCAGTAGTTAGAGGAGGCCTCAGTGGCGCAAGCCCTCGACGACGACGCCAAACGACTAGCGGAACTCGGCTACAAGCAGGAACTGGCCCGCACCTGGAGCGGGTTCTCCAACTTCGCGATCTCCTTCTCCATCATCTCGATCCTGGCCGGGTGTTTCACCACCTTCAGCCAGGCGTGGAACAACGGCGGACCCCTTGCGATCTCCATCGGCTGGCCGCTGATCTCGGCGTTCATCCTGATCATCGGGTTCTGCATGGCGGAGCTGGTCTCCGCGTACCCCACGGCGGGCGGCATCTACTGGTGGGCCGCCAAGCTGGGCGGGCCCGTCCACGGCTGGTTCACCGGCTGGCTCAACCTGATCGGCCTGATCGCGGTGACCGCGTCGGTAGACTACGGCTGCGCGACGTTCCTGAACATCACGATCGGGCGGTTCAGCGACTCCTGGGCGAACGGCAACGCGCTGCACCAGACCTTCCTGCTGTTCGCGATCGTCCTGGTGCTGCACGCGTTGATCAACATCTTCAGCCACCGCCTGATCTCACTGCTGCAGAACGTCTCGGTGTGGTGGCACGTGTTCGGCGCGGCGGCCGTCGTGCTGATCCTGATCTTCGGCCCGTCGAAGCACCAGGATGTGGGCTTCCTGTTCGAGACGTTCAACAACTCCGGCTTCGGCGACGGCGACTCGGGCCCGACGTTCTGGCTGTACGTGCTGCCGCTGGGCTTCCTGCTCACGCAGTACACGATCACCGGCTTCGACGCCTGCGCCCACGTGTCGGAGGAGACCCACGGCGCGGCCCGCACCGCCGCCAAGGGCCTGTGGCAGTCGATCTTCTACTCCGCGATCGGCGGCTGGGTCCTGCTGCTGTCGTTCCTGTTCGCGGCCACGAACGTGGACGCCGTCAACGCCGAGGGCGGCTTCGTGGGGGCCATCTTCACCTCGTCGCTGTCGTCCACCCTCGCCACCGTCATCTTCGGCATCTCCACGATCGGGCAGTTCTTCTGCGGCATGAGCTGCGTGACCTCGATGTCGCGGATGACGTACGCGTTCTCCCGGGACGGCGCGGTGCCGGGCTGGCGGCTGTGGTCGAAGGTCGACCGCAACCGCACGCCGGTCAACGCGATCATCGCCGGTTGCGGGGTCGCGCTGCTGATCACGCTGCCGGCGCTCTACGCGCCCGAGGGCACGACGACCCCCGTGGCGTTCCTCGCCGTGGTGTCCATCGCGGTGATCGGGCTCTACCTCGCGTTCCTCATCCCGATCTGGCTGCGCCTGCGCGCCGGGGACTCCTTCCAGCCCGGGCCCTGGACACTCGGACGCAAGTACAAGGTGCTGTCCTGGATCGCCGTGGTCGAGATCGCGATCATCTCGATCTACTTCATCCTGCCCATCGCCCCCGCGGGCGTCCCGGGCAACAAGGACTTCGCCTGGACGTCGGTGAACTACGCCCCCATCGCCGTGGGCGCCGTGCTCATCGGCATCGCCCTGTGGTGGCACCTGTCGGCCAAGCACTGGTTCGCCGGCCCTCGCCGTACGGTCGACGACGCGGGTGACCGCGAACCGGTCGCGTAACCCCTCAGGAGGCCTCGAACGCCTCCGCGACGACTCGGCGGGTCTCCTCCATGGAGGCCCGTCCGAGCTCGCGGGCGATCGAGGTCATCTGCACGTCGGGCATTCCGCACGGGACCGCGAGGTCCCACGGCGTGAGGTCGCCGTCCACGTTGAGCGCGAAGCCGTGGCTGGTGACCGACCGGCTCGACCGCATGCCGATCGAGACGATCTTCCGCCCGGTGTCCCGGGTCCACACGCCCGTGAGCAGCTCCGACCCGGGCGGGGTGTCGCGCCGCTCGGCCGGGACGCCCAGCGTGCCCAGCGCCTCGACCAGCCGCAGCTCGACCTCGCGGATGTAGTCGACCACGCCCTCGCCGGTCCGCAGCTTCACGACGAGATAGCCGACGAGCTGCCCGGGCCCGTGATAGGTGAGCTGGCCGCCGCGGCCGGTCGGCACCACGGGGATGCCGGCCGACGGGTCGGGCAGGTGGGTCTCCAGCGTCCGCTTGCCGATCGTGAAGACCGGCGGGTGGCTGAGCAGCCACAACGTGTCGGGCCGCGCGTCGTCCTGTCGTTCCTCGACCAGCGCGTCCATGCGCTCCATGGCCTTCTCGTAGTCGACCAGCTCGTCCTGGACCAGCGTCAGGGGCCGTTGCCGCATCATCGCTCACCTCTCCTGATGTGAGCATAAACGGGCCCGCGCGGTGGCTGCCGCCTACCTCCGCCCGTACGAGTAGTCGTAGCCCGGGGCGGAGGCGGCCGGGGCCTTGGGGAACAGCACCCACATGATGAGGTAGGCCACGAACTGCGGACCGGGCAGAATGCAGGACAGCAGGAACAGCACCCGCACGACCGTCGGCGACATGCCGTACCGGTCCGCGATCCCCCCGCAGACGCCAGCGATGATCTTGTGCTGTCTCGATCGGTACATCGATCGGCTCCTTTCGTCATCCGGTTCAACGGACGGCCGTGGAAGTCACGTTCCACGAGGAACCCTGAGAAAACCCCGATCCGCCGACCCTGAGGCAACCCCAGAGGTGACGGGGGCCTATCCGTGCTGCCAGGGCGCGCCCGGCACGACCAGCGGGCCGCCCGTGACCGGGTCCGGTACGACGACGGAGGCGAGTCCGAAGACGTCGTGGACCAGATCGGCGGTGATGACCTCGTCCGGTGTTCCCTGGGCGACGATGCGTCCCGCCTTCATGGCGATGAGGTGGTCGGCGTAGCGGGCGGCCTGGTTGAGGTCGTGCAGGACGACGACGACGGTCCGGCCGCGCTCACGGTTGAGCTGCCGCACCAGGTCGAGCACCTCCACCTGGTGCGCGATGTCGAGGTAGGTCGTCGGCTCGTCGAGCAGCAGGAGGTCGGTGTCCTGGGCGAGGGCCATCGCGATCCAGGCCCGCTGCCGCTGGCCGCCGGACAGCTCGTCGACCAGCCGCTCCGCGAGGTCGCCGGTCGCGGTGCGGTCCATCGCCTCGCCGACGGCCCGCTCGTCCGCCTCCGTCCATTGCTGCCACCACTTGTGGTGTGGCTGCCGCCCGCGGGTGACCAGTTCGGAGACCGTGATGCCCTCCGGCGGCACGGGGGTCTGCGGCAGCAGCCCGATCTCCTGGGCGACGCGTTTGGTGGGGATGCGTGCCAGCTCGGCGCCGTCCAGCAGGACCGAGCCGCGCCGCGGCTTGAGCAGCCGGCCCAGCGCGCGCAGGAGGGTGGACTTGCCGCACGCGTTGGGCCCGATGATGACGGTGACCCGCCCGTCCGGGATCTCCAGGTCGAGGCCGTCGACGACCGTACGGTCCTCGTACGTGAGCACGAGCCCTTCGGCCCTCAGGCGGTTCCCGGTCGTGCTGTCGCCGGTCATCTGGCACCTCCGGAACGGCTGCGAGTGCGGACGATCAGCCACATCAGATACGGAGCGCCCACCGCCGCGGTGAACACGCCGACCGGCAGCTCGATCGGGGAGAACAGCTTGCGGGCCAGCAGATCCGCGATGGTCACGATCAGGGCGCCGGTCAGCGCGGAGCCGAGCAGGGGGATCTGTGCGGTGCGGGTGAGGCGGCGGGCGATCTGCGGGGCGAGCAGCGCGACGAAGTCGACCGGGCCCGCCGCGGCCGTCGCCACCGACGCCAGCACGACGCCGAGGACGGTCAGGCACAGGCGGACCCGGCCGAGCCGTACGCCGAGAGCGGTCGCCGTGTCGTCGTCGAACGACACGGTGCGCTGGGCCCGGGCCGCCCAGAGCAGCGCCGGCGTCAGCACGAGCAGGATCGAGGCGAGCGGTGCGGCGTGGTCGTAGCCGCGGCCGTTCAGCGATCCGGTGAGCCAGACCTTGGCCTGCTGGGCCACCAGGTAGTCGCCCTTGGTGAGGAACAGCTGCGTCAGGGAGCCGAGGGCCACCGAGATGCCGATGCCGATGAGCACGAAGCGCGAGGCGTGCAGGCCCTTGCGCCACGCGAACACGTAGACCAGCGAAGCGGCCGCCAGGCCGCCGAGGATCGAGACGTACGGCAGGGTGTCGTACGCCGCGACGTTGAAGGTCATCGCGGCGACGGTCGCCGCGCCCGCGCCCTGTGTCACCCCGATCACGTCCGGGCTGGCGAGCGGATTGCGCGCCACGGTCTGGATGAAGGACCCGGCGACGCCGAAGGCGGCGCCGGCGAGCAGACCGACCACGAGGCGGGGCATCCGCAGGGTGCCGACCACGAACGCGTCGGGGCTCGGCTGCCCCGCGAGTATGCGTACGACCTGCGCGGGGCTGACGAAGGACTCGCCGACGCACAGATAGGCGACGGCGGTCACCGCGAGCGCCACGCCGAGCAGGGCGGCGACGAGGGCCGCCCTGCGGTGCAGCAGGAAGCTGCCCCGCCCCGCGCGCAGGACGGCGAAGCCCGCAGGACGTGTCATGCCGCCACCACCGCTTTCCGCCGCACCAGGGCGATCAGGAACGGCACGCCGAGCAGTGCGGTCATGACGGCCACCGGCACCTCCGAGGGCGGGAAGACGATGCGGCCGAGGACGTCGGCGACCAGGAGCATCACGGGACCGAGCAGCGCCGCCGCGGGTAGGACCCAGCGGTGGTCGGTGCCCACGAGCGCCCGCGCGATGTGCGGGACGGCCAGGCCGGTGAAGGCGATCGGACCGGCGGCGGCGACCGCCACGCCGGTCAGGACGGTCGCGCCGAGCCCTCCGAGGATCCGCAGCAGGGGGACGTTGTGGCCGAGCCCCTTGGCCACGTCCTCGCCGAGCGCGAGCGCGTCGAGCCCCCGGGCCATCGCGGCGACCAGCAGCAGCCCCACGAGGAGGAACGGCCAGGTCTGACCGGCGATCTCGGCGCTCCGGCCGCTGAGCGAGCCGACGTGCCAGAACCGGAACTCGTCCAGGGCGCCGGCGTCGGTGGTCGTTATGCCGGAGACCACGGAGGCCAGCAGGGCGTTCATCGCGGTGCCGGCCAGGGCGAGCGTGACCGGGGTGGCGCCGCCGCGCCCGCCGCTGGCGACGACGTAGACGGCGACGGTCGCGATCCCCGCACCTGCGAAGGCGAACCACACATAACCGCTCGGCGAGTGCACTCCGAAGAACGCGATCGCGCACACGACGCCCACGGAAGCGCCCTGGCTGACGCCCAGGATGCCGGGCTCGGCGATGGGATTACGGGTGATGCCCTGCATGACCGTGCCGGCCACGGCGAGGGCGACGCCGGCCATCACCCCGATGAGGGTGCGAGGCACCCGTAACGACCGCACGACGTGGGCGTCGCCACTGCCGCCGCCGTGCGTCAGGGCGTCCACCACGACGCTCGGCGCGATCTGGCGGCTGCCCACCGCGAGGCTGAGCAGCACGGCGAGGACCAGCAGTCCGGCGAGGACCAGCAGGAGCGCGCCCCCGGCCGTCGGGCCGATGCGGCGTCGGGTAGCGCGGGACATTCGTTCGCTCTCTCGGAGTACGGGACCGCGCGCCTATCCGGCCAGGTACCTCTCCAGATCCCCGACGACCTCCATCGCGGCGGTGACTCCGAGGCCGAGATACCAGGTCTCGTCCGGGACCTCGTAGGCGTGCCCCGCCTTGACCGCCTTGAGGTTCGCCCACAGCGGATTGCCCTGGACCGCCGACTTGTCGGTGGCCTTCGGATCGCCGTAGACACCGGTGAAGATGACGTCGGCGTCCGCCTGGTCGATGTTCTCCGCGCTCACCTCCGCGGCGAGGTCGGGGATGTCCTGGTTGGCCGGGCGCGGGATGCCGGCGTCCTTGAGGATGGTGCCGATGAAGGAGGCGTTGGCGTAGAGCCGGATCACGCCGTTGGGCATAAAGCGCACCATCGAGACGACGGGCTTGTGGTCGCCCAGCTTCGCGCCGAGGTCCTTCACCTTGCGGTCGTACTCGGCGAGTTTCGCCTTGGCCTCTTCAGTCTTGTCGAGGGCGGCCGCGTTGAGGAGGTAGTTCTCCTTCCAGGTGAACCCGGGACGGATGGAGAACACGGTGGGGGCGATCTTCGACAGCTCGTCGTACTGCTCGGCGGCGCGCAACTGGCTGCCGAGGATCAGGTCCGGGTGCAGCCCGGCGATCGCCTCCAGGTTGAGGTTGTTGATCGTGCCGATGTTCTGCGGGGTGCCGGCGTCCTGCTTCAGGTAGGACGGCAGCTCGGGAGAGCCCTCGCTGGGCGCGAAGCCGACCGGCTTGACGCCCAGGGACACAACGTTGTCGAGCTCTCCGACGTCCAGGACGACGACCCGCGTGGGCTGCGCCTTGATCTCGGTCGTGCCCATGGCGTGGGTGACGGTGCGCGGCCACTCGCCCGGTTTGGCGGTGGTGCCCATAGCGGCGGTCTTCTCCGCGGCGGTGCCGAAGTCCGCGCCGCCCTTGGCGACGGCCTTCTGGGCGGCCTCGGCGGCGGGCTTGCCCGAGCCGGTGCCGGTGCCGGTGCCGGTGCCGGAGGATGCGCCGCAGCCGACCAGTGAGAGTGCGACTGCGACGGCGCCGATACCGAGACCGATACCGCGGTGCCGGAGAGACATACGGAGACTCCCTGCCAAGGCTCTATTTAGGTAAGGCTTACCTTATAGGGATGTTCCCTTGGAGCTACAAGCCCGAAAAGTGTGGTTATGGTCACTGACGGCCGTCCGGCGCACCGGCCGTCGATTCGACGGCATCTCACTGGTGATCTTCTTCGGGAAGAGGGCATATAGGGAGACAAACGACCGTCCTTGGAGTCTCGCATGGAATTAGCGGCCCTGCAGGCACAGACCCGCCTGTACCTGCGCCAGAAGATCACCATGATGGTGAACAGGTACGTCGTCCATGTGGCTGACCCCGACGGTTCGGAAGGCGAGGCCGTGGCCTTCGCCGAGCAGAAGCGGATGGCCCTCAAGGAGCAGGTGACGCTCTACACGGACGAGTCACGCCAGGCGGCGCTGGCCGGGTTCAAGGCGCGCAAGGTCCTCGACCTCGCGGGTGAGTACGACGTGGTGGACGACACCGGGAACTCCATCGGGACGTTCCGCAAGGACTTCGGCCGGTCGCTGCTCCGCTCGACCTGGCACCTCCAGCAGCCGGGACTGCCGACGCTGACCGGGCAGGAGCGGCGCCTGACGGTCGCCCTGTTACGCCGGTTCTCCGACTCCCTGGAGTGGCTGCCGTACCACTTCGACTTCAGCATCGGCGCCTCGATCGCGTTCTCGGTCGACCGCAGGTGGGGACTGCGCGACCGGTACGCCATCGAGATCCGCGATCCGCGCCTCGACCGCCGCCTGGTCATCGCCATGGCCGTGGCGCTCGACGCCTTGCAGTCCCGGTAGCGCGATCATGAGGAATCACCGCGGCCGGTGAGCCTGTTATAGTCAGCGGCAAGTCGTATGGTTCTGGCTCTGTCTGTGAGCCCATACGCGCCCCACACTCCGGTCGGCCTTCCTGCTTCGGCCTCTCCGTGAAACCCGCGCGAATCCCGCTCCGGCAGGCGATCGCGCCCACCCACGCTTTCCCAGACATCTCCAGCCCGAGGAGTTCCATGACCACCACCACTCTCAGCGTTCCCAAGCCGCGCGGCGTTACCCGCACCAGGCCGGCCCGTACGAAGGACACCCCGGCCACCGAGGTCACCGGCCTGCTCGACAGGTCGGGCAGGAACACGGTGATCCGTACGAACGGCTACCTGCCCGGCCCGAAGGACGTGACGGTCCCGGCCGCGCTCGCGGACGCGCTCGACCTGCGCCGCGGCGACCAGGTCCGCGGCGTCGCCCAGAACGGCAGGCTCACCGCCGTCACGATCGTGAACGGCGAGCCCGTGGACACCGCGAGACCGCACTTCGCCGACCTCGTGCCGATCCACCCCGACGAGCCGCTGCGCCTGGAGACGACGCGGAACGTCCTGACCACACGGGTCATCGACCTGTTCGCGCCGATCGGCAAGGGCCAGCGCGGCCTGATCGTCGCCCCGCCGAAGGCCGGCAAGACGATGTTCCTCAAGTCCGTCGCGAACGCGATCACCACCAACCACCCCGAATGCCACCTCATGGTCGTCCTGGTGGACGAGCGGCCCGAGGAGGTCACCGACATGCGCGCGTCGGTCCAGGCCGAGGTGATCGCCTCGACCTTCGACCGCGCGCCCCAGGACCACATCACCGCGGCCGAGCTCGCCGTCGAGCGGGCCAAGCGGCTCGTGGAGGCGGGCCGTGACGTGGTCGTGCTCATCGACTCGATCACCCGCCTCGGCCGGGCGTACAACATGGCCGCGCCGAGCGGCGGACGCGTGCTCACGGGCGGCATGGACGCCCGGGCCCTGCACCAGCCCAAGAAGGTGCTCGGCGCCGCCCGCAACATCTCCGGCGGCGGCTCGCTCACGATCCTCGCCACCGCGCTGGTCGAGACCGGCTCGAAGATGGACGACAACCTCTTCGAGGAGTTCAAGAGCACCGGCAACATGGAGCTGAAGCTGAGCCGGAGCCTGGCCGACCGCCGCGTCTTCCCCGCCGTCGACGTCGTCGCCTCCGGCACGCGCCGTGAGGAACTGCTGCTCCACCCGGCGGAGCAGCCGCTGATCTGGCGGCTGCGCCGGGCGTTGCAGGACCAGGAGGCGTTCGAGCGCTTCCTCACCACGCTGAAGAACACGGGGACGAACGCCGAGCTCCTCCTGGCCCTCGCGAAAGGCTAGACCCCGATCGGATGCCAGACGGTCTTGGTCTCCAGGAACGCCGTCATCCGCTCGATGCCGGGGTCGGCGAGCCAGTCCACGCGATCCACCGGCGGCCGGAGCACCCGCTTGAGGTTCTCCGCGGCCAGTTCCTCACACGTGACGGCCAGCTCGGCGTCCGCGCCCGTCAGGTCGATGCCGTTGACGTCCATGTGGCCCGCGAGCCAGGGGGCGATCTCGGCGGCCGAGCCGGTGAGGATGTTCACCACCCCGCCCGGCAGATCGGAGGTCGCCAGCACCTCGGCCAGCGTGATCGCCGGCAGCGGCGCCCGCTCGCAGGCCACCACCACGCAGGTGTTGCCCGTCACGATCACCGGGGCGATCACGCTGACCAGCCCGAGCAGCGGTCCCTGCGGGGCGACCACGGCCACCACGCCGGTCGGCTCCGGGCTCGACAGGTTGAAGTACGGCCCGGCGACCGGGTTGGCCGACCCGAGGACCGCCCCGATCTTGTCGGACCAGCCCGCGTACCAGACCAGCCGGTCGACCGCCGCGTCCACCATCTCGCCGGCCTGCTTGGCCCCCACACCGCCCACGGCGGTGATCTCCGCGACGAACTGCGCGCGGCGGCCCTCCAGCATCTCGGCGATCCGGTACAGGATCTGGCCCCTGTTGTACGCCGTGGCGCCCGACCAGCCGGGGAACGCCTTCCGCGCGGCCGAGACCGCGTCCCTGGCGTCCTTACGCGAGGCCCTGGCCGCGTTGGCGATGAAGTCGCCCTTGGAGGAGGTCACGACATACGACCTTCCGCTCTCCGAACGCGGGAACGCGCCGCCGATGAACAGCTTGTACGTCTTGCGCACACTCAGGCGTTCGGTGCGCTCACTCATCGAAGGTTCCAATCTCCAGAGGACGGGCCGGCTGGTAGGTCTGGCCGCAGCGGCACACGCCGCCACGGTGCGCGAACCAGCCGTGCCGTACGGCGAAGCGGCGGGAGCGGCGGCCCCGGGAGAAGCCCTCCCCGGCACCGGCGCGCGCCCGGCGCGTCAGGCGGCGGCGCTGCCCGTCGGCGCACCTGCAGGACGGGCGGCCGGAGGAATGATCACAGCGCAAGATAGCCCTCCAGACCGTGCCGCCCGCCCTCGCGACCGTAGCCCGACTCCTTGAAGCCGCCGAACGGCGAGGCCGGGTCGAACCGGTTGAACGTGTTGGACCAGACGACGCCGGCCCGCAGCCGGGACGCCATCCACAGCATGAGCGAGGCCTTCTCGGTCCACACGCCCGCCGACAGCCCGTACGGCGTGTTGTTGGCCTTCTCCACCGCCTCGGCGGGGGTGCGGAAGGTCAGCACCGACAGCACCGGCCCGAAGATCTCCTCCCGGGCGATGCGGTGCGACTGGGCCACGCCGGTGAAGAGGGTGGGCGGGAACCAGTAGCCGCGGTCGGGGATCGGGCAGGCGGGCGACCAGCGCTCGGCGCCCTCGGCCTCCCCCGCCTCCGACAGCTCGCGGATCTTGGCGAGCTGCTCGGCCGAGTTGATCGCGCCGATGTCGGTGTTCTTGTCCAGCGGGTCGCCGAGCCGGAGCGTGCCGAGGCGCCGCTTGAGCGCCTCGAGCAGGTCGGCGGCGATCGACTCCTGCACCAGCAGCCGCGATCCGGCGCAGCAGACGTGGCCCTGGTTGAAGAAGATGCCGTTGACGATGCCCTCGACGGCCTGGTCCAGCGGCGCGTCGTCGAACACGATGTTGGCGGCCTTGCCGCCGAGCTCCAGCGTGAGCTTCTTGCGCGTCCCGGCGAGGCTCCTCGCGATGAGGCGGCCGACCTCGGTCGAGCCGGTGAAGGCGACCTTGTCCACGCCGGGGTGGTTGACGAGCGCGGCGCCCGTCCCGCCCGCGCCGGTGACGATGTTCACGACCCCCGGCGGCAGGTCGGCCTGACGGCAGATGTCGGCGAACGCCAGCGCGGTCAGCGGCGTGGTCTCGGCCGGCTTGAGTACGACCGTGTTGCCGCAGGCCAGCGCGGGCGCGATCTTCCAGGCCAGCATGAGCAGCGGGAAGTTCCACGGGATGACCTGCCCGGCCACGCCCAGCGGCCGGGGATCAGGGCCGAACCCCGCATAGGCCAGCTTGTCGGCCCAGCCGGCGTAGTAGAAGAAGTGGGCGGCCACCAGCGGGAGGTCCACGTCGCGGGACTCCCTGATCGGCTTGCCGTTGTCGAGCGTCTCCAGGACCGCCAGCTCACGCGCCCGTTCCTGGATGATCCGGGCGATCCGGAACAGGTACTTGGCCCGCTCCGCGCCCGGCATGGCCGACCACACGGGGAACGCCTTGGCCGCCGCCTGGACCGCGCGGTCGACGTCGGCCTCCCCCGCCCACGCGACCTCCGCGAGCACCTCCTCGGTGGCCGGGTTGACGGTCTTGTGGCGCTCCTCGCCCTGCGGCTCGACCCACTCGCCGTTGATGAAAAGGCCGTACGACGGCCGGATGTCGACGATGTCCCGCGACTCTGGTGCGGGTGCGTATTCGAACATGCCTCAGTCCAGCCCTCAGTCCAGCGTGAAGTAGTCGGGACCGGCGTACCGGCCGGTGGCCATCTTCTGCCGCTGCATGAGCAGGTCGTTCAGCAGCGAGGAGGCGCCGAGGCGGAACCAGTCGGGGTCGAGCCAGTCCGGCCCGGCGGTCTCGTTGACCAGCACCAGATACTTGATCGCGTCCTTGGTGGTGCGGATGCCGCCGGCGGGCTTCACGCCCACCTTGCGGCCGGTCGCGGCCAGGAAGTCGCGCACGGCCTCCAGCATGACGAGCGTCACCGGGAGCGTCGCGGCCGGCGACACCTTGCCGGTCGAGGTCTTGATGAAGTCCGCCCCGGCGATCATCGCGAGCCAGGAGGCCCGCCGCACGTTGTCGTACGTCGCGAGCTCGCCGGTCTCCAGGATCACCTTCAGATGCGCACCCTGCCCTCCCTGCGCACCTCCGGCACGACGCCCTCCCTGCGCGCCTCCGGCACGACCACAGGCCTCCTTGGTGGCGACGATCTCCTCGTACACCTTGAGGTAGTCGCCGGCGAGGAACGCGCCGCGGTCGATGACCATGTCGATCTCGGCCGCTCCCGCGGCCACGGCGAGGGACGTCTCGGCGACCTTCACCTCAAGGGAGGACCGGCCGCTGGGGAACGACGTGGCGACGGACGCCACCTTCACGCCGGATCCGGCGAGGGCCTCGACGGCGGTCGCGACCAGGTCGGGGTACACGCAGACGGCGGCGACCGGCGGCACGGAGGAGTCGCCGGGGTCGGGCCGCACCGCCTTCGCGCACATCGCCCTGACCTTGCCGGGGGTGTCCGCGCCTTCCAGGGTGGTGAGGTCGACCATCCGGATGGCCATGTCGATGGCCTGCTTCTTGGCGGTCGTCTTGATGGATCGCGTGCCCAGCATCGCGGCCCGGGCGTCCGCCCCGACCCTGTCGACCCCGGGAAGGCCGTGCAGGAACGCACGCAGCGTCGAGGGTGAGGAGGCGACCTCCGCGAGCGGAGTAGTCATAGTTGGCACGAGACCAGCATCCCCGACCACGCGGAATGATTCCAAACCCGGGGACCCAGGCGTTCCTAAGGCATCTCCTTACCCGCCTTAGAAGTCCTACGCCGTCGGGCCGTGCCAGAGATAGGGCATCCGCCCGATGTGCCGCACCACGCCTTAGACCGAACCTTGAGGAGTACGAGAAGAGACCCGAAACAAGGAGACGCTCTGATGGGTCCCGAACTGCACTACCAGGTAATGATCAACCGGGCGGCCGAGCTTCAGGAGGAGGCCGCCGCCCACCGCCGCGCCCGCCAGGCGCAGGCGGGCAGGAAGGCTCAGGAGCGCTCCGGCCAGCGCCGGCTGCGTGCGGCCTTCGGCAAGCTCCGCACCTCATGAGACGCGTACGAAGGCCCGGCCGGACCCTCCCTCCCGGCCGGGCCTTTCAGCCGCCGTGACAAGGGCTCCGAAAATTCAAGCGAACCCACGCAAAGGGTCATGACATGCTTGAGGACATGACACGCCGGGCGGTGAGCCCCGTTTTCGTCGGGCGGGGCGCGGAGCTGGAAACCCTGGGCGAGGCCTATGACCAGGCGCGCAAGCAGGCCACCGCGGCAGTGCTCATCGGGGGCGAGGCGGGCGTGGGGAAGACCCGCCTCGCCGGCCGGTTCGCTGAGCAGGCCGCGCAGGACGGCGCCCACGTGCTCGTCGGGGGCTGCGTGGAGCTGTCCGCGGAGGGCCTGGCCTACGCGCCGTTCACCGCCACGCTGCGGCAGCTCGTCCGGGAGTGCGGCGCGGCCGAGGTCGCCGCCCTGCTGCCCGACGGCGCCGCCCGCGACCTGGCCAGGCTGCTGCCCGAGTTCGGCGAGCCGAGCGGCGACGGCGAGACCGAGTCGGCCCGCGCCCGGCTGTTCGAGCTGATCCTCGCCCTGCTCGAGCGCCTCGCCGAGCGGCGGCCGGTGGTGCTCGTCATCGAGGACATCCACTGGGCCGACCGCTCCAGCCGGGACCTCATCGCCTTCCTCAGCCGCAACCTCAGGTCGGCTCCCGTCCTGATGGTCATGACATACCGCTCGGACGAGTTGCACCGCACCCATCCCCTGCGGCCGGTGCTGGCCGAGCTGGGGCGGGTCGACGGCGTGGTCCGGGTGGACCTGCCCCGCTTCACCCAGGACGAGGTCGCCGCGCAGATGGCCGGGATCCTCGGGGTGACCCCCGAGTTCGCCAACGTGGACCGGGTCTTCGACCGCAGCGGCGGCATCCCGCTGTTCGTGGAGGCGCTGCTCGACTGCGGCGACGAGTGCTCGTTCCCCGACTCGCTGCACGACCTGATCATCGGATCGGTGGAGCGGCTGCCCGAGGAGAGCCAGCGGGTGCTCAGGATCGCCGCCGCCGGGGGCGTGCGCGTCGGTCACGACCTGCTCGCGGCGGTCAGCGGCCTGTCCGACGTGGACCTGGAGAACGCGCTGCGGCCGGCCATCGCGGCCAACGTGCTGCAGGTGGCCGACGGCGGGGCGTACGCGTTCCGGCACGCCCTGATCCGCGAGGCGGTCCACGACGAGCTGCTGCCCGGCGAGCACGCGCGGATGCACGCGCGGTACGCCGAGGAGATCGACCGCGACCGCGCTCTGGTGCCCCCGGGCCGGGCGGCCATCGAGATCGCCCATCACTGGTACTCCGCGCGCGACGACCTGTGGGCGCTGATCTCGGCGTGGGAGGCGGCCGAGAAGGCGGCCAAGTCGTTCGCCTACACCGAGCAGATCCAGCTGCTCGAACGCGTGCTGACGCTGTGGGACAAGGTCCCCGACGCCGCCGAGCGCATCGGCCACGACCACTGCACGGTGCTGGAGCGAGCCTCTGAGGCGGCCTTCCTCAGCGGCGAAATGGAGCAGAGCCAGAAGTACGTGCGCGGCGCGCTGGCCGAGCTGGACGAGCAGACCTCCCCCGAGCGGGTGGCCGAACTGCTGGTCCGCATGGCCAACGTCAAGGCGCACAAGGGCAAGCCGGGAAGCCTGGAGTATCTGTGGCACGCCGAGCGGCTGGTCCCGGAGCCCGGCGACGTGCGCGCACTCGTGCTGACCCGGCTGGGCCAGACCCTGATGTGCGCCGACGGGGTCGCCGAGGGCACCGCGCTCACCGAGGAGGCGCAGCGCATCGCCCGCGAGATGGGTGACGAGGTGCAGGAGGCCGACCTCCTGATCAACCTGGCGCTCGGCCACTCCATCAACGGCGACCTGGAGACCACGTTCGCGCTCAACGAGCAGGCGCTGGCGATGGGCACCCGCCTGAACTCGCCCCGCATCATCCTGCGCGCCCTGGCCAACAACGTCGACGCCCTCGACAACCTCGGCCGTTCGGAAGAGGCCGTGGCGCTCGCGCTGGAGGGTGAGAAGCTCGCCCGGCGGTTCGGCAGGTTCCGCCACCAGGGCACGTTCATCGCCAACAACCGGGCGGAGGCGCTGGAGTCGCTCGGCCGGTGGGACGAGGCCGTCGAGATCATCGAGCGGTCCCTGACGATGGGACCGACCCTGCGCAACCGGTGGCACATGCTGCGGGTCCGCGCGGACATCGCGATCGCGCGCGGCGAAGAAACCCTCGCACAGGACATCCTCACCGAGGTCGGCGCCTTCTCCCCGCACCGGGACGAACAGACCCAGGAGTGGACGAACAACGTCCGCCTGCGTCTCGCGTGGCACCTGCTGCGCGGCGAGCCCCTGAAGGCCCTCGACGTGCTGGAGGGGGCGCTCGACGACCCGCCGCTGGCCCGCAAGGCCATGCTCGCCGGACGGCTGCTCGCCTCGGTCCGATACGTCTGCGACGCGGCGGCTCCGGTCGCCTCCGACCGGGTGGCCCACGTGCGGGGGCTGGGCGACCGGCTGGCCGTCAACCTGGGCGACGGTCCGGTGAACGAGGCGTTCGGGCTGGTCTACCGGGGCGAGTTCGACGCCGCGGCCGAGGCGTGGCGCCGGCTGGGCCGTCCGTACGTCCAGGCGAAGGCGCTCCTGCACGGCGCCACGGCCGCCGCCGCGAGCGGCGACCGCGAGGGGGCCTCGGCGCGGCTGCGCGAGGCCTGCCCGCTCGCGGTCGCGTTGCGCGCGGCCCCTCTGGTCGCCCAGATCGAGACGCTGGCCCGCCGCCTGGGCGCTCCTCTCTCCGGGCCCACGCCGTCCGAGCCCGTACGGCAGGCCGACCTGACCCCGCGCGAGCTGGAGGTGCTGCGCCTGGTGGCGGCCGGGCGCAGCAACCGGGACATCGCGGCGGAGCTGTTCATCTCGGCCAAGACCGTGAGCGTGCACGTGTCGAACATCCTGCCCAAGCTCGGCGTGTCGACCCGGGGCGAGGCCGCCGCCGCGGCCCACCGCCTGTCTCTACTCGATTAGGCGAACAGGGGTTCGACCAGCAGCAGCACGCCGAAGACGGCGAACGCGGCGGCCGCGCCATACTTGATCCACTTTTCGGGCAGGCGCGTGCCGAGGAACCGGCCCACCAGGATGGCCAGCGCGTCGGCGACGACCATGCCCACGGTCGAGCCGACCCACGTGCCGAACCAGCCGTGCTGGGTGGCCAGCGTGATGGTGGCGAGCATGGTCTTGTCGCCCAGCTCGCTGAGGAAGAACGCCACGGCGACGGCGATGAACGCGTTGCGGGTGGTCTTGGCCGCCTTGCCCTTCTCCTCCTCGGTGAGCTCGTCGCCGCGCAGCGTCCACGCCGCGAAGGCGAGGAACGCCAGGCCCGCGATGATCGAGATGGCGGTGGTGGGGAGGGCGTCGCCGACGACCCTGCCGAGGCCGACGCTGACGAGATGGACGAGCGCGGTCGCCACGGTGATTCCGGCGAGCACCGGCCCCGTCTTGAACCGGGTCGCGAAGGTCAGGGCCATGAGCTGGCTCTTGTCGCCGAGCTCCGCCACGAAGATGACGACGAGGGAGATCCAGAGGGCTTGCACGGGGTCGCCTTCCTACAGGGGAGATGCGACCGGGCCGCCGTGCGTCACCCGGGGAGTTCGGGCACGACTTCGGCCCGGCAGCATGTGATCATGACTGTCGGGCCGAAGGTCTCGTCCGCCACGAGGGCTCCACGACCGGGCGGACGAACCGCCAGTGTGTCGATCAGTGGATTTCGGACTACTCCCCTTCGGTGTTGTCCCAGTTTAACCGAGCTAAAGACTTGCTCCCACCAGCACGGGCTCGTTGACCAGCCACACCCCGAACTTCTCGTGCACGCCCTCGCGCACCTCGCGGGCCAGCGCCAGCAGCTCGGCCGCGCCCGCCTCGCCCGTGGGATTGGTGAGGGCCAGCGTGTGCTTGGTCGAGATGCGGACCCGGCCCCTCTCGTAGCCCTTGGGGAACCCGGCGTTCTCGATCAGCCATGCCGCCGGCACCTTGACCATGCCGTCGGGCGTGTCCCAGCGCGGATGGCCGGGGGCCCGCAGCGCCAGGGCCGCCGCCTCCTCCGGGCCGAGCACGGGATTGGTGAAGAACGACCCGGCGCTGCGCGTGTCCGGGTCGCCGGGGTCGAGCACCATGCCCTTGCCCCGTCGCAGCTCCAGCACCGCCTCCCGCGCGTCGGCCAGCGGCACCCGCGCGCCGATCTCCGCACCGAGCCGCGCGGCCAGCTCCTTGTAGGCCACGGGCCCCGACAGCGGGGAGCGCTCCAGGGCATAGGTGACGGCCAGCACGACGTGCCGGTCGGGGTCGTGCTTGAACGCGCTGTGCCGGTAGGCGAAGCCGCACTCGGCCGCCGTGAGGTCCCTCACCTCGCCGGCCCTCCGGTCGTACACGCGGACGACGGCGACGGTCTGCGAGACGTCCTGCCCGTACGCGCCGACGTTCTGGATCGGGGTGGAGCCCACCAGCCCGGGAACGCCCGACAGGCATTCGACCCCCGACCAGCCCTCGGCGACGCAGCGGGCGACCAGGGCGTCCCAGTCCTCCCCCGCCTGCACGGTGACCCGCGCGCGGCCGTTCTCGGATGTTGCTTCCACGCCCCGGGTGGCGACGCGCACCACGAGCCCGTCGAACCCGTCGTCGGACACCACGAGGTTGCTGCCACCGCCGAGCACCAGCACGGGCTCGCCCTCACGGTCGGCCTCGGCCACGATCGCGACCAGCTCGTCCTGCGTCCGCGCCTGCGTGAACGCCCGGGCCGGTCCGCCCGTCCGCAACGTCGTGTACGGGGCGAGCGGCACCCCTGCCAACCGGTCAGCCATCGGTCTCCTCGCACCCGGAACATCCCGACGAACAGGATAACTACCCGTGGTCCTCGCGCTCGGCCTCGGCGATCGACTCGTCGACCCTGGACGTGGCCGAACTGCCGTCCCACAGGAGCTGGGAGGCGACCACCGACGGCTCGCCCGAGGGGGTCAGCGCGGTCTCGATCGTCCCGCCGGGGGCGACGTCCCGTTTGACCTCGGTGATCTCCTCCGGGCCCACGGCTCCCGCGGCCTCCCTGGCGTTCCGCGCCCGCGGGCGCGGCATCGCGCCGCCCTGGGCGTCGCCCGCCTTGCCCGGGTCCTGGGTCTCGGCGGCGACACCGGCGACGTCGCCGTGCTCCCGCTGCGTCGTGACCGGCTCGTTCTTCGCTTCGCTGTCTCGCTCGCTCACGATCCGACCGCTACCCAGCACCGCCACGGCCAATCGGGCCCGGCCGGGAGAGGGAGCTCAGGAGAGCTGGACCACCGCGCGGGCCTTGGACAGCACGCGGGCGTCGCCGGACCTCGCGGTCAGCGCCACGACGACGCGCTTGTCCTCGCGCTTGTCCTCGACGACCCCGCTGATGGTGATCGTCGCGCCGTTGTCGTCGTCCGGCACCACGACCATGGAGGAGAACCGGACGCCGTACTCCACGACCGCGCCGGGGTCGCCCGCCCAGTCCGTCACGAACCGGCCGCCCTGCGCCATCGTGTACATGCCGTGCGCGATGACGTCGGGCAGGCCGACCGCCTTCGCGTACCGCTCGTTCCAGTGGATGGGGTTGAAGTCGCCCGAGGCGCCGGCGTACCTCACCAGGTCCACGCGGCGGACCTGGTATTCGACGGCCGGGATCTCCTGGCCGGTCTCCACCTCGTCGTACTTGACCGTCGCCGCCATGATCAGGCCGCCCCTCCGCGCTCCACGATGATGTTGTACGTCCGGCAGACCAGCTCACCCGAGGTGGTCGAGACGTCGCTGCGCAGGGTCAGGAACTCGTTGCGGCCGACGCTGCGGATCTCCGCGACGGTCGAGGCGCACACCAGCTCGTCGCCCGCGTGGATGGGCCGCTCGTATTCGAACCTCTGCTCGCCGTGCACGACCATCGCGAAGTTGAGCCCGAGGTCGGGGTCGGCGAGCGCCTCACCGGTCCCGAAGAGGCTGAACACGATGGGGAACGTGGGCGGCGCGACGACGTCGGGGTGCCCGGCCGCCATGGCGGCCCGCCGGTCGTGGTAGATCGGGTTGGAGTCGCCGATCGCGGTGGCGAACTCGCTGATCTTCACGCGGCTGACCTCGTAGGGCGCGGACGACTCGTACGTCCGCCCGACGAAATCGCGGTTCAAAGGCATCGGGCCGGGCTCCTTAGAGACGAGCTGGGTAGGCCGTACCGTAACAGACCCACACCTGCGGACACCGGCCCGCGCCGCTCCGGACACGACAAACCGGCGCCCCGCAGGGAACGCCGGTGTCGGAAGTGCGTGCGGTCCGCGCCGTAACCTAGCGGGTCTCGCGGTGCGCCCGGTGCGTCTTGCAGTTGGGGCAGTACTTCTTCAGCTCAAGCCGATCCGGGTCGTTGCGCCGGTTCTTCCGCGTGATGTAGTTGCGGTGCTTGCACTCCTGGCAGGCCAGCGTGATCTTCGGCCTAACGTCTGCGGCAGCCACGTGGGAGTGCCTTTCTGCGTTCGGGACTACTGGACAACCCACACCGGGGTCTCCTTATGCAGGTGACCCGGCAGGGTAGTAGCGGAGGCCGGACTTGAACCGGCGACACAGCGATTATGAGCCGCTTGCTCTGCCTGACTGAGCTACTCCGCCTCGGCCGGAACTGCATCCGGCCACGCAAGGATACCCGACCTGTACGGCTATTCACGCATCGGGATCAGCCATGATCGAGATCGGTGCTTCGGCGAGGATGAGGCATCCCCACCAAGCCGAAAGCCCCACCCGGCAGCGCTCAGTCAGAAACACTGCTTGGATAGGACTTTCTGGCTAGAGCCCCCAAACGGAATCGAACCGTTGACCTTCTCCTTACCATGGAGACGCTCTGCCGACTGAGCTATAGGGGCGGGTCCGCTGCCGCTCTCGCGCTGCGGACAGGTGTAACCATACACGGCCACGGCGGCGTATGCGAAATCGAATCTCCCCTCCCGCACAGGGCTCAGGGCGTCGGCAGCACCCCGGCCAGATCGGCCTCGGGACGGTGCTTGACGGGCACGTCGGCCGTGACGGCGTAGCGGCTGAAGTACCCCTTGCCCTTGACCGGGATCACGCTGCTCAGCGTCACCGTGGCGGCGTACGGCGCGTCCGCGCACTCGGGCAGGCACCACGTGCCGCTGATCCGGCCGGCGCCGGTCGCCCTGGTCGGCCCCCAGGTCCGCCAGGTGACTTCGCTCATCGTGCTGAACTCCGAGAGCACGAGGTTCGCCGGCCGCTGCTCCGCCCTGCCCCGCTCGGAGTTCTGGAGGTTGAGCACGTACACCGGCGTCTCGGGCGCGGAGTCCGTGGGCGCCGCCCCGCAGCCGCCGACGGCGACGCAGAGCATGATGGCGGTGCCGGACAAGCGGGCAGACAAGCGCATGGATTCCCCCTCGGCACCTTGAGTGCCCAGGGGCCACCGCTGTTACGCCTGTGACCTCGCTACTTGACGGCCGTACGAGCGCCGCCGGCCCTGACGGGCAGCGGGATCACCTCGCAGAGGTCGGCGAGATCGACATATCGGGCGACCTCCTCGACCGAGAGACAGTCGGCGACCACCTGACCGTTGCGCCGCACCCGCAGCACCTGGCGGTCGCGGCGGTACGCGGGGACGACCTCGTATCCGTCCGGTCCCACCCATCGGCTGTCCATAGGGGAACAAGCTATCGGTTTTCCCCAGGGCTATCTCCCGTCCCAGGGGAATCGTCTTAAGTAAGGTCTCAATCGACCCCAAGTGGGCAGCCGCAGGATGAGCCCATGTCCGATACCCCCAACCTGCTGGGCTTCCGCATCGCGCACCGGGCGATGCGCACCGACTCCCGGCGCCTCGCCGACGTCACCGCCGAGATCGCCGCGGGCCGGCAGCCGTGCGGCCAGGATCGCGCCGCCGCCATCCGCGAGTACGCGACCAAGCTGTGCCGCGGCATCCACCACCACCACAAGGCCGAGGACGACCACCTGTGGCCGCTGCTCGTCCGCTCCGCGGGCGCCGAGATCGACCTGAGCGAGCTGAGCGAGGACCACTCCGAGCTCGACCCGCTGCTGGAGGAGATCCAGGCGGTCGCGGGCGACCCGGCCGAGCTGGCCAAGCCGCTGCGCCGGCTGGCCGACCTGCTCGACGAGCACATCCAGGAGGAGGAGCGCACGATCTTCCCGATCATCATGCGGCACGTCTCCGGCAAGGACTGGGAGGAGATGGAGCAGCACGTCCGCAAGGGCGGCGACGTGCGCTTCGAGCTGCCCAGGATCGAGCAGCACGCGCTGCCGGAGGAGCTGGCGGAGCTGCGCAGACTGGCCGGCCCCGTCCTGGTCGTCATGCTGGCGCTGATGCGCCGCGCCCACCGTCGCCGCGAGCGGCTCATCTTCGGCGCCGCGTGAGCGCTGCGTTGTCGGCTTCGCGGCGGGCGGCCTCCTCCCAGTGCGGGGAGCCCACCTGCCGGGCCACCTCGGCGGCCCGCAGGTAGTGGGCCTCGGCGTCGCCGGACCGGCCGAGGAACGCCGCCAGGTCGCCGAGCGTGTGCGCGACGGGCCCGAGCGTGACCGAGCCCGAGTGCAGCCCGGCGAGCTCGCCGTCGGACGGCAGCAGCAGGCGGTAGCACTCCTCGGCCGCCGCACGGTGACCGAGCGCGATCGCGTTGTCGGCACGCAGGGACATGAACACGAGCCAGTAGTAGTCCCGGCGGGGGACGCGTGCGGAGGCCCACACCACGCGTGCCTCGTCCAGCCGGCCGGCCCCGGCGAGTGCCCGCGCGTACAGCTCTCCGACGTCCTGCGGCAGGCGTTCCCACAGGGCGGCGAGCTCCTCCACCGACTCGTGGACCCGCCCCGCCGCCAGTTTGACCACGAAGCGGCCCACCGTCCCCACCATCGCGCCGTTGGCGTCGCCGGTGCCGGCCAGCCGCTCTCCGAGCTGCGTGTAGACGCTCTCGGCCCGCTCGAACTCGCCCCTGACCAGCAGGTGCACGGCGTCGAGGAACGCGAGGATGCCGAGGGCCAGGCCGAGCTGGCCGCTCGTCGACAGCTCCATGGCCTTGTCGGCGTGCCGGCGCGCCGTGGTCCAGTCGTTGCGGCCCAGCGCGGCCATGAGAAGCGCGAAGTGACCGAGCGTCTGGTAGCCGAGAAGCCCGGCGGCGGCCGAGGCGGCCAGCAGGTCGCGCCCGAGTTCCTCCAGGTCGTCCCGTCTTTCCGGGGTCAGGCAGACCCAGTAGCGCCCGTTGAGCGCCATGCACCTCAGGCGGGGGTCGCCGAGGGCGTCGGCGATGGCCAGCGCCTCCGCACTGGCGGCCTCGATGCGCTCCGCGTCGTGTCCTTCGAGCGCGTGGCAGAGGGCGACGAGCATCCGGCAGCGCAGCTCCCCGGCCTCCGCGGGCAGCGCCTCCTCGATCGCCCCGACGAGATCGGCGTCGAGCACGCGGTCGGGCTGGATGGTCCAGATGACCGGCGCGTCGAGCGAGGACACCGCCCGCGCCACCGCGCCGCGATCCCCCGTCTGGCGGGCCACCGCGAGCGCCTTCGTCCGGTTGCGCACCGCCGTGATCACGTCGCCCGCGTGCGACTGCGCGGACACCAGGCGGCACAGGAGGCCGAGGCGGAGGTCCCTGGGCGCGTCTCCGGCCCCTTCACCCACCAGGTCGAGCGCGCCCAGCGCGCCCTCCAGCAGGGCCGCCGCCTCTCGATGCGCGTACAGCGCGGTCGCCTGCCCGGCGGCCCGCGCCGCGTACTCGGCCGCGGTGAGCGCGGTCGCGGTCGTCGCGGCGGCGAGCGCGTGGTGCCCGAGCGCCCCCACGTCGCCGGGGCGCACCCGCTCGAGCGCCGCCAGGACCTTGCCGTGCATCCGCGTACGGCGCAGCCGCGGGATGTCCTCGTACAGCGTCTCGCGGACGAGCACATGGGCGAACCGGACGCGGCCGGGGCGAGGCTCCTCCAGCAGGCCGGACAGCACGCCCGCCTCCAGGCCGTCGAGCACGGTCTCCTCGTCGGCCCCCGGCATGGCGATCAGCACGTCCGCGTCGGCCTCGCGGCCGAGGACGGCGGCGTTGCGCAGCGTCGTCCGGGCCGTCGCGGGCAACCGGGCGAGACGCCGCCGGATGAGGTCGCGCACGCCGGGCGGCAGCGCGTGGGCCGCGGACGGGCCGTCCACCGCGAGCAGCCGGGCCGTCTCCGTGACGAACAGCGGGTTGCCTCCGGTGCGTTCGGTGACCGTGCGCACCGTTGCCTCGTCGACCCCCGTGCCGGAACGCTCCGCGAGCAGCCGGGCCACCTCGCGTTCGCCGAGGCCGCCCAGGGTGATGTTCTCCGCGGCCTGCACGGCGAGCGCCGCCCCGGTGGCCGTGAGGTCGTCGCCCGCCTCGGCCGGCCGGTGCGTCAGCAGGACGAGGACCGGCGTCCGCGCCAGGCGGCCGGCCAGGTGGCGCAGGAGCTGGAGGGTCTCCTCGTCGGCCCGGTGCACGTCCTCCAGCACGATGAGCAGCGGTCCCGGCACGCCCTCCAGATAGTCGCCCGCCGCCCGCGCCAGCCAGAACTGCCCCACGGGCGCGGCGTCGTCGGTCAGCAGAGGCGCCAGCCTGGCCGCGGTCCCCGGCTCGGGCGGGCAGGTCGCGGACAGCTCGCGCAGCACCTCGCTCCACGCCCACGCGGGCGGCACGCCGCCGGTCGTCTCGGGGCAGCGGCCGACCACGGTCTGCCAGCCGTCCGCCGACAGGCGCCGCACGAGCGCGTCGGCCAGCGTGCTCTTGCCCGAGCCCGCCTCGCCGCCGAGCCAGGCGATGCGGAACCCTGCCCTGGCCCGTTCCGCCGCGGCGGCCAGCCGGGACAGCTCGGCCGTACGCCCGACCATGCGGACGGGCTCGGGATCCGCGGCGGGCGCCGGGTGCCGCGCCGACGGCGGGACGGGCGCCGCGCGTACGGGAGTCGCGCGTACGGGGGTCGCGTCGAGCGACGCGGCCTGCGCGAGGATGTCCGCCTCCAGCGCGCGCAGGGCGGGCCCGGGATCGACGCCGAGCTGGTCGGCGAGCAGGTCGCGAGTCCTGCGCAGGACCGCCAGCGCCTCCCCCTGCCGCCCGGCCCGGTAGTAGGCGAGCGCGAGCAGCCGCACGGCGTTCTCGCGCAGGGGGTGGGCGGTGAGGTGACGCTCCAGCTCGGGAACGACCTCGGCGTGGCGGCCGAGCGCGAGCCCGGCCTCGGCGCGGTAGTCCACCGCGACCGCCCGCAGCTCGTCCAGGTGGACCACCTCGGGGACGGCCCACTCCTCCTCGCCGAACTCCGCGTACGCCTGACCGGTCCACAGCGCCAGCGCCTCGTCCACGACTTCGAGCGCCTGCGCGTGCCGCCCCTCGGTGAGCAGGCCGGCGGCGGACTCCACCAGCCGGGGGAAGCGCCACGCGTCCACGTCGCCGGGCTCCAGCGCCAGCCGGTAACCGGGGGGAGCGGTGACCAGCACGCGGGCGGCGGCGCGGGGGGCGCGGCCCGGCTCGAGTGCCCGCCGGAGGTTGGAGACGTAGACCTGGAGCGCGCCCAGTGCGCGCGGCGGCGGCTGGCCCCTCCACAGGTCGTCCACGAACCGGTCGGTCGACACCACGTGTCCCCGGGCGCAGACCAGCCGGGCCAGCACGGCGCGCTGGAGCGACGTCCCGAGGTCCGCCGGGCGCCCGTCGACCTCCGCCGTGATTCGCCCCAGAACCCGCAGTCTCACCATTACGGGGCAAGCATAGGGATCAGGGCCGGTAGTGGTAATACCCGAGCAGGTCATCCAGCACGGACACGTCGTCCATGCGGATGCGCGTCCCGGTTGCGAAGGCGTTGATCATCTTTCCCGCGCCGACGTACACCCCGACATGGTGGGTTCTGCCCGGCCTGCCGTAGAAGACCAGGTCGCCCGGTTGCGGCACGCCGACCCTGCGCAGCCTGCCGATGTGGTCGTCGGTGTTGCCGGGGCCGAGCACGTCGTCGCCGAACGCCAGGTCGTACACCCAGCGGGTGAACCCCGAGCAGTCGAAGCCGCGCGTACGGTTCGCCGGACAGGGCGTGATCGCGCCGCTGTATCCCCGGCAGGTTCCCTTCGACGGCCCCGGCCGCGTCGCGTGTCCCCCGCCCCACGAGTACGGCAGCGTGCCCTGGGCGGCGTACGCGACGGCGACGGCCCTGGACAGTTCCTCGTCGAGCGGCGCGGACCCTGCGGCGGCCAGGGCGACGATTCCCCCGATCAGGACCAGCCGGCGCCTCAACGCACGCTCAACCCCCATGGATCGTGACAATAGCCACTCAATTCGGTGGTGACCACGGAAGCTTTACTTCACCCGATCGACGCACCGGAGGCGGATTGTTACCCTGAGTACGGCTCAGCTCGCACCGTCAACAGCTCGCACCGTCATCGGCGTGTCGGTCGAAGCGCTTCGTCGGTCGCCGCGGACCTCCCCGTCCCGCTCCTCCCGGTGGTCCCCGGCGTCAAGGAGAGCGAAGGGAACCACCGTGGAGACGTGGACGGCACTACCCCCTTCCCCCACCCGCTGGTGGGTGCTCGGGCTGCGCGGAGAGCTGGATCTCCACGCGGTGCGCCACCTGCGCGAGCCGCTGCTCACCGAGATCGAGGCCCACGGCCCGTGGCTGGCCATCGACCTCAGCGAGGTGCGGTTCATCGACACCACGGGCGTGGGGCTGCTCGTGCGCCTGGTGCACAACCTGCGCGACAGGGACGGCGACCTCGCCCTGATCGCGCCGGCCGGCCAGGTGCTGCGGATCCTCCGATGGACGAACCTGATCAGGGTGTTCCGCGTTCTCGACACGGCCGACGCGCTTGAGGGCTAGTTGGGCAGGATCGTCACCGGCGTGTTGTCCCCCGGCATCGGACCGCCGTCGTCCCCCGTCGGAGGCGTCACGGACACCAGGCTCCGGCAACTGTCGCCGCAGCCGCCGAACCGCTCGCCGTCGACGGGCGTGAAGTCCGTCGGCGGCACCCCGCGCAGCGCGGTCAGCATGGTGTCCTTCCAGATCGGGCCGGGGACGCTGGCACCGAACACCGAGCCGTAGTAACGGCCGCCGATCGTGACGCCGTTCAGCTTGTACTTGGACGTGCCACGGGGGTCGCCGAGGCTGACCGCGCCGGCGAGGTCGGGGGTGAACCCGGCGAACCAGGCGGAAGAGGAGTCGTCGTTGGTTCCGGTCTTGCCCGCCGCGTCACGCCCGATGCCGCCGACCGCCGCCATCGTGCCCTTGGTCAGGACGCCCGACAGGATGTGCGCCGCCGCGTCCGCCACCTCGGGGTCGACGGCCTGACGGCACTTGGGCCTGTAGCCGGTGGTCTTGCCGGTGCTGTCGGTGATCTGGGTGATCGCCATCGGCGCGCAGTACTTGCCGCGCGCGCCGATCGCGGCGTACGCGTTGGCGACGGTCACCGGGTCCATCTCGTTGATGCCGAGCGTGAACGTCTCGAACTCCTTGAGCGGATTGCCGTCGGCCCGGTGGATGCCCAGCGACTTGGCCGTCTTGACCACGTCGCAGAGCCCGACCCGCTGCTCCAGCATCATGAAGAACGTGTTGACCGAGTGCCAGGTACCGGTCTGCAGGGTCAGCCACCCGGGCGAGCCCTCGTCGTTGGTGACGGTGTGGCCCGGGTCGCCGATGGACTGGCCCGCGCAGTTCTTGAACGTCGCGTAGGCCGGCGCGGTGTAGCCGGCGCCCGCGCTGAACCCGTCGTTGATCTTCATGCCCTGCTTGAGCGCGGTGAGCAGGGTGAAGGTCTTGAAGGTCGAGCCCGCCTGGAAGCCGATGCCGCCGCCGTGCGCGACGTCGGCCACGAGGTTGTAGGACACCTCGTTCTTGGTCTTGTGCGTCCCGTACGGACGGCTCGCGGCCATCGCCTTGATCGCCCCGGTGCCGGGCTGGACCAGCGCCTCGGCGGCCACGGGGTTGTCGGTCGGGTGGACCCACTTCCTGATCGCCTTGTCGGCGGCGGCCTGCATCGTGGGATCGATCGTGGTCTTGATGGTCAGACCGCCGCGGTTGAGGAACGCCAGGCGCTGCTTGGCCGTCTTGCCGAAGTCGGGGTTGCTGAGGATCTCGTTGCGCACATAGACGCAGAAGTACGGATACTTGCTCGACTCGCAGCCGCCGGGCAGCGGGGTCCCCTTGTAGCCCAGCCTGGCCTTCTTCGCCTCGGCCGCCTGATCCTTGGTGATCTTGTCCAGCTCCGCCATCCGGTCGAGCACGACGTTGCGCCGCTTCAGCAGCCGGTCGCGGCTGGTCTTGCCCAGGTTGGGGTCGGTGGCGTTGGGGTCCTGCACCGCTCCCGCCAGCGTCGCCGCCTGCGACAGCGTCAGCTCGCTCGCGCTGACTCCGAAGAACCGCTTGGCCGCCGCTTCGACGCCGTACGCGCCCGCGCCGAAGTAGGCGATGTTGAGGTATTTCTCCAGGATCTGATCCTTGGAGTACTTCTCCTCCACGCCCATCGCGTAGCGCAGCTCGTTGAGCTTGCGGGCGTAGCTCGGCGCCAGGGCCTTGTTCTTCTCCTCCTCGGTCTGGGCGGAGTTGAGCAGCACCTGCTTGACGTACTGCTGGGTGATGGAGGAGCCGCCCTGGGCCACCCCGCCCGACTGCAGGTTCTTCGCCAGAGCGCGGACGGTGCCCTCGATGTCGATCGGACCGTGCTCGTAGAACCGGTAGTCCTCGATCGAGATGATGGCCGTCTTCATGATGTCGGCGATCTGGTCGAGCGGGACCACCTCGCGGTACTGCTCGTAGAACCGCGCGATCTCATGGCCCTTAACGTCCTGCACAACCGAGACCTGCGCGAGCGGAGGCTCGGGGAGGTCCCGGGGCTCCAGGCCCACGTCCTCGACGGCCGACACCAGCCCGACGCCCGCGCCTCCCACCGCCGGCAGCGCGATTCCCGCGACCAGCACGCCCGCCGCCGCTCCCATGGCGACCAGGCGCAGCACCTTCCCCGTGGCGTTCACACGAACCTCCCCCAAATGGCTATAGACAAGGTTATGGGGCTGTAAAACGCGGTCGGCCCCATAACGCGGTATTTACGAGAGCCGGCCGAGACCGCGCGCGAGCACGGTCGCCGTCTGGGCGACGACCTTGTCCGCGGTCGCGCCGTCGGCCGCCCGGCGGTTGGTGTAGATCGCCATGATGATCGGGGCGGCGCCCTTGGCCGGCCAGACGACGGCGATGTCGTTCGCGGTGCCGTACGTGCCGCCGGTGCCGGTCTTGTCCCCGACGATCCACCTCTTCGGCAGCCCGGCGCGGATGCGCGCGTCTCCGGTCGTGTTGTCGCGCAGCCACCCGATCAGGCGGGACCGGTCCTTCGCGCCCAGCGCGTCGCCGGTCGTGAGGGCCCTCAGGTCGCGGGCGACGGACGCGGGCGTGGTGGTGTCGCGCTTCTGCTTGGGCGACCACTCGTTGAGCTCGGTCTCCCAGCGGTCCAGCCGGGATACCCGGTCCTTGAGCGTGCGGAAGTAGCGGGTGAGGCCCCGCGGCCCGCCGATCCGCTTCAGCAGCATGTTGCCCGCGGTGTTGTCGCTGTAGATGATCGCCGCCCGGCACAGCTCGGCGAGGGTCATGCCGTCCTTCACGTGCTTGCCGGTCTCCGGCGAGTTCGACTTCACCTCGCCGGCCGTCCAGTGGACGACCTTCCGCGTCAGCTCCCGGTCGGTCGTCCGGGCCAGAACCGCGCCCGCGGCCACCGCCTTGAAGGTGGACAGCAGCGCGAACCGCTCGCCCGCCCGGTAGCCGATCGTCTTCCCGGTCGCCGTGTCGATCGCGTACGCGCCGATGCGGCCCTGGAACGACGCCTCCAGCGCGCGCAGCGCGGCGGCCACGTCCGTCCGGGGCGCGGCGGCGGCAGGGAGCGCAGCAGCGGCAGGGAGCGCAGCGGCGGCAGGGGGCGCAGCGGCGGCAGGGGCCGCCGCCGGAACGGCGCCGACCAGGAGGGAGACCGTGAGCGTGGCGGCCTTCAGCGCGACCGGCGGTGTCCGTGTCATGGCATGTCCTTGCTCTCGTCCGTCACAGGAGTGTCAGACGCAGGAGCAAAGCAAAGTGTTCGGAACATGTCCAATATTCATATGAACAACCGACCGATATGCGTTTCCGTATAGATCCAGCTCACGACGGCGGGTCACCCGGCGTCGCGACTGTCCGGCGGGCCCAGATATTTCACGCGGATCGAATGGACGGCGTATCCGACGGCCGCCCCCACCGCGTACCAGAACAGGTCGGGGGCGTTGAACGTCGTGCCGAGGACCAGCCGCGCCGGCGTGCTGTGCGCCGACAGCTCGGCCGGCACCCCGGTGAGCTGGGCGAACTCGACCAGCCAACTCACCCCGAGCGCCACGGCCGCCACCACGAACGGCCGGGCGCGCGGCGCGGCCACGACGACCAGCGCGTACACGAGGACGGTGTAGAGGAGGTCGCCCGCATACTTGGCGACCGCGCCGGGCAGCAGCGCCCGGACCGCCAGACCGGCGGCCACGACCACTACGGCGGCGGCCAGGGCGGCAAGTCGGTGGCGCGGCATCCGGGCACCCTATCGGGAATCCGGCATTTCTCGATCGTCAGGGGACTCGGTGGTAGCGCACCCAGATGTCGCCACCGATGTACTCGGACAACCGCAGCACGACGCCGTCCAGGTCGGGGCACAGGAGAGGCGGAAGTCCACCGCGGCCGTCCGCCATGCGCAGTCGAGCGTGAACCACGGCGGCACCCTCCAGCGTCCGGTCTTCTTGACGGCGCGCATGCCCCGGGTGAACAGCGCCAGGTCGTCCGCAAACTCCTGTCGCCTCTCCCCCGCCGGGGCCGGGGGCGAGGGCAGGTCTGCGACGAGGGAAGCCAACTCGCCGTACGTGCGCGCGGCGTACACGCGATCGAACCCCTCGACCGGCTCCTCAAGGGTGATGCCCTCCTCGCCGACGGCGGCACTATCCCGGTCCCGGTCTCCGGCGCGTAATCCCGCCTGGTCGCTCACGATCGAGCAGTTTGATAATCGGGTTTCGGCCCTCGCCAGGTACTTATATCCCTAATCGAAGTGAGTGTCGGTCCGAAAACGTGCCAGGCAATCGGCAGAGGTTCGGCTTTCTCGTCAGGCGCAGGACTACGGTACGGCGCGATGAGCTCACTTGAATGCTATGGCTACCCGTCCTGCAAGGAGAAGGTGATAGCGCCCATGAGCTGCATATGTCAGGTCTTACGTCGTTGTCTCGCCTCCTGGATGACGAGGAGGCCGATCGGAAGGATCATGCCGAGCACATAGTCTTTCCAGTCAAAACGGCCGATGCCGACCAGCACGAGTCCCGTCAGAGTGGACAGAATCAGCAAGATCGTCGCCCAGGACCGACCGAAGAACCGGCCGATGGCAAGCCATCGTTGAGCGCGGAGAAGAGCCGAGAGCGGACGCCCACGCACCTCCTGCCGCTGGACCACCACCAATTGCTGCGTCCACGTGATCTGGTCGGCTGTCCGCACCGGGGAGACGTCACGTATATCAGTCAGTGCTTGAACGAAAGGCCAGAGAGCCCAGATTGAAACGCTGTCCCCACCTTGGATGTTGGGCCAGTACCCGCCCTCCAGTTGAGTGCGGCTGATTGTATCGAACCCCGCACAGATCAGATTTGCTGGAGGTGAGCCCGGATGACGAAGCAATGCGGAGAGCGCGATCGGCATGCCGTAGTGCAGGAGAACGGTATGCCATACCACCTGCATACCGTTCGTCACGTGGGTGACGTTGTAGCTCTCCACCCGGGCGTGCCGGTCATCGATCGCCGTCGGGTCCAGATGCGTCTCCAGCCACTTGTAGGCGCCGAGGATGTTCTCCCCCGCACGATCCACCCCTGTCTCCGCCAGAGTCATTAGCGCAAGTGCGGTGTGAGTAACGGTCGCCGATCGGGTTTCGGTCTCACCCCACCCGCACGAAGTGCGGTTCTGCCGAGCGAGGAGCCATTCGATACCACGCTTGACTGCCCCGCTCCTGGGGTGGAGCTGTGCCATGGCCCGTAGCGCGAGACACGTGAGCCATACCCGAGAGGGGCAACCACGCAGCGAGCCCCAACCGCCATCCTCGTTCTGATTGTTGACGAGCCACTGGTACGCCCGCGACACGCTTGGCCCCTCGTCAAGGAGCCCGCACCGGGCAAGTCCGAGATAACGGGCCACCCAACCGGTCGCCTCGACGACGGGGAGGCCGAGGCTGGTGTTCATCGCCCATCCGCCGTCCAGGAGTGGATCGCTGGAGTTGATCTGACGAGCTTTCAGAAATGCGAGCGCATCAGTCAGGTGCTCCGGCGTTTCACCACACTGATGAAAGGCAGTGAGCGCGACACCGGTGGCGGTGGGGCCTGGGGGAAACGTGTCGAGTTGGTGGTACCAGCCGCCACCTACATCAGTGTCCGAATAGGTCCGCCGGAGGAGGCTCAACGACGCCTTGAGCTGCTGGTCGACTGCGGACATGTCGATGATCAAGCTGACCTCCCTCCGTCAACGCGCCCCGATCACGCCCTCGCTTGCCGGCTTTCTCGCAATGACCTGAAGGAGCACGCTACGTGTGGCGGCGTCAAGGTACCGGCCGTGCCTCTCCTCGATGTGAACCAGTTCCCAGCCATCCAGCAGGCCGATCGCGTACCGAGGATCGAAAAAGTGCCGAACATGGCCGTTCAAGGAGTACATGTCGGGCCCCAACAAGGTGCCCTGGCCGAAGAGTGGGTCGTGAACGGATTTCACGCAGAACGCCAGCACCCCACCAGAACGGGCAACCCGATAGATCTCACGGAAAACCGACCGAGTAGTGCTGTCATCGAAGTAGTGCAGCGACAGGTAGGAGAAGATCCCGTCGAAGGCACCATCGCCGAAGGGAAGCGCTTCCGCGATGTCGTGTTGCCGAAAGTCCACATCACTACCTGGATGTGCACGCAGATTGCGGGTCGCCTGCTCGATCGCCACCGATGAGAAATCGAGCGCATGGACGAAGTACCCATGGCTGGCCACGTAGAGAGCATCATGACCCTGGCCGCACCCCAGCTCCAGCAATGGGCCCGCATCATGCGGAAGCTCAGCGAGGAAGGCGTCGACGAACTCCCGGTGTACCGGCTCGGCATCGGGGCCGTGTACCTGCTCATGCCACGCATCCCAAAGCGGCCGCTGGTTCGGCGCCGACATCATGGCTGCCACCACGGACGATGGCATCGACTGAACAGGTCGCCTCGGGTGTCGTACATCAGCGTCAGCATAATGTGGAGAATCCGCTACGGCAGCAGCCGTCCGAACTACGTGATCGGGTTGAAACCAAACCCGCGGACGCGGGCCCTATTACCGCGCTTGCGAGGGTTGCCCCCAGGCATCAAGATGAGTATTCACCACTTCTAGGGCTATATCTAACCGAAGTGGACATTGGTCACTGGAGTAACATCCAGAAAGGGGGTTACGTGCATCCGATGCCTCCCCGAAGCGATGCAGGTATGACCGGCACTACAGCCTCGGCCTTTGCGCGCCTCGTGGGCGGCAACCGCGAAGCACTGGCCCTGACCACGCGATCGGCGGACCTTGACGAACTGATCCAGCGCCGGATATCCGTGGTCGACATCGCCTCCGCGACTTCCTCTGCAGTGCCGGGAGGGCCGGACCGACGACCAGCGGTAGAACGAAAACTACCCACAGAACAACCCATTCCGTACCCCGATGGCCTGTTTGATGGCCTCTGGATGCGGCTGGGCAATGCTGATCACGAATGGAACGACCTCCATCGATATGCCCGGATCCTGACACCGGGAGGCGTTATGAGCCTCACCACCGACATTGGGCAAGATCTCCCCGGAGAGACTCTTCGGCGTGTTCGAGAACTTGACTTTCGCGTCGTCACTGCCTCAAGGACAGGCAGCGCGACGGGCACGGGCACCTCGAACACGATCCTCGCTATCAAGCAGTCGGGCGGCTCACCCGGCAGCGACGACTGTGCGTTCTGTCCAGAGCTGCGCTTCCTGCTCAACAGGCTTGAGAACCTTCCCGGTGCCACAGGCGTGCTCTGGGGAGATGAGGACTTCTTCGTCATTCCCGACCTCGCCCCACTAGACGAAGGCCATTTACTGGTTGTGAGCGTTCGTCACGAGCTCGCGATGGGCGCCTTTCCGGGGGATGTCCTCGCACGGCTGGAGGATCACCTCAAGCACGTCAGTCATCTATTCCGATCGGTCTACGGCAGGGAGGCCCTGTTCTTCGAACACGGGCCGGCGACCCCGGGAGAGGCTGGCTCCTGCATCGATCACGCGCACATGCACTGCCTACCAGCCAACACGCGAATATTCGGGGAACTTCGACAGGAAGGGGTCATGTTTGGGCCGGCCTCCCTGGCCGATCTGAGGCTGTTACACAGGTCCGGCAAGTCGTATCTGTTCCTCCAGGAGGCGGGCGAGCGACTGTGCTGCTCCGCGGGAGTGGAGAAACAACCGAACCAGGTGATGCGGCGAGCGTATAGTTGGGCATCGCAGAGCAATGCCTGGAGATGGCAGACCCTCTACATGAGGGCGGCCAGCCGGCACCGCTATATGGCAACTCTCAATCGTTTGCTACCTGCCGCAGACGAGATACTTACGGATCTCGCGATGACGCCTCACCGTGGCGCTACCAAAAATACCCCATATCGCTCATTCGACGTGAGCGAGAGGAGCGAAGGGTGATTACGGCGTGATTACCAATGTCGATACAGCCCAATTGGGCCAGTTAGGCGAACGCAACATCCTGGAAGAGCTGATCATTCCACGTTTCAGCACATTTCGTTCGGATTCGACGGGCATAGGTGACGACTGTGCCGAGATCGGCGCTCCGCCCGACGGGCACACATTGGTCATGACCACCGATCCCTGCCCGACGCCCCTGGTATTCGACATCGCGGATCGTGACTACTGGCACTTCGGCTGGATGACGATGCTCATCAACCTGAGCGACCTCGCCGCCATGGGTGCCCGTCCGTCCGGCATCGTCGTTTCCACCGTCATGCCCAACGAAATGCTCGTAACGGATTACCAGCGTTTCTTGGATGGCCTGTCGGCCGCGGCCGACGAATGGGGTTGTCCGATCGTCGGCGGGAACATCAAAGACGGTGACTCGTTCACGGCGACCGGCACTGCTATCGGCGTGGTACGGAAAGATCAGATTCTCAGGCGAGTGGGAGCCCGCCCCGGTGATCAAATATTCGTCGTCGGCGAGATGGGTCTCTTCTGGGCCGGGCTGCTTCGGCTCATGTATCCCCAGCGCGTCGTGATCGGCGATGCGGCGGCAGAGCGCCTCGGCCGCTCTCTTTACCGTCCTGTACCTCGGATCAGAGAGGGCATCGTTCTCGGGGGTGCCGGTGTGGTAAGCGCCTGCATGGACGCCTCTGACGGGGTGAGCGGGTGCCTCCGAGAACTGGCTATTCGTAACGACGCTGACTTCATCATCGACGCCGACCTGCTACGTCCCTGTGAAGCGGTAGCTGCGGTCGCTCGTTCTCTCTCCATCGAGCCAGCCAAGCTGTTGCTCTCATGGGGCAACTGGGAGTTGGTTCTGACCGTGCCGGAGAAGCGACTGACCGCCTTCTACGATGTCGCGACTGCGCAATGCATTCCCTACATGCGGATCGGTCAGGTGGTGCCCGGTCCGGGTCGCGTGTTACTGGACACCGATGGCGGTACGGCACTCCTGTCCAACTTCGCGTCCGAACGCTTCACACCGACGTCATACTTCACCCATGGGATTGAATCCTATGCGCATTGGCTTCTCGAACATCCATTAACCGAAACGGATCAAACGTGACGCACCTGTGGATCACTCTCGGCCCTTCGTCTCTAAAAAAGGAGGCCGAACTTCTCACGAGGGGAGCCACCGGGGTGCGGCTCACTTTTTCGTACGGAACTCCGGAACTGCAGCTGGAGCGAGCACACCAGTTACGCAAGGAGGCCGCTCAAGCACAGCGACCCTGCTTCATCATCGCGGACCTGGCTGGGGAGAAGTTCCGCCTCGGCGAGTTTGCCGGGCGGCCGTCCGTACAGTTTGCGCCGGGGACCGTTCTGCGACTTGTGAACGCGACGAAGTCGGACCCCGCGCGTGAGCAGGCGCTACCGATACCGGACCGCTCTTTTTTCGAGCATCTGACGCCCGGGGACGTCATCACGGTCGGCGACGGTGCGGCCGAGTTGCGGGTGCTGGACGACTCGGGGCAGACGGTCGAGGTCGTGACGAAGGGCGTCATCGACCAAACGCGGGGCATGACCGTTCGCTCAACGGCGTTCCGGCCGAGGGCTCTCACTGCTAAAGACGAGTCTGACCTGCGGTTCGTCGCACGCCATGAAGAGTTTGACGCGGTCGCTCTCTCCTTTGTCTCGACCGCCGAGGACATCGTCAAGGCGCGCGAACTTTTAGGCGGCCGGGACATCACCGTCATTGCCAAAATCGAGACCGCCCTCGGGATAACCAACATCCGTGAGATCTGCCGAGCAGCGGACATGGTGATGGCCGCACGAGGCGACCTTGCCTTGAGCATCCCCTGGGTGGAACTTCCTGGGGCGGTGAAGCAGATCGCGGCGGCAGCCGAGGATGCCGGTACCCCCTGGATTCTGGCCACTCAGGTGGTGGAAGGACTGGAACGGTTCTCTCTTCCTACCCGAGCGGAGATCTGCGATCTGGCCCACTGGCTCGACAAGGGATGCGCGGGTGTGCTCCTCTCCTACGAGACCGTGTTCGGAGGGAACGCGAGCGGCGCTGTCACGGCCGTCAACGCGCTCGTTCGCCGGTGGGGCGCGTCCAGCCCCCTCCAGATCGGAGGCTGATGAGCGCCGGGAAGGCCGACCACCAGGAGATTGCGAGCCCGAATGGCCGACAAGACCAGGAACGAGTTGCTGGAACTCGATTACAAGACGACCTTCGATGCCTGGCGCCAGCTTGTTGACATCAGGTTCAAGTTGCTGGCCCTCTTGCCTGTGGCCAGTGTCGTCGGGGTGAGTCAGAATCTGCCAGCGGGTGCATGTGCGGCGGCGTTCATCTTCGTCATCGGTCTCGCAGTGTACGAGATCCGGAACACGCAAATACACGACGTCCTCGGCAAGCGTCTCATCGATCTGGAACCTCTGTTGGGAGAGGGCGACGCCGACGGGGACCGGCGCGGCTTCGGCCCCTTCTCAACCCGACCGCAGGCCTCACTTCACGCTTTCGGGGTGCTGAGAATCTGGCACAACAGGTCGATCGGTATCGTCTACGGCACGAGTGCGGCCGCGTGGTTCTGGCGATTCCTGACCTCATGGCAACTGGGCTGGCCATTCATTCTCAAGGGGCAGTTCTGGCCTACGCTCGCCTCCCTTGTCGTCGGCGTCGCCGTCTACCGGGAAGTCGTGCGGCTCTCCGAGGTTCGACCTTGAGATGCCGATCACCCCTGACGGCCCCGGCTCCGTACCACCGGGGTCGTCGTACATCGTCGGCTTCGGTGACGAGGTCGACCGCTTCCTCTCCTGATCGAATGCCGCATAGGCGAAAAATCACGCCATGGAACGATCTAGCCGGAAAAACGATGGCTAGTTAAACTCCGAGTCAGCTTCGGCCACCCGTCTGGGGTGGCCGTTCGCTCGTCGCCCAACGGGGAGGGCCGTGCCCTCCCATGCCCGTGGGCGACACGGCTCCTCCACGCCCGGACGGCGAGACATCACCGGTCTTCATGGAGGTGTCGTGTCGAAGAAGCCCCCACCTGCCTACGTACGGACCACGGCGATCGTCGCCGGTCTCGGCCTCGTGACGGCGATGATCCCGGCGGCCACCGCCGCCGCGGACCCCACCCCCACCCCCTCGCGGTCGTGGAGCGCCACGGCCGTGACAGGCGCCGAGCGCGTCCAGGGCGCCAAGTCGGCCAGCGGCCGGCTCGCCAAGAGCGACGCGGCGCTGCTCGCCTCGAAGTCGCCGCAGCGGACGAGCGTCGTCGTGAAGCTCGACTACGACGCGGTCGCGGCCTACAAGGGCGGCCTGCCGGGGCTCCCCGGCACCAGCCCGTCGGTCACCGGGAAGTCGCTCAACCTGAAGAGCGGCGACGCGGCGAAGTACCAGAAGCACATCGAGGGCATCGAGAACACCTTCCTCGGCGAGCTGGGCAAGAAGATCCCCGGCGTCACGGTGGGGCGGAAGCTGCGCACGGTCTACGGCGGCATCGCCCTGACGCTGCCCGCCGACAAGGCCGCCGACCTGCTGAGGCTGCCCGGTGTGGCGGCCGTGCAGGAGGACAGGCGGGAGCAGCCCCTCACCGACTCCAGCCCGGAGTTCATCGGCGCGACCACCGTCTACAAGCAGCTCGGCGGCGCGAAGTCGTCGGGCAAGGGCGTCATCGTCGGCATCCTGGACACCGGCGCGTGGCCGGAACACCCGTCGTTCGCCGACCCGGGAACGCTCCCCGCTCCCCCGCCGAAGGCGGACGGAACCCCGCGGACGTGCGACTTCGGCGACAATCCGCTGACGCCGGCGGCCGACCCCTTCCAGTGCAACAACAAGCTGATCTCCGGTCAGCCGTTCCTGGAGACCTACAACGCGGTGGTGGGCGGGGAGGTGTACGCCGACAGCGCCCGTGACTCCAACGGCCACGGCACGCACACCGCCACGACGTCGGCGGGCGGGCCGGTCGACCACGCCAACCCGCTCGGTATCGACCGCGGGGCGATCCACGGCATCGCGCCCGCCGCCCACGTCGCGGTCTACAAGGTCTGCGGCGCGGAGGGCTGCTACCAGTCCGACTCGGCGGCCGCGGTCGCGCAGGCCATCGCCGACGGCGTGCGAGTGATCAACTTCTCGGTGGGCGGCGGCGCCGACCCCTACAGCGACCCGGTCGAGCTCGCGTTCCTCGACGCGTACGCGGCGGGCGTGTTCGTGTCGGCCTCGGCGGGCAACTCGGGACCGGACGCCGGGACGACCGACCATCGCGGGCCGTGGGTGACCACGGTGGCGGCCTCGACGCAGAGCCGCACCTACCAGTCGACGATCACGCTGACCGGCGGGCCGTCGATCAAGGGCGCGTCGATCACCCAGGGCGTCGCGTCGCCGTTGCCCGTGGTGCTGGCGTCGGCCCCGCCGTACAGCGACCCGCTGTGCGTCAACCCGGCGCCCCCGGGGCTGTTCGCCGGGAAGATCGTCGCCTGTGAGCGGGGCCCCAACCGGGTGCTCAAGGGATTCGCGGTCAAGCAGGGCGGCGCCGCGGGGATGATCCTCTACAACTCGACGCCGCTCGACGTCATGACCGACAACCACTGGCTGCCGACGGTCCACATCGACAAGCCGGAGACCGACGCGCTGCTCGCCTGGCTGAGCGCGCACCCGGGCGCCACGGCGAGCTTCACCCAGGGCGAGAAGACCACCTGGCAGGGCGACGCGATGACGACGTTCTCCTCGCGCGGACCGGGCGGCGACTTCCTCAAGCCGGACGTCACCGCGCCCGGCCTGCACATCCTGGCGGGCAACACCCCGACCCCCGAGTCGCCGCTGGAAGGTCCTCCGGGCAATCTCTACCAGGTGATCGCCGGCACCTCGATGTCGTCGCCGCACGTGGCGGGCGCGGGCGCGCTCGTATTCGCGCTGCACCCCGACTGGACGCCGGGCCAGGTCAAGTCGGCCCTGGAGACCACCGCCACGACCAAGGTCACCAAGCAGGACCGGACCACCCCGGCCGATCCGTTCGACTACGGCGGCGGCCGCATCGACCTGACCAAGGCGGGCGACCCGGGCCTGACCCTCGACGAGACCGCAGCGAAATACGCCGCCTCGGCCGCCGACCCGATGAACCGGATCGACCTCAACCTCCCGTCGGTCAACGCGCCCGTCATGCCGGGCGTGATCAGCGCCAAGCGCACGCTCGTCAACACGACCGGCAAGACGCTGGTCTACACCGCGACGGGCACGACCGTCAGCGGGGCGAACATCACCGTGCTGCCTCCGCTGTTCACGGTCAAGCCGGGCAAGAGCCAGAAGATCAGCATCGTGATCACCGCGCCGGACCTGCCCGACGGGCAGTACTTCGGCCAGGTGAACCTCAAGCAGGTCGGCGGCAACCGGGAGCAGCACCTGCCGGTGGCCTTCTACCGGCAGGAGGGCGCCGTGCCGATCGACCAGACCTGCGCGCCCAGCACCATCCCCAGGAACACGGGCACGTCCACCTGCACGGTGACCGTCCAGAACAACACCCTGGAGGACGCCGAGGTCACCGCCCTCAGCACGCTCGACCTCAGGCTGCGGCTCACCGGCGTCACCGGCGCGACCAAGATCGGCAGCCAGATCGTGACGGCCAAGCGCACGCTGCCGGGCAAGCAGCCGGACAAGCCGTCCATCGCCCCCGGCGCGACCCCGGCGGGCTACCTGCCGCTCGCGGCCTTCGGCATCGCCGCCACCCCGATCGGCGACGAGGAGGCGCTGAACTTCACCGTCCCGGCGTTCACCTACGCCGGCCGCACGTACACCAGGATCGGCGTCGTCTCGGACGGCTACACGGTCGCGGGCGGCACGAACGGCTCGGCGGACATCCAGTTCGTGCCGCAGACGCTCCCCGACACCGCGCCGCCCAACGGCGTGCTCGCGTCGTACTGGACCGACCTGAACGGCGAGGGCGCCCCCGGCGTCTACGTCGCCAACCTGACCGACGGGGTGAACAGGTGGCTCGTGGTCGAGTGGCAGGTCTACCTGTACGGAACGAACAGCCTGAAGGTCTTCCAGCAGTGGATCGGGCTCAACGGCTCCGAAGACGTCTCGTACGCCTACGACCCGGGCAATCTGCCCGGTGACCCGGGGGCGGCCTACGGCCTGACCGTCGGCGCCGAGAACGCCGACGGCACCGCGGGCGGCCAGATCAGCGGCCCGCCGACGCAGGACTACCGGATCACCAGCACGCCGGGCGCCCCCGGCGGCACGCTCACCTACTCCTTCACGGTCAAGGGCGTGTCCTCGGGCACCGGCACCGTCACGACCGGCACCTCCACTCCCCAGGTGAAGGGCATCACGGTCGAGGTCGACAAGATCACCGTTCAGTAGGATTCCGGGGCTTTCCGAGAGGCCCGGCGGACCCGCGTGTCCGCCGGGCTCTCGTCCCCGGGGGTTCGGTCGGCGCGGTTCAGTAGGCGCGGCTCAGTCGGCGACGGCGATCTGGGCGCGTACGGCGGGGCTGAGCCCGGCCAGGAGACGAGCCGCGCGGCCGTCCGTGGTCGCCCGGAGCAGGGCCGCGGTGACCGGCGGCGGCACGTACTCCAGCACCTGCCTGGCCCGCCGGGTCGTCATCGCCTCGACCAGCCGGACCGCGGCGGGGGTGACGCCGAGCGCGTTGAAGATGTCGGCGGCGACCCGATCGGGGACGTCCGCGAGGATGCTCGCGCCCCGGCTCGCGGGCAGCTGCCGCAGCAGCGCGGCCGCTCCCTCCGCGGTCATGTGACCGACCATCCGGCCGGCCTGACCGGACGGCAGCAGGGCCAGCACGCCGGCCGCCCGGGACGGATCCTCGGTCATGGCGTCCAGCGCCTGCCCGGCGGCGGCCGGCGCCATCGCGGCGAGCGCCGCGGCGGCACTGCGCAGAGAGGAGGCGTCGCGGACAGCGGAGGCCTGCCTCACCGGCGGCTGGGGTGGTCGTGCTCGCGGCCTCTCGGCCGGCGGCTCACGCCGCGGCGGGGCGGTGATCGCCGCCAGCCTGCGGTCGACTTCGGCCGCTCCCATGCGGAGAGCGGGGTCCTTCCTGAGCAACGCGGCGATCACGTCGTACAGCGGCCCGCCGCGGCGGGGCGGCGGAAGGTCGTCGGTGCAGACGGCGTGCACGGTCGCGTAGGCGTTGTCCCGCCGGAAGGGCGAGTAGCCCTCCAGCGCGCAGAAGAACGTGACGCCGAGCGACCACAGGTCGGCGGCGGGCCCCACCGCCCGCCCGTCGATCCGCTCCGGCGCCATGAACTCGGTGGTGCCGAGCATGATGCTGCGCGAGGTGAGCCCGCTCTCGCCGACGATCTGCGCGATGCCGAAGTCGACGAGCACCACCTTTCCGTCGTTGCCCACCACGATGTTGGCCGGCTTGACGTCACGGTGCACCACGTGCGCGGCGTGTGCGGCCGTCAGCCCGGCCAGCACCTCGCGTCCCAGGACGGCGATCTCGCGCTCGGACAGCGTCCGCCGCCGGATCAGGTCGTCCAGGGAGCCGCCCTCGACGTGGACCATGACGATCCACGGCGAGCCGCTCTCCTCGAAGACGTCGTAGATCTCGGCGATCGCGGGGTGTCTGATCCGGGCCAGCGACCGGGCCTCGCGCAGGGCCCTGGCGCGCTGGATCTCGATCCCCTCGCCGTACGGCGTCAGCACGACTTCCTTGAGCGCGACGAGCCGGCCGAGCATCCGGTCCATCGCGAGCCAGACCGTGCCCATGCCGCCGCGGCCGAGCTGGGTCCTCAGCTCGTAGCGGTTTTTGATCAGTCGTCCCGGGCCTCCCGCCGGAGCGTCAGTCGTCATCGGGCAGCAGCTCGACACCGCCGGGGCGGTCGGCCCCGGCCCGCGGCACCCGCGTGGTCCTGGCGTCCGGCATCCGCCGCAGTTCCTGGTCCTCCATCGAGTCGTACGCGTCGGTCTCGCCGACGGTCTCCGCGCGAGTGCCGGTGGGGCCGCGGTACGCCGCGCCGTCCTCGGGGAGGGTGACGACCGGTTGCGGGCCGGTCTCGCCCGTACGGGACCAGATGCGCCAGACGTCCTGCGAACGGCCCGCAGGCGACGCGGGCGTCCCGGGGCCGCCCACGCCCGGCGAGGTGAAGGCGCCCTGCGCGGCGAAGGAGCCGCGCGCGTCCCGGAACTCGTGCTTCTCGGCCAGCGCGAGGACCTTCTCGTAGTTGCCCGGCCGCTGCATCAGCTTGATCGTAACCGGCAGGCACTCGATGAGGAGGAACAACAGGAACAGCAGCAGGCGGGTGACGCCGAGGCTGCTGTCCTTGCCGGTCACCTCGTTCAGCGCCTGGATTCGGATGAGCAGGCCGTTGGTCGCCATGTTCTCCGCGTCGAAGGTCGTCTGGAGGTCCGTCTGCCGCTTGATCCCGGCGTCGAGCTGCGCCTTCGCCTTGGGCAGGGCGTCCCGCGCGCTCGCGAGGCGGGCCTGCTTGGCCTCCTCGCTGCCGGCGTTCAGCTCCCGCTTCCGGTCCTCGATCTGCCGGTTGACCAGATCGATGCGCCGCTTGTCCTTCTCGTACGCGCGCCGGCTGTCCTGGGCGAGAGGGCCGTCTCCCTTCTTCGGGCACGACGGTCCTCCGTACAGCTGGCACTGCCACTCGCCGTAGTGCTTGTCGGCCAGCTTCTGCTGCCTGGCGCGCTCGGCGGTCAGCGCCTTGATGTTCGGGTCCTGCTCGGTGTCGATGGGCACGTCACCTCCGGAGGAGATGACTTTTTCCAGGTCCGCCACCTCCTTGCGGAGCTGGCCGACGTCCTTTCCGACGTTGCCCTGTTGCTGCCGTGCGGCGAATGCGTCCGCACGCTGCTGCTTGATCTGGACAATCTGGGCATCGATTTCGGACCGGAAGATCTGGAGCACCAATGGCGTGGAGATGACGAACCCGAGCAGAAGCGCCATGAGAAAGCGCGGAACGGCCAGCGGCCAGCGGCGCGGGGCGTCCGCCTTCATCGTGCTGACCAGCCAGCGGTCGAGGCTCAGGATCATCAGGCCCCATACCAGCGCGGCGAGAACGGCCAGGACGACGTTCACGCCCAGAGCGCTGTTGAGGGCGAACGTCATCGAGACGACCGCGAGGACGGCCGTCGTGAGCACGGCGCCGCCGATTCCCTCGAACTTCCCGTACTCGCTCGGGCACCGTTCGAGCACTTCAGGCCGCGCTCCGGACAGCGCAATCAGAAACCGTCTCATGTTTCTCCTCGCCTACGCGCACATATTGGAACGTGGCATAACGATCGAGACTCGGGCTATCGTAGATCACCGCCATAAGATTGCGGGAAACCGAGAATGATCCGACGCAACGACACGACAAGAACCCTACCGTTATGACAAGTCGTCTTTTCGTTGTTACCCACTAGTTCGGATATAGGGGGACAGGGGCGACGAATAGGACAATAAACGGAGGATCTGTGTCAGAGCCCGACAAGGCTCTGCTTCGCAAGGCCGTCGCCCGAGCCGTTGCGGGGCTCACCGCCACCGGCCGCCTCACGATCGTGGAGGTCGCCGCCGACGGCATGACCGTCTTCCGAATCCACCGGGACGACAACGGCAGGCCTCGCTGCCATTACTGGTCGTCGTCATGGGAGGACCTGACCTCCGAACAGGGGTGGGAGCACGAGTCCTCCCGGCAGGCCGTGCTCCGGGCCGCCGACTCGCTCCTCGCCGACGAGGTCGTCCTCGTCTGCTCGTTTCCCGAGGGCGCCGAGGCCAACCGGGCGCTCGCCTGGCTGAGCGAGGCGCGGCCCGTCCCCGTCCTCCCCTGCGACGGGACGGTCGTCGCGATCGTCGAGGACGTCCTGGCCTCCGACCCGCTCTCCCGGTCGTACGACCTGGTCGTGCTGCGCGCCGACCACGCGAGCGGGCGGCTGCGGCTGGGGAGCAAGCAGCTGTTCCCCATCGGCACCCTGCCCGGGACCAGGGCCGAGGTGGTCGTCCGCTGCGAGCCCGGCGACGAGTACGGCACGGCGTTCGCCGTGGTCACCTGGCAGGGCCGGGAGCCCCGGCTGCTGTCGGTGCACAGCGCCAGGCTCACCCCCGGCCGTTATCTGCTGACGGCCGAGCTGGTGCGGCCGGGGAAGGTGCGCTTCACCGGCGTGCCCGAGCTGACGCGAGATCCGCGCGGCTGGAACGACCTCGTGGCGGCGGCGCCGTCGCAACTGCCGCCCAGGGCCGGGCCGGCACACCTGATCTGCGCGGTGGAGGTGAGCGGGCCGGACGCGAAGGTGGAGGAGCGCCTGAGCCGGGTGCGCCAGATGGTCAGTCATCTGTCCGCCGAGCTCGCGGACCTCCTGCGGGTCTCCCTCGTGGCGTACGGCGCGCACTCCTACGACGCCCGGGCGGCCAGAGAGCATCCGGTGGAGGTCGCCGCGTGGCAGGTCACGCCCGAGCGCGCGCTGGCCGCCCTGGAGTGGCTGGAGGAGCGCGGCGCGATCACCGAGGGCTACCCCTACTATCCGCACGCCGCCCAGGTGGAGGACATGCTGGAGGCGGTGGCCCGGCGGCTCACGACGGCGGAGCGGGTGCGCACGGTCCTGCTCACGGTCGGCGACCGCCCGCCGCACCCGGCGCGGACGAACCGGTCGCTGATCCTGCCCTGCCCGCACCCACACGACTGGCGGTTACTCGTGGGCCGCGTCCAGAGCCGGCCGGACACCGCGCTCGCCGCGATCTGCGACCGCGAGGACACCTTCGCGCACCCGGCCTGGCGCCGGCTCGGCGCGAACGCGCTCGCGCATCTCGACGCCCTCGACGTCCGGGGGCTGGCCGCCGACCTGGGGCTGGCCGCGCCCGCCGCCCTCCCCATCCCGTTCCCCCTCCTCGACGAGACGGAGTGAGACCAGACATGCAGTCCGACCCGGCGCAGGGACCACCGGCCCACGACATCGCCATGTGGGGCGCCCCCGGCAGCGGCAAGACCACGCTTCTGGCCGCCCTGAACATCGCGCTGATGCGGCGGAAGGACGAATGGAAGATCGTCGGCTCCGACGCCGCCTCGTCCGACTACCTCATCGAGAGAACGAACGCGCTGTCGAGCGGGAAGATCTTCCCGGAGGCGAGCCAGAGCCTGGAGCACTACCGCTGGACGCTGCTCGGGCCGGCCGAGCGGCAGGAGCGCCGGTGGCTCCGCAAGGCCCGGCCCACCCCACCGCTGAAGATCGGCATCAGCATGGTCGACGCGCCGGGCGGTCTGTTCAGCGCGGGCCCCCTCCACCTGGGGAACGGCTCCGGCGTCGCCGACGACCTGCGCCGGCGCCTGATGGACAACCTGGTGAAGAGCCGGGGCCTGGTCTTCCTCTTCGACCCCATCCGGGAGTTCGAGCTCGGCGACGCCTTCGACCACCTGCACCCGCCGCTCACCCGCCTGGCCGAGAAGATGCTCGAGAGCGGGGAACTGCGGGACGGCATGCTCCCCCATCACGTCGCGGTCTGCATCACCAAGTTCGACGACCCCAGGGTGCTGGAGACCGCGGAGAAGCTGCACCTGCTCGACTCCGCGCCCGACGACGAGTACGGATTCCCCCGGGTGACCAGCGAGGACGCCCGTGACCTGTTCCGGGCGCTGTGCGAGGTGTCCGCGAGCGGCAACGCGGACATGGTCGTCAACGCCCTGGACCAGTTCTTCCACCGCACCCGCGTCGAGTTCTTCGTCACCTCGTCGATCGGCTTCTACCTGCGGCCGCACACCAAGACGTTCGACTGGAACGACTACCAGAACCTGCTGCCCGAGGCGGGCAGGGACCTGCGGATCCGGGGACAGGTCCATCCCATCAACGTCGTCGAGCCCATGCTGTGGCTCGGCCGGCGCCTCGCCGCCGGCGGTCCGCGGTGATCGGTTTCGAGTGGGCGCTGGAAGGCAAGCGGCCCGGCAGCTACGACGAATACGGCCTGCTGGAGTGGAGCGACGGGCGGCTCGGCCGCGAGGTGTTCGACAAGCTCAGGCACCGCTACACGGCGAGCACCGCCGGCGACCTGCCCCAGGTGACGATCGGGACCGCGAGGGTCGGCGAGAACGGCCAGATCTCCCACTACCTGGTCTTGGCGATCCGGCAGTGGTCGGGCCACCGCGACTTCGCCGACCGCAAGATCGCCTACACCCGGTGGTTCTACGTGCCGTACGAGCAGCTCGTCGACCGGCCGGTGTCGTACACGGCGCTCTACACCGCCTTCGCCGCGCTGCCGCTGGAGCCGCGGCCTCCGCTGACCGTGACCGTGCCGCCGTACGACCCGGAGGCCATGGCTCCCGGACCGGACACGTTCTCCGCCGCGGCGCTGCTGCTGAACGGCCGGCCCGTGTGCGTGGTCGGCGCCGACACCGTCCCCATGATCGATCGGCTGCGCTTCGCGGACACCGTCGCGGCGCTGCTGCCGTACGGAACGCGGACCAGGTTCACCGCCGCCACCTGGACCAGCAGCACGAGCGAGCACAGCATCAAGCTGTCGTTCGCGCGGTATGCGCCAGAAGGGGCGCAGACGGTGGTCTGGGGACGCGCGGCCGACAGCGTCCTCAGACAGACACCGTCCAAGCTCTGCCACCAGTTCTACACGCGGTCCGACGTCCCGGCGGCGGAGATGATCGCCAGGCTCGCCCGGCAGACCGAGCCGCTGTCGATCGAGAAGGACCGGCCCAAGGTGCTCCAGCTGGTCGAGCTCTCCGGCTCCGCGGCGCCGGAGCCCGAACCCGAGCCGGACCGCTCCCCGCCCGGCCCTCCTCCCGCCCTGCCCGTGGGCTCCGCGGAGCCCACGGTGGCGTACCGGAACGGCGCGGGAAGCCCCTTCATCGAGGCGCTGGCCGACGCGCTCCCGTACGCCGCGGACGTCGGCGCCGCGGTCGAGGACCTGGCTCGCTCGGGCACTACCCCCACCGCCCGGCAGCACCTCCAGAGGGTGCTGCTCAAGCGCAACTGCTTCCGGAGTGTGATCGGTCCCCGGAGCGACGCGACCCGCCTCTACGCGCGGCTCGTGGACGCGGCCTTCCCGGCCGAGGAGATGCGGAGCCAGTCCAGCCAGTACAGGCAGTCCAGCCAGAACGTCGCCGACGCCCTCATCTGCTCGCCGGACACGCCGGACGCCGTCCGGCACAGGCTCGCCTCTCTCCTGGGCACGCCCCCGGCCGAGCACCGGCGGACCTGGTGGCCTCCTGGCCGGCGCGTCCGCCTGGCGTTGATCCTGACCGGCACGACCGCGCTCGCCGCGGTGGCGGTCGTGGCCGTCTTCCTGACCCTGGGCGACGCCGGGGAGACCCCACAGGAGAGCCTCTCCCCTCCACCGCTGGCGGTGGCCGTCCAGGCGCCCGCGGACCAGCGGTACGCCGCCGAGGCCTTCGCCGAGAGGCTCCGCCGCGACGGCTACGCCCCGGCCGTAGAGACGATCGACCCCGCCACCGTCACGCCGCCGGTGGGCAAGCCGGCCGTGACCATCGCGTACGACCTCGACGTCCTGGAGTCGGTCAGCGGCGGCCGGCACTCCGGCAAGGACGTACGGGAGGATCTGCGGCAACGGGGCCTCAGTGAGCTGGCGGACCTTCCGGTGACGAGCAGCGACGTCCTGCTCGTCAGGGAGGGCGTCAAGCCGCAGCGGTTTCTCGACCAGCCCGGCGAGGGCGACGACGTCCTCATTCGCGACACGATCGGCGAGGAGCAGCTGCGCGCGCTGACCGATCACGGCCTCCAGCTGGCCACCGCGCCGGCCCAGAACATCGCACGCCGGCTGGCCGAGCGATCCGCCGACGCCGCGATCGTGCCCGAGAACGTGAGCGCGGTCGAGGGCTACCAGCGCGTCGCCCCGCGGGACCTGCCGCTCCCCCAGCGCAGGCTGGTCGTGCTCGTCAACCGCGAGGCGGACGAACCGATGCGGCAGGACCTGCTCCAGGTCATCGGAGCGCCGGACTTCGGACTCGCGCCGCAGGGCGACCCGGTCCTGGCCGCCCAGGCCCTCGTCGACCGGATCGCCCCGCTGGTGGAAAAGACAGTGGTGGAACCGACGTCCACGGCAGAGCCGGAAGGGAAGGCCTCCGTGCTGTGGATCCTCTTCATCGTGGTGGTCGCCCTCGCCTTCGTGGCGGTGGTGCTGTTGATGTGGCGTCCTTCCCGGCTCGACGACAGGATCAGCCGGCACCGCCGATGACGTGAGGAGCGCCGTGTCCGGCACGACGACCGAGGACCAGGTGACGCAGTGGCTCAAGGCGCGCGCCATACCGCTGAACGGCCTGACACCGGGAGCCGGAACCGCCGACCTGGCACCGCTTCGCGCCGCGCTGGACGGCGTGCGGGTGGTGGGGCTCGGCGAGGCCACGCATGGCAGCCGCGAGTTCTTCCTGATCAGGCACCGGTTGCTGGAGTTCCTGGTGGAGGATCTGGGCTTCACGACGCTCGCGGTGGAGGCCAGCGCCTCGGCGTCCCGCGCCGTGGACGACTACGTGCAGGGCGGCTCCGGTGATCCCGTCGAGGCGCTCGCCGGGCTGGGCTTCTGGACGCTGCACACGGCGGAGATGCTTGCGACCGTCGAGTGGCTGCGCGACCACAACCGCACCGCCGCCCGGAAGGTGCGGTTCGCGGGGATCGACCCGCAGTATCCGGCGGCGTCGCTGGACGCCCTGCGCACCCACCTCGGCGACGCCGCGCCGGACCTGCTCGGCCCCCTCGCTCCCCTCGCCGGAAAGCGCCTGGGCGTCGGTCCGCCGCTCGACCGGCGGATCGAGGCCGACGCCCGCCGTGTGGAGGAGTTCCTGACGGGCCTCTCCGCCTCGGACGAGGCGTCGGCACATGCGCGGATCGTGCGCCAGAGCGCCGACCTCGCGAGCCGGCCGCTTCGGCACCCTGACCCCGCACAGACCGTGAGCATCGCGCGCGACCGCCACCTCGCCGACAACGTGGACCTGCTCCTGGCCGGCCCGGACACCAAGGTCGCCCTCTGGGCCCACAACGGCCACGTCATGAAGGGCGGTCACAGCGGCGGCTCGGTGCCCGCCATGGGTCTGCACCTCAGACAGCGGCATGGCGAGGCGTACTACGCACTCGGCGTGCTCTTCGGGTCGGGCCGGTTCCGGGCGCGCCGGCGACGATTCGGCAGGGTGGACCCGGCCAGGCCTCCGGTCACCTTCCGCGTCCCGCTCGTCCGCAGACCGACGATCGTGGAGGCTCGCCTGGCCACCGCTCACCCCGGTGATCACGTGATCGACCTGCGGAACGGCCCACGGCCGGAGGCCGTGACGCGGTGGCTCGGCGAGCCCCTTCACATGCGCAGTTACGGGGCGGTGGCGAGGCGGTTCACCTACAAGCTCAGCCACATGCCCACGGTGCTCGCCGAGCACTTCGACGGCATCGCCTTCGTGCCCGAGACCACCGCCTCCACCCCTCTGTGAATCCTCAGAGGCTCTGTGAATCCTCAGAGGTCGAGAGCGAGCGTGGCGAGGTGGCGGGCGATCCCGGCGGTGTCGGTGTCCTGCACGTTGCTGAGCACGACGACCTGGATGTCGTCGTCGGGCAGGTACATGTTGCTCGCCGTGTAACCCATGAAGAGACCCGGGTGATACCGGAGCCGGTGCCCCTGGAGCCGGTCGACGAGCCAGCCGAAGGCGTACGCGCTCGACGGCAGGTTGAGGCAGCCGCCGGGGGGACACTTCGCCTGCGGCGTGAACGCCAGCTTGACGGTCGCGGGCGGCGCGACCGTGTACGAGCCGAACGCCCGGTCCCACCGGGCGAGGTCGTCGACGGTGGAGTAGAGGCCGGTCGCGGAGAACAGCTCGGAGCCGTTCAGGAGCGGGGCCGGCGACCCGAGCGTGAAGTAGCCCTTCGCGAACCCGGCGGGCGGATACAGCTTGCTGTATCCGGTGTGCTCGAGGTGCAGCGGGCCGGTGATCTCGTCGCGCAGCACGGTGCCGTACGGCTTGTGCGTCACCGCCTGGATGATCGCGCCGGCCAGCACGTAGCCGGAGTTGGTGTACTTCCAACTGGTGCCGGGCTTGAAGTCCAGTGGCAGGTTCACGAACTGCTGGATGAGTTTCCGGGGCGTGGTCGGTCGCGTCACGTTGGCGAGATAGCTGGGCAGTGTCTCGATGTTGGGGATGCCGGAGGTGTGGGTGAGCGTCTCGCGGATCGTGATGGGACGCCACGCCGCCGGGCAGGCCTTGATGTATGCCGGGACGAGGTACGGGCAGATCCGGTCGTCCAGCTTGAGCAGCCCGCGGTCCTGCAGCTTCAGCACGATCATCGAGGTGACCTGCTTGGTGATCGACATGACCCGGTAGATCGTGTCCGGCCGGTTGGGGATGTGCCTGCTCTCGTCCGCCTCGCCCGCGGCGAAACGAGCCAGCACCTGTCCACGCCGTACGACCAGCGCCGAGCCGGTGAACTGCTTCTTCGCCGCCAGATCCCGCAGGTACGCCAGCATCTCCGCACTGGCGGCGTCGTCCTGCGGCGCCGGTGACGTGACCGGCTGGTCTGATTTCTGCGTGGAATCGCTCGTGTCGCCGGTGGCCGTCGAGTCCGATTTCTGATTGGGCCGGTTCGTGATGTCCGACACGTTGTTCTGATCGCTGAAGGAGTTCGCGGTCGCGTCCGTTTTCTGCCAGTTGTACGGCAGAGCCCGCGAATCCGTCTGGCCCTTCTGCATGGGCGTGAGGGCAAGCGTGACGTCGTGGGCGAGGTTCTGCTGTTGGCGCCCCGACTGCCGCTGCTTGTCGTGCTGCCCGGCGCGATGGCGCCCATGCGCTCGGGCGTGATCGCGCGCGGACGGGTGATCGACGTCGGGGCCGGTCACGACGGCTCCGCCGGCGGACGCGGCCACGGCGGGAGCGCCCAAAGGCATGGCCCCACCGGCCAGCACGGTGCCGAGCATTAGAAACCCGACAGCATTAGGACACTTGGGCATTCTCTCCCCCATGAAACGTACCACTGTCCCGAATTCAGACATTTCCCGAATTGATTGAGTTCGAGGTTGCCTGGCGGACCATTCTTCCGGGGAGCTGTTTTCCGTTCACCGGCCTCGGAAACGCCGATCGACGCGGTTTTCCTTTTGCGTGAGAACCTCAATGCGCCGGTTCGGAATAACGCCGTGCCCGCCAGCCGTGGACCAGCAGGTCGAACACCGTCTCGACGGCCGCCCGCGGATCATGCCTGCCCTGCACCAGTCGGGACTTCCAGGACGAACCGCGCCGTGGTCAGTTCGACCAGGTCTTCTCCGAGCAGAACACCCGGGCGGCCTCGTGGGGCTCCGCGTCGCGGACGTGATAACGCCCGTCTTCCATCCCCAGCAACGTCACGACGCCCGAGGCGAGAACACGTCGGCCGTGGGGGTCACGGACGTGCACGATCCTGCCCGTCAGAAGATTGCCGTCCTCCGGATCGCCGTCAGCGGTCTCCCTCTCCCAGCGCCACATCCGGTAGGTGCCACCCGTCTCCTTGACCCGGAGGTCATGCTCCTCGTACGGGTGCGACGGGATCAGGAAGGTGGACACGTGATCGGGGTTCAACGCGTTGGAGACCGGATCTCCGCCGGGGAACCCCGGTGGCGTGACCACCCACCGCACGCTCCTTTCCGAGGGCCGATGCTTGTCCGGCCGCAAGGCCGCCCACTGCCCCGCCGTCGTGACAGGGACAGGCACCCGACGGGGCTCCGGCGGTGACGTGGATCCGATCGGTTCCGGCGGCTTCATATGGACGAGCGGGTCGAAGACATCGCGGATCGGCCAGAACCGGAACAACCAAGCGATGTCCGAGTCGCCGATATGCGCGGTCAAACCGCACTCGAAGAGGGGAGGTCCGATCAGGAAGTCAGGGCCGCTGTCGTCCATCACGCCTATCTGGATCACCCCGGTCTCGGCCGTGAAGTGCAGCCGCTCGATCGGCCTCCAGGAGGATCCCGGGTCCGGCGGTTCGACGTCCCACGCCTCCAGGTGGACGGTGGCGGTGTAGTGGAGAGTCTCCAGCTCGTCGTCGCGGAACTCCGGGCAGTCGGTGCCGCCGTAGACACAGAGCCCGCCGTACTGCACGTAGAGCTCGTCGTCGCGGTAGCGGAGCAGGCGGGCCACTGGAGTCCTTCCCGTAGGCGGGGCGTGCGAAGGCAGCATGCCCGACGGCACCGACAGAACGGCGACCACGCAGGCAGGCTCACCCCGGCGTTCATCGGGCTGCTTCTCGGACGGCTCACCCTGGCTGCGGCTTCCGCGGTCGGCGCACTACCATCCCTCCACGTCACCGACGCGTGGAGGGAATCGACATGCCTGACGGATGGGAGTGGGACCCCACCCTGTTCCAGGGATGCGCGGCCTACTACGAGCGCGGCCGGCTGCCGTACGCTCCGGGATTCGCCGAAACGCTGGCCGCGACACTCGGTCTCGACGGCCGGGGCCGGCTTCTCGACGTCGGCTGCGGGCCTGGCACCGTGATTCTCCCTCTTGCGCGGTTCTTCACCGAGGCGGTCGGCATCGACCCGGACGAGGACATGCTGGCCGAGGCCGAGCGACAGGCCGGGCGTCGCGGGGTGACCAACGCGCGGTGGGTGGCAGCGCGCGCCGAGGACCTGCCGGCCGGTCTGGGCACCTTCCGGGTCGTGGTGTTCGCCCAGTCCTTCCACTGGACCGATCGAGATCGCGTCGCCGCGACAGTGCTGGACATGCTGGAGCCGGGAGGCGCGTTCGTCCACATGAGCGACCTCGAGAATCCCCCCGCCGAGCCGGCGCCACTGCCGCTGCCCGCTCCCCCGTACGCGCGGATCGGCGATCTGGTGCGTCGATATCTGGGGCCGGTACGCCGCGCGGGACAGGGAACGCTCGTCAACGGCACGCCGGATCGTGAGGACCTCGTCCTGGCACGCGCCGGGTTCGAGAACTTCGAACGCCATGCCGTCGCGTCCGGAGCGGTGGCCGATCGCACCGCCGACGACATCGTGGCGTGGGTGTTCTCCCGATCCGACTCCGCCCCTCACCTGTTCGGAGACAGGCTGGAGGACTTCGAACGGGACCTGCGCGCGGTGCTGCGACAGACGTCACCCGACAACCGCTTCGCGGAGCGCCTTCCGGCGACCGAGATCATGATCTGGCACAAGACCCATGGTGAGCGGTGACGACAACGCCGTGACGGGATTCGCCCGAGCGGTACGGGCTGTGGAAGACGCCCACCGGCCGGTAGTGTCGTCCACGTGGATCTTGACGACATCGCCGCCCGGCTCGGGGTGCCCGTCGAGGACGTCGACCGGGTGCACCGGCTCGCCGGCGACCGGCCGTCGGCTCCGCTGCCCGCCAAGGCCGACGCACCCTCGATCCTCGACCCGGCTCCGGGTGGCGGGCTGGCCCGATCCCGGCTCTCCGCTGTGGACTCCTGAGCTGCATTGGCTGCTCGACCGCTCGATCGCCCTGGTCCGCGCCGACCTCGGAGGCCATGACTGGCTGTCGCCGGGTCCCGAGCTGCCGCGCGAGCGGGGCCCGGCCTGGCGGCATCTCTACGTGTACGCGTACCTCGCCTTGATCGACGTCGTCACGGGCGTTCTCCTGCGGCTCGTGGCTGCTTGACCCGCAGTTGCGGGATTACCTGCCCGAGGACTCCAACATCGTCAGGTTCCAGCGAAGGTTCGAGCTGGAGCCCTACGAGGAGCCGGAAGGCCTGGACGCCGACGTCGAGGTGCGACGATTCGTGTTCCCCACCCTGACCACGCCGCTCGACCGGCTGCCGCGCCGCACCGTGCTCCAGCGCGCGGTCGTCGACCACCTGAAGGCCGGCCGCCACTGGTACTGGCGCCGCGGCCGCTTCCCCATCTAGAGGCACACCACCCCAGGTTCCGTCTCCCGGGCGGGCGCGCGTAGCCGTGTCGCGAGTTCGCCGGTGGCGCGGGTCGCGTGCTGCTGCATGCCGGGGCCGAAGGTGATGCGTGTCGCGCCCAGCCGGGCCAGGTCGATGATGGAATCGATCCCCGGCTGGGCTGCCATGTTGATGGGGCCCTCGATGCCCTCCCGCAGTACGGGCAGTACCTCGGGCGGCGCCAGAAGGGGATAGATGCAGTCGGCGCCGGCCGCCAGATACAGGCGGGCTCGTGTCAGGGCGTCGGCCGGGTCGCCGGAACCGAACAGGAAAGTGTCGACGCGCGCGTTGATGAAAAGCGCGTCACCTGCGTGGGCGCGGACATCGGCCAGCCAGTCCGCGTGACGGCGTGGGTCTTTGAGCGTGGCGTTCTCGGAGTCCTCCAGGTTGCAGCCGACGGCGCCGGCCTCCAGGAGGCGCCCGACCAGTTCTCCGGGGGCGAGTCCGTAGCCGTCCTCGACGTCGGCGGATACGGGGACGGGGACCGCCCGGGCTATCCGCGCTATCGCGGCGAACATTTCCTCCGGCGGGGTCGAGCCGTCCGCGTAACCGAGCGAGGCGGCGATCCCTGCGCTTGGTATGGCGAGCGCGAGAAAGCCGGCGTTGGCGAAGACGCGGGCACTGGCCACGTCCCAGGGTCCGGGCAGGACGAGCGGGTCGCCGGGGGCGCGCCCGTGGTGCAGGGCGCGGAAGGTGTGAGCGGTCATCTTCATTGATGTCCGGGATGGCACATGCATGCCCGCAACACTAGGCATCAAATGGCCCTGGGGTATGGTCCATTGCTATGACAGATTGCCGGGCCAATTCGGCGGCTGCCGCACCTTCCACCTTCGGCGCCGACCTGCATCTGGAACTGTCCGGGCCTGGGCTGCGGGCCGGGCTCACAGACGCTCTGCGCGAGGCCGTCCGCACGGGACGCCTGGCGCCCGGCACTCGGCTGCCGTCGTCCCGTTCGCTTGCCGCCGATCTCGGCATCGCCCGTAACACGGTGGCCGACTCCTATGCCGAACTGGTCGCCGAGGGCTGGCTCACCGCCCAGCAGGGCTCCGGGACCCGGGTGGCCGAACGGTCCGAGCCGCGCAGGGCGGCACCCTCCGCCCCCCGGACGCGACGGGCCCAGCCCCGTCCCACCTTCGGCCTGCTGCCGGGCGCGCCGGACCTCGCGCAGTTTCCTCGCACGCAGTGGCTCGCCGCTGCCCGCCGCGCTCTGACCGCGGCTCCACACGACGCCTTCGGCTACGGCGACGCACGTGGCCGGGTGGAACTGCGCGCCGCCCTGGCGGACTATCTGGCGCGGGCCCGCGGGGTGTACGCCGCGCCGGAGCGGATCGTCGTCTGCTCCGGTTTCCACCACGGTCTGACGCTGATGGCGCAGGTGCTCCGGGCCCGGCGGGTACGGGCCATAGCCGTCGAATCGTACGGACTTCACATCTATCGCGACCTGCTGAGCGACGCCGGCCTGCGCATCCCGCCCCTCTACGTCGACGAACGCGGCGCCCGCACCGACGATCTGGCGCGGTTGAACGGAGCCGGCGCAGCACTGCTGACACCGGCGCATCAGTACCCGACAGGGGTCGCGCTGACCCCGGCCCGGCGCACGGCGGCCGTCGACTGGGCGCGTGCCACCGGCGGGCTGATCCTGGAGGACGACTACGACGGAGAGTTCAGGTACGACCGTCAGCCGGTGGGTGCTCTGCAGGGCCTCGATCCAGAACGGGTGGTGTACTTCGGCACGGCGAGCAAGTCACTGGCGCCGGGACTGCGGCTCGCCTGGATGGTGCTGCCCGAGGAACTGGTCCCGGAGATCGTGGCGGCCAAGGGGCACATCGACTACATGTCCAGCGCGTTTGAACAGCTGACGCTCGCGGAGTTCATCACGTCGGGCGCGTACGACCGCCATGTGCGCTCGATGCGGCTGCGCTACCGGCGACGCCGCGACCAACTGGTCGCGGCCCTGTCGCAGCGCGCCCCCGGCGTCCGCGTGACCGGCTTGGCCGCCGGGTTGCAGGTGGTCCTGGAACTCCCGCATGGAACCGAGCGCTCGGTCGTCCAGGCGGCGGCCCGGCAGGGCCTGGCGGTCAGCGGGATGGCGCCGTTCCGCCACGAGGTGGCGGGCTCCGGCCGGCGGTTGCCCGAGCGGGACGCGCTGGTGGTCAACTACGCGGCCCCCTCGGACAGCGCGTGGGCGGGCGCGCTGGACGCACTGTGCCAGGTGCTGCCGTAGCCGACCACGGCCGGCAGGCCCGCCCGCTGCCGGGCCGATGATCCACCCTGGTCAGCTCCCCGCGGGCTGCGTATCGGCGTCGAAGGTCTGTTGGTGGCGTCGGATTTCGGCCTGGTTGTCGGCCGACCACGCGGCCAGCGCCAGCACGGTCGAAAGCAACGACGCGCCCAGGCCGGTCAGCTCGTACTCGACCCGGGGCGGGACCTCGGGGTAGGCGGTTCGGCTGACGATCCCATTGCGTCGCAGTTGCTTCAACGTCAGTGTCAGCATGCGCTGCGAGATGCCGGGGATCGCGGCGGCCAGGTCGGAGTAGCGTGTCGCGCCGTCGGCGAGGGTGCCGATGACGAGCACGCTCCACTTGTCGCCGACGAGGTCGAGAACCTCGCGGATGAAGTCCGCGTCCTGGTCGTCCCAATGGGCGCAGGGTCCCGGCGCGGCGCGCACGTCGGCCCGCACTCCGGTCCTGACCTTCCGGGTCTTCTCCGCCGCCATGCGCGCCGCCCCTCTGGCGTAACCGCTTCCACACACATGAATGTGCCTTTTGTACGGGTTCTGATTCTAATGCACGATGTGGCTACGAACAGAAGGTATGTAGCCAGGAAGCGAGGGTGATTCCCGTGAAGATCGAGTTCTGGTCGGACATCGTGTGCCCGTACTGCGGGCTGATGGACCACAGGCTGCGCCAGGCACTGGACCGCTTCGAGCACGCCTCGGACGTCCACGTGGTCCATCGCTCGTTCCAGCTGCATCCCGACCTCCCTCGCGAGGGAGTGACCCAGCGGGAGCTGTTCCGCATGGCCGGGATGCCCGAGGCGACCGGCGAGCAGGTCCTGCGCCGGATCGAGGCGGCCGCCGAGGCCGAGGGACTCACGCCGTACAACGCGCTCGAACGCCGGCTGGGGCCGACCGACTTCGCCCACGAGCTTCTCGCGTACGCCGCCGGCCAGGGCCGTTCGGGCGAAATCTGGTCGGCGATGTTCCGCGCCCACTTCGGGCAGGGCCGCGACCTGTGGACCGTTGAGCAGGTGCTCGACTTCGCCTCGGAGGTGGGACTGAACCGCGACGGCGCGGCTGCCGCACTGCACGACGGCAGATACCGGGCGCGGGTGGCCGACGACCAGCACACGGCCCAGCGCCTCGGCGCCCGCGGCACGCCGTTCATCGTCCTGGACGGAAAGTACGCCATGTCCGGCGCGATCGGCCCCGACGAACTGCTCTCGGCCATTGGTTCCGTCTGGGAGGAGGGCCATCCGGCCGCCGTCTCCCCTCTGCCTCCGATAACCGGCGGCGACGGGGTGTGCACCCCGGACGGCTGCATGGCCCCCGCCCCCAGCGGCGAATGATCCGTCCCGTCTCGCCGAATCCGATCAAAGGGAGAGTCTCATGTCCACAGCGTTCGAACCGATCACCATCGGCCGGTACACCGCCCGCAACCGGGTGGTCATGGCCCCGATGACGCGGAACCGCGCGTACGGGCCGGGAGCGAGCCCGACCCGGCTGATGGCGACCTACTACGCCCAGCGCGCCGACGCCGGTCTGATCATCACCGAAAGCACCCAGCCATCGCCGATCGGGCAGGGCTTCCCGAACACGCCGGGGCTGCACAGCGCCGAACAGGTCGAGGCCTGGCGGAGGGTGACCGCCGGGGTGCACGAACGGAACGGCTTGATCTTCGCTCAGCTGATGCACGCGGGGCGGGTCGGCCATCCCAGCCTGCACGGGGGAACGCTGACACCGGTCGGGCCGTCGCCGGTGAAGGCCGCCGGAACGGTGTTCACCATGGACGGCCCGCAGGAGTTCGTCACCCCGCGGGCGCTGGACCGGGTCGGCATCAAGGAGACCATCGAGGACTTCGCGTCGGCGGCGCGCAACGCGATCGAGGCCGGCTTCGACGGGGTGGAGCTTCACGCGGGCAGCGGCTTTCTGCTGCACCAGTTCCTGTCGACGAACGCCAACCAGCGTGACGACGAGTGGGGCGGTAGCGCCCGGCGACGCGGCCGGTTCACCGTCGAGGTGGCCAGGGCCGTGGCGGACGCCGTCGGCGCCGACCGCGTCGGACTGCGGATCTGGCCGTCCCACGTCTACAACGACATCGTCGAAGACGGCCACCACGACACCTACCTCGCGCTGCTCGACGCGCTCAACCCGCTCGGCCTGGCCTACCTGCACATCGCCGAAGGACCCGACACGGAGCTCACCCACCGGCTGCGGGAACGGTGGACCGGCACGCTGATTCTCAACCCGTACACCCCCGGCGCATTCACCGGGCCTGAGTCGCTGAAACTCATCGACGGCGGCGCCGCCGACCTGATCTCCTACGCCTCGCTCTTTATGGCCAACCCGGATCTGCCTCGCCGGTTGAGGGCCGGCGGGCCCTTCAACGTCCCCGACTTCAGCCGGGCCTACGGCGGAGACCACAAGGGCTACACCGACTACCCGCCCCTTCTCCGCGACAGCGCCGCCTGACGGCCGCCGTGACGCGCGGCAGTCCGGCGGGCTGTTCTTCGTGCCCATGAGCGGCTCCCCTGTGGGAGCCGGACCCCCCGGCCCTGACTTGCCTCCAGGAAAGTGGGCCGTCTAAGCTGACTAATAAATTGTGAAGCTAGGTGAGGCGCATGAGGATCTTTCTGGCCGGCGCGTCCGGCGTGATCGGGCAGCGGCTGATTCCCCGCCTGGTCAAGGAAGGGCACGTGGTCGGCGGCATGACCCGCTCACCCGGCAAGACCGAGCTACTGGCCCGGCTCGGCGCCGAGCCGATCCTGTGCGACGTCTTCGACCGCGACGCCCTCGTCAAGGCGGTCCGCGACTTCGCCCCGGACGTCATCCTGAACGAACTGACCGATCTGCCCGACGAAGTGGAGAAGATCGATGAGCACGTGGAGCTGAACGCGCGCATCCGGACCGAGGGCAACCAGAACCTGATCGAAGCGGCACGGCAGAGCGGATCGCCGAAGATCCTCGCCCAGACCGTCGCTTGGCGGCTACAGGCCGGCCCCGATGCCGACGCCGTCGCCGAGCTCGAACGCTCCGTACTCGCCGAGGGCGGGGTCGTGCTCAGCTACGGACAGTTCTACGGACCCGGCACCTACAACGAACAGCAGATCCCCGCCGAGCCACGCGTCCAGATCGACCACGCCGCCGACCGTACGGTGGAACTGCTCGACGCGCCGTCAGGCGTCGTCGTCATCACCGACCAGCCCGCGTAGAAATCAGGGGACATCATGCCGCTCTCATTCGAGGGTGTTCTGGCCGATCGGACCACGTGGCGGCTGGATAACTGCTCGATCGGCAGGTCGATGGAGACCATCGGCACGCGGTCGTCGATGCTGATCCTGCGCGAGGCCTTCTACGGCACGACCCGGTTCGACGACTTCGTACGGCGGACGAAGATCGGCGACGCGATCGTCGCGGCACGGCTCAAGGACCTGACCGACATCGGGGTGTTCACCAAGCAGCCCTATCGGGAGCCGGGCAGGCGCACCCGCTACGAATATCTCCTGACCGAGAAGGGCCAGGACCTGTTCCCTGCCGTCTTCGCGCTCATGCAGTGGGGCAACAAGTACTTACAGGGTGAGGACGGCGGCCCGCTGCGCCTCGTCGAACGGGGCACCGGCGAGCCGGTCGTGATCGGCTCGCGCACCGCCTCCGGCAGGGATGTCGGCCCCGAGGACCTCGCCATCGTGGCCCACGGCGACTGGGCCGACCCGCAGAGAGGCTGATCGTGCGTCAGGCGCTGCTCGACACTCCAGGCGGAACGGCGGCGGAGTGGCCCGGAAATCCCCTGCGGAAATGGCCCATGCCCGGCATCCGCCGGACGCGTTAGCGTCTCCGCATGCCGATCCGTGCCGTGCTCTGGGACATCGACGACACTCTGTTCGACTACGCCGGCGCCGACCGCGCCGGCCTCCGCGACCATCTGGCCGCCGAAGGGCTCGCCGCGCTGTTCCCCTCCGTCGACGACGCCCTTCGTCACTGGAAGGCCCAGACAGAGCTGCACTGGGCGAGATTCATCGCGCAGGAGACCGACTTCCGGGGACAGCGCCGCGCGCGTGTTCAGGGCTTTCTCGGCGTGGACATGGACGACTCCGAAGCGGACGCCTGGTTCGATCGCTACGTGGCCCACTTCGAAGCCTGCTGGGCGCTCTTCCCTGACAGCCTCGCGACCTTGCACGAGCTCGCCACCGACTTCCGGCAAGCCGTGCTGTCGAACTCCAGGCTGGACTACCAGGAACGCAAGTTGCGCATCCTCGGCGTGCGGGACCATTTCGAGACCGTCCTGTGCGCAGCCGAACTCGGCGTGTCCAAACCCCAGGCCGCCGCCTTTCACGCGGCGTGCGACGCGCTGGAGCTACCCCCGGGCGAGGTGCTGTACGTCGGCAACGAGCCCGACATCGACGCGGGCGGTGCGATGGCCGCCGGGCTCGCCGCGGTCTGGCTCGACCGGGACGACGTCGGCGGGCGCTCCGAGCTGGTGCGGATCACCGATCTCGGCCAGCTTTCCCGGTTGCTGACGCCGGGACGATCCTCATGGAGCGCCGGGTAGCGCCGGCCTGTTCGGCATCAGCTCAGCAGTCGAGTTCGTGGTCAGCTCTAGTGGTCAGCTCGACGTGGGACACCGCTTGCCGAGAGCGGACAGCTCACTGGAGAAGGCCTTCGCGTGCTTCAGTTCGTCGTTCGCGGTGTCGTTGAGCAATTTCGCCGCCTCCGTGTCGCCGTCCGACGAGGCTTGGCGGGCGTAAGCGGGATACACCTGCGCGCCCTCGCGCGTCTCCCTTCGGCTCGGCCTGCACATCAGTCGGGACGTTCGCCCAGGGCGAGCTCCCGGTGATGGCCTGCTCCGCCTGGAGGTACTTCGCACAGTGATCGGCCTCGTCCTGAGCGACTTTCGTGGCAGAGGCATCGGTGCCGCGCTGATGCGCCGGGTGCGGCAGGTGGCCCGCGAAGAGATGGGCCTCGAACAGCTTCGCCTCGCCGCTCGGGGCGGTGTGGGGCTCGAAGATTTTTACGGGCGGCTCGGCTGGAAGGAGATCGGCCGGTGGCCCGGTGCACTGCGGCTCGCTCCCGGCGGTGATCGCGACGAGATCCTCATGATGCTTGAGCTCTGACCAGACCTACGACGGAGAGTCGCCGGCAGCGAAGGCCGGCGGTGACGAGCACCGCCGGCCTCAGTGAGCGGTGAACGCTCAATGCGTGCCTGCCACGATCACTCGAACGAGAACTCGGCCCGATGGAGGCTGCCGTCGGCCAACGTCACCGTGAAGGTGTGCCGGCTCCCTGCCCACGACCGGGGCGTACCGACGTTGAGGTGGTAGGAGCCGAGTTCGCCGATCCAGTGGTAGTCGGCACCCGGTTCGTCGAAAGTAGCCGACACGACCGCCGGCTCACCGTCCTGCTCGCCGTCGATCGTCCACTTGATCGGTATGGTCCGGCCGGCGTGAACGGCGGTGACGCCGTCCGGCTTGACCGGAGGCTTGAACCCGCCGAACGTCCCGGGCGGCGGGACGGCGACGGTGGCGGTGGCGGACCGGGAGGCGTCGGCGGTCGAGGTGGCGGCGACCGTCAGAGCGCGTGCCGTCTCATCGGGCGCGACCGTCAACAGCCCCTCGCCGTCGACGGTCGTGCCGGTGCTCGCGTTGCCGCTCACGCTCCACGTCACGCTCTGCGCCGGGTGGCCGTCGCCGGTCACCGTGGCGGTGAAGGACTGCGTAGCGCCCCGGGAGACGGTGACCGCCGAGGGAGTGACCGACACTCCGGTCACGACCGGCGCCGGAGGCGTCGCCGTGAACGAGAAGTTGGTGTCGTCCCAGAAGTAGCCCGCTCCGGTGTTGGCGTTCACGCCCCCGAAGTAGCGGTTGTCCGGGTCGTAGAAGACCGCTTCGAAGTACTGGGACTGCGCGGGGTTGCGGTAGACCTCGTAGTCCATGTGGCCGTCGTCCTGCAGGTCGATGACCGCGATCGACATGGGTCCATGGCCCAGGCCGATCACAAGGCGGCCACGCACCCATGCCGCGCTCTGGACGACGTCGTACGCGGTGTTGATGTGATACGTCGCCAGGAGGTCCCACGTGCCGTTGTACCCAGTGCCGGCGGCCGGCGCGTAGACGCCGTACTGCCCGTGCTCGGTGCCGGTGACCAGCTTGATCTTGCGTACCGTGGTGCCGTCGTCGGTCAGCATGACCGCGGTGTCGGGCTGATCGGTCCAGATCACGTTGCACTTGGCGCCGAAGTCGGCGGGGACGTCGAAGGCGGTGGCGTGCAGACCGGCGAGCGTGTTCGTGCCGTCGAGGTCGATGTTCGACTCCTTGACGACGTAGAACTCCGGCGCCTGGGTGTAGCTGCTGGATCCGTTGCCGAAGATCAGATTGCCGCTCGCCTCGTCGTAGGAGAACGAGTTGAGGTGGCCGAAGTCGTGCTTGAACGTGTGGGCGAGGGTGGCCGTCTTCGTGGCGTAGTCGATGTCGTAGACGTACACGTGGCCGTTCGCGACGGTGTGGCCGTCGTCGCTGGCGGCGCCGATCCACAGCTTGCCGTCGACGAAGTTGCCGCCCTGCTCGTCGTGCATCCCGGGGATGGTGAACTGCGGCGTGACGGTGGAGGCGTTCACCTTGTAGTTGTCCCGCGGGTCCAGCGTGACCGTGCTGAGCGTGACCCAGGGGCTTCGCTCGTTCACGTTGATCGGCTGCACCGAGTCGGCGGCGTCGTGGCTGAGGACGTACGAGATCTTCGCGGTGCCGGTGGGGATCACGTAGACGTACGGCGAGGCCAGGCTCTTCCAGCCGGTCGACGGCGACAGGAAGGTGCCGTTGGCGTCGTAGGCGAAGATCGTCACTGAGACGTCGGATCCTTTGGGGCCGCCGTCGAACTTCAGCGCCTGCCAGGACCGATCCACGGCGACCGGCGCCTTGAGGCGGATCCGAGTCGCGACGTCGCTCGCGCCGTCCCGCTTCGCTCCGGTCGCCGAGGCGATCGTCCCCTGCTCGAAGTCGTTGAACCCGGGGTCGCTCGTGGAAGGCGGCGCCGTGGTGCCGTCGTCGACGCCGGCGACGCCGATGGTGAGCCAGGTGGCGTGGTCGGCCGCGGTGATCGCCCCGCCCGCGTGGTACTTCACGACGTAGCGGATCGTCGCGGTGCCGGCGGGGATCGTGTAGGTGTACGGGCTCACCAGGCTCTGCCAGCCGGTGGACGGCGACAGGTAGGTGCCGTCGGCGGCGTAGGCGAAGACCGTCAGGTCGATGTCCGGGTTGCCGGCGGCCTCGGTGAACGCCAGCGTCCGCCACGAGCCGTCGACGGCGGCGCCGGTCTTGACCCGAAGGCGCGTCGAGTCACCGCCGTTGAGTCCGGTGGCGGAGGCGATGGTGCCCGACTCCAGGGCGTAGAACGCCGGATCCGTGATCGTCGTGGCGGTCGTCGTCGCCGAGGCCGGAGCGGCGAGCCCCGGGAGAACGAGGATCACGGTCAGTGCGGCGAGGATCGCGCCGAGTGCCCTGAGGGCGCCCCCGCGTTTCGGCCCTGTCGGCTCGGCTGGGAACGCCAGCTCCACTGTCTTCCTCCATCACGTCGTCGTCTGTCGGCCTCGACAGCAGATTGAATTCGACCTCCGTGAACGGAATCCGGCACGACGCCGAAGATCGGCTGACCGAAGATGAATCTTCGCGAACGGGACGTCGCACACAATTCGGTCTGCCGCCCGGCTGGTTGCGGAGAAAGGGTGTGCGCGTCGCGCCGGCCGGGCCGGAACCTTTGAGGAGTCGGCGGTGTAGAGGTAGCGACCACGTACGCCCCCGTGACGGGAGTCGCCCATGCTTCGCGCCGCACTGCCCCTGACACTGACCCTGGCTTGTTCCCTTTCCCTGCTTGCGGGGTGTGCCGAGCAGCCGTCCGGCGGGTGTCCTGACCGGTTGTCACCGGCGCCGCTGCCCACCTGGGCCCGTACCGGGTTCCAGCCGCCCGACCAGGCGGTGCCGTACGTCCTGGGGGACCGGGGTGACATCGCGGCCGTGGTGTTCGGTGATCCGCTGCTGTCGCCGCCGGGCAAGGATCGCGGCAACAAGATCCTCTGGGTTTCGCGGGTGTCCCAGAACGGGGATCCCCTGCTGATCGAGGCGCGCCTGGACGGCTCGGGCTCGCCTGTCACGCGCGAGGTGCCCGGCGGGCCCGGTCCGTCGGGCGTCGACCTGCCGGAGGCGGGCTGCTGGCACGTGACGTTGCGCTGGTCCGGGCACGTCGACACCCTCAGGCTGCGGTACGTCCAGCCGTGACGGCGGGGCGGCGGGCGCTACCCGAAGCGGTGCCGCCCGCCGCCCCGCGCCGGGTTGTTACTGCGGGCCGGGCCGGAGCGCGCGGCCGCCGCCGTACGCCTTCACACGGCAGTCATCCTGGATCTTGGAGATGTCGACGCCGGGTCCGGGAACGCTCCCGTACCGCCAGCCGAGCTTGGCGGGGCCGTCCACCTTGACGAGGTGGACGTCGAAGCCGTGGTCCTGCAGACACTTGGCCTCTATCCGGACGCTCTTGGCGTAGTTCGGGTTCTTGGCCGGGTCGAGCTCCGGCGGCAGCAGCGGCCGCAGGTGCTCGCAGGCGGCCCGCGCGGACTTCTCCGCCGCCTTGGGCCAGGTCCCCTTGCTCGGCATGCCGTGCTCGCGCAGGCAGCCGGCGTACGCCTCGCGGAGCTTGCGCACCTCGGCCTCGGAGCTGTCCAGGCGCAGCTGCGGGCGGGACTTCGTGGCATGGGCGGGCTTGGACTCGGTCTGCGCCGCGGCCGGCCGGGGGGCCGACACGTGGCCGGCCGAGACGGGAGCGGGGGCGCCGGGGGCGTCCGCCGCCTGGGCGGTGCCGCAGGCGGTGAGGAAGCCGCAGGCCAGGGCGGCGAAGGACAGTGCGGTGGCGTGCCGTGCGGACACGCGCCGGTCGGTTCGGTTGCTCATGCCGGAGAGGATGGCCGAGCAATGTCAGGAAGTTGTCAGGAACCTTTGGCCGGCAGATGAGCAGGGGCGAGATGGTCCTCAGGCCGACCTAGTATCGCCACCTGTGGGTGCATATGTCCTGGTCGCAGAGGACGACGTGAAGCAGGCCGAGCTCATCCGCCGCTACCTGGAGCGGGAGGGCCACGAGGTCGTCGCCGTCCACGACGGCCGCGCGGCCCTGGAGTCGGTACGCCGGCGAGCCCCCGACCTGCTGGTGCTCGACGTGATGATGCCCAGGGTCGACGGACTGGACGTCTGCCGCGTCCTGCGCGCCGAGTCGGACCTCCCGGTGCTGATGCTGACCGCCCGTTCCACCGAGGACGACCTGCTGCTCGGCCTCGACCTCGGCGCGGACGACTACATGACCAAGCCGTACAGCCCGCGCGAGCTGATGGCACGCGTCCGCACGCTGCTCAGGCGCGCCCGCACCGTCGCCGCGCCGGCCCTGTCGCCCGCGCCGGCGCTGAGGGCCGGCGCCCTGGTCGTGGACCCGGACCGCCACGAGGTCAGCGTGGACGGCGTGCCCGTCGAGTGCACCCCCGGCGAGTTCGCGGTGCTGGAGCTGCTCGTCACCCAGCCGGGGCGGGTGTTCACCCGCGAGCAGATCCTCGCCCGGCTGCACGGGTTCGACCGCTACATCACCTCGCGCACCGTGGACGTCCACGTGATGAACCTCCGCCGGAAGATCGAGCCCACGCCGCGCCGTCCCGTACGGCTCCTCACCGTCTACGGGGTGGGCTACAAGCTCGCCGACGACCGGCGGGACCCACGCGATGCGGGGTGACGTGCCGCTGCACCGCAGCCTGCTGCTGCGGCTGCTCGCGGTGTCCGTGCTGGTGTCGGTCTGCTCGATCGCGGCGACGGCCTGGCTGACCGCGCGGAGCACCACGGTGGCGATCAGGCAGGAACAGGGACAGGCACTCGCCGACGACGCCCGCACGTACGACACCCTGCTCGGCTACGCGGCCACCCACCCCGGCTGGGACGGCGCGGGGGAGGTCGTGCGGCGGCTGGCGCGCGACACCGGTCGCCGCGTCACGATCACCACGGAGCAGCGCGTGCCACTCGTGGACTCCGACGCCGGGCCGCCCGCGAAGCTGCCCGCCCGGCCGACCGCGTCGATCGACCCGCTGCACGTCGACACGGTCCTGGCGGCCGCGTCCGGTTCGTCCCTGACGGCCGTGTCCGGTGCGCCGCTGCCGCAGGGCGAGCTTCTGGCGGCCGGGACCGACCACATCGACCCGCGCGCCGTGGGCCCCTTCCTGCTGCCGCGCAAGGAACGTGACACCCTGCGCGTCGCCGCCGAACGGCGTGCCGCCTGCCTGCGCAGCGGCTTCGGCTCCGTCGCCACGATCGCCGACAGCCCGAGCGGACGGCCCGTGCTCGACACCCGGGGCGCGCGCCCGTACTCCGAGACCCGGTGCCCGAGCACCGTCCTCGACCGGCCGACCGCCACCGAGGCCAAGGCCCTCGCGGCGCTGCAGAAGCTCGTCGACAGCTGCCTGGAGCGGCGGCACGAGTCGCACGTGCGGCTCAACCTCGACTTCACCTGGACGCGGTTGCCCGCGGCCGTTCCCGCCCAGACGGCGGCGGACGACGGCCCCCGCGGCAACGTCGTCCCGGAATGCGTCACCAGCAGCCGCCGCGAGCAGCTCGCGCCGTACGTCGCCCCGCCCGCGCTGCTCTTCCTCAGCAGCCGCGGTGGCGGCGACATGTCGAAGACCGCCTTCGACCTGTCGCCGGAGAACCAGGCCCGCATCGCCGGCGTCGCCGCCCTCGTGCTGCTGATCACCGTGACCGCCAGCGTCATGGCCGGAACCCGGTTGAGCCGCCCCCTGCGGGCGCTCACCGACGCCGTACGGAACATGGAGGAAGGTCCCGCGGCCCGCGTCGAGGTCAGGGGGAAGGACGAGATCGGCAGGCTCGCCGCGGCCTTCAACGCCATGGCCGAGCGGCGCGAGCGGCTGGAAGAGCTGCGCAAGGCGATGGTCGGCGACGTCGCCCACGAGCTGCGGACGCCGCTGAGCAACATCCGCGGCTGGCTGGAGGCCGCCCAGGACGGGCTCGCCGACCCCGATCCTGAGCTCGTGTCGTCGCTGCTGGAGGAGGCATTGCTGCTCCAGCGCGTCATCGACGACCTCCAGGACTTGGCGGTGGCCGACGCGGGCGAGCTGAGAGTGCACGCCGAGCCGGTCGACGTGGCCGACCTGCTGGCCCAGGTCGCGACCGCCCACCGGGGCGGCGCGGCGGCGGCCGGCGTCACGCTGGTGACGCGGGCCGACGGCCGCCTCCCGTTGATCGCCGACCCCGTACGGCTGCGCCAGGCGGTGGGCAACCTCGTCTCGAACGCCGTACGGCACACTCCGCCCGGCGGCACCGTGAGCGTGCTCGCCCGTCGCGCCGACGGCGACGTGGTGATCGACGTCTCCGACACCGGCAGCGGGATCGCGCCCGGCGACCTCCCGCTGGTCTTCGAACGGTTCTGGCGGGTGGAGAAGTCGCGCAGCAGGCGGAGCGGGGGCAGCGGGCTCGGCCTGCCCATCGCCCGCAAGCTCGCCGAGGCCCACGGCGGGTCGCTGGGCGCCACCAGCGTCGTCGGCGAAGGTTCGACCTTCACGCTCCGGCTGCCCGCGCACGGTCTCGCCGGAGCCCACTCGTCCGGCCCTGATCGCAAGGTCATCGGGCCAGGGGAAAGGTGATGCGCAGGCCGTCTTCGCCGCCGACGGCGACTGCCTGATGAGCGATGCGGATCCGGGTGGCCGTCGCGGTCGGCTCTCCGTTGCCGAGGTTGCGGTTGTAGTAGGGGTGGGCACCGCTGGCCACCACGAGGCGAAGGCGGTGGCCGGCCGCGAAGCGGTGACCGATGGGGCCGAGGTCGACCTCGACGGGTACGCCTTCGCCGAGGCCGGGATCTGTGACGCGGAGGATGCCGTCGGCGACGTTCTGCACCTGCCCGTTCTCGTAGACGTCCAGAACCCGCAGGAACAGGTCGGCGCTGGGCGCGTCCGAATAGAAAGTCGTCGCGGCGAAGGCGCGGCCGGCCAGGTCCAGCGGCTCCCGCAGCGGAGCACTGGTGAAGACGCGCACATCCGCCCGCCGTTCGAGGGCGCCGCTGTCCCAGAGGCCGCTGACATCGCCGGCGCCGATGGTGAGGAACCCGACGGACGGGGTGGGGTCGGCCGGGTCGTACGTCCATTCCACCCGCTTGGCCAGGTCACCGGGGGCGGCCAGCAATCGCTCGTCGGAACTCGCGTAGAAGACGGTGGTCTCGGGTTCCTGCCACTTGTCGAGCTCGTGCCAGCCGGCGTCGACGCCGGTGCGGTAGTAACGCAGGGCGCCGGAACGGTCCTCACCTTCGCCACGCACGTAGGTGTCGAACCAGGCGAGCCTCTCGGCCATGGAGATGCGCGGGTCGAGGACGGCGTGCGGCCATGGCCCGATGACGAAGCGGTACGGCACGTCGCCGGTGTTCCGGTTCAGGCGCTCGAAGTCGTGCCAGAAGTAGCTGCGGTGGTAGTCGTACCAGCCGTCGATGTGCAGGATCGGCGCCGGAGGGTCGTCCAGCAGTTCGGCGAAGTTCAGGGCCTGCCAGTGCGGGTCCTCGCCGTCGTGGGCCAGGCGCTCTTGGTAGAAGTCGAGGGTGGTTCCGGTGGCGGCGACGTCCGCCTGGTCGAGCGGCAGATGGTCGTACGGGTGCTCGCCGACCTCGGAGCCGTTCGCCTGCTGCACGGCGGTCCAGCTGAGGGCCAGTTCGAGAGCGAAGCCGCCGCCGGGATACCAGGAGCTGACCCGGTCCGTGCTGTACATCGCGGTGGCGATCGCCTTCAGACTGGCGGGCCGTGTGGAAGCGGTAGCCCAGGAGCTGAACGCATGGTAGCTGGCGCCGGTGAGGCCGAGGCGTCCGTCGAACCACGGCTGCTCCTCCATCCAGCGAACGGTGGCGGAGCCGTCGGCGGCTTCGTCGAAGTACGACGTGGTGGTGCGCGTGGTCTGCACGAGGCAGGCATATCCATGGGACGCCCAAGCGATCACTTCGCCCATGTAGAAGGCGGCCACTTCGGGCCTGAAGGAGGCGGGGTTGTAAGGCGAGCGGATGAGCACGGCAGGCACCTTGTCGCTCCTTGCCGGGAGCGCCAGGACGCCCTTGAGCTCGACGCCGTCATCGGCCTTGACGATCACTCCGTCGATGAGTTCGACGGAGTGCGGGCCGAGCCGACCGTACTGCTGCTCGATCGTCCGCCGCTGCTGCTCGTCAACGGTGGTAGGGCTCATCAGGTTCTCCTTGCGACTGAGCGGATGGTGGGCGCGGGTCTTCGGTGTCGGCGTGCTGCCAGGTCCCGCCGCGCACCGGAGCCCGCGCCTCAGGAAATGCCTGCCGCGGCAGAAGGGCCCGGTATGGGGCGCGGGCCGGTAGCCGGTGGCGGGGCTCACGGCGTGATGATCAGCTTGCCTCGCTTGGCCGTGCCGTTCTGTTCGAGTTCGGTGAGCGCCGGGATGGCTTGCGAGAGCGGGACGGTGCGGGCGATCGGCAGCCGCAGGATTCCCTGGCCGGCGGCCCGGGCCACATTTTCGAGGTCTTCGGTGATCGGTTGGGCCACCAGGACGTGGAACGGCCCGGGCAGGACACTTCTCGCGAGGTTCGACGGGGTGGGGAGGATGCTGATGATGCGGCCGCCGGGCTTGAGCATCGTCCGCGCGGCCTTGACCGGAAGCGTGCCGGCAGCGATGAGGACGAGATCGAATCGTCTTGCGAGCGAGGCAGGGTCGAAGCCGAAGTCGACGACCGGGCCGATACCGAGGTCGCGTGCTTCGGATTCGGCGTTGTCGCGGCAGCTGCCCGCGACCGTGGCCTGGTGCGCGAGGGCGATCTGCACGGCGGAGCGGCCGACTCCGCCGAGGCAGCTGTGCACGAACACGGCCTGGCCCGGCTGCAGCCTTCCCTTCGTGATCAGGGCCTGCAGGGCGGTGATCCCGACCGTCGGGATCGCGGCGGCGTCCTCGAACGAGAGGTTCTCGGGTTTGCTGACGACGCCCTTCTCCTGAGCGACGACCACATCGGCGAACGCGCCCGCGGACTTGATCGGCGTCCCGCCGAGCACTTCGTCACCGACGTGCAGCCGGGTGACGCGGTCGCCGACTGCTTCGACGACGCCCGAGAAGTCATAACCCATCGCGCGCGGAAAGCGCCTACCGGTCACGTGCTTCATGCGGCCGGCGCGGATCCCGAAGTCCATCGGATTGGCCGCGGCCGCGTGCACCCGGACAAGGACCTCGTCGGCGCCGAGCGGTGCCGGCTCGAAGTCTTCGAGCCGCATGACTTCCGGCCCGCCGTACTGGTGGTACTGGATCCGCTTCATGTCGTCATCCCTTCATCGCTTCCACATGAGGTCTTTCAGGTGCGGTCACAGCGTGACCACGACCTTGCCGTGGACATGGCGTCCGGCCTGCAGCGTCACGGCGTCGCGGATCTTCTCGACCGGGAATGCCGCGGCGATGGGAACGGTGAGCTCGCCGGCGAGGATCGCATCCGTGATCTGCTTCAGGGCGTCCGCCGGTGCGTCGATGGCGCCGGTGGCACGTACGCCGCCGGGAGAGTTGGGGCCCGCGGCGACCGTGGAGATCCGCTCGGGCGCCACGCCGAGCGCCAGCGCGGCCTCGGCCGTCTCCGTGCCGAACAGGTCGGTCGCGGCGGTCACCCCAGCGGGCGCCAGTGCCCGGACCCGGTCCGCCAGCCCTGCGCCGTAGGCCACCGGTTCGGCGCCCAGCTGCCGCAGGAACTCGAACGTGCCCGGCGACGCGGTCCCGATCACGGTGGCGCCGGCGAGCCCGGCGAGCTGCACGGCGAACACACCCACGCCGCCGGCGGCTCCCCCGATCAGGACGGTGTCGCCGGGGCCCAGGCCGATCGCCGCCAGGGCGGCGGCGGCAGTCAGGCCGGCCACCGGAAGCGTGCTCGCCACGTGATCGCTGATGCCCTCCGGCGTATGCCACAGCGGATCGGCAGGGGGCCTGACGACCGCGAAGTCGGCGATTGCCCTGCCCAGGGCGCCGCCGTAAACGCGGTCGCCCACGGCGAAGCCCGTGGCGCCGTCGCCCACCTCGTCGATCACGCCGGCGAGGTCGGACCCGAAGCCGGACGGCACGGTGATGCCGAACCGCGCCGCCGCCTCCGGCCGCGAGGCGATGCCCCAGTCCATCGGGTTCAGCCCGGCGGCGGTCACGCGTACCCGGACCTCACCCGGGCCGGCGTGCGGCTCGGGAACCTCCCGCAGCTCCAGCACTTCAGGGCCTCCGAACGTCTCGTAGACCACAGCTCGGCTCATTGCGGACTCCTCTTAAGGCAAGTGATGGGACTTGGTCTCATCACCGTAGCATGAGTTCACGGGACCAAGTCCCGTACACTGTGCTCATGGCTCGCTGGGAACCGAACGCAGCAGAACGGCTGGCTCACGCCGCTCTGGACCTGTTCGCCGAGCGCGGCTACGAGAACACCACCGTGATCGACATCGCGCAGCGCGCGGGGCTGGGGAAGAGCACCTTCTTCCGGCACTTCCAGGACAAGAGGGAAGTGCTCTTCGGCGGCAGCGCGATGGACGGGCTCCTCACCGAGGCGATAGCCGCGGCGCCGGCAACCGCCACCCCACTCGAGGCGGTCGCTCACGCGCTGGACGCGGCCGGCAGAGAAGTCTTCACGCCCGCACGCCGCGAATTCATCGCCCGCAGACAGGCGGTGATCGCCGCCAACCCCGAGCTGCAAGAACGCGAAGCGCTGAAGAACCTCGCCCTCATCGCATCGATGACCGACGCGCTCAAACGGCGCGGCGTTCCCGACCTGACCGCTCGCGTGGCCGCAGAACTCGGCGCGCTCGCCTCCACCATCGCCTTCGAACGCTGGAGCCGGACGACCACCGGCGCCGACTTCAGCGAGATCGCACGACAAGCGCTCGACGACGTGCAGGCATCCACAGCCCTCTGCTGACACGCCGACCGCCCTGAACAGGCCGGAGATTGCTGCCGTGGCTCGCAGTCCCGGCCCGTGGGTGCCGAATCTCGTGTCGCCTCATGACGGCTGCTGGACGCTCTGCCGGCTCACCTAGGACGGCTCGCGTCGCCGCGTTCGGGGGCGACGACGGGAGCCGACTTCGTCGCGGACGCCGGCCGGCTCAAGGAGGTGTAGCCGGGCAGCTCGAAGTGGCCGCCGGCCATCTTCTCCCCCATCTTGGCCATCGACCTGAGCAGGAAGCTCCGCTTGAACAGCTGGTTGCGCAGCCACAGACCCTTGCGACTGCGCGGTGCCAGGAAGGGGCCGGCGTTGTTGCTGTCGGCGGCCTTGATGAACGGGCGGATGGTCTCCTCGTAGCGCTCGAAGGCCGTGCCGTAGTCGGCCTGGCTCAGCTCGCCCGCCAGCACATAGGCGGCGACCATGGCCAGGCCGGTTCCGACACCGCCGAGGGTGTTGGCCGCGGCGGCGTCCCCGAGCAGCACGATCCGGCCCTTCGAGAAGCGCTCGATCGCGACCTGGGCGATGGTGTCGACGTAGACGTCCTTCGCCCGGGCCAGCTTGGCCAGGATCTCGGGTGTCCGCCAGCCCATACCGCGGTAGGCGTCGATCAGGATCTGCTTCTGCTCCGCCACCGAGTAGCGGTCGTAGGTCAGCTCGGGCGAGGCGAAGCAGAAGAAGACGGGTGCCTTGGGGCCGCCGATGGAGACGAGCCTGCCCGGCTCGTTGTACATCACCGGCTCGTCCACGACACGCTCCACGTCCACCAGCGCGTAGTAGTGGCCCATGTTCTTGACGTAGTTCGACTCCGGGCCGAAGGCCAGGCGGCGCACGTTGGAGTGGATGCCGTCCGCGCCGACGACCACGTCGAAGGTCCGGGGCGCACCCCTTTCGAACGTCACGTGGACGCCCGAGGCGGTCTCGGTCAGCGAGGTGATCGAGTCGCCGAAGATGTACTGGCACGTGTCACGAGTGCGCTCGTAGAGGACCTCCGCCAGGTCGCCGCGGAGAATCTCCAGGTCGCCACCGGTGAACCAGCCCGGCATGACCGTGATCCGCTTGCCGTACGAGTCGATGACCGTCTGGTCGGTGCCCCCGGTCTGGCGGCGCTGGATCTCCTCCAGGATGCCCATGCGGCGCAGGAGCTCCATGTGGGTCTCGCCCTTGAAGTCGATGGCCTGGCCGCCGGTGCGGAGGACTGGGGCCTTCTCCACAACGGTGACCGTGGCACCCGAGCGGGCCAGCCAGTAAGCGAGGGCGGGTCCTGCGATGCTGGCGCCGGAGATGAGGACGGAAGTGTGCTTGTTCGTCATGGCCCTACCTTCGGAAACCCCGCTGACAGGCCACCGACGATCCGCTGACGACTGCCTCGATCGTTGTCAGCGCGTCCTCGCGGCTCATCGCCGCACCCGCGCCGAACTGCGCGGCGAACGCCTCGGCGCCGATCGCCGCGGTCGCTTCGGCGACGACCCTGGCCGCATCGGGGTCTCGTCCACGACCACAACGGACACCGGAACCAGGAAGCACCGGCCGGCACGGAGTAGACCCAAGGGGGTGTCTTGTCACATATCGCCAGGCTTCCCCTGCCAAGTACCGTCCCTCAGTAGCGTGGCGTCGTGAACGAACACGCCTCCGCGTCACGGCGGGTTCAGTGGCCAGAGCAACGTGAAGACGTTCTGAACGCGTTACAAGCCCTCAGCGACCGCGACTATCAAGAGCGACACTGGCGATCAGGACACGAGTGGCCAGACCTCACCGCCGCCGTTCACTGGCTGATCGACGACACTTTCATCGACCAAGCCGGCGCACGAGCACTGATCCCGCAACTCTTCCGGGACGAGCAAGAAGCCGACCGCGTGCAACTCGTGGTTGACGCCCTCCTTCGCGTTCTCAATGACCTTGGACCCACCGCCCCAGACCACGCCTACCTCGACCATCCCGCATGGTTCAGCGTCTTGCACGCGGCCAATGCCGCACTCCAAGTTCTGTCGTCGGACAAGGAGAACTCGTAACGGCCTCCTCGAACACACGCAAGGCAACGATGAGGTATCTCCCACCAGACCTCTTGCACATAGGAGCGTCGCGAAGACGGGCTTGCGCCTCCATCCCCGGCCCGCTGCCGCTCCGCGGTGGGTCGAGGCAGACGGGATGATCAGAGGGGCGAGACGTGCACGTCGGCGCCGGGTTCCAGGCTTGATCGCGTGCCACACCCGTGCCATATCTTGCGGGGTGCAGGGGGAATCAGGGGTACTCATGGATCAGGAAACGAAGAAGCCCCCGACCGGCATCTCTGCTGATCAGGGGCAACTTTTCCTGCTGGTGGCAGGTCCAGGGTTCGAACCTGGGTAGGCTGAGCCGACGGTTTTACAGACCCGCCGCGAAAACACTTTGAACTGCATAAACGATGGTCTTGGCGGGAATCTCGGCAGAGGTTCGGCACGATCAAGTTTCAGAGCCCCTGTGGAGCCGTCGAAACCCCGTCACCCCTGCCGGCGCGACAACGGCCATCCGGGAACCTCAGATCTTACGAGCGGTCGTCATCGTCGCTGTCAGGCGACCGGGGCGTCGGGCCGCTGATCGGCCTGGCCTGTCAGCTTCTTCAGGTTCCTCTCGAGCCTGCGGAGGTCTGTCCACACGTCTTTGTTCCGGGGGGCGACCAACATGACCTCAGTGAGCGCGAATTCGGCCTCGGAGATGTGGCCGTGTTTGATCAGCCATGCGATGAAGCTGTCGCTGCCGAACCAATGTCCCGTGCGCCAGTAGGCCGTCAGCGCGTCGCCGAGCTCTGTCGCCATCCGCGGCTCGTCGGCCGGGACGGCTGGCGGTGGTTCTGCGTGCTGCCCGTTGACGCTGCCCTTGTCCCCCTTGAGCCATGCCCGAAGCCCCATGAATGCCCCTCGCCATCGGGTACTGAGACTTACGCCATCGAAGCGGACGATACGTAGCGTTAATCAGGATGGCCAGGCAGGTCAGGGTGACGGCGGAGGGATGTTGTCCTGACCCGCCGGCTGCGTCAGTCGCCCATTCAGGGCAGACCAGTTAGCTTGATCATCCAAGTTTTACCAGCTCACCCGGCATCCGGGGACAGGGGGACACGGGGGACACTTCCAGCGGGATCCAGGGACGATGTAGGTGACACCGTGGACGGCCAGTCAACGACCAGCCCTCAACTGTGACGCGGGAGCGGGCAGGACAGAAGTCGGAATCTCCCCTACCTTGATGACCTGGTTGGGGCCGATGAAGCGGGCCGTCACGAGCACGCCGGCATCATGAGCGACCTGCCCGGCGTGACTGGCTGACGCGTCTTCAATGAGCCAGGGGGTCAGGTCAAGCTCGAAAGCGTCTGCTGCCGTCTTCAGCACACAGCTTTCCGTGGCGATCCCGCAGACATAGATTTCGGTCCATCCGTACTCGCGGACAAGGGCAGTCCCCTCTTTGTTGAAGAGGGTGTATGTGGTCTTGTCTAGGATGGCCGTCGCTTTTTCTGCATACGGCGCAAGCTCGGGGACGATGTCGATTTCCGGTGATGTCATGAGCTTGGACCATTTGAAAAGCTTCTCGAAGTTGCTACCCGCATAGTTCAGGTATCGGGTGAATACGACGTCCCCACCGGACTCCTGCCAGCGTCGCACTAGATCGGCAATAATGGGAACTACGTGTGCAGACTCTTCGCGGACGAAACCGTTCTGCACGTCAACGACAACGAGCACCGCTGAATTGCTGGTCACTGGGCTTACCCCTCGCTGGTCTCGCGGAGAATGTCTATGGCTTGAGTGAGGTGGCCGATAAGGCCGCTCGTATCCAGTATGGCGGTGCGCATGGAGCGGTGCTGTCCGGTCTCCTGCGGGCGAGCATTGGTCAACCTGGACCGCACTCCCCGCAGGAACCGCCACCCGTACGGATCGGGAACATCAGGGTCTCTACCCTGTTCGATCTGCCCGTTGATGTGCTGACAGTAGGCCCACATGGCTTGAGTGGCCAACTCGGTGGTCACTAGCTCATCTTCGGCGAGAGCCCGGCGTGGGGCCAGCGGGCAATAGACGACTCCGGACCATGAGGCGTACCCGGCGGAGATTCCTTTGAGCCCGAATGGGATGATCTCCGAGTGGTCGAATCCTTCGGCGAATAACGAACGTTCGACTAGTTCGGCATGCCCCAGGGAGGATTCACTCTCTTCGGAATCGCGCTCTAAAAGGACGCGAGGGGTGGACATGATGCGTGCCGCTGTTTCGAGGTCAGGCCCGGACCACATAGGCGAATGGAGCCAATAGAGACTCAGAACGTAGGACGCTTCCACCGGATTCCCGTTGAGTCCCGAGAGATACCCGGAAGCCCAGTCTAGATTCTGTATGTACGACCTTCGACGCCAGGTCGCCAGATTCGCGATGCCGGGAAATCTCATCTCTTCACAGAGATGCAGAATCGCCACGCCGAATGGCCATGTATACAGGCGACATTCACCATCTACCGGAACCCCGGAGTTCGCATAGGAATCGAGCCCGCAGAGAGGTTCGGTCTGCTCGACCATTCCGCGCTTCACGAGATCCGCCGCTTGATCGGCCCCGATATAGGCGCACACGAACTTGTGTGAGCGAAGCCCGAAGGTGTCAGCGGCCGGCGTCGTTGGCTCGACGTCACCGAACAATTCGTGAGGGGTCGCGTCATAGACCAGGCAGTACAGCTCGATGTAGAGCTGGTCACGGCAGGCGGTACGCCCCGTCTCGTGCCGGTAGACCGCCTTCTCGATCGCGTCGGCATCAGGGACCCTAAGACCGCGTTGCAGGCCAGCGCGCTCAAGCTCACGGGCTGCTCGAAGACGACTCCACCCCTTGGCCTTGCGCTTTGCGATGAGCACGTTGTTCGGCACGAGGCGTTTCGCCGTCTGGTTGCCCTCTACGGACATGACGCGTGTCCCTCCGTGTCCTTCCCGTCGTCTGGAATCCACGTGATGTGATCGCGAACCTAGGTGTTGTGAGGACGGTCACAGAGTCTCGGTCAGTCCGAGCGAATCAGCTCCAAGCGGCTCTCGATCGCTGCGACCCGCTCGCGAAGGTCTGCGAGCTGATCGCGGAGTTCCGCAACGGCGGCCGGCTCGTCGGACATGACGGCAGGCGCCCGGCCCTTATCCGCTACCTCCTGAAGGTAGTTGTCAGGGAGGCCGAGCGCACGGGAGATGGCCGTCAGCACAGCCGGTTGACGGTTCTTGTCCTGTCCTTGCTGGATCTGCCGAAGCGTGGCAGTCGAGACGCGGGAGACCTCCGCAAGCCTCTTCTGTGTCAGGCCAAGCGTCGTCATGCGTTCGTTGATCACCTTCGCCACGGCGGGCCAGTCGCCCACGTGTCCCTCCGAGTCCGTACGTAGAAGCCACCTGATCGAAGCGTAACCAACCCCCTGCGCTATTGACAGCGCTACTTCTAGCGCTCATAGTTGCGCTAGAAGTAGCGCAGGACCAAGGCGGCGCCACCTGACACCGAAAGGAGTCCCGGGATGTTTCCCACCAAGAGCCACCGCTTCCTGTCGCTCTTGCTCATGGGCTGCGCGATCTTCTTCATCGTTCGCGAGCCGGAGAAGGCGGCTGAGGCAGCCGTCAAGACCATGCACGGCGTGGGTGTCCTCGCCGACGCGTTCGTGACGTTCGTGAGCCGTCTCGGCTGATCCACCCAAGAGAGAAGCGGCCTCCATCCGCCAAGACACAGGCCGCTTCTCGACTCCCTCACAGAAGGAGCACCACCATCATGACCTACCAGTCCATCCCGACCAACGTGCACCGAGACCCCTGTCACTGCTGCGGCGGTGGCGGCTGGATGACGTCCACGCAGCAGTGCGGCGTGTGCGAGGGCACGGGCCAGTGCGGGGTGCACCGATGAGTACACCAACTCTCCGTCTCACGACGCTTCACCCCGCGCTGCGTCTGCTCGACTCGCTCACCGGCGGCATGCCGGCGGAGCTGGCCGAGAACGCGCTGTGCGATGCCGACCCTGAGCTGCACACCGGCCCGGACATCTTCACGGAGGAGTCTGCCGATGAGCGGGCCGCGCGCGAGGACGTGGCCAAGGAGCTGTGCGCGGACTGTCCGGTCCGTGCGCTGTGCCTGGCCCGTGCGCTGCGGCTGCGCCCTGAGGTCGGCGTGTGGGCCGGTCTGACCGCCCAGGAGATCGGCGACCTTGACTCGCGGGCGGAGGTGGCCTGATGCGCCGCTTCCGTTGCTCCGACTGCGGCCAGCGCTCCACGAGCGTCATCGGCTGCCGCCGCTGCGGGACCTCCACGGGCCGCCGTCTCCAGCTCTGCCCCGTCCACGGGGCGACCTGCCGCCCCGGCTGCCGGGCGTGCCGTACCCGCTTCCGCGCTTCGGCCGACTGCTGAAAGGGGGAAGACGAGTGAGCCGCATCCGCGCGCGCTTCTGGGACCCCTCCGGTTCCCGGTACGGCATCCCTACCTACCCCTGGCGGATGGCGCCCGCCCACCTGCTGACCCTTCGCCAGCTCACCGCCGCCGGGCTGCGCCCCGGCGGGCAGGGCGTGCAGGCACAGACCCTTTGGGCATCGCGCCGGCACGGCGCCCCCGGCGTCCGCGCCGCCTACCTCTACGACGTCCGCTTCGCCCTGCCCAAGCGGACCGCGACCCCCGCCCAGCTTGAGGCGCTGGCCAAGGCCAACGCCGCCCGCCGTACCTGCCCCGAGTGCCGCCGGGACGCCGGTTACGTCCTGCCCCGCCACCTGGGCACCTGCCTGGACTGCGCGGAGACCCCTGCCGACCTGAAAGAGGTGGCCTGATGAGCCCCACCACCCCCAACCCCAACCCCGAACCGAGCCCGGAGGACATCTCCCGTGGGCTGGCCGAGATCGAGCGGCACCTTGCCCAGACGGCCCAACCCACCCCGACCGCTCCCGCCGATCCCCGTCCGGTCGCGGGCGGTCAGCACGCGGACAGTCTGGCGGGGGAAACCCGGCGCGTGCAGCGCCTGCGCGCGGAGGTGGCCGAGGCGCACATGCTGGCCGGTCTGCAGGACGACGACGCCCCGCTCCTGCTGGACACGGACAAGGTTCGCAAGCGGCGGAAGAAGGCGCACGAGGCCGCCCGGCTGCACGAGCTGGCCCACGAGCCCGCAATGCGCGCCTGGCAGGCGAGCCGGATGCGCCGCGTCCTGGTGGCCGCCGCCCTGGTCTCGCTCACTCTCGCGCTCGGTTGGTCAACCGCGGGCGTGCAGTCCTTCGCCGCCGATGGCGCCCAGTCGTGGTCGCCCGGCTGGCTGTTCGCCTGGCTGGTCGAGCCATTCATGTCGCTGGCCCTGCTGGTCGTCGTCGGCGCCCGCGCCTACCTCGGCACGCGCGGCCAGCCGCTCAGCGATCCCAAGCTGATCCGGATCGAATGGCTGTTCCTGGGGCTGACGCTCGGTATGAACGCCTGGCCGCACCTGCCGTGGGCGCTGCCCGAGGGGGAGTCCTTCTCGGTGTCCCGGTTGGTGCTGCACGTCCTGGGGCCGATTGTGGCGGTCGCGGTCGTGACCGCCCTGCCGATCATCTTGGCCGCGTTCACCGACCTGGACCACAGCGGGACCGGACGGCTTACCGGTCTTACGTACAGCGCAAACGCCCATGATCCGGTAATGGTGCCGAGTCCGGAGGTGGTCCGGCTGATCAACCGGGCGCGGGCGCTCATCGCCACCGGAGACCTTCCCGACGCGCCCAGCGCTTACCGGCTGCAGCGGGTCCTTCGGTGCGGCATGGACGACGCCCGCGCGGTCCGCGATGCCCTCAGCCACCCCACCGCCGACTAGGCCAAGGAGCCCGCCGCCATGCTCACCTTCCTTCTCTTCTTCACCGCCTTCGTCTGCCTGGCCTTCCTGATCGCCATCTTCGCCCGGATGGTCATCACCCGCCGGCGCGTCGTCGCGGAGATCCACGCCCACATGTCCGAGCACCGCTGGACCTGCTGCCGCAACGACATCCGCTCCCGTGCGCGGCTGCGGGAGATGCAGTGAGAACCCTCTGCGTCCCCGGGGCCGCCCACGAGCGGCCCCGGCCCGGCACCTGGTCCCGCGTTCGCACCCTTCTACGCGTGCTGCTGTGCGTGCTGGTCCTGCTGGTCACCGCAGCCGACGCGTGGCTGACCGCGCTGGTTGGCCTGCCCCCGCTGATCCCCCGAGTTCGCCGCCTGGCCGCGCTGATCGCTACTGAGTGCCGGACCTGCGCATCCAGCGTGACCGAACCCGGCGTGATCAACGCCGAGGTCATCGACACCGATCAGGAGGTATGGCGCTGATGAAAGGCAACATCACCGAACTGTCCACGATCGAATTCACCGGCTCCCTGGGCGAGGCGTTCCACGCCTACGGCAAGCAGTTGACCGCTCTTGGGGAACGGTGGGGCGTCGAACTGGAGATCGCCGCCGTGGACGCCGAAGCCGCCATGTCGACCATGAAGGGCCGTGCACTGCTGTTCGGCCTGGACTCCAAGGTCCGCGCCCGCCGGGTGGCCAAGCGGCTCAAGCGCGCCCGGGACCTGGCCGCCGCGCTGGCCGAACGGGGCGAGGACTTCCCCCGCTCCTACCGCAAGCACTTCTTGCCCAACCACTGACCGAAGGGAGGCCCCTGGTGGGGACCGGACAGCAACGGCTGGACGAGATCGCCAGCATCGAGTTCCACGGCAAGGTACCGGCGAAAATCGCCGCCTACACCCTGGCCACCCAGCGATTCGCGCACGACCTGGCCCGCGAGCTCGACCACGCCGAAGCCGCCGCCGAAGCCGCGATGGGCCAGCTCAAGGGACACCCGCTGCTGATGGGCATCGACATCCGTGCCCGCGCCTGGCGCGTGGCCCGCAACTTGCGAGAAGCCCGCGAGATCGCCCAGGGGATCTCGGCGGAGGCGGTCAAGTTCAACCTGCAGTTTCGGCAGGAGTTCCTGGAAGCCCTGGAAGCGATGGAAAAGCGCGACACCAAGCGCAGCGAGTACAAGGGGAAGGTTGATCTGTGATGGCACGCAACGCCCCGTCCCTGCAGCTCGTGCAGGACGCGACCATGGACCGCCTGGCCGCTTCCGCCGTGTCCAAGGTCGGTGTGCTGGTCCCGCCGTGGGCCATCCTCGGGGTCGAAGCCGCCGCCGGGGCCATCTCCCACGCCATGTGGGGCCAGGCGCCGGCAGTGACGTGGGCGGCAGTCGGCTGCACCCTCGGATCGACGGTACTTACGGCGCTGACGTGGGCCATCACCCACCAGCGGCGGTTGATCGGCCGCATCCACGCCACCGCCACCACCGCCGCCGCGTCCGCGTGGTTCACCACCGCCACCATCACCGGTCTGCACTCCCCGGTCGTGAACGGGGCGCTGTTCTTCGGCGGCGCCACGCTGGCCCTGTCGTGGAACATCCGCACCGTCATCCGCAACACCAGCGGCGACGGCGAGAGCGACGGCGGGGACGCCCTCGGGACGCTGTTCGCCCGCGCCCGGGAACAGGCCGGTCTCAAGGGCGCCCGCGTGCGGGCAACCGAGGTCACCGACCACAAGGTCAAGGGCCAGATGCAGCTCCCGCCCGGAGAGAAGACCGCAGACGACGCCATCAAGGCCACCGACCGCATCGAGTCGGGCATGCAACTGCCGCCCGGCAGCGTGATCGTCGCCCGCGACGACGACCGCGCCGACCGCGCCCACATCACCGTCTCCGACCCCCGCGCCATCCGCCAGCCGATCCCCTGGCCCGGCCCGTCCCACCCCGGCGCGTCCATCGACAAGCCGCTGCGCATCGGGCTCTACCAGGACGGGGACGACGTGCTGTATCGGTTCGTCGGGCACCACCTGCAGGTCATGGGCCGCACCGGGTCCGGCAAGTCGATCGGCGGGGCGTGGAACATCATCGGGGAGATCATCACCCGTCACGACGCGGCGGTGTTCTCCATCGACATCTCCAAGGACGACCAGACCATGGGGCCGCTGCGGGAAGGGCTGCACCGGTTCGAGACCGGCAAGGCCGGCGCGGTGGAGCTGATCCGCGCCATGCACGAGGCGATCCCCCAGCGCACGAAGTGGCTGGCCGACCACGGGTACAGCGATTGGGAGCCGGGGTGCGGGCTGACCTACTGGTACCTGCACATCGAGGAGATCGCCAAGCTCGTCAACGAGCTGAGTGCTGAGGATGAGGAGCGGCTGGGGGAGATCCTCAAGGAGATGCGTTCGGCCGGCGGGAGCGTGATCCTGTCGCTGCAGCGGGCCGACTACACCCAGATCCCCACCCTGTTCCGGTCCCAGATGGCCAAGATGTGCTTCGGCCTGTCCGACCCCGACGACGTCAAGTACGGCGTGTCCGCGCGGCAGCGGAAGGCCGACGTGGTGCCGCACGAGTGGGAAGACCACTACCCCGGCATGGCCTACCTGGACGCCCGCAGCATCCGCGCCACCCACTACGCCATGCCGCTGCGGACCTACACCTGGGGCCGCAACAGCGGTGAGGCCCGCGCCGCGATGGCCGCCCACGCCGCCACCTACCCCGCGAGGAGCAAGCAGGTGGACGACTTCACCGCCGCCCTGGCCCGCCCCACAGGACCGGCCCCCGCCGTCAGCGCGGCGGCCACTGCCGCGATCCCGGCACCGGCCGACGGCGGGTATGACCCGCAGGACGAGCACGAGGAGTTCGCCGCGAACTTCGCCGAACTGCTGGGCGACGCCGCAGAGCTGGTCATCGCCACCCAGCACGCCTCACCCGGCATGCTGCAGCGCAGACTGCGGATCGCTTGGCAGGACTGTCTGCGCCTGCTGGAAGCCCTGGAGCGCAAAGACATCGTCGGCCCGCCCGCCCCCGGCAGCGACACCCGGCCCGTCCTGGTGGCCGCTGACGACCGCAACGCGCCCCGGCTGGTGGAGCAGTTGCGCGCTACCGGGGACGTCGTCACCGCGGCCCTGGCCGCCAGCGACGACCCCGACCCGTCCCTGTCCGCTGGCCCAGACGACGCCGTCCACGAGCCCACTGCCGAAGAGGCCGATGCCCTGGTGGCCGATGGCCCCCTGGTGAAGCTGGACCCGGCCCAAGCGCGTGACCTGGTCTACGGCTGGCTGCGTCAGCGCCACCAGAGCGGCAAGCGCACCTTCACCGCCACCGATGAGGAGCTGACCGCCGTACGGCACAAGACCGGCAACGGGCGCGGCTGGATCTACAAGGTCCTGTCCGACCTGACCGACCGTGGGGTCTTGACTGTGACCAAGTCCGGCAGCGCCCGCGCCTACATCATCACCGACCTGTCCCCGCTCGACCGCGACGGATACGACCGCGCGGCCTGACCCGCCCGGGGCGGCCCTTCCCGTGACGGCGGGCCGCCCCGCCCCCTCGTGCGGCTGCGCGTGGGACGCGCCGCGCCCGCGCGAATGATCTTGTCACGCGCGCCTGTCACACCCGTTCACGCCACGTGTCACGGGACTGTCACGGGGCCGCTGTCACGCAGTCACACCCCCGCTGACCTGTAACTCCCATCCCCAGCCCCTTTCCGTGACACCCGCACCTGTCACGCATCCACACCACGACCCGAGAGGGCTCTACTTCGCCATGCCTGCGACCACCAATCGGCCACTGCTTCCGCCCGGACACGAAATCACCCAGACCGTGAAGGCGACCACCGAGCTTGCCCCCGGCGACTCGGTACGCATCGCCGGACTCGGCACCTTCGCTGTGGCCGCCGCCCCCGCCATCCTCAACCGCGCACACGTCGTCGTCCCGCTCGGGTGGGAGCGCCTGGCCATCCTCGCCCACCCGGACGCCACTTGGGACGCCGCCAGCGTCACCCCGCCGATCTGGCGGCACCGCTCCTGCCGCGCCTGCGGCGGATCGGGGCGTGCAGCGTGAGCGCCTTGACTCGCTACGCGCTGGCTGCTGCTGCCCGCGGCTGGCACGTCTTCCCGCTCACCCCGGGCGGAAAGGTCCCGCTCAAGGGCCTCACCGCGTGGGAGCGCCACGCGACGACCGACCCGGACGCCATCCGCCGATTCTGGGCGCGGCAGCCGTACAACATCGGCATTGCCTGCGGCCCCTCCCGCCTGGTGGTGATCGACCTCGACACCCCCAAGAAGGAGGGGCTTCGCCCCCCGTCCCCCTGGGACCTGCCGGGGGTCAACGACGGCGCCGATGTCCTCGCCGTCGTGTGCGAGCAAGCGGGACAACCCCTGCCGTTCGACACCTTCACCGTGACCACCCGGCGCGGCGGCCTGCACCTGTACTTCACCGCGCCCGAGGGGGCCGCCCTGGGCAACACGTCCGGGGACAAGGGCAACGGGCTGGGCTGGCTGATCGACACCCGCGCGCACGGCGGGTACGTCGTCGGCCCCGGCAGCTTCGTGGACCTGCCGGACGGCGCCGGCACCTACGAGGTCGTCAACCCTTCCGCCCCGGCCCCGCTGCCTTCCTGGCTGTTTCAGCGCCTTTCGCCCCCGCCACTGGCCCCGCGGCAGCCTGTCCACGTTGCCCTGCCTGAGGGGCGCAAAGGCGCCTACCTGCGGGCCGCGCTGGACCGCCAGCTGGCCTACGTCACCACCGCGCCCGAGGGCCAGCGCAATCACACGCTCTACCTGGCAGCCGTCGCGTTGGGCCAACTCGTCGCGGGGGGCGCACTCCCCGAACCGGAGGTCACAACCCTGCTGAAACAGGCAGGGATGGCCGCCGGGCTCAGCGAGCGTGAAACCGCCCTGACCACCGCATCCGGGCTGCGTGCGGGCGCCAAACGGCCCCGCAGCATCGCCGCATGACCCGCCACCCACCCCTGGGAACAGGAGTCGATCCCATGCCTCAGCTCGCCCGCCGTGGCGCCGCCCTGCTTGACGCGCTGCTGGACGCGCTTACCCGCTACGTGATCCTGCCGACCCCCGAGGCCGCCGATGCGGTGGTCTTGTGGATCGCCGCCACCCACGCCCAACCGGCCTGGCCGCACGCTCCCCGCCTGGTTATCCGCGCTCCCGAGAAGCGCTGCGGCAAGTCCCGGCTGCTCGACGTCGTCGAGGCCACCTGCCACGACCCGTTCATCACCGTCAACTCCTCACCGGCCGCCGTCTACCGCTCCATCACCGACGACCCGCCAACGCTGCTCGTGGATGAGGCCGACACCATCTTCGGCCCCAAGGCAGACGGCAACGAGGACCTGCGCGGGCTGCTGAATGCGGGACACCAGCGCAACCGGCCCGCCAAGCGTTACGACGCCAACAGCAACCGGGTCGAGTCCATCCCGACCTTCGCTATGGCCGCTCTCGCGGGGATCGGCGCGATGCCCGACACCATCGAAGACCGCGCCGTCGTCATCCGCATGCGCCGACGCGGCCCGGGCGAAACCGTCGCGCCCTACCGCCACCGCCGCGACCGGCCCGCCCTTCGCCAGCTCGCACAGGAGCTGTCCGCCTGGCTGCGCGCCGATCTCGACACCTTGGAAAGCGCCGAACCGCCCATGCCTGTCGAAGACCGCGCCGCCGACACCTGGGAACCCCTCGTGGTCGTCGCCGACCATGCCGGCGGCCACTGGCCCGAGCGCGCCCGCGCCGCCGTACTGACCCTGACCGCCGAAGCCGACGACAACGGCCAGCCCTCCACCCGCGTCCGGCTACTGGCCGACTGCCGCACAGCGTTCGGCACCGACACAGCCCTACCAACCGCCGTCCTACTGGAACGGCTCAAGGCCGACCCCGAAGCACCCTGGGCCGACTACGGACCCAACGGACTCACCGCTATGAAACTCGGCGTCATCCTGCGCGAATACGACATCCGATCAGGCAACATCCGCTTCCCCGACGGCACCCAGGCCAAGGGCTACCACCGCGTCGATTTCGCCGACGCCTGGACACGCTACTGCCCCACCCTCGAACCCCTCCCAGAGGGCGACGTGGTCCCATTCGAGCGGGGTAGCCGTCCCGGCCGTCCCAGCATCATCAGCCCAGGTCACAGCGGGACGGCTCCGATCCCTGGGACGGCTTGAGCCGTCCCACCCGAAAAGCCGTCCCAGGGCTGACCTGCGGAAATGACCCTGGGACGGCCGGGACGGCTACCCCCCTCAAAACCGCGCCAACGCACCCTTTCGCGCTCCCTGCCCCCGACCTCTGGGGCCACCTCAACAGCCGATCACGGAACCCGGAAGGACACGCCCAGCATGGCCACCGCCACCGCGAACAAGCCCCTGACCGTAGCCGAGCTGTGCGCCGAACTCGGCATCTCCCGCTCAACCTTCTACGACTGGCGCCAGAAGGGCCGCGCCCCCCGCTGCCTCAAACTCCCCAACGGCGACCTACGGATACGCCGCGCCGACTTCGACCGCTGGCTCAACAGCCTGGAGGACGCCCACTGATGAAGGACATCACATACGACGTCCGCGTCTATAAGACCGAGGTCTACAAGGGCAAGCGAGTGACCTCCTACACCGTCCGATGGAGCGCCGGAGGAAAGTCCTGGAAGGAACCCTTCCGGAACGCCGCCCAGGCCGACGCCTTCCGCTCCGAGTTGATGACCGCCGCTCGCAAGGGTGAGGCTTTCGCCATCGCCACCGGGCGCCCCATCTCCTGGAAGCGGCAAGAGACGGTCCTGAGCTGGTACAGCTTCACCCTCGCCTACGTAGACGCCAAATGGCCGTACGCTTCCCCCAACCATCGTCGGGGCATCGCGGAAGCCCTCACAGACGCCACTGAAGCACTCTTGACAGGCGAGAACGCGACCCCGGATAGGGACGTATACCGGGCCGCTCTCCGCTGGTCCTACAGCACGCGCGTTCGCGACAAGGCAGAAGCGCCGGCAGAACTCTCCGCCGCTTTGCGCTGGTTGGATCAGCACACGATCGCTCTGGCCGCATTCACCGAACTGGGGAAGGGCGCCACCCTGGCCCGCGCGGTGCTCGATCGGATCAGCCGGACGAAAGACGGGAAGCTCGCCGCGGCGAACACTGCGAACCGGAAGCGAATGGTCCTCAACAACGCTATGGAATACGCGCGGGAGATCGGAGCCCTGCCAGCCAACCCGCTCAAGGCTGTGAAGTGGACCAAGCCCCGAACGCTTTCCACCGTGGACCCTCGCACCGTGATCAACATCGAACAGGCTCGCCGGTTCCTCATGGCGGTGCGCAAGGACAGCAAGCGGGGAGAGCGAATGGAGGCGTTCTTCGGCTGCATGTACTACGCCGCCCTACGCCCGGAAGAGGCGGTTGACCTGCGCCGGGAACATCTCGTGAGCCTCCCTGACGACGGCTGGGGCGAGATGCGCCTGACCAACGCTGAGCCCCGCGCCGGGAGCCGCTGGACCAACAGCGGCCAGCCCAGGGAACGTCGCGCCCTCAAGCATCGGGCAGAAGGCGAGACAAGATCGGTCCCGATTCATCCGGAGCTGGTCACGCTGCTACGGGCGCACCTGAAGGCGTACGGCACCGGCCCCGATGGGCGCGTGTTCGTGGGACCCCGGGGCGGGCTCATGACCGATCGCGCCTACCTCAAGGTCTTCCATGACGCTCGTGGGAAGGCATTCTCAGCCGAAGAAGCCGCGTCGCCCCTGATGGATGTGCCGTACGCCCTGCGGCACGCCGCCGTGTCCACGTGGCTTAACGCGGGAGTCCCGGCGCCCCAGGTTGCCGAGTGGGCAGGGCACAGCGTGGACGTGCTCCTACGGGTCTATGCCAAGTGCATCCACGGGCAGGAGACCGAAGCCATGCGCCGGATCTTGGACGCCACGAAGCCCTGAAAACTTCGGCACGTATTCGGCACGATCACCCGTAGGGAGCCGTTGACGGCCGGACACCACCGGACACACGAAAAGAGCCCCGGACCCGCATCACTGCTGGTCAGGGGCTCTTTTTCCTGCTGGTGGCAGGTCCAGGGTTCGAACCTGGGTAGGCTGAGCCGACGGTTTTACAGATGCCGGGAAGTTGTTGATCGTCAACCGTTTCCGTTGCTGGTCAGCGGCCTATTGGACGGCCAGGAGAACCGGCGCCGCGCCTCTCGTGCCCCCTGTGTGCCCTGCGGTTCTGCGGACCGCTCCCCGTGCCCCGCCTGTGCGTCGAGGGCTTCGGCGACCTCCTTGTCACGTCCTTCCACGGCCCGCGCGTAGTGCCGAGTGGTCACACTCGCGTTGGAGTGCCCGAGCCGACGAGCCGCCGCCATGACGCCGTGCCGATCGGCTACCCACGTGGCATGCGTCGCGCGGAGATCATGGGGAGTTACGTCTTTGAGCTTCGCATCCTCGACCGCAGGGTCGAAGTGCCAACGCCTCCACGCGTTGTAGTGAAGGGGCTTGCCCGTCCGTCCGGTGAACAAGAGCGCGTCGGGGTCGTCGGGCAGCGTGGAGAGACGAGCCTTCAGGTTGGTCACGACGAAGGCGGGCAGAACGATCTCTCTCTTCTGGTGAGACTTGGGCGTGTCGAAGACGTGCTTGCCGGCGATCTCCGCCAGGGACTCGGCGACGAGGAGACGACCATTGTCGAGGTCGACGTGACGACGCCGGAGCGCGAACGCTTCACCGATACGCAGGCCGCCGTAGGCGAGGAGCTGCACGATCAGGTCATGCGGTGACCGCATGGCCGCGATCAGGGCCTTTACCTCACCCTCCGTCAGGATGTGCGGCTCAGTCTCGGGCATCCTGGGCAGCCGCACGCCCCGGCACGGCGACGTCTTGATCATCTCGTTGTGCACGGCAGCCGCCATGATCTGAGACATCAGGCGGTACGCCTGACGGACGCGCGAGGCGCTGAGCCCGCGCTTGGTCATGCTGGCGACCCATTCGCTGATCGTGATCGGGCGGACGTGGCCGACCTCCAGCTTGCCGAACCGCGGCTCTATGAGCGTCCGGAGAAGCGAGGCGTACGACGCTCTCGTCTTGGGCTTCAACGTCGGGCTGACAGAGGTCAGCCAACGCTCGCCCCACTCCTTAACGGTGATCTTCGCCTGATCCGGGCTGATCCACTCGCCGCGAGCTACCTCGGCCTCTTTGAGCCGTAGCCACCGGTTCGCGTCCTTCTCCTTGGCGAAGGTGTGAGGGGCTGTATGCCGCTGTCCGTCCGGTCCCCAGTAGCGCACTTGCCACCGGCCCGAGGGCAGTTGCCGTGCGTTGCCGAAAGCGCGTTCCCGCTTCGCCATCACGCGGCCCTCCCGCCCTCGTAGCCGTCGAGCGTGATAGCTGGCACGACTCCGGCCGCGATAAAGGCGTCAAGCGCCGCTTCGGGGATACGCACGTTCCGGCCGACGTGGACGAAGGTGATACGCCGTTCCTCGATCAGTCGTCGGGGGAAGCGCTCGGAGGTGTTGAGGCGTTCCGCTACCTCCTTCACCGTGAGCAACCGCCCCTTCAGGAGCTCTTGAAGGGACGGGAGCTCCTGTCCGGCCTTCCTGGTCACGCTGCCCTCCCTTCAGTTGCCGAAAAATCTTGGCCGTCGCCGAGCGCTTGGAGCTGGTTCATGTGGTTGCGCCAGCGCTGCCGTTCATGAACCGACCGCAGGAGGCGCACGCCGATCGGGGCCAGGTCGGGATCACCGGGCTTGACCGGCCGCCAGACGTAGCGGTGGGGGTCGACCGGTTCGTCTTCGATGCCGAGGGCTTCCAGGACCCAGGTGCGCCGGTCCTGCTTGTGCTCGGTCAGGGTCTTGTTGGACCACTTCCGCGACACGAGCACGCGCCGCCCCGCGTAGCCGAGGTGATCGGGCTTGTGCGCCTTACCCCTGCACCGCCCCGGAGCCATCCCCCGCTTGGCGCCCTTGGGCTGCACCCCGTACCGCAGCCAGTTCGGGCACGTCGGCGAGCACGGCTCGAACCGCAGCGCCTCAAGCAGCCGCTCCGCATGCGCCTTCCGGCGTGGGTCGTCGGTGCCGAGGGCGTCGCCTAGGCTCTTTGTCAGGTACTTCGAGAGGTACTGGATGAGCTGGTCAGCATCGGGGGTTCCGGCGAGCACACCCTTGATGTCGGCCTGATCGCCGAAGCGCAGCACGTGCAGGGGTTCGGCGTCCTCGTCGGCGTCGAGAGCGTCGAGAGCCTGTTCCCAGGTGGGTAGCACTTCCCCGGTGGTCGGGTCGAGGTAGCCGGCCCCGTCCTCCCACACCGGCAGGTGGTCACCCTCGAACCGGACCGTGTCCGTCGCAGGCCACCACACCTGGTGATACGTGGCGGCGATGATCTGCCGCAGCTCCGCACGCGGGAGGGTGCCGCGGATCGCCATGTGCAGGTGCGGGGCGAGCCGCTTCTGCGGCTCGACGGTGGCGAAGTACTGCACGTCATATCCGGCGACCCGGCGGAGGTTCTGCACGAAGCGGTCCACGAGCTTGGAGAAGTGAAGGGCGTCGCGGGCCGCCCGGCCGTAGTCATACTGGTCCGGGTCGAGGGGCGCGCCCTCCAGCACCCGCCCATACGACGGGAGCGTGAGTGTGACGAACATGGAGGGCCGGTAGGTCTTGCCGTCCGAGCCGGTGAAGGTCCGCCCGAGCGTGGTCTTGGTCATCTGCCGCTTGGGCAGGTCCGGGGCGTCCTGTCGCCGCTTGGTCGAGCGCGTGCGCTTGCCGGAGGTGCGGCCGAGGACGTTGCCGCGCATGCCCGCCCGGTTGATCTCCTCGTCCAGGTCCTCGATTGCGGCGTCCAGGTCGGTGGTGTCGCCGCCGGCCTTTTCGACCTCGTCCCGCCATGCCTGGGCGTCGGCCCGCAGTTCGACGAGGTGCCGCTGATAGTCGTCGGGGTTGTCGGGGAGGTTGATCGGTTCGTGGTCGAGGTGCCAGCCCTCCCGGCACTGCGCCCGCCGGAGTTGCCGGTTGCGCTTGGCGCACGGCGGGCACTTGCTCTCCAAGGTCGCCCCACAGGGGACGTCGATGACCTCGACCTGACCGGTGCGGATGTCCTGCCGGCGAAGCGGAACCGGGCGGATGCACACGCCGTACTGCTTGGCGATCTCTTCCACGACCTCACGGGCCAGCGGTTGAGCCATCCGGACGGCACGAGGGGTGGAGCGGTCGTGCGGGTTGGTCACCAGTCACCCCCGCACCCGTCGAGGGCGTCGACCAGGTCGAGGCCATCAACGATGACGGTGGCTTTCTCGCCGCACTCGTGGCACTCGACGATGCCGCGCACCGGGTCGAGCCACAGCACGTCCAGGGCGCCGCAGCCCGAGCAGCGCAGGCCGTCGAGGATGTGAGCCAGGCGCATCATCGGCCCTCCCCCGCGAACTCGGCGACCATCGCGGAGATGTCGGCGTCGGAGACGTAGGCCGCGCGCACCCGCACCGGATCGGGGGAGGTCTCCAATCGGACGTAGCCGACGCCCGCGCCCAGCTCCGGGACCGGTGAGATGTGATCGGCCAGGGCTCCCCGGTCGCGTGCGCCGTCGCCGAGGACCATGTCCACCTGTTCGGACTCATCGAGCCGGAGTGCGATTTTGTCGGGGAACAGGTTGCGGATGTTCATGACCTCCTTGCGCGGGTCCTGGAGCGCGGCCATGACCCCGACGCCCACCGCCCGGCCCTGCGTGGTCAGGGTCGCCAGGGCCGCCGTGATGCGCTGACGGAGTTGCTTGTCGGGCTGGTAGGCGGTCAGGAACGCCACCTCGTCCACGAGGACCAGGACGAACGGGTCCGCCACGGTCGGTGTGTGCGAGCGCTGGAGGCCGGCGAACCGGTCGGCCCGCTCCTGCATCACGCACACGGCCTCGTCGAGCAGATCGGCGCACTCCTTCGGATCGGCCGCGTACCGGGAGCCGAACAGCGCACGGCCGAAGGACAGCTCCATCCGCTTCGGATCGAGCGCCCACACCTGCACCAGGCCCGCCCGCATCGCCGGGAGGAGGCCGCGGATTGTCGACCACAGGTAGGAGCCCTTACCGGCCCCGGTCGCGCCCGCGATGAGGACGTGCGTGCCGTGGACCTTGAGCCGAAGCGGTGAGCCGTCCTCGCACCGGCCGACCTCCACCGGCCCCACCGAGGCAACCTCAGGGATAGGCACGGCGGGCAGCGGCTCGGCGAGGGGGTCGCGCCGGGGGAAGGTGAGCACGAGCCGCCCGGCCCGCGCGACGGCCACCCGGCAGGAGGGTGCGCCGAAGCCGTGGGCCAGGTGCTCGATGCGGTCGGCCCAGTCGGTGACGGCCTGGCCGTGGAGCATCTTCACGCTGACGCGGTCGGCCCAGCCGTCACACTCCACCCGCACCAGGCGAGGCAGGTAGTCACGGCCCCGGATGTGCCGCCCGAGGCCAGAGACGACCATGACCGGTTGCCAGTGCCGCCGGTAGACGGCGACGAGCCGCCACCAGGCGAGCAGGGGCCAGCCGACCAGGCGCAGGAACGAGGCCCGATCCAGCAGCGCCCACGACAGTCCGGCCGAGGGCAGGAATCCGGCCATCACCAGGGCCAGGCGCCAGCCGTACAGGGTCCAGATCACCCCGAGACCGACCGGGACGGCCACGGCGACCGGATGCCGCACGACGAGACGGACCAGGCCCGCAACCAGCCGCGACAGCCAGATCGCCAGGGTGACGATGGCGGGGGTCTGCATGACGGCCGGGCGGAAGACCACGGCCGTGTCCGGGGTGGTGGAGACGAGGTTGCGTGCCTCGTCGCCGGGAAGTTTCTTGAACATTAGGCTTGGTGTCCTCTCAGGCATTGGCGTGTATGAGAGATCCCGGGGGCCGCTGGAATGCCAGTTCCAGCGGCCCCGTCCTTGTGTCAGGCCGCCGGACCGGTGGCCTGAGCGTGTTCGGTGTGGTCGGCGTGCAGGCGCTCGCAGTCGGCCAGGTACCTTGCGGCGGCGTTGAAGATCTGCCGGGCGATGTCCAGGTCTTCGGCGGTAACCGGCCCGGCCGCCCCAGTGGCCGAGACCGTCACGTCCGCCTCGCCGGACTCCAGGACCAGGTACGGCCGCCCCGACTCCAGCACTCGCGCGCTGACCGCGGTGATCGAGCCGTAGAACGAGACGCCGATGCGGGGACGCTCACCGGGATCAACCGACATCGACAGGTGCGTGTACGGCCGCCAGTTCACGCCGCCACCTCCTTGCCGTTGCTGGCCGCCTTGGCGTGAGCGCGAGGAGCGCGCATCTCCCGTGCCCTGATGGAGTAGGCGAGCCGTCCTGACCCGTTGACGTACGGGGTCACGGTGAGCCCGTCGAACTCGACCGGGGTGAACGGCAGGCCCGCAACCGGGGCCGGGGGCACCGGCTGAACCGGAGCGAGGATCTTGACGGCCACGGTCTTCTGCGCCGCCTTCAGCGACGGGTCAGCGTCCATCACGGGGATCTGCCAGACGAGTTCGCCCGTCTGCTTGTCCCGCGCCTGGACGAAGCGGCCGTTGCTCGACGCCTCGAAGTCCTTGACCGGCTCGACCTCGCCCACGGCGTAGCAGCCGTAGGGGAAGATCTGGCCGAAGCTGATCGGAATGGGTCCCTGTAGAGCCATGATTACCGCCCTCCCTTCTTGTACTGTCAGCCACCTTGACTGACCAAGTTGTGTCTCCATTAAGCACTGAACCCACTTGGCTAGTCAAGCAGTCCAAGTGGGTTCAGGCGGGAAAGTTGGATTACCTAATCGGGTAGGCGTCCTCAAGTTCGTGACGATCGCCGGGAAGGACCGTCTCCACGACGGCCCACGGCTTGCCGGTCGCATCGCAGGCGACGGCATAGACAGCCAGCAGCGCGGCCGAGGTCTTGACGCCGAGAAGGTCGCGCTCTTCCTGAGTGGGGTTGCGTGCGGTCACATGCTCGACGATGTGGTCCAGCTCGACACCGGCCGCGGCTTCGACGTAGCGCCGTACACCCTGCTTGAGATCTTCGGGCTCTGTCAGCGGGCTACCTTCGGCCACGTCCGCCGGCACCCAGGTGGAGGAGATCTCAGATGCTTCGTCGTCGCGGGTGACGAGGGTCTTGCGGAGGACGACCGGCGACTTGGGCGTGATGTCGAGGTAGGCCGCAATGCGGTTGGGGGCCGGCACCGGCCCGGCCGACAGCAGCGAGCTTCCGACCTGGGTCTCTTTGCGGTCGAGCAGTTCCCGGCCCGTGCGGACCTGCCGTCCGGAGGCGATGGCGGGACGGCCGCGTACGAATCGGCCCTTGCCCTGATGGGTGACGATCCACCCCTGATCTCGGAGCACGCCCAGCGCCTTGACCACCGTGGGCCGCGCCATGCCGAATTCGGCCATGAGTTGGTGTTCGCTCGGCAGCGGTGAGCCGGGCGGATATGCGCCTGATTCGATGCGCCGTTCAAGCTCGGCGATCAGTTGGGCGTACTTGGGAGGAGTGTATTCAAATGACATCAGAGCCCCGCATTCAACATGCCTGTCTAGCCAAGCAGGCTAGCAGTGCAGGTGTGTCGTGCGAAGGCCCATTGCCGACAGGAGCCCGTAACCCAAGGGCAGCCGACCGCAGCCCTAACGGACCTCGCCCGTCAGCAGGTCGAACCAGGTCGCCCAGCCCTGCCGGACCGACCACCGGTGCGTCTCGGCGATCTCGGGTTCTTCGTCCTTCTGGACGGTACGGCGGATGTAGGCCAGCCCGCCGGACTGGCACAGTTCGTAGAACCTGGCCTGACAGTCGCAGGTCCAGGCCAGGATCAGGACCCGCTGCGCAGGTGTGGGCTTCCACCACTCCAGCTTGCGGAAGTATCCCCGGCGGATGGGGACGTGTGCGCTGTGCAGGCGGTCCGGCTCGTCGAGGTCGTTCACGAGGCATCTCCCGCCAGGTATGGCGGACGGGGGTACTGCTGGCGCAGTTGCCCGTACCGGTGAGCCACCCGCCGAGCAGCGGTGACGACGTCAGAGGCCGGGCCGAAGGCGTAGACGGGACGCCCGCTGGTCGAGGTACGGCCCGAGCGCCAGCGGAACCAGCGGCCATCGGTCCACACGACCAGTTCGACCCAGACCGACACCAGCGCCAGCCCGTACCCCTCATGGACGTCGGCGGCCACGCCGTACTGCTCCAGCTCCAGGCGCAGCCGCTCGGCGCACTGGGCAGCGGTAACGGCCAGGGGGCGACGGCCCGCCACGAGCCGATCGGCGCTCATGACGCCACCGCCCTACGGCCCGAGCCCGAGCACTCGAAACACTCGACCGTGGACAGCTCCACGATCACGCCGTTAAGCCGGTACTCGGCATCCGCCGACGCCCGCCGAACGAGCCGCCAGCCCTTCCCCCGGCAGGCCCCGCACCTCTCCGTCTCCGTAACCATGGGGCAAGGGTCGTAATTGCAGGTCGCTCAACCCATCCCGCGCCGATATTCCGGCCGGGCATGCCGATATCCCTTGACGGGTTAACCCCAACCCGGAAGCTTGGAAATACAGGCAGTCAAGCAGACGCAAGGGGAAGCGCCTTATGCCCGCAGAAGCGGCGGAACCGGTCATGATCCCGCCCGACCTCTGGCAGCGCCCCGAAATGCTCGACGCCCTGAAGAAACGGAACATCGGGCAGGTTTTCCGGCTTATCAGGCAATACGCGGGCGTGAGTCAGACTCGCATCGGCATTGCCGTGAACCTCAGCCAGGGCAAGGTCAGCGAGATCATGCGCGGAAGCGCGCAGGTCACCGCACTTGATGTGTTCGAGCGCATCGCCGATGGACTGCGCATGCCCGACCCGGCCCGGCTCGCTCTCGGACTCGCCCCCCGCTCGTCCGGCCGATCCCAGATCATCGACGCTGCCTCATCCCGTCGCGCTATCCCTTCTCGGGATGGGATGCCAGCGAGTCAGCTCCTTAGCGTCGAAGGCGTGGTGATTGGCCCGCGTCCAACTGACGACCTGTGGGATGTCGACCTTCTGACGCTGGCCTGGGTAGTGGGAAGGCTGGATGCCCGGATGGACCGACGAACGATGCTGCTCCTCGCGGCCGGAATGACCGCCGAAACCGCGGCCTCTATCGCGGACCCCTGGGAGCGCCTTTCCCGTGCGCTGAGGGGGCCGCAGGTGCTCGACGACGACACGATTGAACGGCTCGAAGCGCGCACCATCGGCTTCCACCGGCTCGAATACGTCATGCCCGCCCGAGCCATCTACCAAGGGCTCACGACGCACATTAACGAGCTGAGCACCCTGCTTCAGAGCGGCCCGCCCGAGCGCTACCGGCGCCGCTTGGCGGCAACAGCCGGCGAAGCCGCAACGCTGGCGTCCTGGATTGCCTGGGACCTCAAGCAGCCCGCGCAGTCGGCCTCATTCGAGCGCGTCGCCGCCCTGGCCGCCGAGGAGAGCGGGCACCGCGTCATCCAGGCATGTACGTACGCCTACCGGTCGTACGCCACGACCGGCCCCGAGGCCGTCGAGCACATCCGACGCGCCCAGCAGTTCCTCCCGGCCGAAGGAGACGACGCGACCCGCGCATGGTTGCTCGCCCGCGAAGCCGAAGAGCTGGCCTCACTCGGCGACGGCCAGGCCGTCGAGCTGTTGCAGCGAGCCGAGGAAGCCCACACCCGAGCCCGGCCCCACCGAGAGCGCGCATGGACCCGCTTCCTCGACGCCGGACGCATGGCCGCCTTCCAGCTCTCGACCTACGTACGGCTCGGCCACGAGCAGCACGTGACAGAGGCCGGCCAAGCCGCCCTTGCCGCTCTCGGCCAAGACGAGGACCAAAAGCGCGTGTCCGTCGTCTACGCCGACATCGCACAGGCACAGCTCCAAATCGGCGACGTGAGCGAGGGAGTCGCCTACGCCCGCCGCGCCCTCGAAGCAGCCCAGCGCACCGAATCCACCTGGGGCATGCAACACCTCGCCAAGGTCGAGAAGGCCCTTGCCGCCCGGCCAGACCATGCCGCCCGTGAACTACTCGGCGACATCCGCGCTACTCGCCGCGCTCTGGGACCGTCTCCCGCCTGATCCACTCCAGGTAATCCGGCGTCCCCTGCACGATCGGCACCGCGACGATCTCAGGCACCTCGTACGAGTGCAACTCACGCACGCAGGCCGCAAGGTCCTCGAAGCGATCAGCGGTCGTCTTTATGAGCAACAACCACTCCTCCGCCTGCTGAACCTCACCGGCCCACCAGTAGGTAGAGGAGATTGGCGCGACTACTTGAGCGCACGCCGCCAGACGTCGAGCGACGATCTCTGAACAGATCCGGTCAGCCTCGCCCCGACTGCTTGCAGTGACATGTACCTCGATCGCGGACGCTACTCCGGCCATTCCGCCACTCCGTAGACCTCAAGGGCCGCAGCCGTAGCCATCTTGACATCACGCTTCACGAAGGCATCAGCCAATCTCCTAGCATGGTCCGGCCTGATCGCCTCCGGCAGCGGTACTGGGATACGGCGAAGGTACTGTGCCTGAAACCGCAGCGTCTTCCCTCGCATCTTTACTGCATACGCATCTACGAAGGCTTCAGCAACCTTAGAAAGCAAAAGGCCGCCAAGCACCTTCAAATCCCATACTTCTGATGTGACGAAGTACAGATTGTGATGCGGGTAATGGCCGCCCTCATCTAGAACGGGATGGCTGATGAGCTTCATATCCGGGAATAGAAGTTTCGGACGATCTACGAGCCCGCGCTCCACCTTATCAATGGTCTTATACCACTTGTCTGGATTCTTCTTAGCTACGTAACGCCCACGCAGAGCAGCAGCGTTTCTTGCGAGATAGCTGCGCAGCTTGGGGAAATCATCGAGGTCTACGAGGTTGCCCTGATCATTCCAGGGATTGACGAGGTAGTGCCCCGACCACTCCAAGTATCCGGTTGTCGTGTCCCGAACCATCGCCAGGGGTAGCAAGCGCTCCTTCTCGACCGCGTCTCGCTCTTTCGTGATGAAAACCTTGTCGGCTCCAGTTGCAATGCCGATGCCTACTCGTACGCCCGAGGCCGAGTCTCCGAGTGCCGTGAAGCGCTTAGCGAGGTCTTCCAGTACAGCCAGCCGAGCAGGTGACCCTGTTGGCCAGAGATCGTCACCCGAGAACCAGTGCGGCAACCTTGCCGCCTCGTATGAAACACCTCGCGTTGTTTCGTCGCTGGCTTGCCCAATCCAGGTCATGACCTCGCCGGCGGCAGTCTCACCGAAGTCTCGCGTTGTGTCAGCAACGATCGCGGACCTTTGCCGGCCGCGACGAAGCACAGTCACTGCGGGATAGGCGGCAACTTGCTCTTCAAATGCATCGACATCATGCATAGTGATGCAAGCATCTAGAGCGTATTCGCTCGTTACTAGACGGCGTAGCTCTCTGCCATATTGGTTGCGCATCCAACGGTCAGCGCAGATGAAACCAAGTCGCCCACCGTCTCGCAGAGATCGAAGCCCGGCTTCGAAGAATCCGATGTAGATATCGGCGCGCCCAACCATGGTGGGGCATAGAGCGCGATACAGATTTGTGCGACTTTCAGGCACGTCTTCTAGCCGAATGTATGGCGGGTTACCTACTACGAAGTCCACACTCTTTTTAGCTCGACCCTCTAGTAAGTAGTCGCCACGACGCACCCAAGCGCGGGCGATTGTTAGAGCGTGGTCGTCGCTCCATCCTTCATGAACCAGCACGCGCCGAACTAGTGCGCGAGCTTTCTCGACGTTCCTAGGCAAGAGGTCGAACGCCGTGACGGCGGCTACTGCATCGAGAACTGGCCTCTCGTGTTTCCTACAGGACTCGCTTACGCGTCGCGCCACGGCCTCAAGGAATGCCCCAGCTCCACAGGCAGGCTCGACCAGTCGCATTGCCGCCAAGTCTCTGTCCGACCGGTAGTCGACAAGGTCAAGAATCATCTCGACCACCCACCTACGCGTGAAGACCTCGCCGTGCTCCACTGCTTCATCTGGGATCTCTGCCAGGATGGCCGGCGACACGACATTTAGATCAAGAGCGAGGGGTTCCACGCTGCCACCTTACGAGGATCTAGTGATCGACAGTTGCACCCGCCCTGCCGAGTGTCCAGCATGGCGAGCAGGGTCGGTCGCGTCCAGAGTTGGACCCTGGCTTGATCGACCGGCGCCGCTGTAGCCTTGATCGTCATCGGCCCTATCCCCACTGGGCCGAGAGGAGCAAGAGGCGTGCGCAAAGAAGACGTTCAGCAAGCAGTCGAAGCGTTCTGGAACACGCGAGGAGCCCAGGCCGCCGCACTCGAAGACCAAGGCAGAGCCGGCGGAGCCGCCCGCGCCAACGGGCACATGAGCAGCATCACCAGGCTGGTTGCGCAAGAGTTCTTAGATGCAGGTATCGCAGATCACTGCATCATCGAGCGGCAACCGTACTTGCCCGGCTACTACCGGGTGCGAAAGCAGTGGGATTTGGTCGTCATCTGCGACGGAATCTTGGTGGCAGCCATCGAGTTCAAGTCTCAAGTCGGCAGCGTAGGCAAGAACATTAACAACAGATTTGAGGAAGCTCTAGGCACAGCTACAGATACACATGCGGCACAAACTAAGAACGCAGCGTATGGCGAGGTCCCGCCGTGGCTAGGGTACGTCTTCGTTCTGGAGGAGACAAGCGAAACTGAGCAAGAAAACCGGTCCGTCAACGCGCTCTTTCCGACAGATCCGACATTCAAGGGCATGTCATACAATCAACGCTACCAGGAGATGGTTAAGCGTTTTATCGGAGACGGGGTCTATCAAGCAGGATGGTTCATCGCATCCAAGCGCACCGATGAGGGAATTGAGTACATCGAACCCCTAGCCACCGCCACCGCCGAAGCTTTTGCCGCCCAAATCAGAGGTCGCGTCGCTTATGTGGATGCTGTCCGCAATGCGGGTCACACATAGGTACGAGCGATCAGACCGCGCAGCTAAGCCTGAATCGGACTAGCCAACCAAGATCTCACGTACTTTTAGCACACCGATGGTAAGCGGAGGCAATGCCATGCGCCCAGTTATGTCGTATATATACTCGCGCGCGAATGGATAAAGGGCAATCTGCCCCGTGCTTTCTGCGTAGGCCTCAAGTTCGGAGGGACTAGGAGGGTCCTCTTTCCGATCAAGGTGCAGCATAAAAAGACCCGCGAGTTCAAACTCGATATTCGCGATAGCAGTATCGTTAGTTTCAAAAGGATCGCTAATTCCCGGTCGCTGCTCAGCGACAAGCAGCTGATACGCGGCCCTCACCACAAAAGAGCTACTGCCTTCTTCATACTCAACTACAGGCTTGAGGTCGAGGTTGTAGGCAAGTGGCGCATTAAGTCCCGGTAGGCGGACAATCTCCACCTTCGCGTTCAATAGACGAACGTCACTTATCTCAGCACGTGCAGATATACGGGCGGCCCTTCGCTGCGCATCTGCCATATCAGCAAGCTCGCTCATGCCGACGCTACCCAATCATCTCCAGAGGAGCTAGCCTCCCAAGCGCTAGCAAGGTCCCCTTTGCGGATAGAGACCACTTTAGCCTGCGTACTTCTCGTACCTCTATATGCCAAGGTGCTTGTCGATATCCAATCAGTTTCTGCCGTAATTATCACGACAAGCTTTATCCGTGCGCCTACTGCTCTCGCATACCTTTGAAGTGTTGACAGACGCGGATCGCTACCCTCGGTCTCGAATCCGGAGACTGTAGGCTGTCGCACTTGCATTCGCAGAGCTACCGTCTTTTGCGACAAACCCATCCGCCGTCGCAGCTTTACCAACTTATCGATGATGCCGTGGCGCTCCTCGGCATCTTCGTATGCAGCCCGAAAAACCGGGTTCTGCTTAGCACACTCGAGATAAGAACCGAACTCATCCTCAAAGTGATCTGGACCAGCTCCAGGCACGCCGTTCCCATGGATGCTCATCATCGGCTCCCACTCCAAGATCCCCTGCGCCTCGCCCACCCTAGGCATAGGTTCAAACCGATACTACCCCCAACCTGGCAGCTTAAGACAACCAGATGTTGAATGTTGAGACTCAGGTGGCCGGCTCCTTACCGAAGACTTCTCGCCAGCGTGCAGCTCTGGCCTTGGCCCTGTCCAGATCCGCCTTCGGCGTCTTGGCCTGGTTCTTGTAGAAGGCGGTTAACGCTACGCAGTGGGGTCCCCACAGCATGAACAGGACACGGTAGTGGTTGTTGAGGTGCCGGTGTCGCAGCTCGAAGATCCCGTCTCCGAGGGAGTCCACGTCCTTGAACCGCGACTCCCCCTTGAGATAACGGTCAACCCGTTTCGCCAACCCCGCCTGCCCCTCTGCAGGAAGATCTTCGAACTCATCCCTGGCACGGGGCCGCCCTCCCCGATCGCTGCGAAACCAGATCCACTTGCGCGCGGCCGGGGACGATGCGTCTCCCGTCGAACGCGCAGGCTCGCCGCTCCGCTTTCCCCCTCGGCCGCCCATCTACCTTCTCCATCGGCGCCTACTGTGAAAAACCGGGACCCCTCATACGAGGAGTCCCGGTCAAGCGATCATCAGCGACCGCTCTTGTTCTTCGTCGGATCGACGTTCACCCAAGTCTGGCCAGGCTTCGGCGTGGGCGGGAGACGGTGCCCCTTCGGGACCGTCACCTCGATCCCACCGCCCTTCGGGCGGTACTGCCCCGACGTGGGAGCCGGCTGTCCCGGCTTGCCCGTCTTCTTAGACATCGCCATCACCTCCATCCTGAGCCTGAGCGACCGATGGCAGGCGGCAAGGTGCGGCAGCCGCCGACCCCGCCTGTAAGGTGCTTCTGCATTCGCCATATGCGAGAAGACCCCGTTCGGGCGCTGACCCCCCGACGGGGTCTTCTGGGCTCGAGAACCAGCATACCGCCTCCCATATAGGTCGCAACCTATCAGGCAGCACACCGTGATCACTCGATTGCGATCATACGTTCGGAAAAGTGCGGTGATTTTCCAATCATCACCCTGAAGGCGTGGGTCTTGCCGAATTGGCCTCTTAAGGATCAAGGCGGCGGCGCGACGCGCCGCCGCACAGCGGCCCATCGCCCGCCCGCCGTCCGGGCGTGCGGCCTGGGGGCCGGTCCCGGCCGGCAGCGGCTCGGGCCGCCCGCCGTGCGCACACCCCGCCGTACCAAAGCATCTCGCCGACGTGAGCGTCACACCGCCGCATGGGCAACAGCATCCCGTTATTGCCCGCGCTCGCTCCTACGTCGAAAGAATGCGCAGGTAGGGCTCGAGCTCAGCCTGCGCCTTGTCGATCCCGTTCGAGAGTGTCCACAAGTGGTACCACTCGTTGTCCTCGGGCATCAGTGCGCGCCGCACCGTACGCTCAGCCTGATGTCTCAACTCTTCCGAGACCTCAAACCGTATCGGTTCAAGGTCTTCATCAAGCTCCAGCGGATACCCTCGTTGAGCGGCAAGACGGTAAGCCACCAGCGCTACCCCGGCCAGAGCTTGTTCGGTCTCCCAGCTATCAAGACCGCCTTCGACACCGATCACGCACGCAAACTTGGACCCCAGCAGATCGGGCAGGTCCTCCGGCCGGGCCTCTCCTAATTCATCAAGCAGATCACCCGCCGCATCGTTGTCCAGCGGGCCAGTGCCCCATGCCCCCATGACCGCCCTCGTCCCCTGTCTGCCGTCCTGATTCGATCAGTATGCCTCCGGCGGGGGCCTCGGCTCCGGGATGATCGCCCGCGCTGCGGCCGAGTCCGTAGCTGGCTGAGGTGGAAGCCTGATCATCCCGCCCGCCACGACCCAGGCAAGCCCAGCAGACCGGCTCCTACGGCCCAAGCCCGTCTGTGACCCCTGACGTCCAATTGCCGAGGAACGGCGACCGGCTGACGTACACGCGAAGACGGGCTTGCCCCTCCGTCCCCGGCCCGCTGCCGCTCCGCGGTGGGTCGAGGCAGACGGGATGATCAGGGAGGCGAGGCGTGCGCGTCCGCGCAGGAGCACCCCGATCGCGTGCCCCGAGCGTGCCCTAAGCCAGGGTCAGACACGGGGAATCAGGGGTACTCACGGATCAAGAAACGAAGAAGCCCCCGACCGGCATTTCTACTGGTCAGGGGCCACTTTTCCTGCTGGTGGCAGGTCCAGGGTTCGAACCTGGGTAGGCTGAGCCGACGGTTTTACAGACCGCTCCCTTTGGCCACTCGGGCAACCTGCCTTGTCTTCCGCTCGCCGCGGCGACAGGTAGAAGAATAGCGGACTTCCCGGGTGCACGTGACATGGGTTCCGGCTCGCCCCTCGCGTGGCGGGCGGGGGTCCCGGAAACCCGGAAGCGGGCGCGGCGGTCCACCGGTCATAGTGGAACGGTGATCAGACAGGCCGAGTCGGCGGATCTCGCGGCGCTGGCGGAGATCGAGAGAGCGGCGGACGGGATGTTCGTACCGCTCGGCATCGTCTTCCCGCCGGGCACCACGGTCGTCGAAGAGTGCGTCGATCCCAGGCGTGTCATCGTGGCCGGTCGGCCGCCGGTGGGGTTCGCCCTGCTCGGGGTGGTCGACGGCCTGACCCACCTCGACCAGATCGCCGTACATCCCGATCACGGCAACCAGGGGATCGGAACGCGGCTCCTCGATGCCGTCTGCGCGGCGGCCGGAACGTTCGCGGATACCGCCGCGGTGACGCTGACGACCTTCCGGGACGTGCCGTGGAACGCCCCCTGGTACGCCCGGCGCGGCTTCCGCGTCGTACAACCCCACGAGTGGGGGCCGGAGCTCACCGCGCTGATCGAGCATGAGCGGGCCCTCGGCATAGAGGTGTCGCCCCGCGTCGTCATGAGGAAAGACCTCTGATCACATCGGGGCCCACTAATCTCGAAGGGCAACGGAGAGAGGACACGGACACCGATGGCCGACAGCAGTTTCGACGTGGTGAGCAAGATCGACCACCAGGAGGTCGACAACGCCCTGAACCAGACGGTCAAGGAGGTCGGGCACCGCTTCGACTTCAAGGGCACGGGCGCGAGCATCTCCTGGTCGGGGCAGAAGGACATCGAGATCAAGGCGAACAGCGAGGAGCGGGCCAACGCGGTTCTCGACGTCTTCAAGGAGAAGATCGTCAAGCGCAACCTGTCCCTCAAGATCCTTGACGCGGGCGAGCCGAAGCTGTCCGGCAAGGAGTATCGCCTGATGGTGTCCCTCAAGGAGGGCATCGACCAGGAGAACGCCAAGAAGATCTCCAAGCTCATCCGGGACGAGGGCCCCAAGGGCGTGAAGGCGCAGATCCAGGGCGAGGAGCTCCGGGTCAGCTCCAAGAAGAAAGACGACCTCCAGCAGGTCATCTCCCTGCTCAAGGGCAAGGACCTCGACATCGCCCTCCAGTTCGTCAACTACCGGTGAGACGCGTCACAGCACGACACTGACGGAAAGGCCCTGACCTGCGGGTTCAGGGCCTTCGTCGTTTCCGGGCATCCCCGCGCCACGACTATTTGGTTGCCCGAAGCAACGATCACTATATGATTGCTTAGGGAAACTAAGTTTGATCACACGGGGAAGGACTTCGATGGCGACTGCGATGACCAGGGAGACGCCGCCGGGCACGGCGGCCCCCGCGATGACGCACCGGGAGATCCTGGAGGCGCTCTCGGGGCTGATGTTGGGGTTGTTCGTCGCGATCCTGTCGTCGACCGTCGTGTCGAACGCGCTCCCCACGATCACGGCGGACCTGCACGCGAACGAGACCACCTACACGTGGGTGATCACCGCGACCCTGCTCGCCACGACGGTGTCCACCCCGATCTGGGGCAAGCTCGCCGACCTGATGAGCAAGAAGATCCTCATCCAGCTCGGACTGACCATCTACGTCATCGGCTCGGCGATCGCCGGTCTGTCGCAGAACCCCAGCATGCTGATCGCGGCACGAGTGATCCAGGGCCTCGGCGCCGGCGGCCTCACCGCGCTCACCCAGGTCATCATGGCCGCGATGATCTCGCCGCGGGAGCGCGGACGCTACTCCGGCTACCTGGGCGCGGTGTTCGCCGTCGCCACGATCGGCGGCCCGCTCGTCGGCGGCCTCATCGTCGACACCTCGTGGCTCGGCTGGCGCTGGTGCTTCTACGTCGGCGTGCCGTTCGCGGTCCTCTCGCTGATCGTGCTGCAGAAGACCCTGCACCTGCCGGTCCTCAAGCGCGACGTGCGCATCGACTGGGGCGGCGCGACGCTGATCACCGCCGCGGTCTCGCTGCTGCTGATCTGGGTCTCCTTCGCCGGCAACAAGTACGACTGGCTGTCGTGGCAGACCGGCGCGATGGTCGGCGGCGCGGTCGTGCTCGCGCTGCTCTTCCTCGTGGTCGAGTCGAAGGTGAGCGAGCCGATCGTCCCGCTGCGCCTGTTCCGGGTCCGGACGGTCAGCCTCAGCGTGGTCGCCAGCGTGCTGGTCGGCGTCGCGATGTTCGGCGGTACGACCTTCCTCAGCCAGTACTTCCAGCTCGCCCGGGGCGAAACGCCCACGGTGGCCGGTCTGATGACGCTGCCGATGATCCTCGGTCTGGCGATCTCCTCCACGGTCTCCGGGCAGATCATCACCCGCACCGGCCACTGGAAGGTCTTCCTGGTCTCCGGCACCTTCTTCCTCACCGCCGGGTTCGCCCTGATGGGCACGCTCCGGTACGACACCGACTACTGGCTCGTCGCGATTTTCATGTTCTGCGTCGGCATCGGCATCGGCATGAGCCAGCAGAACCTCGTTCTCGCGGTGCAGAACCAGGTGCGCGCGGAGGACCTCGGCGCGGGCAGCTCGGTGGTCTCGTTCTTCCGCTCCCTCGGCGGCGCGATCGGCGTCTCCGCCCTCGGCGCCCTGATGGGCGACCGCGTCAAGCACTACCTGGAGGACGCCCTGGCCGCGCTGGGCGTGCACGGCGGCACCGGCCAGGAGAGCGGCGCGATCCCCAAGCTCTCCGCGCTGCCCGCCCCGATCCGCACGGCGGTGGAGAGCGCGTACGGCCACGGCATCGGCGACCTGTTCCTCTACGCGGCCCCGCTCAGCCTCCTGGCGTTGATCGCCGTGCTGTTCATCAAGGAGGTCCCGCTGCGGACCAGCGCGATCACCGTCCGCGCCGACGCGCCGGAGACCGACGAGACCCTCGACCCCGAGGTCGCCTCCCAGCCGAACGGCGCCGTGACCGGACGCCACGCCCAGCGCGACAGGCAGCAGCACGACCTGCAGCGGCCGATCACGGCCGAGCCCGAGTTCGCCTCGCCGAACGGCCACGCCGCCACGCAGCTCCTGAACGCACAGCCCCTGAACACACAGCCTCTGAACGCACAGGTCCTCACCGCCACGCAGGCCCAGCCGTACGCCGCGCTCGCGATGGAGACGCACGAGCCGGGCGGCGTGGGCATCCGCGGGTTCGTCAAGGGCCAGGACGGCGTGCCCGTGGGCCGCGCCACGCTCACGCTGATCGACGTGCGCGGCCACCAGCTCGGCCGTACGGTCACCCGGGACGACGGGGGCTACGCGCTCCAGGCGCCGGGCAGCGGGACGTACGTGCTGATCGCGTCGGCGGGCGACCGGGAGCCGCAGGTCGCGACGCTGGTCGTGGGCGACCAGCCGCTCGACTTCGACATGGTGCTCGCGGCCTCGGGCCGGCTCGTCGGCACCGTACGCGGGGCGGACGGGGCGCCGGTCGCCGACGCGGTGGTCGTCGTGACCGATGTGCGAGGGGAGGTCGTGGCCAGCGGTTCGACCGACCCCCAGGGCGGCTTCTCCTTCTCCGGCATCGTGGCCGGCACCTACACGCTCACGGTCAGCGGCGCGGCCTACCGTCCTGCCGCCGTCCCGATCGAGGTGCTGGGCACCGGCCAGACCCGGCACGACGTCGTGCTCCTGCCCGGCGCGCGGGTGCGGGGCACGGTCCGCGTCAAGGACGGCGTGCCGCTGGCCGACGCCAGGGTCACGCTGCTCGACGCCGCCGGCAACGTGGTCGGCGTGGCGACCACCGGCGAGGATGGCGAGTACGCCTTCACCGATCTGACCGGCGGGCAGTACACGATCGTCGCGAGCGGCTACCCGCCCGTGGCGAGCACGCTGAACCTGGGCGGCCAGGGCGACGAGCCGTACGACGTGTGGCTGGGACACGAGCGATGAGCGTCTCCGAGACGATGCCCAGGGGACTGCACGCGCTGGTCAGGAGCAAGGACGGCTGGGCCGTGCAGCACGCGGTCGTCACGGTGACGGACACGGTCGGCCATCAGGTGGCGCGGGCGGAGGCGGACGCCGACGGGCAGGTCGTCACCGCCCCGCTGCCGCCGGGGGTCTACACGGTTGTCGCGACCGCGATCGGGTACGCGCCCGCCGCGTCCACCGCGATCGCGACCGCCTCGGGGGCCGCCGAGGCCGGCACGCTGGTGCTGGCCCGGCAGGGCGGCACCGAGCTTCCGCCGCCCGGCGTGTGGACGATCGACCCCGAACACTCGAAGATCTCGGCCACGGCCCGGCACCTCGGTCTCAGCAGCGTGCAAGGGCGGTTCACCGAGTTCTCCGGCCGGATCGAGATGGGCGCCACGCCGGAGGAGTCGTCCGTGGTCGCCGAGATCGTCGGTGAATCCATCGACACGGGCAGCCGGATGCGCGATGATCACCTGCGTTCCGCGGACTTCCTCGACGTCCCGGTGCACCCGGTGATCACCTATCGGAGCACCGGGCTGTCGCCGGCAGGCCCGGACCGCTGGACGGTGCACGGCGTGCTCACGCTGAGCGGCGTCAGCCGCCCGGTGGATCTCGACATGACCTACCTGGGCACGGGACCGGACCTGTGGGGCGGGCTGCGCGCGGCGTTCCGCGCGGTCACGGAGCTGCGCCGCGAGGATTTCGCGATGACCTACAACCAGGTCGTCCAGGCGGGGATCTCGCTGATCGGGGCGACACTGAAAGTAGAGCTGGACATCCAGGCGGTGCGCGGGTAAACCCCCTGCCACACGCAGTCAGGAGGAGGCAGGCCATGACGGAGGCGGAGATCGCTCCCCGACCGCCCACGGCCGGCGAAAACGAGGCGTACTGCGCGGTGGAGCGGCAGCTCGCCATCCTGCTCCGGCGCGCCAAGGCGTTCTCCGTCGGGATGGGGCGCAAGGTGCATCCCGAACTGGACCCCGGCGCGTACGGCCTGCTGGTCCGCATCGACCAGAGCTCGCCCATGCGGTCCAGCGACCTGGCCGCCTACCTGCGGGTCGGCCGGGCGACGATCAGCCGCCAGCTCAAGGTGCTGGAGGAGCTGGGGCTGATCAGCCGTAGCCCCGACCCCGAGGACGGCCGGGCCCACCTGCTGGCCCTCACTCCCGAGGGCAGCAAGCGGCTCGACGACGCGCGATCCGCGCGCGAGGGCCAGCTGCGCACGCTGCTGGGCGCCTGGCCGGAGGATGACGTACGGCTGCTCGCGCGGATGCTCGAACGGTTCAACATACTCACGGAAGGCCTGCATCCCTGACATCAGGTTTCACGCACGTTACGGGCTACAACCCATGCAGTGGCCAATCCGTCATAAGGGACGCTTAAACTGCGCCTCAGACGTTTTCGCACCATAGCAAGGAGGCCGGTGTGGCTCCCTGGTCCACTTATCGGAAAGCGGCGAGCATCGGGGCGGTGGCTCTGGCGGCGACGCTGACCGTCACCGCGTGCGGGAGCGACTCCGCCGACTCGGGCACGGCGACGGCCTCGGCCGCCCCCGGCGGTGTCGCCCTCGTGAACGCTGGAAAGATCACGACCTGCACGAACATCCCGTACGAGCCGTTCCAGTTCAACCAGGGCGACAAGGTCGTCGGGTTCGACGTGGACATCGTCGACCTGGTCGCGAAGAAGCTGGGCGTGACCCAGGACATCGTGGACATCGACTTCGCGGCGATCAAGAGCGGCGCCGCGCTGAACGCCCGCAAGTGCGACGTGGCCGCCGCCGGCATGACGATCACGCCGGAGCGGCAGCAGAACCTGCTGTTCTCCGAGCCCTACTTCGACGCCACCCAGGCGCTGATGGCCAAGAAGGGCAGCGGGATCACCTCGCTGGACGACGTCAAGGCCAAGAACCTCAAGCTGGGCGCGCAGGCGTCCACGACCGGCCTCGACTACGTCAAGAAGCAGGGCTTCGAGCCGATCGAGTTCGCCGACTCGCCCAAGGAGCTGCTCGGCCTGCAGACCGGCCAGGCGGACGTGATCGTGCAGGACCTCCCGGTCGTGCTGACCTGGCTGAAGAAGTCCGACGTCGGCGCCAAGTTCGAGCAGGTCGCCAGCCTGGACACCGGTGAGCAGTACGGCATCGGCATGAAGAAGGACAACACGGCGCTCAAGAAGGTCGTCGACGAGGTCCTCGCGGCCGCCAAGTCCGACGGCACCTACAACGAGATCTACAAGAAGTGGTTCGGCACCGAGCCCGGCGGCGCGTCCGGCGGTGGTTCGGGTGCCGAGACCGGAACCGAGTCGCCCGCCGCCGGATCATGAGTGCTGTGAGCGAGCAGCAGGCGCCCTCCCCAGCTGAGCCCCGCAAGGGGCTCAGCCCGCGCAAGAAGCAGCGCATCAGCCGGGCCGTCCAGTACGCCGTGCTGGTGGTGATCCTCGTCGTCCTGGCCGCGCTGGCCGACTGGAAGGCGATCGGCGAGTCGTTCCTCAACCTCGACGTCGCCGGCAAGGGCCTGCCCGACCTGTTCACGGTGGCCTTGCGCAACACCGTGATCTACACGCTGTCGGGCTTCGCCCTCGGCTTCGTCCTGGGTCTGGTGCTGGCCCTGATGCGGCTGTCCTCGGTCGCGCCCTACCGGTGGCTGTCGGTGACCTACATCGAGATCTTCCGTGGTCTGCCGATCCTGCTCATCTTCCTGATGATCGGCAGCCTCCCGCTGGCGTTCCCCGGCTTCGAACTCCCCGGCGGCGTGTACGGCAGCGCCGCGCTGGGGCTCGGCGTCGTCTCGGCGGCGTACATGGCGGAGAACTTCCGGGCGGGCATCCAGGCGGTGCCGAAGGGGCAGATGGAGGCGGCGCGGTCGCTCGGCATGCCGCACATGCGGGCGATGATCTCGATCATCATCCCGCAGGCGATCCGGATCGTGCTGCCGCCGCTCACCAACCAGCTCGTCATGCTGCTGAAGGACTCCTCGCTGGTGCTGATCCTCGGCGTCACGGCCGCCCAGGTGGAGCTGGCGAAGTTCGGCAACGACCAGTCCTCCACGTACGCCAACCCCACACCGATCCTCGCGACCGGTCTGACGTACCTGCTGATCACGATTCCGCTCGGGTATGTCGCGAGGCGGATGGAAGCGCGTCAGGGAGCGGGCCGATGAGCACCGTCGAGATCAAGAACCTGCACAAGTCGTTCGGCACGCTCGAGGTGCTGCGCGGCATCGACTTCACGGTCGAGAGCGGCCAGGTCGTCTGCGTGATCGGGCCGTCCGGCTCGGGCAAGTCCACGCTGCTGCGCTGCGTGAACCTGCTGGAGCAGCCGACTTCCGGCACGGTGGTCGTGGACGGCGTCGACCTGACCGACCCCGACGTCGACATCGACGCCGCCCGGCGGCACGTCGGCATGGTGTTCCAGCAGTTCAACCTGTTCCCCCACCTGACCGTGCGGCGCAACGTCACGATCGCCCAGGAGCGGGTGCTCAAGCGGCGCAAGGACGAGTGCGACCGCGTCGCCCGGGAGAACCTGGAGAGGGTCGGCCTGCTGGAGAAGATCGACGCCTACCCGCCCCAGCTGTCCGGCGGCCAGCAGCAGCGTGTGGCGATCGCCCGCGCGCTCGCCATGAACCCCTCGCTGATGCTGTTCGACGAGCCGACCTCCGCCCTCGACCCCGAGCTGGTCGGCGACGTGCTGTCGGTCATGCGGAAGCTCGCGGAGGACGGCATGACCATGCTCGTCGTCACCCACGAGATGGGATTCGCCCGCGAGGTCGCCGACCGTGTGGTGTTCATGGACGGCGGTGTCATCGTCGAGGACGGGCCGCCCCAGCAGGTCATCGCCGACCCGCGGCACGAGCGGACCCGCGAGTTCCTGAGCCGGGTGCTGCACCCCGGCGTCTGACGCCCGGAGCGCCCCCTTCGCCGAACAACGTCGGTACGTCGACGGCGTATGTCGGCAAAGGGGGCCGGGCCGGATGGGCGCGCTCGTGTCACCGGCGGTAGCCGGCCATCCGCTCCAGACGTGCGATCCGCGCGGCGACCGGCGGGTGGGTGGCGAACAGCCGGCCGATCCGGGTGCCCCGGAACGGATTGACGATCATCATGTGGCCGGCGGAGGCGAGCCTGCCGTTCTCCGGGAGCGGCAGCCTCCGGACCTCCATCTCGATCTTGCGCAGCGCGGAGGCGAGGGCCAGCGGGTCGCCGGTCAGCCGTGCGCCCGCGTCGTCGGCCGCGAACTCCCGCGAGCGCGCGATCGCCATCTGGATCATCGTGGCCGCGACCGGGCCGAGGATCATCACGAGGATGGCGCCGAGGAACCCTGGACCCTCGTCGTCGTCCGAGCCGAAGAACAGGCCGGCGTATCCGAAATACGTGATCATCGTCGCGAGCGCGCCCGCGACCGAGGAGATCAGGATGTCGCGATTGTGGATGTGCGACAGCTCGTGGCCGAGCACGCCCTTGAGCTCACGCTCGTCCAGCAGCCCGAGGAGGCCGTGCGTGACGCACACCACCCCCTTGCGCGGGTTGCGCCCGGTCGCGAACGCGTTGGGCTGCATCGTCGGGGACACGTACAGGCGGGGCATCGGCGCGCGGGCCTCGGTGCACAGCTCGCGGACGACGCGGTAGAGGACGGGCTGTTCCACCTCCGCCACGGGCCGGGCCCGCAAGGCCGACAGCGCGATCCTGTCGGCGCAGAAGTAGGCGACGCCGCTGACCGCGAGGGCGGCCACGACCGCGATCCGGGCGCCCATGCCGCCTCCCAGCCAGGCCCCGGCGACCAGGAGCGACGCGGACAGCGCTCCCAGCAGGACCGCGGTGCGCAGGCGGTTGTGGTGCACGCCTCCTCCTCCCGGTTCGGTGCGTCGAGCTCGGCGTCTCGGCTGGGTGTCTCAACCCGGTGTTTCAACCCGGTGTTTCAGCCCGCTGTGTCCAACTCGATGCGTCCAGCCCTACCAACGCGCACGGCCTGGACGAACGTTCCCCGTGACGCGCCTCACCCTGAGACGGACAGCACCACCTGCGGGGCGACGGAGAAGACCACGGTGACGGCGACCGTGACGGCGACGGCGACCCCCGCCGCCGCCCTCGTCGGGACCGTACGGCTCTCGCCCGCCGCGGGCGGCGCGAACAGCCGGGCGGTCCAGGCGATGTAGTAGTAGAGCCCGGCCACCGTGTTGGCCGCCATGACCAGTGCCAGCCAGCCGAGCCCGCCGTCCACGACGGCCCGGAAGACGACGATCTTCGCGAACAGACCGGCGAGCCCGGGCGGCAGCCCGGCCAGGCAGACGAGGGCGAAGGCGAGGGACAGCCCGGCGGCCGGGCTCCGCAGCGCCAGCCCCCGATACGCCTCCAGGTCCTGGCCTTCGGGCAACCGCGCCACCAGCAGGACCACCGCGAAGGCGATCAGGTTCATCGCGGCGTAGAAGACGAGATAGGCGACCGACGCGCCGACGGCCGCGCGGGGGGCGACGGCGTACACCGCCAGCGGCGCGAGAATGTAGCCCGACTGCGCCACCGACGACCAGGCCAGCAGCCGGACGGCCCCGCGCTGCCGCATCGCGAGGACGTTGCCCGCCGTCATCGTCAGTGCGGCGACGACCGCCACTCCCGGCGCCCACAGCGCCGCCTTTCCCGGCAGCGCGTACGTCAGCAGCAGGATCAGCCCGGCGAAGCCCGACGCCTTGGACACCACCGACAGCAGCGCCGCGACCGGGACCGGGGCGCCCCGGTAGACGTCTCCCGCCCAGAAGTGGAACGGCACCGCGGCGATCTTGAACGCGAAGCCCGCCGCCACCAGCACGATCGCCACCACCGTGACCCGGGCCATGTCCCCGGCGGCGCTCCCGGCTATGCCCCGGGTCATGTCTCCCGCCGTCCGGAGCGCGGCGTCGATCCGGTCGAGGTGGACCGAGCCGGTCACCCCGTAGAGCAGCGAGACGCCGAACAGCGTGACCGCGGTGGAGACCACCGAGACCAGGAAGAGCTTGAGGGCCGCCTCGGCGGCGCGGCCGTCATGGCGACGGAGCGCGGTCAACGCGAAGACCGGCAGCGAGACCAGCTCCAGCGACACGACCAGCATGATGAGATCGCGGGAGGCCGGCAGCAGCACCGCCCCGGTCAGCGTGGCCAGCAGCAGGAAATACCACTCCCCTGCCGGGATCCTGCCGCGCTCCGCGGGCCCGGCGTCGCGTCCTGCGGCGATCTCCGTCATCGACAGCAGCACGACGACCACCCCGGCGGCCAGCACGACCGCCGCGATCACCAGGGAGAAGCGGTCCGCGACGAACGAGCACGACGCCGGGGCGGCCCTGCCCGTGGCGGACGCCCCGCCGAGCGAGGCGGGGACGCAGAACGTGCGCCGGGTGCCGCCGCCCGCGGCCTGGACGGCCACGACCGCCAGGGCGGCGACCATGCCGCCGAGTGTGACGAGACCGAGCACCCGCGCCCCGCCGGGGCGGGCGGGCAGGAACGCGTCGAGCAGCAGCACGAGCCCGGCCACCAGCGCGAGGACCAGCGGTGCCGCCACGGCGGCGTAGTCGATCGACTGGATCACGCCACCACCCGTCATGGCGCCACCCCCGATCCGAGGAGCGACTGCACGGCGGGCGTGGTGACGGCGAGCAAGGCCTTCGGCCACAGGCCGAACAGCACGATCAACGCCACCAGCGGGAGCCACGCCGCCAGCTCGTAGACCGTGGCGTCCCGGAAGGGCCGCCGCCCCTGGGCCGCCTCCGATGCGTCGGTGGAACCCACCCCGAGCGCCCGGGCGGCGCCCCTCGCACCGGCCTCTCCAGCGGCCAGCGCGGCCTCGGCTTCTCCCTCCAGGGCGGCCACCGAGGCTTCGGCCTCCCGTTCCAGGGCGGCCACCGCGGCTTCGGTCGCGACCGGCTCGACCGGCTCCGCGCCCTCCCCCAGCTCGCTCAGCACCTCGCGTACGCCCTCGGCGGTGGCGAGCGGAGGCCCCGGCGGCTCATCCGGCTGCGCCGGTGCGAGAGGCCCGGCGGGTTCGAGAGACGCAGCGGGCGCGACGGTCTCGACCGCCCGGCCGTGCGTCACCCGCGAGAGCATGACCAGGAAGTAGGCCGCGGTGAGCACCATGCCGAGCCCTCCGACGGCCATGAACACGAGGAACAGCGGCCGGGAGAGCCCCGCGGCCGGGCGGAACGCGCCGAGCAGCGTGAGCATCTCCCCCCAGAACCCGGCGAGGCCGGGCAGGCCCAGCGAGGCGACGCAGGCGAAGGTCAGCAGCGACCCGACGTACGGCAGGCGGCGCAGCATCCCGCCGCCCAGCCGGACCATGTCGGCCGTGCCGTACCGCTCCTTGACGGCTCCGGCGAGGAAGAAGAGCAGGCCGGTGATCAGCCCGTGGGCGACGTTGGCGAACAGGGCGCCGTTCAGGCCCACCGGCGTGAGCGAGGCGAACCCGAGCAGCACGAAGCCCATGTGGCCGACCGACGAGTAGGCGATCATCCGTTTGAGATCGCGCTGGGCGAGGCAGGCGAGCGAGCCGTACGCGATGCCGGCCACGGCGAACGCGCCGAGCCAGGGGGCCAGGGCCGCCGCGCCCTCGGGGAGCACCGGGATCGCGATCCTGGCGAAGCCGTAGGAGCCCATCTTGAGCAGCACGCCCGCGAGCAGGACAGAGCCGACGGTCGGCGCCTCGGTGTGCGCGTCGGGCAGCCAGGTGTGCAGCGGCCACATGGGCGTCTTCACCGCCAGGCCGAGACCGATGGCGAGGAACGCGAGGATCTGGGCCGACCGGGCGATGCCCGCGCCGTGGCGCCCGGCCAGCGCGACCATGTCGAGCGTGCCGGCCTGGGTCCAGACAACGAGCAGGCCGATGAGCAGGACCGCGGAGCCGAGCAGCGTGTAGAGGATGAACTTCACCGCCGCCGATCGCCTGCCCGTGCCGCCCCACAGGGCGATCACGAAGTACATCGGGACCAGCACGACCTCGAAGAACACGAAGAACAGCAGCAGGTCGAGGGCGAGGAACGTGCCGAGCATGCCGACTTCGAGCACGAGCAGCGTGACGACCAGCCCACTCACCCGGCCGCCCGCGGGCGGGTGCCCCGCGAGGTGGACGAAGCACAGGAACACGAGCAGCGCGGTCAGCACGACGAGCGGCAGCGAGACGCCGTCCACACCCAGGTGGAACCGCAGGCCGAGGCCGGGGATCCACGGCCAGTCGGTCTGCAGTTGCATCTCGGCGGGGCGGGCGTAGTCGAAGACCGCGGCGAGCGCGACCGCGAGGACCAGCACCGCCGCCGAGACGGCGATCCCCCAGGCCACCGCACTGTCCCGTACGGCCGGGACGAAGGCGGCGACGGCTCCCAGCAGCGGGACGGCCACGAGTGCGATCGGCAACCAGTTCACGTCGTCACCACCGCGACCACCGCGAGAGGCCGCGCGCCACCGTTCCGAACCCGCCGCGTCACGTCAGCACCACCGCCGCCACCGCGATCAGCACGAGTCCCGCCAGCAGGCCGGTGACGTAGAGCTGCGCGTTGCCGTTCTGGGCGAGCCGCACCAGGCCGGAAAGGCCGAGCGTCGCCCGGCCGGACCCGCGGACCGCGCCGTCCACCACCCGCGCGTCCGTGCGGGCCACCCCCCTGGCCAGGCGCAGGACGGGCCGGGCGATCAGCGCCGCGTACGCGGCGTCCACGTAGAAGGCCCGCTCGCACGGCGCCCGGAACGGCCCGAGCAGCCGGGCGGGATCCTGCTCGGGCGCGGCCCGCCACAGGGCGTACACGATCCCGGCGCCGAGCAGCGCGACGGCGAGGCTGACGGCCGCCGGCCCCCACTCGACCTCCACGCCGGCCGCCGATCCCGCCGCCGATCCCGCGAGGCCGAGCAGCAGGGAGGGCACGGCCAGCACACCGGCCGGCCACAGCATCGACCGGGGCGCCTCCCGGCCGTCGAAAACGTGGGCGACACCGGGCGGCGGCTCCGCGAGCGGCTCGATCCGGGCGGGACCGAAGAACGTGCGCAGCCATGCCCGGGCGGCGTACGCACCGGTCACCCCCACCGTCAGCAGCGCCGACGCGTACACGAACGGCTGGGCCGGTCCCGTCCCGTGCTCGACGGCCGAGATCACCGCGTCCTTGCTGAAGAACCCGCTCGCGGGCGGCAGCCCGGCGAGCGCGGCGAAACCGATGGTCATCGTCCAGAACGTCACGGGAAGAGCCCGGCGCAGCCCGCCCATGTGGCTGATCAGGTTCGACCCGACGTGATGGATCACCAGGCCCGCGCAGAGGAACAGCAGGGCCTTGAACGCGCCGTGCGACACCAGGTGGAACATCGCCGCCCGGTCGGACCCGGCGGCCAGCGCCGCGGCCATGTAGGCGAGCTGGCTGATCGTCGAGTAGGCCAGCACGCGCTTGAGGTCGTCCTGCGCGAGCGCGGCGAGGGCCGCGCCCAGCATGCCGACGGCGGCGACCACACCCAGCACGTCGAGCGTGGGCGGCGCCGCGAGGAAGGCGGGATAGAGCCGGGCCACGACGAAGATCCCGGCCGCCACCATCGTGGCCGCGTGGATGAGCGCGCTGATCGGGGTCGGGCCGGCCATCGCGTCGGGCAGCCAGGTCTGCAGCGGCACCTGCGCGCTCTTGCCCGCGACCCCGGCGAGCAGCAGCAGCGTCGCGACGACCAGAGTGCCCCGGGGGATGTCGGCGCGCAGCACGTCGTCGATCCGGAAGCCGCCCGCCGCCGAGCCGAGGACGAAGATCCCGAACAGGAAGCCGACGTCGCCGAGCCGGGTGACCAGGAACGCCTTCACCGCCGCCCGGGAGTTGGCCCGGTCCTCCCACCAGTGCCCGATGAGCAGGTAGGAGCACAGGCCCATGATCTCCCAACCGACGTAGAGGACGATCAGGTCCCCCGCGTAGACCACCAGCAGCATGGCGCTGGTGAACAGGCTGACGAACGCGCTGTAGGACGGGTAGCGGGGTTCGTCCCGCATGTACCCGACCGAGTAGACCTGCACCGCCAGCGCGACCACGACGACCAGGATGCCCGCGAGCACTGACAATCCGTCGGCCCGCAGAGTCAGGGAGATCGGCACAGAACCGGTCTCGACCACCGTCAGCGTGCCCTCGACCCGGCCGGGGAGCAGCTCCGACCAGAAGCGCCTTTCCGACGCACCCGCTCCACCCGCTCCACCCGCTCCACCCGCGAGGGCGGCGGCGAGCCACACCGTGAGCGCCGCCGACACCGCGGCCGGGACGATCGCGAACCACGCCGCCCGCCGGTACGCCGTCGGTTCGCTGCGAGCGCCCAGGTTCCGGGTGCCGAGGCGGGTCGCGAGCAGCCCGGCCGCCGCGGCGGCGAACGGCAGCAGGACGATCAGAGCCACCACGACGATCACGAGGCGTCCTCCCCATCCGGACGCCCCGAGCCGGGCGCGCGCACGACTTCGGCAAGCGCCCGCAACCGGTCGACATCGACGGTCCGGCGCGTGCGGAAGACGGCCAGCACGATCGCCAGCCCCAGACCCACCTCGGCCGCGGCGATCACGATGACGAACAGCGTCAGCACCTGGCCGCCGTGCAGGCGGTCCCCGAGCCAGACGTCGAAGGCCACCAGGTTGAGGTTGACCGCATTGAGCATCAGCTCGACCGACATCAGCACGAGGATCGCGTTGCGCCGGGCCAGCACGCCGTACACACCGATGGAGAACAGCAGGGCGGAGACCACCACCGGGTAGACGACGTGCACCTCGCTCACCGCCTCCGAGCCGTCGGCCTGGTCGATAAGGCCGGCACGATCGACCAGGCCGATAACCGGGTCATTCCCGCCCCCTGATGTCCGTACGGGACAGGACGATCGCGCCGATCAGCGCGGCGAGCAGGAGCACCGACAGCGCCTCGAACGGCAGCACCCAGGTGCGGAAGACGCTCGCTCCCAGGGGTTCGGCCGCCCCCTGCCCGGGACGGAGCGGCGCGTACGCCGAGCGGAAGCCGGTGACCACCACGGTGACGAGCACGGCGGCGGTCGCGACGGCGACCAGCGCGGCGGCCCACCGGTTGCCGGAGTCGAGGCCTGTTGAGGGCCCGATGGGCGCGCGGGTCAGCATGATCCCGAACAGCAGCAGCACCACGACCGCGCCCACGTAGATGAGCACCTGCACCCAGGCGACGAACTCGGCGGTCAGCACCAGGTAGCCGCCCGCGAGCGCGCCGAAGCAGACGACCAGCCACAGCGCGGCGTGGACGAGTTGCCTGGTCGTGACGACCAGCAGGGCGGAGCCGACCGCGACGGCGCCGAGCAGCAGGAAGACGACCTCAGGCCCCGAGGGCGGCCACAACCCCGGCGCCTGGGAGGTCATCGCTCCCCCTCGGGCCCGTCCTTCTTCTGCTGCGACGACCCGGCGTTCTTGGGCAGCGAGCCTGGTGGCCGGATGGAGCGGATGTCGCGCATGGCCCTCGGCGGCTCACGGCGCGGGCGGCTCTCCGCGCCCTTCGCGGGTTCCGCCGGTCCGGCCGGTCCCCGCGCTGTGTCCTGTGGCGCCTTGCCCACGGCCTCCTGCACGGTGTCTTGTGCGGCGGTGTCCTGTGCGGCGGTGTCCTGTGCGCTCTCCTGCGCCGCCGACGCGCCCTCTGCCGGTCCCTTCACCGGCGCGGGCGGCGCCGTACGGCGGGCCGGCGCCGGGCGGGACCCGGCCGACAGTTCCTTCGGCGGCTCGGCGCCCACCTCATGGGCCGGTGGCGGCGGCACCGTGGCCGCCCACTCGCCCAGCCTGTCCTTCTCGTGCAGGAGATCGCGGATGTCGTATTCGGCGTACTCGAACTCGGGCGACCAGAACAGCGCGTCGAAGGGGCACACCTCGATGCAGATGCCGCAGTACATGCACAGCGAGAAGTCGATCGCGAAGCGGTCGAGCACGTTGCGGGCGCGCGGACGGCCGCCCTCGGGCGCCGGCAGGGTCTCCTTGTGGGAGTCGATGTAGATGCACCAGTCCGGGCACTCGCGGGCGCAGAGCATGCAGACGGTGCAGTTCTCCTCGACCAGGGCGATGACGCCCCGGCTGCGGGCGGGCAGGTCGGGATGGACCTCCGGATACTGCTGCGTCTCCGACTTGTGCAGCATGTGCCGCATCGTCACGGCCAGGCCCTTGGCCAGCCCTTCTCCTGGAATGCGCGCCACAGGCTCATCATCGCGCACTATCGGCGGCGAGTGAACGTGTGACTCCATCCCAGCTGTTTTCCACATCGTCCACACCGTAATCCCCAGAGTTGTCCACAGGATGTGCGGAGAAGGGGGCAGCGCAAAGACCGACAAATACGTATCGTCTGGACCATGAACGGCTATGGGGGGCCGGGAGGTTACCCGCCCGGACCGCAAGGACCGCAGGGCCAGCAGAGACCACAGGGGCCGCAAGAACCACCGCACCGACCGCCGGGGCCGCATGGGCCGCTAGGGCCGCACGGACAGGGACCACAGGGGCAGGGACCACAGAATCCGTACCGGCATCGGGGGCCGGGACCGTACGGGGAGCAGTGGCCGGGTCCTTACGGCGCCCACCCCGCGGCGCCCGCACAGCCGCCCGCACGGCCACACGCACCGCCGCCCATGCCGCCGCACGTACAGTCGCCGGTGCCGCCGCCCCCTCCACCGCCGATGCCGCCGCCGATGCCGCCGCCCGTGCAGCGGCCTTCCAACGCCCCCAGCTACCTGTGGGCGCTCGCTCCGCTGTACACGTGCGGCTTCGGCACTCCCTTCAGCATGCTGTACGCCGCCATCCGCAGGCGCAGCTGGGGGTACGGGGCCGCCGCCGCCGGATACGCCACGGCCACCGGCGCCTGGATCTACCTGGTCGAGCTGTACGAGGACACACAGGAGCCGGCTCTGGTGTCCCTCGTCATGATCTTCTGCATGCTCGCTCCCTGGCTGATCGGCACCGTGCACTCGCTCGCGGTCAGGAGACAGGTCTTCGGCGACGCCCCGCCGTACGAGACCGGGAACGAGCAGGCGATCGCGCTCGCGCAGCACCGCCGCGCCCTGCGGCAGCAGGCCAGGGAACTGGCGGAGCACGATCCGGTGATGGCGCGCGAGCTGCGGATCGGACGGCCCGACCTGCCCCGCCAGTACGACGACGGCGGCCTGGTCGACGTCAACCACGCCCCCGCCCCGGTGATCGCGAACCTCCCCGGCCTGACGCCCGCGCTCGCCGAGCAGATCGTGCGCGCACGCGACCAGGTCGGCGGCTTCGTCTCGGCCGAGGACGTCTCGGCCGCCGCCTCCCTGCCCCCGAACCTCACCTCCGATCTCGCCGAATACGGCATTTTCCTCCCATAGTCATGCGGTAATCCCGGTTGTCGTCGCATATCCCTGGCCGAGCGATCGGTGTTTCCTTAGGCTTTACGGTGCGTCAGCCGCGAGAACCGGGAGGGTCTGTGACGTCACCCGAGATCGCCGAATGCAGGGCGGACATGGCTGCGGCCGCGACCGCCGTGCGGGAGATCCTCCAGGCGCTCACCGCCGTTCCCGCATTGTTCGGCGACCAGACCTGGCAGGGCCCGCCGGCCGATCGCTGGGCAGCCGGCTGGAACGCCCGGAGGACGCAGCTCACCAGGCTGTTCGACGCCGTGCTGACCGAGCAGCCACGTCTGATCGCCCGTGTGGAGGAGGCGGAGCGCCGCAAAGCCGCCTCGTAGGCCGCCGCACCGGGAAGGATCGCCGTGGGGGACTTCGTCGGAGTCGATCCCGATAATCTCAAGGAGCTGACCAAAAGGCTGGAACAGCTGCACGAACTATTGGCCCGGCATAGTCCCCTCATACAGCAGAAAATGCAGAAATGGGGGAGCGAAGTCGCCGTCACCTCATTGCCCGGCCTCATCGCCGCCGCGCTCGACGACGTCCGCGACATGGACGCCCGTACGGCCAGGGCGTACGAGCTGGCGAGGGAGCAGGGCTGGAGCGCACTGAGCAGCGCGCCCGGCGTCCTCGGCCCCGCCTTCACCCGGCCGCCCGGCGTACGGCTCGACTGGGAGGCCACGGGGCAGAGCGGAAACCAGGGCAAGCGCGATGCGGAGACGCTGGCCGCCGCCCTCGCGGCCAAGGACCCCGAGGACGCTCGCACCGCCCTCCGGGAGCTGCCGGAGAGTCTGCGGCGGCACCTGGCCGACAAGGACTACCAGGCGGCCTTCTGGGCGGGGGCCGGCCCGCTCGCGCTGCGCGCGGCCCGCGCGCTGTACGAACGAACGGGAAGCGCCCTCTTCAGCGCGGAGAGCGTGAGCGTGCTCCGGGCGCTCGGGGCGTCCCTCGCCGCCGCCAGTCAGATGCGCGTCGGTTCGGGCAAGGACCGCCGCCCGTTGCTGCCCGCCGCGATCCGCGCCGGCCTCACCGGGAACTCCGACCCCTGGTCGGTCGGAATGCTGGTGAAGTACGGCCCCGAGGGCAGGTCGTGGGACTCCCGCCTGCTCGCCGACCTGACCCGCGCCATGCTCGACGCCCGCGCCGCCGGCAAGACGATCTGGCCGCCCGCCCGCGGCAAGCTGGAGACCGACGTCGACGCCTCACGTCATCAGCGGCTCATGGCGGAGTACGACGCCGTCGGGGCCGTCCTCCAGCGGGCCGCGGAGAACGGCATGGCCGCCCGGCACGTGCTGGGCGACCCGGCCACCGGCCTCAAGTACGCCCGCATGCTCGTCAACGACGACTGGCACACCCCCGGCTACGACCCGGGACCCTTCCTGAGCTCATACGTGCACCCGGGCGGCGCGCTTCCGCTCACCGGCCAGGTGGACCTCTCCGCGCCCACCGCGGCCTTCCTCAAGGCCGCCGTCTCCGCGGAACGCGGCACCTCCGCCGACGCCAAGGAATCCGCCTGGTCCGTCGTCCACATCGTCCAAGCCACCGCCGAGTTCTCCAAACTCCACCCAGAGAGCACCCTCCCGACGGTCATCCGGCAGTCCTTGATTCACACAGCGCAGCGCTACATGGCGGACTTCGCGCAGGGAGCGAGTCGTGAGTACGGGTCGGGCGCGACTCCTTTGGGCGATGTCGAAGGCAATCCCTGGGTGGCGATCGTCAACCGGTCCGAACTGGAGAGGTTTCTCGACCAGGCGTTATGTGATCCTCGAGAACTGGGTGTGTTCAAGGGGCTGGCGGATGCCCGGATAGCGGCCGCGGTGACGGCGACGGTGAAGGCTCCGGGAGATGAGAACTTCTTGCGTGAGATGGCCGGCCTCTATGGGCTCGTACAGCGCGTCGAGAGCGGCCGGCGGTTCGCGACGGCGCAGAAGCAGGATGAAGAGGCGACCCGCAACCAGGTGGCCCTTTCCATACTTTCAGGAGGCTTCGGGGCGCTGAGCTTCTCCAATCCGTGGGGTCCCGGCACCATCGCCCAGTTCCTCACAGGGGTGACCGCACCGGTCGTGAACGATTCCTTTGACACCGGGCACACAGCCGAAGCTCTGCGGAAAGGCAACGAGGCCTTTCGCGACGCCGTCTTCGGAGTGGAGCTCCCCGTCGTACAAGGGCTGGTGGATGCGGGTGTCCTTGAACCACCAGCGGACGCGGCGTGGTTCAGTGACGGGAAGGTCGTGCCCAATCGCAATCTGACCGCCTGGCTGAGCGCGCACGGAGAGACAGTGCTCGATGGGAGACGGCTCGACGACTGGGTGGAGGAAGCGAGGAGCGCGATGGGGGACCAGCGATGACGAGCCGCGCGGCTGTCTTGGTGAGCATCGCGGCGATTTTGCTGCTAGCGGGATGTGAGCGTGGCGAGCAGCGTCCCGTTCCGTCCCCCGATGACGTTCAGCGCCGCGGGGAGGCGCTCGTCGCAGTCGTCCAATGCCTCGTAGACCACGGCGTCATCCCCAGAAGCGAGCTTTCCGCCAGGAGCTGGCTGGTCGACGGTCGAATTCAGCCCGACCCCGCCTTCACGACCTGGGTCGCGAGCCATGCGGATACGGTTTACCGGGGCAAGACGCTGCAGGTGTGGGAGGACGAGGCGACGGCGGGGTGGCCGGGGTGGAGGTGCCCGTTGTGAGGCCGCTCAGGCGGTGAGGACCCTGACGACTCCGGTGAGGGCGAGTTGGAGGAGGGCGAGGGGCACCAGGACGGTCCAGGCGAACTTCTGCAGCTGGTCCTCACGCATACGGGGGTAGCTGACCCGGACCCAGATGACGACGAAGGCCAGGGCGAAGACCTTGAGGAGCGTCCAGACCGGGCCGGGCAGGAGGGGCCCCTGCCAGCCGCCGAGGAACAGCACGGTCGTCAGGGCGGACAGCACCACGATCCCGGCGTACTCGGCCAGCATGAACAGGGCGAAGCGGAACCCGGCGTACTCGGTCATCGGGCCCATGATGATCTCGGATTCCGCGATCGGCATGTCGAACGGCGGCCGGCGCAGCTCGGCCAGGCCGGCGACGAAGAACACGAAGGCGCCGATCGCCTGCCAGGGCAGCCACCACCAGCGCCACTGCTCGGCGATGCCCTGCAGGGACAGCGTGCCCGCGGCCATCGCCACGCTGGCGGCGGCGAGCACCAGCGGCAGCTCGTACGACATGAGCTGGGCGGCGGCCCGGATGCCGCCCAGCACGCTGTACTTGTTGGCCGAGGCCCACCCGGCCATGATCGCGCCGAGCACGCCGACGCCCATCACCGCAAGCACGAAGAACAGCCCGGCGTCGAGGTCCACGGCCGCCAGCCCGGGGCCGACCGGGATCACGACCATCACGACGAGGTACGGCACGAGCGCCACCGCCGGGGCGATCGCGAAGATCCGCCGGTCGGCGGCCGCCGGGATGACGTCCTCCTTCTGGACGAACTTGACGCCGTCCGCGAGGAGCTGCGCCCACCCGTGGAAGCCGCCGGCGTACATCGGCCCGAGGCGGGCCTGCATGTGGGCCATGGCCTTGTGCTCCATCTGCCCGACGATCAGTGGCAGCAGCAGGAACGCCGCCACCACGACGACCAGCCGGACCGCTATGTCGAGCACCTCGGCCATGGGACCCCTCTCACCCGGAGGCCCAGTCGGGTGGCACCCCCGGCGGCAGCATCCTGCGGCGGCTCGGCGAGCCGTGGTCGGACTCCCCCGGTTCCTTGGCCCCGGGCCAGGCCTTGGCGACGCGCGCGGCCAGCACGAAGTCCTTGCGCAGCGGGTGGCCCTCGAAGCCGTCGGGCAGCAGCAGCGAGCGCAGGTCCGGATGGCCGTCGAAGACCACGCCGAACATCTCGTACGTCTCCCGTTCGTGCCAGTTCGCCCCGCGGAAGACGCCGGTGGCGGTCGGCAGGCGAGGGTCCGCGCGCGGCACCCGGGTACGCACGAGCAGGTGCGCGAACGCGACCGGGTCGAACACATGGGCCACGACGGCGAACGCCTCGGGCGGCTCGTCCACGCCGGTCAGCCAGTCGAAGAACTCGAAGCCGGCCGAACGCGCGAACGCCAGCGCGTCGACCCACTCTGCGGAGTCCACGTCGAGCACGTCCTGACCGAAGGAGTCGGTGAGGCGTGAGCCGTACCGCTCGCGCACGGCCTCGATGGCGCTCACGCGTCCGCCTCCGGCAGGTAGCGGTCCTCGAGCGTCTCGCCCGCGATCTTCTCCTGGAGCTTCATGATCCCGTGCAGCAGCGCCTCGGGGCGGGGCGGGCACCCGGGGACGTACACGTCCACCGGGATGATCTGGTCGACACCCTTGGTGACGCAGTACGAGTCCCAGTAGGGCCCGCCGGAGTTGGAGCAGGCGCCGAACGAGATGACGTACTTGGGGTCGGGCATCTGCTCGTACAGCCGGCGTACGGCGGGGGCCATCTTGTCGGTCACCGTGCCCGACACGATCATCAGGTCGGCCTGCCTGGGGCCGTTGGCGAACGGGATCACCCCGAACCGGATGAAGTCGTGCCTGCTCATCGACGTGGCGATGAACTCGATGGCGCAGCAGGCCAGCCCGAAGTTGAAGACCCACAACGAGTAGCGCCGGCCCCAGTTCAACACGAACTTCATGGGCTTGGGCGCGAGCCGGGACACCGGCCCCACCGTGGGCATCGGGAGATCGTTCACGGGCATGCGGTCACCGCCATGCCGTCCATTGTCCTCCCCGGAGCCGGTCGGGTCACGTCCAGCCCAGCACCCTCTTGCGCCAGGCGTACAGGATGCCGAGCGCGATGAACGCGAGGAAGACGAACATCTCCACCAGAGTCGTCATGCCGTACCCGGGGGCGGCGAAGACGGTGGCCCAGGGGAAGAGGAACACGGCGTCGACGGCGAAGACCACGTAGAGGTACGTGAAGACGTAGTAGCGGATCTGCGACTGCGCCCAGCCCTCGCCGACGGGATCGACTCCGCACTCGTACGTCGTGAGCTTCTCGGGGGTCGGCCGGCTGGGACGTAACATCCGGTTCACGAACAATCCGCCCGCGAAGATCGCCACGCCGACGAGGAAGAGGACGACGACCACGGCATATGAGCCGAAGTATCCACTCATACCGCCTCCCAATCTCGAGGATAACCCCGGCACGATCTCAAGGGCTGAACACCTGACGGTCACATGCGAGTCCCCCGCATATAGTTGAGGATCGTGACCCGAATCAAGCTCGTCGCCCGTCTGCACCTGGACCTGTGCCGGCTCGCGTCGGGCCTGTGTCGCCCGGACGGTTCGCGAAGCTGACGGTGCGCCGCCCCCCGGCGGCCGAGGCACCAGCGGGAACGCGCCACAGGTGCGGAAAGTCCCGGCAGAGCGCACCCCAAGTGCGTATTTGCGAAAAACCAGCGTGACCCCGATGGATCTAGCATGGACATGACAACGTGCCACCAGCAGGCAGGCCTGGGCGCGTCAAGGAGGACTGAGGAGCTGTGACCAAGCAGGTTCAGCAACTCGACCGCGTGATCATCCGGTTCGCGGGTGACTCCGGCGACGGAATGCAGCTCACCGGTGATCGGTTCACGGCGGAGACGGCCCAGTTCGGCAACGACCTGTCGACGCTCCCCAACTTCCCGGCGGAGATCCGCGCTCCCGCCGGCACCCTCCCCGGGGTGTCGAGCTTCCAGTTGCACTTCGCCGACCACGACATCCTGACCCCCGGCGACGCGCCCAACGTGCTCGTCGCCATGAATCCCGCCGCGTTGAAGGCGAACCTCGGGGACCTCCCCAAGGGCGCCGACATCATCGCGAACACCGACGAGTTCACCAAGCGCAACCTGTCGAAGGTGGGCTACGACGGCAACCCGCTCGAGGACGACTCGCTGAGCGAGTGGCGCCTGCACGCGGTGCCGCTGACCTCGCTGACGGTCAAGGCTCTCGAGGGCTACGACATCTCCAAGAAGGACGCCGAGCGGGCCAAGAACATGTTCGCGCTCGGGCTGCTGTCGTGGTTGTACCACCGGCCGACCGAGGGGACGATCCAGTTCCTCGAGGCCAAGTTCGCCAAGAAGCCCGAGATCGCCAAGGCGAACATCGCGGCCTTCCAGGCGGGCTGGAACTACGGCGAGACGACCGAGTCGTTCTCGGTCTCCTACGAGATCAAGCCGGCCACGCTCCGCCCGGGCACCTACCGGAACATCTCCGGCAACCAGGCCCTGGCGTACGGGCTGATCGCGGCGTCGGTGCAGTCGAAGCTGCCACTGTTCCTCGGGTCCTACCCGATCACCCCGGCCTCCGACATCCTGCACGAGCTGTCCAAGCACAAGCGGTTCGGGATCAGGACGTTCCAGGCCGAGGACGAGATCGCCGGCGTGGGCGCCGCGCTGGGCGCGGCCTTCGGCGGGTCGCTCGGCGTGACCACGACCTCCGGCCCGGGCGTCGCGCTCAAGGCCGAGACCGTGGGCCTCGCGGTGACCACGGAGCTTCCGCTGATCGTCGTGGACGTCCAGCGGGCCGGGCCCTCGACCGGCATGCCGACCAAGACCGAGCAGACCGACCTGCTGATGGCGTTGTACGGCCGCAACGGCGAGTCGCCGGTGCCGGTGCTGGCGGCGGCCACTCCGTCGGACTGCTTCACGATGGCGATCGAGGCGGCGCGGATCGCACTGAAGTACCGCACGCCGGTCATGCTGCTGTCGGACGGCTACCTGGCCAACGGCTCGGAGCCGTGGCGCATCCCGGAGATCGACGAGCTGCCGGACATCTCGGTGCTGTTCACCACCGAGCCCAACGGCGACGACGGCGCTTACCTACCGTTCAAGCGTGACCCGGAGACGCTGGCCCGCCCGTGGGCGGTGCCTGGCACGGCGGGGCTGGAGCACCGGATCGGCGGCATCGAGAAGGCCGACGGCACCGGCAACATCTCCTACGACCCGGACAACCACGACAAGATGGTGCGGCTGCGTCAGGCCAAGATCGACGGCATCGACGTGCCCGACCTGACGGTCGACGACCCCGACGGCGACGCCCGGGTGCTCGTGCTCGGCTGGGGCTCGACGTACGGGCCGATCGCGGCGGCCGCACGCCGGGTGCGCGCGGCCGGGCACAAGGTGGCCCAGGCGCACCTGCGGCACCTCAACCCGCTGCCCGCCAACACCGGCGAGGTGCTGCGCTCCTACGACAAGGTGCTGCTGCCGGAGATCAACCTCGGTCAGCTCGCCATGCTGCTGCGGGCCCGTTATCTGGTCGACGTGATCAGCTACAACCGGGTGCGCGGGCTCCCGTTCAAGGCCGCCGAACTCGCCGCCGTCATTCAGGACGTGATCGAAAGTGACTGACACCCTCAATGGCAAGGGCCTGGCCCTCATCCCTCGTACGGACGCCAAGCAGACGCTGAAGGACTTCAAGTCCGACCAGGAGGTGCGCTGGTGCCCGGGCTGCGGTGACTACGCGATCCTGGCGGCGGTGCAGAGCTTCCTGCCCGAGCTGGGGCTCAGGCGCGAGAACATCGTGTTCGTCTCCGGCATCGGCTGCTCCTCGCGGTTCCCGTACTACCTGAACACCTACGGCTTCCACTCGATCCACGGGCGGGCGCCGGCCATCGCGACGGGCCTCGCCGCCTCCCGGCCCGACCTGTCGGTGTGGGTGATCACCGGTGACGGCGACGCGCTGTCGATCGGCGGCAACCACCTGATCCACGCGCTGCGCCGCAACGTCAACCTGAACATCCTGCTGTTCAACAACAGGATCTACGGCCTGACCAAGGGGCAGTACTCCCCGACCTCCGAGATCGGCAAGATCACCAAGTCGACGCCGATGGGCTCGCTGGACAAGCCGTTCAACCCGATCTCGCTGGCGCTCGGCGCGGAGGCCGGGTTCGTCGCCCGGACCATCGACAGCGACCGCAAGCACCTGCAGAGCGTGCTGCGCCAGGCCGCCGAGCACCGGGGCGCCTCGCTGGTGGAGATCTACCAGAACTGCAACATCTTCAACGACGGCGCCTTCGACACGCTGAAGGACCCCGGCACCCGCGACGAGATCACCGTCCGGCTCGAACACGGGCAGCCGATCGTCTTCGGCACCGGCGACAACGAGCGCGCCGTACGGCTGTCGCCCACGGGCGGCGTCGAGGTCGTGCGCCGCGCCGAGGTCGCCGACAGTGAGATCCTCGTGCACGACGCCCACAACCCCGACCCGTCGCTCGCGTTCGCGCTGTCGCGGCTGGACGAGCCGGCGTTCGAGCACGTGCCGATCGGCGTCTTCCGCTCGGTCGACCGGCCGTCGTACGACCACCTGCTGAACGAGCAGGTCCAGACGGCCACCGCCGAGAAGGGCACCGGCAGCCTCGCCGACCTCCTGCACGGCGGCGACACCTGGACCATCGGCTGAGCGAACCACCAGAAAAGGGACCCGTCTTCGGACGGGTCCCTTTTCGCATTAGCGGCCCCGAACATTGTTCTCGCCGTCAACCGGGGTCTCGACAGGACCGTCTCCCTTGCCGAGACGCAGCATGATCGAGCATCCAGGGAGAGCGCATGGCCCGGTCCCCTTCCTCCGGACCGCCGTCACCCGCACGGCCGGAAGAACCACCTTGGGTGGGAAGGAAGGTCCTGGTCACAGGAGCGTCGGGATTCATCGGCGGGCGTCTCGCCCTTCGGCTCGACGGCATGGGCGCCGAGGTGCACGCCGTCAGCAGAAACCCTGTTCATCGACAAGGACTGGGCCTGTCCGAACGGGCGATCCGGCACGCGGCCGACCTCCGCGACCGGGAGACGACCGGGACGCTGCTCCGGAAGATCCGCCCGGACGTCGTCTTCCATCTGGCCGGCGAGGTCGACGGAGCGAGGGACCTCGACCTGGTGCTGCCCACGCTGGAGAGCAATCTCCTGGGCACGGTGAACCTGCTGACTCACGCCTCGGCCCTCTCTAGAGTCCGGGTGATCCTCTGTGGCTCCAGTGAGGAACCCCGGCCCGCGAACGAGCAGTCCCCGCCCCCGTCGCCGTACGCGATGACCAAGTGGGCGGCCACCGGCTACGCACAGCTGTTCCACCGGCTGTGGGGCGTCCCGGTCACCGTGCTGCGGCCGACGATGGTCTACGGCCCCGGCCAGCGGGACGCCCGGAAGCTGGTGCCGTACCTGGCGCTGTCCCTGCTGCGCGGCGAGGAGCCGGGTCTCACCAGCGGGAGCAAGCGGGCCGACTGGGTGTACGTGGACGACGTGGTCGACGCGTTCGTCCTGGCCGCTGAGACCGACCGGGCCGCCGGGCAGGTGCTGGACGTCGGCACCGGCGTTCTCACCTCCGTCAGGGAGACCGTGGAGTTGCTCTTCCGCATCTCCGGCACCTCGCTCCGGCCGCGGTTCGGCGCGGTCGCCGACCGCCCCCTCGACGTGGCCCAGACCGCCGACACCGGCCCGGCTGCGGAGATCCTCGGCTGGAAGGCCGTCGTCGGCCTGGAAGAAGGGCTGCGACGGACCCTGGCCTGGTATGCCGAGCACAGGTAACAGAAGACTCCAGAAAGGCGATAGCCGTACCGTGACCGTTATCTTCTCAGGTCCCTCTCTGACGGACGAAGAGCGCCGCACACGCCTCTACGAGGGGCAGGTCTTCCTGTATCCGGCCCGTCCCGAGTCCCTGGCGCTGATCGAGTTCGTGCGGGAGCTGATCGGCGACGCGTTCGGCGGGTTGGACCCGGAAACGGCCCAGTACGAACTGCCCGTGGAGAAGTTCGCCGCGATCCTCGCCGAGCTCAAGCCGAGGTTCATCCACCACCCGCGCTCGAAGGAACTGCTGCGGGCGCTGCTGTTCTCCTTCGGCTGCGACGCCGACCGGACGTATTTCGACGTGCCGAGGATGCGGTCGTCCACCTCCGACGACTACCTCACCACAGGGATCGCCTACGCGTTCCACCCCCACCGGGACACCTGGTATTCGGCGCCTCTGAGCCAGGTCAACTGGTGGATCCCGATCTACGAGGTCGTGCCCGAGAACGTGATGACGTTCCATCCGCGATATTGGAGCGCTCCGGTCAAGAACGGCTCCGCCGGCTACGACTACTACGAGTGGAACCGGACCAGCCGCTTCAACGCCGCACAGCACATCGGCACCGACACCCGGGAGCAGCCCAAGCCCGAGGAGCCGATCGAGCTGGAACCCAGGGTGACCGTCGTGCCCGAGCCGGGCGGTGTGATGATTTTCTCCGGCAACCAGCTGCACTCCTCGGTGCCGAACACGTCGGGCAAGACCCGCTTCAGCATCGACTTCCGTACGGTCAACGTGGACGACGTCATCGCGCGGCGCGAGGCGCCCAACGTCGACTGCGCGTGCACCGGCACCACGCTCCGCGACTTCCTGCGCGTCTCCGACCTGGAGCGGCTGCCGGAGGATGTCGCGCTCGCCTACGAGGGCAAGGGCTGATGACCGTTCCGGCATCGGACGGTTTCCGCACGCCCCGAGGAGCCCCCGCATCAGAGAGGCCCCGCCCATGAGTCGCCTGAACGCCCTGCGCAACCGCTTCGTCGACGCTCCCGACTCACTGGGCGCGAAGGCCCGGGCACGGCGGTGGAGCTGGTTCGCCGAGTGCTTTCCCGACCTCGACCGGATGAACGTGATCGACCTCGGAGGGACGGCCGGGGCCTGGATGCGCGCCCCGGTCAAACCGGCCCACGTGCACATCGTCAACCTGGAGAAGCCGCCGTCGGACCTGCCGTCCTGGCTACGCGCCGACGTCGCGGACGCCTGCGACCTGCCGGCCTCGATCAGGAGCGGCACCTACGACCTGGTCTTCTCCAACGCGGTGATCGAGCACGTGGGCGGTCACCAGCGCCGCCAGATATTCGCCGACACCGTGAACGCCCTGGCCGACCGGCACTGGGTGCAGACGCCCTACCGCTACTTCCCGGTCGAGCCGCATTTCCTGTTCCCCGGCTTCCAGTTCCTCCCGCTGACGGCCCGGACGGAGATCCTCCGCCGCTGGCCGCTCATCCACACGCCGACCTCCGACCGGGAGGCCGCGCGGCGCATCGTGATGGACGTCGAGCTGCTCAGCGTGACGGAGATGCGGCACTACTTCCCCGGCTCGCGGATCCGGTTCGAGCGGCTGGCCGGCCTGGTGAAGTCGGTGATCGCCTACAAGCGCGCGTAACGCCGGACGAGCGGCCGGGCCCCGCCGGGGGCCCGGCCGCTCGTCGTCGTCACGACTTGCCGGGGTCCACGACCCCGCCGTCCTCCCAGATGTTGCCCTGCCAGACGTTGCCGGAGCCCTCGTGGTCCCAATAGGCCACCGGGCCGGCGTGCCCGCCCTTGGGCCAGATCTGGCGGCTGAAGACGTTGTCGATGACCTTGACGTTCGACGAGGTGCCCTTGGTGCCCGCCCCCGCGTACAACGCCCAGCCCCCACCCGCCAGCAGGTTGCCCTCCACCGTCACATCGCGGATCACCCCGAAGTCCTGGAACAACGCGATGGCGCCGGTCTGGTCGAGCGTGTTGATGACCGTGTTGTTCCGGATGATCAGCTGCGTGCCCTTGGCCGGCGCGCTGGTACTCATGATCATGTCCGTGTGGTCGCCCGAGTAGTACTTGGGGTCGTGGAGGTAGGAGTCCTCCACCACGCCCTGCTCGGTGCAGATGCCGTTCGAGATCGTGTGGATGTCCACGCGCCGGATCGTGATCATCTTGCCCTGGTTGAGGATGCCGAACTGGGTGCGCACCTTGCCGTTGCCGAAGACCTCGACGTCCTCGACCGTCAGCCCAGAGCGGCCCTCACGCTGGAGGATCCCCCAGTAGTCCCGCTGCCCGCGCACCCGAGTGTTGCGGATGGTCACGTTGTCCGCGTCCACCGTGATGTCGCCGTAGACGTCCAGACCGTCGATGACGGTGCCGTCCTTCGTGATGACGAGCGAGTCGGACCTCTTGAGCGCGACACCCGCAGGGACGCCCGTGTTGCCCGGGCCCGGCCAGTCGCCCGTACGGGGCGGCGTCGTCGCGTTCGAAGGCGTCGGGGAAGGACGGGCGGACGCGGACCTCGACGGCGTCGGCGAGGGCCGGTCCGGGGAGGGGGTGCGCGACGGACTGTACGACGGGCTGTGTGACGCGCTGTGCGAGGGCGTCACGTCCGGCGAGGGACTCGCGCTACGCGAGGGGATCGCACTGCGCGAAGGGACGGGGCCGGAAGATGGACTGCGCGTGGGACGGACTGTCGGCCGGTGAGTCGGCCAGAAGGTCGGGCGTGTCCTCGGGCGCGCCGTCGGGCGTGTCGTCGGGAGGAGAGTCGGCGACGCGTCCGGCGGAGGGCCGGCCGAGATGCCCGGACGCGGGGAGGCCGACGGTCTCGCCGTCCAGGACACCCTCGGAGTGGGCCGCACAGTAGGCCCCACAGTGGGCCGCACGGTGGGCCGGTGTCCCCTGCGCGGCGGCAGGGTGGTCCACCAGGTGACCTCCGGATTCGGGTTCCGCCGTCCCGTGGGAGCCGGCGTCGCCCCTTTACGCCCCCGGCGGGAGGAGGGCGAGGCCCGGACCGCCTCGGCGCCTGCCGCCCGCGCCCGCGCGTCCTGCTCCCCGCCGTCCCGCGTGCCGGCGCCCGTCAGCGCGACCGTCCCGTCGGACGCGTCCTGGCCTCCGACGCCGCATCCGCCGCCGGCGAGGACGACGAGGGCGGACAGACCCGCCACGACCAGCAGCCCGCTTTTCCGGGCGTCCTTATATATCCGCACAGTCGACTCCTTCCGGTCCACGGTTATGCCGACTGTCCGCCTCTATAGGGGGAGGCTCCTTCGGGAGGGTAGCCACACGCGACACACAATGTGGGCTGTTTTCGCAAAAGGAACCATTTTCAGCGCAATCTACATGCGTCCCAATCCGCGTATAAATTGCATTCAGGCGACAAAGGGTGTTATTCGGGCGTTACCTTCCCGCCGCCCTCCCAGACGTTGTCCCGCCAGACGTTCCCGCGGCCATGGGCGTCCCAATACGCCACCGGACCCGCGAATCCACCCTTGGGCCACACCCTGCGGCTGAAGACGTTTCCGATGACCTTGATGTTCGACGAGATTCCCTTGACGCCCGCCCCTGCGTACAACGCCCAGCCGCCACCCGCCAGCAGGTTGCCCTCCACCGTCACGTCCCGGACCACGCCGAAATCCTGGAACAGCGCGATGGCGCTGGTCTGGTCGAGCGTATTGACCGCCGTATTGTGGCGAATGATCAATTCGGTTCCCCGGGCGGGCGGCCCGGACGACATGATCATATCGACGTGATCGTCTTTGTAGAGTTTCGGATCATGGACGTAGTTGTCCTCGATGAGGCCCTGCTCCGTGCTGATCCCGTTGGAAATCGTGTGGATATTCGCCCGCCGCACGGTGATCATCACACCCTGGTTGAGAACGCCGAACTGTGTGCGTTCCCTGCCGTTGCCGAAGATCTCGACGTCTTCGACCGTCAGCCCGGAGTGCCCCTGCCGCTGGAGGATCCCCCACCAGCCCGGCGTGCCGCGGACCCTGGTGTTGCGGATGGTGACGTCGTCGGCCTCGACCGTGATCGCGCCGTTCACCTCCAGGCCGTCGATGACCGTGCCGTCCTCGGTCACGGTGATCGATCCGGACGGGCGCAGCCTCGTCCCCTTCGGCACTCCGGTGTTGTCCGGTCCCGGCCAGGCCGCCGGCCGCGACGGTGAGGGCGAGGGGCTCGGCGTGGTGCGCGCCGACGGCGTCGCCGGGGGGGTGGGGCGCCCCGGGCCGCCGTCCGTGGTCGCCTGGCACGCGGTCTGCGAGGTCACCAGTACGGCTCCCGCGAGCAGGACCGCCGTACGCCTCGTCACCGCGCGGCGCACGCCGGGCCGATTCCGCGGGCGATGCGGACGCACCGGCATGACGTTATGCGACTCACCGCGCTCTCCCCCCCTGCGCCCGTCGTACGGGCATGTCGGCGCCGGGAGTCCGGGCGGATCTCCGGCCGCCATCACCGTACCGGGCGGGTCCGCCGCACGCCGGGAATACCGGCGGCGAGCCTCCCGCGCCCCGTCCGGCTACGGCTTGCCGTCGCGGTTGAGCAGGTCCACCAGCGCCGGGGGCGTCCAGCGCTTCACCGTCTGACGGACGTTGCTCTTCCACTGCTCGCCGGGCCGCTGCTTGAAGAGGGTCGTGTGGTCCGCGCCCGCCTCCTCCTCCGGCCGGCCGTTCGTGTAGTAGTACAGCGCCATCGAACGGCGGGCGCGGTCGTCCGGGCACGTCAGCGGGTCGGGGTGCCCGTGGTTCGCGTCGTCGGTGGTGGCGAAGACGACGAAGCGGTTGAAGACCGGCAGGATCTTGTGCTCGCACCCGGTCATGTCCTTGTCCCAGAGCTGCAGGTGACCGCCGTAGTCCTCTTTCCAGTCCTTGTTGAGGTAGAGCAGCCCGTTGAGCCGGCGGTCGAGGTTGAGCCTGCGGTGCCGGTTGAAGTCGGCGTGCACCTTCAGGAAGCCGCCGGGCTTGATCTGGTGCAGGCCGCCACCCTCGAAGTGCGGATCGGAGACGAGCTGCGTGATCCCCGTCAGCCGCTCCAGGAACTCGACGAACACCTGACCGTTGAACTCGGCGAGCAGGTGGCGGGTGGCGGGGCCCATCCGCTCGGTGTCCGACAGGGCGAGCTTGATCTCGCGCGAGCTGTCGAACTGCTGCCAGCTCGCGTCGCGCGGCTCCGGGAACTCCTCCAGGATCGGCTCGAGCACGCCGGGCGGCAGGAAGTCGTCGATCACCACGTGCCGGAACGGCGCGGCGTCGAGGAAGTCCTGGCGCCGCCGATCGGCCAGCGGGAACAGGTCCTCCCGACGGAAGGTGAACGCCTGGGTCTCCTGCATCGATTTCTCCCTCGCCGCCGGCTGAAAGGTGTCTCGCTCGATCCGTCGCCCCCGTGCTCGCCACCGCGCGATCCACCGGACGCTCTCCCTGGCGGCTCGGAACGGCGAGGCTCCCGACTTGAATATCGTGCGGCGAATCCGCCCGCGTTACAGCGCCGCGTCCGGCCGGAGCCCCGGCCTGGTCGCGTTCCACGCGCGACACCAGGGCGAAGATCGCGGAATGCATTGCCTGCCGGATGCACCGCCTCTACCATGCGCCTGGCGGGCAGTTCCCGACCCCCCGGAGGGCCGCATGTCCGAGACCCCGCGGATCGCGGTCGTCGTCGTCACCTACAACAGCGCGAGTGTGCTGGCAGACTGCCTGGATTCGCTCACCGCGGGCGCGCGGGGCGCCGACCTCGTGCAGGTGGTCGTCGCCGACAACGCGTCACGGGACGAGTCCGTGCCGCTCGCCGAGCGGGCCGGGGCGACGGTGGTGCCGCTGGGCCGCAACGCCGGCTACGCGGCGGCCATCAACGCGGGTATCGCCGCCCTCGACCGCGAGGGACACCTCGGCCGCGTCGACGCGGTCGCCATCCTCAACCCCGACTGCCGCACCCACGAAGGGGCGCTCACCCGTCTCGCGGCCGCGCTGCGCGCCCCCGGCCGCGGCATCGCCGTACCCCGGCTGGTCAGCCCGGAGGGCCACACGCATCCCTCCCTGCGCCGCGCCCCCACCGTACGCGGCGCGCTGGCCGAGGCGGTGATCGGCGGACGGCTCGCGGACCGCGTCGGACGGCTCGGCGAGGTGATCACCGATCCCCGCCGGTACCGGACGCCGGGCGCCGCCGTGTGGGCCACCGGGGCCGCCCTGCTCGTCTCCGTGGCGGCCGTACGCGACCTCGGGCCGTGGGACGAGTCCTTCCTGCTCTACAGCGAGGAGACCGAGTTCGCGCTGCGGGCGGCCGACCGGGGCTGGACGCTCTGGTACGAACCCGAGGCCGTGGTCGAGCACATCGGCGGCGAGGCGAACGTCAACCCCGTGCTGGCCGCGTTGCTCACGACGAACCGGGTGCGGCTGTTCCGGCGGCGGCGCGGGCCCGTCTCCTCCTTCGCCTTCTATCTGGCCGTGGTTCTCGGGGAGGCGCTGCGCGCGCTCGCCGGCCGGCGTACGGCACGGGCCTCGCTGGTGGCCCTGCTGCGGCCCTCCAGGCGCATGCGGGTGCTGCCGCAGTGAGCGGACGGCGCGGCCCGGCGGAGGCGGCGTAACGGCCGGCCCGTCCGCCGCGACTACAGACATGTGAAAGTGACGCGACTCGCCCTGGAGGGCGTGCTGCTGTTCGTCCCCACGCCTCACCACGACGAGCGCGGCTTCTTCACCCGGACCTTCGACGCGGCCGTCGCCGCCGAGCACGGGCTCGACCCCGCCGCCTTCATCCAGGACAGCCAGTCACGCTCCCGCAAGGGGACCGTCCGCGGCATGCACGGCCGTTCGGGGCGTGGTGAGGCCAAGCTCGTCCGCTGCGCCCGAGGCGCCGTCCTGGACGTGCTGGTGGACGCCAGGCCCGGCTCGCCGACCTTCGGCCACCATCTGCCGGTGCTGCTCGACGACGAGACGTTCGCCCATCTGTACGTGCCCCCGGGGCTCCTGCACGGTTACCAGGCGCTGACCGAGGCCGACGTGTGCTACCGCATCGACCGCGAGCACGACCCGTCGGAGGATCTCGCCGTGCGGTACGACGACCCGGATCTCGCGCTTCCGTGGCCGCTGCCGGTCGGCGCGATCAGCGGCCGGGACCTGTCAGCCGGGTCCTGGGCCGAGCTGCGCGACCGCCTCGGGGCGTAGCCCGGCACGCGCCGCCTCCGCCGCCGGGGTCGGGGCGGGGGCCGGGGCGGCGTTCTCGGCCTTCAGCGCGCGCAGCAGCGCGCCCGCGGCCCCGATCAACAGGAACATCAGGCTGGTGACGCCGGGATAGGACAGCAGGTCGAACGTGGCCGCGCCGACGAGCGGAACCAGCAGGCAGGCGGCGATGGTCAGGGCCAGGTTGCGGACGTGCGGATCGCCGCTGAGCCGCCGGGCGCGCAACGCGACGACCACCCCGCAGACGATGACGCCGACGAAGGCCAGCACGCCGACCACCCCGGTCTCCACCAGCGAGAGCAGGTACTGGTTGTCGAACACCTGGTGCTTGTAGGGATACCAGGTCCCGATGCCCCGGCCGAAGACCGGATGCTTGGAGACCTCGGTCAGCGCGAACGGATAGTCGTGCGTGCGGTAGAGGATGCTGTCGTCGGAGCCGGCGTTCGCGAACAGGTTGTAGAAGGTGCCGAGCAGTCCGGGGGCCGCCACCTTCATCACGCCGAGGAACACGGCGAGCGCCCCCAGGCTCACCAGGCAGCGCTTGAGCGGCCAGCCGGTGAACAGCACCGCGCCGACCACGACCATCCCGAGCACGGCCGACCTGGAGACCGAGAACATCAGCCCGGCCGCGATCAGGGCCGCGCACAGCCACCAGCGCCGCCACGGCTCGCCCCGGTCGCGCGCCTGCAGCGCGAAGTGCGCCGCGAACGGCAGGACCATCGAGCAGAAGACGCCGAACTCGATCGGGTGGCCCAGCGTCGCGGCGACCCTGCGCAGGTCCGCCCGCGACATCACGGTCTCGGTGCCCTCGACCGAGGTGTGCCGGAATCCGGGAAGGGACATGTAGGTCGTGGGGTCGAACTCCAGCAGGTACTGGCACGTGGCGACGACCGACACGATCGCGCCGGCCACCACGACCGTCTTGAGCACGAAGTCGAGCCGATCCCGTCCCCTGACGCCGTCGCACATCATGAGCACGAGCCCGACGTACCCGGCGAACAGCACCAGGGAGTGGTCCGCCAGGTTGAGCTCGTCCGAGGGCAGATATCCGAGGCTGGCGAAGCCGTAGCAGGTCAGGAACGCCATTCCGTACGCGAAGATCGCCGTGCGGGCCGGGGTGGCGCCCTTGGCGGCGCCGAGGGTGGTCGTGAACTGTGCCAGGAGCCACACGAGGAGGAGCAGGAGGGCGATGACGTCGGCGAGCGTCAGCGACATCGGCAGCCCGCGCAGGACCAGCCGGGCCGGGATGAGCAGCAGGGAGAGCACGAACAGGCAGACGAGCGTCGCGCCGTCGGCACGCCGGCGCGACCCGCGCAGCGGGCTATGCAGCGGGCTGTGCAGCGAGCTGTCGATCCTCACGAGACTCCCGATGGTCACGGCTGTCAGCGCCGGAGCAGCGGCGCCGACTCCGTCCGCGCGCCGGCTGGATAGGCGGATCCGTTGAGGGACGGCTGGGGCTTCGCGGCGCCGGAGCGGCGGGCGCGGCGCGACCGCGCCCAGCTTTCGACGGCGAAGGCGGCGGCCATGCTCAGGAACAGGCCCATCGCCAGCGCGACGCACGCCGCCCGCAGCCTGCTCCCCGTCTTCTCCTCGGGTGTGGTCGGCGGCACGACCTCGAACGCCCTGAGATAGGTGGCCCGTGGCGCGCCCAGCGCCCGCTGCTGCTCGACCAGCTTGTCCTGGGCGATCCGGCCGAGCCGCGCCACCACGTCATGGGCCTCCTGCGCCGTCGGGGCCTCCGCGGATATGACGACGAACGGCAAGGTGATCATCAGTTCGGGGTTGGTCGTGCCGTTGCTGACCTTGAACGTGGTCCGTCCGCCGGGCGTCACCCCCACCCGCTGCGCGACCTCGGCCGAGCTGAGGCCCTGGATGAGGATCGAGGCGGAAAGGCCCAGCCCGCTGTCGACGTTGACCAGCGGATTCGTCACGGGGTTGGGGAACTTGGGGTCCGCGGGCAGGCTTCCCCCGTCGCGGGGGACGGTCAGCACAAGACTCGAGGAGCACACGAAGGTCTTCGGAAACATGACGTAGACGCCGGCCGCCCCCGCGAGCACGAGCACGAAGACGGGGAAGGTGACGTACCACCGCCGGAACAGGACGAGGACCGTCGCCCAGAAGTCCATGCGTCAGTCCTTGTCGTCGTCCGTGCGCGCGTCTCTGGTCACACTCGCGAAGCGACGGTCGTCGTCGGCGCGCAGCGCCTCGGCCGCGTCCTGCCCCTTCACCGGCTCCGTCACGACGACGATCTCCTGGGTGTCCCACAGGACCACGTCCTCGTCCTCGTACGCCGAGACGGCGGGAGCGACGGGAACCGCCGGGCGCGCGGCGGCGGACGGCGCGGGCTCGCGCGGGGGTGGCGGGGCCTTGCGGAGCAACGGGAGCTCGCCTCTGCGCGTCAGAGCGTAGGCCAGGCCGAGACCCGCGCAGGCGACCAGAAGGCCGACGCCGGCCGCGAGCTGCCACCGCGTGGACATCATGGCCTCCGGCTTGGAGGCCGGCACGATGTTGGCGACCGTGAGATAGGTCGAGGGCGGAGCGCCGAGCGTCTGCTGCCACCCGGTCAGCTCGTCGCGGACCCGTCGCTGCGCCTTCGTCAGAACGCTGGAGGCGACCGCCGGGGACGGCGCCACGACGTGGATGTAGATGTACGGCCCGCTGATGTCCAGAACCCGGGGGTTGCTTCGCCCGTCGTCGATCGTGATCGTCGTGGGCCCGTCCTTGGGCGCGCCGAGCTGCGTCCACACGTCCTGCGTGTTCATGGACTGGATGACGATGCTCGCGGCCGTCTTCAGCGCATCGTTGAACTGCAGGAGCGGGTTGCCCCGGGGCAGGGGGCGGTTCGGGTCCCGGGAGTAGACGCCGCCGTTGACCGGCGTCGCCAGCACCAGCGAGGTGTCCGCCTCGTAACGCGTCGGGGCGATGACGAAGGTGACCGTGCCGGCCAGGATGGAGATCGCCAGCAGAGGGAGCCCGATCGACCATTTCCGTAGGAGACCGGCGGTCGTCGTCCAGAACTCCACGTATCCCCCCGGCCTGTCCAGTGCCGTCGGCCTGCCAGCAGGCGTCCGGACCCTGCTTGGATACATCGTCACGCGCGGCTGTCACGTTACAACGTTCCGACGTCCCGCGCCGGGTGGTTACATTCGGCGGGATCCCCCCGATATACGTTGCGGCGACCGGTCCGGGCGACGACGGGAGTGCGGCGGATGGAGTCCACTGCGGGTCAGGCGACGGCTCCGTCCACCCGGGCGGCACGCGCGCCCGCGCGCCTGCCGGGCCTCGACGGGATCCGCGGGATCGCGGCCCTGTTCGTGGTCCTGCACCACTGCTGGCTGCTGTCCTTCCCGGGGTTCCCCGCCGACACGGGCCCCGCGTGGGCCGGTTGGCTCGTCTACGGACACCTCGCGGTGGTGATGTTCATCGTCCTGTCGGGGTTCTCGCTGGCGGTCTCGCCGGCGAGGTCGGGCTGGCGGCTGAACGGCCTGCGCCGGTTCGCCTACCGGCGGGCGTGGCGCATCCTCCCGCCCTACTGGGCGGCCCTGCTGTTCAGCCTCGTGGTCGCGTGGACGCTGATCCCCCAGCCCGGGCAGGGCAGTCCGACGGTGAAGTCCGTCGTCGTCTACGGCCTGCTGGTCCAGGACCTGTTCGGCTCGCCGAGTCCCAACGGCGCCTTTTGGTCCATCGCGGTGGAGGCGCAGCTATACGTCGTGTTCCCGCTGATGCTCCTCGTGCTGCGGCGAGCCGGCGCGGCCGTCCTGCTCGCCGTGCTGACCGTCGTCGTGGCCCTCATCGGGCTGCTCGCGCCGAGTGTCCCCGCGGTGGACCTGTTCATGCGGCTGACCCCGCAGTTCGCGGTGCTCTTCGCGATCGGCGCGGTCGCCGCGGGAGTGGCCGCGGGAGTGGCGGCCGGCACGACACCGGGCGTCACGGCGCCCGGGACCGCGCACCGGGAGGCGTCGCCGTGGCCGTCGCGTCTCCCCTGGCTGGCGCTGGGCGCCGCGGCACCCGTCGTCCTGCTGATCGTCGTGCGTGGTCCGGCGTGGACGGTCGACCACTACTTCTGGGTCGATCTGGCCGTCGGCCCGGCGGCCGGGCTGCTGCTCGCCTCCGTGGCTGCCGGTCGGCCCCGGCCCCTCGTGCGCCTGCTCGACACACGGGCGCTGCGCCGGCTCGGCTCGTTCTCCTACAGCCTCTACCTCATCCACGCGCCGATCGTGGTGGTGGTGAACCGCATGGTCCTCGCCCCCCGGCTCACCCCGGGCGTGACGATGTTCCTGGCCACCCTCGTGCTGACCGTGCCGCTCGCGCTGCTCGCGGCGTGGCTGTTCGCGTCGGTATTCGAGCTGCCGTTCCAGCGCCACCGCGGCTGGAGCGCGCTGCGGGCGGCGGTCCTGCGGCGGTAGCCGCCGCCCGATTCCTCCGGTCTAGAGGGGCAGCTCGGTCTGGCTGTCGGGGCGGCCGACGTACCGGCCGTAGTCCGGGTGGTCGAAGCGGTGCAGCGCGACGATGTTGTCGTTCCACGGCGCGGGCACGGCCCGCTTGTGGCGCAGACCGTTGATCGGGGCGATCTTCAGAGTCTCGTTGGCCTCGTTGAACTCCCTGATGGCCCGCAGCTCGCCGACGTAGTCGTTGTGCAGGATCTGGTCGTCGTCGCCGACGGTGTCGTCCAGATAGCAGAAGACGCGGGGCAGGAAATACTTGTGGTCGCCGGCGAAGATCCGCAGCGCGGCGGCCGTGGACGAGTAGAAGTCCACGTCTACGGAGACGAAACCGATCGGCGCGGGCCGCCTGTCGTCCAGGAATTCCGCCACGGTGTCCGTGATGTTCCCGAGGACCAGGTGGGCCTCGGGCAGGCGCGCGTGCAGGGCCTCGACGTCCATGCTGAAGTCGCCCTCGCGCCAGATGTAGGGCAGGTCGCGGTAGTCGGTCGGCTTCGGCAGGCCCTCTCCCGTGTCGAAGCCGTACACGTCGATCCGCACGCCGGTGGCGGCGGTGGCCAGCCGTGCCTGGCGGCACATCTCGACCAGGCCCGCGCCGCCCGCGACGCCGAACTCGACCACGCTGATGCGGTCGACGCCGAGCCTCCTGGCCAGTTCGGCCGCCTGCTGGACCCCGTAGGCGTAGTGCGGCCGGGGGAACAGGTCGAGAGCGCAGCGCAGCTCGTACGAGCCGAAGGGCAGGCGGCGCATGACGGCGACGACCGCCCGTCCGGGCTGCATCAGCACCCGGACGAGGCGTATCGCGGTGCGGTCGAACCCGCTTCGCGGCGAGGACGTCATAGTGGGTCGGCCTTTCTTCTGGTGTGGTTGGTTTGCGGCCGCCGTGCCCGCGGGTCAGCCTCCCAGGAGGCGAACGGCGAGACCGGTGAGCTTGCGGCCGCGGTGGGCCAGCACCTGGCGCTGGCGGCGCCCGTAGATGCGGGCCAGCACGGCCCGGCCCCGGCGGCGCTGCTCGGGGGTGAGGTCCACGGTGCGCAGCGCCCGGTACATCGCGCGGAACTGGAGCGTGTTGGCGAAGTGCGCGGTCCACACCGGCACGCCGATGGCCCGGGCGATGTGCGGCAGCCGCTTCCAGCGCAGGTTGCGGTGGGCCAGCACCTCGGGGACGTGGCCCCACGGCCCGGTCAGGGCGAGCATGGTGGCGTACACCTCGTCCTCGCGGATCATCACGGGCCTGCGGATGCCCGCCACCGCCTCGCGCCGCATCACGCCGTACAGCGGGTCGAGGAGCATGTGCTCGGTGGTGACCGCGTCCCACAGCTCCGCCAGCCGGTCGACGGGGTCGGCGGAGAGCATCCCCGTGCCCTGGTAGGACGGCCGGTGCACCGAGCCGTCCGGGCTGGTGTACGCCGTGTCCGAGGTCACCAGGATGAGCCGCTCGTCGGTCAGCAACGGCTCGAGCGAGCGGGACACGCAGTGGGGCTCGAGATGGTCGTCGTCGCCCATCCAGCGGAAGAACTCGCCCCGCGCCAGCCGCAGCACCTCGGTGAAGTTGCCGACGATGCCGATGTTGCGGGGCTGGCGGTGGTAGACGACCCGGGAATCCTCCCGGGCGAGCCGCCGGCACAGCTCCTCCGTGCCGTCCGTGGACGCGTTGTCCGAGATGACGACCTCAAGCCGTTCGTGGTCCTGGGCGAGGACGGACCGCACGGCCTCCTCCAGCCGGTCGGCGCCGTTGCGGACCGGTATGCCGATGGAGACGAGTCTCCGTGAATCCGCCACGTCAGTGCTCCTTCGCCGTCGCCTCGACCGGCACCGGATGCCGGTGACCGGCGGGCAGCCGCTCCATCATGTGGCCGCCCACCGTTCTCATCTGGTGCAGCGGCACCACGATCAGCACGTAGACCAGCAGCCCTCCGGCGCCTCCGACGACGAGCTGGAGGAACTGGCTGCCTCCGGTCAGCGTGGCGAGGCCCACGGTGACGGCGAACGACACCGCGGCTCCGGCGAACGGCCGTACCAGCTGGGGGAGGATCGGGCGCAGCCGCACCCCGGTGCGCTGCACGGCGAGCATCGCGAGCGGAAGGGCCACCACCAGCGCGGCCGCCGCCTGGCCGACGGCCGCGCCCCGGATGCCGTCGAGGTGCGTGCCCACGATCACCGCGGGGATCAGGGCCACGCCGTACCCCAGGTTCATCCAGACGGTCGAGCGCGTGGCGCCCTGCCCGTTGAGGATGTCCAGGGCGAAGGAGGTCAGCATGCGCACCACCATCAGCACCGCGAGGAACCGCAGGACGCCGGCCGCCTGTCCCCACTTCTCGCCGTACAGGAAGTAGATGAGCGGATGAGCGAGCACCGCCATGGCCACGGCCAGTGGCAGGATCGCTGTGATCAGCATCGGCACCGACTTCTGCACGCCGAGCGACAGCGACTGCTCGTCACGCTCGGCGAGACGCGAGAAGCCGGCGATCGACACCGAACGGATCGCTGTGCCGATCAGTCCGGGCACCCAACTCGACACGTTGAAGGCCATCAGGTAGAAGCCCAGCCAGTCGGGCCCCATGATGGCGCCGACGATGATGTAGCCGACGTTGAGCAGCATGATTTCCAGGGCGATGCCCGCCGCGGAGGGGATGCCGAACCACAGCAGCTTCTTGGCGACGCCCCGGTCGAATCCCAGACGCCAGGGCAGCCGGGCGTAGGCGAGCATGAACACGCCGGTGACCACGGCGCCGGCCACCTGTCCCCAGGCGAAGCTGTACGGCCCGGCGCCCTCGGCGGCGAGCGCGATCGCCACCGGGGCGTTCACCAGGAACCCCGCCAGGATCGCCTTGGCGCTCTTGCCCACGTGGAACCTGCGCAGCAGTGTGGCGCTGCGCACCGCGGTGACGGCCTCGATGAGGATGACCGCGGTGAGGAGCCGGACGACCGGGGTGGCCTCCTCGCTCCCCGCGAGGCTGGAGAAGTACGGCGCGCCCACGTAGAACGCGCCGTACAGGGTGAGGGCGGAGATCATCGAGAGGGTGGTGGCGGTCGGCGCGACGTCCTCCAGCCTGCCCCGCCACTGCACGACCGCCGCCATGACGCCGATGTCCTTGACGACCATGACGAACTGGGTCGCGGCCAGCGCGACCGCGTAGATGCCGAAGTCCTCAGGGGACAGCAGACGGGCCAGGACGAGGCCCATGAGAAACGATCCCGCCCGGGTCGCCAAGGTGCCCAGCAGGCTCCAGCCGAGCCCGCGTCCGGCCTTGCGGCCGATCTCCCGGAGGTGGCCGGCCTCGCCGTCCGGCGGCCCGGCCGACTCCTCCGGCTCCTCCGGCTCTTCTAACTCCTCTGGCTCCGCGTCCTGGCTTTCTCGCATCGGCTCTCCCGATCCCTAGTTCTCCTCGGTGACCCGCTCCAGCCAGATCTCCCGCCAGAACGGCACGAACGCCCGTGGGCAGTTGGCCTTGTACACACCCGCGCAGACGACGCCGTCGAGGATGATGCAGGGGTTCTTCATCTGCAGCAGCCGCCCGGTCTTCTCGTCGATGCATCGTTCCACGCGCGCGGCGACCCGGCCCACGTGTCCGCAATACCGCGCCATCTCCTCCTCGAACCCCATGCCGCGGTTGAGCCGCTTCGTGTCGAGCGTGGCGACGATCGCCTCCCGCGACTTGACCCGCACGAGCTCGCCCGGTTGCAGGTCGCTCAGCTCGGTCGGGGTCGTGGTGTTCGGGCCTGGCGCCACGAAGCCCCATGCCATGCCGTCCCTGAACCGCAGCCGTCGGGGCAGCCTGCGGCTCGCCCTCTGTAATCGGTTGAACAGCCCGAAGAAGATCGTGCGGAGGGTGGCCAGGACGCCGGCGTTGCCCACCCGGACGTCCGTGACGTACTGGCCGAGGTCCCTGAAGGGCAGGGGCTCGGGCGCGGCGCGCAGCAACTCGGTCGCCTGGCAGCGGTACCGGACCTCGCCGTCCACGGCCGGTTCCCTGCGCGAGTTGATCTCAAGCAGGGGAAGCCTGCGCTCGGGCGCGGGCGCGTCGTCGGGCACGGGCGGGCCCGGGTCCACCCGTTTGAGCCAGGCCTCCTTCCAGTACAGCGAGCACGCGGTCTGGCAGCCGCCGTGGGCCGAGCCGTCGCAGCGCGCCCCGGTCAGGTGCACGGCGTCCCGCATCCGCCGCATGCCCGTGCCGGTCAGCGTGTCGCACAGCTTGTGCGCCACCTTGTGCACCGTCATCCGCCGCCCGCAGAACGACAGCATCTCCGGCATGAAAGGCAGGCCGTCGAGCTCGCCCTTCTCGTCGAGTGTGGCAATGATCTCCTCGACGCTGCGGACCTCCACCACCTCGCCGACCGTGAGGCCGAGGGCCTTCGGTCGTGCGGAGGCCTCGAACTGCGTCATCCGGTCACTCCTTCACGAGTCCCGCGACCAGCAGAGCCTGCGCCGCGTCCGCCACCACGTCGAACGGCAGTCCAGAACGTTCCGAGATGTCGAGCAGGCTGTGGGCGCCGTCGGACTGGTTCAGCACCCACAACATCGCCATCTGCGCCTGTTTCGTGTCGCTGCGCCCGCCGAGCGACTCGTACAGGCCGCGCCTGCCCAGCTGGGGCTCGCCGTACGGGCTGAGGTTCACGTAGGTGCGGTTGCGCTCCAGCACCTCGAAGGCCCGCACACAGGTGTCCAGCGTGTCCAGCATCGCCTCCTCTGTGACGAAGTCCGGGTCGTCCGCCGAAGTGTGATACTCGGGATAGCCGGCGTACGGGGTCCTGGTCAGGCAGCCGACCGGCAGGTCGAACCCGGGCGAGCAGTACTGCCGCTCGTCGTAGCCGTAGGGGGAGAAGTCCACCAGCGTGTGCGGGCGGTCCCGCAGGACGTGGGCGAGGACCCGGTCGATCTCGGCGTCCCCCCGCCGGCTGCGCTTGTAGGTGATCGGCCCCCGGTCTCCCGCGCAGGCGAGCACGATCCCGTGCCTGATCCGGCCGGCCCGGTCCCGGTTGCGCGCCAGCCAGGCGATGGAGCCGATGGTTCCGGGCGCGAACAGGAAGCGGTAGGTGTAGTGCCGCTCCTCCCGCGCCAGCAGCCGCGCCAGCCGGGTCGCCACGGCGACGCCCGCCAGGTTGTCGTTGGCGAGCGAGGGATGGCAGACATGACACGAGACCAGGACCTCCTCCGCGCTGCGGCCCGGGATCACGTGCTCGCCGTACGTCAGGTGCCCGTCGGCGAGCGACGAGTCGATGCGCACCTCGTACGGCCCCGGTCCCATCCCCGCCAGCGTGTCCTCGCTGAGGCAGAACCCCCACGTCTCGGCGTAGTAACTGGTGCGGTACGGCACCAGACCGGGCCGGCCGGGAAGCGTGTGCAGGTGGGGGCGGAGCTCCTCCAGGGTCATGGTCGCCGACACCGGCACGCTGTAGCCGACCACGTGCAGGTTGGACGCCGCGAAGTCGACGATCCGGGTCCCGGAGGAGTCCTTGATGTAGGCGTCGCGGATGTTCCATTCCTTGGGAATGGTCCAGTCGAGGACCTGGGTGCCCGTGGGCACCTCGCTGATCTCCAGCGGGATCGACTCGCCGATGATCTCCAGGGTGCGCCGCAGGCCGGATCCGGTGATGCTGCGGCACAGCGGGTAGAGCCGCCTGACCAGCGCGTGCATCTCGCTCATGGGCGCAGCGAGGAGTCGACGGCCCCCGCCTCCCGCCGGTCGGACAGGCGGGCGAGCCGGGTGAAGCGGCGCTCGAAGTCCTCCTTGGTCAGCCCGTACTCGCGGTAGGCGTCGACCAGTTCCACCGCGCCGTCCTTGACCGACCAGCGGGCCTCGTATCCGGGGAGGGCGGCCCTGATACGGGAGAAGTCCACGCGGTAGGAGCGCGGGTCGGCGCCCGCCTCGCCGGTGATCACGAGCGTGGCGCCGGGCACGGCCTCGACGACCTCGTCCGCGATCTCCGCGACGGTCAGGTTGTTGCGCTCGGTGCCCACGTTGAACGCCTTCGCGTGCACCGCCTCCCTGGGCGCGGCCAGCGCGGCGGCGAACGCCTCCGCGATGTCGCGGGCGTGGACCAGCGGGCGCCAGGGCGTGCCGTCCGACAGCACGCGCACCTCCCCCGACAGGCACGCGTGGCCGACCAGGTTGTTGAGCACGATGTCGGCCCGCAGCCTCGGCGAGAAGCCGAAGGCCGTCGCGTTGCGCATGAAGACGGGGGTGAAGTCGTCGTCCGCCAGAGCGGTCAGGTCGTCCTCCACCCGGACCTTCGACTCCGCGTACGGGGTCACCGGCCGGAGCGGCGCGTCCTCGTCCAGCAGGTCGTCGCCGCCCGACGCGCCGTACACCGAGCAGGTCGACGCGTACAGGAACCGGCGCACGCCGGCGTCCCTGGCGAGCCGGGCCAGCCGCGAGGAGGCGTGGTGGTTGATGTCGTAGGTCAACTCGGGGGCCAGCGAGCCGAGCGGGTCGTTGGACAGCGCGGCGAGGTGGACGACGGCGTCGAACCCCGCCAGGTGCTCGGGCCGGACGTCCCGCAGGTCCACCGCGTACGTCTCGGGGTCGGCGGGCGGGGGGCCGAGCACGCAGTCGGCGAACAGCCCCGAGTCGAGACCGACCACCTCGTGGCCGGCCTCGGCGAGCACCGGGGCCATGACCGTGCCGAGATAGCCCTGGTGTCCGGTCAGCAGTAGCCGCATCAGTTCTCCAGGTCGAGGGTGAGCTTGTCCACGTGAAAGGCCTCGGCGTACCGCGCGTGGCACTCGATGCCGCGGATGCGGGCGAGGCCGAGGAAGGCCTCCGGGTCGTACCAGGGGCGGTGCCGCTGTGAGGGGTAGTGGCTCTGCAGCAGGGCGACCTTCTCCTCCGCCACTGCGGGGGTGAGCGGCTGGTAGACCGCCGGCCGGCCGAGGTCGCCGTCCCACTTGACGATCTCGTAGCCCAGGACCAGGTGGTCACGGAACGCGGTCGGCACCAGTTCGGCGAGGCCCCGGTGATCCTGGTGCAGGTCGCCCCGGTGGGGGGCGACGACCAGGTCGGGGTCGCCCGCCGCGCGCAGCTCCTCGACGGCGTTCTTGGCCTCGTCCCAGTGGGCGGGCAGCCGCCCGTCGGGCAGCTTCAGCACGGTCAGCCGCAGGTCGGCGCCGGGGCAGAAGGCGGCGAGCGCGGCCCGTTCCTCGTCCTCCCTCTCGGTGCCGCCGCCGGACAGCACCAAGGCGTCCACGCGGACGCCGGGGTGCGCGGCGCAGACGGTCAGCAGCGTGCCGCCCGCCCCGATCGCGATGTCGTCGCAGTGCGCCGCGAGCGCCGCGATCCCGCGCACGCGGCCGGGCCGCAGCCCGATCACACGTGCTCCCACAGCGCCCACGGCCGGTCGCCGCGCGCCCACGCCTGGTCCAGCTCCAGCCGCTGGTTGACGGTGTCGCTCGGCCGCCAGTAGCCGCGGTGGGGGTAGGCGAGCAGCCGGCCCCGCTTGGCCAGCTCGGCGCAGCCGTCGGCCACGAGGTCGCCGTTCACGGGGATGTGGTCGAAGACCTCCTGGCGGAGCACGAAGAAGCCGCCGTTGACCCACAGCGGCATCTCGCTGACCGCCGTGATCGAGCCGACCCTGCCGTCCTCGCCCACATCCACGCAGTGGAAGGTGTTGGACGGCGGGACCACCATCATCGACGCCCCGGCGTCCGCGGCGCGGAACCGCTCGACGATGTCGGACAGCGGCGCGTCGGTGAGCACGTCCGCGTAGTTCGCCAGAAAGATCTCATCGCCCTCAAGATAGGGGCGTACCCGGCGGAGCCGCTCCCCGATGGGCGAATCGACCCCGGTGTCCACGAGGGAGATCGACCAGTCGGAGATGTCGGTGGACAACAGGTCCACGCGGCCGTTACGCAGGACGAAATCGTTGGACGCCGTTTCCTGATAGTTCAGGAAAAAACTCTTGATATGTTGCGCGCCATATCCGAGACAAAGGATGAAATCCCGATGTCCGAAGTGCGCGTAATACCGCATCACATGCCATAGCAGCGGACGAGGGCCGACGAGCTGCATGGGTTTGGGGATGTCCCCGCCGGGAAGGTCGCTGCGCATCCTGGTGCCCCGGCCTCCGCAGAAGAGGACGACTTTCACACGATCTCCAGACTGGGGATCGGGAAGACCAGCCGGCCTCCCCACTCGCGTACGTACGAGAGCTGGGCGGTCAACTCCTCCCTCAGGTTCCAGGGGAGCACCAGCACGTAGTCGGGGCGATCGGCGGCGATCTGCTCCGGTGGGAGGACGGGGATCCGCGCGCCGGGGGTGAACCGTCCGTGCTTGTAGGGGTTCCGGTCCACCGTGTAACGCAGCAGGTCGGGACGGATGCCGCAGTGGTTGAGCAGGGTGTTTCCCTTGCCGGGGGCGCCGTAGCCCACGACCGTTCTGCCCTGCGCGGCCGCGTCGAGGAGGAAGGTCAGCAGCTCCCGCCGGACCCGCGCCACCCGCTCGGCGAACTGCGCGTAGCCGGACAGCTCGTGCAGCCCGGCGGCCTTCTCCGCCGCCAGCACCTCGGCCACGCGCGGGCCCGGCTCCGCGCCGAGCTCCGCCGGGCGGGCCCACAGCCGGATCGATCCGCCGTGGGTCGGCAGCAGCTCGACGTCCACCAGGGCGAGCCCGCCGCTCGCCAGCGCCCGCTCGGCCGAGGCGACCGTGTAGTACTGGAAGTGCTCGTGGTAGATCGTGTCGTACTGGTTGAGCTCCATGAGGGTGAGCAGGTGCTGCACCTCGATGGAGACCCAGCCCCGGTCGTCCACGAGCGCGCGCAGCCCCTTGGTGAAGCCGATGACGTCGGGGATGTGCGCGTACACGTTGTTGGCCACGACGAGGTCGGCCGGCCCGTGCTCGGCCCGTACGGCGGCGCCCGTCTCCGGCCCGAGGAACGCCGTGACCGTCGGGACCCCGTTGTCCCTGGCCGCCTGGCCGACGTTCACCGACGGTTCGATGCCGAGGCACCGAATGTCGCGTTCCACGACGTGCCGCAGCAGGTAGCCGTCATTGCTCGCCACCTCGACCACGAAGCGGGGGCGCAGCCGCTCGGCCGCGTCCGCCACGAACCGCCGCGCGTGCTCCACCCACGAGGTGGAGTACGACGAGTAGTAGGCGTACTCGGTGAAGGTTTCCTGCGGCGTGATGAGCGCGGGGATCTGGGCCAGCCAGCAGTCGGTGCACACCCGCAGGTGCAGCGGATAGGTCGTCTCCGGTTCGTCGAGCTGCTCCGCGCCGAGGAACCGCTCGCACGGCGGCGTCGCGCCGAGGTCGACCACGCCGACGAGGCTCGCGGACCCGCACAGCCGGCACGTCGTCATCAGAACCTCCTCCGACCGTGCGGAGAACTTCGCACCGGCCGTTCTCCGGATGAATTCCGGGCAGGCGTAACCGACAGAAACTGAGCTGGCATTTCCCTCCCAGCACCGGAGTCCGACAGTCATAAGTCGGGCGCTGGACCGCGAGCGTTACAAGACGCCTGTGTCATGATTCCGGCCATGGAGCGGATGAGTATCGAGGGGGCGTGGAGCTTCACCCCACGAATCCACAGCGACATCCGGGGCGACTTCCTCGAATGTTTCAGGGCGGGGGAGTTACGCGAGGCGATCGGGCACAGCATGGAGCTGGCCCAGGCCAACTGCTCGGTTTCCCGGCGCGGCGTGCTGCGCGGCGTCCACTTCGCGGACGTACCGCCCGGCCAGGCCAAATACGTGACCTGCGTCTTCGGGGCGGTGCTCGACGTCGTGGTGGACCTGCGGGTGGGCTCGCCCACCTTCGGTATGTGGGAGGGGCTCGTCCTCGACGACGTGTCCCGGCGCGCGGTGTACGTGTCGGAGGGCCTCGGCCACGCGTTCGCCGTCCTCAGCGAGCAGGCCACGGTGCTCTACCTGTGCTCCCAGCCGTACGCGCCGGGGCGCGAGCACGGCGTGCACCCGCTCGACCCGGAGATCGGCGTCGACTGGCGGCTCGACGGTGAGCCGGTCCTGTCGGACAAGGACGCCGCGGCGCCCACGCTGAGCGAGGCGCTGGATTCCGGGATCCTCCCGAGATATCGGGCCTCCTGACATGGAGGAGACCCATACTGCTCGTTTGACTTCCTCCCGGCCCTAAAGGACCGGGATTCCCGCCCTCACGGGCTGGGCTTCCTGCTTCATTGCCGACCACCGAAGGGAGGCCCCTTGCGGACTTACGTCAGCTCCACAGGCGTACACCGCTCGACCAGCGGCCAGGATGTTCTTGGCGGCGTTGACGTCCCGGTCGTGCCGGGTGCCGCAGTCCGGGCACGTCCAGTGCCGGGTGGACAGGGAGAGTTCGGCGAGCAGGTGCCCGCACGCGCTACACGTCTTCGAGCTGGGATACCAGCGATCGATCATGACCAGGTGGCGGCCGTACCGCTGGGTTTTGTACTCCAGTTGACGGCGGAACTCCCCCCACCCGCAATCGGAGATCGCCCGCGCCAGGCAGTGGTTGCGCACCATGCCTTCGATGTTGAGGTCTTCGATCACGATGAGGTCGTGGTCGCGAACCAACCGCGTGGAGGTGCGGTGCAGGAAGTCGGCGCGGGCTTCCCGCACTTTGGTGTGGGCGCGGGCGACCTTCGCCCTGGCCTTGGCCCGGTTGTTACTGCCGCGCTGTTTGCGGGCCATCCTGCGCTGGTAGCGGGCCAGGTTCCTGGCCTTGCGCTCCAGATGGCGCGGGTTGGGGATCTTCTCGCCGGTGGACAGGACAGCGAAGTGGGTCACGCCGAGGTCAATGCCGACCTGGCCGCCGGTGGCGGGCAGCGGCTCGGGTCCGGTCGCGGTCTCCACCGCCAGGGAGACGTACCAGCGGCCATCAGAGTCGCGGGAGACGGTCACCGTGGTCGGGTTGATCGTGGCAGGGTCGACTTCGGGCCAGGACCAGACGAACTCCAGCGGGTCGTCCATCTTCGCCAGGAACAGCCTCCCGCCCCTCCAGCGAAACGCCGAGCGGGTGTAGGTCGCCGATTGCCTGCCATGCCGCGACTTGAAACGCGGGTATTTGGCGCGTCCGGCGAAGAAGTTCACGAACGCCGTGTGCTGGTGCCGCAACGCCTGCTGCAACGGGACGCTGGACACCTCGTACAGGAAGTCGTGGCCGCCGTCGCGTTTCAGTTCGGTCAGGTACCGGTCGGTCTGCGCATAGGACGTTCTCACGCTCTCGTCCCGGTAGCGCGCCTGCCGCCACGCAGGACCGTGTTCCAGACCAGGCGTACGCAGCCGAACGTGCGGTTCAGCACCGCTACTTGTTCGGCGGTGGGGTAGACCCGCACCTTGTAGGCCGTACGCATGTTCGTATTTTACGAGCACTTTGCCTGGCCGTCAGCGGAAGGAGCAGATCATGAGCGCTTCGCGCTCTGGGCAGCCCCGGCTTCGCCGGGCCACCCCTCACGGGGTCCGGATTCCTCCCGGCTCTGAAGCACCCTTCCTCAGGAGAATCCGGTGACGAGCGTCGTGATTCCCGCGCACAACGAGGCTCCGGTCCTCGGTCGTCTGCTCTCCGGGCTGCTGGGCGACGCCCGGCCGGGCGAGTTCGACGTCGTGGTCGTCGCCAACGGGTGCACCGACGAGACCGAGTCGGTCGCGCGGGCGCACGGAGTGCGCGTGCTCAGCACGCCGGTGCCCTCCAAACGCGAGGCGCTGCGTCTCGGCGACCGGGAGGCCCGCGGCTTTCCCCGGCTCTACGTGGACGCCGACGTCACCGTGAGCACCGCGGGCGTACGCGCGCTCGTGGCCCGTCTCGGCGGGCCGGGCACGCTGCTCGCGGCGGCGCCCGAGCGCGATCTGGCGCTTGCCGGACGGCCCTGGGCCGTCCGCGCGTACTACGCGATCTGGACCCGTTTGCCGCACGTGCGCACGGGGCTGTTCGGCCGCGGGGTCATCGCGGTGACCGAGGCGGGCAACGACCGGATCCGCGCGCTCCCGCCGGTCATGGCCGACGACCTGGCCGCCTCCCTGGCGTTCGGCGAGGACGAGCGGACGGTCGTGGCGGAGGCGCGGGCCGGGATTCAGACCCCCCGCACGTTCGCCGACCTGCTGCGCCGCCGCGTCCGTGCGGCGACCAGCGTGAGCGAGCTGGAGCGCGAGACCGGTCCGGGCGGGCCGTCCGCGCGCACGAGCCTGGGTGACCTGGTCCGCATCGCCGCACGAGAGCCGTGGCTGCTCCCGGCGGCGGCCGTCTTCACCTCCGTCACCGTGCTGGCGCGGCGCAGGGCGCGCCGCGCCGTACGGGCGGGCGACTACACGACCTGGCTGCGCGACGAGAGCAGCCGGGCGCCGGGATCATGACGGACGCGGCAGCTCGAACAGCCAGGCGTACAGGAGCCAGCCCAGCTCGTAGGGCCGGCATTCGCGGTCGACGGCGACCGGCGGGTAGAACCGGTCGAGGGTGGCGAGCCGGGCCGCCGGACGGGTGCGGGTGGCCACCGCGCGCAGACCGCGCACCAGCTTCTTCGGGTCCGCCCTGGCCGCCTTCCGCCAGGTGAGGCTCAGCCGCTCGTCGATGAGCGACTCGCCGGACTCGGGCCGCTCGCTCATCCAGCGCACGCCCTCGCCGATCTCGTCCAGGTAGGCCGTGCCCCCGGCGTCGGCGAGGTCGAGCAGGGCCATCGGGGCCATCGCGAGCTGGTGGACGCTGTAGACGGGATATCCCTCGACCACGGCGCCGGTGCGGGCGTCGTAATGCCACCACCACTGGCCCTCGGCGCCCTGGGCGGCGCAGATCCCCGCGGCCACCTGTTCCGCGGCGGCCAGGGCGTCGGCGTCCCCGACCGCGGCGTGCAGCCGCGCCAGCGCCTGCAGCGGGTACACCTGGTCGGCGAAGCAGCCGACGTGCGCCCGGTACCACGGCACGAGCGGCCCGGACGACGGACCGAGCACGTGCCGGTAGAGGCGGCCGGACGCCAGGCCGCCGAGCAGCCGGGCCCGGGCGCGTTCCAGCCTGCCGTCCAGCTCGGAGCTCGCTCCGAGCCTCGTCCTGGCGGCCACGAGCGCCGCGAGCTCCCACGCGGCCTCGACCGTGTACACCTGACCCGAGGAGGCGAGCCGGTCGATCCCGGCCAGGTGCCGCAGCGCCTCGTCCAGCGCCGGATGTCCCGTCTCCGCCGCCGCCCAGCAGATCAGGGCCGCGTCGCCGAGCCCGCGTACGCCGGGCAGCCGTCCGACGAGTCGCCCAGCCAGGTCGGCCGCGGTGTCACCGGCGAGCGCGGCTCGCTGCCGCTCCTCCGGGAGGGTGGCCACGCCGAGCGCGACGATCGCCGAATAACGCACGCTGCGGCCCTCCGCGACGGCGTCCCACGTGCCGTCGGGCCGCCGCATGCCCCTGCGGGTGAACACGAACTCCCCGTCCACGTAGCCGGGCGGCAGTCCGCGCACCGCCAGGTCCACCATGGCCGGCAGCAGGCCGGCCGGCGCGCCCGGGCCCAGCAGGGCGATTCTGCGGTGCTGCGTCACGTTGTCACTCCAGAGAATCGGCGGAACTCGCGAGACGGCCGCGGTCACGGATCAGTCCCGCGGCCACGAGGAGGAGGAACCTCCCGTTGGTCTTCAGATATCGGGGGCCGAGGCGCGCCGGCTCCTGCAGCAGGCGGTACAACCACTCGAACCCGAGGCGCTGCCAGGCGCGCGGCGCCCGGCGGGTGCGTCCGGACAGCACGTCGAAGGCGCCGCCCACCCCGTGCACGACCTTGGCCCCGGTGGCCTCGCCCCAGTCGCGGACGAAGATCTCCTTCTTCGGCGAGGTCATGCCGAGGAACAGCAGGTCGGCTCCGGACAGCGCGATCTCCTCCGCCACCCGCGCGGACTCCCCGGCCGGGAAGTAGCCGTCGCGGTACCCGGCGATCCGCAGGGCGGGGAAGTCGCGCCGTACCCGCTCGACCAGCAGGGCGAGCACCTCCGGCGTGGCCCCGAGGAAGTACGGCCGGTATCCGCGCCGCTCCCCCTCGGCCAGCAGCTCCGTGAACAGGTCGATCCCGGCCACGCGTTCCGGCAGCGGGTGGCCCAGCAGGCGCGCGGCCCACACGACGGCCTGCCCGTCGGCGAGGACGAGGTCGCAGTCGAGCACCGACCGCCGCAGCTCGGGGTCCCTGCGCATGGTGACGATCTTCGCGGCGTTCACCACGCCGATGTCGAGCCGTCCGCCGCCGTCCACCGCCTCCACGCAGGCGGCGACGACCTGCCGCATGGTCAGCGCGTCCAGCGTCGTGCCCAGCACCGACCGCCTGTGTGCCCGTCCCGGCGCCGTCATCGGGGGACAGTCCCGTCCGCGTCGTGCGCCACCGATCCGTCCACGAATCCCCACCGTCCATGAATGCGCCACGGGATGCCGTCCATGGGTTATCGCGCGGACGCCCGCGAACGTCACAACCCGCCGGAGCCGGCGAGCCAGGGCCAGGCGTCGCGCAGTGCCTCGCGCCAGTCCCGCATCGGGGCCAGCCCCGCCCTCCCCCATGCCTCGTGCCCGAGGACGCCGTACGCGGGGCGCCGGGCCGGGCGGGGGAAGTCCCGGCTGCTCGTGGGCCTGACGCGGTCCGGGTCGTCGCCGAGCAGGCGGAAGATCTCCCGGGCGTAGCCGTACCACGTCGTCCGGCCCGCGTTCGTCCCGTGGTAGACGCCGGGGGGCGGGCTCGCGCGCACCAGCCGCACGATCTGGGCCGCCAGGTCGCCCGTCCAGGTGGGCTGGCCGTGCTGGTCGTCCACCACGCGCACCGGGTCGCCCCCGGCGGCGAGCCTGATCATCGTCTTGGCGAAGTTCGGCCCGTGCGCGCCGTACAACCAGGCGGTGCGGACGACGTAGCCGCCGTGCCGCAGGGCGGCCCGTTCCCCCGCCGCCTTGGTCCGCCCGTACGCGTTGACCGGGTTGACCGGCTCGTCCTCGGCGTACGGCGTCCGCGCCGTGCCGTCGAACACGTAGTCGGTCGACAGGTGGACGAGCGTCGCGCCGTGGCCGGCGCACGCGGCGGCGAGCGGGCGCACGGCGTGGCCGTTGACCGCCAGCGCCTCCCGCTCGCGGGTCTCCGCCTCGTCCACGGCCGTCCAGGCCGCGCAGTTCACCACGACGTCCGGTTTCTCCGTACGGACCGCCGCCCGGACGGCCGCCGGGTCGCACAGGTCGAGGTCCCGCCGGGACAGCGCGGCGACGTCCTCGCCCTCGCCGGCCAGCAGCGTGGTGAGTTCGGCGCCGAGCATGCCCGCGGCGCCCGTGACCAGCCACCTCATGGCGTCGCCGTCACCGGGCCTCCGCCCGCAGCGGTTTCCACCACGACGGGTTGTCGGCGTACCACCGCACGGTCGACTCCAGGCCCTCGTCGAAGGACACCTGGGGGGCGTAACCGAGGGCGCGCAGCTTCCGGTCGTCGAGGGAGTAGCGGCGGTCGTGCCCCTTGCGGTCCTCCACCCGTCTGACGAGGTCGGGTGAGGCGCCGAGCAGGTCGAGCAGGCGCCGCGTGAGCTCCAGGTTGGTCAGCTCGGCCGTGCCGGCCACGTGGTAGACCTCCCCCGGCCCGCCCACCTCGGCGACGAGCTGGATGGCCCGGCAGTGGTCGGAGACGTGGATCCAGTCGCGGACGTTTCCGCCGTCGCCGTACAGGGGAACGGGCCTGCCCTCGATCAAATTGGTGATGAACAGCGGGACGACCTTCTCCGGGTACTGGTACGGCCCGTAGTTGTTCCCGCACCGCGTGACGGAGACCGGCAGCCCGTGGGTGACCGCGTACGCGCGAGCGATCATGTCGCCGCCCGCCTTCGAGGCGGCGTAGGGCGAGCGCGGCGCGAGCGGCGCGTTCTCGTCCCACGACCCCGTCTCGATCGACCCGTACACCTCGTCGGTCGATACATGGACGACGCGCCGCACCCCGGCGGCCAGGCACGCGTCCATGACCGTCTGCGTGCCCAGCACGTTGGTCCGCACGAAGTCGGCCGCGCCGTCGATCGACCGGTCGACGTGGGACTCGGCCGCGAAGTGGATCACCACGTCGTGGCCCGGCACCACCTCGCCGAGCAGGCCCGCGTCGCACACGTCGCCGTGGACGAAGTCGTACCGCCCCTCCACCGGGGCGAGGTTGGCGAGGCTGCCCGCGTACGTGAGCCGGTCGAGCACCGTGACGGACGCCCCGGCGAAGGCCGGGTATCCGCCCGTGAGAACCGTACGGACGTAGTGGGAGCCGATGAAGCCGGCGCCGCCGGTGACCAGTAACTTCACAGAAGAACCACACCTGTCTTCGAGCTCGGGACGGGAAAGGGCTTGTGCCGGACGGGCCGGGAGAGCGGCAGCGGTCGGAAACCGTGCGGCGGTCAGGAACTGATCTGGACCCTGCTGTGGTCCCCCAGCACCAGCCGGTGGGCCTTCGGCGTGTCCGGAGCCGGCGTGATCTCCACGTCGTGGCCGATCAACGACGCCTCGATCCGCCGGACCCCCTCGATGGACGAACGGGCGAGCACGATCGAATACTCGATCTCGCTGCCGCTCACCACGCAGTCGGCGCCGATCGACGTGAACGGGCCGACGTACGAACGGTCGATCACGGTCCCCGAACCGACGACCACCGGGCCGACGATGCGGGAGCGGCGCACCGAGGCGCCGGCCTCCACCACGACCCGCCCGATGAGCTCGCAGTCCTCGGTGTCGCCGTCGACACGGCGCTCCAGGGATTCCAGCACCAGCCGGTTCACCTCGAGCATGTCGGCGACGTTCCCGGTGTCCTTCCAGTATCCCGAGATTACGGCGGGCTCGACCTCGTGGCCGGCGTCGATGAGCCACTGGATGGCGTCGGTGATCTCCAGCTCCCCCCGCCAGGACGGCTTGAGCTCCGCCACGGCGTCGTGGATCGCCGGGGTGAACAGATAGACGCCGACCAGGGCGAGGTCGCTCTTCGGCTCGCGCGGCTTCTCCTCGAGGCCGACGACCCGGCCGTCGCCGGCCAGTTCCGCGACGCCGAACTGGCGGGGATCGGACACCCGGGTCAGCATGATCTGCGCACTGGGCCGCCGCTGCCGGAAGCGTCCGACCAGGTTTTCGATGCCGCCCACGATGAAGTTGTCGCCCAGATACATGACGAAGTCGTCGTCGCCGAGGTAGTCGCGGGCGATCAGGACGGCGTGCGCCAGCCCCAGCGGCGCCTCCTGCCTGAGGTAGCTCGCCTGCAGGCCGAACCGGGACCCGTCGCCCACCGCCGCCTCGATCTCGTCCTGGGTGTCGCCCACGACGATGCCGACCTCGCTGACGCCGGCCGCCGCGATCGACTCGAGGCCGTAGAACAGGACGGGCTTGTTGGCCACCGGGACCAGTTGCTTCGCGCGGGTGTGGGTGATGGGCCGCAGCCGGGTGCCGGACCCGCCCGCGAGCACGAGGGCCTTCATGTCAGTAGGCCCCCCTGCCGCCGGTGACCGCGGACCACGTCTTCCACAGGATCTGCAGGTCCAGCAGGAGCGACCAGTTCTCCACGTACCGCAGGTCCAGCCGGACCGACTCCTCCCAGGACAGGTCCGACCTGCCGCTCACCTGCCACAGCCCGGTCATGCCCGGCCGTACGACCAGGCGCCGGTGTACGTCCGTGCCGTACCGCTCGACCTCGGCGGGCAGCGGCGGGCGCGGCCCGACGAGCGACATCTCGCCGCGCAGCACGTTGAGGAGCTGGGGCAACTCGTCCAGCGAGTAGCGGCGCAGCATCAGGCCCACGCGGGTGATCCGTGGATCGTTCCGAATTTTGAACAACACGCCGTCCGAATCGTTGGATGCGGCCAGAACCGGCTTGAGCCGCTCGGCGTCCACGACCATGGTCCGGAACTTGAGCATGTGGAACTCGCGGCCGTACCGGCCGATCCTGGTCTGCCGGAACAGGGCGGGGCCGGGGCTGGTGGCGCGCACCACCGCCGCGATGGCCAGCATCGGGAAGAGCAGGACGAGCAGGAACGCGGCCGCCACGATCCTGTCGAAGCCGTTCTTGACGAGGCGCCTGGAGCCCTGGAGATCGGGGTGCTCGACGTGCAGCAGCGGCATCCCCGCGACCGGGCGGACGCTGATGCGCGGCCCCGCGACGTCCATCAGCGCCGGGGCGACGAACAGGTCGGTCCCTCGCGACTCGATCCCCCAGGCGAGTCGGCGCAGTGCGGCGCCGTGGAGTTCGGGACACGCGAGGACCGCGACCGCCTCGGCGTCGACCTTGTCGACCACCGTGGGCACGTCCCGGAAGTCTCCGAGCACGGGCACGCCGTCGATGTGGGAGCGCTGCCTGCGGTACTGCGCGCTCGGCAGGCATGCGGCCACCACCCGCATGCCGTGGTACGGCTGCCGCCTGAGCTGCAACACCAGTTCGTGGATGGACTGCCGGTGCCCCACCGCCACGACGGGCCGCATGTACCGGCCCTTCATGCGCAGCCGGTGCAGCCGCTTGCGCAGGCGGTGCCGGATCAGCAGCGTCAGCACCGTGGCGAGCGGCAGCATCGCCATGACGTAGCTGCGGGCGACGTTCGTCTGCGTGAGGTACGCCCCGATCGCGACCGCCGCGATGAGGCCCAGACCCGCCTGGGCGACCGAGCGGAACTCCTCCGTCCCCTCGCCGTGGGCACGCGTGCGGTAGCCGCCGGCGACGCCCACGACCAGCGGCCACGAGATCGTCAGGGTCACGCCGAACGCGAGGTCGTACACGGGGATGAAGGCGCCGAACCACAGCCGCGTGAGCTCGACGCCGGCGAGGGCGACGACAGCGCAGAGCAGGTCTCCCACCAGGAGAACCTTCGAATAGGAGCTCGTCGACACGCTCACCGGCAGCCGCACATGGACTTCACGGGGAAACACCCCCGATTGCGCCAACTCCGTTTGCGATTCCATCTCACCGCGCCTAGGTAGTCGGACCGTCCAGGTGATTGACGCCCCTCGCGTCCCAAAGGTTGACCCACGACTCACCCATTTGAGGGCGTGCCCGCACGAGGATGATGTTAGACAGCGACCGCCCGGTAGGGAACGTAAGCCTCCTGTCCACAATTGGTCGCAATGACCCCACCTGGAGGGCTTGACGGGAACGGTCCAAGATGGCACGACCGGCCCTCAGCACGACATATACCGGCAATACATGCCGATACATAACGTACCTACATGGCCAACTCATACAACCGCGAAGAGGCGCGGCAGGCCCGAAGATCCCGCGAATACCTACCCCTATACACCTCGGAAATACCGTTTGGTCGAATCAACTCCACAATCGCACCCGACCTTACTTTCCGATTCAAACATGCCGGAATGCGATGCCGTTTGGATGGCCGACGCCGGCCCCGGAAACTCACCGAACTACATCCGGAGGAGTGCGGAAGTCCGCCTCGCCGCGCGAAACGATTCACGGGACGGCGCGGCGCCCGCCGGCCTCTAGTCGTATTCCAGGTCCGGCAACGGGGAGGGGGGCTCCGGGCTGCGCCACACGACGACGTAGTCCGAGCGCGCGCTCGCGACCGCCGTGCTCAGGCGTTCGAGGTCGAAGTCCGGCAGGTAGCGCAACCGGGACAGGAAGCTCGCGTCGGTCGCCGAGTGCGGCACCACGCAGCCCTCGCCCTCACGGTCCAGCAGGACGATGAAGACGTCCTCCGGCTGGCCGGGCGGATCCTGATCGTCGTGGCCGCCGACGCGGACCTCGACCACGTCCTCCCAAGCGAGGGCCTCGACGCTGCCGTCGGCGTAGTGACGTGTCACGCCTTCTTCGGTGACGTACACATAGGTGTCCGGCACAGGGTTGCCGTGCATGGGCGCGATTGTGACGACTTGAAGCGGGGCCGTGCAAGGGAATCCGGATCTCCGGCCGCCCGGAGCGCCTCCGGGCTCAGGCGTGCCGCCACCGCAGGTGCTCGCGCATCGCGTGAACGGCCGCGTCCGCCGGCCCCTCGGCGACGAGGCGCAGCAGCGCGGCGTGCTCCGCGGCGAGCTCGTGGGGATCCTCGTAGGAGTGCCTGAGCCCGACCAGCCCGAGCCGCGTCTCGGCCGCGAGCGTGGCGTACAGGCGCTCCAGGCGGGGGCTTCCGGCGGCGGCGACGAGCGCCTCGTGCAGCGCCATGTGCTCGGCCACCACGGCCGCCCAGGGCGCGCCGGCCGGCAGGCCGGACAGGCGGTCCAGCGCCTCCTCCGCCGCCGCCACCCGGCGGCCCGCGACGGCCTGCGCCATCAGTTCCTCCAGCGGCGCGCGCACGTACATGAGGTCGGCGAGGTCGGCGGAGGTGAGCACCGGGACGTACGCGCTGCGGTTGCGCTCGCGCCGCAGCAGTCCCTCGTGGACGAGCAGCGCCAGCGCCTCCCGCACGGTGGGGCGGGCCACGCCGTATCGGGCGGACAGCTCCTGCTCGGGCAGCGCGGCCCCCGGCTCGATGTCCCCGGACAGCACCCGCTCGCGCAGCGCGGCGGCGAGCGCCTCGACGGTGGAGACGGGCCTCAGGGTGGTCACGTGCCGAGCCTAGTGGCGGCCGCGGGCCGGCGCCTTCGGCGTCTCGGGGGCGGGGGTGCCCGGCGGGCGCGTCCCGGCGGGCAGCGCCACCACGACCAGCCCGAGGGCGAGCAGCACCAGACCGGCCCACGAGACGAGGGACAGGTGCTCGCGCAGCGCCACGACGCCCAGCAGGGCCGCGACGGCCGGCTCGGCCAGCGCGAGCGTGGCCGCCGTGGCGACGGGCGTCGTGCGCAGGCCCCGGCCGTACAGGAGATAGGCCAGCCCCGTCGTGGCGCAGCCGAGGTAGAGCGCGGCGAGCAGGCCGCCCGGGCGCGCGAGCCAGCCCGGCCCGGTCAGCGCGAGGACCGGCAGCATGAGCACCGCCGCGCCGCCGAACATGACGCCCATGACGGTCCCCGATTCCATGCCCCCGCCGATGGCCCGGGCCGCCACCACCGCGTAGAAGGCGTAGAGGAGCCCGCCGAGGAGGGCGAGCGCGACGCCTCCGGCGTCCACGCCCCCCGTTCCCCTCCCGCCGGTGACGAGCACCGCGCATCCCGCGACCGCGGCGGCCGTGGCGAGCGCCCAGCGCCCGCTCGGCCGCTCGCGCCCGACGATCCAGGACAGGAGCCCGGTGAAGACCGGGCCGCTGCCGATGGCCACGACCGTGCCGATCGCCACGCCCGTCCTGCCGACCGCGGCGAAGAAGCACAACTGGTAGGCCGCGACCGCGGCGGCCCCAAAGACCAGCGACCGGCGCATCGGAACGTTCCCACCGGAGGCGCGGCGCTGCCTGACAAGCGCCAACGCGCCCAGCAGGGCCCCGCCGAGCACGAGGCGGGCCGCGGCCAGCGAGACGGAGCCGGCGGCGGCGAGGGTGCCCACGGTGCCCGCGGTCCCCCACAGGACGGCCGCCGCGACCACCGCGAGCGGGCCCGATCTGGAGTTCATGGCAGGATTGTCTGACAACTAGACAGTCCCAGGCAAGTACTTTCCCCCGGAACGTCGAGACTGTCCCGATATGGGGCTGTGGCCCAAGTCGTTAGGAACGATCCCTGGTGGCCCAGCTAACCGATTGCTATGGTTTCGCCACTGTTAACACATATGTAACCGACGGGCAGGTCTAATGGCTGGTCGGAAACGGTCCATCCGCTTCAAGATTTTCGCGATTCTGCTGGTGCCTGTGACCGCCCTGGTGGTGATCTGGGGGTTCGCCGCCAAGCTGACCATCGAGCAGGGGCAGCAGCTCCTGCGCATCCAGAAGGTCTACGACAACATCGTCTATCCCGTCAGTGCGGCCATCAACGAGCTGCAGACCGAACGGTTCGTGTCGGTGAGCTACCTCGCCTGGCGCACCTCGTCGCTGCGCACCGATCTCCAGGTGCAGCGCCGCAAGACCGACGCCGCCGCGGTCCTGCTGACCCGCCTGTCGGAGCAGGCCCGGGACGAGACGCCTCCCGCCATGTGGGACCGGGCCCAGGACCTGATCCGGCAGATGGACCGGCTCGACATCCTGCGCGGCCAGATCGACGACCACCGGCTCACCCGCCTGGACGCGATCGAGGAGTACAGCACGGTCGTCGAGACCGCCCACCAGGTCTACGACCGCCTGATGATCTCCCCGGACATCGACCTCATCGAACAGACCAAGGCGCTCATCCTGATCACCCGCAGCCGCGAGCTGGTCAGCCAGCAGTCCGCGCTCGTGCTGGGCGCGCAGGCGTCCGGGCGGATGACACAGGACGAACGGGACGCCTTCTCGGGGATGGTCGGCAAGCGCCGCCTGCTCTACCAGCTCGGCACGAGCCAGCTCGACGCCGGCCTGCTCAAGCAGTACGGCGCGCTGAACTCCACGCCGGTCTACACGTCGTTCGTCTCCCTGGAGGACGACGTGATCTCCAGGGTGCGGCCGGGCCAGCCGCTCCCGCCGGAGGCGCTCGCCTGGCCGACGACGGCTCAGGCCCTGACCCGCCAGCTCACCGAGACGACCGACGCGGCCGCCGACGCGACCGCCGCCCGCGCTGTGCCGCTGGCGCAGAGCGTGCTCTGGGACATCGGCATCGTCGGCGGGCTCGGCCTGGCGGCCGTCCTCGCGACCGTGTTCATCTCCTTCCGGTTCGCCCGTACGGTGACCGGCGAGCTGAGCATCCTGCACCGGGCCGCGGCCGACCTGGCCGGGCGGCGGCTGCCCGACCTCGTACGGCGGCTGCGGCGCGGCGAGGACGTCGACGTGGCGGCCGAGACGCCGCCGATGGCCCAGGCCAGCGGCACCGTCGAGATCGAGAACCTCGGACGCGCGTTCACCTCGGTGCAGCTCACCGCGATCGAGGCGGCCGTCGGCCAGGCCGAGCTGCGCAAGGGCGTCAACAAGGTCTTCCTGAACCTGGCCCGCCGCAGCCAGTCGCTCCTGCAGCGCCAGCTCGGCATGCTGGACGGCCTGGAGAAGGAGATCAACGACCCCGACCTGCTGAAACGGCTGTTCGGCGTCGACCACCTCACCACCCGCATGCGCCGCCACGCGGAGGGTCTGATCATCCTGTCCGGCGCCGTCCCGGGCCGCGGCTGGCGCAACCCGGTCCGGCTGTACGACGTGGCCCGCGCCGCCACCGAGGAGGTGGAGGACTACCTGCGGGTGGACGTGAACATGCCCCACGGCTACTCGCTCACGGGCGGCAGCGTCACCGACGTCGTCCACCTGCTCGCCGAGCTGATCGAGAACGCCACGGTCTTCTCCCCGCCGCAGACCCGCGTGCAGGTCAGGGGCGAGCTGGTCGCCCGGGGCTTCGCCATCGAGGTCGAGGACCGCGGGCTCGGCATCCCCATGGAGGAGCTGGCGCACCTCAACGCGCGGCTCGCCGACCCGCCGGAGTTCGACCTGGCCGACAGCGACAGGCTCGGGCTGTTCGTCGTCGGGCTGCTGGCCCGGCGGCACAACATCCGCGTCTCCCTGCGCACCTCGCCGTACGGCGGGACGAGCGCCGTGCTCCTGCTCCCGCAGGAGATCGTGGTGGAGAACGACACGAGGGAACCGGCGGTCGAGCGCCTCGCCCAGCCGGAGACCCCGCCCCCAGCCCTGGCCCTCACGCCGCCGATCGGCGGCGGCGCCCAGGACTCCCTCCCCCGCCGGGTGCGGCAGGCCAGCCTGGCGCCGCAGCTCAGAGAGGAGCGGGGCGACCTGTTCTCCTCCTTCCAGGCCGGCTGGCAACGCGCTCAGGAGGACTCGTGACAGAACACGAGGACGGGCCGCTGCTGCGCCCCTACACGCTCACCCGTGGCCGTACGCGCCCGAGCGGGCCCGACTTCGACCTGATGACCATCATCAGGACGGCTCCCGCGGCGTACAGCGGGGTCTCCGGGCTGGCCCCCGAGCACTGGCGGATCCTGCAACTGTGCCGGATCCCCCTCTCTGTGGCCGACCTGGCCTCGGAGCTCGGCATGTCGCTGAACGTCGTGCGCATCCTGCTGGGCGACCTGCGCGACCAGGGGCTGATCAACGCGCGGCCGCAGGCCACGGTCGCCCAGCTGCCCGAGGAGCGCATCCTCCGCGAGGTGATCCAGGGACTCCAGGCGCTGTGAGGCGTCAGAAGTCCTCCTCGCAGGACTCGATCAGCCGCTGCACGTGCCAGCGGGCCGGTGTCATCAGCTCGTCGGCGTACCGGTCCAGCAGGGCCGCGCACGCCACCGCGTCGGCGGTCTCGACGGACGGCAGGACCAGGATGTCCTCCTCGCCGTCCAGCACGAGGCCGCCCCGCACGCTGAACGTCTCCTCGCCGACCGCGACGGCGGTCTCGAACACGAGGTCGTGCCCCGGGAGCGCCAGCGCGGCGCCGAGCCGTACGGCGGGCCCGGCCAGGTCGGAGACGGGCTCGGCGCGGACGTGGGGGAAGAAGTCGCGGGAGACGGACCGCCCCATCTCGCTGAACCGCGCCGCCGTTCGCATCAGCGCTTCCAGGAGTTCGGCGGCACCCTGACTGTTGGCGTCCACCCCCGCAGGGTAGATCACGGAAAGTTGCGGTTTGGCCAAATTATTAGGTTGGACCGGAGATTTCGCCGGAAAGGGCGGCGATCCGGCAACTCAGCGGAAGGCGTAGCACTCCACCTCGGCCCGCCGGCGGGTCAGCCCGCCGCCCACCGACTCCTGGACGCAGGCGCGCTGCGCGGCGCTGAGTTCGAGAACGCCGCAGACGCTGACCCCGGAGTACGTGCGGCAGTCGAGGGCCGGGTTGAACGTGCCCACCTTGTATTGCTCGCGCACCTGCGTGCGGCAGCGGTCCCGCGCCTCCGGCGTCTTCGCGTAGCGGCATTGGCCGACGAGGATGTCGTACTGCCTCTGGCTCACCTCCTGCCGCTGCACCCCTCCTTTGGGCGGCACGGGCCCTTTGGGCAGGGCGAGCGCCTGCGGCGGACTCCCGGCCCACGGGCCGGTCCTGGGGTGGCCGCCGGTCCCGGCGGCCACCGACGCGACTGCGGCGACCGTGCCGAGCATGGTCATCGCAGCGAACACGGCGACAGCGACGATCTTTCTCATGGCGATCCTCCCGATCAGAAACGTACCCACGGCCGAACGGCCGCCCCCGGCGCCGCGCCGAGCCTCGCATGGACCGTCGTGACCTTGTGTCATGCCGGAGCCGACACATGCACTACGGGGAGTAAATACGTCATTGCGACGTGTGATCGAAGACGATCAAGGGTAGATGTGGCGACGGATCCGACGGGGACGGCGTTGCGCCATTCACACCCGATTCTTCGATCCGAAATCCGGTCATTTCCGATACAACGGAGCTTTTACGTGCGATTTGTTCAGGCAATCACGATGAGCGCGCTGGTCCTCACCGGGCTCACGGTCACCGGCGCGGGCGCGCTGGCCGACGCGGGCCCGCAGACCACGTCCCCAGCCGTCGTCGACGGCTACCAGATCGTGACGCTGCCCAACGCGAACGTGCCGAACTTCACCCGGCGCACCGTGTACTGCCCCGCGGGCAAGCGCGCCGTGGGCGGCGGCGGCGAGGCGCAGGGCAACGACGCGGTGCTCGTGGGCAGCTTCCCCACCCCGGACGGCACCGGATGGATCGCCCTCGGCCGGCAGAACTCCTACAACACCGTGGGCATCAGCGTCTACGCCATCTGCGCCAACGCCTGACCAGATCACACTCAGCGGATCACACTGGGCAGGGGAGCGGGCAGAGCCCGCTCCCCTGCCCACGTGAGGGCGTGACGCGTCAGGAAGTGCCAAGGGGCGACGGCGCCGGGCTCCCGGCCGGTTCCCTTCTGATGAAGGCGGAGGAGGCCCCGCCCAGCGCCAGGCGAGCCGGCAACCCCGTCGTCCGGCTTCGGCGCCCGGCGCGCGCGAGCCCGCTCACGGTCAGCGTCCCGTCGCACGGCCACTCGTCCGCCTGGTCGCCCGACCGGTCCCACACGGCCAGCGGGCCGTCCATGTGCGCGGTGAGCAGATACTGCAACGGAGTGCGCGGCAGGAACAGGTCGGCGTCGGGGGTCGCGCGCCGTACGGCCCGGGGCAGCACCGGCTCGCGCAGCCGCACCAGCGTGGCGGGCTCGGCCCGCTCGACCAGCGCGCGGATGTCCGGACCGGACAGGGTCGCCACCTCCCGCGCAATCGAGACGTTCCTCACCAGCACGCGCACCGGTCCGGACGCGCCGTCCATGCGGGCCAGCGCCTGCTCGGACCTGGCGTCGCAGACCACCTGGTCGGCGAACAGATCGTGCACGCGGGCCACGCCCCCGGCCCCGATCGCCGCGACGGCCGCGGTCAGCGCGTCCGCACCCGTGGCCGCCTCCCACCGGAGGGCGGGGCCGCAGGTCGCGCAGCCCGTCGCGACGGACGCGGACCTGCGGACGTCCGGCGCCCGGCTCTCCCGTCCGCAGTCCTCGCACAGGACGGCAGAGGGCGAGTCGGCAGAGGGCGGGCGGCAGTCGTCGCAGCAGACGAGCGGATACAGATACCTGCGGCCGGCCCGGTCGAACAGCTCACGCACGCAGGCCGGACAGAGCCCCCGCTCACTTCGCCGAGTGCCGGGGGAAGCCGAGATGACCATGGAAGCGGCACTGCCCACGGCCGAGCGCTCTAATCACACAGGTCACGGGATTCTCAGGAGTCCCACGCGCGGTCCTGCCGTACGGCCTCCTCAGCCGTCGGCGAGGGAGCGCAGGGACGGGCGGAGCGCCTCGGCGATCCGTTCGGGGGACGCGTCGCGCAGGGCCGTGAGGCCGAGCAGCTGATGGGCGATCGTCACGCCCAGCATCGTGCTGACCATCAGGGCCGCCCGCAGTTCGGCGTCGCCGGAGCCGATCGCGTCCGCCAGCTGCGCCACCTGGGCGTCGAGCTTGCCGCGCACCTCATCGGCGGCGTCGGGGTGAGTGAGCATCGAGCGCATCATCGCCACAGTCGCCTGCGGCAGCGGCCCCATCTTCATGCCGATCCTGCCCAGCAGCTCCTCGACCGGCTCCAGCTCGCCGTCCAGCGGCGGAATCGACGGAATCCGCACGGCCTGCTCGAACAGCTCCTGTTTCGACCCGAAGTACTGCATGACCAGGGCCGGATCGACCTCGGCCGCCGCCGCCACCGCCCGGATCGTCGTCCGCTGGAAGCCGCGCTCGGCGAAGATCGCGCGCGCGGCGGACAGGATGCGCTCCTCGGTGCGGCGCCGGCGCTCTGCCCGGCTCGTCGGCGTCCCCTCCACGCGTCGACTCTACCGGCGTTGACCGATCGGCCCATTCACTCTACAGTCGTTGAGTCTCAACAGCTGTTGAGTGAAGCGCTTGAACGATCGGAGATACGGATGCGACTCACCCCACGCGAGGTCCTGGCCCGCTACCACCGGGCGATGGTCGGCAGGTCGGCCGACGACCTCGCCGACCTCTACGCCGCCGACGCCCTGCACACGTTCCCGTTCCGGGCGCCGCTGTTCCCCGGCCGTCTGGAGGGGCGGGAGGAGATCCGCGCCCTCTACCGGGCCGCGTGGGGCGCGAGCCCCGTACGGATCGCCGAGCTCCACGACGTCGTCGTCCACGAGGCGGCCGACCCCGAGGTCGTCATCGGCGAGTGGGAGGCCACCGGCACGGTCGAGCCCGACGGACGGCCGTTCCGGGCCACGGGCCTGCTGACCCTGCGCGTACGGAACGGCGAGATCGTGGAGACGCGCGACTACATGGACGTGTTCGGCACCTACCACGCGATGGGCCGGCTGGAGGACGTCGTGGCCGCCGCGCAGAGCGGCGCGGCCACGGCCTGATCGGGATCACGCTTCCGCCTGCGGGCACGGCCACAATGGTGACCATGACGATCTCGGGGACCGTGGTCCGCCGGGCGGGGGCGGCGGACGCCGCGGCCCTCGTCCGCCTGCGCGCCGTGATGCTGGAGGACATGGGGGCGGACGTCGGGGACGAGAGCGCGCCCTGGCGGGCGACGGCCGAGGCGTGGTTCACCCGGCGGCTGAGCGATCCGAGGGACTTCGCCGCGTTCGTGGTGGACGACCCGGCGCTCGGCGTGGTGAGCTGTGCGGCGGGCACCTGTGACTCCCGCGCGCCGGGGCCGACGAACCCGAGCGGCCTGCAGGGCCACGTCTTCAACATCTGCACCGACCGGCGCCGCCGCCGGCTCGGCCTCGCCCGCGCCTGTCTCGACGCGCTGCTCGCCTGGTATCGCACCGAGACCGGGGTCCGGACGATCGACCTCAACGCCACGTCGTACGGGATCGAGCTGTATCAGTCCCTCGGGTTCGACGCGCCCCGCTATCCGGCTCTTCAGCTGCGGCTGGGCCCGCCGCTCGGGCACGGCTTCACGAGCCGCTAGCCAGTGCCCCTTGGTGACGATCGTGATCGTTCAGTAGGAGCGGGGCAGTCCGAGGACGTGCTGTCCGAGGAAGGCCAAGATCAGGTTGTTGTTGACAGGGGCGACCTGGTAAAGGCGGGTCTCGCGGAACTTCCGCTCGACGTCCCAGGTATCCACGAACCCGTTGCCGCCGTGGGTGTCCAGGCAGACGTTGGCCGCCTGCCAGCTGGCCTCGCTCGCCAGGAACTTGGCCGTGTTCGCCTCAGCTCCGCTGTGCTGCCCACTGTCGAACAGGGCGGCCGCGCGGGTGCGCATCTGGTCGGCTGCGACGACCTGGGTGTAGGCGCGGGCCAACGGGAACTGCACGCCCTGATCGGCCCCGATGGGGTGACCGAAGACGTCACGCTGCCTGGCGTACGCGACCGCCCGGTCGAGGAACCAGTACCCGTCGCCGATGGCCTCGGAGGCCAGGAGGATGCGTTCGGCGTTCCAGCCGTCGATGACGTAGCGGAATCCTTGCCCCTCCTCGCCGATCAGGCTGTCGGCGGGGATCCGCATGCCCTTGTACCAGACCTGGTTGGTGGCGTAGTTGAACATGGTGCGGACCGGTTCGATGACCAGCGTGCCGGGCTGCTCCTCACGGACCTTACGCAGGTCGACGAGGAAGAGACTGATGCCCTCGGCCCGTTCAGCGGGATCCTCCGCCGGCGGACGAGTGCGGGCCAGCAGCATCAGAAGGTCCGACTGGGCGATCCGGCTGGTCCAGTTCTTGTGGCCCGTCACCACGTAGTCCTCGCCGTCGCGCACCGCCATGGTGTGGATCCGGGTGGTGTTGGATCCGGCCTCGGGCTCGGTGATGGAAAATGCCTGCAGCCGCAGCCTGCCGGTCGCGATCTCGGGCAGATAGCGCCGTCTCTGCTCCTCGCTGCCGTGCCGCAGCAACGGTGCCATGGTGTACATCTGGGCGTGGCAGGCGGCAGAGTGCCCGCCGGAACGGTTGATCTCCTGCAGGATGATGCTTCCCTCAGTGACCCCCATCCCCAGCCCCCCGTACTCCTTCGGGATGAGGACTGACAGGTACCCGGCCTCGGTGAGGGCGCGTACGAACTCCTCCGGATAGGCCCGCTCGCGGTCGCGGGCGCGCCAATATTCGTCGCCGAAACGCTCACAGAGTTCGCGCACCCCCGCGGATAGCCGCTGGTGGGCGGCGTCGGTGTCGTGAATGGCGATATCGTTCATGCCCGGTCCCCTCCCTCATTGTGGCGCCGTTCAATGCAACAACCCGGCGTGGCGGGCCTCGTAGGTGAGCCGGTCGCGGTGATCGGGGTGGGCTATGGCGATCAGCGCGGCCGCGCGCTGGGAGATGCTGCGCCCCCTCAGCTCAGCGATGCCGTACTCGGTGACGACGTGGTCGATGGTGTTCTTCAGCGTGGTGACCGGGGTGGCGCGGCCGAGCTGGACCTTGATTCTGCTGATGCCGTCGCTGGTGGTCGCGTGGGTGACGAGGAACGCCTGTCCCCCGTCGGAGTACATGGCGCCGCGGGCGAAGTCGGCCTGCCCTCCCGAGCCCGACCAGTAACGACCTGCGATGGTCTCGCTGGCCGCCTGGCCCATGAGGTCGATCTCACTGGTGGCGTTGATCGACATCATGGCGGGTTCGCGGGCCACCACTCGTGGGTCGTTGACCCAGTCGACCGGCAGCATGGCCACCGACATGTTGCCGTCGAGCCAGTCGAAGAAACGCCGGGTGCCGATGCAGAAGGTGGCGACATGCTTGTCGCGTTGGAGCTTCTTGCGCACGCCGGTGACGACGCCTTGTTCCGCCAGGTGCATGACGCCGTCGGACATCGCCTCGGTGTGCACGCCCAGATCGCGGTGCCCCGCCAGCTCGGCCAGCAGCGCGTTGGGGATGCGGCCGACGCCGATCTGCAGGCATGCCCCGTTCGGCACGCGCTCGGCGACCAGTTCCGCGATGCGCGTGTCCCGGTCGTCGGATACGGCCGGCATCGTCTCCCGCAGGGGGTAGTCGGCGACGCACCAGCCGGCGACCTGGCTGACGTGGATCTGGTTCTGTCCGAAAGTGCGCGGCATCCGCGGGTTGGCCTCCAGGAAGAACGGCACCTCACCGATGAAGGCGGCCACGTAGTCGGCATTGGTGCCCAGGCTGAAGTAGCCCTGCTCGTCGGGCATGGTCGAGGCGGCCAGGACCAGGGAGTGCCGGGTGTGCTCGCGTAGCAGCAGGGGCATCTCGCTGAAGTGCGCCGGGACGAGCTCACACGTGCCGTTCCAGTACGCCTGCCGGCAACCAGGCCCCAGGTAGTAGCTGACATGGGTCAGCCGCCCTGGGTATTCGCCGTTGATATAGGGGCGTTCGCGGGCGGGATCCATCTGATGGATCCGAACACCGGTCAAGCGGTCGGCGTGGGCCTCAAGAGCATCAATGACAGTGTGCGGTTCGCCGTGGTGGATCGGCACGATCAGGTCCGCGCCGTCTCGTACCAGTTCCAGCACGTCGGTCGGCGCGTTCATGACACCTCCTGGTGGACCGCAACTGCCGTCGCGCCGCCGATCCGGCGGTCAGGTGTCTTCCTGACCTCCCTGCTTCAGCAATCGGCGGGCAGCCTCCAGTCGCGGCCTGTCGATCATCTGTCCTTCAACTCGCCCAGCGCCTCGGCGACAGCGGCTCTGGCCCGGATCTTGTCGTCGGGCGCAGGCATGGCGTTCTGGGTCAGGAGGGCCTGCCATATGTTGTCCGTGGCGGCCACCGTCCGCCCCAGCGGATGCCGATACATGCCGCCCACTGGGAAGTCCTCAAAGTAGCGGCCCGGCCACGAGACCCGCCCTGCCGATTCGGTGGTCATCTCGACCTCCTCTTCGGTCCGATTCCTTCCCAGTCTGCCACCCGACGCGGTCGCGCCCGGCAGATGTCAGAACGACCTTAGAGGTCGAGCCGGTACCGCACGGTCCGGTGCGTCGGCAGGTAGCCGAAGGCGTCGTTGATGGCCCGCATGTACGTGTTGCCGTCGGCGGTGTCGGCGAGCAGCCCGCCGAGGTCCGGGTGGCGTTCCCGGACCAGCCGGATCATTTCGGCCTTCATCCAGCGGCCGAGGCCGCGCCCGCGGTGCTCGGGAAGGACGCCGGTGCCGTAGTGCTGCCCGTCGCCCGTGCCGTCGCCGGGCACCACCAGCTCGGTGAAGCCCGCGATCGTCCCGTCGGCCTCGTCGACCGCGGCGACGGTGTGCAGGAGCTCGCCACGCCGCGCGATCGCCTCGGCGGCGGCCCTGACCCGGGCGACGTCCCAGGGCGCCGGCCGGTAATCGAGGCCGTCCATCGGCATGTCGTCCATGGCGCGGCGGGACTCGGCGAACGTCCCGGCCAGTTCGTCCGGGACGACGCCCTCCCAGGAGACCAGCCGATATCCCGGATGCGGCTCCGGGAGGGCCCCGCCGAGGACGGCGGGGTCCACCCCGGCCATCGGCAGGCGGGTGAACGTCAGCCCCAGCGCCGGGCGGAACCCCCGCGCGGCCAGGAACGCCTCTCCGGGGGCGCCGGCCTCCGCCTCCGCGGTGACGCACCGCCTGCCCTCCTCACGCGCCGCCGCCAGGGCCGCGCCGAGCAGGTGCGACCCCACCCCGGCGCGGCGCTCGGCCGGGTGGACGTGCAGGTCGAGCTCGGCGAGATGCTCGTGCCCTGCGGCGGTGAACAGGCGCAGGTACGCCGATCCCGCGGGCGCGCCGTCGGGCCGGGAGGCCACCCAGGCCAGACGGTGACTCGATGTGCCGGTGTGCGGATCGACCAGACGGGTCAACTGCAAAGACATGGGGGCACACCGTAACCATCGGCCCATCATCGATCAACGGGATTTACCGGAACTCCTGCGAAGGCAGAGCGGACAGGACCCGCAACACCCGCACGAACGCCTCCTTGTCGTCGTCGGGCAGCCGGGACAGCAGCCGTTCCTCCATCCGGCGGATGCCCGCCTGAGCCGCGTCCCGCAGGCGGCGACCCTCGGGAGTGATGGACAGGAGCCGGACGCGCCGGTCGGCCGGGTCCGGGCTCCGCTCGATCAGCCCTCTGCGCTGGAGGTCGTCCAGGACGCTGATGATGCGTGTCTTGTCGGCGCCGATCGACTCCGCCAGCGCGGCCTGCGTGCGCACGGGCCGCTCGTCCAGACGCAGAAGCACGGCGTACGCCCACATCGACAGGCCGTGCTCCCGCAGGATCGGCGTCTCCGCGGCCATCAGCGCCCTGGTCAGGGGGGCCGCCATCGCGGCGAGATCGGGGCGGTCGGGCATGCCCCACAGCTTAGGCATTGACAGACAATAAGCATGTGCATATTGTCTGCATGCGCTTATGAAATTGGAGGAAAGATGGACATGCGGGAACTGGACCGGCGGGCCGTGCAGGCGAGCGTCGACATCGTGGCCGAGGTGCGCCCCGGCGACCTGGAGCGCCCGACCCCCTGCGCGGGCTGGACTCTGGCCGACCTGCTCGCGCACATGACCGCCCAGCACCTCGGCTTCGCCGCCGCGGCGGAGGGCCGCGGTGCCAACCTCGACGCGTGGCGGGAGCGGCCCGCCCCCGACCCCGTCTGGGCCTACGCCGCGGCCGCCGAGCGCCTCACCGCCGCGTTCGCGGCCGAGGGGGTGCTCGACCGCGGGTTCGTCCTTCCCCACGTGGGGGTGGACGCGCCGTTCCCGGCCGCGCACGCCATCGGCTTCCACTTCATCGACTATCTGGTCCACGGGTGGGACGTCGCCCGCACACTGGGGATCGCCTACGACCCCGACCCCGACCTGGCCGAGGCGGCCTGGCCGATCGCCCTGGCCGTGCCGGACGGCGAGTATCGCGAGAGGCCGGGCGCCGCGTTCGCGCCGAGCGTGCCCACCGCCCCGGAGGCCTCCCGCTTCGACCAGATCCTCGCCCGCCTCGGCCGGACCCCCGCTGCTTCCCGCTCACGGGAGCAGCGGGCCCGATAGAGGGACCGTGGAAGGCACAGGACAGGGGCGCTGACGAGTCCTGAGTCCCCGTCGACTCACACGACCCAGCCTGTGACCTGGGTTATCGTGAAAAAGCCGCCGATGTCCGGGCTTCGTCATGCCGGTCACGGCGCATGCGTACCGTACGGCCGCTCTCGTCGGGGGGAAGGGAACGTCAGATGTCCGAAGTGCTTCGTGCCGTGGACAGGCTAAGACAGGCCATCAACCGTCATGACCTCGACGCCTTGGCGCAGTGCTTCGACGAGCGGGCCGTGCTCGTCGCCCCGGACGGCATCGCCGAGAGCAGGGAGGAGATCGCCTCCTATTACACCCAGTGGCTGGAGGCGTACCCCAACATGGTGATCACCCCGCAGTCGGTGACCTTGTTCGGAGACACCGTGGCGGCGGAGTTCACGATCAGCGGCACCCACAAGGGACCCCTCCTCTTCCCCGGCGGGGACGTGCTGGAGGGCACCGGGCGGGCCGTCCTCCTGCGCTCGTGCAGCTTCTCCACCGTGGAGGGCGGGGTGATCCTCAGCCATCGGCTCTTCTACGACCAGTTAGAGGTGGCGGCCCAGCTCGGGGGTGGTCTCTCGTTCGACGGCGGTTCCCCGTAGTGCCCCGTCACGGCGCGGCGGCGCTCGCCGCCCGCACGCGCCGGACGCCTGCCGCGCGCCGGTCGAGGGCCGGGGACGCGAGTGCGAGCAGCAGCAGGAGCGCGCAGGCCCAGGCGAACCAGTCGCCGAACCTTGTGTAGAGCGTGTCGGCCGAGCGGGCGGGCAGCGCGGTGAGGGCGGACACGACGGGCGCGTCCGCGCTGTGCGCCTCGGTCCTGATCCGGCCGTCGGCGTCGCTCACGACCAGGTCGCCGTTGCGCGCCGCGCGTGCCACGGTGAGCCCCGTCTCGACACCCCGGGTCACCGCCATCCTCCCGTGCAGCCAGCGGTCCCGGTCGAAGTCCCAGGCCGGCACGAAGATCGCCGTGGCGCCGCTCCTGCGGTAGTCGCGCACCAGGCCGGGCAGGTCCAGGTCGAAACAGATCGCGATCCCCCAGCGGGAGCCCGAACCGGGCACGAAGGCGTTGCGGTCCCCGGGTCGGAAGTCGCTTTCCAGTCCCGGGATCAGGTGACGCTTGAAGTACTCGACCGGCCGGCTCCCGTCGGCGGGCACGTCGAGGGCCGCGTTGCGGAGGGTGCCCGACCGCTTGAGGACCAGCCCGACGATGATGTCGACGTGGTGGTCGGCGGCGAGCCGCGCCAGCGGCGCCACCAGCAGGGGCAGCGTCGCGTCGTCGGCGATGAAGACCTTCTCCGGCATGACCACCACCCGCGCGCCGCGTGCGGCGAGGTCCGGGATCCGCGCCGTGTATCGCCCGAGGAGGGCACGTCCCTCCGCCGAGGCGACCGGCGCCCAGTCGCCCCCGTCGGCGGCGAGCAGCGCCACCTTCTCCGCGCCCGAGTCGTCCCCGTACGGCGCGCGCAGCCGCCAGGCGCCGTACCCCACCGCCAGGGCCAGGACGACCACGGCGGTCACCGCCACCCGCAGCCGCCCGGCCGCCCCCGGTGCTACGGGAAGCGGTGCGAGGAGCGCGGCGGCGGCCGCCGGAACCCCGAGGACCAGGAAGGTGATGCCCCACGGTCCGGTGACCGAGGCGGTCTGCAGGACCGGAAGGACGTCGGCCTGGGTGTAGGCCAGGCTCCACCAGGCCCCGTTCGGCGACAGCACCGAGACCGCGTACTCGGCCGCGACCCAGGCGGCCGGCACGACGGCGGCGGCCGCCAGCGGACGTCCTCTCCGCATCAGCGCCCGCGACGACAGGACGACCAGCCCGAACAGCAGCGCCGACCCGACGAGCATCGACACGACCATCGGCGGCGGGATCTGCACCGTGTCGAGGAAGTAGCCCCACATCGCCGTCTCACCGCCGAGCCACGCGGCCGACGCCGCGAGGAACGCGGTGCGCGCGCCGACGTGGTGAGCGAGGACGAACACCGGGAGCGGTGCGAGCCAGGTGAGCCAGGGCACCGGCGTGAGCCCGGTGCCGAAATGGAACAGCGTCGCCGACAACGCCGTGGCGGCGAGCGCCACGGCCAGACGTCGAATCGATGGATTCATCGAGCAGCCTCCTTCTCCAGCCGCCCCGACCCTCCGGGATCCGGCCTGGACGGCACATCACCGGCGAGAGCGAACCGGGGGCCGGTCGCGGGGACCTGAAGCACTCGGACGGCCGGGGCACGGCCTCTCACTCGAAGGAGCGAGACGGCCATCGGCCGGGCGGCGGAGGCGACCGCGGGCGCCGCGCGCATAGCCTTGCCGGGTTCCCTCGGACAACCCCCCGGAGCCGGTCATGCGGGCGAGCATCCTCAGTCCCTCAAGGGCCGACGTCGCGATCGCCGTCGCCGTCACCGTGATGACGGTGACGCCCGTCCTCCTCCCGCACCGGCAGCCGTGGTGGGCCGTGGTGCTCGCCGTGCTGATGTCGGTGCCCGTGCTGTGGCGGCGTCGCGCCATTCTTTCGGTCGGGGCGGTCGTGGGCTGCGCCACGACGATCCTGGCGATCACGGCGAAGTCGCTGCCGCACTCCTCGACCCTGGTGGTGCTGCTGCTTCCCTACGGCGTGCTGGTGTGCACCTACACGTTCGCGGCGGCGGATCTGTCCCGGGCGCGGCGCGCCGCGGGCATCGCGGGTCTCGTCGCCGGCGTGGCCGTGTCGCTCGTCGTCCCGCACGAGAATCTGGAGACCTACCGTTATCTCCTCACCGCGATCGTCGCCGCGTACGCCGTCGGCGTGGGCGCACGGGCCCGGCGGGCCGGCCGGGACGCGGAGCGGGAGCGCGAAGCCCGCATCCGCGAGGAGCGCGCCGCCGCGGTCGCCCGCGAACGCACCCGGATCGCCCGCGACATGCACGACATCGTGACCCATTCGGTCGGCCTCATCGTGATCCAGGCGGAGACCGGCCCGCTGGTGATGCGCGATCACCCGGAGAAGGCCGAGGCGGTCTTCGAGGCGATCGCGGCGGCCGGGCGGGACGCGATCGGCCAGCTCCGCCTGATCCTCGGCGCGCTGCGCGGAAGCGAGGCATCCGGCGGTCCGGCTCCGGCCCGGGGGCCCCAGCCGGGGCTCGACGCCCTGCCCGGCCTGTTGGACAACGCCCGCCGGGCGGGCCTGGAGGTCTCCGCCGACGTACGCGGCGAGCCGCGGCGCCTTCCGTCCGACGTGGACATCGCCGCGTACCGGATCATCCAGGAGGCGCTGACGAACACGATCCGGCACGCTGGAGCGAGCACCGTCCGCGTGGGGCTCCGCTGGTCCGGTGACACCCTGGACGTGGAGGTCGCCGACGACGGACGGGGCGCACGGGAGCTACGGGAAGGACACGGCATGATCGGGATGCGGGAGCGGGTCACGGCGTGCGGCGGCCGCCTCGCCGTCCGGGCCGGGAACCCGGGTCTCACCGTCACCGCGACCCTGCCGATCGGCTGACGGCATGCTGCGCGTACTCGTCGCCGACGACCAGGACCTGTTCCGCGGCGGCTTCGCCATGATCCTCGACGCCCACGACGACATCACCGTGGTCGGCGAGGCGGCCGACGGCGCCGAGGCCGTCGCGAAGGCGGTCGAACTGCAGCCGGACGTGGTGCTCATGGACATCCGGATGCCCGGCGTGGACGGCGTCGAGGCCACCGCGCGGGTGTGCCGCAGGACCGACGCGAAGGTGCTGGTCCTGACGATGTACGACGTCGACGAGTACGTCTACGACGCCCTGCGCGCCGGAGCCAGTGGCTTCCTGCTCAAGGACGTGCGGCGGGACGACCTCGTACGCGCCGTCCGCCTGGTCGCCGGCGGGGAGTCGCTGCTGGCCCCGGCGATCACCCGGCGCCTGATCGCCGAGTTCGTCGGGCGTGGACGTGCCCGGCCCCGGCTGCGGCAGCGACTCGGTGAGCTGACCGACCGGGAGATGGATACGCTCCGGCTGCTCGCACGCGGCCGGTCCAACGCCGAGATCGCCGCGGATCTGGTGGTCACCGAGCACACGGTCAAGAGCCACGTGAGCAACCTGCTGACGAAACTGGACCTGCGCGACCGCGCCCAGGCCGTCGTCTTCGCGTACGAATCCGGCCTGGTCGTCGCCGGCGACCAGGAAACGCCCCGCGCCGACCGGGGATGACGACGCGCGGCCGCCCGTCGCCGCGTCGGTCATGGTGCGATCACGCCGGTGAATATTTCACCGGATTCGGCGGCGATCGGCGATTCGCGTGCGTGAGTTTCCCGAGGTGCCGCGCGATTCCGGTGAATCCGGCGCGGAAACGAATATTTCCACTTCGGCGAACCGTGTACACGAGCCGGGCCGTTGCCGAATCTGGGAGCGTCGGCCCCCATGCGCGAACCGGAACGGGCGCCGGCAGGCCAGAGCCGGTCACCGCACCCTGGAGACGATCGCCCATGCCCTTCGGCGACGCACGGTTTGCCCGCAGGATCCTGACGGCCGCCGCGGCGGCGGTCCCCGTCGCGGCGGTGGCCGTGGCGACGCCGGTCGTGGGTGCGGCGTCCGCCGGCGCCGCGGTCACCTGTCAGGTGACCTACGCGACCACCCAGTGGGGAACGAGTTCGGGCGGCTTCACGGCCGGGATCACGGTCAGGAACACCGGCGAAGCGCTGACCGGCTGGAAACTGACGTTCACGTTCCCCGGCTCGCAGAGGCTCACGCAGGGCTGGTCGGCCCGGTGGACCCAGCTCGGCAACCGCGTCGTCGCCGAGAACGAGTCCTGGAACGGCGCGTTGGCGTCCGGCGGGTCCCTGCAGCTCGGATTCAACGGCACCTGGACCGGGAGCAACCCGCCGCCGACGGACTTCCAATTCGCCGGCGTGCCCTGCCAGGTCGTCGTGCCGGGCACGTCACCGAGTCCCTCCCCCAGTCCGAGCCCGAGCCCGAGCCCCAGCCCCAGCCCCAGCCCCAGCGGGGACGTGCCGGTGGACAACCCGTTCGCCGGCGTCAGGGGGTACGTGGACCCCGATTGGGCGGCCGACGTGGAGTCCTCCGCCACGAAGGTGGACGACGCGACCGCGCAGAAGATGCGCGGCCTGAAGCAGACGCCCACCGCGGTCTGGCTCGACCGGATCGCGGACGTCACCGGCGGCTCCGGAGTCGCCCGTACGCTGAAGGACCACCTCGACACCGCCGTCGAGCAGGGAGCCGGATACGTCACGCTCGTCCTCCACGACCTGCCCGACCGCGACTGCCGGTCGCTGGTCTCCACCGCCGAGCTGCACGAGCAGGAGAACGGCCTCAACCGCTACAAGGCGGAGTTCGTGGACCCCGTCGCCGCCCTCCTGGCCAGGCCCGAATATCGCCACCTGCGCGTCGCGGCCGTCATCGAGCCGCATGCCCTGATCGACCTCATCGTGGGAAGGACGAGCACCTACCCGTGCGACCAGGCGGCGGCGTCGGGCGTGTACGTGATGGGCATCCGTTACGCCCTCGACAAGCTCGCACCCCTGCCCAACGTCTACACGTACCTCGACGCGGGCAGCACGGGATGGGCCGGCTGGGAGGACAACTTCGCCGCGCTCGCGACCTCCATCACCGAGACCGCACGCGGCACGGCGGCGGGCCTGAACAGCCCCGACGGCATCGCCACGAACGTCGGGGACTACGTCCCCCTCGTGGAGCCCTTCCTGACCGACCCGGAACAGGTCGTGGCCGGCCAGCCGATCAAGCTGAGCAGGTTCATCGACTGGAACCCCTTCCTGAACGAACGGGACTACGCCCTCGCGATGCGGAACGCCCTGATCGCCAAGGGCTTCTCCAGCCTGCTCGGCGTGGTCGTCGACACCTCGCGCGACGGCTGGGGCGGGCCGGACCGGCCCACCGCGGTGAGCACCTCGCTCGACGTCAACACCTACGTGGACCAGAGCCGCGCCGACCGGCGTCCGTCGCGCAGCGCGATGTGCAACCAGAAGGGCGCGGGGCTGGGGGCGCGGCCGGTCGCCGCTCCCGTCCCCGGCGTCGACGCCTACCTGTGGATCAAGCGGCCCGGCGAGTCGGACGGCGCGGGCGGACCGCTCCTGCCCGAGGACTCCGACCGGCTGCTCGACCGCATGTGCGACCCCAACGGCTCCCTCACGCCCTGGTCGAACGGGATCCGGCCGACCGGCGCCCTCCCCGACGCGCCGCTGGCGGGCGACTGGCATCACGAGCAGTTCGTGATGCTGGTGGACAACGCCTACCCCGCCCTGTGAGCCCGTGATGCGTCCTCATCTGTCCACGCGGCCCAGGAGCACCTGCGCGTCGGCGCCGGCCTGCGCCTGGGCCGAGGTGTCCACCTGCGAGGTGATGTCGATGCCGTTCCTGAGCTGACTCCACAGGCCGAGGACGGCCGCCGCCTGCGCGACGATGAGCGCGATCCCGCTGCCCGCCGTACCGAGCCGGTAGACGACGGCCACGGGGGTGAGCCGCGACGCGAGACCACCCGGGCGGGTCTGGAGGGTCCGCGCGTCCATGAGGACGGCGACCACGGTCAGCACCAGGAACAGCAGCAGCACCCGCACGAGTGAACCGCGTACGGGGGCCTGGCCGATGACGTTGTTCAGTACGGCGTGGGCCCCCGTCGCCGCGGCGTACGCGAGGACGGGCACGACGCCCTTGAGATAGCCGCGCCTGCCGGGCAGGCGGCGCCACAGCGCGCCCAGCACGAAGCCCGCCACCGGCCAGATCAGCAGCCCGCCGATCAGGTCGCCGGCCAGGCCGTAGAACCCGTCGGGATCGCCGAGCCGGTCGAGCCAGCCGTCGTGTCCCCGGCTGTCGGTGCTCCACGTGGCCCAGATCAGGAACACGGCGGCGGGCGCGCCCACGTAGGACGCGTATCGGGCGGCGAGCCGCGCGTTCGCCCACCACGTCACCCCCGGGCCGCGCGACAGCGCGACGTCGAGCGGGCTGAGGCCGTCCTCCCTGTCGGGGTCGAGGCCGATCTCCATGCGGAGCCGTCGGATGCGGCCGACGACCGGCCCGGCCTCCTTGGTGTGTTCCTCGTCGTCGAGCTCCCCCGCCGCCCAGCGGCGCCGCAGCCCCTTCTCCCGCTGCTCCAGGTCCCGGTACTCGTCCACGATCATCGCGAGCCTGCGGCGTGACACGCCCGGGTCGGCGACCTCGGCCCGCCGCGTCAGCCGCAGCAGCAGGGGCAGCGCGGCCAGCCCCACGAGCCCGGCGAGCGGGAAGGGCATTCCCGCGTACGTGTTGAGCCACCTGATCGTGCCCACGACGAACAGGAACACCAGGAGCCACAGGGTGGACGGCCCGACGGAGTCCGTACGCCGCCCGTGCAGGCGGAGCAGCAGCAGGAGCAGGAGCACCACCAGCGGCCACATCAGATAGGCGAGGCTGCGCAGCAGGAAGAAGGGCGACGTCGCCGCGGCCGGCAGGAAGCCCGAGGTCCGCAGGCCGACGACGGCCGTCTGGGTCACGTAGGCGAGGGTCAGCAGCGCGAGGCCGGGGACGCTCCAGCACAGCAGGGCGCGCACGGCGCGCGGCGTCCTGCCCCGGACGCGGGCGGCCCGGACCGCGATCGCCCATGCCGCCCCGGTGAGCAGCAGCGCCGTGACCACGGCCGGCGCGACCCGCAGGGGGTCCGACGGCTGATCGCCGAAGAGCCGTGCCGCCAGGAGCGCCAGCCCGCCGACGGCGGCGAGCACCGCACCGGCGAGCATGGGGAGCCCCCACCGGAGTCCGGTGCGCGCCAGCCCCCGCACCGCCAGGCAGAGCGGAGCCGCCACCACGACGATCGCCAGCGTCTCCGGCACCTGGAACAGGCCGGCCAGGAAGAGCGTGCCGGTCAGCACGCCCACGATCAGCACCGCCTCGGTCGCCGTGATCATCGCCAGGGCGCCGAGGGTGATCCTGACGAGAGCGCGCTCGTCCCGGTCGCCGGAACGCCGATACAGCACCACGAGCAGCCCGGCCAGCAGCAGGTAGGGCAGCGCGAAGCCCAGGTAGGTCGCGACCGTCAGCACGTCCTGCCCCCGCACCCCGCTCCAGCGCTGGAACGCCGACCGCGCGGACAGCGGCAGAGCGACCTCGACACGCGGCGGGGCCGCGCCGTCGCGCCAGACGTACGTGCCGCCGGGAAGCACCTCCGACGGCAGGGGCGTCACGGTGCGTGCCCGAAACTCCGGCGTCTTGACGACCACGGTCCGCCACCGTGCCCCGGCCAGCCCCGGCGGCAGGTCCGCGGGCGAGGGCAGCAGCCCGACGAACCGGGTGTCGCCGGACGTGCGGCTCGACCACAGCCCGGCGGACTCCGCGCCCCACTCGGTGTCGTACAGCTCCAGCGGGGTTTCCCGGGTGCTCTGGACCACGACGTCGGCGCCGTCGGCCGGCATCGTGACGCTCGGCGTGCCGCCGGGCGGCAGCAGGCAGCCGACGGCGCTCCCGTCGCCGAGCAGGGCGGCGGCCCCCGGCCAGTCGCGGGGGACGCCGACGCGCGTCGTGCTCGTCATCACCGGGGTGTCGTGGCCGCGTTCCGCGACGACCACGGACGTCTCCACCCATGACGAGCGGGGAGGCCCGAATCCGCAGGACATGTCGTCGGCGAGCGCCGGACGCGGGCTCAGCGCCGGCAGGCCGAGCACCGCCGCGATGAGGAGCGCGGCTCCCCGAAGCAGCGCGGCTCCAGCAGATGGCCCGATGGGCTTCGTTCCGGCATCAGTCGTCAGCCGCCGCACAACCGACCTCCCGTACGCGATCGCTCCCGAAGGATGAGTCGCGCGAAAGGCGGCATCGGTTACGGATCCCCGCCTGCCGCCTTCTCGTCAGGGGCCGGTCAGGCGGCGCTCGCCCTTCGGTGTGATCACGTAGACCTGCCAGGTGTAGTAGGCGTAGTAGTTCCGGATGTCCCGCTTCATCTGGCGCGCGTGCAGCAGGACCGCGTCGACGTACGCCTGGGAGTGGTTGTAGGCGTACAGCGCGCGCCGGTAGTCGCCGGGCGCGCCCGACGCGTGGAGGTAGTTGGCCGCGGCGAGCAGGGCGTCGCCGGTGTCGTCGATGTCGCCGCCCATGCCGTACGCCTTCCAGGTGCCCGGCATGAACTGCATCGGCCCCTTGGCGCCCACGTAGCTCGGCGAGCGCACCCGCCCGAACTTGGTCTCCACGAGCATCACCGCCGCCAGCACCTCCCACTCGACGCCGAACCGGCGTTCGGCGCGCCGGAAGGCGGCGAGCAGGGCGTCGGCGGGCTCCGCCGGTCTGACCTTGATCTTGATCGGGCCGCTGACGGGGTGGGCGAGGGAGAGCAGGTCGCGGATGGCCGTCACGTTGTCCCGCGCCCGCGCGGCCATGTCCTTCGGCAGTTTTCCGTAGGTGCGGGACGCGACCGCGGGATTGCGGGCGAGATAGCGGTAGACGCGCTGCTCGTACAGGGACAGCAGGACCACCGATTCGGGCGCCTCCCCCTTCGCGGGGTCACCCGTACGTCTCCAGTCGTCGATCGCGTCACGCAGCCGCCCGACCGTACGCGTGAGTGCGTCGGCCAGCCGCTCGGGGTCCTTGGAGACCGCCGCGTCCGGCGCGGGCAGGTCCCGTGCCGACGGCTCCGGGCTCGCGGAGGACCGCTCCGGGCTCGCGGAGGACCGCTCCGACGCGGGCGGGGTCACCCGCTCACGGGAGGCGACCGAGGCGGCCTCGCCCGCCGTGCCCGCGCATCCCGAGAGCGGGACGACCACGGCGGCGAGCGCGGCGGCCAGCACCGTGCGGCGCGGCAGCGGCGGGGGGATCACGGCAGGCTGATCGTTCATCGTCACCAACGTATGCCCAGCGGTGACGTTCCATGCCCTCTTCGCGGCGGCGCGCCGCCCCGCGGGAGACGGCCGGTGCGGACGGGAACGTTTTACGGCCGACCCCTTTTTCCCTTCCGCGAAATTCGGTGTTGACTCGCACACTTATCGCCCACTAATCGTCGTCACGTGCGACTGCCCCGCGTGAAATTCGAGCACCGTCCTCATCGATACGAGGACGGCACCATTCGCATCGGCGGAGAGATTTACGGGATCGCCGCCGAAATCGCGGACCCGTACGGCTGGGTGTGGACGGCCCTCACCCTGATGGACGGCACCCGTTCTCGCGACGAGATCGCCGAACGGCTGCGCCTGGCCCATCCGGAGCTGCCGGACGCCCCGTCGATCGTCGAGCAGTTGGCGGCCACCCGATATGTGGAGGACGCCGCGGCGCTGCCGCCCGCCGGGCTGAGCGCCCGCGAGCTCGACCGCTACAGCAGGAACCACGCGTTCTTCCGGGCCGTCGACGTCGTCCCGCGCGCGCACGGCTGGGAGACCCAGGTCCGGCTGAAGTCCGCGCGGGTCGTCGTGCTCGGCCTGGGCGGCACGGGCTGCCACGCGGCCTGGGCGCTCGCCGCCCTCGGCGTCGGCGCGATCCACTGCGTGGATCCCGACCTGGTCGAGCTGTCCAATCTCAACCGCCAGGTGCTCTACGGCGAGGACGACGTGGGGCGCCCCAAGGCGGAGGCGGCCGTCGCCCGGCTCCGCACCGTCAACTCCGACATCTCCGTCACCGGAGAACGCCGCCACATCGGCAGCAGACGCGAGCTGGACGACCTGATCGCGGGCTACGACGCGCTCGCCCTCTGCGCGGACCGGCCCACCGGGCACGCGATCAGGGTGTGGGCCAACCGCGCCTGCGCCGCCGCGAACATCCCCTGGGCGGGTGGCGGATACAACGGGCCGCTGGTCACCGTGGGGTGCTTCGCGCCGGGAGCGGGCGCCTGCTACGAGTGCCTGAGCAGCGGCGAGGAGGCGCGGCGCCGCCCCGGCACGCCCGTGCACCTCTGCGGCCCCGGCGTGATCGCCACCTCGGCGGGCGTGTCCGGCCAGCTCGTCGCCCACACGCTGCTCGGGCTGCTGACCGGCGTGCCCGTGCCGCCGGTCGGCACCATTCGGGGAGTCAACCTGACCGCGGCGGACCACCATGTGTGGGTCCGACATCCGCCTCGTCCCGGCTGCCCGGTGTGCGGGGGAACCGGTCGTGGCGGCCGCGCTCAGGACTGTGCGTAGGAGCCGGTGGTCAGCTCCTCGACCAGCCCGGCCCGAGTGGGAGTCCAGCCGTACAGCCGGCGGGCACGCGAGGCGTCCAGCGGCGACGAACGGGTGAGCGTGGCGGCGAGCGGCCCCATCGCGGCGGTCCCCTGCTCCAGCGTGAGCGACACGGCCTGGGCGCCGGTCAGGCCGGCGACGGCCTCGGCGATGCGCCGGATCGAGGTCCGCTCGGCCGAGGCGGCGTTGACGACGACCCCCGGCTCGCGGCGCTCCAGCGCGGCCACGTACAGCGCCGCGAGGTCGTCGACGTGCACCGACGACCACTCGTTGGCGCCGTCGCCGATGTAGGGCACCATCCCGTTCTGCCGGCCGGCGCCGATGAGCCCCTGGAGCAGGCCCGATCCGCCGCGCCCATAGACCAGCGCCGCCCGGATCACCGTGCCCGCCACATGGCCGGCCGCCAGGACCCGCCGCTCGCCGAGGACCTTGTAGGGCTGGGGCGACGTCTCGGGGGCGACGGGGTGGTCCTCGTCCACGGTCGCGCCCTGCCGGTCGGGGTAGACCAGGCCGGTGCTGGTGTAGACGAACCGGCCGCCCTCGTTCAGGCCGCCCAGCAGCGCCGCGAGGGCGTCGCCCTCGATGTCGCCCATCTCGGGATCGGCGTAGTCGACGGCGGTGTGCACGACGGCCTCGGCCGCCGCCGCGGCGCCGCGCAGGACGTCGAGGTCCCGCAGGCTTCCGGACACCGCCTTGGCGCCCAGCCCTTCGACCCGCTCGCGGGCCCGGTCGGACCGGGCTAGGGCGACCACCTCGTGCCCGGCCCTGACGAGGTGCTCGGTCACGACTCCGCCGACGTAGCCGCTCGCACCCGTGATGAGAACTCGCATGATCACATGCCTTTCGTGAGGTCGGTGACCGGCGGCGCGTCCGTGTCCGCCGCCGGTCGGTGCCAACCCCACGGTCGCCCCGGGCCGTCCCGCACAACCAGGGACCAGGAGTCCGTGGCTGCGCGGTCCGTACGGTCGATTTCCGTCGTACGGTCGCAGGTATGGACAAGCACGGCCTGGCGAAGTTCCTGCGCGGCAAGCGTGAGCAGGTCGGCCCCGCCGACGTCGGCCTGCCCGAGGGACGCCGCCGCCGCACGCCCGGCCTGCGGCGCGAGGAGGTCGCCCAGCTCGCGTACATCTCGGTGGACCACTACACGCGGCTTGAGCAGGCGCGGGGGCGGCACCCGTCACGGCGCGTGCTCGACGGCATCGCCCGCGCCCTCCGCCTGTCGGACCAGGAACGGGCCCACCTGTTCCACCTGGCCGGGGAGCGGGAGGAGAGCCGGTCCGCCGAACCCGTACGCGAAGTGCGGCCGAGCACGCTGCGACTGGTCGACCGGCTGACCGACGCCGCCGCGATCGTCGTGGACGACACCTGCCGCGTGCTGGCCTGGAATCCGCTGGCGGCAGCCCTGTTCGAGGACTTCTCCGCGCTGGCGGGCCAGGAGCGCAACGTCATCCGGCGCTACTTCCTGCACCCCGACCCCGAGCGGCGGCACTACGGCATGGGCAGCTCGGAGCGGTTCGTCGTCACGGCGGTCAGCTACCTGCGCGTCGCCGTCACCCGCTATCCCGACAGCCGTGAGCTGAAGAGCCTGATCGATGAGCTGCTGGCCGGGAGCGCGGACTTCGCCCGCCTGTGGAACTCCCAGCGGTTCCACATCGAGCGGCACCTGCACCAGACCGTGCGGCACCCGCGCGCCGGGCAGATCGAGCTGGACTTCGACGTGCTGACCGTGCCCGACCAGGAGCAGCAGGTGGTCATCTTCACCGCCGAGCCCGGGTCCCCGGCGTACGAGTCCCTGCAGTTCCTGAAGGTCATCGGCGCCGAGCAGGTGGCCGCCGAGGCCTGACCCGCCGCCCGCGTACGTCCGTCCCCCGCTCGACCGCGCCGGGCTCGACCAACGTGCTCGATGTAAAAAGTTCTGTACATCACGTCAAAGACGGTTTACCTTGAGGGTGTCAAAGATTCTGTACATCCAGAAAGGGGGGCCGATCATGACGCACGAGGAGAAGCGCGCCTGGATCCGGCTGGTCGTCGCCGTGGTCGCCTACGCCGTGTACGTCGTCACCATCCTCAGACGGGCGGACGGAGGCCCGCTACCAGACGTGCCGTACGCCGCCGCCATGCTGTGGACGATCGGCGGGGCGATCGGCGCGGCGATCCTGGCCGAGATCGGGATGGCGATCGTCAATCCGCGGGCCTCGCGCGTCATCGACGTCCGCGACAAGGAGATCGGGCGGCTCGGCGACTACACCGGTCAGGCGTTCGTGGCCATCGGGGCGATCTCGGCGATGCTCATGGCCGTGGCGGAGTGGGACAGGTTCTGGATCGCCAATGTGATCTACCTCTTCTTCGTCCTGTCGGCGATCCTCGGCGACACCACCAAGATCATCCTCTATCGCAGGAGCGTGCCGGAGTGGTGAAGCCCACCCGAGTGACGAACCGCATCCGCGCACTGCGGTTCGCCCACGACGAGATGACCCAGGCCGAACTCGCCGAGCGCATCGGCGTGACCAGACAGACCGTCATCGCCATCGAGCAGGGCCGATACTCGCCGTCCCTGGAGATGGCCTTCCGGATCGCCCGGGTGTTCGGCGCCCCGCTCGACGACGTGTTCCAGTATCCCGACCTCCCCGAGGAGACGAAGTGAAGGCCATCGTCCAGGACACGTACGGCCCGGCCGACGTGCTCGAATTACGCGACATCGACCGCCCCTCGATCGGCGACGAGGAGGTGCTCGTCGAGGTCCGCGCGGCCGCCGTGGACCCCGGCGTGTGGGTCCTCATGACCGGCACGCCGTACCTCGCGCGCGCCGGATTCGGGCTGCGCCGCCCCAAGGTTCCCGTCCGGGGCCGCGACGTCGCCGGGGTCGTGACGGCCGTCGGCGCCGGCGTCACCCGCTTCCGGCCCGGCCAGGAGGTGTACGGCACCTGCCCGACCGGCTCGCTCGCCGAGTACGCGAAGGCGCCGCAGGCCCGCCTCGCGCCGAAGCCGGCCAACCTCACGTTCGAGCAGGCCGCCGCGGTGCCGGTCTCCGGCATGACGGCGCTGCAGGCCGTACGTGACGTCGCCGGCGTGCGCCCGGGGCAGCGGGTGCTGGTGATCGGCGCGTCGGGAGGCGTGGGGTCGTTCGCCGTGCAGATCGCCAAGGCGCTCGGCGCGAGCGTCACCGGCGTGTGCGCGGCGGCGAAGGCGGAGTTCGTGCGGTCGCTCGGGGCCGACGACGTCATCGACTACGCCCATGAGGAGATCGACCGCGACGGCGCACGCTACGACGTCGTCGTCGACACCGCGGGCAACCGGCCGCTGTCCCTGCTGCGGCGCATCCTGACCCCGCGCGGCACGCTGGTGATCGTCGGCGGCGGGCACACCGCGTACCGCTTCACCGGTGGCATGGGACGCACGTTCCGGGCGCCGCTGCTGTCGGCTTTCACGCGGCAGCGACTGCGCCCGATGTTCTCCCGCGAGCGCGCCGAGCACCTGGAGGAGCTGACCCGGCTCATCGAGTCGGGCGCCGTCGTCCCGGCGATCGACCGCGCCTATCCTCTCGCCTCCGCGCCCGACGCGATCCGCCACCTCGCCGGAGGCCATCCCGCAGGCAAGGTCGTCGTCACCGTGTGACCACCCTCAGGACGTGAGAGGGATCCGGCGGGCGCGGACCGTGCGGCGGCTGATCCGCCAGCCGTGGTCGTCACGCACGATCGTGTCCTCGTAGGTCACGCTGCCCGTGGTCCCGTCGGTGTCGACCCCGATGCCCTTCGACAGCGCTCGCGCCCGGCCGTCCGCCGCCTCGGTGACGACGATGTTGGTCACGTGGTGAGCGACCGGATTCCCTTCGCCCAGGGCGAGCGCGGCGTCGCGCAACGCCGCGAGCCCGACGATCACCCCGCCGCCGAGATCGCTGACGTCGTAGACCACGTCAGGCACGAACACCTCGTGCAGGCCGTCGAAGTCGCCGCTGTCCGTGAGATGGCCGTGCAGGTTGATCAGGTCCGTGATGGCCGCGCGGTCGTCGGCAGTCAGCGTCATCGTCCTCCGCCGTTTCATCCAAGTGGGGAGCTCCCCGGTTAGGCTTGTCACCGTAAACGGGGAACTCCCCAGATAGCAAGAGAAGCTGGATAGCAAGAGAAGGGAGTGCGGATGCCGTCGAGTGGTCCCGAGCCCGCGCCGCCCCGCCGTACGCGCAGGGCGGACGCCTCGCGTAACGCCACACTGCTGCTCGCCGCCGCACGCGAGCTCGTCGCGGAGTCGGGGCCGGAGGTCGCGCTGGACGAGGTGGCGCGGCGAGCCGGCGTCGGCAACGCGACCCTGTATCGGCACTTCCCCACCCGCGCCGACCTGCTCGTCGCCGTGTACGCGGACGAGGTGGCGGATTTGTGCCACGGGGGCGCCGACCTGCCGGCGGGCCTCTCCCCGGCCGACGCGCTCTTCTCCTGGCTGGACGCGTTCGTCGTGCACGTCGCGACGAAGCGGCCGCTCGCCCTCGCGGCCACGGAAGGTTCCACCGGTCGTCGTAGCGCGTTGTTCGACCAGTGGCACACCTCGATCCGCGCCACCGCGTCCGACCTGCTGCGGCGGGCCCAGGACGCCGGTGCCGTGCGGCCCGGACTCACCGTGACCGACCTGCTGGCGCTCGCCGGCGGCGCGGCACTCACCGGAACCGACGTGGCCCACGCCCGGCGGCTCACCGCGCTCCTGCGCTGCGGCCTGGAAACCGGCGACTGAGAGTTCGGCTTCTCGGGCGAGAACAGGTCTGGCGAAAAGTGATATCACTTTGCTAGTGTCGTGCTAGACACCGAGGAGAAGACATGACAGACCTGCAGATCGCCGTCGACATGCCGGCCCCCCAGACTCACGAGCGGACGGCGCGAGCGGCCTCGGGGTGGCCGCTGCTGGTCCTGGCCCTGCTCGGCCTGCTGAGCCCGTTCGCGCTGGTCCCGATCGGAGCCGTCCTCGCGGCCGGCGGCAGCGGCGGCGCGGGAGCCGCCCTGATCGCCGCCGGGGTGCTGCTCCTCCTGGCGGCCGTCGTCGTCTTCACCGGCCTCACCGCGGTCGCCCCCGGCGAGGCCCGCGTGATCCAGCTGCTCGGCCGCTACGTGGGCACGGTCCGCACGCCCGGCCTCCGGTTCGTGGCGCCCTTCACGCAGAAGCGCCGGGTGTCGACCCGGATCCGCAACCACGAGACCGACATCACCAAGGTCAACGACGCCGACGGCAACCCGATCGAGATGGCGGCCGTGGTGGTGTGGCAGGTCGAGGACACGGCGAAGGCCGTCTTCGAAGTCGACGACTTCATGGAGTTCGTCGCCTTCCAGACCGAGACCGCGGTGCGTCACATCGCCGGCAGCTACCCGTACGACGGGCACGACGACATGCTGTCCCTGCGGCAGAACGCCGAGGAGATCACCGGCCGCCTGTCGGCCGAGATCCAGGCCCGGGTGGCGTCGGCCGGAGTCGAGGTCATCGAGTCGCGCATCACCCGCCTGGCGTACGCCCCCGAGATCGCACAGGCGATGCTGCGCCGCCAGCAGGCCGGAGCGGTCGTCGCGGCCCGCCAGCGGATCGTGGACGGCGCCGTCGGCATGGTCGAGGCCGCCCTGGCCCGCCTCGACGAGCACAACGTGATCGAGCTCGACGAGGAGCGCAAGGCCACCATGGTCAGCAACCTGCTCGTCGTCCTGTGCGGCGACCGCGACGTGCAGCCCGTGGTGAACACCGGCTCCCTGTACCACTAGACCGTGGCGACCGAGAGAAAAGGCATCTTGTTGCGGCTGGACCCGGCGGTGCACGACGCGCTGGCCCGCTGGGCCGGCGACGAGCTGCGCAGCACCAACGCCCAGATCGAGTTCCTGCTGCGCCGGGCGCTGTCGGAGGCGGGACGGCTGCCGAGCGGCGCCGGTCGCATCCCCCGGCGCGGCCGGCCCGCCAAGAAGGGGACCCCGCCTCCGGAGGCTCCCACCGCCGATCCACCCGACGACTGAGAGGAAGCCAGTGCCGTGGACGTCCCCCGCTCCCTGACGGCTCAGCTCTACCTGCTGGCCTACGACGCCCGCAAGGAGCGGGTCGTGACGAACTACCGCTTCCCCTACCTGCTGCGCGCGGCCGCGCTCACCGACCTGCTGCTGACCGGACGGATCGCCGACGACGGCGGCAAGGTGCGCGTGGTGTCGGAGGACCGGCTCGCCGACCCGGTCCTCGACGGCCTGCTGCACCAGATCGCCCAGTCGGGGCCCCGGCCGTGGCGGCACTGGATCAGCAAGGACGGCCGGGCGACAGTGCGGGCGGTCCGCGACGAACTCGAGACGGGACGCTGGGTCAGGGTCGAACTGCGCCAGCCGTTCCTCGTCTTCAACAGGAGCTACGTCCGCGTACGCGACACACGTGTGGTGAAAAGACTCGTGTCACAGGTCTCCACCGCTCTCACCGGCCCGGTCTCCCGGGTCGGGGACCGCCAGGCCGCCCTTATCGGCCTGGCCGCGGCGGGAGAGCTCGGGACGATCCTCCCGCGAGCCAGACGACGGGCGCACGAGCAGCGTATCGCCCTGCTGTCCGAACGCGGCGGCCCGGCGGCGCCGGCCCTTCGCAAGGTCATCCAGCAGGCCCGCGCCGTCGCGAGCGGCGGCTGACCCCGGGACAGACCCGCCTGCCCCCACTCGGCCGCCGCTCCGGCACCGCCTCCGTTCACCTTCCGCAGGTGCGGAGCATGTTGAGCAGAGCGACCTTCTCCGTACGGGTCACGAAGAGCCGGTAGTGGTGCTTCACCGTGATCCACGAGGTCGCGTAGCGGCACCAGTAGGCGCGGCGCGGCGGACGCCAGCTCTGCGGTCCCTGGCCTCCCTTGGCCATGTTGACGGAGTGGCTCACCACAACCAGCTCGGGGCGGCTCAGGTCGTTGGCGAACGCGCGCCGCTTCGCCTGGCTCCACCTCTTCGCCCCGGAACGCCAGGCGTAGGCCAGGGGGACGACATGGTCGACGTCGACCTGCTTCACGCTCTTCAGCACCTTGCCGTCGTACGGGCTGCGCCAGACGCCCTTCACGGACTGACACGCCCCGTTCCTCCGTACGCCCCGGCCCTGGCGGGCGAGAACCACTTCCCGTGCGTCGCACTCCCCCTTGTGGTGCGCCCATCGCGGCTGGAACCGCCGATGGCTGTAGCCGCGCAGCGACAGCGGCGCGGCCACCTTCAGCTGCGCCAGCATGCGACGGGCCGACGCCCCCGCGTCCGTCCGGCCGCGGGCGTCGGCCGCGGCCGGCGGGGCGATCGCGACAGCGGTGATCGGAAGGACGGCAAGGGACAGTGCGGCGGCCTGGAGGGTGCGACTCAGGGAGATCATGGTTTCAGCCATATCAGTCCCTCCCCACGGGCCGTGACGATATGCGGCGGGAACGGGGCGATCCTCGGGTGGGAATGCCCGGCGACCGCGGATGGTTCCAAGGCGACGGAAGTTGAACATTCAATTAGGAGGGGCGGCCATGCCCGCTGTCACCGCCGACACCCTGACGCTCCCACGCGTCGCCGCACCGGATCCCGCCGTCGCGGCACCACGCCCCGTTCGCTCGGTGACGACCGCGCCCAGCGGCTTCGAGGGTGAGGGCTTCCCCGTACGCCGCGCGTTCGCCGGAGTGCCGCAGCAGACGCTGGACCCGTTCATCCACATGGACCAGATGGGCGAGGTCGAGTACGCCCCCGGCGAGCCGAAGGGCACGCCGTGGCACCCGCACCGCGGTTTCGAGACCGTCACCTACATCATCGACGGCGTCTTCGAGCACCAGGACTCCAACGGAGGCGGCGGCACCATCACCAACGGCGACACCCAGTGGATGACCGCCGGGGCCGGCCTGCTGCACATCGAGAAGCCACCGGAGCACCTGGTGGTCTCGGGCGGGCTCTTCCACGGCATCCAGCTGTGGGTGAACCTTCCTCGCGCGCACAAGTTCCACCTGCCCCGCTACCAGGACATCCGTGGGCGGGAGGCGGCGCTGCTCGCCTCGGCCGACGGCGGCGCGCTGCTCCGGGTGATCGCCGGTGAGCTGGACGGTCACGCGGGCCCGGGCGTCACGTTCACCCCGATCACGATGGTGCACGCCACCGTCAGCCCCGGCGCCCGGCTCGACCTGCCGTGGAACCCGGAGTTCAACGCCCTCGCCTACGTTCTGGCCGGTCAGGGCTCCGTGGGCGCTGAGCGTCGGCCGGTCCGCAAGGGTCAGCTTGCCGTCTTCGGCCCCGGCGGGTCGCTCACGCTCGCGGCGGACACCGCCCAGCCCCAGGCCGAGCCCAATCTGGAGGTGCTGCTGCTCGGCGGGCAGCCGATCCGCGAGCCGGTCGCGCACTACGGGCCGTTCGTGATGAACACCCGCGCCGAGATCATGCAGGCGCTGGAGGACTACCAGGCGGGCCGCCTGGGCGTCATCCCCGCCGAGCGGGTTCCGCACGCCGACGGACCCCTGACCGCGACGGACTGACCCCCACCGGCGCCCGCCGACCGGGCGGGCGCCGTCGAAACGGCCGGCCGAGAAGCATGCCCACCCGCCACTCGGCCGGCCTCACGCGGCGGAGAGCCGCGTTCGCCGCCGGTCACTCCGTTCCGAGCCCCGCGCCGACCGCGCGCAGCGCTTCGAGGAGATCGCGGGCCGACGGAGCCTGCTCGGGATCGACGAGCCACTGGGCCGCCATCCCGCCGAGCAGCGCCTGGTAGAACGCGCCGACAGCCACGGCCTTGCGGTCGTCCGCGGCCGGATCCAGGTGTTCGAAGATCGCCGCCAAGCCGAGCTTCGCCTGCCGGTTGGCGGCGGCGAACGCCTCGCGCAGCTCCGGGAGCCGGTCCATCTGGGCGATGAGCTCGAACTGGATGGCCCACAGCGGTCTCATCCTGGCGAACGACTCGATGATCCGCGTCCAGGTCGCCTCGAATCGCTGCGCGGGCGCGCCGTCGAGCGACGCGTCCGCGGCCAGGGTCTGCTCGATCTCCTTTCCCCATTCCTCCATCGCCTCGATGAGGGCCGCGTCGAGCAGGGCCTTCGTCGATCTGAAGTGATAGCCGATGGCGGCGAGGCTCGTGCCGGCGGCCGCCGCGATGTCACGCGCGGTGGTGCCGGAGTATCCCTTCTCCATCAGGCACCGTTTGGCGCCCGCGAGCAGATCTTCCCGGTTTCCCATGCTCAGAGCCTAGCCCATGCTCACACGAATGTCTTGGACAATCGTGCTAGACAGTTGATTGAGACGCTTGTACAGTTCAGGGCATGGCGAACATCTTGATCTCCGGCGGAAGCGTCGCCGGGCTGACGCTGGCTTACTGGCTCCGCGAGCGCGGCTTCACGGTGACCGTCGTCGAACGCGCACCCTCCCTGCGGGACGGCGGCTACAAGATCGACGTCCGGGGAGCGGCACTCGACGTCGTCGCCCGCATGGGGCTGCTCGACGAGGTGCGGCGGCACAGCACGGACATGCGGATCGCACGCTTCGTCGACGCGCGGGGCCGGCAGATCGGCACGATGAGCGCCCAGTTGTTCGGCGGCCGCGAGGGCGACGACGTCGAGATCATGCGCGGCGACCTCACCCGGCTCCTGCACGCGGCGGCCGATGACGGCGTCGAGTACGTCTTCGACGACTCCGTCACCGCGCTGCGGGAGACTCCCGAAGGGGTGCACGTCACCTTCGCCAACAGCGCTCCGCGCACGTTCGACCTGGTGGTGGGGGCCGACGGCCTGCACTCCACCGTGCGCGCGCTGACGTTCGGCGAGGAGTCGCAGTTCGTCCACGACCTCGGGCACCACATCTCGATCTTCACGGTGCCGAACCATCTCCACCTGGACCGGACGGAGATGATGTATCCGGCGCCGGGCACAAGCACCGGGATGTACAGCACGGGGCGCGCCGACGACGCCAAGGCGATGTTCCTGTTCTCCTCGCCGCCGCTGGAGTACGACCGGCGGGACCCCGCCCAGCAGAAGAAGCTGCTCGCCGACCTCTTCGCCGGTCAGGGCTGGGAGGTCCCGCGTCTCCTCGACGCCATGCGGGACGCGCCGGACTTCTACCTGGACTCGATCAGCCAGGTGCGCATGGACCGCTGGTCGTCGGGCCGGGTGGCACTCGTGGGCGACGCCGCCTACGCGGCCTCACCCGCGTCCGGTCAGGGCACCAGCCTGGCCCTGGTCGGCGCCTACGTTCTCGCGGGCTGCCTCGCCGAGGCGGCGGGGGACCACGCCGCGGGCTTCGCCGCGTACGAGCGCGAGCTGCGGCACTTCGTGGAGGAGAACCAGAAGCTCGCCGCGAGCAACCTCAAGGGGATGGTGCTGAAGTCCGCGGCGCAGATCCGGTTCCAGATGCTGATGCTGCGGCTGATGCCGCACCTGCCGGGGAAGAACCGCATGATCGAGCGGGTCACCGAGCCGATCCGCAAGGCCGCGACCGCGATCACGATCAGGGACTACCGGACGCCGGCCGCGTAGCCGCACGCACCGTCATCCGCAGGATCGCCGGGCTCGAAAGCGGCAACATTTCCGGGATCTCCGGCATCTCACCCCACATGAGATTGCGCACGGTTCTCGCGACGCTCCTCCTGACCGCCGTTCCCCTGGGCGGGCAGCCCGCGGCGGCCGCCACGCCGGTCACGATCGCGTACGCCCAGCGGACGCAGACCTGGGAACTGGTGCTGACCGACGGGCAGGTGGTGAAGGTGCCGGAAGCGCTCGTCGTGGCGCCCCGCGACACGATCAGCGAAGGGGCACCGGCGACGTTCCTGATCAGCGGAGATGGCCGGCACTTCTTCTACTTCCGCAAGTCCGACGGGCGATTCACCGAGCGGACCCTGCACGGCAAGGAAAGAGCGATCCGGGACATCACGGTGGACACGGTCGGCGAGGAGTGGCCGTCGTCGGTGTCGTACGACGGCAGTTTCGTGCTCACCGAGACCTCGGCGCCGGGCCTGGGGGCCCTGGTCGACCTGCGGAAAGGCAAGAGCCTGCCGCTGCCTGGAAAAATGGCCACGTGGGGCTTCGCGGGATTCAGCCCGGACGGCGAGCGGCTGCTGCTGCAAGGGGGCGAAGACGGCCGGATGACGGTGTTCGACCGCAGGCTGCGCACCTGCCTGCGGTCGAAGACGCGGCTGTGGGCGACGGCCCTGGCGAACGACTACGTGACGGCGGCGGAGCCCGTCGGCTCGTGGCCGAAGTCGCGCACGCTGCGCCTGGTCGACCTGCGCACCGGCAAGGCGAGCGGCACCGTGACCGTGCGGCTCCCCCGCGGGCAGCGGATCGACGATCTCGACTTCGACAAGGCGGGACACCTGGTCGTCCGGTCGAAGACCACGACCGGGGTGGCGGTCTACCGGGTCTCGAAGACGACCGGCGCGGTGACGCCGCTGCGGACGATGGTCAGGCCCGACGTGAAGGTCTGGGTGCTCCCCGGGGACGACGAATACGAGCCGTGGGCGGAGAAGAAGTGAGTCCGGCCCTTGCCGCCGGCCACGTGTGAACGGCCACGTGTGAACGGCTCCCCTCCCTCAGACGTCGTACAGGTGAGCGGAGGGGAGAGCATCGTGCGTACCGCATTCGTCTCGGGCCTGACGGCGCTCGGGCTGGCGTGCATGCCGGCCGTGGCGGCCTCGGGGGTGACCGACCAGGGCGGCCAGGCCGGTGAGACCGCGCCGGCGTGGCGACTGACCAGGGTGAACACCCTGCCTGGGGACGACGTGCTCGACGACGTGACCGTCCTGGGCAACGGGTCGGTGTGGGCGGCCGGTCACCGGGCCGTGAACGGCAGGCTGCGGGGCCTGGTCGAGTGGTTCGACGGCACAGCGTGGAAGGTGATCCCCGGCAGCCCGCCGTACGAGCTGAAGGCCGTGACCGCCGGCTCGAACAGGGACGTATGGGTCTTCGGCCCGGGGAAGGCGAGCCGGTGGAACGGCCGGGCATGGGCCACCTCCTCCCTCGGCAGCGGCTTCTCCACGACGGACGCCGACGGAACGGGCGCGAAGGACGTCTGGGCGGTCGCCGAGTCCTCGGCCTCGGCCAGGCACTGGAACGGGTCGTCCTGGAAGAGCGTCCGGCTGCCGGCCCACGCCGCAGCGGTCGACGCGTACAGGGCCGGTGACGTCTGGGCGGCGGGGACCAAGGGCGGCGGTCCCGCGATCATGCGGTGGAACGGGAAGGCCTGGGCACTGGCGCCCACCCCCGCGATCACGCTTCCCGCTCCCGACGCCGCCGCGGTCCTCAACGACATCGCCGTCCTGGGCCCCGGCAACGTGTGGGCCGTCGGCGGCGTCAGCTGGGAAGGGGCCAACGACGAGGGTGACGACGTGACCTTCAGCCGCACCCTGGTCATGCGCTGGAACGGCCGTTCATGGAGTGCCTCGCTCGGTGCCGCCAACGCCCAGCCCTACACGGAGGTGGAGCCCGACGGCAGGGGCGGCGTGTGGGTCGTCCAGGGCAACTGGAACCCCACCCTGTGGCGGGTCACCGGTTCGACGTGGCGGAGCACCCCGATCCCCCGGAAGGCCGGCACCGACGCCGCCCTGTTCTCGATGGCGCGCAGGCCCGGGACGACGACGGTGTGGGGCGCGGGCTTCACCGTGCCGCAGGGCGACCCCGACGACCCCTCGGCCAACGGCGCCTTCTGGCGTACGAACTAGCCGGCCTGCGGGTCACGCCAGCTGGTGCAGAGCGGCGATGACCTGCCGGCCGGCGGGTGTGGTGAAGTCGCGCACCATGTCGGCGGCGAAACCCGCCACCGAAGTCACCACGCCGCCCGCGGCCTCGATCTGCCGCAGGGCGGCGTCTTCGGTGCGGGCGGCGATGCCCCCGCAGGCGTCCACCAGGACCTGCACGTCGAGGCCGCCCTCGATCGCGTCGAGAGCGGTGCGCAACACCACGATCTCCGTCGTCACCCCGCAGATCACCAGGGTGGAACGGCCCCCGGACAGGACGGCCTCGCGCCAGGCCACGTCGTCCCAGCAGGACGGTCCGGTGCGCACGTACGGCTCACCGTCCGGCAGTTCCTCGACCATCACGGGGCCGCCGGGGCGAGGCGCGGCCGAGAGGGTGAACGGGATGTCCAGGGCTGCGACGAGTCCGTTCAGGACCTTGGCCGCGCGGCGGATGGAAGAGGCCGGGTTGGTCGCACTGGCCTCGACGATGCCGGCCTGAAGGTCGGCGAACACCACGTGGACGGAGGCGGGGTTCAGCATCGTTCTGACTCCAAATCGTTCAGAGGTTGAATCGTTTAAGGACGGTAGCATTGAAGGCATGAACGATGTCAAGCTGACCTCGACGCTGGCCTTCCGGCTCGGCACGCTGGGGGCCGTTGTGACCGAGCGGTTCTCGGCGCGCCTGGCCGGCCACGGCCTCAAGCCCAAGCACATAGGACTGCTGACGGTGCTGGAGTCCGGAACGGCGACCTCTCAGCTCGACATCGCCAAGCTCATGAACGTGGCGCCCAGCCTGGTGGTGTCGCTCGCCGACCGCCTGGAGGAGCTCGGCGCCATACAGCGCGAACGCGACCCTTCGGACCGGCGCAGGCAGACGCTCGCACTCACCGAAGAGGGCCGGGAGCTGCTGGCCACCTGCACCGCGGCGGCGGCCGAACTCGACAGCGAACTGACCGACGGCCTCGACCCCGAGGAGACCGAGGCACTGCGGAGCGTTCTGCTCACGCTGGCCCGCCGCAACGGCCTGCCCGCCGACTAGCGGGCGGCTAGCGGCGCATCCACGGACCGCGACCGGGTCCGGTCACCGGTCGTTGTGCATATGCCGGGCCGACGCCGTCCGGGCCCTCGCCCCCTTGTCCGCGACGCCACGAGGCCGCGACGGCGGGCACGCGTTTGCACTGCGGTGAGCACCCCGCCTTGCTGTGCAGCTCATACAGGCGCGCCCCCCTGCGACCGGAAGATCCCGGCAAGTGTGACGAGCGCCACATTTTGCATTCAGAGCCGCCCTGACCTGCGGTTTCGCGCTTTTGATCCTTTTTATACGGTCATTACCCTTTTCATGCCCTTTGCGGCGATATGGGCTGCTTGGTAGTTTCCTTGCCCTGCGGTGGGGTCCGCGTGACGCCGCCGTGACGAACCCGGCCCGGCCGGGTTCGACCATCCACTGTCGCCGTCGCCACGTCCTCTCCGCCCCCCTGGGCGACGGTGATGCCGAATCCGTGCAGCAAGGAGGCTCGGAGCCGGGGAACCAATCGACCTTCGACGAAGGTCTGGGGTGAATCGGCGCGCCAGCGCCGTAGGGCAACTTCCCTGCCCGAATCCGTCAGCTAACCCGGTAGGCGCAAGCGGAAGACCAAAGGGAGAGATCCCCTGTCCACCAACTCCACCACTCTGCTCCACATCGCCTGCGTCACGCTCAGTAGCGCGGCGCTCACCGCGTCCGCGGGAGCATTGAGCGCACTCCCCGCAGCCGCCGCGCCGACACCGGCGACGGCCCCGCCCCCGGCCTCGACGATCATCCCGCCCGAGCCCGCCGCCACGGCGACCACCCCGTACAACCGCGAGGCTCCCCTGACGTCCACGGCGGACGACTCCGCCACCACGAAGCTCACCAAGTCGGCCCTTCAGCAGCAGAAGGCCGAGCGCGCCATCGAGGTGGCGAAGAAGCAACTCGGCGATCCGTACATATGGGGCGCCACGGGCCCACGGGCGTTCGACTGCTCCGGGCTGGTCCAGTTCGCCTGGCGCAAGGCCGGCGTCAAGCTCCCGCGTACGACGTGGTCGATGCTCAACGCCGCCAAGAAGAAGGTCTCCCTGCCGCACCTCAAGCCCGGCGACCTCATCTTCACCAGTGGCGGCGGCCACGTGGGCATGTACATCGGGCACAAGAAGGTGATCAGCGCCCCCCACAGCGGCGCGGTGGTCAGCATCGACAAGCTCGACTCCTACTGGAGAGGCAGCTTCCTCACCGCCGTACGCCCCGGCGTCTGACCTGGGAATCCTCCGTGGAGATGCCCCGAAGCGCGCCGTCGGGGCGTCTCCACCGGAGGCCGGCCGCGGGCCGGAGGCTACGCGTCCTCCACGATGAGGCGCTGGAGCAGGGCCAGCAGCGTCGCGCGGTCTACGTCCGTCAAGGCGGTGTAGCACCTGGCGAGCACCTCGTCGGCGACCTTGTGCCCGGCTTCCAGGACCCGCTCGCCGGAAGAGGTGAGATGGTGCTCGATGCGCCGGCCGCGCCCGGGCCTGCGCTCGATCCATCCCTGGGCCACCAGCCGACCGGCGAGGGCCCCGAATGCCTGCTCGGTCTGGAACGTCGCCGCGGCCAGTTCCCGGGCCGACGCCCCGGGAGAACGGCTGATCGCTCGGAGGGCGTCCCACTGGGCGAGCGTCGCGCCGACCGCCGACAGCCCGCCCTCCAGGGCCCGGTGCTGCCGATATTGGACCTGCTTGACCGCTCGCCCGAGTTGTTGCAGATCACTACGCACGAGACGAGTGTAGTACGAAAACTAAGCTAGTTTAAATAAGCTTCTTTAGTTATGCTGCGGCCATGGACACCATCCCGCTCTATGACGATCTGTCCCTCCACGTGTCGGAGGCCGGAACCGGCAGACCGGCCCTGATCCTGCACGGCGGCGGCGGCCCCGCCACGGTCGCCGGGCTCGCCGGGCACCTCTCCCGGACGACACACACCGTCACGCCCGTGCACCCCGGCTGGGACGGCGCCCACCGCCCCCCATGGCTCACCGGCATAGACGACCTCGCCCTGACCTACCTGCACTGTCTGCATCGCCTGGGACTGCGCGACGTCCTCGTCGTCGGCTCCTCCCTCGGCGGCTGGACCGCCGCCGAGATGGCCGTACGCGACACGGCGGGCGTCATCACCGGGCTGGTGCTGATCGACGCCGTCGGCGTGGACGTGCCCGGCGAGCCGATCCGCGACTTCTTCTCCCTGGACGCCCGCGGCGTCGCCGAATACGCCTGGCACGACTCGCAGCGCTTCTACGTCGACCCGGCCGGCGTCCCCGCCGACCAACTCGCGCGCCGGGCAGCCGACATGGCCACCATGCGCACGCTGGCGGGCGACCCCTACATGCACGATCCCAAGCTGCTCCGCCGGCTGCGGCACCTCGACGTGCCCGCTCTCCTGCTGTGGGGGGAAAGCGACCGGATCGTCACGCCCGCCTACGGCGCCGCCTACGCCGACGCCTTCCGGAACGGCCGGCTGGAGGTGATCCCCGAGGCCGGTCACCTCCCGCACATCGAACAGCCGGCGGCCACCTTCGCCGCCATCGACCGTTTTCTGCACGCGGCCGCGACCGGTTCCCCGGCGGCCACGGCATAGCCCACCGTCACCCGGCGGTCCTGCGGGCGGAGGCCGCGAGCCGGTCCGCGAGCGCGGCGACGAGATCGCGTAGCTCGTCCGGTCGCTCGATGACGAACGGCCGGTCAAGCGACGCGAGCACCGCGGGCAGCCAGTCGAGCCGCTCCGCTCGCACCTCGACGCGGAGCCAGCCCTCGTCGCCGGGATCCGCGCCCTCCTCGGACGGGAATTCCTCCACGGTCGCGACGCCGGCGGGAAGCCGGACACGGATCTGCTCGGCCGTCCCCTGGATCCGCAGGACGACTTCGTGCCGATACCGAGCCGTGGCGAATCCGGTCAGGACGTGCTGCGCCGGATCCAGCCCGGCGGGCGGCTCGAACGAACCGGGCAGCGCCCTCGCGTCCGCGATGCGATCCAGCCGGAAGGTCCGATCCTCGCCGATCTCCGGATCCGCGCCCGTGACGTACCACCGGCCCGAATGGGCGACGAGCCCGTACGGATGCAGCGTGCGCTCGCTGCGCCGTCCGTCGGCGGCGGTGTACCTGATCGAGATCGGCCGTCGATGGCGCACCGCGTCGGCGACGGTGAGCAGGACCGCGGTCTCGGGGACGGCGAACTCGCCGGGCGGAGCCGTGAACGCGAGGGACTCGAGCACGGTGTCGAGCCTGCGGGCGAGCCGCTCGGGCAGGACCCGCCGGATCTTGGCCGTCGCCGTCTCGCTCGCCGTGCCCGTCGCCGTCGTCAACCCCGCCCGGCGGCCGGCCACCAGGCCGAGCAGCACGGCGAGCGCCTCGTCGTCGCTCAGCATGAGCGGAGGCATGCGGTATCCGGGGGCGAGGCGGTATCCGCCGTAGCGGCCGCGCACCGACTCGACGGGGACGTCGAGGTCGATCAGGTGGTCCACATACCGCCGCACGGTGCGCTCGTCCACGCCGAGCCGGTCGGCGAGCTCGGCCATCGTCCGGATGCCGCCCGACTGCAGGAGCTCCAACAGGGTGAGAACGCGATGCGTAGGTCGGGCCACGTCACACAATCTAGTGACGATACTGGGCGGTTTCTGTCCGGTATCCGCCCTAGTGTTCCGCGGGAGAACGGCCCCACGAACCAGGGAGATCACCATGGACTTCGTATCGATCCGCATCATCACCGCCGACGTGGCGCGCCTCGTGGGCTTCTACGAGCGCGCCACGGGAGTGCGCGCTACCCGATACAGCGAGGACTTCGCCGAGATCAGGACCGCCTCCGCCACCCTCGCGATCGGCAGCACCCGCACCGCTCCGTTCATCACGCCCGGCGCCGCCCGGGCGGCCGACAACCACAGTGTGATCGTCGAGTTCCGCGTCGACGACGTGGACGGCGTGCATCAGAGCCTGGCCGGCCACGTCGAGGATTTCGTCCAGGAGCCCACCACGATGCCCTGGGGCAACCGGTCGCTCCTGCTGCGCGACCCCGACGGCAACCTGGTCAACTTCTTCACCCCCGTCACCCCGGCCGCCGTCGCGAGGTTCGCCCGCTGACGACCGCGGCGGCGCGGGCGGCCTCCCTCACGGCCGATCGGCCGCCGGGCCGAGCGCGAGCCCGGCGGCCAGAGCGTCGAGCATGCCCTGGCGGAACGCGCGCATGGACGGCGCGGTCGCGTGGTGGTCGAAGTCGGCGGCGTGGTACATGCCGGGCTCGACGACGAGGTCGACCGGCACGCCGGCCGCCCTGAGCCCGTCGGCGTAGCGCAGGTTCTCCTCGTAGAAAAGATCGAGGTCGCCGACGCCGATCCACGCGGGCGGCAGCCCACGCAGGTCCTCCCGGCGGCCCGCAGCGGCGTAGGGGCGGGATTCGGCGACGCTCGGCCCGTGACCGAGATAGCAGGTCCAGGCGTACGCGTTGGAGCGGGGCGTCCATCCGATCCTGCCGCGTCCCCGATGGTCGCGCACCAGGGCCGTACGGTCGTCCAGCATGGGATAGAGGAGCATCTGAAACGCCACCGGCAGCCCCTGATCGTGCGCCTTCTGCACGACCGAGGCCGCCAGGCCGCCGCCGGCGCTCGCTCCGCCCACCGCGACACGCGTACCTTCCCCGCCGAGAGCGGGGGCGGCATCGTGCAGCCAGCGCAACGCGGCGAAGCAGTCGTCGAACCCGGCGGGGAAGGGGTGCTCCGGAGCGAGCCGGTAGCGTGGGCTCACCACCACGATCCGCAGGTCGCGGGCGATGCGGCTGCACAGTTCGTGGTCGCTCTCGGGGTGGCCGAGGATCGTGCCGCCCCCATGGATCCACAGCAGTGCCCCGCCGGGGCGCCGGTGACCGGGCGGCTCGTACACGAAGGCGTCCCGTCCGCCTGGAACGTCGTGCCGCGTGATCGCCACCCCCGCCACCGGGTCCGACGCCCGGCGTGAGCGCCGCCGGGCGAGGGCCAGGCTCCGCTTGCCGATGATCGGGCGCGGCAGCCACAGCGCCGGTGCCCTCAGCTCCGGCGCGACGGCGGACAGTGAGTGGTGACGACGCGCCGCGGTGACCGCCACCGAGGCGGCGGCCGCCGCGAGCACTCCCGCCGCCGCACCGCGCGACGTGCTCAACGCCCTGCTCCCGAGGACACGGGAACGACCACAGAGGTGGCGTCCTCGTTCAGGATGAGTTCGAGAACGGGCGCGATCGTCCCACCGAAGGCGGCCCTGGCCTCGGCGGGCCCGGCCTGCCACGGATCCGTTCCTCCGGTGGAGCGGTAGTTGACGAAGCCCACGACCTTCAGATCGGGCAGGACCACCCAGGCGTACGCCTGGTCGGGCTGTTCCGCGGGGTTGCCCAGCACGAGCCCCGAGCCGTTCAGCGGCGTGTACGGCCCGGTGAGGCTGGGGGCGACGAAGCCGTAGAGCCCGGTGGGCGCGCTTCCCGGCGGGTGGAACGAGTGACGATGCGTGCAGAAGAAGAGGTAGTACGACGACCCGTGCACCACGACGTGCGGCCGTTCGATCTCGTGGTTGACTCCGTCGGCCACGAGGAGCGGCGGCCGCAGCGACCAGCCGCCCGGTGTCGCGGCGGCGAGGGCCACCGCGCCCATGAAGGCGTGGTCCGCGTCGGCGGACGCCGCGACGGACGCGGCGACGAGCAGATACTCGCGCCCGTCGGCGGGGTCGCGGAACCAGCCCGGATCGCGGAAGGCCTTGATCCGCCCGGGTCCTCCCTCGACCTCGTCGGCCGGCAGGTACGTCACGCCGTCCGAACGGAGGATCTCCCGGTGCTCGGCGGCCTGGTCCAGCAGGATCCGGCCGTCATCGGTCACCAGCCGGCCGCGGGCCTCGACGACCGTCTGGGCGAACGTCGGGCGGGCCTCCCCTCGCCGGCCCGCGGCCGTGTAGAACACCGACAGCGTGCCGTCCGGTCTGCGGACCGTCGATCCCGACCATTCGCGGCTGCCCGGCGAGGCTCCGTCGGCGAAGACGTGGCCGAGGTCGGTCCAGCCGTCGGCGTCCCTGGCGAGCAGCCGGAGGCGGGCGAGGTCATGACGCTCCTCGGGGTGGCCGAGGGCGGGCGCGGAGAGCGCGATCCACAACTCGTGGCCCCGCACCACAGTCGTCGAGCCGTCCTCCTCCTGGATCGGCCACAGATCCCAGATGTCGTCGTGGGGCAGCACGCGCGGCGGGGCAGGAAGGCCGATCACCGGTGCGGTCGTCGCCGCGTCGCCGACAAGCGCGGCGAGGTGCTTCCGCGTCCAGCGCGCGGGCTCGCCGTTCACGCGGTCCCCCCGTCACGTCGCCGCCCGCCGGCGAGCACCTCGTACGCGCCGGACCGGATCTCCGGTCCGGGCGTGCCGTCTCGCCGCCCCCATGCAGCCATGCGAAGAACCTCCAACTCAGTCGCGCGGGCTGTTTCCCGGCGCGTCACGGAAAGCGTCATCAGAAACGGGGTGAGTTCGGCGCGGCCCCTGCCGCGCGTGCGAGTTCCACGGCTCCGGCCACCCCCGAACGGTCGCCGAGGAAGGGGCCGGTGACGTACTCCTCCATGGCCGCGGGGCCGACGGGCACCGGCGCCCCCGGGTAGCCGGCGGTGAGGGTGAGCAGCCGCGCCCGCACGGCGGGAAGCAGCGCGGGGTGCTTGGCGACGCCCCCGCCCACGACGATCCGCTCGGGCGACAGCGCGTAGGTCAGGTTCATCACCGCGAGGGCGACGTACTCGGCCTCGAGTTCCCACACCGAAGGGTCGTCCAGGTGCTCGGCGGGCCGCCCCCATCGCCGGCGCATCGCCGCACCCGACGCGAGCCCTTCGAGGCAGTCGCCGTGGAAGGGACAGCTCCCCTCGAACGGGTCCCTCTCCAGGTCGTGGGGGATGCGGATGTGCCCGAACTCGGGATGCAGGAGCCCGTGCACGAGCCCGCCGTTCACCACCGCCCCCATGCCGATGCCGGTGCCCACGGTGATGTACGCGAGCGTGCCGAGCCCCGCGCCCGCTCCCCGCCGCCATTCCCCCAGCGCCGCGGCGTTGACGTCCGTGTCCAGGCCGACGGGTACGCCCAGCGCGGCGCGGAAGGGGGAGACGACGTCGACGTCCGCCCAGCCCGGCTTCGGCGTGGCCAGGATGTGGCCGTACGTCGGCGAGCCCGGCCGCACGTCCACCGGGCCGAAGGTGCCGATGCCGAGCGCGGCGATCGGCTGACGATCCTCGAAGAACCGCATCGCGGCGCCAATCGTCGTCTCCGGCGTGGTCGTGGGGATCACCTCGGTCGCGAGGAGGTCTCCCTCGGCGTCGGCGACCGCGCACACCCACTTCGTCCCGCCCGCCTCGATCCCCCCGAAGAACGGGGCAGCTTCATCCATGTGCGTCACCCCTTCAGAGAACCCTGGAGCAGAGCCGTGACGAAGCGGCGCTGGAAGATGAGGAAGATCACGAGCGTGGGGGTCAGGATCAGCAGCGATCCCGCGCAGAGCAGCGGCATGTCGGTTCCCCACTGCCCCTGGAAGGCGCCCAGGGCCCCGGACATCGTCCGTTTCAGCGGGTCGTCGACGAGGACGATCGCCAGGAGGAACTGGTTCCAGGTCCACAGGAGCAGCAGGATGGCCAGGGACGACAGCGCCGGCATGGCCAGCGGGACGTGGATGCGCCAGAAGAGCTGCCACACGTTCGCGCCGTCCATCCGCGCGCTCTCGGACAGCGCGTCGGGCACGTTGACGAAGTGCGCCCGCAGCCAGAAGACCGAGAACGGCATGAACAGCCCGATGAGCGGCAGGATGATGGCCCACCGGGTGTTCAGCAGTCCCATGTCGCGCACCTGGTAGTACAGCGGCGTGATGATGCCTTCGAACGGCAGCGTCAGCCCGAGCACGAACACGAGGAACACCAGATTCCGTCCCGCCATCCGCAGGTGGCCGATGGCGAAACCCGCCAGCGTCCCGAGGAGCAACGATATGGGGACCACGCCGAGCACGATGAGCGCGCTCGACTTGATCAGCTCGATCATCTGGGCGGCCTGGAACGCCTTGACGAAGTTGCCCCACTGCGGATCGCGCGGCCACTCCAGGCCGGACGGGTAGCTGCCCGACGGGTGCAGCGCGGTGACGAACAGGCTGATGAACGGCATGAGCGTGACCGCCATCAGCAGGACGAGCAGCACCCTTGCGGTCCACGTCTCCCGACGTCCGACGATCATGAGGACCTGTCCTTGGTGAGCCACTGGATGGGAAGGGCGACGAGGAGGACGAGCACCATGAGCACGACGGCCAACGCGGACGCCATGCCCACCTGCCGCTCCGAGAAGGCCAGGTAGTAGATCTCCAGCCCGGGGACCATGGTCGCGTTACCCGGACCGCCCTGCGTGGAGACGTAGACGATGTCGAAGCTCGCCAGCGCGGCGATCACGGTCACCGTGATGCAGACGCCGATCTCCTGCCGCAGGCTGGGCACGGTGATCGAGACGAACTCGCGCAGCGGTCCCGCTCCGTCCATCCGGGCCGCCTCGTACAGCGCCGGGTCGATCTTGCTCAGGCCGGACAGGAGGAGGATCGTGCACAGGCCGAGCAGCACCCACGCCCCGATCACGCCGACCGCCGGCAGGGCCGTGGAGAAGTCGCCCAGCCATGCGCGTGCCACGCCGCCGAGCCCGGCCAACCTGAGCAGCTGGTTGACCAGTCCGGTCGACGACAACAGCCAGCTCCAGGCGATGCCGGCGGCGACGAGCGGGATGACCTGCGGCAGGAACAGGACCGTCCGCGCCACCAGCGCGAGCCGGCTCGCGGCGATGCGGCGGATCGTCGAGGCGATCGCCAGGCCCAGCAGGACCGGGATCACGCTGAAGAAGAGGATCAGCTTGATCGCGTTGAGGATCGAGGCGAACAGGTCGGGGTCGGTGAACACCTTGGTGTAGTTGCCCAGCCCGGCCCAGGTGGACGGGCCGATGCCGTCCCAGCGGTACAGCGAGTACTGAATGGTGAGGACGATCGGCCGTAGTACGAAGACCGCGTAGACGATGAGCGCCGGAGCGACGAACAACCAGGCGACCCAACTCGGCGTGCGGAGCCCCGCCGCGCTGGCGGGGCTCCCCTTCTTCCTCGTCACGGCTGCCGCCCCGGGGCGGGTCGCGGGGGGATGCCCGCGTTGTCGGGAGTCGGCCGTGTCATCGGTGCTCAGCTCCCCCCGACCTGGCTCGTGTAGTCGCTCTGCACCGACTTCAGCAGCTCCTCGGGGGTCTGCTGCCCGGCGACCAGCTTCTGCAGCTGGGGCGTCCAGCTCTTGGCGTAGATCGCGCCGGTGGCGTTGGCGATGAAGTCCATCGAGCCGTTGTCCTGGGCGATCTTCGCCCCTGCGTCCAGCGTGCTCGCGGTGACCGTGCCCTCCGCCACCTCCGGCATGGGGGCGTCCGCCGGGCCCATCGGGTGCGACCCGCCGACCTTCACGCCGATCTCACGCGCCTTCGGGTCGGTCGCCACCCAGTTGAGGAAGAACGCCGCGCAGTCGGCGTTCTTCGCCCTGGAGCTGATCCCGTAGGTGAGGGGCGCCGACATGGCGGCCTGCTTGCCGCCCTGCTGCACCGGCGGCATCAGGAAGAAGCCCACGTTGCCCGCCATCTGCTTGTCGAGGTTCCCCGACTCCCAGTCGCCGTTGAACGAGAACAGGCCGTCGCCCTTGATGAAGCGGCTCATCATCGTCGCGTAGTCGACGGCGTTGACGTCCTTCCAGAAGTACCCAGCCTTGATCCACTTCTCCAGGTGCTGCGTCGCCTGCACGTTGGAGGGGGTGTCGATCGTGGCGCCCGGCTTCTGGTAGATCCAGTCGTTGATCGGCCCCGGGGGACCGTACGAGGCCATCAGGTCCTGCAGCGGGAAGGCGAGTCCGCCGGTGGCCCCGCCGTTGAACTGGGCGATCGGGGTGATGCCCGCGCTCTTGGCCTTCGCGAGGGCGTCGTCCAGCTCGGCCAGGGTGGTCGGCGGGGACGACATGCCGATCTTGTCCGCGAGCTTCTTGTTGTAGAACACGCCGGTCATGCTGAAGTTCAGCCCCATGGCGTACAGCGATCCCTCGCCGCGCGTCTTCCCGCCGGGGGCCAGGCGCATCTGCTCCAGCTGAGAGGCGGGCCAGGCGTCCCAGCCGAACGCCTTCGCGTAGCCGTCGAGGTTCTTCAGCAGGTTGTTCTTCACCAGCTCAGACACCTGCGGGAGCCGCATCAGGTCCGGCGGGTCGTCGGCGAGGACGCGCGGCGCGTTCTGCGTGATCACCGCGAACTGGTCCTCACGGATGTTCCACTTCACGTTCGGATACTGCTTGGAGAACTCGGTGCTGAGCTCTTTCGGCAGGGGGAAGCCGGTCTCGATGTAGGCGTTGAGCGTGACCGGCGCCGTGCCGCAGGTCGGCGCGGCCGCCAGGGACGCGCTCGTGGCCTCCGGCTGAGGGGCGTCGCCGCCGGGCGCGCCGCAGCCGGCCGCCAGCGCCCCTCCCATCACGACCGCGAGCGCGGCCCCGTTCCAGCGAGTTCGACGCGACATCTGCGTCTCCTTGATTGCTAGGGGACTCGCCGGCACACACCGGATGCCCCAGGACTCAGGTTGCTAAATCGGATTAGCAGTGCGATAGTCTCATCACACGAGTCGCGCAGTGTCAACCCCCACATCGCAGGAGGTCACCCGGTGAGCCCACGACGGGTCACGCTGGCGGACGTTGCCAAGACCGCCGGCGTCTCGCCGACCACCGCGTCGCTCGTGCTGTCGGGACGCGGCCGGGAGCTGCGCATCTCCCAGGACGTCGAGCAGCGTGTCCTCAAGGCCGCAGCCGAGTTGCAGTACCGGCCGAACATCGTATCCGTAGGCCTGCGAACTGGGACAACTCGGACTATCGGCTTTATTTCGGACACGGTTGCCACGTCACGTCTCGCCGGCGACATGATCAAGGGCGCCCTCGAGGCCGCGCGGGAGCGCGGCTTCATGCTGTTCATCGGTGAGACGGAGGGCGACGCCGAGCTCGAACGGCTCCTGCTGCAGGCCATGCACGACCGTCAGGTGGACGGGATCATCCTGGCCGCGATGTACACGAGAACTATCAAGGTGCCGAAGGGCATGGCGGCGGCCCCCGCCGTCCTGCTCAACGCGCTCCCCAAACAGCCGTCACCGATGCCCTCGGTCATCCCCGACGAGATCGAGGCCGGACGCGTCGCCGCGAGGGCTCTGCTCGACGCCGGCCACCGCGAGGGCATCCACCTGATCGGCGCAGGCCCGGGACGGCGCAACGTCCCCGCGGGGGGAAGCGTCGCGGCCGTCGAACGGCTCATCGGCATTCGCGAGGTGCTCGCCGAGGCGGGAGTCAAGCCGGCCGGCGGCCACGTCTGCCCCGACTGGCAGCCAGAGTACGGCCTCGCCGTAACCCGGGAACTGCTGAAGAAGGAGCGCCCGAAGGCGTTGATCTGCTTCAACGACCGGGTCGCCCTCGGCGCCTACCAGGCGCTCGACGACTTCGGGCTCGAGGTGCCCGCCGACGTCTCGGTCGTGTCCTTCGACGACCACCCGATCGCCTCGTGGATGCGCCCCCAGCTGACCACGGTGGCCCTCCCGCACTACGAACTCGGCCGCAAGGCCGTCGACGTGCTGTTCACGGAGATCGGCCGTGACCGCGAGGACGACGGCGGGGAGGGCGAGGTGCATCGCGTGCCGATGCCCATCCGCCCCCGCGAGTCGGTCGCGTCGCCGGCCGCCTGACCGGCGCTCCGGCCGGCGGTGAAAAGGGCGGCCTCGCCGCCGGAAACGCGGAGCCGCGGGCGATGAAATTTTCATCGCGGCGTCGGCGGCGACCGCGACCTCTTCCCTGGTCAAAACTCAGGGAATGGACGGCCGCGGGCGAGGGGATCTCGGCCGGGAAGCAAGATCCTTGACATGCATCCTGACTTCATATTTGCTCCGCTTCACCACCACTTCCAGTCGCCCGGCAGAGAGGAGCACGCGCCCGCCCCCGTCTCTGTTATCGCTAACAATTTGTCGGCTCGACGCCAGGCGAAGCTGATCGGGGTCGCCAGATCCCGGCGTAATCCGCCTTCATCTGGCATTCGCCAGGCCACAAGCCGGATTCCACGATTCCGCTGCGTTCTCCGTCGGAACCGCCGAGGAGAGAACGCGGCAGCAGGATAACGGCGATAACGGAAACCTGAATTCGCCTTGCTCTTCCCCGGTGGGGAAAGGGCGAGCACGCGCGCGCCGACGACGGCCGGTCGCCGCGCTCCTCCGGGGTCGACTGACGGTGGGCTCATTCAGCGTTCGAATTCGTTCTGCGAGACCGCCCGGCCGGCAGGCACATGCCGGGGTTCCGGCGCTCCACCAGAACTTCACCAGAACGAGAACCCATTGGCTTCCCTATCGACGTACGTCGACTTTCGAACGACAAAGGGAGTTGCGTGAAGTTGAGACAGAGATCCATCTTTACCGCTGTCGCGGCCGCCGCGCTTCTCGTCCTGAGCACGGGACGCATGGCGCTGAGCGACAGCCTCGGTGCGACCACGCCGTCCTCGGCGAGCGCCGCCGCGGCGGCGACCTCCGGCTGCGGGAAGACCCCGGCGCTGAGAAGCGGTTCACAGACGATCACGACCAGCGGCAAGAGTCGCAGCTGGATCCTGCGGATTCCCGACAACTACGACAACAGCCGCCCCTACCGGTTGATCATCGCGTACCACTGGCTGAACGGCACGGCGCAGATCGTCGACTCGGGCGGGTCGGACGGGTCCGTCTGGGCCTACTACGGGCTCAAGCAGCTGTCGAACAACAGCACGATCTTCATCGCGCCCCAGGGCATCAACAACGGCTGGGGCAATTCCAACGGTGAAGACCTGACCTTCACCGACGACGTGCTGAGGCTCGTCGAGAACGATCTGTGTGTCGACACGACGCAGCGCTTCGCCATGGGGTGGAGCTACGGCGGCGCGATGAGCTTCGCGGTCGCGTGCGCCCGGCCGACGATCTTCCGTGCGGTCGCCGTCTACTCCGGCGCGCAGCTCAGCGGGTGCAACGGCGGCACCCAGCCGGTCGCGTACATGGGAATCCACGGCATCCACGACTCGGTGCTCAACATCTCCAACGGCCGGCAACTGCGTGACCGGTTCGTCTCGAACAACGGCTGCACTCCCATGAGCCCCAGAGAGCCCTCGCAGGGCAGCCTGACGCACATCATCACCGCCTACTCGGGGTGCCGGGCCGGCTATCCGGTCGTATGGGCGGCGTTCGACGGGGATCACACCCCCTCCCCCAACGACGGGTCCACCTCCACGAGCGGCGCCAGGACCTGGACGTCGGCAGAGGTGTGGAAGTTCTTCACCCAGTTCCAGTCCGGTCCGTCTCCGTCCCCGTCTCCCTCGGCTTCGCCGTCCTCGTCCCCGTCTGCGTCCCCGTCCGCGTCGCCTTCCGCGTCGCCTTCCGCGTCCCCGTCCCCGTCGCCCAGCGGCGGATCGGGCGCCTGCCGGGTCAGCGCCACCGTCAACGCGTGGAACAACGGCCTGACCGAGCAGATCGCCATCACCAACACCGGGTCCTCCACCGTCAACGGCTGGTCCCTGACCTTCACCCTCCCCAGCGGGCAGACCATCACCAACGGATGGAACGCCGCCTACTCCCCCAGCAGCGGACAGGTCACGGCGAGGAACGTCAGCTACAACGGCACGATGGCCCCCGGATCCACCACTGAGATCGGCTTCCAAGCCACCCACACCGGCAACGCCGCCAAGCCCACCGCGTTCGCCCTCAACGGAAACCCCTGCACCGTCGCCTGATCGCGGCAATCACCGGGGGTGGAGCCCGACCGGGCCCACCCCCGGGTCCTCCCCGCCGCGCAAGGCACGCGCCCTTCCGAAGCGGCGTTCCCTAGCCCGCACGCCAGAGAGCGGCGTGGGAGACGGCGAAGGGGTTCCCCTTCTTCGAGGTCACCGAGCCTGCCGCGTAGACCTGGCCCGTGCCGGGTCGCAGGGCCAGAGAGTTGACCTGTGCCACGTACCCCGCCGGCGCGGGGATGCGGTGGCGGGTCCAGCGCCCCTCGGACAGATGCCACAGCAGGTCGCCACGGCCGAGCACCCACAGGCCACCCCTGCCGTCGGGCTCCGCCTGGCCGAACGTCGTTATCCGCCAGGCGGGACGCCCCACGCTCGACCCCGGCGGACCCCAGTGGCAGGTCCACGACCTCCCGTCCCAGTGCAGAGCCACCGGGCGTCCCCTTTCCAGCGGCTCGCCCTCATCGTCGTACTCGTGCTCCATCAGCCACGAGACCCCGCCCACGACCCACACGTCATCCGGGCCGATCACGCCGACATCCCGGAGCACGCTGCCCGCCACTTCGTGGTCCGGCGTTTCCAGGACGGGCACCCCGATCAGGCGCCAGCCCACCTGCTCCCTGCCTACCTGCTCCCAGCGCATCGCCGCCGACTGCCCGCCGCGCCCCCCGGTCACGGCCCAGACCTGCTCGTCCTGCGAGCTGAGCGCCCCCGCCTCGGCGGGCAGGCGATAGTGCTGCCATTCCCGCCCCGTCCACAGCAGCCCCACCCGCCCGTTCACGGTCCACGCACGGTCCGCCCCAGCGGATCGCGCGGCGGTGAAGCCCCACCCGATCGTGTCGGCCGCCGGCTTCGCGAGTGCCTCCGAACGCCACCGGCCCCTCTCGTAGGTGCCGATGAAACCGATCGTGTCCCCGCCCTTCCTGCCACTGGAGTTGCCGATCGCCCAGGCCTTGTCCGCTGAGGCGGCGGCGAGCGCGACGACCGACGGCGCGCCACGATCGGGTAGGGGAGGGATCTCGAACGTCCGCCATGCCCCGCCGTCCCGACGACGCACCCCGCCGTCCCTGGTTTCCAGGGAGGTCCCGCGCTGCCTTTCTGTCCAGAAGGTGGCCCAGAGCGCGCCGTCGGCGGCCACGGCGAGCAGGTCGATGGATCCGCGGGCGCGGTCGACCCAGAGCGTCCGCCACGCCGTCGCGACATCGGACGCACGCAGGTCGTCGCGGCCCTCCGGCGGCAGCGCGCACCTCGCGGGCCGGGCCGGCAACGGCTGAAGCTCCGTAGCGCCGGCCGGACGCGGCGAGATCACGGCCATCGGCTTCGCATCGGCGGCGCGGCCTGGTGCGGGCGTACGCCTGCCGATGGCGTCAGACGTGGACGCGCGATCGGCGGGGGTCGCGTCGGGATTGAACGCGCAACCGGCGACGGCCACCATCAGCACGGCCAGTGCCCGACTCACCGTTCTCATGCCCGGAGTCTCTCGTCCGTCGAGCCGGGCGGGATACGCGCCGCGATCTGCTCGCGGGCGTGCGGGCAGTCCGCCAACCTGTGCGGGCAGGCGAGCGCGTGCTCGATCAGGTCCTTGGCCGCGCGCGCCCGCGCGATGCGCTGTTCCAGTGCGGCGACGTGGCGGCGCAACAGGTCCCGGTGGTCCATCGGATCGGGAGCCGACAGCACGGCGCTCAGCTCGCGCAGCCCGAGCCCCGCCTCCTTTCCCATCAGAATCAGCGCCACTCGCACCAGCGCGTCCTGTCCGTAGCGGCGCCGGCCGCCGGCACGCCGAGCGGGTTCGATCAGCCCCACGCTCTCCCAGTGCCGCAGCACATGCGTGGCCAGGCCGAACCGGTCCGCCAGCTCACCGATGGTCAGCTCCTCACTTGACTTCATGTGAACATTAACCGGCACCGTTGGCCGCATGCTCAAGCAAGCAATCGCCGTCACCCGCGTGGTCAACTCCTGCGTGCTACTCGAACTGGACGACCACGCCGTGCTCACCGACCCGTGGTTCACCGAACGATGGTTCCTGCGCCGGGGCGAGCCACTCGGGCTGCGGGTCGCCGAGTTGCCCCCACTCTCCGCGATCGTCGTCACCAATCTGGCCACCAATCACTGGGACCTGCGCGGGCTGCGCGCGTTGCCCGGCAAGGACTCCACACCGCTGTACGTGCCCACCGCGGGCATGGCCCGCCGGGCGAGGGCGCTGGGCTTCCGGCGCGCAGAGCGGGTGCGCTGGGGGGAGACGTACGAGATCGCGCCCGGCCTGTCCATGCGGGTCGTGCCTGCCGGCCGGACCCTCGTGTGGCCCAACAACGCCTACGCGTTCAGCACGGCGAACTCCCGGCTGTTCTTCGGCGGGGAGATCGCCGACGTGGCGCTGCTGGAGCGCTACCGCGCCGAGCACCCGCCTGCGGATCTGGCCCTGCTGCCGGTGAACGGCCTGCGGCCGCCGCTCGGACCGCCTTTGGTGATGGGTCCCGCCCAGGCCGTGGCCGGGGCGTCCGCACTCGGCGCGAAGGTCCTGGTCCCGGTGCACGACGCCCACGGGCACGATCCGCTCTCGGCGCTGTTCCGCACCACGGGCACCGCCTCGGACGCGATCGCCCTGGCCGGACCGGATCTGACGGTGATAAACCTGCCCACGGGCGAGCGCTGGGAGTTGACACCATGATCGGGTTCCTTCACGGAACGGTTTCGGAGATCGAGCAGATCGCCGAACGCATGCGCCGCATCCGGATCACCGGCCCGGACCTGCGCGACCTGACCTGGATGCCGGGCATGCACACCCGGCTGCGGGTCGGCGACCCCCGCTCGCCCCGCTCGTGGTTACGCGGGCTCCGCCGCACCTACTCCATCTGGGACTACTCCCCCGCCGGCCGGCTCGATCTGTGCGTACTCGACCATCCGTCCGCCGGGCCCGGAGCGCAGTGGGCGCGGCGGGTACGCGTCGGCGACCCGGCGGCTCTCACTTCGCCGGAAGGCAGGCTCGTCCTCCGTGAGGATGCGCGCTACCACCTGTTCGTCGGCGACGAGACCGCGACCGCGGCCTTCGGAGCGATGCTGCGCGCGTTGCCCTCGTCCGCGATCGTGCACGGCGCGATCTCGGTCGGGGACCCCGGCGACCGTCTCCCACTGGACCATGCGGATCGCCTGACGTGGAGGTGCCGCCCGGCCGACCTCGCCGACGTGACCCGCTCCCTGGAGCTCCCCCACACGCCGGGGGTCGCCTATCTCGCCGGAGAGGCCCGCGCGTGCCAAGCCGTACGTCTCCACCTCGTCCGAGAACGCGGCTGGCCTCGCGGATCCGTCGTCGTGAAACCGTTCTGGACCCCCGGACGGCGCGGCATGGACTGACCGCTTCATCGAAGGCCGCCCTTCGACGAGGGCGGCCTCGTACCTGTCACGCCCGCCTGCGGTCAGGCGAAGGTTCGGGGTCGGAGGTCACCGCGACCGATAGCCCTTCCTCTTGCGGCCGGCCGGCACGCCCCGGCGACCGGAGCCGTTCTGCGCGGGTTTCTGGGCCTGCCGGGGTGCTGGTTTCTCCGCGGGCGAGGCAGGGGTCCGGCCCCGCGAGCTGTTCACCGTCCGGCCGCGGACGATGCCGATGAAATCTTCGACCAGGTCGGTGGTCGCGTCCGTGGGCCAGGTCAGCGCGATCTGAGACTGCGGCGCGTCGAGCACCGGCCGGTACGTGAGATCCCTCCGGTGGTAAAGGCGTGCCAGCGACTGCGGGACCAGGAGAAGCCCGGTGCCGGCCGCCACCAGCTGGACCGCGTCCTCCGTCGTGGCCGGACGGGTGAACGCGCGCTGCCCGGGCCGGACCTGCCACTCGATCGTGTCGTCCAGGGCGTGGAACACCTCGTCGTCGGCGAGGTCGGCGACGGTCACCTCGTCGGCGGCGGCCACCGCGTGGTCCTTGGGCACCACGACCACTGTGGTCTCCACGTAGAGAGGAATCACGCTGAGCCCGTCTCGGTCGATCGGTAGCCGGGCGAATCCGGCGTCGGCGCCGCCGTTCCGGAGGAGCCCCACCACCTCGTCGGCGGCAACCGCGACCAGGGCGACCGGCACGTCGGGCGTCCTCTCGGTCCAGATCTTGACCCACTTCGCGGGTGTCACCCCGGGCACGTAAGCCAGCCGGAACACCCTGCCGGTCTCTCCATCAGTCACTTCCTCAGGCTACCGATGTCATGGGAACCCGCTCCGACTGACTACTCTTGACGTTTATGAGCTCGTCCAAGCCGAAGACCATCCAGACGATGAAGCCCGCGACCGCGGCCAAGAAGCTGGGTGTCCTCCTCTCGGCCACGCCCGCCGAGTTCCAGGCGGGTGTCGTCTCCAGGGACGAGCTGAACGAGTTGCAGTCGACGCCGCCCGCCTGGCTCCTCGACCTGCGCCGCAACGGCCCGCACCCCAAGCAGGTCATCGCCGCGAAGCTGAGGATCTCCATCTCCGGCCTCATTAGAGGCGGAATCACCGGACCGCTCACCACGGCCGAGATCGAGGCGCTGAAGGCGGAGAACCCGCCGTGGCTGGAGCACGAACGGTCCGTCCAGGCCGAGGTCCGCAAAGAAGCACTCCGTCTCAAGCAGCGCTAGACGTCTCCCGCGGCTGGGCCGGAGCCGCGGATGCCCTCCAGCACAAGCATGACGTGCCTGCGCCAGGCACCGGCACCGGTCATGTTGGCCATGGCACCACGGGTGATGAGCACGAAGTCATCGGCGCGGAAGTCTTCACGGAGGCGGCCGGCGTCGACGGCGCGCCGCACGATGCGTTCGGTGATCGCGGAGAAATCCGTCTTCTCGGCGGCGATGTCGTTCCAGCTCGGCTCTTCCGGGCCGAGGAGCGCGAAGCGGAACGCGGCGTCGGCCTCCGCGGACTCCAGATAGCCGTACAGCAGCGTCTCGAACGCCACCCACGGATCCTCGGCCTCGTCGGCGGCGCGGGCGAGGCCGGTTATCGCCTCGAACCGGCGGCCGATGATCGCCGCGAGTAGCGCTCGCTTGTCGGCGAAGTGCCGGTAGAGGGTGCCGACTCCGAGGCCGGCACGCTCGGCGATCTCGTCCATCTGCACGGCGTCGCCTCGCCGGGCGAACAGTTCGGCGGCCGCATCGAGGACGGCCTCGCGGTTGCGCCGGGCGTCGGCGCGCAACGAGCGTACGGGAGCGGTCATGGTCACTCCACTCTAATTGACGTTGCCTGGAAGCCGTGCCATATTCGGAACCGGAGTTCAGGTTCAGCTTAGGAGAGATCTAATGATCGTCGTCACCACACCGACAGGACAGATCGGCAGCCGGCTGGTCCGTCGGTTGCTCGACCAGGACGAAGAGATCCGGGTGATCGTCCGGGACGCCTCGCGTCTGAATGGCGCGGTCCGCGAGCGGGCCGAGATCGTCGTTGGCTCCCACGACGATCCGGCCGCGCTCGACAAGGCACTACCCGGGGCCGATGCGCTGTTCTGGCTCGTCCCACCGAATCCACAGGCGCCGAGCGCCGAGGAGCACTACCTCGCTTTCGCCCGGGCGGGCTCCGCTGCCGTCGCCCGCCACGACGTCGGTCACGTCGTCGGTGTCTCCAGCGCCGGGCACGGCTGGCCGGCCCCGGCAGGCGTCCTCTCGGCGGCTTTCGCGATGGACGCCGAACTCCGCACGTCCGGTGCGGCGTACCGGGCGTTGTCCATGCCCTTCTACATGGAGAACCTCCTCGGGCAGCTCGATGCGATCCTCGGACACGGCGCGTTCTCCCTGACCTGTGCGGGTGACCTGCCGCTGGCGTCGATCGCGACGCGGGACATCGCCGGCATCGCGGCCGGCCTGCTCACCGACCTGTCCTGGACCGGGCAGGAGAACCTCCCCGTGTTCGGCCCCGACCGGCTGACCCCTGACGGCATGGCCGAGGTGATCAGCCAGGAGCTCGGGCGTCCGGTCGCCTACCGTCGTGTGAGCCTGGACGATTACGCGTCGCTTCTGCGCTCCCGGGGCGCCGGCGACCAGGCGGTGAAGGACGTGACCGAGGCGTTCGCCGCGCAGGACCACGGCATCTACGACGCGGACTGGGCGACCGCCACGCCCACGCCGACGGACTTCCGCACCTGGTGCAGGGACGTGCTCAAGCCCGCCGCGGACGCCCGGGCATCCTGACGCCGCCTCACGGCCTGATGCCTGCGGGGAATCCGGTCCACCGCAGGTCGGGCGGGAGGTGACTCATGTCGTTGAACATCACGATCGTGGGCGGCAGGCCGTCGCGGTATTCGATGACCGTCAGCGCGGTGTTGGCGCTGTTCAGGCCAAGCCACCGGGACGGCGGCGCGTCCAGGGCGTGCCGCACCAGCCACGCGATCGGATAGGCGTGCGTCACCAGGACCTCGTGCGTGCCGGGCCGCACGCCTTCCGCGGTTGGCTCGGGGACCTTCGCGAACCGGGCGACCAGAGCATCGGCGATCCTCTGGCCCGAGGCCGCCGCGGCCTCGTCGTAGCCGTCGAAGAAGCCGGCCCAGGACGGGGGCGTCTCTGCCGCTCCGGGCACGTAGGGCACGTGGTCGACGAGTTCGGCCGCCTCGGTCACGGGCACGTTCTCCGGCAGATGACGCGCGAGTTCGTACGCGCTTGCCACCGCACGCGGCAGCGGTGAGTGCCACACCGCGTCGACAGGCACGGCCGCCAGCCGTTCGCCCAGCAGGCCTGCCTGCCGACGCCCGACATCGGTGAGTTCGCCGAACGCGTCGGCTGCGCCGTGGCGCGCGAGGTAGAGGCGTCTGATCGTCATGACAGGTACGGGAGCCGGCGCGGACGACGGAAGTGAGCAGTCACGCGTCTGCCGCCGTGACGGTGCCGGTGGTGCCGTCAATGGTGACGACGGTGTCGTCGCGGAGCCTGCTCGTCGCGTTCGGGACGCCGAGGACGGCGGGGATGCCGTGCTCCCGAGCGACAATCGCGGCGTGGGAGAGCACGCCTCCGGTTTCGGTGACGACGCCGGCGGCGATGCGGAGCAGCGGCGTCCAGGCGGGGTCGGTGAAGGGGCAGACGAGGATGTCGCCCGGGCGCACGCGCGCGAAGTCGCCGAACCCACGGACGATCCTCGCGGTGCCGGTCACGGTCCCGTGACTGCCGGGCGTTCCAGCGAGCTCGGCGATTGTGACGCCCGGGGCTCCGGGTGGGGGTGGTGGGAGTGCGGCGGTGACCGGCCGTGCTTGCAGAATCCACGTGCGGCCGTCGGCGATCGCCCACTCGATGTCCTGCGGTCCGCCGAGTGCGGCAGCGATCTGTCCGCCCAGCTCGGCGAGCCGCGCGGCGGTCGTGTCGTCGATGGCCGGCCGGTTCCGGACAGCGGTGGGCACGTCGCGGATGACGAGCCGCGTGCCACGCCGGTCGAGGCGCTTCTGTTTGTCCGCGACGGTGCGGGTGACCGACCCGTCCCGGGCGACGCGGTAGGCGTCAGGGGTGACTCTGCCCTCGACGATGCTGGGGCCGAGGCCCCAGGACGCCTCGATCCGGGTCGCCTCGTCCGGGTCCGCCGGTGTGAACATGACCCCGGAGATCTCGGCGTCTACGTGGCGCTGGACGATGACGGCCATCAGAAGATCGCTGAACGGTTGATCGTCCGAGGCAGCCCTGTAGGCGACGGCACGCGGGGAGAACAGCGAGGCCCAGCAGGCGCGTACGGCCGTGGCGACCGAACCGACTCCGCGCACGGCGAGGAAGCTGTCGTGCTGGCCGGCCGCCGATGCCTGGCCGGTGTCCTCCTTCGCCGCCGATGATCTCACTGCCACGGGCGGATCACCGAGCTGGTCGAGCGCGCGTCCCAGCGCATCGATCACGGCGGCGGGGACCGGCCGCGCCTCGACCGCCTGCCGCGCCGCGGCGACGTCGTCCGGCTCGCCGGCGAACCGCCCGAGGTCCAATTCATGGACAGCGGCGAGGTAGGCGTCGAACGGGACGACGAAGCCGTCAGGAACCGGCAGATCCGCACGGAGCAACGCGCCGAGCGCGCCGGCCTTGCCCCCGCACGTGCCGACGACGCTCTCCAGGAGAGGTACGACCACGACGCTTCCCTTCAACGAAGCGTTGACAATAATTTGTTGATTGTGCATTCTGAGCCCTATGCAACGCAAGGACGACATCAGCGCGCACGCCGACAACGTGCAGGCTCAGCGTGAACGGGACGCGCGTGAACGTCTTCTGGGCCTGGGCGCGGACGAGCTCGACGCCCGCCCGTGGCGTCCCTCACCCGTCCCGCCGTCGGCGGTCGACCTTGTGCAGTTCGCCGTCTGGCGCAACGCCGGCCTGGCGCCGGAGGACATCCTGAGCGCACTCGCCCTCCTGCCGGCCGCACGAGCCGAGGTCGAAGGACTCGAGTCCGCCCTGCTGTTCATCGCCCGGAGCGCAGGTCTGACCTGGGCGCAGATGGCACACGTGATGGGGTTCAACTCCCCCCAGGCGTGCCAGCAGCACTACACCCGCCTGACGGCACGACAGGACGCCGGCTCGTGACGCGCGACTCCGCGCCCGACCTCCTGGTCCTGCACGCCGTACGCATCACCGGGTTCGCGGACACCCCGGCGATCGCGCATCGGTACGGACTCGACGCGGCCACGACGAAGGAGGTGCTGCGCGACGCCGAGGCACGTGGCTGGGTGGAGCACACCGCCTTCGCGGGCACCGGAGGCTGGTCGCTGACCGAACCGGGCCGCGCCGAGAACGAGCGCCGGCTCGCGGCCGAGCTCACCCGCGTCGGCGGCGCCGACGAGGTCCGAGACGTCTACCGCATGTTCCTTCCGCTGAACGCTCTCCTGCTGCAGGCCTGCACCGACTGGCAACTCCGGCCCACCGCCGGCGATCGGCTCGCCGTCAACGACCACTCCGATCCCACCTGGGACGCCGGAGTGCTTCACGAGCTCGCCTGCATCGACCGGGCACTCACGCCACTCGTCGACCGGCTCGGCCGCGTCCTCACGCGGTTCCACGGATATGACACACGATTCGCCACAGCCCTGGCACACGCCCGAGCCGGGAAGGGCGCCTGGGTCGACCGCACCGACGTGGACTCCTGCCATCGTGTCTGGTTCGAGCTCCACGAAGACCTCCTCGCCACGCTCGGCCTCGACCGGCACGAGCGACCCTGACCCGTTCGCGTACGACGAAGGCGAACAACGCCGCCTACATCGTGACGACCGATCCGGAGGGAAACGGGTTCTGCTTGGACTGAACGACGGGGAACCTCACTCCGGTGAGGTCTTCGGAGACGGCCCACAGCCGCTGCTGGACGGCCATCTCGTACGACTCCGGGCTGGAGGTGACCAGCCGGGGGTGGCCCATGATCTCGTAGCGTCCGCCGGGACCGTAGTACTGGCCGCCGAGCACCGCGGGGTCGGCGGCGGCGCGCAGGGTCGGCAACGCGCCCATCGCCGACGTCTGGGCGATCAGCGGCGCGAGCCAGGTGAGCGGAAGCCGGAGGGCCGCGGGGGCGTTGCGGGCGAGCTCGGTGTTGGACACGCCGGGGTGGGCGGCCACCGCGACGGTGGTGCCGTGCGCGGCGAGCCGGCGCTGCAGCTCGTACGTGAACATCAGGTTGGCCAGCTTGGACTGGCCGTAGGCGGCGACCCGGCTGTACGACCGCTCCCACTGCAGGTCGTCGAAGTGGATCGCGGCCCGGACGCGGTGGCCGGTGCTGCTGACCGTGACCACGCGCGAGCCGGGCACCGGCAGCATCAGGTCGAGCAGCAGCCCGGTGAGCGCGAAGTGGCCGAGGTGGTTGGTGCCGAACTGCATCTCGAAGCCGTCCCGGGTGGTCTGCTTCGGGGTGTACATCACGCCGGCGTTGTTGATCAGCAGGTCGATCCGGTCGAGCCGGGACCGCAGCGCCGCCGCCGCGGCCCGGACGGAGTCGAGCGAGGTCAGGTCCAGCGCCTGCACAGTCACGTCGCCGGTCATGCGGGCCGCGGCCTGCTCGCCCTTCTCCACGTTGCGTACGGCGAGCACCACGGACGCCCCGCGCTCGGCGAGCGCCTTGGCGGTCTCGTACCCCAGTCCGGTGTTGGCCCCGGTCACCACGGCCACCCGTCCGCGCTGGTCCGGAATGTTGGCCGTCGTCCACTTCTCGCCCATGTCAGGCTCCCAACTAACTAACGTACCGAAGGTATCTTGTACCGACGACGCTAAGGTACTCGCGGTACGTTGTCAACGTACCGGAGGTACTTAAGTTAGGCTGGCGATCGTGACTTTCCAGCGGGCGCGCACCGAAGAGCAGCGGGAGATCCGCCGGCGGGCGATCCTCGACATGGCGTCGGCGATGCTCGACGAGATGCCCGTGGCCGCGGTCACCCTGAACGAGCTCAGCCGCCGGGTGGGCCTGGCGAAGCCGAACGTGCTGCGCTACTTCGAGTCCCGCGAGGCGGTGCTGCTGGAACTGCTGGACCGCTTCCTGCGGGAGTGGCTGAGGGAACTGGCGGACGAGCTGGCCGCCGGCGTCGACGAGAATCTGCCCATGGCGGAGCGAGCGGCAGCGGTGGCCGACATTCTCAGCCGCTCGCTCTCCAGCCGAGTGGTGCTGTGCGACCTCTTCGGCGCACAGGGCGGCGTCCTGGAGCACAACGTCTCCGTCGAGGTCGTAGCACGCTACAAGCGCGCCTCCCTGGAGCGCCTGGCGGCCATGACCGCCCTGATCCAGAACTACCTGCCCGAGCTGGGCGAGAACGCGACACAGTTCAGCCTGCAAACCATGGTCATGGCCGGCGCGCTGTCGGCGTACAGCACACCCCCACCCAGCCTGCAGGCGGCCTACCAGGCCGAACCCGACCTGGCCCGCTTCCACATGGAGCTGAAGGACTCCTTGAAGCTGGCCCTGACCGCGACTCTCCTCGGCGTGCTACCCCGCCGCTGACCTGCTCTGCTCCTGCTCGGCGATCGCCCGGGCGATTAGCTCTGATCGACTTTGTTACAGGCCCTGGCGCCGTGGCGGTAGCGCGATCACACTGTGACAATGCCGGACACCACCCAGCGCACCCGGTCCTTCGTCGTCCCCTGGCCGGTGGTCCTGATCGCTGGTCTGGTAGTCGCTCTGCTGCTGGCGTTCTCGGGCGCCTACGGCTTCCTGGGCGACGAGATGTATTTCGTCGTGGCGGGTCGGCATCCCGCCTTCGGCTACGTCGACCAGCCGCCGCTGACCCCGTTGCTCTCCGCCGCCTCGGTGGGCCTGCTGGGCGTCTCGCCGACCGCGGTCCGGGTGCTGCCGGCCGTGGAGGCGGCGCTCGTCGTCGTCCTCGTCGCGCTCATCTCACGCGACCTCGGCGGGTCTCGGCGGGCGCAGTTCCTGGCGGCCGTCACGGCCGCCGTCTCCGGCTATCTCGCCGCCGGCCACATGGACACCACCACAGGTCTCGACCTGCTCGCCTGGGCGCTCATCCTGTGGCTGGCGGTCCGGCTTCTCGCCGGTGCCGACCGGCGCCTGTGGCTGGCGGTGGGCCTGACCGCCGGGATAGGGCTGCAGAACAAGGACACCCTGCTGTTCCTGGCCGCGGGGCTGGCGCTGGGCGTTCTCGCCGCCCGGCGCTGGGACGTCGTCCGTTCACCGTGGCCGTGGGCGGCCATCTCGATCGCTTTCCTGCTCTGGGCGCCGAACCTCGCCTGGCAGGCGGCGAACGGCTGGCCCCAGCTCACCATGGCCTCGCGCATCGCCGGGTACGCGGCGGACAACCGCGCCCAGATCGTGCCGCTGCTCTGGCTCTTCACCGGTCCGATCCTGTTCGCCGTGAGCCTCGCCGGAGCGGTCTGGCTCCTGCGTTCGAGGAACGCGGTTCCGTGGCGGGCGATCGGCATCGCGGGCCCCGTCGCGCTCGTCCTCGCCGTCGCGACCGGAGGAAAGGCCTACTACGCGATCGGCACCGCGGCCGTGTTCATGGCCGCCGGTTCGATCGTCGTCGACCGCTGGCTCGTACGCGGCCACGCCGGCATCAAGGGGGCAGTCTTCACCGTCGCCGCCTTGGTCTCGGGTCTGCTCATCGCGTACCTGACCCTGCCGGTCCTGCCCGTCGCCACCTATGCCGCCAGCACCCTTCCGGCCACGGTGCCGGACACCGCGAACCAGATCGGCTGGCCGGCGTTCGTCTCCACGGTCAAGGGCGTGGTGGCAGCCCTGCCCCCCGACGAGCGCGCCCGAGCGGTGATCCTGGCCAACGACTACAGCGAGGCGAGCGCACTCGACCTGCTCGGATCGGGACTGCCCCCCACCTACTCCGGTCACAACTCGTACTGGTCATGGGGCCCGCCACCGGCTCAACGCACCGTCGTCGTCCACGTCGGCGACTGGCGGCCCACCGACTGGAGCAGGTTCTTCGTCGGCTGCCACGACGTGGCCCGGATCGACAACGGACTGGGCGTTCCGAACGGGGAGCAGGGCAAGGCCGTCTCGGTATGCACCGGCCTGAAGTCGTCGTGGACCGCGATGTGGCCCGGGCTCCGAACCATCAGCTGAGGAGCTCGTGCAGCCGGTGCCGCCACTGTTCGGCAGGGATCGCCGCGAGCTCGGCGGGCGCAAGCTCCCTGGTGGCGGGGGACGCTGCGGCTCAGGCGTCGGGCTGCCGGCCTGCCTCGCTGAGCAGCCGGTCGCCGAGTTCGGTCCGGGAGTAGAGCACCTGCCGGCCCGCCCGGCGCGAGGTGAGCAGCCCGGCGGCACGCAGCGCCTGGAGGTGCACGCTGAGCGTCGGCGCGGAGAGCGCCATCTGAGTGGCGGCCTGGCTGGTCGACATCGGCAGATCGAGCTGGGCCAGCAGGACGGCCCGGGTCTGCCCGAGGACGCCGGCGAGCGCCGAGCCGCTCTGCTCGGGGTACTCCTCCCAGAGCCGGCCGAGGCCGCGCGGGGAGTAGGAGACGCTGGGTGAATCCGGCTGCGCGGTCCGCACCAGGACGTCCGGCCAGGCGAAGGCGCACGGCACGAGGAACAGGCCGCGCCCGCCGCAGTCGGCGTGGCCCTCGTAGTACTTGACGATCCTCAGCGTCTGGTCGGCGAACGTCACCGACGGGTGCAGGTTGCCCATCATCCGGTCGACGCCGCCGTCGGCCAGGGCATCGAGTCGGTAGGCGATGTCGTCGTGGAGTAACGCATTGATCCGCGGCCACTCTGGGGCGATCGCGACCCGGTGGTACGTCTCGAGCGCCTCCGTGACGGGGCCGATGCCCGCGTCCGGCCGATCCACCAGCGCCTGGAGCAGCGCTCGCCGCCCTTCGCGGCCGGGCCCCTGCTGGGCCACCGGGTGGGCCGCCAGGTGCGCCAACTCCTGCGCCACGATCTCCGGGTCGGCGTCGGCGATCTGCGCCAGCGCGTCCGCGAAGGTCGAGGACCGGCGACCCGGCGGCGGCACCAGGAAGTCGGGGATGTAGCCCTCCGGACGCACCAGCGCCCGCAGGAGGTCGAGGTCGCGCTCGCGCAGCCGGCCCGCTCGCTCGGCGAACCGGTCCATCCAGGGCCGGTGCAGGTGCCGCCCCTGCCTGCGGGCGGCCAGCGTACGCAGGCTGGCGACGGTCTCCATGAGGGGTGAGACGGCGAAGCGTACGCGGGTCAAGTCCGTCGCCGTGAAGTGCAGGTGGATCACGCGGCCGCCCTTCCGATTAGCCCTGAGCCTAATCGTGGCCGTGTCCGTGATGTCAGGACAGACTCAGGCCATCCACGTTGACCACGGATAGGACATCGAAGATGCGCACGCTGATCTACACCGCCTTCGTCTCGCTGGACGGCGTCGTCGATTCTCCCGGCGGCGGCACCGAGGCCCACCGCAGCGCCGGCTGGACCTTCAAGGACATCGAGTTCCTGCCCGAGGCGTACGAGCTGAAGGGCCGGGAGATCGAGGAGGCCACCGCGCTGATGTTCGGCCGGACCAGCTACGAGGTGTTCTCGCCGGTGTGGCCGGACATGGAGGAGTTCGCCGCTCTCAAGGAACTGCCGAAGTACGTCGTCTCGACCACCCTCGGCCAGGACGCCCTCGTCGACAACTGGGGTGACATCACGATCCTGCGCTCCCTCGAGGACGTCGTGAAGGTCAAGGAGAGCGACGGCGGCCCGATCTTCATCCACGGCAGCGCCACCCTCGCCCACAGCCTCTCCGACGCCGGCCTGATCGACCGCTACCACCTGCTGGTCTTCCCCGTGCTGCTCGGAGCCGGCAAGCGGATGTTCAGCGACACCGACAAGGACAAGCAGATGCTGAAGGTGGCCGAGTCCGAGACGTACGCCAACGGCATCACCAAGCTCGTCTACGACGTCGTCCGCTGAGGTGGCCGTCATGACCCGCGAGTCGATGATGGAGACCCTGCCAGCAGCGTACGAGCGACTGCACGCGTACGGGCCGGAGTTCGGCGGCGACGAGGAGGGCAACCACGGGTTGACCAACCACGGTCCGATGGCCGTGGAGGTCATGGTCCGGCGGGGGCTCGACATCGACGTCGACGGCTGGCTCGACCGCTACGTACGCCGCCTGGCGGAGCTGCCCGGCACGAGCGCGGCCATCCAGCCGGGCGAGTGGCGCGCGGCGCTGGGCCAGGCGCGACGGCTGCCCGACTGGGCCGCGTACTTCCGGCACGAGCTGACCGAGCGCCCGTGGCAGGAAGTGCTCGCCGAGTGGTGGCCACGGCTGGTGCCGGGCATCGTGGCCGGCTCGACCCACGGCGTGATCCGGGTCAGTCACGCGGTGCGTACACTGCGCGGCACCGCTTGCGCCCCAGCACGCCAGACCCTCGACGAACTGGCCCACGGGCTGGCGTTCTGGGCCGCGCGCTATCGCGAGCTCGCCGGGGTGGTCGCGCCGGGGGGCGCCCTCACACCGCGACAGGCCCTGCCGGCCGTCACCCGGCTCAAGGAGCAAAACGGCTTCATCGCCCATCGGCTCGACCGGCTCGAGCGCAGCCCGGGCTGGACGGAGAGCCTGCGCGCGCTGAAACCCGCCGCGTCCGCCGAGGATGTCCCGGCGCGGCTGGAGTCGCTCGTCGACAGCGCCGCCCACGCGTACCTCGGGCTCGGCCACGGTTCGCCGGTCCTGCTGGTCCACGCCGCTACCGCGCCCAACGCCGTGCGGCACGTGCTCCCGGTCCTGCCGGCAGAGCAGTGGCTGCCGAGCCTGACGGCGGCCTGGGCGGCCGTGGTGGCGGTCATCGCGACGTACGCCCCGGCCCGGCCGGCCCCGTGCGCGGAGATCGTCCGGCGCTATCCCGAGCTGACCCGCGAGGACGCGCTCCAGCGAGCAGCCGAGCACGGCGACGAGCACGTCCTGAAGTTCGCCGACACGGCCGTCGAGTCGTACGACCGCACCGGCGACCCCGAGCTGCTCGCCGCGACCCTGCACGTCGGCGAGCTGATCGACCGTCCGTGACGCGAGCGAGGTCAGGTCCTGACGACGGCCTTGGTTCGCTCCTCGCGCATGCGCCGCCCCCCTCAATCGGTTCATGGGCGAGTCGCGCGGCTTCGTATGCATCGCTCGCGCCGCGAAGTTGTGAATTGCTCACTGTTTCCGTCGCCGCCCCGGGCGAAGGATCGAGACGTGGCAGCGATTCAGGTGAACCATCTCAGCAAGAGCTATGGCGGATTCCAGGCGGTCGACGACATCTCGTTCGAGGTCGAGGCGGGGACGGTCTTCGCCTTGCTCGGCCGCAACGGCGCGGGCAAGACCACGACGATGGAACTGCTCACCGGGTTCCAGAAGCCGGACGCCGGTTCGGTCAGGGTGCTGGGCCTCGATCCGTTCAAAGACCGCGCCCGGGTGCGCGGCAACGTCGGGATCATGGTGCAGGAGGCCGGATTCTTCCCCGATCTGACGGCCGGGCAGACGGTCGGGATCTGGCGTGACTTCACCCCCGCCGCGCGCCCGGCGAGCGAGGCGCTGGAGTTGGCGGGCCTGACGGCGAAGGCGAAGACGAAGGTGCGGCAGCTGTCCGGCGGTGAGAAACGCCGCCTTGACCTGGCGCTGGCCCTCCTGGGCGAGCCCGACGTGCTGTTCCTGGACGAGCCGACAACCGGCATGGATCCCGAGGCCCGCCGCAACATCTGGAAGGTCGTCCGCGATCTCGCCGCCGGGGGCACGACCGTGCTGCTGACCACCCACTATCTGGAGGAGGCCCAGCAGTTGGCGACGAACCTGGCCATCATGGACAGGGGCGAGATCGCCGTCGGAGGCGACATGGCCGAGACGTTGGCCGCGCGGGTGGGACGGGTCTCGTTCGAGCTGCCGTCCGTGAGCCATCCCGGGGAGCTGCCGCTGCCCGCGACCGTGCGGGGCAGGCTCGCCGTGGTCAAGGCCGCCGATCCCGACCTGGCCGCCCAGACGCTGCTGGGCTGGGCGAGCGAACGCGGCCTGCGCCTGCGCGGCCTGGAGGTCCGGACGGCCTCACTGGAGGACCTGTTCCTGGAACTGGCCCGAAACGACGAAATGTCCCAAACCAACGCGCCCGCCCGAAGCGACCACGGAACTCGAAGCGACCGCCCTGCCCGAAGTGGTGGCGCCGGTGCGTGAGGTGCTGGCCGTGGCACGGCTGGGCGGACGGCTGTTCTGGCGCGACGGGCGGGCCGTCGGCGGCATCGCGGCGCTCGGCGTCTGCCTGGGGGCGGGCCTGCCGTTGCTGATCGCCGCCTCGCTCAGGAGCCGCGACTTGGACGTGGTGCTCGGCATGCATCTCGGCATGCTCGCCATGGTCCTGACCATCGTCGCGACCACCCAGACGGCCGTGACGCTCTCGACCAGGCGGGAGATGCTGGTCCTCAAGCGGCTACGCGCCTCGGGCCTGCGCGGGCGGGCCATCATCAGCGGCGAGCTCGTCAACATCGTCACGCAGGCCACTCTCCTGTCGGCCGTCGTCTCGGTGATCCTCTACACCTTCACCTACCTACCGCCACCCGAACTGCCGCTGCTGTTCGCGGCGTGCGTCGTCGCGGTGGCTGGGGTGCTGGCGCTGATCGGCGTCGTCTTCTCGATCGTGACCCGCCGCCCCGACCTGAACGCCCCCGCCACGATCCCGTTCATTCTGGCCACCACGGTCGGGGCCGGAGGATATGGGCCGTTCGTCACCGGCCTCCTCCCCGGCTGGGTCCGCTGGACACTCGACCTGCTGCCGACCGGAGCGATGGTCGAGATCTCGCGGCTCGCCTACAGGGGCGGCGAGCTCACGACGCTGACCGGGCCCGTTCTGAACCTGACCGTCTGGGCCCTCCTCGGCCTGGTCGCCATCCGCCTCCTCTTCCGATGGGACCCACGTCGATGAGCCTCACGGCCACCTACAAGCTGAGCGCCCGGCTGTTCTGGCGCGACAAGGGCATGCTGCCCGCCTCCGTGATCACCCCGCTGGGGCTGGCGATCGGGATGCCGGCGCTGATGCGCGACGTTCAGGCCGACGGCGTCACGGCGGCGACGCAGATGTTCGTGGGGACGCTGGCGCTCATCCTGTCGGGGACCGCGTTCCTGAACATCACCGTCGCCCTGACCATGCGCCGTGACCAGCTCCTGCTCAAACGGCTGCGCACCACCCGGCTCACCGACCGGCAGATTCTCCTCGGCGAGGTCGCGAACACCGTCACGCAAACGGTCGCCCTCATGATCGTGTCGGCCGTGGCCGTACATCTCCTGGCCGACGTGCCGCTGCCGAGGAATCCCGTGCTGTTCGCGGTGTTCGCGGTCGCGGGTTCGGCGGTGCTGGCGACGCTGGGGGTGGCGTGGACGGCCGCGATTCCCCGCGGGGAGCTCGCGGCGCCCATGACTCTGCCGTTCTTCTTCCTGGCCGGCCTCGCGTCCGGGGCGATGGGTTCGATCATGGACCTGCTGCCCTCCTGGCTGCGCCCACTCCTCGCCGCCCTGCCCACCAGCGCGGTGGTCGACGCGGTCCGCGCCTCCTACGGGCCGGGCACACTCGGCTCCGATCTGACGGCGGCAGCCGTACCGGCTCTGGTTCTGGCGGTGTGGGCGGGGGTCGCGCTCCTGTCGATCAGGAGGTGGTTCCGCTGGGAGTCCAGGCGGTCATAATGGGGCGATCATGACCTCCACCTCCGCGCGACGGCTCGGAATCGCGCTGATCGTCCTGGTCAGTGTCGGCTACACGATCATCCCCCTCGCGGTCTCCCTTGCGACCACCTCCGCGTCGCTCAACGCCCGGCTGCTCATGGTGCTCACCGCTTTCTACTGGCCGCACTTCCTTCATGTACGGCAGGCGTTCACGGGCGTCCGATCCCGGTGGCTCCCCGCGACACTGGCGGTGCAGGTGGTCGCCACCTACCTGCCGGAGGCCCTCGGGTTCACCGGCTGGTCGGCCGGGACCGCGCCGCTCCTGGCCGGGCCGGTGCTCCTGCTGCTCCCTCTGCGCTGGGGCGGCGTCGCGGTGATGACGATGGCGGCGGCGGAGTTCTGGTGGCTACAGGGCATCTACCACAACGTCACCGGCTCGTTCTTCTACGCCCTCACCATCGTCATCACCGGTGCCATGATCTACGTCGTCGTGCGGCTGGTCCGGGTCACCGCCGAATTGAAGCAGGCGCGGGCCGACCTGGCGGAGGCTGCCGTACTGAAGGAACGGCTGCGGATCTCCCGGGACCTGCACGACGGGCTGGGCCACAGCCTCACCGCGATCGTGTTGAAGGGCGACCTGGCCGCCCGGCTCATGGACCGCGATCTCCCCGCCGCGAAGACCGAGGTCGGCGCGTTGGTCCAGGTGGCGAGAGAGGCCGCGCAGGAGGTGCGTCAGGTGGCTCGCGGCTACCGCCGGATGACGCTCGCCGATGAGGTGCACCGGGCCGTGGCGCTGCTGGAATCCTCCGGCATCGGCTGCCAGGTCAACCTCGCCGAGATCACCCCGTCCCGCGAGCCGGACGAGGTTCTCGCCTGGGCCGTGCGCGAAGGCGTCACGAACATCCTGCGGCACAGCCGCGCCACCACCTGTTCGATCACCACCTCGAACCGCGCGGGACGCACCCACCTGGAGATCGTCAACAACGGCCTCCAATCTGATGCCACGCGACCCGCTGCCGACCCGGTCGATGACGGGCCCGTGGGCGCCCAGCCCCTTGGCGGCGGGCTGATCGGGCTGGTGGAGCGGGCAGCGCAGGTGGGGGGCACGGTTGAGGCTGAGCGAACGTCCGAGGGCGGGTTCCGGCTGACGATGGAGGTGCCCACGTGATCCGCGTCCTCCTGGCCGAAGACATGCACATGATCCGGGCCGCGCTCACCGCCCTGCTGCACCTGGAGTCCGACCTGGAGGTGGTGGCCGAGGTGACGCGCGGGGACGAGATCGTCCCCGCCGCGCTGCGGGTGCGGCCGGACGTGGCGATCGTCGATATCGACCTGCCCGTCCTGGACGGCATCAGCGCCGCCGCGCAACTGCGGAAGATGCTCCCCACCTGCCGCATCCTGGTGCTGACCGCGATGGGCCAGCCGGGTCAGGTACGGCGGGCGTTGTCGGCGGGCATCGAGGCGTTCCTGGTGAAGGACGCCCCCGGCGACCGCCTGGCCGACGCCATCAGGCGTACGGCGGCCGGGCTGCGGGTGCTGGACGCGGAGTTGGTGGCCTCGGCGATGCAGCACGGAGAGAGCCCTCTCACCCCACGCGAGGCCACGGTCCTTCGCGAAACCGCCCGAGGGGCCTCCGCCGAGGAGATCGCCGCCCGGCTGCACCTGTCGGCGGGCACCGTACGCAACTACCTCACCGGCGCGATCACCAAGACCGGCGCCCGCAACAAGATCGACGCTATCCGAATCGCCGAGGACGCCGGCTGGCTGTGAACCGCGGTTCGCCGTGAGACCCGCAGAGCCTGTCAGGCTTCGCCGGTAGTGAGGCCGACGGCGCAGGAGAAGCCGGTGCCGACGAGCCTGCAGTGGCGGAGACCACCCGCGGCGGTGGTTCCCGGGCGGGCGGTCGTTCCGGGGTCGGATGGGACCGCCCTACGGGATCAGGTCGCGAGTGCGGTACGGCGGCCGCGGCGGGCCACCTCGCGCTCCAGGTACCACTCCACGGCCAGCAGCGGGATCGTCCAGCCGAGCCACCCGGACAGGCCGGAGATCGTCCACGCCATCAGGTCGGGGTCGCCGCGGAAGACGGTGTCCTGCAGCGGGGCCAGGGCGATGATCAGGGTCCCGGTCCACACCCGGTTGGTGATGATGGAGTAGGTCAGCACGGCGCTGCGCAGCATCCAGCGCCGGTGGTCGGCGTACCGGCGGGCGCGGGCGGCGCGCCAGCCCGCCACGGTGAAGGCGAGCCACAGCAGGGCGAGGAGCACGTCGCTGACCGCGAGGAACAGCCCGAACGGGGTACGCGCCCCGATGACCAGGCCGGTCAGCCCGGCAGGCAGCACCCCGGCGAACACGTAGACGCGCCCGGCGCGCCGATGCCCCACCGGGTGCCGCCGCCGGAACCACGGCCATACCTGGAAGAACGCGGTGACCATGGCGATCGAGGCGAACAGCACGTGCGCCACGAGCAGCGGGTAGTGCAGGCCGAACCCCTGTGGCTGCGGCACCCGGGACAGCGACGGGTCCCCGGTCAGGTACGGCGGCAACGAGAACGCGAGGAACCCGGCCGTGACCAGGCCGAGCGGCAGCGTCCAGCGGCGCCGCCACCACGGACGCCGGCGGGCCGATACCGGCGGAGGACTGTCGATCGTCGTGTGCATTACGGCTCCAAGAGGACGGTCGAGAATGCGTATCCCATACGCTAATGCGTACCATATACGCAACGCGTAGGCCATACGCAAACTGGTAAGCTCACTGGAATGCCGGACGACATCGGGAACGAGCTGCCGCACGCGCTGAACGTGCTGTGGGGACGGGCCAAGCCGAAGGGACGGGGACGCACGCCCGCGCTCAGCCTGGAGCGGATCGTGGCGGCGGCCATCGCCCTCGCCGACGAGGAGGGCCTGGCCGCGCTGTCCATGGCCCGGCTCGCCGAACGGCTCGGCTGCGCGCCCATGTCGCTGTACCGGCACGTGGCCGGCAAGGACGACCTGCACCTGTTCATGCTGGCCGCCGCGCCCGGCCCGCCGCCGGAGTTCGACACGGCGCCGGCCGACTGGCGCGGCTCACTCACCCGATGGGCCGTCGAACTGTTCGACGTCTACCTGCGGCATCCGTGGATCGCCCAGCTGGCGAACTCCCCGCCGATGGACCCCGGCCAGCTCGCCTGGCTGGACGCCGCGCTGCGCTCCCTCGGCGGCACGCCACTGGACCCGCGGGCCCGGTTCTCAGTGGTCATGCTGGTGCTGCACTACGTGCGCGGCGCCGCCCAACTCCTGACGTCCATCCCCGCCGAACCAGAGGAAAGGGCCGACGAGACGTACGCCGCCCTGCTCACCGAGCTCGCCGACCCCGCCCGGTTCCCGGCACTGGCCCGCGCCGTCGAGGCCGGGGTGTTCACCCCCCACCCGGAGGCCGCTCCGGACGACGACTTCCGCGCCGGCCTTGACCACCTGCTCAACGGCGTGGGAGTGGCGATCGAACGCGCCGCCCGGGCCTGAGCCGGGTCAGCCACGCTGGATCAGCGGGACTATCTCGTCATTGCCCCTCGTCATCTTCCCAAAGGGCAACGACTCACGATCCTGCCCGGCGACTGATCAGCTCTCGCCGGTGGTCAGACCGACGGGGCAGGAGACGCCGGTGCCGCCGATGCCTCAGTAGCCGTTCGGCACCTTGAAAAGGTATTGCTGGTGGTAGTCGTATCGCTGGGGCATTAGTTCAGCACCTACACGCGCACGAGACGAACCGTCTTGCCGCAGAGCTTGCTCATGTCGTCCTCGTTCGAGGTGAGGACGATGACGGGCCGAGTGGAGCGAAGTGCCGTGGCGGCCACGACGGCATCGATCGCGTACTTGTGGCCGTGAAGACCGCTCTCACGGAGCAGGTCCAGCGCGTGGACGGAGACCTCCTCGGTCACCGGTTCGACACGCAGTCGGGAAAGGTGCCAGCGCAACCGGTCGTTCGTCACCCGGCCGTCGAAGGCCTCGATAGGCGTCAGGGCACTGATGGCAACGCGAAAGTCGTTGTTCTGCGCCTCTCGCACGACCGCCGTAACACGCCGGTCGGCCGCACACCACTTCGAGAGTCCCTCGGAGTCAAGGATGACCGTCCCCGCACTCAGCTTGCTTCGTGCGCGTGCCATCCACGCTCCCCCTGTAGCTCCGGACCGGACTTCACGCTACGGAACAGCTGCTCGGCCTCGTCCCGCAGATGCTGCGGGATGGGACCGCACTCGTTCTCGTTCGCCTGCAGGGCCTCCTCCAGCAGGTCCCGCTCGATCTGCCGCTCCACAGCGGCGTCCACATAGGCGGAGAACCCACGTGCGCCGACACGCTCCTTGATGGCGCGGATATTGCCGGCCCGCAAGGAGACGCTCACCTTGGCCGCAGGCCCTTCCCCTGGCGGGAAGGCCTGTTCAGGCGTACTCATAGAAGCAGTTTACTACTTCAAGTAGCAAACCACCGGCACCGAAAACGTGAAACCTCCAAGTAGCGCGACGCCGCACGGAGGTCTCACGATCCCGCTACTCGCCGCCAGAGATCGCCAGGCCGACGGGGGCAGCTGACGCCGGTGCCGCCGAGGCCGCAGTAGCCGTTCGGCACCTTGAAAAGGTATTGCTGGTGGTAGCGGTTCTCTTCGGGCAATAATTCGCGGCTAGCGTGGGCTGGAGCGGAAGTCAGCCCAGACGTCGACCGCCTGCTGGAAGTCGAGGCGGCCACGTCCTCGCGAGACATACCGACGGTGGAGATCGAGCGATCCGCGAGCCAATCCGGCACCGGCTCCCTGGGAGGCAGTTGCGTCTACGCGAGGGTCTCGGCCGGTGGCGTGGACGCCTCGCCGACCGGTAGGACGTGGCGCTCGTAACGGCATCGACGACGCTCCGATGATCATTGGACGGTCCTCCTGTATTACGCGGCAGGCCCCAGATCCCAGGTCCACAGCGCTTCGCGACCGCCGCCGACAAGCACGGCGCGGCCGTCGAGGTAGCTGATCGAGAGAGAGCCGAGGTAGCGGGAAGGACGCTGAAGCGTCCCGACCTGCCGGCTGGTCGTGAGGTCCCAGACCCGCATGCTCTTGTCCTGTGGCGAGTAGGTGACCGCGATCGGGACACCAGCGACGCGCCCGGAGGCGATGCTGTTCACCTGCCTGGAGTGGCCGAGCAACGGACGCTCGACCTGCTTGCCCGTGGCGAGGTCGTAGAGTTCCACGGTCCGGCCTGTGGCCACGATCGCGACCGTCGTGCAGTCGAACAAGGCGATCTCCACCCGGGCCGAGTGCTCGGTCTTCGCGATGCGGAACGATGCCATCCGTTTTCCCGCGCCGACGTCCCAGAGCCGGGCGCGGGTGGCGCTGAAGGTCACCGCGACCGGCCGGCCGGCGAGGCTGATGAGGGCCAGCTGTCCGGCTGGGCCGTTTCTGACGGCGAGATCGTGCAGCAGCGCTCCCGAAGGAAAGTCCCAGATGCGTACCGCGCCCCGAGAAGAAGAGTCACCGGCCGCGTCGTCCTCGTCGACCGCTCCGACCACAAGCGCCCGGCGATCGGTTTCGGTCAGCGCGACCCCGTTGACGAAGCCGTCATAGCCGATGAGGGGTTCACCGATCGGCATGCGACTGGCAAGATCGAATACCCGGATCGAGGAGTCTCCGAAACCGATCCCCGCGACCAGAACCGCTCGTCCGCCGTACTCGCCGGTCGCGAACGAGGTGATGCCCCCGGGCAGCCTGACCGGCGCGTCCAGCGGCCTGCCGCTGCCGAGATCCCACACGCCGGGGAATCTGTCGTCACCGTTCCCTTGGGCCACCACGATCGGCCTGCCGCGCAACTCGCCGTTCACGGCGTGGATGTCACCGTTGGGCCCCCCGGTGGCGGGAGGAGCGGATTCCCGGCCGGTGGCGAGATCGTAGGCGCGGACGGCGTTGTCGCGCCCGCCGGTCACGATCATGGGACGGTCGCCGAGATCACCGACCGCCAGCGACGTGACGTGCCCCGGGATCTCGAAGGACGACACCCTCTCACCGGTGGCCGGATCGATGACCGCGATCGAGCTTCGGAGCCTCGATCCGTAAGGGTCGGTGGCGATGCCCTCGACGGTTTCGACCGAGACGAACACGGTCCGGCCGTTCAGCACGGCGAGCGACGAAGGGCCGAACCTCCCCTCCAGCGAGTGGTAGGTCGCCTCACGCGTGACCAGATCCCAGCGGATCACCCCGAGATCGGCCGTGGGGATCAGGGCCACCGGACGGCCGCCGATCGTGGTCGTCCTGATCGTGCTTATAGTCTGGATGAACTCGCTCTGAAGAGTGAGCGGTTTCCCGACGGGTTTTCCGGACACCGGATCCCAGGCGATCACAGCGTCGCCCTCTCCGGTCAGCACGAGCAGGACGCCGTGGACGCGGGTCAGCGCGACGGCGCCGAAGATCCCGGTGCCGATGGGCGGACCGATTCGGCGGCCGGTCGCCAGATCGAACACGTGGGCGCCGTCGGTGCCCGCCGCGGCGGCGATCGGCCTGCCGTCGAACTCGCCGAACGCGACGGCACGAAACCGCCCGGCGGGGAGCGGTCCGCCGACGGGCAGCCGAGTGGTCGCGTCCCACCTCTGGAGCGCCCCGTGGCTCCGGCCGAGGATGACAGGTCTGCCGTCGACGGTGCCGTACGCCACCGGGCCGTCGCCGGGGATCGGATCGCCGATCGGTTTCAGAGTGGCCCTGTCCCAGATCCGGATGGTGTGCTCGGCACCCGCGCTGATCGCGACGGGCCGGCCGTCCAGCTCACCCACGGCCACCGAGGTCACGTCCGAGTGACCGCCCATGTCCATCGCGACGGGCGCCGCGAACGAGGCGGGAACGCCACCGGGTGACGTCTCCTGGCAGGTGGTGGCCGCCCGGGGCCATCTCACGACGGTCGACCCGGCCGAGGCCAGCGGCACGAACCCGGCCAGAACCAGCACGGCGAGGAGGGGTGGCAGCCGTCGAAAGAACATCCGAACCCCTGTCGCCGAATCGCTCCCGAGCATAAACCGCATCCCCCGCCGGCAGTGTCGCCCCGACGTGATCCGCCGGAAGGACACCCGGGCCCCGCGCATCGAGTCCGGATACGATTCTCGGCATCGGCCCTCCGAACTTCGGTATCGAATCTCGCGGCAAGTCCTCGACGAACGTCAGGTTCGCCGACGTGCAACCATCCGGCACTGCCGAGCGGTGTCCCCGGCACCGCCTTGAGTCCGCGCGAGAGTCTCCCCACTGCCGCGCTTACTTCTCCGGGTCCGTCGGGCCCGTCTGGCAGTCGAGCCACTCGGAGGGATCACCTAGCTAGACGCTGGTGCCGCCGATGCGTCAGTAGCCGTTCGGCACCTTAGAAAGGTATTGCCGGTGGGAGCGGTTCTCTTCGGGCAATAATTCGCAAGGCCCGCGCCCGCCCTGGCAGGACCCTCAACCAAAGGGAACACCGCTCTCCATACTGGCGGGCGGGACAGCGTTCAGAGCCGCTCCGGTAGGAGCATGAACGCTCCGGTGTGCTGTGGGCGGACAACAGTGAAATGGCGGCGATCGAGAGTGGCCACCTCTGTGATACCGAGTCGTTCAGCGACGGCGACGACAGAGGCATCCACCGCACCGAGGGGAAGGCTGGCGTACGTCTCAACCAGAGTGCTCATTCGCTGAAGATCACGGTCCGCGAGCTCCACCAAGGTAAGGCCAGACTCGAAGGATCGCAGGAACGCCGCCTCCGCCTTGCTCCCCTGCCGCTTCTCAACGAGTTGACAGACCTCGGTGACCACGGTCGCGGGGACGAGCAGTGGCTCTGGATGGGTCTGCAGAAGGCGGGCACAGGCCTCGTGGTAGCGATCGCGGATCTTCAGGGCGGTGATCAACGGACCTGAGTCAATGACGATCACAAGGAGTGATTGTCCTCCGCACGCAGGATCTCCTCCGAGCGTTCCGCGAAATCAGGCTCCGCTTCGAGCAGGCCGATGAACGGCAAGTCACGTACCACAGGCGCTTCTTCGAGCTGATCGCGGACAAGCCTGAGCAGAGGAGCCACCTTCTCCTCCGGCAGCCGATCCACCAGGTGGTGGAGTTCCTCGCGCATCACGCTCATGCATCGAGGGTAATCAGTCGGGCTGCTACGGACAGTCCCGTAGCGCCTCTCCTTTACTTCCGCGAACCTGGCCGCTGCCGAGGCTGTCAGCCCAGGGCCTTCAGGCGGGAAGCCTGGCGTCTCCGGGCCGACGAGACCCGCCCTCAGGCTTCGCCAGCGGTCAGGCCGACAGGGCAGCTCACGCCCGTACCGCCGATGCCGCAGTAGCCGTTCGGCACCTTGAAAAGGTATTGCTGGTGGTAGAGCTCCATCTCATGCGCTAAGCGGGCAGGCCGGTCGAGTCCTCGGCGATCTGACAGTGGCGACAGGTTCCGCGCCGACGCAGGCCGTAGGCGCAGGCGGCGGCGCCAAGGGCAGCGCCCCACACGATCCACAGCATGCTCGGCGCGTTGGTGCCCCATACGGCGAGATCGACGCCCATCCGGACGTTCATCAGCCCGGCGGGTATCAGGACGACCGCCACGATGGACGCAGGGATCACGGCGAGCGCCGGCGGGACTCGTTCGCCCGCCTTGAACCAGACCCAGCGTGGGTAGACCTCGCCCCACCGGTGGACGAGGCCGTGGGTGAGGATGCATCCGCAGATCGACGCGATGGCGTACCCAAGTCCCACCTCCAGCATGCCGGGCGTCTCCCGCATCATCCGCGCGAAATCCTCCGGGATGCCGAGCGGGATTCCGAAATACCAGGCGATTCTGGTGACCTCGTACGGCACTGGTGCGGCGCACGCCACGTAGACGGCCCACCGGCCCCAGCTGCGCACCGCGTCCGGTGTGGTCCACCGCCCCGTCACCCCGCCGCGCCGGCCGCAGTGCGCGCACGCCCGCCTGGTACGCCTCTGGTAGGCGAGGGTCGCCAGGGCCCACAGCAGGCCACCGGCGAAGACCACGATCAGGTTCACCCGATGCCAGTACAGGATGTCCCCGATGCCGTCCTGCGGTCCGGGCACCCCGGTGAAGGCGAACACCAGTAGCAGCGGGGCCAAGGCCACCAGCATGAGCAGGGTGTAATCAGGGATCACCAGGGCGAGCGTCCCGGCCAGGGCCCAGCCGAAGACGACCAGTGCCGTACGGGTACTGTCTCGTCTCCATTCCCTGGCCATCGCCAGCGCGGCTATCGCGCCAACGAGTCCGACGACGGCCATGGCCGGCGCGACGATCCCGACCTGGCTGCCCTCCAGGATCGAACCCGACGCATGGTCGTCGCCGACGGACGCGAACGGAAAACCATCGCCGCCCAGCGCCCAGAAGAGCCCGAGCGCCCCGTATGACAGCGACCACGCGGCCGCGGCGTATCCGGACCAGGCCGGCCAATACCTCCACCAGCGGAGCATCTACCCATCACGTCCTGACGATCTCGTTGGGGAATCACGTTCGGACGCGCCGGCGGCTGCAGGCGTCCCAGGCGGCGGCGAGCCCATGTCCACGGCCCTGGGAAGGTCACGTCCTGGGTCCAGCGTCGAGGAAACATGGGCCATCGCCCATGTGCCGAACGGCATGGCCGAAGGCGGAGTCGGGCGTGTGAATGTGCCGTTCGGCACAGGCCGCTGGAACGGCCGGATATCTAGGCTCGGGGTATGCGTACACGACTCAGCGGAGCCCCGCGGTGGCGCGAGCGGGCCGGTGCGGCCGCTGCCGTCCTCGTGGCGCTGACCGGGATCGCCGCCGCGCCCGCGTGCGGCCCGTCGGCCACGCTGCCGATGTCTTCGACGATGGCGGCCGCGCTCGGGATGCTCGCCGTCTGGCCGTACGACGGCCGCCGGATCGCGGCGGTCACCGGCGGAGCGGGCGTCGTGTCGCTGACCGCTACCGCCGGCGTCCTGCTGCTCGGCCGGGAACACAGGGCGGCGACCTCTGCTACCGGCTGGATGGTCGGCGAGTCCGCGGGCTTACTCATCCTGGTCATCCTGGTGGTACGTGCCGCGCCTGTCCGCCACGCGCTGATCGCTGCTGGACTGGCGGGGGTGGCCACACCGGTCTTGCTGCTGCGGTTCGGGCTGGGGCCTCCGACCCTCGCAGCCCTGGCCGGATTCGCCGTCTGGGGGTTGTCGGCGGCACTCGCGGCCGCGGTCGGGCTCTACCTGCGCTCCATGGACGACCATCGCGCCCGCTCGGTACGCGCGGCGCGCCGGGCGCAACGCACGCAGCTCGCCCGCGACCTGCACGACTTCGTCGCCCACGACGTCAGCGGGATGCTCGCCCAAGCCCAGGCCGGCCGAATCCTCGCCGAACAGGACCCGCAGCAGGCGGTGGCCGCGTTCCAGCGCATCGAGCAGGCCGCGCTCCAGGCACTGGCATCGATGGACCGGACCGTGCGGGTGCTGCATGACGCGGACGATCTCACGGCCGGGGAGTCGGAGGGCCGAACGCCGCTCCCGGGGCTGGTGGACCTTCGCGGTCTGGCCGATCGGTTCTCCGACTCCGGCACCGCAGTGGTCCACCTCGACATTGACGCGCGGCTAGAAGACCCGAATGGCGGCCTGCCCCGGGAAGTGGCCGCAACGGCGTACCGGATCGTCGTGGAGGCATTGACCAACGTCCGCCGCCACGCGGTGACGGCGAGCCGAGTGGAGGTCACCGTCCGCCGCACCCGTATCGTGGGTGATCTCGCCGGGGGCGCCCTGGAGGTCACCGTGACAGACGACGCTCGAACCGGGCCCGCACCCACCCGGCCCGTGCTCGGCGCCGCAGGCCGCGGCGGCGGTTTCGGCTTGGCCGGCCTGACCGAACGCGTCGAAGCGCTCGGCGGCACGCTTGCCGCCGGCCCGTATGCTCCGCACGGATGGCGTGTCGCCGCCACTATGCCGCTGGCTGCCTCGCTCCATGGCGGGGGCATCCGGCCGGTGACAGCATGACCGGCAGGCCGACCCGGGTCCTGGTGGCCGACGACCAGGAGAACATCCGCAGCGCATTCCGGATCATCCTTGACGCCCAACCGGACATGACCGTCGTCGCAGAAGCCGCCTGCGGGGCGACCGCCGTCGAACAGGCCCGCCATCTGCGCCCGGACGTGGTACTCGCCGACATCCGAATGCCCCGCATCGACGGGCTGGAGGTGACCCGCCTGCTCGCCGGGCCACAGGTGGCCGACCCGATCCGTGTCGTGGTCGTCACCACCTTCGACCTCGACGACTACGTCCACACCGCACTGCGCAACGGAGCCTGCGGCTTTCTGCTGAAACGCTCCAGCCCCGCCCTCCTTGCCGAAGCCGTCCGCGCAGCCATGTCCGGTGACACCCTCATCAGCCCGCAGATCACCGTACGGCTCCTACGCGATTTCACCATGCCACCGCCGCCCACGCCCGGCCGCGTCGGCTCCACGCGACTCACCGATCGCGAACTCGGCATCACTCGCCTGGTCGCCCAGGGCCACACCAACGCTGAGATCGCGGCCGCCCTGTTCATCTCGCCCGGTACGGTCAAGAACCACATCGCCGGCATCCAGCGCAAGCTCGGGGCCCGGAACCGCGTCGGCATCGCCGCCTGGGCCTGGGACACCGGCAACGCCACCCCGTGATCGGGTTCGCCCCCTACCGGACGCGTCTCCCTCGTGAAGCCGGCACACCGAAAGGGCGGCTGATAAGCCAGGCTGGACGTGTGAAGGACGACGGGCTCTACACGATCGGCCAGGTGGCGCGGCTCGCCGGGGTGCCGGTGCCGACGGTCCGGTACTACTCCGACGAAGGGCTGGTACCTCCAGCTGGTCGGTCGGCCGGCGGCTACCGGCTCTACGATCACGACGCCCTGGACCGGCTGGAACTCGTCCGTACGCTGCGAGATCTCGGCGTCGAGATCGCGACGATCGCACGGGTGCTCGCCGACGCGCAGACTCTGGCCGAGATCGCCGACGGGCAGATCGCGGCCATGGAGGACCAGATCCAGACCTTGCGGGTACGCCAAGCGGTGTTGCGCTACGTCACCACCCGCCATATCGGCACGGCCGGAATCGCCCGCGTGAACCGGCTCGCCCGGCTACCGGCGGAGCAGCGCCGGCAGCTGGTGGCCGATCTCGTGGCCGAAGCGACGGGCGGGCTCGACATGGAGCCCGCGTTCGCCGCGCACCTGCGCTCGATGCTGCCCGACCTGCCCGACGACCCATCGGTCGAGCAGCTCGACGCGTGGCTGGAGCTGGCGCACCTGGTCCGCGACCCGCACTTCCGGGAGAGCGTACGCGAGGCGTTCGAGCGGCACGCGAGGGACCGCTCCTCCGGCGCCGATCACGGCGACCACGAGAGCTGGGCGCGGGCCGAGCAGGCCGCGCTGGACCTCGTCGGCCGCGCCCTGGCGGACGGGATTCCGCCGGTCTCCGCCCTGGCCCGGCCCATCGTGAACGAGCTGGTCGCCGTCTTCGCCCAGGCCCATCGGCGGTCTGACGACGCCGGGTTCCGGCTCTGGCTCGCCGAGCGGATCCGCATCGGGGCCGACCCTCGGGTCTCCCGATACTGGCAACTGCTGGCCATGATCAACGGTACGCCCCCGAAACCCGATCCGGTCCCTGCGGCCCGCTGGCTCCTCGCCGCACTCGACCCCCGCGTACCCGACCTCTAGGGAACGGGATGGTGCCGGAGCGCCTGAGTGAACCAGTCGAACGCCGGCGCCAGGCTCGGCGGCACCGGCCAGCCGTTGATCGTGCATAGCAGGGCGAAGTACCGCTCCGTACGGGGATCATTGGCGATCTCCAGCCGAGTCAGCAGCTTCCGGCGGTACTCGGCACTGTCGAGATGGCCGAATGTCGCGGTGTATCCGGCGATCAGCTCGACCAGCACCATTCGCGCCTCCGGCGAACCCGGCTCGACCCCGTCCGCCTGCGCCTGCCGCACCCGTTCCCGGACCAGCTCGGTCACCTCGTGATGCAGGCCGGTCTGATCCCCGGCCGCCCTCTCGGCCGCCTGATGCTCGGCCATCCTGCGGACCCTGGCCTTGAAGTCGGCATCGCGGACCAGCTCGGACAGCTCCGCCCAGGCGCCCAGCTGCTCAGGGCTGGGATCGGCGGGCATCTCAGGCACCACCGTACGCAGCATGGCGACGAATTCCGGGTTGGCGTCCAGATCACCGAAAGTCTCGTCGATGAAGTCGTTGATGAGGCGCTTGCCATCCTCAGCGGACGGCGCCACGTATCGCGGCATTGGAATGTGCTCTCCCGGAGTCGGATCGATGGGTCGCGGACGGCGGAAACGAGCACGCGCCGCCCACGGCATCGATCCTGGAGTCTCCGGTTACTTGAGGCTCAAGTGCCGGTCCGAACAAAGGCTCAGCCCGCAAGGCGAGCGGCGAGGAAGTCGTTGACGGCGGCGAGAAACTGGCACGTACGTTGTGGCCGGCCGCGATGATGACGAGGATGGCGTCGGGCATCCGCTCGACCATCTCGGCGATCAGGTGCCGGGAATCCGGCTGTCCGGGCGCCGCCGACAAGCTCACGGACCTGTGAGCCCGTTCTGAAACTCTGATGGCCCGCGATCATGGACCATCGGTTCGAAGGGTTACGCCTCGCCGCTGGCGAGGCCGACGGGACACGCGACGCCGGTGCCGCCGATGGCGCAGGAGCCGTTCGGGTTACGGAACAGATACTGCTGGTGGTAGCGATTCGGCTCAGGCGGCAGAATCGGGGTTGCCGTCTTCGGTGAGGACTTCCAGGACGACCTTGCCACGCGTGTGCCCGCGCTCGGCGTAAGCGTGTGCGTCGGCTGCCTGGTCAAGCGGAAACGTCCTGTCGACGTTGATCAACAAATCCCCGCGTCCGAGCAACTCGGCGACTCGATCGAGCTGCCGTCCCTCCGGGTGGACGAACACGGTGTATGCGATCAATCCGCGCGCCCGAAACCTCTCCAGATCAGGCGAGACGATGGACACGAAGGTTCCCCCCGGCCGCAGGAGCTCAGCCAGTTCGTCCTCGGCCTCCCCATGGGCATCGATCACGACGTCGACCGGGCCTTCGACCTGTACGGCGAGCTCCCGCGAGTAATCCAGGACCTGCGTGGCCCCGAGTCCCTCGACGAAGGAACGGTTGCGGGGGGACGCAATGGCGAGGACCTCGGCACCGGCCCCGCGGGCGAGCTGCACGGCGATGTGTCCCACCCCACCGGCGGCGGCGTTGACGAGCACCCGCTGCCCCTCTCGTAGTTTCGCGGCCTCGAAGAGCGCCTGCCACGCGGTGAGGGCGGCCAGCGGCGCACCCGCGGCCACCGGGAAGGTGACGCCGTCAGGCAGGGCGGCCAACTCGTTCACATGGGCCGTCACGTACTCGGCGTAGGTGTTCGCGGGCTGCGGGAAAGCCGGCAGGCCGAAGACACGGTCGCCAACGGCGAAGGCGTGGACTCCTGGGCCCGCCGCGCTCACCGTACCGGCGACGTCCCAGCCCAGCACAGCGGGAAACTGAGAGATGAGAGCGCCCTCGTGGCCCTGGCGGGTCTTCCAGTCGGCGGGATTCACCCCCACTGCATGCACCTTGATCTGCACCTCCCCCGGTCCGGGCTGGGGCCTGGGCGACCGGGTGAGCCGCAGAACCTCCGGACCGCCGAAGGCGTCGATCACGACGGCCGCCATCTCGGGCTGGGACATGTCACGCTCCTGGATCAGGGTCACCGGTAACGGCCGAACATGGGATGCGGGCTGACCTTCACCTGGGCTTTCCCGTCGGTGTTCCACGGCGCGTTCCGAATTTCACGCAGGGCGGTACGGCGTGTGCGAGGGTCCAACCGGTCGATGAACAACACCCCGTCGAGATGATCGCTCTCATGCTGCAGGCAGCGGGCCAGCTCGGCAGTGCCGACGACCTGGATCGGCCGACCGTGCACGTCGCGTCCACGCGCTACTGCGTTCAGCCGCCTGCGAGTGTCGTAGTACAGACCCGGCATGGACAGGCATCCTTCTGGACCGTCCTGCTCCTCGGCGTCAGGGAAGCTCAGCCCGGGATTGACCAAATGCCCGCGAACGCCGCCGACGTCGAACACGAAGACCCGAAGCGACACGCCGAGTTGCGGAGCCGCAAGCCCTGACCCACGCTCGTCACGCAAGGTGTCCGTGAGGTCCTCCACCAGGCGGCGCAGTTCACTATCGAAATCCACCACCTCCTCCGCAGGAGTGCGCAACACCGGATCACCGAAATATCGCACCGGCCGGATCGGCATCTTCCCTCCTCCGCTGACACCGTCAGACAGTCTCAGACCGGAGAATCAGCAGATCAATGCCCATTCACAGCACGGACGTGATGGAGGACAACACGATGGCGACTATGGTGTGACCGGTGGACATGCGCGAGATCGAGGCCTTTCTGGCCGTGGCCGAGGAACTGCACTTCGGCCGTGCCGCGCAGCGCCTGCACCTGTCGACCTCGCGGGTCAGTCATCTCATCCGTGCGCTGGAACGGCGGGCGGGCGCGCCCTTGTTCGAACGGACCAGCCGCCGCGTGCATCTGACGACGGCGGGTGAGGGACTTCTGGCCGAGGTCCGCCCCGCCTACGAGCGGCTGAGTACGGCCCTGCGACAGGCGCGCGAATCTCCACGCCGATGCACCCGATCCCTCATCGTCGAGATCACACCGGTCGGCGCCGAAGCTCACGACGAGACCGAGCAGCGCTACCGGATGCGCGACGTCGACGACCCACACCGGCCCGAACTGTACTTCTCCCACGCCCAGTGGGACGCGTTCGTCCACAGCGCGAGCGCTCGACAGTGATGCGCGTGCCGGAAGGTCCGCCCGGTTACCGGCATCCGCAGCCCACAGACTCCAGGGACAGACACCCGGGCGCCCTACAGGAACGACTCCGGCCTTCGATCGGGTCCGGACGAAACCGGCGATCGAGGGCCGTGGGCGTCCAGAGGTCACGCCTCGCCGGCGGTCAAGCCCACAGGGCAGCTCACACCGGTGCCGCCGAAGCCGCAGTAGCCGTTGGGCACCTTGAACAACTATCGCTGGTGGTAGCGATTCACTTCAGGCAGTAACTCATGCGGCAGAGGCACGTAGCTAATTCGTCAGGTGGCTTGGGCCCGACCATGAGCTCGCGAAAGTTGATCGGCCCCCGCCGAGGGGGTCCGTCGGACTTTCGAGCTCCGATCTAGTCCAGCTTGTTGGCGCAAAGGCGAGCGGGCGCGGCTGCAGGAACTCGCGGATCGCCCCCGCACTGCGGTGCTGCCGGTGCTTGCGAGCCATATGTGGAAACTCTTGTAACTGTCAGGTCATCCCGTTCACGAGGTGACCGTGCTGTCGAAGTCGATGCGGTGGTCGTACAGCCAGGCCAAGGCTTCGGGGCTGCCGAACCGCTTCATGAGCACCGGAAACATCGCGTCGCGGAGCACGCGAGCCAGGCCGGTGGCGGACTTGCTCCGGTTGACCTGCCGTGCGCCGGCGTGCACCTTGCGGAGGCGTCCTTCCCGTAGCCGCTGGTAGGCCGGAAGGGCTTGGGCCAGCGGCAGATCGCGCAGGCAGCGGGCGAGCTCGATGGCGTCCTCTATGGCCATTGCCGCGCCCTGTCCTGAACTGGGGGAGGTGACGTGGGCAGCGTCGCCGATCAGTACGGCCCGGCCCCGGTGCCAGGTCCTGGGCGCCTTCATCTGATGGGAAACGAACCAGTCGTAGCCGGGCGGCGTGGCCTGGATGATCCGGGCAGCAGGGGAGGCGTCGACCGCAAGGAGCTCATGCAGCCGGTGCCGCCACTGTTCGGAAGGGATCGCCGCGAGCTCGGCGGGCACGGGCTCCCTGGTGACGGGGACGTTGACGAACCACCACACGCAGCCGTCCTCGCGCTGCACGTAGCCGAAGAACGCTCGCCTGCCGAACACCATATGGAAGGTGCCGGGTTCGGTGTCCAGGTCGAGACCGTGCGCGAACCCGTTGGTGCCGAAGATGCCGCAGTAGCGGGGACGGGGCGCGCCGGGAGCGACGAATCGCCTGGTCGCTGAACGCATGCCGTCGGCGCCGATCAGTACATCGCCTACTGCCTCGCCGCCGTCAGCGAAGCGCGCGACGACTTGGTCTCCGTGGTGGTCGACCTCGACGAGACGCCTGCCGTACTCGGTGCGCACACCCCTGGTAGCGGCGTGCTCGTGCAGTGCGGCGTACAGGTCGGCGCGCAGGAGCTGGATGGCCGTCGTACCGTCCGGCAGCGGGGTCGGGACGTCCTCGCCGAGCCGCCGACCGTTGCCGAGCCACATCACGCCTCGGGGGCAGGGGAACCCGGCGTCGGCAACGGCCCGGTGCGCGTCCAGAATCTGGAGCGCTGCCAGCCCGTTGGTGGACAGGCCCATCGTGGTGCCAACGCCGTGCGCGCCGATGGGATGGGCCTCGCAGAGAGTTGAGTCGATGCCGACCTTCTGCAGCGCCATGGCCGCCACCGGCCCGGCGATGCCGCCGCCGATGATCAAAGCTTTCATGGTCTACCCTTCAGGCGAAATCTACACTTGAGGAAGTAGCTTCCTGGAGAAGGTTACTTCTTTGGGAAGCTAACTTGGGGAGCATCAGATGTCAACAGGGCGAGGAGAGTTGGAAGCCGCCGCCTTTGCGGAGATCCCGCAGTTCGTTAGTGCGACGACGCTGTTCCAGAACGCCGTGGCCGACCAGCTCGGCGTGCCCGTCAACGACCTGCACTGCCTGAACCTGGTGAGCTCGGGCCAGGCCGTGACACCCACGCAGCTCGCCGAGCGCATGGGGATGACCACCGGCGCCGTCACGAAGATGCTCGACCGGATGCAGGAGCAGCGGCTGATCCGGCGCGAGCACGACCCCGGCGACCGCCGACGCGTAATCATCAGCCAGCTACCCGACAGGCTCGCCGAGCTCGCCGAGCTCTACCGGCCCATGGCCGCCTTTCTCCAGGAACGGCTGGCCGCCTGCACCGTCGACCAGCTCCGATTCATCGCCGACTTCGCCGGCACGGCCAGGGACGTCGCTCTCGATCAGGCCGCCCTGCTGCGCAGGAACGGCAAGGCGCATGCCACGCGCAGGGCTGCCGCTGAGAAGCGTGAACGAATGTGAGACCTGAACGACACACGGCCCTGCTTAGATCAGGCGCCGGTGGTAGGCCATAGATCTCTGACGCATAACTTGTGGCCCTCGGTCGCCCGGGCGGCCGAGGGCCAGGATCAGTCAGTTACGGCAGGTCTACGCGTTCGCCAGTGGTCAGGCCGACGGGGCAGGAGACACCGGTGCCGCCGATGCCGCAGTAGCCGTTCGCCACCTTGAAAAGGTATTGCTGGTAGCGGTTCTCTTCGGGCAATAATTGACGGCTAGCGTGGGCTGGAGCGGAAGTCAGCCCAGAGGTCGACCGCCTGCTGCAAGTCGAGGGCGGCCACCTCCTCGCGAGACATCCCGACGGTGAAGATCAAGCGATCCGCGAGCCAATCCGGCACCGGCTCCCTGGGAGGCGGTTGCTCCACGCGGATGTGATCGGCCAGCGCGCCCAGGCGTTCGATGATCTGCCCAAGCTGCACCACCTCGGGACGCCCCTCGCCGGCGGCACGAACCCTGGATGTGGCCTCGGCGTAGACCTCACCGTCGGCTCTTTCGCCCACAGCCCATACTTCGCAGATCTCGATCGACTTCTCGTCCGTGATGCGATAGACGACCCGCCAGGTGTTACGCCCGACCACAAGCTTGCGAAAGCCAGTCAGCTCTCCGCCCAGCGGATAGCCCGCCTCGGGATTGTCGAGCATGAGAAGGATCTTCTTGAGCACCTTGGGCGCGGCGTCCGGACCGATCCGCCGAAGATCATCGACCGCCGGAGCCGTGAAGACGACGTCGGACACGGGCTACTCGTCGTCCGGCAGCGCGGCCAGAGACTCCCGCGTGTGCCCGAAAGCGGAGAGCACGTCATCGAGCGAGACACGCTCCCCCGTGTCGGTCACCGAGCGTGCGAGCACGAGCGCCAGATCTCGGAGATCGGCGGCGGCCTCCTCCAGCTCATTCAGGCGCCGGATGCTGACGACCGCCGCCACCGGCTGATGCCGACGGGTCACCACCAGATCGGTCCCGCGTTCAGCGTCGGCGACCAGACGGGCCACCCCACGCTGGGCCGCTTCTGTGACGCTCAACTCGGCAGCTTCATGCAGCACGGTCATACAACCACTGTACAGCAATCTATACAGAACAGACAGGCGACGCCCCGTCGTTCGGTTATGGCGATCATGACACCGGACCGCGTCATTTGAGCGGCTTGCGCGTCTCCCGGATGTGCACTGCTCACGCTGACTGCTTCCGCTGAACTATGGCGTGAACGCCGTGCCATTATCGCTTCTCGTGGACGAGGACCGATTCTGGGAACTGATTGAGCGTTCCGACAGAGAGACACGCAGCAGGAAGGAGCGCCTGGCCTGGCTGAACACCCAGCTCTGCCAACTCTCCGCCGACAAGATCATTGATTACCACATGTGGTGGGAACTCAATGCGAACCGCGGCTACACATGTGATATGTACGCGCTGAGCTGTTACCTGTTACGACGCGAATCGACTGACGGCTTCGAATATTTCATCTATTGGCTCATGAGCTTGGGTCGAGAAGCGTACGATCAAGTCGCCGATTGCCCGGATCGCGTCTTGGAACTGCCGCAGGTCGTACACCTCCTCGACCTGAAGCGACGCTGGCCTGCCGAACGACGTCGCGGCTTCCCGTGGTCCGACGAGGAGTACCCGGGTTTCGAACTCCTTGCCTACGTGGCGCTGGACGCCTATGAGCAGGTCACGGGCGAGAATGTGGACATTCTCTACGCCGCTCTCAAAGCTCGAGGAGTCCGCAGTAGGTTTCCGCTCCTTGCGGCCGAATTCGGCGAGCAGGACTGGCATATCGCCGATGATGGGGAGATTGCCCGTAGACTTCCCCGGCTGGCCCGCTACCTGACCAGCCCTAACTGAGCTCATGGGTTTCCGCAACCACTGATTACAGACGTGCTCCCTGAAGCGCCGGCGCGGGCGATACGGGCGCGGTCAGCGCTGCTTACTCTCCGCGCGCACCGATACCGCAGAGCCTTCGAGCGCTGCGCGTCAGCTTGATCATGCGTCCGTGTCTTTCGGATAGCGAGGCGAAGCCTAGATCACCCACACAGTGCGCGTCCCGTCGTCGACGACGTACCGGACGCGGCCTCCGTTTGTGACCTCAGGCATCGCGATAGCCAAGGTCCTGGGAGTATCCGCCCTCCTACCTCATCTCCGAGGTCCAGATGGAAAGCGAGTTCGGCGTCGCCCGCGTGACCATACGCAAGGTGACCGCCAAGCTCCGTGAGGACGGCCTCATCGTCACCACCCCGGGCATGGGTGGGCCCGCCGCCCGCCCCTCCGCCGGGAGTAGACAAGCATCCACTCCCGGCGGAAAGCCCCGCTCACCCCAGCCGGGGCGCCGTCCACCGGACGAGGAACGACTCCGCCCCGGCGACCCGTGCGCGTTGCAGGTGCACGGGCGTGAGGCCCTGACTGATGCCGAGCGGCAGCTCGCCGACGCCGGGAAGCAGGACCACGGCGGTCCCGCCGGGCGCGAGCACCCGGCGCAGCTCCGCCCACCAGCGTCCGGCGGACGCCGCCAGCAGACCGCCCGGGGCGACCTGCCCGCCCCAGGGCGGGTTGGCCAGCACGCGGTCGGCGACGCCGTCCGGCACCGGCAGGCGGCCGGCGTCGGCCAAGGTGACGGCGACGGGCAGCCCCGCGGCGTTCTCCCGCGCGGCCGCCACCGCCTGCCAGGCCAGGTCGAACCCGTGGGCGCGGATGCCCGGCCGCTGCCGCACAGCTTCGATCAGCAGCGTCCCAGCGCCGCAGCAGGGATCTAGGACCGTGTCGCCGGGTTCAATGCCTGCCATGGCCACCATGGCGGCGGCGAGCGGGGGGTGCAGGGTCCCCGGGACGGACCGCCGCTTGTACGCCCGCCGATGCAGGGGGCGCTCGGCGATCCGCAGCAGCAGCGTGGCCCGCTCACCGTCGAGGGTGACACGCCAGCCGCTGTGACCCGGGGGCGGCGCGCCGCCGCGCCGTGAGTGGTAACCGACCCCCAGGCGGGCAGCCAGGGCGTGCCCGACCGCGTCCTCCACGTCGTACCTCGTGAAGTTGCGCCTGCCGAGGAACGACGCTGACACCTCAACGCCGGTGATCGCGCCCAGGCCGCCGTGGTGGCGGCGCAGCCGTGCCAGGACGGCGAGGTCGGCGGCCCCCGCGAGGCCCGCGAGCGCGGCGGCTCCCTTCCGCGACACGCCGACGTCGGAACCCTGCGCGGCCAGCAGGAACACGTCGTCCGCCGTGCGCAGGTCCCCTATGAGGCCGGGCGGCGCGGGCGACCGCGCCACCCGGAAGTGCACCTCGCGATGCCCGATGTGAGTGATGACGCCGAGCCCGCGCCGCAGTACCTCTGCGGCGACCGTCGGCTCAAGCCCGTGGACGCACCGCGCCACCAGGCTCGCCGCCGTCATGGGACGGAGAGAGCGCTGGGACGCGGAGCGGTGAGAGTGACAGCGCGTACGCGCATCGTGACCGTTCTTCTTCCGCGTCGGCCCGGGACGGCACACCGCCGTCCCGCCTCGTCGGCGACGGGCAGGGCCTCGCTTCGCCGACGGCGGCTAGCGGAGGTGGAAGAAGAACGTGAACGTCACGGCCGCAATCCTAGGGGCCGCGGGAGCGTCCGATCAACGTCCCTCCCGGCCAGCGCGTTCACCGCGGTGCACGCTTCGGCGAGCGACCTGTCGCCCAGTTCCCGGAAGCGGGCCAGCGCGGGGACATCCCCGGCACGGGTCATCGCGGCCTGCACGACGTGCAGGTTCTCCTCGGCCACCCCGAGATCCTGCAATTAGGTCCGCAGGTAGGGCGTCTGGAAGTCGAAGCCCTCCCGTGGGGTGCCGGGGCCGTAGGCGCCTCCCCGGGCGGTGACCACGGTCACCGCCGTGTCGCGCAGGCGGCTGCTCCGGGTGTCGAGGTCGACTCGCACGCCGCACTCCGGCCCGCCGTCCCCGCACGCCATCGCCGACGACGGACTTCGCGTGATCGAGGTGACGCCTCACAACTACCGCCGGATGTCCGAGCTGCTCTCGGCCTACGCTTCGCTCCGGCTTCAGGCTGTGGACGCCCGCGTGATAGCCCTGGCCGAGCGCTTCGACCTTCGCGAAGTCGCCAGGCTGGATCAGCGGGACTGTCGTTGCCCCTCGTCATCTTCCCAAGGGGCAACGACTCACGATCCTGCCCGGCGACTGATCAGCTCTCGCCGGTGGTCAGACCGACGGGGCAGGAGACGCCGGTGCCAACGAGCGTGTATCTATGTGACCCATGCGCAGAGCTGCGATCTACTGCCGGATAAGCCAGGACCGCGCGGGTGCCGGGCTCGGCGTCGCCCGTCAGGAAGCCGACTGCCGAGCGCTGGCCGAACGCCGCGAATGGCAGGTCATCGACGTCTACTCCGACAACGACGTCAGCGCCTACTCCGGAAGCCCCCGCCCCGCATGGCAACGACTTCTCGGCGACATCGAGGCCGGGACCGTCGACGCCATCGTGTGCTGGCACGTCGACAGGCTGACACGGTCCCCGCGCGAGCTGGAAGACGTCATCGACCTGGCCGACCGGCGCGGCATCGAACTCGCCACGGTCACCGGGGAGATCGACCTGGCCACGCCGACCGGGCGGCTGATCGCGCGCATGCTCGGGGCCGCCGCCCGCCACGAGGCGGAGCACAAGGCCGAACGACAAAAGCGACAGCGACGCCAGAACGCAGAGGCGGGCAAGGTCTCCGGCGGTGGGATGCGCCCCTACGGCTACGCCGAGGACCGCATCACCGTGATCGACGAAGAGGCCGAGGTAATCCGCGAGGCCGCCCGGCGTGTGCTGGCCGGCGAATCCTTGGCGAGCGTGTGCAAGGACTTCCAGCGGCGGGACGTGAAGACGCCTTCCGGGCGTCACTGGGTTCCCACTACGTTGCGGCGCCTGCTCGCCTCAGCACGGATCAGTGGGCGAAGAGAGCACACCCCTCGCAGCAGCTTCCAGACCACCCGCCCTCTGCTGGGTGAGATCGTCGCCGACGCCGTCTGGCCCGCGATCATCAGCCCCGTCGACTCCGACCGGCTGCGCGTATTACTCAGCGATTCCGCCCGTGACTACCGCCGCCAGGCCGCCACCGGGCGCACCTACCTCCTGTCCGGGATTCTGCGCTGTGGCCGGTGCGGGCACCGGATGAACGGCCGTCCCCGAGCAGGAGTCCCCCGGTACGTGTGTCCGAACGTTCCCGGCAGCGGCTCATGCGGCGGTGTCGCCACCAACGCTGCCCGTACCGACGACTACGTCCGTGACATGCTGCTGACGGCGCTCGACTCTCCCGCCCTCGCCGAGCGCATCCATCACGACGGCGGCGATGACGACAACCTCGCCGAGGCCGTACGCGCCGACGAGGAACTGCTGGAAGAACTCGCCCAAGCCTGGGCCAGCCGTGAAATCAGCCGCAAGGAATGGATGGCCGCCCGCGCCCCGATCGAACTGCGGCTGGACAAGAACCGTGCCCAGTTGGCGAGCCTGTCGCGTACCTCGCCCCTGATCCCCTTCGTCGGCACCGCTCAGGAGATGCTCACCCGATGGGAGGCTATGAACGTCTCCCAACGACGCGCGATCGTCGCCGCGGTCATCCGCACGATCACTGTCGCGCCCGCCGACCCGCGCAAGAAGTGGGACCCTGATCGGTTCACCTTCGACTGGATCGCTTAGGCCACCTGGCGCAGGTGTTCCGGCCCGTCCTCGCCGACGAGCCGGAACACTGACGCCACCCATTCCAACACCGCCAGATCCTCGATCACTGGCGGAAGTCCCTGAGCCGCCCGAGATGCCGCCACCCGCGCCCGCATCTCGTCATTCACTCACTCCGACCGGTGAGCGATGGCCCGCACTCGCCGCCACCACACGGCACCGCTCTACCGGATCCTCCCCTCGCTGCATACGCTGCCTCCCTTCGCACTCCTCTCTGTCGATGGACAGGATCAAGGGTGCAGCCAGCAGCAAGGTCAAGGAGACCACCCGATGGGACGCCGTCAAGACGTCCTAGAAATCCCTCGCAGGAGCAAGTCGTCCCCAGCGCGGCGTCTTACCTTCACCGAGACGAAGAAAGATCTCGTTGGTCGCCGGGCCAGAGCCACAGCGAGGGCTGTAGCTCCCGATACTGCGCGGCGTAGTCCGGGTGCCAAGGGAACCGGCCATCGGGGTCAGGCCACACAACATCCAGCACCGAAAATGGTGAACGCCGATAGAACGCGATCGCCTGCCCAAAGAACTCCCGATACCACCGCAAGTCGACCTGCTTGAGGACGACGGGGTGCCGTGTGATGAGGTCGTGCCGCTCCTGCTCGGCTTCGACAGGCTCCCCGGAAGCGACACCGTCTCCGAGGCGGTTCAGCAGCTCGTGCATGAGGTGAATGTCCAGATTGAACATTGCCAGGTCGGGCGACCGGTAGGTGTGCCACAGGCCGACGGTGTAGGCGAAGCCGTGCCCCAGATCGTCCTCCGGAATCATCCTCACGCTCCAGCCGCGACTCCGGACGTGCTCAACGGTGTGCCGATCCATGGCATCCCACTCATCGCAGTCCCCGTAGTCACGGCAGAGGATGCAGCGACAACCCGAACCATCGGTAGACATGAGCCGTAGCGTACGGACTCCGCGACCAGCGGCGCAGCCGGCCTCCGACCTGCGACGTCCGGACTCGCCCCCAAGATCGGAAGCAACTTTTCTTCTCGCTATCAAGGGCGATCCGCCTGCGGCGTCTCGCCGCGCGTCGGCGGTCGCTGGCCGCGCTGCGGCTCTCCGGCCGGTCGCGGCCAGCGCCGCCCGGCGCGCTTGTGAATCGTGATCGACTTCCTACCCCCCTTCCATCCATTCGGGCGGGTTGCTGCCTTTGAGATTAAGCCACGTCTGTGTGACCTGCCTAGGACTCTCCTGATAAGCCGCACGAAGCAAACTGACAACAGTTGAAATCAACTTCTTTAGATCTCTTTCGGTAGCTATCTCCAGGCTCTCGATCAGAAAAGGAGCCGATTCTGCCGCCTTTTCATTTTGGAGAAGCACCATTCCCTTAACCGTCAAACTTGTTGCGAGGTCGGGGAGGAAGGCGTTGGGGCGGGTTTCTGCCAGGGCCCGGCGGATGCCCACTGCTTCCTCGATTGCCGCGAGGGCCTCTTCCCGTCGTCCGAGATCAGCTAGGCAAGTGGACTGGTTATTTAGCGACATGGCAAGGTCGGAGAGGAAGGCGTTGGGGCGGGTTTCTGCCAGGGCCCGGCGGATGCCCACTGCTTCCTCGATCGCCGCGAGAGCCTCTTCCCGTCGTCCGAGATCAGCTAGGCAAGTGGACTGGTTATTTAGCGACACGGCAAAGCCGGGAAGGAAAGCATCCGGGCGAGTTTCGGCCAGCGTGCGATAGAGGGTGGTGGCTTCCTCAATTGCCGCGAGAGCCTCTTCCCGTCGTCCGAGATCAGCTAGGCAAGTGGACTGGTTGATCAGCGATGCGGCGAGGTCGGGAAGGAAGGCGTTGGGGCGGGTTTCTGCCAGGGTCCGGCGGATGCCCACTGCTTCCTCGATTGCCGCGAGGGCCTCCTCTTGCCGGTCCAGCTTCGTAAACCGGATGGAGTAGTTGTTGAGCGATGCGGCGAGGTCGGGAAGGAAGGCATCGGGGCGGGTTTCTGCCAGGGTCCGGCGGATGCCCACTGCTTCCTCGATCGCCGCAAGACCTTCCTCCGCACGCCCCAGGCTCGCAAAGCGATTGGAGTAGTTGTTGAGCGATGCGGCGAGTTCGGGGAGGAAGGCGTCGGGGCGAGTTTCGGCCAGTGCGCGGTAGAGGGCGGTAGCTTCCTCGATCGCCGCCAGGGCATCCTCCCGCCGGCCCACGCCAGCCAGGCAGTTGGAGTAGTTGTTGAGTGATCCAGCGAGTTCGGGGAGGAAGGCGTCGGGGCGAGTTTCGGCCAGTGCGCGGTAGAGGGCGGTAGCTTCCTCGATCGCTGCCAGGGCGTCCTCCCGTCGCCCCACCCCAGCCATGCGGATGGACTGGTTGATCAGCGATGCGGCAAAGTCGGGAAGGAAGGCGTCGGGGCGGGTTTCTGCCAAGGTCCGGCGGATGCCCACTGCTTCCTCGATCGCTGCAAGGGCATCCTCCCGTCGTCCGAGATCAGCTAGGCGAGTGGACTGGTTGATCAGCGATGCGGCGAGGTCGGGGAGGAAGGCGTCGGGGCGAGTTTCGGCCAGTGCGCGGTAGAGGGCGGTAGCTTCCTCGATCGCCGCCAGGGCATCCTCCCGTCGCCCCACCCCAGCCAGGCAGTTGGACTGGTTGATCAGCGATACGGCGAGGTCGGGGAGGAAGGCGGGGCGGGTTTCTGCCAAGGTCCGGCGAATAGCCGCCGCTTCCTCGATCGCTGCCAGGGCTTCCTCCCGTCTCCCTAGCTCCATAAGGCGGATGGCCTGGTTGTTCAGCGATCTAGCAAGTTCGGGGTCGGCGCCGGGGCGGGATGCTAGGGTCCGGCGGATGCCCACTGCTTCCTCGATCGCTGCCAGGGCATCCTCCCGCCGTCCGAGATCAGCTAGGCAAGTGGACTGATTATTCAGTGACATGGCGAGGGCGGATAGATAGGCGCCGGGTTGCGTTGCGGTTAAGGTGCGATACAGGCCGGTAGCCTCCTCGATCGTGGCCAAGGCCTCCTCGCGCCTCCCGATTTGCGACAAAGCAACAGCGAGTTGACCGGTCCATCGCGCACGATCATCATGATCCACACCTGCAGAAAGAAAATCGCAGATCCGGGTTAAAGTGACGGCGCTGGCGTCAGCCAGGGCGATGGAGGGATACGGGATTACCTTGGCTATGGTCTGAAGATGCTCTAGCGAGGCAGAAGTCTCCTCCAACGCCCGGGCCAGAAGATCACCCAGGAGAACCCCCGTCTGCACCGCCACTGCCACCGCGGGCAACGCTAGATGCTCTAAATCGTCAGCCAAAGCCGTCGCCAATACTTTGCGCGCCGCGTCGTGGTGTGCGCACGCTCGTACCAGCACAGTCAATGCATACTCGGCCTGCTCAGAGTCTAGATCTGTCAGACAGCCGCGGCGTAGAGACTCCGAGGCTGCTAACTGCGTCGCGCAATGGTGCTCAGCCAACAAGTCCGGCCGTAGTGGTTCCAGCCAACTGTAATCCCGACCGGGATAGAGCTCCCGCAACCATCGGCTAATCCTCCCCAGCCGTTCCCGCCCAGCATCTGCCAGATCTGGTACCCGCATCAGCACATGCCGTACCTGATCCTCATCCCGTCCGCCGAGCAGAGCAACGGCGGCCATTACTTGCTTGATCGTGGTCAACGCCAATCCCAGCCCAGCCTGTTCAGCGCTGTCGACCCACAACCGCCCCTCATGCCCCAGCAGCGCGGCCAAGACCCCCATATCCACCATCGCTCGTGAGCCGTCGCCACCATCGGCTTGGGAGTCCAGTACCGCCAGTAGCGCCGCCGCGTGCAACACCAGGACCGGCAATCGCCTGCCGTCAGTCACCATGAATTGCACCGACGGCGCTGGCGTCCCTAACACACGTGCGAAACATGGCACCGCCTCTGCTGCCACGTCCTCCGCGCTGACACCCTCATCCAACGCCGCGGATAGCACCGCGACCGGTGTGGCGGCAACCAGATCACGCACTGCCGCGGCAGCCTTAGTGCCCAGCAGATCCCACCATTCACCAGCCTGCCGAGCCAGCAGTAGCACCCGCACCCCGGATGCATTTCCCTCAGCGACCAGCCTGGCAAGCCGGGTCAGCAGATCCTCCAACCCAACCCGGGTCTCGGCATAATCGATGATCAAGAGAACCGGCTGCTCCAGCGCCTGCGCCGTCGTGAGCGCGGCTGTCTCCTCCCCTTCACCGACCACTTGATACCGCCACGCTATGGCCTGGCATTCCTCGGCAAACTCCAATGCCAAACGGGTCTTCCCCACCCCACCTGGCCCTGTCAGCAACCAAAGTGGGCTGGCATCCTCCCTCTCACGCCACGATCGCAGTACCGACATCTCCACATCTCGCCCGCGAAACGGCACGATCCCCCGCTCAGGACGAAGCAGTCCGGTCAGACTGGACTCAGAGGTAGCTGGTTCAGCATGTAAGCGAGAGTTCTCCCGCGCTTTCTCGCGCTGAAGCTCTGCAGCGGCCTCTTCGGCACGCTGCGTTTCGTACCGCTCCAACGCCCTGTCAAGCCCCACTCCGGCAGCCGCAGAGAGGATGCCGCCCACCACAGACACCGCACCGGCACCAGCCGTCCCCGCAGCTAAAACACCAGCTAATGCGCTACCACCTGCACCCACCACCCCGAACCCCAAGGGCAGCGTCCATCGCCGACGAGGCCTCCGCATATACTCCATGCTCCCCGCCTGGCCATGCACAACGAAGCCATCGCCGTACACGGCGGCCTAACCGTTATCGGACATATATTGCCGCGCGGCTTCCGGGCCTCGGGCCTAGCGGCCCTGTGCTCCGGGTCAGCTTGCCACCGGATACGCGGGTTGCTGTGGTGTGCTGTACAGCAGGGAAGTACAGCAACGCCGCCTCACGCATCCTGATCGTCCCGTACGGCGCCCCATGGTTGAACAGTAGCGCCGACCCTGGGCCACGATGCTCCGCTTCACTCGTAATGACGTGTTCGCGGCGGAGGCTGTGACGATCGCCGGCTTCGGACCTCCCCGTAGGCGGCTGGGGCGATTGGAATTGACAGCCGCGGCCCTCCTGCGTCGGGCCTTGCCACCGGATATTTCTGGCCGAGGTGACAGCAGGGCTGACAGCAACGTCCCCACACGCCGACGCATCCAAGTCACCTTCTACACGCGTCTGACCAGGGTGGCGATCAGCCGAGCAGGATAATTGGTCCGCCTGAAAGCGGAAGGTCGGCAGTTCGACCACGTCCCTGATTACCGCCCCTGAACAGCAGAGGCCCTAAGCGTTGGCATCCGTGATGCCGAAACCAAGGTCTGGATGAGTTGTACTGGCCCAGGCCGTCACCCCATCATCTCGGCGAGCTGCCGATTCGTCATAGCGATCACAGTAATTGTCGGGTGTAACAGTCCCCAATTTTGTCATGCGGCAAAGTGCATGCGGGTTGCGCGGGAGAGGTAAAGAGGGGACGGGGTCGTTATCCTCCCGATCGGGCCAACGGTTAACGGGAGCTGGAGAAGGTCACGGAGAGCATCGGGCGGCATTAAAGGGATGACCACCAGAGAAAAGAACGTCTAGAGTACAATAAAAACATAGAGCGCAAGTCCGGCAAACACTGTTATAAATGACAGCCATAGGACTTGAAAATAGTCTCGAACCCCAGCGTTCCCGGTGAAGAAGGACAGCACAAGCTCAAGAATTCCCTTGTTCGCCTTGACGGGAGGCATAGGGAGGGGTGAGTCTCGCCAAAGCAGGTTGTATTCCTTAATGTACGCCACATTCGCCGCCCGGAAGTATCTGCCCTCGTGACGCTGGACCCTGAATGCCGTGACCGCGAGAACGATTCCGACGATAGAACCTGCTAGGATGATTATGATCTTTCCAGATGTGCCCAGGCTTGTGCTCGCCAAAGTTACCAGTTGAGCCGAAAGTAAGATCGATATCAGCCACGTAAAGTGCTTCTGTTCCTCCCAGATGGCGTTGTGATGATAGGAGCGTACTGTGAACATAAATTTGAGCCTTTCAAGGTTGTCGGTGCAGTCTGTTTCGGGAATGGAATTACTTGATGTATTGGAAAGCTCGGATTCGTGCATAATAGTTTCTCCCTTGTTGGGGTGACTTCAACCTACGGACTTGGTATTTCGACTGTCTGTGACTGATGCACAGCACTACATGTTTCTTGCCTCTAATGGCTTGAGAAGCCCAGGGCCGCGAACGGCGACGCGACGCTGCGCGCACTAGTCAAACACTCCTGGTAGGTGGCCGGGCAACCGTTCGCTGATCAGTTCAAGGTGCAGGCCCAGTTCGTCTCTTAGTAATGGGAGCACACTTCAATGTCGCCTCCCCCACACGGGTCGTTACATCTGTCCTGTGTGGGTCGTAGTCGTCTACATCACCCGGCATGGGAGCACGGGCCGCTCGCAGGTCGAAGCGAGTCCAGCGGCCTCCGCTCTCCCATACGGACAACACCGGTGTAGATCTTGGCGAGCCGTTCCAGGTATGAGCCGAGAAGTTCGCCCACGAGTAAGGCTTGGGCCACCAGGGTTGCCGAGGCAGTAGACATCTATACGCTGTCCGGTCGGGAGCGGCGTAGTTGGAGAAGCGGTGCTGTCCTACGATCGCGCCTGTGCGGGCGGCTTACGCTCTTCGGTCTGGACAAGACCCTGGTGGACTTGAACCACGCCTTTGGTGTCTGGGCCGCCGAGTTCGCAGAAGAGCGTGGATTGGGTGCGCAAGCGGTTGACTGGTTGATCGCGTTGGATCGGGTTGGCCAGCCTCATCGGAGCTATTCTTCGCCAGGGTCCGCGACCACGGACCGCGCCGGACGCCTGTCCAACCTGGGGAACGCACTGCGGGTCCGGTTCGAGCACACCGGGGTGATGGCGGACCTGGACGAGGCGATCCAACGGGGGCGCCAGGCGGTGCAGATCACTCCCGCCAACCACCCCGACCGCGCCAGGACCCTTCCCCATCACTCCCGACGGGTGACCGCCCTGTCCGATGACGCGTCAAAGCCGACAACAATGAGACGTCCCACCAGCGATCTCCCACCGGCGCACGGACTGGGCTGCTGGATGGTGGACAGGCGCGAACTATACGCGAAAAATGATCAAGCAGGGTACGAGGGCTTGCCAAGGCGTTTAGGCAGATCAACGCCATAGCTCAAGTTCAAGGATCACCGCTTTCCTAATGCGGGTGCTTCAAAGATCTGCCGCGCGGCTTCCGGTCCTCGGGCCTGGCGGCCCTCCGGTCCGGGTCCACTTGGCACCGGATTACGAGGGTGCGCCATCGGGCGAGGTTGCTGTACAGCAGTAACGCCTCACGCGGTAACACCTCACCTGCGCCGCCCGAGCAGCTTCCCTCCTGGCCTACGAGGCTCTTGCCTTTCCGAGACAGAAGTCAGGCGTCAACGGGCTGAGCCCATCAGAATCCGCATCCACCAGTAGCGGGCTTCGTCGCCTCTCCAACCGCCGGTGTATGTGTGCTCGGGCGGGTCAGACTGGATAACCTTGTGAACCTGGTAGATGCCGCCGACACAGATCAGCTCGTATACAACCGCCTGACAGCAACAGGTGTGGTCGACGACTCGGTAAGGGCCGCGAGGCTGGTCCTGCCACTCCAGCCGTTTCCGGCTCCGTAGCGCGATGCCCGGATGGACCGCGATTCCCGGACAGTCCCACTCTGGGAACCCCACCAGATCGCGTGCCAGCCGACGCGGCCCTCCCTGCACCGCCGTCATCGCGCCGCCGACCGGACGATCTGTTCGTCCAGCGCGCGCCGCAGCTCGTCCAGAGTCTCAGCGGCTACCGTCATGCAAGCGCCGGCCACTAGCTCGGCCTGGGTAAGCCGATGGCCCCGTCGCGTCGCGTACCAGTCTCCCGGCCTGTCATCTGCTCGGCTGCGCCAGATCGACCAGCCGGGGAAACCCGCTACCAGGTCCTCAAGCTCCGTCATGCACCGCAGGCTACAGAGCCTAAATATACCTGTCTATAGCTATGAGCTTCTATGCCTCTCCTGGAGCTACTACCTACAGTTGCCGAGTGATCGACTACGACCCGACGCGACCCAAGTGGGTGCAGATCTACGAGGTCGTACGCGCACGTATCGAGTCGGGCGAGTACCCGCCCCGCTACCTCATCTCCGAGGTCCAGATGGAAGGCGAATTCGGCGTCGCCCGCGTGACCATCCGCAAGGTGACCGCCAAGCTCCGCGAAGACGGCCTCATCGTCACCACCCCGGGCATGGGCTCCTTCGTGGCCCAGGACAAGAACGAGACCTCCGAGCAGGCCTAAACCGCCACCCGGAGGTCCCAGCAATCCCGGCTACTCCTCCGAAGAGGCCGTCAGCCCAGTCGGGCACCAGGCCGAAGGGTCACCTGCGTTGACACCGGTGCCGCCGATGCCGCAGTAGCCGTTGGGCACCTTGAAAAGGTATTGCTGGTGGTAGCAGTTCACCTCAGGCAATAGATCTTGCTCCGCGCACGACAGTGGATCGGATGTCCAGGTCTGGTCGAGGACGGTACCTCACGTACCCCCACCATAGGAAGCCGGCGGAGCGGCAACAGGGTGATCCTTTGTGACACAGGACCGCTGGTCGCCGCTTCCAACAAGACCGACAAGGATCATGCCCTCGCGGCAGACCGGACTCCGCACGTGCCGGAGGCGAGACCAGGCAGACACAGTGGACGCCATCGCGTGCCGGCATGGGGACAGGCTGACACGACGCCTTCGAGCTACAAGAACGCTTCCGTTGGTTGCCATCGCTTCTCACCTGGCGGCGGGCAGGCCGAAAGAACTCACTGCATATTCTCCAGATGAGGGTGGTCGAAGGACTCCGGACAGATGTAGATCTGCATGTTGTAGCCGCGGCCGATGGAGACCATCGGAGGGTCGGAAGGCCTGCGGAGGCCGGCTGGTCCCGGCGGTACGCGGTCTTCGAGGGGAATCCAGCTTCCGCTCCCGCCGTCCCATTCACCGGAGCTGACGGTCAGCAGTGGCCGGCATTCGGTCTTGCAGGTGGCACAGAGCATGGGGCACGGGTCGCAGAAGCTCCATGGCCCCCACCCACCGACCTTCCATCCGGGGGCGACGGACAGCTCATACTGGTAGTAAGCGCCGCCACTCTCATCTTCATCCTCCGGGTGGCTTTTGGCCCATTCCGCGGGGCCCCAGGCAACGAGACGGCCCGCCAACTCTTCCGGCAACTCATGCGGAGCCGGATACTCCATGACGGCCTCCGGGTGAAGGACGCAGGGTTCGGGGACATAGTTGCCGTAGGGATCGACATCGGCCGGCTCGGGCGGACTGACCAGAGGATCGACGACGCTCGCGGTGTCCCGCCACACCAGGCGGGCCGCAGGCAGTCCGCTTTCGTGATCGAGGGGACACCACAACACCTGGAGCAGATCTGCACCATCGGGGCCAGTCAGCCCAGGGATGTCGCGCAGATAGAGCTGTGCGACGGGCAGCAGGGCATTCGGCTCGCCGTGCCAGGGGTGGCCTGCTTCCAATGTGTCCAGTAGGGCCCGCTCCTCTGGGGAGAGAAGGTTCTCCTTAGGGCCACGGGGACGAAGCCATGCTGCTTCCAGCAGGGCACGACGCCTACGCACGTCGTCCAGCGACACCGGCAGCTGCCAATCATCGTGCACTTCCGCGCACACCGGCCACTCCTCATCCGCCGGCCAGAGCAGCGGGCCACCAATGGAACTCTCGTAAGGCGTCGGTATGCCTGGGCGCGGATGCAGCCGGATCGCCTGCCTGGCCAGCGGAGCCAGCTCAGGGAATATGGAAGCGATGTCAACCGGACGCGGCGGCGTAGTCCGCACCATCAAAACTCCTTCTACAGTCACCTGCGCCCGTCGGCGGCATGGTTCAATCGGTGATCATTCTCTGAGTGGGGCTACCAGGACCTGGACCTGTGGCCTCTTCTTTTATCAGGCGACAGCGACAGATCTGAATCACACGCCCGGACCGTCAGTTCTCGGACTCGACGACAAGACATACGGGTTCATCGAGGAGACGGACGGCGGTGACGGCGGCGGCTACGTGGGCGTCTTCCAGGTCGGCCAGTGGTGTGCGGCCATGGAGCCTGGATGCCCACGCTCCATGAGGTGGTTACCGAGTTGTCGCGGGGCTGTGAGGTGCCGGCGGTCCTCGCCGAGTACGGCTCCGGCCCTCGATCGGCACCGGGCTAGCCGGGCGACCAAGGGCCAGGATCAGTTAGTTACCGCAGGTCAGGCCTCACCGGTGGTCAGGCCTATCGGACACGCGACGCCGGTGCCGCCGATGCCGCAGTAGCCGTTCGGCACCTTAAAGAGGTATTGCTGGTGGTAGCGCTTCACTTGAGGCAATAGGTCTCGGCCAGCGCGGGTTGGACCGGAAGTCAGCCCAAAGCTCGACCGCCTGCTGCAGATCTCACCTCATAGGGACCACCACAGCCCGCGTGGGCGCGGCTCATGGTGAGTCGGCGACGCAAGACCCTCGCGCCCTGCCGGTCCTGCCACGTGTCGGTGATCTCTTGCTGCTCCTCCGACGTGGCGGCGTCTGTCGGCTGAGACCGCCAGGCGCCCGGGGCGGCGTAGGGCTACATTCCTCGCGCCCGCTGGTGCGTATCCAGAGGAGTGACGTTCTCTGGCAGTTCGTCATCGGCTGCTCGCTCGGCCACCTTCTCAAAGATCGCGCGGGCATCTCTGCCGATGTGGTCACTCTCCGGCGACTCCAAGGAGAGGATCTTCTCCGCCAGGTAGATGGCACCTCGGAGGTTTGCCTCCACCGCATCCGGTCGCCGTTCGTAGATCTTGCTGATCCAGATGTTGTTCCAGCTGCCCTTTTTGTGGCCTTGCTCTACGTAGGCGAGGAGCAGCCGCCCCACCTCTTCCTCCGCGGTCACTTCTCGTGCGGGGGCATGGTGCTCACCGAGAGTCTCCTCGACCCTCCTCAGCGCCCCCTCTATCCGCGCGATCGCCTTCTGCACCTCGGTGACCTGACGCTTGATTTCCTCGGCCGCCGTCCGCGTTTCATGAGAGGCATCTCGGGCCGCCTCTGCGGCATGTCTAGTCCGGCCCAGTATCGGGCCCTTCGCACTCCCTTGCTCCGTCATACATCCCCTCGCCTGGGTTGATGGAGACATCACCCGGAAGGTACGAAAAGAGAGGACCACCAGCCAGGCACGATTCCCTGCCCAGCTGGAAAGCGAGCGGTGGCCAACAAGGCCATATCAGCGTCCCCCAGTCAGCCGAGGAGGACCAGGTCGGCGATTCGGAGCAGGCGGGCGACGTAGGTCCGGCCCTCGCGCCGGCGTAGACGCGGAAGCAGCGGCCGCAGATCGCGGGCGCGCTCCCTCACGATACGGAGTTGATTCCAGCACCCCGCGCTAACTTCCTACATAGCTGGTCAGAGGGCCTGCACAGGAGTCGAGGTTACGGGGGCTAGTGGGAGCTCCGCGCGGGGTTGAGCCTGTGCGGAGGTCTCGTTCCGAAGCAGGCACCAACTCCCTACCCAAGGATGGCGCATCGATGCTCCCAGGGGGAAGGGAGGCTTAGATCCTCATCCTTCTACACGCCCTCTTGTACTCCTTCATGCAAGCTTCAATCGCCGCATCGTCCACAGAAAGCTCCAGGGTCAAATTTATTTCTAGCCTGCCCCTATTTGGCTTCTCCAACCACTGCGGTATCCTGCCGTACTCTTCCACTACCCGATCAACAAAATCCCGTATATCTCTAGCCAGCCTATCCGCCACCCGGGCAGCAAGCTCCGCGGCATGGCGCATCTCCTCTGGATATACAGTGCCGCGAATATCACTTGCCCAATCTAGAAGATCTTCATAAGTGGAGATTATCCGCCCGGCAAAGTGGACAATCTTCCCGGGATCCCCAGGGACTCCAGGAGGACCGAAAGCCTCCTCCTGAGCTCTTTCATCGAAGATAGGCTTGATCCCGTTACCGACAACAAGGGCGTCACCAAAGACGCCGCCGAGGCGAGCTACTGCAGACTTATCGTCGAGATATACGCCGTTGCGCCGCCCATATCCCATCTGAAAGTCGCGCCATTTTCCCTCGAGTCGCTCTTTCCCCTGCAGGAGTGACCCAGCAAAGAGGAGGTACTCCCAGGCTGGCGGAGCTTGCGAAATCAACAGCTGCTGCTCTTCGGGATTTCGCGGGACCCAAGTAACTACTGGATCCCTTTGATCTACTCTAAGAGATTCTATTTGCTCAGTTATCTCCTCAAGCTTCCACATGATGTCATTCGCAAGAAGATTCGGGAAGAGCTCTCTAACACTCTTGAAGCGCTGCAGCACTCCAGCAAAGTAATCCGGCCCTCGCCAGCTAACTTCAATATCAGCATCACGCCCCGCCTTCAATATGCGGGAAGCGATGGCTTCCGGTATCGGATAGTTTGAAAGAAACGTCCAGTGACGAATCTCCCAATCCCCATCACCTTTGAGGGCGATAGCCTTTTTCAGATCACTGCTCATCTTGGCATATATTTCACTATCTAGACCGCGATTTTGGATCCGCTTAAAACAGTGGGCCGCAAATATCCGTTTCTCAGACTTGAGGTAGCCGTCATTTCCTCTATCCGGCCTATCGTCATCAATTGGAAGAAAATCATCTCCGTACTCAGCTCGAAGGACAGTGTTACAGAGACGCGTGAAATCCTGAGGAACCGTTATTAGTTCTATCTGGGCTTGAAGGTTCACTCATCCACACTACATCGGCAGCCATACACTGCGATTCGATTCCACGCATTTCGGACACGGTAACGGCCTGATTTATGCGGTCCCTTATACGTCATACCTGCCCAAAATATCCATAGCGGGATGAATTTCGGATGGAAACCGCTGGCGGCAGTCCTGAGGCTCGGGCAATAATTGCTGCGGAGGTCGCCTTGGCAACGCACACGCCCCCCATTCCCGTCGTCTCCTACGCTCGTATCTCCGCCGACACCAAGCGGGACGAGCACGGAGTCCAGGACCAGCACAAGCTCAACCGGGAGACCGCGGCCCGGTACGGCTGGACCGTCGTCCATGAGTTCACGGACAACGACAAGTCAGCCGCGAAGGCCGATGTCGTCCGCGACGAGTTCGAGGCCATGTTGAAGGTGCTCCGCTCGGGCGAGCTTCCGGACGGCGCGGAGGTGCGAGGCGTCGTCATCGTGGCTGAGGATCGCCTCGCTCGACGTCCGGGTGACTACGAACGCTTCGTGGAAGCGATCACCTACCAGGACGGCCGCGTCTTCGCGGATGCGCGGGGTCAGAAGGATCTCTACAGCGAAGACACCGAAAGCATGGGCCTGTTCGGCGCGGTCATCTCCAAGATGGAGGTGCGGAAGATGCAGCGCCGCATGCGCCGCTCCCACCGGGCACGCGCCGAGCAGGGACTACCCGTTGGAGGCACGCGTCCCTTCGGCTGGTTGCCCGATCGCTTGACCCTCGATCCGCAAGAGGCGCCTCTCGTACGTCAGGCGATCCTCGACCTCGTCGCCGGCCGATCGCTCAACTCCATCGTGAACCAGTGGCAGCGGGATGACGTGAAGACCTCCCTGGGCAACCTCTGGACTCCCCGCTCCCTGAAGATCACGGTTACCAACCCTCGGGTTTGCGGCTGGCGCGAGATGAATGGCGAGTTGATACGGGACTCCGAGGGCAACCCGGTGGTCGGGCAGTGGGAGCCGATCGTGACGCCGGAACAGTGGATGGCGGTCAAGTCCATCTTCGATGCGCGCAAGGGTCACTTCGTCTACCGGGACGGCCGACTCGGCCCGATCCTTCCGCGAGACTTCAAGGAGCCCCGCCACCTGCTTACCGGGTTCCTCCGGTGTGGCCGGACCCAACCAGACGGCGCTCTGTGCAACGCGTCCCTCCGGGTCACGCACCAGAAGCACTGCGTGCAGCACATCTACATCTGTCCCGCCAAGACGGTGGGTGGCTGTGGCGGTCTCGGCAGACGTGGGGACATGGTTGACCTCTACGTCTCGGAAGCGGTCCTCGCGAAACTCGAAGAGGTGCAGTTGGCCTCTTCTACAGGTCCTACCGAATGGCCTGGCCAACAGGATTACGAAGACGCCAAGGCCCGACTCGAAGAGCTACGCAGCCAATGGACGGCTGGAAAAATCAGCAATGAATTGTTCTTCACGGCGGCTCCTGACCTAGAGAAGCGCATTTCCCGCCTTCGCGCCGACGCTCAGAGCTTCACGGCGACGGCTCAACGACGACAGGCCCGCTCCGCTACCGACGTGGCCGAGATACGGCGGCGGTGGTTCCTGTCGGAGAGTGAGGGCGGTCTACCGCTCTCGTTGAAGCGGTCCTACATTCGGGAGGCGCTGCATGCGGTGATCATCTACCCGAGCGGTAAGGGGCGTAGGCGCTTCGATCCCGACCTTCTTGAACTGGTCTGGCGTGAGGACTGAGAACGCGAGAACACCCAGGACGTCCAGGACGTCCAGGACGTCCAGGACGTCTTGCGATCGGCGGTAGCTCCTCCGGCCTTACTCGCAGGCGACAACTCGCTCACCGTCCTCCCACAGCAGCCGGACGTCTACGGACGCCACTGGACGCCAGCGGACGCCCTGGGACACCGTCAAAGACGTCATTCCAATTCCGGCTTCGGAACTGACCAGTACGCATACGCGTTCTACTGGGGTAGAACAGAACTGTAAGAAGTCACCGTCTCCCTGACGGAATGACACAGGCGAGAAGCTACGCGACCCATTTTCCGGCGTGCATGAGATCCGGGCGGCAAACAAAACAACTAACGCCGTACCGCTGGAGGGACCCGGCCCAGCGGCAGGCGTCACGCCATTTCACTTTCTGGTCGCACACTCCCAGGTTCTCTCGCTGACGTGCCCGTGTTCGGCCTTTCGGCTGCTGGCTCACGGTGCGCGGCGTCTGTTCCGCATGCGCGGCGGTGGCTCCACCCGCGAGGAAAGGAGCCCACCTGACCACACCGACCCCCATGTCTGCCCAGGAGTGGGGCAGACGCAAAGCCGCCGAGTCTCCTCGTTGGTCTGCCGACAAGTGGCACCGAGTGGCCACGGTTCTCGGTGCCGTTCTGGCCGACGAACCTGGCCGCGCCGAACCTACCGACGAGGAGAGCGGGAGGGATGCCGCGTGAGCGAACTCCCTCCCCTCTCCCCCGATGTCCTCGCCGCTGCCCAGCGCGCCTCCATGCCGGACTTCGCCCGGTGGCAGGAGATGGTGCGCGCCACGGGTGGCTGTGCCCAGCCGATCCGGCTGCAAGGTCACCGGATCACCTTCGATGCCGGGTTGGAGGTGCTGGACGTCTACCGGACGGCCGACGAGCCGACCGGCTACCTGCTGAGCGCGTGCGGCAACCGGCGCGCGTCGCGGTGTCCGGCCTGCTCGGAGGTCTACCGGGACGACACCTATCACTTGATCCTGTCCGGCCTGCGCGGCGGCAAGGGCGTGCCCGAGGACGTCAGTGCCCATCCCCGCGTGTTCGCCACGTTCACGGCCCCCTCGTTCGGCGCGGTCCATGCTCGTCGGCAGAAGGGTGACAAGGTGCTGCCGTGCCGTCCACGGCGGGACAACCCGGTGTGCGAGCACGGCAGGCCGGAAGGCTGCGGGGTCCGCCATGCCGACGATGACCCCCAGGTCGGACAGCCGGTCTGCGTGGACTGCTACGACTACCGGGGCGCGGTGCTGTGGAACGCGCATGCCGGTGAGCTGTGGCGGCGCTTCACCCAGGCGCTACCGACCACCTTCGCCCGGCACCTCGGCATCACGCGGGCCCAGCTGCGGCGACGGCTGCGACTGTCGTACGCCAAGGTGGCCGAGTACCAGGCGCGGGGCCTGGTCCACTTCCACGCGGTGATCCGCCTCGACGGCCCGGATGGTCCGTCGGACCGTCCGCCGGACTGGGCGACCGTGCCCGTGCTCCAGGAGGCGATTCGGGAAACCGCGGCTGCGGTCTCGGTTCCCGTACCGGACGATGACCCATCGTTCGTCGGCCAGTGGGGGACGCAACTCGATGTGGATCCCATCTACGTCGCAACGGGATTGGAAGGGCTCGCTGACCAGCGGGTGGCGGCCTACATCGCCAAGTACGCGACCAAAGGAGCCGAGTCAGCCGGGACCGTGGACGTGCCCATCCGCGAGGTCGCCGACGTCGCGCGGCTCCACGTCACGGAGCATGCCCGGCGCATGATCTACACCTGCTTCGCGCTCGGCAACGATCCGGCCTACCGGCTGATCCCGTTGCGGCGGTGGGCGCACATGCTCGGTTACCGGGGCCACTTCTCAACCAAGAGCCGCCACTACTCGACCACGCTCGGCGCGCTGCGTCAGGTGCGGGCCGATCACCAGGCCGAGCGGGCGCGAGAACGGCGGGGCCTGCCTGATCCTGCCGAACGGGAGACGGTGACGGTCGGTGAGTGGTGCTTCGCCGGGAGCGGGTACCGGCACGGCGAACACCTGTGGGCCGAGATGATCCGGCAACGCGTCGCCACCGCGCGCCGGATCGCCCGTGAACGGGGAGAGTCTGCCTGACCTTGCCGGATGTGAGGCGGGAGTGGCGCGGCCGGCGCAATGCCGTAGGCACCCGAAGGGCCGCGAAGCGGTTGGGCCGGCGGCGCCACGGCGGAACGCTACTGCCCTCGGCCCGTGGGCTCTACGCTTGGTGCGCCTTCCATCGTCTCGCTGACAACCGATAGAAGGCAGAAGGCCCCCGATCCGTTCGGGGGCCTTCACTCGTCTTCGGTGTCTCTCCTGGGCGGGCCGCCGGTCTCGGGGTCGGCGACGAAGGTTCCCTTGCCGAGCACGGTGTAGACGTCTCCTGCTTTGAGCAGTTCGTTAATGACGCGGCGTGCGGTGCCCTTGGCGATGCCGAACTCCTCGGCCATGCGGGGTTCACCAGGGATGGGGTGACCCACCTGGTATTCGCCCGTCCGGATACGCCGTCGTATCTCTTCGAGGACGGCTTCCCATTTGAGCTGGTCAGGCCGGAACTCGATCACGGGCTCAAGAGTAGGAACGAAAGCGTTCCATGTCGTTACCACAGGTACCTAGAGGTACCTACGAGAAGGACTAGGTACGAGTAGGAAGGTTGGCGTACGCTCAACCCGTCAGCGAGACAGACGGGAGAGACATGCGCCAGATCACGAACGGCACCCGAACCGCCAACCAACAGGCGGGCATCCTGGCCGCGCTCGGCGACCTGCTCCGATCACAAGGGGTCCAGACGCGCTTCATCAGCCACATCACCCTGCGGATGACCGGGTTCCCGGTGCAGGAGAAGGCGGGCTCGGAGCTGGACGTCTACGACTTCGGCGGGCAGGTCGCGACGGTCACCATCGACTTGGAGAACAAGCCACGCCGTTTCCTGATCAAGCTACCGAAGTCCGGGACCGTCGTTCCGCTGTCCACGGTCGACCACCCACAGTCCGCCGTCCGCTGGATCGCCGGCTGGGCCAACGGCGGGACACGGTAAGGCGGCAGTACTGATGGCGGCCTCCATCCCGCACCTGGACGAGTGCCTGAGTCCGCACTGGGAGATGCGCCAAAAAGATCACGTGAAACTCGTCTGGCATGAGCCGTTCGAAGGGGTCCGGCGGGTGCGAGCGCTCGCGTGGACGTGCGGCTGCCGGGCCGTCGTCTACGAACTACTCCAGGCCGGTGGGCAAGCGTTCATCCGCAAGACCACCCAGACCGAACCCATACCAACGGTCACGGAGACACACCGCTGGTCGATCGAGGAGGCGCGCAGGGTGTGGCATGCCCTGCTGCTCGGCGAGATGCGATAGACGGTCCAGCCCTCACGCGGCTCGGCTCACTCGGGCGGGGCCGCACTCGCGTTTACCCGCGCCACTCCTCCCCCGCCCCCGATAGCTGCCGACATCAGTGGCCCGACCGAGGTGTCAGTGCCGTCTTCGCGTGTCCGTCCACCAACGACGTACACCGCAACCCGACACCCAACCCGCACAGACGGCGTTGACACCGACCAAGGGCCACGAACAATCGAGCAGCGGGGGCGGAACGCAGCGCGTTACCCGCCCGCAGAACGTGAAGCGGCCCCGTCCACCGGGAACGGGGCCGCGTGTCGATCAGACTCAGGCCGCCGATCGGCGCCAACGGTCGATCACCAGCTGCGCGCCACTAGGCGTGGCGTAAGCGACTGAGAACGTCCAACCGTTCTTGCTCTCGATCTTCACCACGAAGTACCCCGCGTCCTGCGCACTCTTACGCGGGAGGTGCCGACGGCTCCCGTTCCGGGAGGGGTACTTCCGAAACAGCTTCTCCTCCACGAGCCAGGAGGTGAGCCGCCGGACGTCCACGTGCAGGATGTCGGCCAGTTCCGTCATGCCGACAAGACCTTCGGCATCGGCGCAGGCTTCCCACATGTCGGCCTTCGGCTTGGCGGACTCCAACTCGTTGCTGAGGACCTGCTCGCGCTCCAGGGCCGCGAGGTAGCGCCGCACGACCTCGATTTCGGACGCGACAGCATCACCGCCCCGGGACGTCGAAGCCGAGGGAAGGGTCGCGTGCCACGAGCTCCCAACCTGGGGGTTCGTGGACGGCTCCTCGAACCGCCCGCTATTCTCCTCACTCAAGGGCTACTCCTATCTATCGACTGCTGCGTTGATCGGGATAGTCCTCCGGCGTCCGGGTGTTCCTGCACCTGGGCGCCTTTTGCTGCCAGCCACCAGCCCTGCCGATGCGTTGAAGTCGCGAGCCCTCAAGATCCCGCCGCGATCCGCACTCGACAGGAGCCGTCGACCGCGTCACGGCTTCCCCCGATCGACAACGAGTGTCCCACCCCTGTCCCTCTATGCGCAACCTCTGCCACATCTTGACCACGTCGTTGGCCAAGCCCTGGAGGCGGGTCATGGTCAAGATCCTTTATTTGGTCGCCTTGCCTGCACATAGCCAGATGAGCAAGACTGCACTGGGATAGCTCTGAGACGCTTGAAGTGCCGAGCATCCTATTGATCAGGAGGGGGATCGAATGTCGGATAAGCGGATTATCGGCGACTTAGTGGCTGAACGGCGCAAGTCTCTAGCACTGACTCAAGCTGGCTTGGCCAGCCTGGCAGGAATTTCGCGCGGGACAGTCAGAAATATTGAGACCGGAACCGTCGAACCCAATGATTCAACTTGGGAGCGCCTTGAGCCCGTTCTCGGATGGGCAACCGGGAGCATGCGGGCTTTTCAGCAAGGCGACAACCCGATAGAGGTCTTGCCTCGTGATGCTCTTTCATTCGTGCTTGGCACTCTCACGGATGCCATCGAGAACGAATGGACGAATGACAGAGCCCAAAAGATCCTCACCAACTTCAAGGAGGTGATCAACCACGCAAGAGGCGACGGCTCCCTAAGCGACGAGGATCGTATTGCTCTTACCGACCTTGTCGATTCGTTAGAGCAGTTTGCAGACGAGGAACAAATTGAGGCTGCTCAGAAAGAGATAACCGAGTGGTTCAGAAGTAGATCCGTCGCTCCTCGTATGTCCCTCAGGGAAGTAGAGCAGCTCAACGAAGGTGACCAGGTAGTACACGCCAACTTTGGGCCCGGCGAGGTCATCTGGACGAGTGGGGCCGGCGAGAAGAGAAAAATCAAAGTCGCCTTCCAAGATGGCGAGAAGACGCTACTTCCACGATATGCACCACTTGTCATAGTTAAATCATCAGCCACGGGGTCAGCGGGAGTTCACACTATGCCCTCTCCGGAAAACCGTACGGAGCTCAACATGAATCAACTGGGTGATGATATCGCAAAGCTCCTCAGGGAAGGATACGTCATTGACTACCATGTAACCGAACCGGCAAATACGCAGAACGTAGCCATGGTAACACTGCTATTTCGGAAAGGTCCCGGCGCCCTATCTTCCGGAGACCGCTACTACATCTCCAACGCTATGAACGCGCCCGCAAGCCCCGAGTTGACGCTCCGCTTATCGGATGGCTCTTTTGTTCGGGTTAATATCAAGCCAAAGCCAAAGAGTCCAAGCTTCGGCGAAAATTCCTTTCCGGATGATCCGCCTTTCTAGAGCAGGTCTCAATGCCGAGCTCTCTATACGTGATCAGCAGCCTTCCCGCTTTCTGATTAGCCTCCTCGCACGGAAGGACTTGACCACAGGACCGGTGCGGCATCCCCCTGAGGCGATGGCAAGGAGAGAAATGCCATCCCCGCTCTCTCCGGTAGGGGGGCTGATCCTGCGGCTCTTCCCTCGGGTGAGCGCCTCCTGGCGATATCGACCGTCTTGCTGGTCGTGCTGACATCGCACTTCAGCGCCCCATGGTCTGGTCCCGCGAGGGGCGGCGCGGGCCGGGACCGGCCGGAGAGCCGCACGCCCGGCCCGCTGGCCGCCCTGCGCGGCGCGAGCCGCCGCAGGCGGCTCGCCTTGACCTTGTAGTGAAGGTTCTCGCCGAAAACGACTCTGGCCCTCGATCGGCACCGGGCTAGCCGGGCGACCAAGGGCCAGGATCAGTCAGTTACCGCAGGTCAGGCCTCACCAGTAGTTAGGCCGATCGGACACGCCACGCCCGTGCCTCCGATCCCGCAGTACCCGTTAATGTTGCGGAAAAGGTACTGCTGGTGATAATCCTCGGCGAAGTAGAACTCGCCGGCGGGGGCGATCTCGGTGGTGATCTCGCCGTACCCGGCCTTGGTGAGCACCTCCTGGTACGCGTCCCGGGACGTCGCGGCCGCCTTGGCCTGCTCCGGGCCGTGGGTGTAGACGGCCGACCGATACTGCGTGCCGACGTCGTTGCCCTGGCGCATGCCCTGCGTGGGGTCATGGGCCTCCCAGAACACCTTCAGGAGTTCCTCGTACGACACCTCCGCCGGGTCGAAGATCACCCGGACGACCTCGGTATGCCCGGTCCGCCCCGTGCAGACCTCCTCGTACGTCGGGTTCGCCGTATAGCCGCCCGCGTAGCCCACTGCGGTCGAGACGACCCCGGGGGTCTGCCAGAACTTGCGCTCGGCGCCCCAGAAACAGCCCAGCCCGAATTCGGCGATCTCCGTGCCCTCGGGGTACGGCGGAGCCAGCGGCGCGCCGAGGACCTGGTGGCGAGTGGCCACCGGCATGACCTCGACCCGGCCCGGCAGCGCCTCCGCGGGGTCCACCATCGTCGTCTTGTCTGTGCCGAAGAGCCAGCCCATCACTTACCCTTCCTTCCGCTCTGCCATCCCCAACCAGACACCAGGCGACCTTGTTCCCCACGTAAGCGTCTCTAAATCTCAGACATAGAGACCCTTATTTGTGCTGAATCCAGGTAAGCAGCGAAGATGGGGTTCATGCCTGATACGCGCCGCGGTGTCCTGTACGGCGTCGCCGCCTACACAATGTGGGGTCTGTTCCCTCTCTACTGGCCTCTGCTCAAGCCGTCCGGCGCCGTGGAAATCCTCGCCCACCGAATGGTCTGGTCGCTGGTCGTGGTCATCACGGTCCTCGCCGTACGCCGCCACTGGTCGTGGATCCGCGCGATAACGCGCCGGCAGCTGATCCTCCTCGCCCTCGCGGCCGTCACGGTCTCGGTCAACTGGGGCGTCTACATCTACGCCGTCAACGCCGGCCACGTTGTGGAAGGCGCGCTCGGCTACTTCATCAATCCCCTGGTCAGTGTGCTGTTCGGAGTGCTGATCTTCCGGGAGCGGCTGCGCCGGTGGCAGTGGATCGCCGTGGGGCTGGGCACTCTCGCGGTCCTCATCCTGACGCTCGGCTACGGGCGCCTCCCGTGGATCGCCCTCGTGCTCGCCGTCAGCTTCGGCACGTACGGACTGATCAAGAAGGCGGCGGGGGTGGGCAGCGCGGAGAGCCTGACCATCGAGACGCTCGTGCTGCTGGTGCCGGCCCTGGGCTACCTGCTCGTCCTGCAGGCGAACGGCACCGGGACCTTCGGCAACCACGGTCTCGGCCACGCGTTGCTGCTGGTGGTGTCCGGTCTCATCACCGCGGTGCCACTGATGCTCTTCACGGCCTCCGCGCTGCGGGTTCCGCTCACGGTCATCGGCCTGCTCCAGTACATCGCCCCGGTGTTGCAGTTCCTGTGCGGGGTGCTGATCGTCCACGAGACCATGCCCGTCAGCCGGTGGGCCGGGTTCGTGGTCGTCTGGCTCGCGCTGAGCGTCTTCACCTGGGACAGCGCGCGCTCCGCCCGTACGTCCCGGCTGGAGCGCGCGGCCGCGCTCGAAACCGTCTGATACGCCTTCCGGAGTACGGGACCCGCCTCCGGCGGTACGACGACGGGGCCGGCCGGAACGGCGAGGATCGGTGGCATGAGCAAGGAATTCCGTTTCGGGATCGTCGCCGGTCTGGCCCCCGACGCCGCCGCATGGACGCAGACGGCCCGCCACGCCGAGGGCCTCGGCTACTCGACCCTGCTCGTCCCCGACACGCTGGGGACGCTGCCGCCGCTGCTCGCGATGACCGCCGCGGCCACCGTCACGACGACGCTCCGCGTGGGCACGTTCGTGCTGGCCGCGCCCTACCGCAACCCCCGCCTGCTCGCGCACGAGCTCGCCGGGCTCGACTTCCTGTCCGGCGGACGGCTGGAGGTCGGCGTGGGGGCCGGACGTCCCGCCGCCGAGGAGGACGCCCTCGCGCTCGGCATGCCGTACGGCACGGCGGGCGAACGCCTCGCCCTGGTCCGTTCGGTGATCGGCGAAGTGCGGGAGGCCTTCGCCGGGAGCAGGACCAACGCCTTCGCCAGAAGCATGAACACCGTGCAACGCCAGGGTCCGCCAATCATGATCGCGGGAGCCGGTCCCCGCATGCTGACGCTGGCCGCGGAGGAGGCGGACATCGTCGCGCTCGCCGTACAGGCCGACACGCCGGAGGAGGGCCTGCGCGGGCCCGTCGGCACGCTGCGGGACCTGGCCGGGGCGAGGTTCGACGACATCGAGCTGAGCATGAACCTGCTCCAGATCGGCGACGAGCCGCCCCCATGGGTGCCCGAAGGGCTGAGGAGCACGTCGGCGCAGGCCGCCGCCATCTTGCGCGGCTCACCTCGCGAGATGGCCGACACGCTGCTGCGCCGCCGCGACGAGCTGGGCCTGTCCTACATCACTGTCAGCGGCTTTTTCGCCGACGCCCTCGCCCCCGTCGTCGAACTCCTCGCCGGTCGCTGACGTCACCGGGTGGCCGACAGGCGTGACCGGGTGCGGGCAGGCGCCCATGCTGGCAGCCCGGCGACGATGTCGGCGAGCGTGACCCCTCCGAGGCTGCCGCGCCACGCCCGGTGCGCCTCGGACATCTTCTCGGCGATGATGCAGATGCTCCGGCAGTCCTCGGGAGGCAGGGCCCCCCGTCCCTGCTGACGGATCTCACGGCACTCGTACGGCGAGGAGGCGCCGTCGACCGCCTCGACGATCTGCAGCAACGTGATGTCGGGAGCCGCCCGTGCGAGCCGGAATCCGCCCCGCGGGCCCGTCATCGCGGCCAGCACGCCGGCTCTGACGAGCGCCTGCAACTGCTTGGCCAGGTAGGGCGCCGGGACGTCGTAGTACTCCGCGAGCTGCGCCGCCGACGCGGTCGCTCCCGGCTCGAGCTGCGCCAGCGTGGCGGCGCAGTGCAACACCCACTCGGTGCTCGCAGGCAGCTTCATGCCCTCCAGTGTATTGGAGACATTGCAGATCTATTTTGTCCGAGATAGCATCCGTGGCGTCTAGCGAAGGAGAAGACAATGCGCATCGCAGTCGCCGGCGCCACCGGGAACATCGGGAAACTCACCGTCGCCGCCCTCGAACGGGACGGGCACGACGTCGTCCCCGTCAGCCGCTCTCTCGGTGTGGACCTGATGACGGGCGAGGGGCTCGACAAGGCCCTGGACGGCGTCGAGGCGGTCGTGGACGCGATCAGCTCAAACGCGGTCGACCGGGACGAGTCGGTGGCCTACTTCGGCACGACCACCAGGAACCTGCTGGCCGCCGAGGAGCGGGCGGGCGTCCGCCACCACGTGTTGCTCTCGATCATCGGAATCCACAAGGTGGAGGGCAACGCCCACTACGCCGGCAAGCGGGAGCAGGAGCGCCTGGTGTCCGCCGGTTCTGTGCCGTGGACGATCGTCCCGGTCGCGCAGTTCTTCGACTTCGCCGCGATGGTGGCGGGGTGGGCCGAGCAGGACGGCGTCGCCACCATCGCGCCGCTGCTGGTGCAGCCGATCGCGCCCGCTGACGTGGCCGACGTCCTCGCGGAGATCGCGGTGGGCAGGCCGCAGGGCCGTTACACCGACGTGGCCGGTCCCGAGCCGCAGGACCTCGTCGACATGGCCCGGCGCACCTTCGCGGCGCGCGGCCGGACGGTCAAGCTCGTGCCGACCTGGTCGGGAATCTTCGGCACGGCGATGGCCGGCGACGTGCTGCTGCCCCGGGAAAGCGCCCGCATCGCGCCGACCACCTTCGACGAGTGGCTCGCGACCCAGCAGTAGACACCGGCAGCGCGCCCCTTCGGGCCTCGTGCTCGGCCGCCCCCCACTCAGGGCAGGGCGGCCACGGTCACGAAGGCGTCAGGTCAGCGCCGCCTCGGCCCTGGCGTACGCGGCCTCGGCGATGCGCGGCAGCAGTACGGCGGGGTCGGTGCGCGGCCTCGGCCACTGGTTCGGGATCCGCACCTCCAGCACGTAACGCGGCGTCCGCACCACCTCGACCCACTGCGTGACCGACTTCCCCTCCATGACTCGGAAGGCCCAGGACCGGGTGCCAAGAGGCGGCACGGGGATCGGCCGCACGCTCATCGAGCGGCCGAACGCGCTGGAGAATTTCCGGCAGGAGGCCATCGCGGCGGGGTCCCCAAGAGTGCTCAGCATCGGAGCGGGCCCGGTGACGATGGTCTCTGAGAACTCCGCCGACCGTTCCCACGCCTCGTCAACCGTCGCGCGCAGCCGCGTCGCGGCGATCTGCACGCCGTGCCGGTTGAAGTCGCGTAGTACGACGCGCCACGATCCCTCGTTCCACCGCGTGCAGACGGATGACGCGTGGAACAGCTCGGCCGCCCTCGGCGGCGAGATGAACTCCACCGCTCGGCCCTCGGCGGCGGGCAGGGCGACGACCACGCCCGGCCTGGTGATCGGCTCGCCGGCCCCCTCGAAGTTGACGAGCAAGGCCTGACGCAGCAGGGGATCGCCGGGGCCGCTGCCAGGGTTGGGCAGCGAAGACGGCTGCCCCTTCTTCTTCAGCACCTCCGCCTTGAAATCCTGTTCCACGGAGGATTTCGGGGACGAGCGTGCCGACGCGCGCGAAGCCGGCTTGGGCGAAGCCGCCGCGGCGATGGCGTCGCACAGGGCTTGCGCCGAGCCCTCGCCCTCCCCGCACGTGAGGACCTGGTCCTTGTCCACCACGATGGAGTTCGCGGGTGTCGAACCCACCGGGGCCGGGACGGCGGCGGGCGTGCCCGCGCGTGGCATACCGCCGCAGGCCGCCACCGCCAGGAGGCACAGGGCCGCCGACACCACGACCGCACACCGGGTGAACTTCACCCGGCCATGATCTCCTACAGGACGGTCAGCCCGTGCGCTCGACGACGTAGTCGCACAGGGCGACCAGGGCCGTACGCGCGGGGATGTCGGGCAGGCCGGCGAGGGCGGACTTGGCCCGGTCGATCCAGCGGGTGAGCTCCTCGCGGGCCTGGTCCATGGCCCGGTGGGCCCGCAGCAGCGTCAGCGTCTCCTCGACGTCCTGCTCGGCCACCGGTCCCGACAGCAGGGTGCGCAGCCGGGCGTCGGCGGGGTCGTCGGAGGTCAGCGCGTACAGCACGGGAAGCGTGTGGACGCCCTCGCGCAGGTCGGTGCCGGGGGTCTTGCCCGAGTCGGCCGTGGGCGCGGCCACGTCGATGAGGTCGTCGCCGAGCTGCCAGGCCACGCCGATCGCCTCGCAGGCGTCGGTCAGGCGCTCGACCACGTCGGCGGGGGCGCCGGCCAGCATGGCGCCGAAGCGGCCCGAGGTGGCGATGAGAGAGCCGGTCTTGTCGGCCAGCACGCTGATGTAGTGAGCGATCGCGTCGCCGCCCTCGGCGGGCCCGATCGTCTCGCGGATCTGGCCGCGCACCAGGCGGGAGAACGTACGCGCCTGGATCCGGATGAGCTCGCTGCCGAGGTCGGCGAGGATCTCCGACGCCTGGGCGAACAGGTAGTCGCCGGTGAGGATGGCCACGGTGTTGTCCCACCGGGCGTTGGCGGACGGGGAGCCCCGGCGCACCGGGGCCTCGTCCATCACGTCGTCGTGGTAGAGCGTGGCCAGGTGGGTCAGCTCGATGACGACGGCCCCGGGCACGATGCCCGGGGCGTCCGGGTTTCCGAACTGGGCGGCCAGCAGCACGAGCATCGCCCGGAACCGCTTGCCGCCCGCCTCGATGAGGTGCCTGGACGTCTGGGTGACGAAGGCGTCCTCACTCTCGACAGACGAGCGCAGCAGCTTCTCCACCGCCGCGAGCCCGCCCGCGAGATCGTCGGCCAGCCGCTCGTCTACAAGAGGAATGTCCACAACGGGCGGCGCGGCCATACGGAGATCTCCTATCGTACGAACAGGGATTGTGCAGCCGTGTGCGCGAGGTCCAGCACGGGCTGGGGGTAAACCCCGAGAACTACCGTAGCCAATGCCGCGATGCCGACGACGGCCGCGGTCCCCCGCGAGGGCAGCACGACGGACGGACCGTCGGCGGCCGGGTCGCTGAAGAACATCAGCACGATCACACGCACGTAGAAGAACGCCGCGATGGCCGAGGCCACCACACCGATGATGACCAGCGGCGTGGCGCCGTTGGCGACGGCGGCCTGGAAGACCGCATACTTCCCGAAGAACCCGCTGGTCAGCGGGATGCCGGCGAAGGCCAGCAGGAAGAACGCGAACGTCCCGGCCAGCAGCGGCGAGCGCTTGCCGAGCCCGGCCCAGCGGGACAGGTGCCACGCCTCGCCACCCGCGTCACGCACCATCGTGACGATGGCGAACGCGCCCACCGTGGTGAAGCCGTACGCGACCAGGTAGAACAGCAATCCGGACAGGGCCGAGGTGTTCTCCGCCTGGGTGTGGCCGGTGGCGATGACGCCGATGAGCAGGAAGCCGCCGTGCGCGATCGACGAGTAGGCGAGCATCCGCTTGATGTCGGTCTGCGTGATCGCGAGGACCGCACCGACCACCATCGTGAGAATCGCCACACCGTAGAGCACCGGGCGCCAGTCCCAGTCGAGGCCGCCGAGACCGACCCAGAACACCCGCAGCAGCGCGCCGAAGGCGGCCACCAGGGTGCCCGAGGCCATCAGCGCGGTGATGGGCGTGGGCGCGCCCTGATAGACATCCGGCTTCCACGCCTGGAACGGCGCGGCGCCGATCTTGAACAGCAGGCCGACGCCGAGCATGGCCGCGCCGATGTAGAGCAGCGTGTCCTGGCCGCCGACCGCGCCCAGCGCCTGGTTGATCTTCGCGAGGTCGACCGAGCCTGCGTAGCCGTACAGCAGGGCCGTGCCGTACAGGAAGAAGGCCGAGGAGAACGCGCCGAGCAGGAAGTACTTGACCGCGGCCTCCTGCGACAGCAGGCGGCGGCGCCTGGCCAGGCCGCACAGCAGGTAGAGCGGCAGCGACATGACCTCGAGGGCGACGAACGCCACGAGCAGGTCGTTGGACGCGGGGAACAGCAGCATGCCGCCGACCGCGAACAGCAGCAGCGGATAGACCTCGGTGTGCGCGGCCCGCTCGACGAGCGACTGCTCCTCCTCGGCCGAGCCGGGCACCGCCGCCGCGGAGCCGACGAAGTGCTCCTCGTCCTTGATGAGCAGCACGCTCACGAAGGCGAGGATCAGGATCGTCCCCCAGATGAACAGGGCCGGGCCGTCCACGGCCACCGCGCCCATCGCGGCGGGCTTGGTGGGCACGCCCTTGATCGCCTGCCAGACGGCCAGCGCGAACGCGCCGGCCAGCGACAGCAGCGTGAGCGGCAGGTGGATCGCCGAGCGCAGGTAGCGCGGGGCGAATGCCTCCACCAGCACGCCGACGATCGCCGCGCCGAAGACGACGAGTATCGGCGCCAGCAGGGCGTACTCGATACTCGGCGCCTGAATGGTGCCGTTCACTACTGGCCCTCCTGAGCAACGGGTACGGCCGGCTTCGGGTCCGTGACGGAGACGCTCGACAGCGTGTCCTTCACGGCGGGGTTGATCACGTCGAGCAGCGGCTTGGGATAGAAGCCGAACACCAGCAGCAGCGCGACGAGCGGCGCCACCACCCACTTCTCCCTGGCGTTGAGGTCGGGCAGCGACTTGACCGACTCGGCCGTCGGGCCGTTCATCGTCCGCTGATACATCCACAGGATGTAGATCGCGGCGAGGATGACGCCGACCGTGGCGATCACCGCGGGGACGACGTACCGCTGGTAGGTGCCGGTCAGCACCATGAACTCGCTGACGAACGTGCTGAGACCCGGCAGCGAGAGGCTGGACAGACCCGCCACCAGGAACGTCCCGGCGAGGATCGGCGCCACCTTCTGCACGCCGCCGTAGTCGGCGATGAAGTGCGAGCCCCTGCGGTAGATGAGGAAGCCCGCGATCAGGAACAGCGCGCCGGTCGAGAAGCCGTGATTGACCATGTAGAGCGTCGCGCCCGAGCCCGCGCTGGTGGTCATCGCGAACACGCCCATCGCGATGAAGCCGAAGTGCGACACCGAGGTGTACGCGATGAGCCGCTTCATGTCGGTCTGCCCGATGGCCACGATCGCGCCGTACACGATGCCGATCACCGACAGCGTGATGACCAGCGGCGTGAAGAACTTCGCGGCGTCAGGGAAGAGCTCAAGGCAGAAGCGCAGCATGCCGTACGTGCCGACCTTGTCCAGCACGCCGACGAGCAGGACGGCCGCACCGGCCGGGGCCTGTGCGGCGGCGTCCGGCAGCCAGGTGTGGAACGGCCACAGCGGCGCCTTGATCGCGAAGGCGATGAAGAAGCCGAGGAACAGCCACTTCTGCGTCGTCACGTCCTGGATGGTCCCGACCAGGTCGGAGAACATGAACGTGCCCTTGCCGGCGATCGTGTAGAGCGCGATCACCGCCACCAGCATCAGAAGCCCGCCGAACAGCGAGTACAGCAGGAACTTCACGGCCGCGTACGACCGCTGCGCTCCTCCGTACGACCCGATCATGAAGTACATCGGGATCAGCATGGCTTCGAAGAAGACGTAGAAGAGAAAGACGTCGGTCGCCGCGAAGACGCCGATCATCATGGCCTCGAGCACGAGCAGCAGCGAGAAGTACGTCCGGACCGAGCGCTTGCCGGCCTCGGCGTCGTGCCACGAGGCGAGCACCACGATCGGCACGAGGATCACCGACAGCAGGATCAGCACCAGGGCGATGCCGTCCACGGCGACGCCGTAGTGGACCCCGAACTGGGGGATCCAGTCGTACGTCTCGGCGAACTGGAACTTGTCGCCGTTCGGGCTGAACTGGACCGCCATGGCGACGGTCAGCGCCAGCACGATCAGCGACACCACGAGGGTGAACTGCTTGGCGAGCTTGTCGTTGCGGACAAGGGTCACGCCCAGCGCGCCGAGTACGGACACGCCCATCAGGGTTGAAAGCCAGGGCATCACAGGTTCCCTACGACGAGCCAGGCACCGGCCAGAACGGCGGCGCCCAGGAATATCGACAGCGCGTACGAGCGGACGAACCCGGTCTGGACCCTGCGCAGGCGCCCGGACGTACCGCCGATGCCGGCGGCCAGGCCGTTCACGAGGCCGTCGACGCCGCGGTTGTCGAAGAACACGGCCAGGCGGGTCAGCCACTGGCCGGGGCGCATGAACAGCGCCTCGTTCAGGGCGTCGCCGTACAGGTCACGACGGGCGAAGGTGGTGAGGAACGAGGCGCGCGGGGCCACCGCGGGCACCTCGGCCCTGCCGTACTTGACCCAGGCGAAGGCCGCGCCGATCGCGACGAGCGCGAGCGTGACCAGACCGGTGAGGCTGAACGGGTGGAACGACGGCATCTCCTCCGGCGCGCCGACGGCCGGCGCGAGGAAGGTCATGAACCGGTTGCCCAGCACCAGGAACGCACCGAGCCCGATCGCGCCGATCGACAGGATGATCAGCGGCCAGGTCATGACGGCGGGCGACTCGTGCGGGTGGGCCGTGGGCTCCCAGCGCTTGGCGCCGAAGAACGTCATGAACACCAGGCGCGACATGTAGAAGCCGGTGATGCCCGCGCCGAGCACGGCCAGCCAGCCGAGGATCGCGTTGTGCTCCATCGCGGTCTCGATGATGCCGTCCTTGGTGAAGTAACCGGACAGCAGCGGGAACCCGATGATCGCCAGGTAGCCGATGAGGAACGTCACGAACGTGACCGGCATGACCTTGCGCAGCGCACCGTACTTGCGCATGTCGACCTCGTCGTTCATGGCGTGCATGACCGAGCCCGCGCCGAGGAACATGTCGGCCTTGAAGAAGCCGTGCGTGATCAGGTGGGCGATCGCGAAGGCGTAGCCCACCGGGCCGATGCCCGCGGCGAGCACCATGTAGCCGATCTGCGACATCGTCGAACCGGCCAGCGCCTTCTTGATGTCGTCCTTGGCGGTACCGATGATCGCACCGGCGAGCAGCGTCGCGACGCCGACGATCGTCACCACGAGCTGCGCGGTCCCGGCGCCCTCGAAGATCGGGCCGGACCGGACGATCAGGTAGACGCCGGCGGTGACCATGGTCGCCGCGTGGATGAGGGCCGAGACCGGGGTCGGGCCCTCCATCGCGTCGAGGAGCCAGGACTGCAGCGGGAGCTGCGCCGACTTGCCGCAGGCGCCGACCAGCAGCAGCAGGCCGATCGCGGTGAGCGTGCCCGAGGACGCCTTCGAGGCGTTCCCGAGGACGTCGCTGAAGGCCAGCGTGTGGAACGTCGCGAAGATCGTGAAAATGCCGATCAGCAGGCCGAAGTCGCCGACGCGGTTGACGATGAACGCCTTCTTGGCCGCGGTCGCCGCCGAGGGCTTGTGCTGCCAGAACCCGATCAGCAGGTAGGACGCGAGGCCGACACCCTCCCAGCCGACGAACAGGGCCACGTAGTTGTCGGCCAGCACCAGCAGGAGCATGGCCGCGACGAACAGGTTGAGGTAGGCGAAGAACCGCCGCCTGTTCGGGTCGTGCGCCATGTAGCCGATCGAGTAGATGTGGATCAGCGAGCCCACGAAGGTGATCAGCAGGCAGAACGAGATCGACAGCGGGTCGACCAGCAGGCCCACCTTCGCGAGGCCCGGGATGAAGTCGTACAGCTCGATCCCGCGGCGGCGCTCGCCGGGGGCGAAGCCGAGCAGCTGCGCGAACGACAGCGCCGCCACCACGAAGGACGCGACGGCCATGAGCACGCCCAGCAGGTGGCCGAACTTGTCGGTCCTCCGGCCGCCAAGCAGGAGGACCGCCGCTCCCACCAGGGGCAGAGCGATCATGAGCCAGGCTGCTCCGATCGCTCCGCCGGAGTGCTGGATGATCTCAGCGGGTTCCACGGCCACCTCTTAGTACTTCAGCAGGCTGACGTCGTCGACCGACGCGGACCTGCGGGTTCGGAAGATCGTCACGATGATGGCCAGGCCGATGACCACCTCGGCGGCGGCCACGATCATCACGAAGAACGCGATGAGCTGGCCGTCGAGGTTGCCGTTCTGCCGGGCGAAGGTGACGAACGCCAGGTTGCAGGCGTTGAGCATGAGCTCGACGCACATGAACACCACGATGGCGTTGCGCCGTACGAGCACGCCGACGCCGCCGATGGCGAACAGCAGCGCGGAGAGCACCAGGTAGTGCGTGGTCACTTGCCGTCCTCCTCGCTCAGGGACTCCCTCGGGGACTCACCGCGCGGGCGGACGACCCGGCCCGCCACGACACTGTCTCCGACGCCGTCGTCGGGCATCGGCTCGGTGTCGGGGCCGCCGTCCCTGGCCTCCTCGGCCACGGTGGGCGTGCTGTGGCCGTTCGCGTGCAGCGCGGCCTCCTCCTGCTCCAGCACCCGGGCGACCTCGGGAGACAGGATGCCCTGGGACTCCTCGTACCGGGCGATGTAGCGGTTGATCGACAGCGGAGAGACCGACCCGTCGGGCAGCAGCGCCGGCATGTCGATGGCGTTGTGCCGGGCGTAGGTGCCGGGGCCGGGCAGCGGCGCCGGGTTCTTGCCCGTCCTGCCGAAGGCGACGAAGCGCTGCCGGGACAGGTCCTTCTGGGTCGGCTTGGCCTCGGCGCGCTCCCGGTGCGCGAGCACCATCGCGCCGAGCGCCGCGGTGATCAGCAGCGCCGAGGTGACCTCGAAGGCGAACACGTGGCGCGTGAAGATCAGCTCGGCCAGGGAGGGCACGTTGCCCGCCTGCGTGGCGGCGGTCAGGCCCTTGGCGGAGCCGACCACCGCGTTGCCGATCCCGGCCGTGAGCAGGACGGCGAAGCCGAGCCCGCCCACGATGGCCCAGAACCGCTGTCCCCTGATCGTCTCCACGAGGGAGTCCGACGAGTCCACGCCCACGAGCATGAGCACGAACAGGAACAGCATCATGACCGCGCCGGTGTAGACGATGATCTGCACCGCCGCCAGGAACGGAGCGTCCTGCACCGCGTACAGCACCGCCAGCGAGAGCATGACGACGCCGAGCATGAGGGCCGAGTAGACGGCCCTGCGACTGAAGACGAGTCCGAGCGCCGCGATCACCGAGATGACCGCGAGCACCCAGAACGTGATGGACTCACCCATTGCTTCGACCCAACCGGTAGTAGTCCTCTTCGGTCTCGCCGAGGCGCATCGGGTGGGGCGGCTGCTCCATGCCCGGTCCGAGCGGCGCGAGGAGCATCTCCTTGGTGTAGATCAGCGAATCGCGGCTGGAGTCGGCGAGCTCGTACTCGTTGGTCATCGTGAGCGCCCGGGTGGGGCACGCCTCGATGCACAGCCCGCAGAGGATGCAGCGCAGGTAGTTGATCTGGTAGACGCGGCCGTACCTCTCACCCGGCGAGAAACGCTCCTCGTCGGTGTTGTCGCCGCCCTCGACGTAGATGGCGTCCGCCGGGCAGGCCCAGGCGCACAGCTCGCAGCCGACGCACTTCTCCAGTCCGTCGGGCCACCGGTTCAGCTGGTGCCGCCCGTGGAAACGCGGCGCGGTGGGCCGCTTCTCCTCGGGATAGTTGGTGGTCACCGGCTTCTTGAACATGTGGTGGAAGGTGACGCCGAATCCCTTGATCGGGTTCAGCCAATCAGTTGCTCCCACTGGTCACCTCCTTGGCGGCGTCGGAATTGAGACGCGCGGCGGGCACGGCTCCGTGGTAATGCGGGGCGTCGAGCGGCGGCACCGGGAACCCGCCCGCGGACGGCTCCTCGCGCAGCTGCTCGAACTCCTCCTCGATCGCGGCGGCCTTGGCCTCCCTGCGGCGCTGGTTGACGGTGTCGAACCGCAGCCAGATCGCGAGGGCCCCGATGATGACCACAGCACCGATGGTCATGATGATCGCCCGGTTGCTGTCCGGCATCCGGAGCGCCTTGAACGTGGCGGCCAGGAGGATCCAGGCCAGGTTGAGCGGGATCAGCACCTTCCAGCCGAAGGCCATCAGCTGGTCGTACCGGACCCGCGGCAGCGAGGCGCGGACCCAGACGAAGAAGCCGAAGGCGATGACCAGCTTGATGAAGAACCACAGCATCGGCCACCAGCCGGAGTTCGCGCCGTCCCACAGGGAGATCGGCCACGGGGCCCGCCAGCCGCCGAAGAACAGCGTGATCGCCATCGCCGAGACCGTGAAGACGTTCACATACTCGGCGAGCATGAACATCGCGAACTTCAGCGAGGAGGAGTACTCGGTGTGGAAGCCGCCGACCAGCTCGCCCTCGCCCTCGGGGAGGTCGAAGGGCACGCGGTTCGTCTCACCCAGCATCGTGATCGCGTAGATCAGGAAGGACGGGATCAGCGAGACCACGTACCAGGACGGCGCCGGGATGGACAGTCCGAGGATGTCCCAGGTGCCGCCGCTCGCCTGCTTCGCCACGATCTCCGAGGTGGACAGCGTGCCCGCCTGGAGGAACACCGCGACGAACGACAGGCCCATCGCGATCTCGTACGACACCACCTGGGCGGCCGAGCGCAGACCGCCCAGCACGGCGTACGGCGAGCGGGAGCCCCACCCGGCGAGCACGACGCCGTAGACGCCGATCGAGGCGGTGGCAAGGACCAGCAGGACCGCGACCGGCAGGTCGGTGAGCTGCAGCGGCGTCTTGTGGCCGAACATCCACACCATCGGCCCGAACGGCACGACGGAGAAGGCGAGGAAGGCCGGGACGGCGATGATGACCGGGGCAAGGAAGTAGATCACCTTGTCCACGGTGCGCGGCATGAGGTCTTCCTTGAGGCCCATCTTCAGGCCGTCGGCGACCGTCTGCAGCAGGCCGAACTTACCTGCGCGGTTGGGGCCGTAGCGGTGCTGCATGCGCGAGATGAGCTTGCGCTCGGTCCACACGCCCATCAGCACGCCCAGCATCAGGAACACGAAGATCGCGACGGCCTTGATGATCGTGATCCACAGTGGATCGTGGCCGAAGTCGCTCAGCGTGGGTCCGGGGTTGTTCACGAGACGCTCCCGATCGTTACGACGTCTCCGGCGACCGCGCGCAGGTCGCGCGTGACCGACAGGCCGGCGGAGTTGGACGGCACCCACACGACACGGTCGGGCAGGTCCGCGACGCGCACCGGGACGACCACGTCGTCACCGATGGTGATCTTGCCGCCGTCGACCGCGCCGATCTCGGCGGCCGTCGCCTCGGACAGCAGCGCCGCGACCGAGCGGGCGGTCCCCGCGAGGTAGGGCTCGCCGTCCTGCATCCGGCCGTCGTCGAGCAGCAGATGCCAGGTCGCCAGCACGGCCTCGCCCGCCTGCGGCTCCCTGACCGGGCGGCCGGTGACCGCCGGCGCGACCGGGCGGGTGCCCTTCCACGCGCCGAGCGCGGCCATCTCGCGCCGGGCGGCGGCGGGGTCGGGCAGGCCCAGGTGGACGTCCATCTGGTCGGCGACCGAGGCGATGGCGCGCAGGTCGCTCATCAGCCCCGGGACGGCCGTGGCCACCCCGAACGAGCGGCCCCTGCCCTCCCAGTCGACGAACGTCCCGGACTTCTCGGCCACCGCGGCGACCGGCAGGACCACGTCGGCCCGGTCGGTGACCGCGCTGGCGCGGATCTCCAGGCTGACGATGAACGGCGTGTTCTCCAGCGCCGCCAGCGCCCTGGCCGGGTCGGGCAGGTCGTAGGGGTCCACGCCCGCCACGACCAGCGCGTCGACCTCGTCGTTCAGCGCGGCCTCGATGATGCCGGCGGTGTCGCGGCCGGGCGTCCCGGGCAGCGAGGCGACGCCCCAGACCCTGGCGACCTCCGCGCGGGCGCTCTCGTCGCCGGCCGGGCGGCCGATCGGCAGCAGCCCCGGCAGGGCGCCCGCCTCCAGCGCGCCGCGCTCACCGGCCCGGCGCGGCACCCAGGCGAGCCTGGCGCCGGTGGCCTGCGTGAGCCGTACGAGCGCGGACAGGGCGCCGGGGGCGGTGGCGAGCCGCTCACCGGCGAGGACGATCGTGCCCGCGGGCAGCAGGTCGCCGCCGATGAGGTCGCCGAGCGCCTCGGCCTCGGCGCCGGGCGCGGTGCGGATCAGCGTGCCCTTCATCTTGGCCAGGCCCGGCGTGGCGAACGGCGCGAGCGAGTAGACCTTCAGGCCCCGCTTGCGCGCCGCCTTGCGCAGGCGCAGGAAGACGATGGGCGACTCCTCCTCGGGCTCGAACCCGGCCAGGAGCACGGCCGGGGCCGTCTCCAGGTCGGCGTAGGAGACCTCGATGCCCTTGCCGGCCACGGCGTGGGCGAGGAACCGCGTCTCCTCCTCGGAGTGCGGGCGCGCCCGGAAGTCGATGTCGTTGGTGCCGAGGGCGATCCTGGCGAACTTGCTGTACGCGTAGGCGTCCTCGACGGTGAGCCGCCCGCCGACCAGCACACCGGCCTTGCCCCGGGCCCGCAGCAGGCCCTCGGCGGCGACGGCCAGCGCGTCCGGCCAGGAGGTCGGGACGAGCTTGCCGCTCTCGTCACGGACCAGCGGCGACCGCAGCCGGTCGGGCGCGGTGGCATAGGTGAAGGCCCAGCGGCCCTTGTCGCAGTTCCACTCCTCGTTGACCTGCGGGTCGTCACCGGCCAGGCGGCGGGTGACCTTGCCGCGGCGGTGGTCGGTGCGCAGCGAGCAGCCCGACGCGCAGTGCTCGCACGCGCTCGGCGTGGAGACCAGGTCGAACGGGCGGGAGCGGAACCGGTAGGCCGCGCCGGTCAGCGCGCCCACCGGGCAGATCTGGATGGTGTTGCCCGAGAAGTAGGACTGGAACGGCTCGCCGTCGGCGACGCCCACCTGCTCCTTGGCCCCGCGCTCGAAGAAGTCGATGAGCGGGTCACCGGCGATCTGCTCGGAGAAGCGGATGCAGCGCGCGCACTGGATGCAGCGCTCGCGGTCGAGCAGCACCTCGCTCGACAGCGGGATCGGCTTCTCGAACGTGCGCTTCTGCTCGACGAACCGGCTCTCGCCCTGGCCGTTCGACATGGCCTGGTTCTGCAGGGGGCACTCGCCGCCCTTGTCGCAGACCGGGCAGTCGAGCGGGTGGTTCAGCAGCAGCATCTCCATCACGCCGCGCTGGGCCTTCTCGGCCACCGGCGAGGTGAGCTGCGTCTTGACCACCATGCCCTCGGCGACCTCGATCGCGCAGGACGGCTGCGGCTTGGGGAAGCCGCGGCCGTTGCCCGCGTCGGGGATGTCGACCAGGCACTGGCGGCAGTTGGCCGCCGGCGAGAGCAGCGGGTGGTCGCAGAACCGGGGGATCTGGATCCCCAGCAGCTCCGCGGCCCGGATGATCAGCGTGCCCTTGGGGACGCTGATCTGGAAGCCGTCGATGGTCAGGGAGACCATGTCCACGACCGGCTGCTCCGGCTGCGTCGTCTGAACTGTCACTTGGACCCCCACACCGTGGAAGCGGCGGGATCGAACGGGCAGCCGCCGATCTCGAAGTGCTTGAGGTATTCGTCGCGGAACTGCTTCACCGACGAGTGGATCGGGCTCGTCGCGCCGTCGCCGAGGGCGCAGAACGAACGGCCCAGGATGTTGTCGGCGATGTCGGTGATCGTGGCCAGGTCCTCCTCGGACCCCTGGCCCTTCTCCAGCCGCTTGAGCACCTGCTTGAGCCAGTAGGTGCCCTCACGGCACGGGGTGCACTTGCCGCAGGACTCGTGCGCGTAGAACTCGGTCCAGCGCAGGACGGCCCGCACCACGCAGGTCGTCTCGTCGAAGATCTGCAGGGCGCGGGTGCCCAGCATCGAGCCCTTGGCCCCGACCGACTCGAAGTCGAGCGGCACGTCGAGGTGCTCGGCCGTGAAGATCGGCGTCGAGGAGCCCCCCGGCGTCCAGAACTTCAGCTCGTGGCCCTCGCGGATGCCGCCCGCCATGTCGAGCAGCTCGCGCAGCGTGATGCCCAGCGGGGCCTCGTACTGGCCCGGCCGGGTCACGTGGCCCGACAGCGAGAAGATGCCGAAGCCCTTGGACTTCTCGGTGCCCATCCCGGCGAACCAGTCGGCGCCGTTGGCGATGATGCTCGGCACGCTCGCGATCGACTCGACGTTGTTGACCACCGTCGGGGAGGCGTACAGGCCGGCGACCGCCGGGAACGGCGGCTTGAGCCGGGGCTGGCCGCGGTAGCCCTCCAGCGAGTCGAGCAGCGCGGTCTCCTCGCCGCAGATGTACGCGCCTGCGCCGCTGTGCACGACGAGTTCGAGGTCGTAGCCCGAGCCGAGGATGTCCGTCCCGAGGTAGCCCTTCTCGTACGCCTCCCGGACCGCGGCCTGCACCCGGCGGATGACGTGGAGCACCTCGCCGCGGACGTAGATGAACGCGTAGTTGGCCCGGATGGCGTAGGACGCGATGATCACGCCCTCGACCAGCGCGTGCGGGTTGGCCATCATGAGCGGGATGTCCTTGCAGGTCCCCGGCTCGGACTCGTCGGCGTTGACCACGAGGTAGTGGGCCTTGCCGTCGCCCTGCGGGATGAAGCCCCACTTCATGCCGGTGGGGAAGCCCGCGCCGCCGCGGCCGCGCAGGCCGGAGTCCTTCACCGCCTGGATGACGGCGTCCGGGTCCATGCCCAGGGCCTTCTTGGCTGCCGCGTACTCGCCGTACCCGTCGAGGGTGAACGAGTCCGCCTGGTCCCAGTTCCTGGTGAGGACTGGAGTCAGCGTTGTCATCGGTCGCTCACCGCTCCTCGTTCGCTGCGCGGGCCGCTCGTCCGCGTCGTCACTTCTCGCTCCCCTCGGCCTTGGGGGCCTCCCAGCCGTTGGCCTTGGCGATCTTCAGGCCCTCCAGCGACGGGCCGGCGGCCGACGGGCCGTCACCGGCCAGGCCGTCGGGCAGCCCGGCGAGGACCCGGGACGCCTCCTTGAACGTGCACAGCCGGCCCGGGCCGCGCGTGGGCGCGACCTCCTTGCCCGCGCGCAGGTCGTCGACGAGCTGCTTGGCCGACTCCGGGGTCTGGTTGTCGAAGAACTCCCAGTTGACCATCATGACCGGCGCGAAGTCGCAGGCGGCGTTGCACTCCAGCCGCTCCAGCGTGATCTTGCCGTCCCCGGTGGTCTCGTCGTGGCCGACGCCCACGTGCTCGCTGAGCTCTTCCCAGATCCGGTCGCCGCCCATGACCGCGCACAGCGTGTTGATGCAGACGCCGACGTTGTACTCGCCGGCCGGCTTGCGCTTGTACATCGTGTAGAAGGTCGCCACGCCGACGACCTCGGCCTTGGACAGGCCCAGCATCTCGGCGCAGAACTCCTGGCCGTCGTCGGAGACGTAGCCGTCCTCCGACTGCACCAGGTGCAGCAGCGGCAGCAGCGCCGAGCGCGGCCGGGGGTAGCGGCCGATGATCTCCTTGGCGTCCGTCTCCAGACGCTCGCGGACCTCGGGCGAGTACGTCATCGGTCCACACCTCCCATGACCGGGTCGATCGAGGCGACCGCTGAGATGACGTCGGCGACCATGCCGCCCTCGCACGTCGCGGGCACCGCCTGCAGGTTCGTGAACGACGGGTCGCGGAAGTGGACCCGGTAGGGCCGGGTGCCGCCGTCGCTGACCACGTGCGCGCCGAGCTCGCCGCGCGGCGACTCGACCGAGGCGTACGCCTGCCCCGCCGGCACCCGGAAGCCCTCGGTCACCAACTTGAAGTGGTGGATCAGGGCCTCCATGGAGCTGCCCATGATGTGGGCGATGTGGTCGGGCGAGTTACCGAGGCCGTCGGGGCCGAGCGCGAGCTGCGACGGCCAGCCGATCTTCTTGTCCTCGATCATCACCGGGCCGCCCTTGAGCGGGCCGGACAGGCGGTCGAGCGCCTGCTCGATGATCTTGAGGGACTCCTCCATCTCGGCCATGCGGACGAGGTAGCGGCCGTACACGTCGCAGGTGTTCTGCGTCGGCACGTCGAACTCGTACGTCTCGTAGCCGCAGTAGGGCTGCGACTTGCGCAGGTCCCACGGCAGGCCGGCGGCGCGCAGCATCGGCCCGGTGACGCCCAGCGCCATGCAGCCGGTCAGGTCGAGGTAGGCCACGTCCTTGGTGCGCCGGGTGTAGACCGGGTTCGCGTCGAGGAGCTTGCGCATCTCCTTGATCCGCCCCGGCATGATCTTGAGGAACTCACCGATCTTGTCGACCGCGCCGGCCGGCAGGTCGACGCTGACGCCGCCCGGCCGGACGTACGCCATGTTCATCCGCAGGCCGGTGATGTACTCCATCAGGTCGAGCACCATCTCGCGCTCGCGGAAGCCGAACAGCATCGGCGTGGTCGCGCCCAGCTCCAGGCCGTACGTCGCGATCGCGACCAGGTGCGAGGAGATCCGGGTGAGCTCCATCGTCAGGACCCGGATGGCCTGCGCCCGGTCCGGGATCCTGTCGGTGATCCCCAGAAGCTTCTCGACGCCCATGCAGTAGGCGGTCTCGTTGAAGATCGGCGCGAGGTAGTCCATGCGGGTGACGAACGTGACCCCCTGGGTCCACGTCCGATACTCCATGTTCTTCTCGATGCCGGTGTGCAGGTAGCCGATCACCGTGCGGGCCTCGGTCACGGTCTCGCCGTCGAGGGTCAGCACGAGCCGGAGCACGCCGTGGGTCGACGGGTGCTGCGGGCCCATGTTGACGACCAGGCGCTCGTCGGCCGACTCGCTGACGGTCTTGACCAGCTCGTCCCAGTCCTGACCGGCGACGTCGTAGATCCGGCCCTGGGTCTCGGTGGCGGTCTCGGTGGTGCTCACGACGCTCTCCTCGCTGCGCTCGTCCACTCGTGCAGGTCGCCGCGGATGCTCACGAGTACGACCTCCTCCGGTCCGGCGCGGGGACCTCGGCGCCGCGGTACTCGACCGGGATCCCGCCGAGCGGGTAGTCCTTGCGCTGCGGGTGCCCCTCCCAGTCGTCCGGCATCTCGATCCGGGTCAGCGCCGGGTGGCCGTCGAAGACGATTCCGAAGAAGTCGTACGTCTCGCGCTCATGCCAGTCGTGCGTGGGGTAGACCTGAACCGTGGAGGGGATGTGCGGGTCGGCGTCGGGGCAGGAGACCTCCACCCGGACGCGCCGGTTGTGCGTGATGGAGCACAGGTGGTAGACGGCGTGCAGCTCCGCGCCGGTCTCCTCGGGGTAGTGCACACCCGAGACGCCGAGCGACAGCTCGAACCGCAGCGCGGCGTCGTCGCGCAGGTGCTGCATCACCTCGGGCAGGCGCTCGCGCCGCACGTGGAAGGTGACCTCGCCGCGGTCGACGACCACGCGCTCGATGGCGTCGGCGAACGCCGGCTCCAGCGCGTCGGCCACCTCGTCGAAGTACGACCCGTACGGCCGGCTGCTGGACAGCTTCGGCGCGCGGCGGACGACCAGGCGGTTGTAGCCGGAGGTGTCGCCGCTGTCCTTGACGCCGAACATGCCCTTGCGGGCGACGGGCTCCTCGGGCAGCCCGGGCAGGTTCTCGGTGGTCACTTCCCGGCCCCCTGGTCGATCAGCGGCAGCGTGCGCAGCGCCTGGAGCTCCAGCTCCTCGATCTGCTTCTCGCGGTGCGCGCCGAACTTCATGTTCTGAATCTTGTCGTGCAGCTTCACGATGGCGTCGATCAGCATCTCCGGGCGCGGCGGGCAGCCGGGCAGGTAGATGTCGACCGGCACCACGTGGTCCACGCCCTGCACGATGGCGTAGTTGTTGAACATGCCGCCGCTGGACGCGCACACGCCCATCGCGATGACCCACTTGGGCTCGGCCATCTGGTCGTAGATCTGGCGGAGGACCGGCGCCATCTTCTGCGACAGCCGGCCGGCCACGATCATCAGGTCGGCCTGCCGCGGCGACGCGGACGCGCGCTCCATGCCGAAGCGGGCCAGGTCGTGGTTCGGGCCACCGGTGGCCATCAGCTCGATGGCGCAGCAGGCGAGACCGAAGGTCGCAGGCCAGACGGAGTTCTTCCGGGCCCATCCGGCCACCTGCTCGACGGTGGTGAGGACGAACCCGCTCGGGAGTTTCTCTTCAAGACCCATGACTAATCCCAATCGAGGCCGCGACGCCGCCACACATAGGCGTACGCCACGAGGACGGTGACGATGAACAGCACCATCTCGACGAGCCCGAACACGCCGAGTTTGTCGAAGGCCACCGCCCACGGATAGAGGAAGATGATCTCGATGTCGAACACGATGAACAGCATCGCGGTGATCATGTACTTCAGCGGGAAGCGGCCGCCGCCGACCGGCTGCGGAGTGGGCTCGATGCCGCACTCGTAGGCGTCCAGTTTCGCGCGGTTCCAGCGCTTCGGCCCGGTGAAGGGTGCAATGCCCACGGAGAACACGGCGAATCCCGCCGCGAGGACCGCGAGCACCACGATCGGCACATACAGCTCCATGGCTACATGTCCTCGCTAACTCGGTGAATTTGGGCGATCACGAGAATGGCGGAGAGCGCGGCCGGCCGCACGGCCGTCTTCGGGGCCGGCGGCGCTGTGCGCGTCGTCTCGGTCATGCGGGCTTCAGTCATGCGGGTTCGCATCGTGCGGGTTCGCGTCATGCTGGCTTCGGTCATGATGGCGGAGCCACCTTCGACAGGGCGTTGATTATGCGGTCGGAGACGTCGCCCCGCCGGTCTGTGAGATTAGCGAGCAGCTTGAAGGCGAATCTCATCAGGGTGGGATGGGGCATCCCGTGCCGGGTGGCGAAGCTCATCACTCCCGGCCTCCCGATCGCCTCGACGAACAGGCGGCCGAGGGTGAAGTATCCCCCATGGGCGTCTTTGAGGATACGCGGGTAGGCGAGTAATACGCGCTCACGCTGGGCGGGCGTCGGCCGGGACAGCGCCTGGACGATCACCTCGGCCGCGGTCCTGCCGGTCTCCATGGCGTACGCGATGCCCTCGCCGTTGAACGGGTTGATCGACCCGCCGGCGTCGCCCACCAGCACCAGCCCGCGGGTGTAGTGCGGCTGCCGGTTGAAGCCCATCGGCAGCGCGGCGCCCCTGATCGGGCCCGTCATGTTCTCTTCGGCGAAGCCCCACTCCGCCGGCGTGTTCTTCATCCAGCGCCGCAGCAGGTCGCGGTAGTCGATGTTCTTGAACGCGTCGCTGGTGTTCAGCAGGCCGAGGCCGACGTTGGAGGTGCCGTCGCCGACGGGGAAGATCCAGCCGTAGCCGGGGAGCAGCCGCTCGCCGTCCCACAGTTCGAGCCACGTCTCCAGGTAGTCGTCGTCGTGCCGGGGGCTCTTGTAGTAGGTGCGCACCGCCACACCCATCGGGCGGTCCTCGCGCTTGTGCAGGCCCATCGTGAGCGACAGCCGGGTCGAGTTGCCGTCGGCCGCCACCACGAGCCGCGAGCGGTAGGACACCTCTTCGCCGTCCGTTTTGGCCGTCACGCCCACGATGTGGCCGCTGCGCTCGTCGAGCAGCGGGCCTGTAACGTTCACGCCCTCGCGCAGCCGGACCCCCGCGCGCTCGGCGTGCCTGGCGAGGATCTGGTCGAAGTCGGCGCGGGTGCGCACGAGGCCGAAGTCGGGGTAGCTCGACAGCTCGGGCCAGTCGAGTTCGAGGCGCACGCCGCCGCCGTAGACGCGCAGCCCCTTGTTCCTGACCCAGCCGGGCGCGTCGATGTCGACGCCCATGGTGATGAGTTCCTTGACCGCGCGCGGGGTCAGCCCGTCACCGCAGACCTTCTCGCGCGGGAAGCGCGTCTTCTCCAGAAGCAGCACGTCGAGACCGGCGCGGGCGAGGTGGAAAGCCGTCGTCGCACCCGCGGGACCCGCACCGACGACGATGACGTCGGCGTCGACATCTCTCCGCGTCACGCGGGCTTGCTCGCTCACGGGGGACCTATCCGTTCCAGGGAAGGAAGGCCTCGAATTGGTTTAGACCTTCGTGCCTTTGTGAACAACTTCACAAACTGTCGCGCCGCAGTCTAACCCCTTCCCGGCGCACAGTGTCAGAGGGGTATGGCCAAGCACGTCTCATTACGCTTTGACCGCCCGATGCAGGGCCACGATGCCGAGCGTGAGGTTGCGCCAGGCCACCTTCCGCCAGCCGGCCTTCTGAATGATTCCCGCCAGCGACTCCTGATCGGGCCACGCCCGGATCGACTCGGCGAGGTACTCGTACGAATCGGGGTTCGAGCTGACCATCCGGGCCACCGGCGGCAGCAGCTTCATCAGGTACTGCGAATAGACGAGATCGAACGACTTCGGCGTCGGCCGGGAGAATTCGCAGATCACCAGCCTGCCGCCCGAGCGGGTCACCCGCAGCATCTCGCGCAGCGCGTGCTCGGTGTCGGCCACGTTGCGCAGGCCGAAGGAGATCGTCACCGCGTCGAACGTCTCGTCGCGGAACGGCAGGCGCAGCGCGTCGCCCGCGACGAACGTCACCCCCCGCACGCCCCCGCCGTACAGGCCGGAGCCGCCGCGCCGCTCGACGCCGGTGCGGAGCATGCCGAGCGAGAAGTCGCACGCGATCGCCCGCGCCCCGAGCGCGGTGAACGCGTCGGTCGAGGTGCCGGTGCCCGCGGCGAGGTCGAGGACCAGCTCGCCCGGCCCCGCGTCGATCGCCGCCGCCGTGGACTTCCGCCACAGGCGGTCCTGGCCGAGCGAGAGGACGTCGTTGACAAGGTCGTAGCGCCGGGCCGTGCGATCGAACATCGCGGCGACCTCGTGCGGCTGCTTGTCCAGCGATGCGCGCGTCATGCACGCAAGCCTAGGCCGCGAAGGGCGTGCCCCCTCATCGCCGCCACCGGATGAGCGGAACGTAGTTCATCGATTACGCTGCGTCTGCTAGAAATTGGGGAATGCGCGTCACCACCGCACTGCTCCCAGTCGCATCGCTCGTCACCTTTGCCGCCGTCGTCCCCACCGTCGCCGCGTCCGCGGGGACGCCGCAGCCCCGCGTGGTCTCGGAGAACCCGGTCAACACCACTCCGCACGTGCTGGACGGCATCGTCAACGCGTTCGCGCTGGTGGGCCGCACCGTCGTCGTGGGCGGCGAGTTCAGCGCGGTCCGCGAGGCCCGGGGCGGGGAGGACCTGCCACGGTCGAACGTCTTCGCCTTCGACCTCTACACCGGGCGCGTCCTGCCCGACTTCGCGCCGGACCTCGACGGGCCGGTGGCCGCACTGGCCGCCGGTCCCGGCGACACGGTCTACGTGGGCGGCGCGTTCGGCGCTCCCTACCGGGGCCTGGTCCGCCTCAGCGTGGCCGACGGCGCTCCCGTCGAGGATTTCGCCGCCCCCGTCTACGGCGGGAAGGTCACCAGCCTCGTGCGGCTGGGCCAGGCGCTCTACGTCGGCGGCGACTTCAGCAGGATCGGCCGCAGCCCGCGCACCGCGCTGGCCCGCGTGGACGCCGAGACCGGCGCGGTGGACCCCCGGTTCACCGTCACCCCCGGCGACGGGCGCCACGGCGATCCCGGGATCTACGCCATGGCGGCCGTACGCGACCGCTTAGTGGTGGACGGCTCGTTCTCGACCCTGGACGGCCTGCGCCGCCCGCAGCTCGGCGTGATCGACCTGACGACCGGGCGGGTGGCCGGCTGGCGCACCGAGGCGTACGCCCCGGCGTGCAAGCCGAACTTCCCGTCGTACGTGCGGGGGCTCGACCTGTCTCCGGACGGCCGCTACTTCGTGGTCGTCACGACGGGCGGGGCGGCGCGCGGCACCTCGAAGCTGTGCGACTCGGCCGCCAGGTTCGAGACGTACGCGAAGGGCGAGGCGGTCCGTCCGACCTGGGTGAACCTCACCGGAGGGGACTCCCTGTACGCGGTCGCGGTCTCGGGGTCCGCCGTCTACGTGGGCGGACACCAGCGCTGGCTGGACAACCCGAAGGGCGCCGACACGGCCGGCGCCGGAGCGGTCTCCCGGCCCGGCATCGGGGCGATCAACCCCGCCACAGGCAGGGCGCTGCGCTGGAACCCCACGCGGGAAAGGGGAATCGGGGTAAAGGCCTTCCTGACCGTAAAGACAGGTCTTTTGGTGGGAAGCGACACGACGGAGCTCGGGCATGAGTACCATGCCCGCGTCGGCATGTTCCCGGCGACCTAGTTCTTCCCCGCCTCCCGCCGTTTCGCGGCGATGCGCTCGCTCACCGCGTCGCGCTGTTTGGTCAGCAACACGTAGCTGGCCAGGCCGCTGACCAGGACCGCGAGCAGGAGGAGTGGGAACGACCGCAGGCCGACGAGATACAGGACGCCGAGGGCCACAGCGAACAGGCCGAGGCGCGAAAGGGTGTAAACGACAACCGGATGCACAGCGTCGAGGTTACGTCACTCTCACGACGCGCCGGTCTCTCTTCGCATCTGCTGCGGGCACTGCTAGTGTTCACAACAAGGCGCTTTTGTAAAGAAACACCCATGAGCGCCCCAAAGAGGCTCTATCATATAACAATCGGGCACTGAGCCGGTAACAACCCGTGATCTTCTGCGAAAACCACGGATAAATCAGGCTTCGCTCGGCACACTGGTTACCTGTCCGCCCGCTGCAGGACGCGGGACGCGAGGGGGAGAGATTGTGGAGAGTAGCAGCGAGCGACTGCTGACTCCTGGAGAGGTTGCCGCTCTCTTCAGGGTCGACCCGAAGACCGTGACCCGTTGGGCCGCGGCCGGGCGTATCAGCAGCATCCGTACCCCCGGGGGGCACAGGCGATTCCGTGAATCGGAAGTGCACGCCCTCCTTCGCGGTGAGGACGTCTTCACGGCCGAACGGCCGAACGGCGACTCCCCGCGAGTCTGACGAGTACCAGCACCGGGTGATCCTGCGCGCTACCCGGACGCCGCAGGGTCACCGGAGTCAGCCCCACCGTCGAGTCTGCGTCCCCGGCCTGTCCTGCTCCCTTGCCGGGAACGTCAGTCCTGCTCCGCTTTGAAGGCCAGGAACGCCTGCTCCAACGCGTCGTCACCCTCACGCCAGCGGCGCCGCCGCTCGGCGTCCTCCTCCTCGGTGATCGACTCCGCCAGCCAGCGTTCGTAGTCCGGTTCTCCCGGCGCGACCTCCACGTACGCGTTGCCGATGAGGCGCCCGTCATCGGTGGTGAGTGACCTGGGCACGCGCAGCGTGCCGTCGCCGAGCCGGATCACGTACATCCGAATCACCTAGATTCCGTAACGCCGGTTGAAGAAGAGCATGACGTTGAGGGCGGTCCTCGTGTCGCCGCCCAGCATGTCGACAAGGGCCGGACGCTGCCGGGACGCGATCGCCGCGAACGCGTCGGCGAAGAACTCCTTGCGCCCCAGGCCGCCGGGCTGCCGGTGGAACGACGACGCGAACAGCGGCAGGCACTCCTCGTAGAGCGCCGCGAACTCGGGAGAGTCCGAGACCCACTCTCTCGGACCGGCGTCCACGTCGTCCAGCGCGTGTCCGACTTCGTGCATCATCACGTCCGGCGTCGGCGACGGCCGGTCCCCCACCACGATCTTGCGGTCGCCGTACGCGCCGGCGCAGATGTCCCAGGTGGCCCGTCCCGACGGCAGCGGCGCGCCGCGCAGGTAGCCCATGTCGTCCAGGTCGGGCACCCCGCCGCGCCCGACATAGATGCCTTCGAGCCCGATGGCGAGCTTGGTCTTGAGTTGCTCGGGCAGGCTCGCCAGGCTGTCCACGGCCCGCACGGCGTCGGCCGAGGGCGGTCCTTCCGCGGCGTCCCACTCGCGGTGCAGGATGCGCTCCAGCGGCCCGCAGTGCCGCCTACCGTCCCGCAGGTCAGGCGCGTCGGGAGAGTGGGGCGCGGCCCGCGTCGGGAGGTCGTCGAGCTCGAAGTCCTGCCAGATGTAGTGCGGCCGATCGTCCACCACGGGCGCCGTCACGGTGTGGACCCGGTCCACCGGCTGCTCCGGCGGCCAGCCGGGCCAGTCGGCGCCCCACTGCGCCTCCCACTGCGCGCGCCGGCCCTGCGAGCGTTCTGCGGGCCGATCTGCGGGCCGGTCCTGGGTCCATTCCGCCATATGGTCGGCGGCTCGGTCGGAGACCCGGTCGGGAGGGCGCTCCGGGAGGTCACTACGGCGGTGGGAGGACCAATAGGGCCCTCGCTGCCACCACCGCGACCCCCGCCGGTGGCGGCCCCTGTCGCCCGGCTCCGCCATCGCACCCCTCGTCAGGCTCCGCGTTCCCGCCATGCCGTGTACCGGTCCACCGTACGATGCCGGACCGTCCCCGTCACCCCGATGGCCGACACGATCAGTCGCCGGCATGGCTTACCGTGTGGGCATGCCTAGCGTGATTATCGGCCTGGCGCTGCTTGCCCTCTGGCTTTACTGCCTGTTCGACGTGATCACGACCCCCGAGGAGGACGTGCGCAACCTCCCCAAGTTCATGTGGGTCCTCATCGTGATCTTCCTGGCGGACGTGGGCGCGCTGACCTGGCTCCTCGTGGGTCGCCCCCGTAGTGCCCGGCACGCCATGTACGCGGCGGGCGGCGGCGGGTGGGCCCAGAGCGGCGACGTGCCCCGCGGCCCCGACGACGACCCCGAGTTCCTGCGCAGCCTGGAGCGGCGCCTGCGCGACGAGGACTGATTCCCCCTCAGGCGCCGCCCCTCCCCCGCCCGTCTTACTTGGGCACGTCGGCGTAGGAGTGCAGCCCCGAGAAGAAGATGTTGACGCCGATGAGGTTGAACAGCAGGCAGCCGAAGGCGACCAGCGAGACGATCATCGCGGCCTTGCCGCGCCACCCGGCCGTCGCCCGGGCGTGGAGATAGGCGGCGTAGACGACCCACGTGATGAACGCCCACACCTCCTTGGGGTCCCAGCCCCAGTAGCGGCCCCAGGCCCGGTCGGCCCACAGAGCGCCGGCGATGACGGCGAAGGTCCAGATCGGGAAGGAGATGACGATCGCGCGGTGCGCGACGCGCTCCAGGCCCTCCCTGCTCGGCAGCACCGACGGCCGCCCGTCCTTGCGGATCAGGTAGAGGATCGCGCAGACGCCCGCCAGGATGAACAGCCCGCTGGCCACGATCGCCGCCGTGACGTGGATCGCGATCCAGTACGAGTGCAGCGCGGGCATCACCGGCCCGGCCTGGACGTGCAGGAACAGCACGGCGAAGCCCAGCCCGAGTGCCGCGGTCACGGTCACGAACGCGCCGAGGAAGCGGATCGGCTGACGGATCAGCAGCGCGAGGAACGCGGTGACGGCGGCGAAGCAGATGGCCACCACGAACTCGTACATGTTGGCCCACGGCCAGCGGCCGACGGCTACGCCGCGGGTGAGGATGCCGGCGAGGTTGCCGGCCCACGCGATCCAGGTGAGGACCACGCCGACGGTTCCGGCTCGGGCCGCCCACGCGGCCGGCTGCGGGCCTGACGCCTCCGCCGTCTCCTCGGGCAGGGCGGGACCGCCCGCGCCGACAAGCTGCCGCCGGCGTTCGGCCACGACCGTACGGGCCCGGCCGAAGGCGAGATCCAGCGCGTAGCAGATCATCGCGCCGAGATACAGCAGGACGGTGACCAGGATGAGCTGGTCGCTCAGCGTGGCGAGACTCTCATTGACCTCGGCGGGCATCACTCACTCCTCGTCCGGGCGGGCGCCCGGCGCAGTGTTTCCGGTGGGCGCGTCCGGCGCGACGTGCCCGGCGCTTCCGGGTTCGTCCGGCTCGCCGCTCTTGTCGCCGCCCTGGTCACCGGTGGGCGGGTCGTCGCCCGCCCGGTCGCCGGTGGGCGGGTCGTCGCCCGCCCGGTCGCCGGTGGGCGGGTCGCCGCGCAGGGCGGCGACGATCTCCGCGAACTCCTCGGCGAAGGCCGCGCCACCGCCTTCGGTGCGGGTCAGTCCTCCCACCGTGACCGTCCCGTCCTTCACCCGCGCCCAGACGCGGCGGCGGCGGATCGTGAGGGACAGCACGAGCCCGATCACCGCGGCGGCCGCCGCAAGCAGGGCGGGCTCCCGGCCCGGGTCGTAGGTGATCTGGAGGCTGATCCACTCCTTGACGCCGGTGAACTCGATCTTCCCGGCGCCGTCGGCGAGCTCCTTGGTCTCGCCCACGTTGAGCGGGGTCGGCTGGGCCGACATCTTGCCGAGCGGCTTCAGGCTCGTGGTGTCGAGCTGGTACACCGACTGCGGCTGCCCCGACTTCAGGCCGAGGTCACCGGCGAACGGGAAGACCTGCACGGTCGGGTTCGCGGCGCCCGGGAAGACGGACACCCAGGCGTCGCCGTTCGGCACGGTCGTGGGCAGGAAGCGCGCCAGGAACCCGAGCTGGGTCGGCTGCGCGTCCGGCACCTTGATCACGCACTCGGACGTGTACGTGGCCTGGTCGTCGGCCAGACACGGCACCGGGCCGTCGTAGGCCACCTGGCCCTTGCCGTCGGTCACCCGGAACGTGGGGGCGTACCCGTGCCCGATCAGGTAGGTGAGGGTGCCGTTCACGTCGAGCGGGTCGTTGACCTTGAGGTCCACCTCGCGCGGCGCGGCCGTCGGCGAGTCCTGGACGGTGAGCTTGGCGAGGTAGTCGAGGGGCTGGCCCTGCTTCTCCCCCGTGGCCACGTAGCTCGCCTGGAAGTCCTTGAGGGTGAAGGAGAACGGCTCGAGCGACTCGGCGGTGACCCGGCTGCCGGGCATGAAGCGGTCGTAGGCCGCGACGGCGTTGGAGAAGCCGTCGCCCTCGACCACCAGCACGTTTCCGCGATAGCCGAACAGGCCTCCGGCGCCGACGGCGAACAGCAGCACGAGCAGCGCGACGTGGAACAGGAGGTTGCCGGTCTCGCGGAGGTAGCCCTTCTCGGCCGACACCCAGCCGTCGCCGGTGACCACCCGGAACCGCCTGCGCCTGAGCTCGGCGGCGGCCTGCTCCAGCGTGAGCCCGCCCTCGAACGCCTCGCTGTGCGGCAGGCGCAGGAGGTTGCGCGGCGCGGCGGGCGGGCGGCGCCGGATCTCCTTGAGATGCGCCAGCGCGCGCGGGAACACGCAGCCGGCCAGCGAGATGAACAGCAGCAGGTAGATCGCGGCGAACCAGGGTGAGCTGAAGACGTCGAACAGCCAGAACCGGTCGAGCCACTTCGCCTGGGTCGGGTTGTCCTTGAAATACTGCGCGACCCTGCCCGGGTCGACGCTTCGCTGCGGGTAGATGGACCCGGGGACCGAGCCGAGCGCGAACAGGAACAGCAGGATCAGGGCCGTGCGCATCGAGGTGAGCGTGCGCCAGGTCCAGCGCGCCCAGCCGACCACGCCCAGGCCGACGGGCTTCGTCCGCTCCTGTGCCTGCTGCCCGGCCTGCTCCTGCTCGGCCTGCTCCTGTGTGGCGGACTCTTCGCGCACGGCCGAGGCGAGGTCGTCGGGGGCGCTCATCAGATCACCGGCCTGAAGCCGCCGACCCAGACCTGCAGGTGGACGATGATCTCCGACCACTGCCCGGTCACGAGCAGCACGCCGACGGCCACGAGCATCGCCCCGCCGACCTTGGTGATCAGCGGGGTGTGGCGGCGGACCGCCTTGAACGTGTGGAGCGCCTTGCGGTAGGCCAGCCCCGCCACCACGAACGGCAGGCCGAGGCCCAGCGCGTACGCGAAGGCGAGGGCGGCGCCGCGCATCGCGCTGCCCTGGTTCACCGAGAGCGTCATCACCACCGCCAGCGTCGGGCCGATGCACGGCGTCCAGCCGAGGCCGAAGACGACCCCGAGCAGCGGGGCCGTCGCGATCCCGGCCGAGGGAAGCCGATGGATGCGCACGTCGCGCTGGAGGCCGGGGACGATCCCCACGAAGGCCAGCCCGAGGACGATCGTCACCACGCCGAGGACCCTGGTGATCACGTCGGCGTTGCCGTGCAGCGCCGCGCCGAGGCCGCCGAACAGCGCGCCCCCCAGCACGAACACGGCCGCGAACCCGAGCACGAACAGCGCGCTGCCGAGCACCATCCGGCCGCGCTTCGGGTCGCCGCTCATGCCCGTGACGTACGACAGGTAGCCGGGGACCAGCGGCAGCACGCACGGTGAGACGAACGACACGAGCCCCGCGGCCGCCGCGATCGGCGCGGCCAGCAGCAGCGACCCGGTCGCCACGGTGCTGCCGAGGTCACTCATCGGTCACCTTGGTGACGGCCGACAGCAGGTCGTCGTACTTGACCGCGCCGAGCGCACGGGCGGCGATGCGGCCCTGGGCGTCGATGATCAGCGTGGAGGGGATGGCGGCGGGCGGCACCGTGCCCTGGAACTGCAGCAGCACCTTGCCGCTCTGGTCGTAAATGCTCGGGTAGCCGGGCTCGATCGAGCGGTCGTACGCCTGGGCGGAGGCCTTGAGGTCCTTGAAGTTGACGCCGAGGAACTCCACGCCCTTGGACTTGCTGGTCGCCGCGATGTCCTTGAGCACGGGCGCCTCGGCCCGGCAGGGCGCGCACCAGGAGGCCCAGAAGTTCAGCACGTGGACCTTGCCCGCGGTGAGCGTAGCGGTGCCGCCGTCGAGGGTCTGCCCCTCGATCACGGGCGCCTTGTGACGCTGCGCGGCGGCGAAGAATTCGACACGGCCGTCCCCCGCGACGAAGCGCGTGTCGCCGGAGCGGGGCTGGGCCGCCTGGCCGCCCGCGCAGCCGGCGAGGGCCGTCGCGGCCACGGCCGCGGCGACGAGCGCGCTCAGGCGCTTGGCGGTGGCGCGGTCGGCTGTCAGGCGCTTGGCGGACACGGGAGGAGGATCTCCTTGTACTACAACCGGTAGAGCTGTAAGCCTACCGAGCGACGCGCGTGCCCCGTTCGCCGGGTCACACGCCGGGGACGGATCGCGGTCCGGGGGTCTCCTCGTCCTCCGAGCCCGGCCGAAGGACCTCCGGGAGCGCGTCGTCGGCCTTGTCGAACAGCGCGGCCTCGCCCTGCAGCGGCGCACCGGCCCTAAGCAGCGCCCCCGCGGGCTCGCTGTAGCCGACGCTGATGAGCCGGTTGCCCTCGAAGGTCAGGCTGGTGAGACTGGCGAGCGCGCACTGGCGGCGGCGGGGATCGTGCCACAGCCGCCTGCCCTCGGCCGCCAGCCGGATGATCCAGATGGGCAGCTGGTGGCTGACGAGCAGTGCCTCGTGGCCGCGTGCCGCCGCGCGCGCGTCGTCCACGACCGCCTTCATGCGCGCCACGACCTGCGTGTACGGCTCGCCCCAGGACGGACGGAACGGGTTCCTGAAGTGGCGGTAGGAGCGGGGGTCGCGGAAGACGTTGTCGCTCCCGGCCATCCGCAGGCCCTCGAAGACGTTGCCGGCCTCGGTCAGCCGCTCGTCGGTCGCCACCTCCAGGCTCAGTGCCTGGGCGGACGGCGCCGCGGTCTCCTGGGCGCGCTCCATGGGCGAGCTCCACAGCGCGACGATGTCTCTGCCCTCGACGGCCTTGGCGACCACCTCGGCCATCCGGCGGCCGGTCTCGGACAGGTGGTAGCCCGGCAGCCTGCCGTACAGGACCCCACGGGGATTGTGAACCTCACCGTGCCGGAGCAGGTGAACGATGGTCATCTCTGTCATGACCTGGACAGCCTACCCGCCGGGCAGCTCGGAGCACGCGGGGCGCAGCGCGTCGGTGGCAGAACGCAGCGCGTCGGTGGCGGCGCGGATCGCGGGGCGGCGGGCGGCGTCGGTCCGCCAGACCGCGTAGATCCGCCGTACGGGCGGCGGCTGGACGGGCAGGACGGCGACGCCCTCGGGCAGCGGTCCCCGGCCCAGCCGGGGGATGAGCGCGCAGCCGTGGCCCTCGGCGACCAGCGCGAGGTGGGTGGGGTACTCGTCGGCCATGCAGACGATCCGCGGCTCCCGCTCCTCGGAACGAAACAGGAACACCAGGAAGTCGTGACACACCGTGCCGGGGGTCGAGCTGATCCAGTTGTCGCCGGCGAGGTCGCTCAGCCGCACCCGCTCGGCGTTCACCAGGGGGTGGTCGGCCGGCACGACGACGTCGGCCACGTCGTCGAGCAGGGTCGTGCGCGACAACCCTTCGGGCAGCGCCATCGGCCGGTTGAGCCAGTCCTGCAGGACGGCGAGGTCGAGGTCGCCGCGTACCAGCTCGCGGATCTGCCGCTCCGGCTCCCTCTCGTAGAGCAGCAGGTCGAGATCGGGATGCTGTCTCTTGAGCAAGGTCAGGGCGCGCGGCACGATGCCCCGGGCCGCGGTGGGGAAGGCGGCCATGGTCAGCTTGCCGACCACCTCCCCGCGCAGCGCCTCGAAGTCGGCCTCCGCCGTCTCCACGAGCGCGAGGATGCGCTCGGCGTGCTCGGCGAGCAGCCCGGCGGCGTCGGTCAGTTTGACCCCGCGCCCGTTGCGCTCGATCAGGACGGCGCCGGTCTCCCGTTCGAGCTTCGCGAGCTGCTGGGAGATCGCCGAAGGGGTGACCATCAGCGCCTCGGCCGCCGCGCCCACGGAGCCGTAGACCGACACGGCGTGCAGTGCCTTCAACCGGTTCAGGTCCAACATGTAGCCAGTCTAAACCGTTCTGCTTAGAAAAACTTGTTTGCGCTCAACTGTTTAGCGATGCGACGATATATCCATGCGAATCTTCAACAGACTCTTCACGAAGCCCATCCGTTCCGAGCAGACGTCCTATCTGGAGACCCTGGCGCGGCAGACGCGGCAGTCCCGCGACCGCCGCCTCTCCTCGCGCTGATCCGCTGATCCATGCGCCCCCGCCACCTGGCTCTCGCCGTCGCACTCGCCGCCGTCTGGGGCTTCAACTTCGTCGTCATGCAGACGGGTCTGAAGCACTATCCGCCGCTGACGTACGCCGCCCTCCGGTTCCTGCTGGCCGCCTTCCCCGCCGTGCTCGTCGCCGGAGGGCCACGCGTGCCCTGGCGGTGGGTGCTGGCCACCGGCGCGTCACTCGGCGTCGCCCAGTACGGCCTGCTGCTGCTCGGCATGCGTGCCGGCATGCCCGCCGGACTGACCTCCCTGGTCCTCCAGGTACAGGCGGTCTTCACCGCGCTGTTCGCGACCACGCTTCTGGGCGAGCGCCTGGGGCGGCGCCGGATCATCGGTATGGCGGTGGCCTTCGGCGGCCTGGGCCTGATCGCGGCCGACGTGGCCGCGAAGTCGGGGGCGATCCCCTTCGGCGCGTTCCTGCTGTGCGTCGGCGCGGCGGCCGGGTGGGGGCTCGGCAACGTCGCCACCCGCAGGGCCGCGCCGCCCGACTCCCTGCGGTTCATGGTCTGGGTGAGCGCGGTCTCGGCGCCGCCCCTGCTGGCGCTGGCCCTGGCGACCGAGGGGCCGTCCTCGCTGGGGTCGTTCACGGCCGAGGGCGTGGGCGCCGTGCTCTACACCGCGTTCCTGTCCACCCTCGGCGGGTTCGCCGTCTGGGGGTGGCTGCTGGCCCGCTACGACGCCTCGGTCGTCGCGCCGTACAGCCTGCTCGTGCCGGTCTTCGGCATCACCTCCGCCGCGCTGTTCACCGGCGAGCCGATCTCCCTCCTCACGGTCGCCGCCGGCGCCCTCATCCTCGCCGGTCTCCTGTTCGCCAACGCGCGCCCTCGTACGGTTCTCACGCCACCCCCCGTGCCCGCCTCCCGCTGACCCTCGCCCTCGCATGCCGATCGGGAGACAATGGGTAAGGGTCACGAGATTGAGTGGAACGGCTACCGTGAGTGACGAGGATGACACTGAAGTGCACGACGTGAGCAGCGCACTCGAGTACTGGCCGGCGCCGCCTCCCTGGGGGTGGAGCGCGGACGACCTCGATCATCTGCCTTCGGAGGGCCCGAACGGCGAGCCCGACTTCTTCAAACGCGTCGAGCTGATCGATGGAGCACTCGTCTTCATGTCCCCCCAGCGGCGATTCCACCAGAGCCTCATCCGCGGCCTGAACGAACATCTCAATGCTCAGTCCCCAGCACACCTGACCGCCGTCGACCAGATGGACGTCAAGCTGGGGGAGCGTACGCGACCGTGCCCGGATCTGATGGTCATCGACGCCGAGGCCGCGGCGGACATGAACCGTACCTATTACGAAGCGCGGGAGGTCCGTCTCGTGATCGAGATCGTCTCCCCCGAGTCGGTGGAGCGCGACCGAAAGCTCAAGCCCCTACGGTATGCGGAGGCGGGCATCCCGCACTTCTGGCGGGTGGAGGAGAGCGACGGCCGTCCCGTCGTCTACGTGTACGAACGGGACCCCGCCACGGGCGCGTACACGCCGACCGGGATCCACCACGGGCACCTGGCGGTGCAGGTGCCCTTCCCGTTCGAGGTGGATCTCGACCGGCTGGTGAAGTGAGTCAGACCCCGGCGGTCTGGGCGGCGGCCTTGGCTGCCAGGGGCAGGGCCTCGGCCACGCGGGTCAGCGCCTCGTCGTCATGGGCCGCCGACAGGAACCACGCCTCGTATGCCGACGGCGGCAGGTAGACGCCCTGGTCGAGCATGCTGTGGAAGAACGCGCGGTACGCGTCGGTGTTCTGCGTCCGGGCCGAGTCGAAGTCGGTGACCGGGGTGTCCGTGAAGAAGATCGAGAAGAGGTTTCCGGCCCGCTGGAGCCGGTGCGGGACCCCGGCCGCGGCCAGCGCGTCGGAGGCGGCCCTGCCGATGACCAGCGCGGACGCGTCGATCCTGTCGTACGCGTCGTCGTCGCAGGCACGCAGCGTGGCCAGCCCGGCCGCGCAGGCGAGCGGGTTGCCCGACAGCGTGCCGGCCTGGTAGACGGGCCCCTCGGGGGCGAGGGCGGCCATGACCTCCGCCCGCCCGCCGAACGCGGCGGCGGGCAGCCCGCCGCCCATGACCTTGCCGAACGTCATCAGGTCGGCCTCGACGGGGTCCAGGCCGTACCAGCCGGAGGCGGACACGCGGAACCCGGTCAGCACCTCGTCGATGATCAGCAGCGCACCGTGCTCGGTGCACAGCTCGCGCAGGCGCCGGTTGAAGCCGTCCGCCGGCGGCACGACGCCCATGTTCGCCGGGCACGCCTCGGTGATCACGCAGGCGATCTCGAACGTGCGGAACGCCTCCTCGACCGCCTCGACCGAGTTGTACGGCAGCACGATCGTGTCGGCCGCGGACGCTCCGGTGACGCCGGGAGTGTCGGGGAGGCCGAAGGTGACGACGCCGGACCCGGCCGAGGCCAGCAGCGCGTCCACGTGCCCGTGGTAGCAACCGGCGAACTTCACGACCTTCGCCCGCCCGGTGAAGCCGCGGGCAAGCCGTACGGCGGACATGGTGGCCTCGGTGCCGGAGCTGACCAGGCGGACCTTCTCGACCGGGGCGACCCGGGAGACGATCTCCTCGGCGAGCAGGACCTCGCCCTCGGTCGCGGTGCCGAACGAGAAGCCGCGCGCGACGGCCTCCTCCAGGGCCTCCACGACGGCGGGGTGGCGGTGGCCGAGGATCATCGGGCCCCAGGAGCACACCAGGTCGACGTAGCGGTTGCCGTCCACGTCGGTGATGTACGAACCCTCGCCGGAGGCCATGAAGCGGGGCGTGCCGCCCACGGCGCCGAAGGCGCGCACCGGCGAGTTGACGCCGCCGGGAACGATCCGGCGGGCGCGGTCGAACAGGTCCTCGGAGGTCTGCGTGCGAGTCACGCCCTCCAGATTACGGGCCCACCCCTACGGGGCCTGTATCGGGAACGGGGAGCGTCTCGTGATCTTTTGCCGTAGCGAGGATCGGCCAGATGGATGCATCGCAAGGCCGAGGAGGAGCCCATAGCGGAGCTATGGGCGACGACGAGAACGCAGCGAGGCGCCATCTGGGTGACCGCAGTAGGCGAGAAAGATCACGAGACGCGACCTACTCGCAGAAGTCGGCGAGCAGGTCGAGCACGCGCAGCGGATCGGGCAGCGGACGCCCGTCGGGGGGCCTGATCCAGCCCAGGACCTCGCCCGAGGGCGTGGTGGACGGCGGCGCGAGCACGAAGCTGTCCCGGCAGTGCCAGCGCAGCCCCGGCGTGCTGTCGATCGTCTCGGGCCCCGCGTCCAGGCTGCAGGACCACCACTCGTCCTCGTCCTCGGGCGCCCCGCGCGTCGCCACGAAAAAAAGCACCCGGTCGCCGTTCTCGGCGACCGGGCCCGTGTCGAAGCCTGCGGCGTCCATCGCGGCCAGGGCGGGACGGCCCGCCGAGGCCGGTACGTCGAACACGTCGAACACCCTGCCGGTGGGCAGGATCACGTTCGCGTCCGGATCCTGTTTCCACCACCGCGTGAGCAGCGCCGTGTCCGTCGTGGCCTGCATCTGCCACGCGGGCGACAGCGGGTGCATGCCGGGGTCGGGACAGCCGACCCGGTCGCAGGAGCACGCCCTGCCTCCCTCGCTCAGCGGGTGAGCGCCCATACAGCTCGCCCAGCCCAGCTGCGCGTACTCGAGCACCGACGTCATCTTCCGCGGCGCGTGATGCGCACGCCGTTTCGCACGTCGGGCCAGCGGTACCCCCACCATGGCGCTCCTCCCCACAAGCGTCACGCCCGCTGCCCTCCTGCGTTACGCAAGATGCTCGCGGTACATGTACCTGATAATGCCTTCTGCCCGATCGCGGCGCGGCAGGACCCCCCTGATGAGGTGTCAGGATAGTCCGCGGGCGACCTCGGTGGCCCAGTAAGTGAGGATCATGTCGGCACCGGCGCGGCGGATCGCGATCAGCGATTCCATGATCACCCGCTCCCGGTCGATCCAGCCGTTGGCCGCCGCCGCCTCGACCATCGCGTACTCGCCGCTGACCTGGTAGGCCGCGACCGGCACCTCGACGGTGTCGCGCACCTGCCGCAGGATGTCGAGATAGGCCAGGGCGGGCTTGACCATGACCGCGTCCGCGCCCTCGGCCAGGTCGAGGCGCACCTCGCGCAGCGCCTCGCCGATCGGACCGGCCGGGTCCTGCTGGTAGGCGCTGCGGTCGCCGAACTGCGGCGCGCACTCGGCGGCGTCGCGGAACGGCCCGTAGAACCCGGAGGCGTACTTCGCGGCGTACGCCAGGATCGGGATCTCGGCGAAGCCGTTGCCGTCGAGGGCCGCGCGGATGGCCCCCACCTGGCCGTCCATCATGCCGCTCGGCGCGATCATCCTGGAGCCGGCCGCCGCCTGCGCGACCGCCGCCGACGCGTAGCGCTCCAGCGTCGCGTCGTTGTCCACCTCGCCGTCGGCCGTCAGCAGGCCGCAGTGGCCGTGGTCGGTGTACTCGTCCAGGCAGGTGTCGGTCATCAGCACCAGCGCGTCGCCCAGGTCGGAGGCGAGGTCGCGCAGCGCCACCTGGACGATGCCGTCCGGGTCGTCGGCGCCCGAGCCCCGGGCGTCCTTGTACGCCGGGATCCCGAACAGCATGATCCCGCCCACACCGGCCTCGGCCGCCTCGTGGGCCGCCTTGCGCAGCGACTCGCGGGTGTGCTGGACGACCCCGGGCATGGAGCCCACCGGCTGCGGCTCGGCGATGCCCTCCTTGACGAACATCGGCAGGATGAGCTCGGCCGGGTGCAGCCGCGTCCCCGCGACCATCCGGCGCATCGCGGCGGTACGGCGCAGCCGCCGGGGCCGTGCCACCGGGTATTGAGCGTTCACAGTGCTCTCTCCGCTCGGAACGGCGCCGGCCCGCGGAGACGTCTCCCGCGGGCCGTACGCGAATCAGTTCATTTCACGCGTCGCCGCGCGCCCCTGCGCATCTGGGACGGGCGGCGAGGCACCTCGCCCGCCGATACGGCGGCGTGCCGCATCTTGGCACCATAGTCCGCCAGCGCGGCGGCGAGAGCCGTAGCGGACGGTTTGTCGGCCATCACGTCGACCCGCAGGCCGAACTCCTCGGCCGTCTTGGCCGTCTGCGGCCCGATGACCGCGATCACCGTGACGTTGTGCGGCTTTCCTGCGATGCCGACGAGGTTCCGCACGGTCGAGGACGAGGTGAACAGCACGGCGTCGAACCCGCCGCCCTTGATCGCCTCGCGGATCGGGGCGGGCGGCGGCGCGGCGCGCACGGTCCGGTAGGCCGTCACGTCGTCGCACTCCCAGCCGAGCTGGGTCAGCCCCGCCACCAGTGTCTCGGTCGCGATGTCGGCCCGCGGCAGCAGCACCCGGTTGATCGGGTCGAGCATCGAGTCGTACGGCGGCCACTCGGCCAGCAGGCCCTCGGACGACTGCTCGCCCGTCGGCATGAGGTCGGGCTTCACGCCGAACTCCACCAGCGCCCGCGACGTGGCGTCGCCCACCGCGGCGACCTTGAGCCCGGCGAACGCCCGGGCGTCCAGGCCGTACTCCTCGAACTTCTCGCGCACCGCCTTGACCGCATTGGCGCTGGTGAAGGCGACCCACTCGTAGCGGCCGGTCACCAGGCCCTTGATGGCGCGATCCATCTGCTGCGGCGTGCGCGGCGGCTCGACGGAGATCGTCGGCACCTCCTCGGGCACCGCGCCGTACGAGCGCAGCTGCTCCGACAGCCCCGCGGACTGCTCCTTGGTGCGCGGCACGAGCACCCGCCAGCCGAAAAGCGACTTGGTCTCGAACCAGGACAGGCGGTCGCGCATGCCGACCGCGTCGCCCACCACGATCAGCGCGGGCTCGGTCATCCCGGCGTGCTTGAGGTCGGGACCGAGCCGCCCGAGCGTGGAGACCACGGTGTACTGCTCGGTGGTCGTGCCGTCGCTGGTCACCGCCACCGGGGTCGAGTCGGGCTTGCCGCCCGCGATCAGCGCCTTGCCGATCGGGACCGCGTCCGCGACGCCGTTGTAGATCACCAGCGTGCCGTCGCACGCGGCGTGCTTGGCCCAGTCTTCCGTCTGCGCGGCGTCCACGATGCGGAACTCCGGGGCCGACGCCGCCGGCGGGATGCCGGCGTACGTCAGCACCGCCGTGGCCGGCGGCACGCCGGGCACGATCTCGAAGTCCACGTCCGCCTTGGCGCAGGCGGCCACCTCGTCGGTGACCGAGGAGAAGAAGGACGGGTCGCCCGAGCAGAGCCGCACGACCGTGCGGCCCGCCTTGGCGGCCTGGATGGTCTTCAGCGACACCGAGTTCTCCGCCGCGTCGGCGGAGATGTCGACGACCTCGACGTCCTCGCGGCAGTGGCGCAGCAGCGAGCCGTACGCCTGCCGGTCGAGCACGACGACGTCCGCCCTGCCCAGCAGGTCGGCGCCGCGCAACGTGAGCAGGTTCTCGTCACCGGGGCCGGCGCCGACGAAGGCGACGAACCCGGACCGGGTCTGCGTGCTGTGATTCGCGGGGCTCAACGGGCCTGCTCCCCCATCAACGTGTCGGCCCCCTCGGCGATCATGGCTGCCGCGAGTTCGCGGCCCATCTCCACGGCCGCCGTAGAGGGTCCGGAGGTGGACTTGCGCACCGACCGCCCGCCGTCGACGGCGACGACGGTGGCGGTCAGATTGAGAATGTGCCCGTCACCGGAGGCGAAAGCACCTACCGGGGCCGCGCAACCGGCCTCGAGGGCGGCGAGCACCGAGCGCTCGGCGCTCACCGCGGCCCGCGTCGGCGGGTCGTCGACGGCGCGCAGCAGCTCGATGAGATCGTCACGGTCGGCCAGGCACTCGACGGCGAGGGCGCCCTGCCCGGGAGCGGGCAGCATCTCGTCGACCTCGAACACCTGGGCGATCTCCCCGTCCCGGCGGATCCTGACCAGCCCTGCGGCGGCCAGCACGACGGCGTCGAGCTCGCCCGACGTCACCTTGCCGATGCGGGTGTCCGCGTTTCCCCTGATGGGGACGTAGTCGATGTCCGGCCGGAGCAGGCGCAACTGGGCCACCCGGCGCGGTGAGCCGGTGCCGATGCGGGCGCCGGCGGGCAGGTCGTGCAGCTTGACCGAGCCGACGAGCGCGTCGCGCGGGTCGTCCCGCCGCGTGATCGCGGCCATGGCGATCCGCTCGTCCGGCTTGGTCGGCAGGTCCTTGAGCGAGTGGACCGCGAAGTCGACCTCGCCGGCGAGCAGCCGGCCGCGCAGGTCGTTGACGAACACGCCCGTGCCGCCGAGCTGGGTCAGGTGGGCCCGGGACACGTCGCCGAAGGTGGTGACGCCGACGAGCTCCACCGCCCGGCCGGTCAGGGCGCTCAGCCGGTCGGCGACGATCTGCGACTGCGAAGTCGCCATCAGGCTCTTGCGGGTGCCGAGCCGCAGGGGGGCGGTCACTGCTCCACCTCCAGGCTCGAAACGGCGTCGGGCGTCTTCGGGTCGAGGCCGAACAGCTCGCGCAGCGCCTCCGCGTACTGGTCGCCGCCCGGGGATGCGGCCAGCCGCTTGACCCGTACGGTCGGCTCGTGGAGCAGCTTGTCCACGACCCGCCGTACGGTCTGGTTGATCTCGTCGCGCATCCGCCCGTCGATGTCCGGCAGGCGGGACAGCAGCCGGCCCATCTCCGCCTCGACCACCCCGGCGGCCTTGCTGCGCAGGGCCACGACCGTGGGGGTGACGAGCGCGGCGCGCGCCGCGTCGAGGTAGGCGGCGACCTCCTCGGTCACGATGCGCCTGACCTCGCAGATCGCCTCGGCCCTGCCGCCGTCGGAGACGTCGTCGCCGACGCCGTCCTGCTGCATCGACTTCAGGTCGACCAGCGTCACGCCGGGCAGGTCCCGTACGCCGGGGTCCACGTCGTGGGGCAGCGCGAGGTCGAGGACGAACAGCGGCCTGTCGCGGTCCCCGAGCGTCTCCGGGGTGATCGTGCGGGTTCCCGCGCCGATGCAGGAGATGACCAGGTCGGCCTCCGCCAGCTCGGCCGGGACGTCGGCCAGGTCCGCGGCACGCCCGCCGACCGTCTCCGCGAGCCGTTCGGCCCGCTCGCGGGTGCGGTTGGCGATGACGATGTCGGTCACGCCAGCCCGGGACAGCGTCGCGGCGGACAGCGAGCTCATCGAGCCCGCGCCCACGACCAGGGCGCGCCTGCCGGTGATGTCGCCGAGCGCCCGCTCGGCGAGCGTCAGCCCCACCCCGACCAGCGACGCGCCGGCCCGGTCGATGCCCGTGTCGGCGTGCGCGCGCTTGCCCACGCGCAGCGCGTGCTGGGCCAGCTCGTTGAGCGTGGTCCCGGCCGTGCCCTCCTCCTGCGCCAGGCGCAGCGCGGTCCGGATCTGGCCGAGGATCTGCCCCTCGCCGATCACCATGGAGTCGAGCCCGCAGGCGACGGTGAACAGGTGCTGGACCGCCCGGTCCTCGTAGTGCACGTACAGGTGCCGCGCGAGCGTCTCCTGCGGCAGGCCCGAATGCACGGCGAGCATGTTGGTCACGGCGGTGACGCCGCCGTGGAACCGGTCGACCACGGCGTAGACCTCGACGCGGTTGCACGTCGAGACGACCAGCGCCTCGGACACGTTCTCGTCAGACTGCACGTCGTGCAGCAGCTTGACGAGCGCGTCCCCGCTGACCGTGACACGTTCGAGCAGCGCGACCGGCGTGGTCCGGTGGCTCAGGCCGACGACGAGGACACTCATGAGCTCGCTCCGATCGATGGCTCACTCACATGACCACCCCGTCCGGCCACTCCTCGGCCATGATGGGCCCTCCATTAGCCTTGCGCTGCTCGTGGAACGCAAGTATCTGCAGTTCGATGGATAAATCGACTTTACGGACATCCACGCCGTCAGGCACAGCCAAGACGACGGGGGCGAAGTTCAAAATACTGGTGACGCCGGCCGCGATGACACGGTCGCATACCTGCTGGGCCGACGTGGCGGGGGTGGCGATCACCACGATCGAGACTCCGCGCTTCTTGATCACGGACTCCAGCTCGTCGGCGTGCTCGACGACGAGACCTGCGATGCGATCGCCCACGACGTGCGGATCGGCGTCCAGCAGGCCCGCGATCCGGAACCCGCGGGAGGCGAACCCGCCGTAGTTGGCCAGCGCCCGGCCGAGGTTTCCCACGCCGACGATGGCCACGGCCCAGTCCTGAGTGAGACCAAGCTCACGCGAGATTTGATAGATGAGGTACTGCACGTCGTAGCCGACACCTCTGGTGCCGTACGACCCGAGGTGGGACAGGTCCTTGCGGAGCTTGGCGGAGTTCACTCCGGCGGCGAGCGCGAGATCCTCCGAGCTCACCGTCGCCGTGCCCCGTTCGGCCATCCCGTTGAGTGCGCGCAGGTAGAGCGGCAGCCTCGCCACCGTGGCGTCGGGGATGCCGCGGTCACGGGCCTGCGGGATACGGCGGATCACTTGCCGGGGCTCCAGGGGGACGGACGGCCGGTTGCGCCCCCGGCCGCATAGCGGATGCGACGGATGAGTACCAGGTTAGTGCCTTTGTGAAGCAATGCACAAAGTCGATCGTGCGCGGTTTCCCTCATCACAAGGGTCCCAGGAGGGGGCGGCGGTCTCCATTCCGGGCCGGGGGGATCGTGATAATCGAGGGCATGGCTCCTCAAGACCACCGGATCACGCTGCTCGGCAAGCCCGGCTGCCACCTGTGCGACGACGCCCGCGCCGTGGTCGAGCGCGTGGCCGCCGAGCTGGGCGTCCCCTGGGACGAACGCGACATCACCGCCTCGCCGGAGGACCAGGCCGAATACTGGGAGATGATCCCGGTCGTCCTGATCGACGGCGTGCAGCACGACTACTGGCGGGTCAACGAGAACCGCCTCCGGGAGGCCCTGCTGCGGTGAGACCGCGGCCGGCGTGGGTGCGGCGTGGGTGCGGCGTGCGGCCACCCTGAACCGGCCTGCCTGGACCTCTCCGGCCTGCCCGGACCTAGAGGATCCGGCGGGCGGGGAGGGGAACCACCTTGGCGGCGTTGACGCTGAGCTCGATGACGTTGGCCGCCAGCACGTACTTCACCCGCTCGGTCGCGAACCGCTCCATGTGCGGCTGCCGCTGGTGCTCGCCGTAGCCGACCTCGTCCCGGTAGAGCTCGTAGACGATGCGCTGGAGCGGGGCCGACTTGACCGCGTGGCAGACGAACAGCAGCGTGTCCGGCTCGTTGCGCTGGACCGCCTCCACCGTCTCCTCCGCCAGCGTGTCGAACGCCTCGCCCGAGCCGTCGAGCAGCGTGAAGACGGTCAGCAGGCCGTAGATGCCGGGGGCCGGCTTCACCGAGCCGCCCTGACCGGCGGGCCGGCCCGCCTGCTGCGGCCCCTGCCCGCCGTCCTGGCGGCTCATGGCCGGACGGGACCTGCCGCCGAACCCGACGCCGAAGCTCGCGGCGAGGTCGGCCGGATCGGGGACCTCCGCCCCGGGATAGAGGGCCCCCGTGGCGGGCATGGCCCGGTCGGGCTCGGCCGGAGCCGCCGCGGGCATGCCGTATTCGGGCCGGCGGGGCTGGCCGTACTGGTCCGCGGCGAGAAGCTGGCCGGTCGCGGGCCCGCCGAAGTCGTCGGGGGACAGCGGACCGTCGGAGGGCCGCATGCGGGCGGCGTAGTCGACCTCGTTCTGCTCCCCCGCCCGGTATTCGGCCACCAGGTCGCCGAGCCCCGAACGGCGCGGCGCTCCCGGCCCCCCGGCTCCCGCACCTCCGGCTCCCGGCATACCGGACGGCACCGCACCGGCTCCGGCGGAGCGGCCTCCAGGAGCCCCGCGCGGCGGCACGGGCGGCCCCGAGGGCGCGGAGGGCACGCGGGTCTCGGCCCGCAGGGCGCTGTCGGCCCGGCCGCCGCGCCGCCCCTGCCACTCCTCCTCCGGGGCCTCGTCGTCCTCGCCCTCGTCGTCGTACGGCGCGAGCGGCCGGGCCACGACGTACCAGACGCCTCCGGCGGAGGCGGCCAGCACCGCGACGACGACCAGCCCGGGAAGCCCGAACTCGAGCACACCCGAGATCGCCATTCCCGCCGGGGCGAGCACGACCGTTGCGTTCATGTTGTCGACGTCGTACTCGTCTCCGTCCCGCCAGGCCATCACCGCCATGGCGAGGCAGAGCAGGAGGATGAAGACCACCAGGCCGTGGACGCCCCGCAGCAGCCACTCCGGCCAGAGGTCCCAGTGGGCCGGCCCGTCGGGCAGCGACTTGCCGAAGCCGGCGGTGACGACGGGGTCGAGCACCATGATCACCGTGCCCACGACCGTGAGCGCGGCGCCGAGGAGCCAGCCGGCGAAGCGGGCGCCGCCCTTCTCCGCGAGGAGCTGGATGACTCCGATCGTCAGCCAGAGCGGCGCCAGCAGCGAGCCGGTGATCTGGTAGGCCCGGAACGTCACGGGCCCGAATCCGGTGAGATGGCCGACGGCGACGGCGCCGAGCGACAACGCCAGCGTGCCTGTGGCGATGCTCCACGCGATCAGCCAACCGGCCGGCTCGTCACGGAGACGCCCGACGAGGACGCCGGTGGTGATGCCGGCGAGCAGGGCGCCGGCGAACGCGAGGAGAGCGACGAGGACTTCCATGGTGGCACCCATGCTGCCGGACATCGGCTTGTCACCGGTAGCCGGTCACCCTGTCCGGGAATGTCACTCGCCGCGTACGCACTCCTGAAGCGGATTCCTCCACCCGAACGGATTGTGTAATCCCCCGTTGATTTCTAGAGTGTTCGAGCACGCCGACTCCCCTTCCCCCATGGGATCACGGATGCCGAACACGTGGCCGTTGGCCGGGCTTTCCCCTCCGGTAGCAGCAGGAGCAGCGCAACCCGCGCGTTCCGCCGATCTCTCCGATCGCGAGCGCGAGCACGACGAGATGCGGAGCCTCGTGCTGCGCGCCAAGACCGGCGACAGCGAGGCGTTCGGCGCGCTCTACGACCACTACCTGGATCTGGTCTACCGGTACGTCTACTTCCGGGTCGGCAGCCACGCGCTCGCCGAGGACCTGACGAGCGAGACGTTCCTGCGGGCACTGCGGGGCATGGCCGAGTTCACCTGGCAGGGTCGCGACTTCGGCGCCTGGCTCGTCACGATCGCCCGCAACCTCGTCACCGATCACTACAAGTCGGGCCGCAACCGCCTCGAGGTGACCACCGCGGAGATACTCGACACGCCTCTGGACGGCCCGCACATCCCCGAGAACGCGGTCGTCACGAACATGGTCAACGAGCGCGTGATGCAGGCGATCAAGCAACTCGGCCCGGAGCAGCAGGAATGCGTGATCCTTCGTTTCCTGCACGGGATGTCGCTCGCGGAGACCGCGATGATCATGGGCAAGAAGTCCGGGGCGATCAAGGCGCTCCAGTTCCGGGCGATCAGGGCGCTCGCCCGGGAACTCCCCGACGATCTCGGTTGACACCCCCCGTAACCATTACCCATACCCCATCGTTGGGCATGTGGCAGGTCGGATCTTCAGGTGGACTTCGCGGGCAGGCCGGAAGGTGACGAACGCTTCCCAGCCCCGCGAGCGGCTCCGCTGGGCGTCAAGCGGGGGATGGCGGGAGCGGTGATGGGCTGGTGGCGACGCTCGCGCCGCGGGGGCGGCCGGTCGTCGGCCCGTTCCCGCGACGGCGCCGGTCGCCGTTTCCTGCTGCGCGGCCGGTCGCCGGCCCGCACCCGCGGGGTCGTCGCACGCGTGGCCGGTCTCCGCTCCCTGCTGGGCGGCCGCCCGAGACCGGAGTTCCGCGAGAGGCTGCGGGCCGACCTGATGCGGGCCCACGCCGCCGAGCGCGCGGCGGGCAGGCAGGCGGCGGGAAAGCACGCGGCGCCCGCCGCCACACCCCCGCGGCCCCGGTCCCGCTGGTCCCTGCTCGTACGGCTGCGCCCCCTGCTGGTGTTCTGCGTGCTGCTGGCGGTGATGTTCGGGACCGGTGTGCGCACCCACTACGCGGTGCCCGGCGAGGTGCTGTATCCGCTGAAGAGGATGGCGGAGTCGACGGTGCTCCGTCTCGCGCACGACGACGAGGAACGGGCGCAGCGGCAGATGGTCGCGGCGCGGCAGCGCGCCTCCGAGACCGCGTCGCTGGTGAACGCGGCGACCCCGGAGCGCCGCCGGCTCATCGGGCAGACGCTCGACGACATGGAGACGACCACCAGGGCCGCGCTGAGCCGGGTGGTCCGGCAGGGACGCGCCGACGGCAAGGCGCGCGAGTTCGCCCGTGAGCAGCGCAATCTCGTGGAGCCGTTGCTGCCGAAGCTCGACGGGGAAAATCGCGACAAGGTTAACCAATACCTAATTTATATCGATTCGTTCACGGGTTCCGGACGTTGACACGTCATGTCCCGCTCCCGTTCCGTGCACTCTGCGGCGGTTAAGCTGATGAGTCATGAGGCGGCTATTGCGACGGCGGGAAGAGGCGGAGATCGCCGGCGAGGTGGCGGCCGCCGCGGCGGTGTCCGTCCCCGAGGTCGTCCCCGACCTCACGGCGGCGGCGTTCTTCGACGTCGACAACACCATGATGCGTGGCGCCTCGATCTACCACTTCGCCCGGGGACTGGCGTCGCGCGGCCTGTTCACCAGCCGTGACCTCATGAAGTTCGCGCTCGGGCAGGCGTGGTTTCGCGTGCGGGGCAACGAGAACCCCGAGCACATCGCCAAGGCCAAGGAGATGGCCCTCGCCTTCGTCGCCGGGCTGAAGGTGGACGAGGTCGTCCGCCTGGGCGAGGAGATCTACGACGACGTGATGGCCGACCGCGTGTGGCAGGGCACCCGCGCGCTGGCCCAGGCGCACCTGGACGCCGGGCAGCGGGTGTGGCTGGTCACCGCCACGCCGGTCGAGCTGGCCCGGGTCATCGCGCAGCGGCTCGGGCTCACCGGCGCGCTCGGCACGGTCGCCGAGACCGCGGACGGCGCCTACACCGGAAGGCTCGTCGGCGACCTGCTGCACGGCCCGGCCAAGGCCGAGGCCATCCGCGCGCTGGCCCGCCGCGAGGGCCTCGACCTGGCCCGCTGCTCGGCCTACAGCGACTCTGCCAACGACCTGCCGATGCTCTCCCTCGTCGGGCACCCGCACGCCATCAACCCCGACAGCGAGCTGCGCGAGCACGCCAGGGAGAACGGCTGGGAGGTCCGCGACTTCCGCACGGGCAGGAAGGCGACGATGATCGGTCTGCCGATCGCCGCGACCGCGGGAGCCATCGCGGGCGGCGTCGCCGCGGGCATCGCCCTGCGCCGCCACTACCGCTCCGCCCTCTAAGACACCACCGCTCCGCGCTCTAAGACACCGCTGCTCCGCGCTCTGAGCGCGCTCAAGGCGGCCGGGCACCTCACTCCCGCGGCCGCGCCGGCCGGAATCCGCCCGGCACGCGCCGCGACGGCGCTCAGGCGGCGGACCGGCCCTTCGACCGGCCCGGCGTGAGGTCCGGCGCGGCCCGCTCGATCAGGGCGGCCAGCTCGCGGTTCACCAGTCCTGGACGTTCGAAACCGATCATGTGCCCGGCGCCGGGGATCCGTACGGGGGACCCGATGCCCTACACGTTTCCCGCAGGGCGACGTCACATCGCGATCGGGGGAAACGCGGGGCCCCGGCGCAGCCGCAGCGCGTCGAGCTGCCGTTGCATGGTCTCCCTGATGTGGTCGGTCAGGTCGAAGACCAGCATGGGGTCGTCGGCCTCCTCCGGGGCGTACTCGTCGGTCCTGATCGGCTCGCCGAACTCGATCAGCCACTTGGACGGCAGCGGAAGCAGACCGAGCGGCCCGAGCCAGGGGAACAGCGGCGTGATCGGCAGGTAGGGCAGGCCGAGCAGCCGGGCGAGCGCGGGAAGGTCGCCGACCTTGGGGTAGATCTCCTCCGCCCCCACGATGGCGCACGGGACGATCGGCACGCCGGCCCTAATTGCCGACGCGACGAACCCGCCCCGGCCGAACCGCTGGAGCCGGTAACGCTCGGAGAACGGCTTGCCGATGCCCTTGAACCCCTCGGGGAAGACGCCGACGACCTCGCCCTTGCGCAGCAGCCGGTCGGCGTCCTCGGGACAGGCGAGCGTGTGCCCGGACTTGCGGGCCAGGTGCCCGAGCACGGGAAGCTGATAGACCAGGTGCGCCCCGAGCAGGCGCAGCGGCCTGCTCAGCTCGTCGTGCACCGCCACCTGCAGCATCAACGCGTCCACGGGCAGCGTGCCGGAGTGGTTGGCCACGATCAGCGCGCCGCTGTCGGCCGGCACGTTGCCGAGCCCGAGGGCCTCGGCCCTGAACCAGCGCCGGTAGAGCGGGCGCAGCGCCTCCAGCAGCACCTTCTCGTTGAGCTCGGGATCGAAGCCGAACTCGTCGACCTCGTAATCGCCGGTGATCCTGCGCCGCAGGAACGCGAACAGCTCGGCGAACCGATCGTCGGCCGCGCTCCCGTCCCTGCTCTCGTTCGTGCTGACGTCCGTGCGCCGGCCCTGGAAATCGTCCATCAACGTCCCGTCACGAGATCGGCCGGACGAAGTCGGCCAGCCAGTCGACCAGGGCACGAGGCAGGTCACCGGGGCCGCCGCGCGATCTGAGGAAGTCGTCAAAGGCCGCGGCCGTGCTGTATTTCGGCCGCCAGCCGAGCTCGGCGGCGAGCCTGGTGGTGTCCACCGCCCGTCCGTGGCTCATGAGCGCGAGCTGCTCGGGCGAGAAGTCCACCAGCCGCGCGCCCCGGGCGAGCCCGCTGACGAAGCGGAAGGCGGGGGACGGCATAGGGATCACCGGCCGGCCGGTGCGCCGCGCGCACTGCGACAGCAGCAGGACGCCGTCGCCCGCGACGTTGAACACGCCCGGGTGGTCGGCCCGCGCCGTACGGCACAGCACCTCGACGGCGTCGTCCTCGTGCACGAACTGCAGCCGGGGATCGAAGCCGAGCACGGTGGGCAGTACCGGCTGCGAGAAGTAGCCGGTCAGCGGCGAGTCGACGCCCGGCCCCATGAGAGTGGCGAACCGCAGCGTCGTCGTCGTCACGTCGGGCCTGCGCCGGGCGAAGCCCCGCACGTACGTCTCGACCTCGGTGGCGTCCCTGGCGTACCCGGAGTGCGACACCTCGACGGGCTCGGTGTCCTCCGTGAACACGGCGGGAGCGTGCGGCGAGGAGCCGTACACGGCCGTGGTGGACCGCACGACCACCCGGCGCACCGTGGCGGAGCGCTGGCAGGCCGCGAGCAGCTGCATCGTCCCGATGACGTTGTGCTCCTTCATGGCCGGCCGGCCGCCGCCCGATCCGCTCGCCCGGCCGCTGCCACCGGGGCCGCTGACCAGGCTGAGGTGCACGACGGTGTCGACGTCGGCGTCCCTGATGACCTTGACAAGGTCGGGACTGCGCAACGCGACCCGGACGAACTCGGTGCGGCCGAGCACCGCGCCGTCCTCCCCGGCAGGGGATGGCGGCGGCGCCGTGTCCACGCCGATGACCCGGTCGATCTCCGGGTCGGCCGCGAGCGCGAGCGCCACACGAGCGCCGATGTGACCGGAGACACCGGTGACCAGCACAGTACGAGTCATCGACGCCTCGCCGGGGGTGTGCGTGTTCACGGTCGCCCGGCCCCTGAGGACCGGTGCGCGCTCCGTCTCGGCTACTTCTTGTTACGCCGCTGGATGCGGGTCTTCTTCAGCAGCTTGCGGTGCTTCTTCTTGGCCATACGCTTGCGGCGCTTCTTGATCACAGAGCCCACGGGACCCCCAGGTGAAGGTGTGACTGTCTAACCGGCGCGCGAGCGCACACCGGCTCAACAGACTACCGGCGATCCGTGGTAGATCGCTCCCCCGGGGGACCCCGCGTCGACCGGGAGTCGGCCACGCCGCCGTCAAGCGTGGTCGCCTGCGCGGTTCACCCTGCTTCGATGAACGCGTCTCGCAAGTAGTCGTGGACCGCCTGCTCTGGCACTCTGAAGGACCGGCCGACACGGATGGCCGGTAACTCTCCGGAGTGCACGAGCCGGTACACGGTCATCTTGGACACCCGCATGACGGTCGCCACCTCGGCCACCGTCAAGAACTTCACCTCGCTGAGAGGTCTTTCGCCTGCACCCATCGGACGCCTCTTCCGCACGTGTTTCCGGGTTATCCCCACTGGTGCCATTGCTCACGCACGTGTACTGCCGTCAGCGTAAGTCCGGACTCCGAGTAGGCAAACCCCTCATTCCGTCAATCAACGGAGTCGTGTGCCCTCAGAGTCGGGAAAGTCGCTGGCAGCAGCCGGGTCGTGCCCCTCGCCTCAATCTTGGAACGGACCAACTTCTCTCACATTAGAGTCGCCCAGGCACACGAAAAAGTTGGCAAACGGCCGACACAGAGGCGCAAAAGCGGGCGCGAAATGCCCGGTTTGGGAGGTCCGGAAGGGGAGTCAGAGGCTGCGGGCGACCCGGGCGAGCAGGTACGCCGTCAACGGAGCGTAGAAGCGCGGAAGCACATTGTCATCCAGGGGAACGGTGACGGCGATCTTGCCCTCGGCCTCGCCCACGAACAGCGCGGGGTCGTTGCTGTCGGCGAAGCCCACGGTCTCGACCCCGGCCTCGCCCGCGGCCCCCGCCCAGCCGTGATCGGCGATCACGAAGTCGGGCCGCTCCTCGGCGAGCATCGCCTCCATCGGCGCCGCCTCGTGCGTGTGCACGAAGGTGCCCCGGTCCTCCAGCATCGCCACGCCGTCGAGGTAGCGGATCTGCCTGCGGCGGCCGAGGCCGCCGACGTACGTCCACCCCTCGGCCGGGAAGAGCAGGGTCGCCCCGTTCTCCGCGAGGAACCGCGCCAGCGCGAGGTGGACGGTGAGCAGACCGGTCGGATGCCCGGTGGCGAGCACGATCCGGGGCGCAGCGCGCCGCAGCACCTTGGCGATCCGCTCGCCCATCTCCTCCACGGCGTCGATGGTCCGCTCGGGGTCGATGGTGTCGGCGCCCTCGCGATGGCCGGGGTCGGCGGTCACCCCCACCTTTTCGGACATGAGCGCCAGCACGTCGGGGTAGGACCACTCGCCCTCGAAGGTGAGCCCGAAGAGGTAGTGCGGGTCGCGCAGCGCGAGCGACCGGTAGTGATCGAGGTTGTTCTCGCGGCTGGTCGCCACGTCACCCGCGATGGCGGTCCTGACGAGGTGCTCGCGCAGTTCGGCTCGGGAGGGCGTTCTGGAGGGTGGTGCGGTCACGACAGGTACAGCGCTCCTCGGCTCGGCAAGATTCCGTACTTCTCAGGGCATGGGGTCCAGGCCGTGGAAGGGGAACACCGCCTTCCTCGTCGCGATGACGGCCCGGTCGACGGCGTCGGCTGGATCGTACCCTTCCGAAATGTCGCGCCATTGCGGGTGACGCCCGTCTGTCATGGTCAGGGGTGGTATCTCCCCGGTGCGCTCCCGCACGTACGTCCGCCACGTCGCCGGTGTGGCGGTCGACGGCTCGACGGGGCGCCCCAGTGCCTCGGCCATCAGATGCGTCCACGCCCGCGGCACGACCTGGACGAGCTCGTATCCCCCGCCGCCCATCGCGATCCAGCGGCCGCCGGCGGTCTCGTGGGCCAGCCGGTGCAGCGCGGCGTACGCCGTGCGCTGCCCGTCCAGGCTCAGCATGAGATGGGCCAGCGGGTCGAGGGCGTGGCTGTCGCAGCCCTGCTGGGTGACCAGGATCTGCGGCGCGAAGGCGCGCAGCAGCGGCGGGACCACCGCGTGGAAGGCGCGCAGCCACCCGGTGTCGCCGCATCCGGCCGGCAGCGCCACGTTCACCGCGGTGCCGTCCGCGCCGGTCTCCTGCGGGAAGCCGGTGCCGGGAAACAGCGTGCGCGGGTTCTCGTGCAGGCTGATCGTGAGCACCCTCGGATCGTCGTAGAACGCCGCCTGCACGCCGTCGCCGTGGTGCACGTCCACGTCCACGTACGCGATCCTCGTCGCGCCCTGCGACAGCAGCCACGCGATGGCGACCGCCGGGTCGTTGTAGACGCAGAAGCCGCTGGCGGCGCCGGGCATGGCGTGGTGCAGACCGCCCGCGACGTTGACCGCGTGCTCGGCCTCACCCGTCCACACCGCCCTGGCGGCGGCCAGCGAGGCACCGGTGACCAGGGCGGACGCCTCGTGGACGCCCCTGAAGGCGGGATTGTCCTCGGTGCCGAGCCCGTAGCGCAGGTCGGGGCGGCCGTCCTTGGAGACGTTCTTGACCGCCTCGATGTAGTCCCGGTTGTGCACCAGGGCGATCTCGTCCTCGGTGGCGGGGACGCACCCGGTCATCTCGGCGCCGTCGAGCACGCCCAGGTCGCGGGCGAGCGCCATGGTGAGCTCCACGCGTACGGGCGCGAGCGGATGGCCGGGCCCGAAGTCGTAAGAAACCAGAGCGTCGTCCCAGACGACCCGCACCGCCTGACTCATGCCGTGACGCTATCGCACCGGCCCCCGGACGCCGTCGCTCGGGCAGTCGTCGCCGATCACGCGGGCGTCACCCGCGCGATCAGTCCATGCCCCGATCAGTCCGCGCCCCGATCAGTCCGTACGCAGCGCGACGACGGGATCGAGCCTGGCCGCCCGCCGGGCGGGGGCGACGCCGAAGAAGACGCCGACGGCCGCGGAGACCCCGAAGGCGAGCACGATCGACCACCAGGTGATCGACGCGGGCACCGGCGAGACCGCCTGGATCAGCAGCGCACCGCCGACCCCGGTCAGGATGCCGATCACCCCGCCGATCGTGGTCAGCAGCACGGCCTCGATCAGGAACTGGCCGAGGATGTCACGGCCGCGCGCGCCGAGCGCCTTGCGCAGGCCGATCTCCCTGGTGCGCTCCCTGACGCCGACCAGCATGATGTTGGACACCCCGACGCCGCCGACCAGCAGGGAGATCCCCGCGATGGCGGCCAGCACGCCGGTGAGCATGCCGAGGACCGTGCCGATCGTGCCGAGGAGCTGGGTCTGGGTGACGGCCGAGAACGTCTCGCCCGGATAGCGGGCGGCCAGGGCGGCCACGACCCGCTGCCGCAGCGGTTCGATCTCGTCAGGGCCGGAGGCGCCGACGGCGATGCCGTTGATCCTCGGCAGCCCGATCAGCCGCTGGGCGGTCGTGACCGGCAGATGCACCTCCTGGTCCCGCGCCACCCCGAACGTGGATCCGACGGTCTCGTAGACGCCGATCACGCGGAACCGCACCCCGGCGATCGTGACCTGGCGGCCGATCGGATCGACGTCCCCGAACAGCTTGGCCGCGACCTCCGAGCCGAGGATCACCACGCGCCGCCGCGTGTCCACGTCGGTCTCGGTGAGATAGCGGCCCCGGCGCAGCGGCCGGTCGAAGACGTGGGGCATGTTCTCGTCGGTCCCGGTGAGCGTGGCGAACACCTCCACGCGGCCCACCCGCACCGGCTCGCCGGAGTTCACCGCGACCGTCACCTTCGACGGATCGCCGACCACGCGGCGCACGTATGCGACGTCCGACAGGTCGAGGCGGCTCTGGGTGGGAGCCGCGCCCAGCCCCACCTGTCCCGGGACCACGAGGATGATGTTGCTGCCGAGCCCCGCGATCTCCTTCTCGACGGCGTTCTTGGCTCCGGTGCCGATGGCGACGAGGATCACGACCGAGAGCACGCCGATGATCACGCCGAGCATGGTCAGCATGCTGCGCAGCCGGTTGACCCGCAGCGCCTCCACCGCCATGCGCAGCGCCTCGGCCGTCCTCATGACGCCGTCCTCATGTGTCGCGCTCGATCCGGCCGTCGCGTACGTGAATCTGACGGCGGGCCCGGGCCGCGACGCCGGCGTCGTGGGTGACGAGGACGACGGCCACGCCGCCCTCGTTGAGCCGTTCGAGCAGGCCCATCACCTCCTCGCCGTTGCGGGTGTCGAGGTTGCCCGTCGGCTCGTCGGCCAGCAGCACCCGGGGATCGCCCACCAGGGCCCGGGCGATCGCCACCCGCTGCTGCTCGCCGCCGGACATCTGCGACGGCCGGTGCGTGAGCCGGTGGCCGAGCCCGACCGCCTCCAGCGCCGCCCTGGCCCGCTCCCTGCGCCCGGCGCGGGACACGCCCCGATAGACCAGCGGCAGCGCCACGTTGTCGAGCGCGGACGTGCGGGCCAGCAGGTGGAAGGACTGGAACACGAAGCCGATCGTGCGGTTGCGCAGATCGGCCAGCCGGGCGTCGTCGAGCGTCGCCACGTCCACGCCGTTCACCCGCAGCGTGCCTGAGGTCGGCCGGTCGAGGCAGCCGAGCAGGTGCATGAGCGTGGACTTGCCCGAGCCGGACGGGCCCACGATCGCCGCGAACTCCCCCTGCCCGATGCGCAGGCTCACCCCGCGCAGCGCGTCGACCAGCACTCCGCCGTCCAGCCGGTAGGAGCGGGTGAGGCCGATCGCCTCGAACGCCGGGACGGATGTGCCGGTCGCCCCCGGCGTCGCAGGCGTCGCCGGTGTCGCGGGTGTCGCCGATGTCACCGGCCCGTCGGCACGCTCGTCGTGGCTCACGACAGCGACTGGCCGGGGCGTACGGCGTCGGCGCCCTTGACGACCACCCGCTCACCGGGGGACACCCCGCTGAGGATCTCCACGACCGCGTCGCCCTGCGCGCCCAGCCGGACGGCCCGCCGCTCGGCTCTGCCGCCACGCACCGCCCACACGATCGTCTCCCTGCCGCTCGTCACGATCGCCGACGCGGGCACGGCCGTGGCGTTCTCCGAGCGGCGTACGGCCAGCCGCACCACGGCGCTCATCCCCGGCTTGGGCGCGGGGGCCGCGCCGCCGTCGTCGTAGGCGCCGCGGCCCAGGCGCAGCCGTACGGGATAGCTGACCCCGCCGGTCGCGCCCTCCTTGGGGGTGACCCCCACGCCCGTCACGCTGCCGGTGTACGTCGCGCCGGTCACCGCGTCGAACTCGACCTCGGCCGGCGTGCCCCTGCGCACCAGCAGCACGTCGGTCTCGTCCACGTCGGCCGACAACGTGAGCACCGACACGTCGGTCACCGTGACGATCGGGTCCCCGGCGGCGACCGGGACTCCGGTGGCGATCGTCCCGCCGGAACGGCCGGCGGGGGCGGCGGCCGCGGCTCCCGCCTGGCTCGCCAGGCCGGCCGGCAGCTGCGAGACCAGCGCGCCGAGACCGGCCCCGCCCACGGCGGAGGACGCGCCGCCGAGCGTGACCACGCCGCCGAACGGCGCCCTGACGACCAGGGCGTCCACGGTCTGCTCGGCCGCGCGCACGGCCGCCCTGGTCTGCGACCTCGACGCGGCCCGCAGGGATGCCATGGACGCGCTCAGCCCGCTCATCCCCGCGCTCACCTGGCCGCTCATCTGTGACAGCGTCTTGTCGAGCGAGCGGGCCAGTCCGTCGAGCACCTCGCCGAGCGCCCGCCGCTGGGCCCGCTGGCGCTTCTCGGCGGCGTCGATGGCGGCCAGCAGCCGGGTTCTGGCCGCGCGGTCGCCGATCGACCTGGCCGCCTTCCTGGCCTCGGCGAACGACCGGGCGACGTGCGCGTCGAGCGAGCCCGGCAGCCGCGGGCGCGGCAGCCGTACGCTCACCGGAGCGCCGCCCGCGCCTCCAAAGGAGACCGGGCGGGCGGCCTGCCGGTCGGCCTCGCGCGCGGCGGAAAGCTGCTGCCTGGCCTGCGGAGAGCCGATCCTGGCGAGGATCTGGCCCTTCTTCACCGTGTCGCCGTCCTGGACGTACAGGCGGGTGACCGTGCCGGACGCGGGAGCGGTCAGGGTGGCGGTCGCACGCGCGCCCACCGTCGCAGGGGCCTCGACGACCTCGCTGACGGTGGTTCTCGTCACCAGGGCCACCGGGGGCTTCTGGGGTTCCGAGGACGTGCATCCGGCGGCGAGCAGGACGGCGAGAAGCGGGACGACCCCGCGACGACACGTCACCCGCCAATCGTAAAGCGGTGGTCATCTCCCGTCTCGGGAACCCCGGTCGGCACAGGGCAAAGTGCGGCAACCGGGGCAGCCGTCCCCGAACCGGGGCGAGCGCCTTCCGTCAGCCGCCGGCGAGACGGCGGCTGCGCTCGCAGGCCGCCTCGATCGCGTCGAGGAACGCGGCCCGCACTTTGTGGCGCTCCAGCTCGGCGATGGCGGAGATCGTGGTGCCTCCCGGTGAGGTCACCGCCTCGCGCAGGATCACCGGGTGCTCCCCGGAGTCGCGCAGCATGATCGCGGCGCCCACGATCGATTGGGTGACCATGTCGAGGGCCGCGGCGCGCGGCATGCCCAGCAGGATCCCGGCGTCGACCATGGCCTCGACCAGGTAGAAGAAGTACGCCGGGCCGCTGCCGGACAGCGCGGTGGCGGCGTCCTGCTGCGACTCGGGGATGCGCAGCACCTTGCCCACCGGGCTGAGCAGTTCCTCGGTGCGCTTCAGATGCTCCTCCGAGGCGTGCGCCCCTGCCGAGATGACGCTCATGGCCTCGTCCACCAGGACGGGCGTGTTGGACATGACGCGGACGACCGCCACGCCGTCCCCGAGCCTCGCCTCCACGAACGCGGTCGTGATGCCGGCGGCCACCGAGATCACCAGCCGGTCGGCGGCCACGTGCGGGGAGATCTCGGTCAGCAGCGCGCTCATGTCCTGCGGCTTCACCGCGAGGATCAGCGTGTCGGCGAGCTTGGCGGCCTCGGCGTTGCCCGCGACGCGCACGCCGTACCGCTCGCGCAGCGCCTCGGCCCGCTCGGGCCTGCGGGCCGTCGCCACGATCTCTTCCGGCCGCAGACCGGCGCGTACCAGCCCGGAGAGCAGGGCCTCGCCCATCTTTCCTGTGCCGAGAATCGCGATCATTCCTGCACCTCTTCTGGGCTTCGCCGGGATCTCCCCGCAGCTTACCGACCCCGCGGAACGGAGCCGAATGCGCTGCGCCGCGGCCTGGCCGACAGGGTCAGTTCCAGTGGCCCGCGGCGGCGGTCTCGGCGACGTAGTCCTCGAACCGCCGGGGCGGCCGGCCGAGGGCGCGTTCCACGCCGTCGCAGGGCTCGGCGCCCCGCCCGTCGCGGATGTCCACGAGGAGACCGGTGAGCAGCCGCGCGGCGTCGGACGGGACGCCGTTCGCGACCTGGCGTTCCACGAAGGCCTCGGGGTCCACGTCGACGTGCCGGACCGTGCGTCCCGTGGCCCTGCCGATGAGCTCGGCCGCCTCTCCGAAGGCGATGGCCCGCGGGCCGGTCAGGTAATGGATCCGGCCGCTGTGGCGCTCCTCGGTCAGCGCCGCCGCGGCGACCTCGGCGATGTCCTCGGCGTCGACGAACGGGGTGCGCCCGTCGCCGGTGGGCAGGGCCAGGGCCCCGGAGACGATCCCCTGCCGCCAGAAGGCCTCGCTGAAGTTCTGCGAGAACCAGTCGGGCCGCAGGATGGTCCAGCCGACGCCCGAGTCGCGCACGGCCTGCTCCGCGGACTTCAGCGGGTGGTCGTCACCGGCCTCGCCCACGCCGTGGGCGGACAGCAGGACCAGCCGCCGCGCGCCCGCGGCCACCGCCTCGGCGACGAGAGCGGGGACGCGCGCCCGGCGGTCCAGGCCCGGCCGCAGGTCGGGCTCGACGATGTAGACGGCGGCGGCCCCGTCGAGCGCGGGCGCCCAGGTCTCCGGCCTGCCCCAATCGAACAGGACGTCCTCTCCGGTGCGGGATGCCGTACGGGCCTGCGTACCGGCGGCCTTCAGGCGCCGGACGACGCGGCGACCGGTCTTGCCGGTGCCGCCGAGAACGAGGATCTTCTCCATGCCTCAAGGAAACCGGGGGTAGCCAAGACAATCCATGGGAGAACGTCCCTCATTCATTTGTGAGCGTCTAGCGTGACGGCATGGACGTGCTGAGCGATCTGCTCCATCGGGCTCATGCCAGGAACGCGCTGGTCAGGCAGTTGATTCAGCGTCCGCCGTGGGCGCTGGCCTTCACCGGCGCCCCTCCTCTCACGGTCGTGGCCGCGCTCGGCGGCCACGCGTCGGTCCGGCTCGACGACGCCGGCGTCGCGCCGGTGCGCCTGGCCCCGGGTGACATCGCCCTCATCGGCGGCGCCCATCCGCACACGATCGCCGACGATCCGTCCACCCCGCCGCAGGCCGTGATCCACGGGAGCAGGAAACTCCTCATCGGCGACGGCGTGGCGGCGGCCGGGGCGGCGGCCGGGGTGATGGCCAGGGCGATGGTCGGGGTGCAGCGGAGTCTCGGCCCGCGCACCTACGGCGACGGCCTGCCCGGGGCCACGATCATGCTCAGGGGCGCCTGCGAACTGCGCGGCGAGGCCGGCGTCCGGCTGCTGGGCATGCTGCCGGCGTTGGCGGTCGTGCCGGCCGGGCCGCGCACCCGGGCGGCCCTGGATCTGCTCGCCGCCGAGGTCGCCCGCGACGAACCCGGCCAGGACGCCGTCCTCCACCGGCTGCTCGACCTCGTGCTCGTGCTGGCGTTGCGGGCCTGGTGCGCCGGACCGGGGGCTTCGGTCCCCTCCTGGCACCGGGCGCTGGCCGATCCCGTCATCGGCGAGGCGCTGCGCCTGCTGCACGAGCGTCCCGCTCATCGGTGGACGGTCGCCGAGCTGGCCGCCGGGGCCGGCATGTCCCGCGCCGCCTTCGCCGCGCGCTTCAGGAGCATGGTGGGCGAGCCCCCGCTCACCTACCTCACCGGCTGGCGGATGACCCTGGGAGCCGATCTGCTCAGCGACACCGATGCCACCGTCGCCGCCGTGGCCCGCGAGGTCGGCTACGGGGACGCGTTCGCGTTCAGTGTGGCGTTCAAGCGTGCCCACGGCGTCAGCCCCTCGGCCTGGCGCCGCCGGACGCACTGATGCGGCGGCGGCGCTCAGGGGATTCGGTCAGGAGGTTCGGCGGCGCAGCGTGGCGGCGCCGAGCAGAAGGGCCAGCACGGCCGACCCCGCCACCACGACGACGTCGCGCCAGAACTCGCCGCCCGGGTCGGCGTCCGCGACCGCGTGCGCCATCGCCTCGATCGCGTACGACATGGGCAGCACGTCCGAGATCCACTCCAGCAGGGTCGCCATCTGCCCGCGCGGCACGAGGATTCCGCCGAGCAGGATCTGGGGGATCATCACGATCGGCATGAACTGCACGGCCTGGAACTCCGTACGGGCGAACGCGCTGCACAGCAGGCCGAGCGCGGTGCCGAGCAGGGCGTTGAGCAGGGCGACGAGCACCAGCGGCCACAGCGGGCCGGGCAGGTCCATGCCCAGCCAGGTGAGGGAGACGGCCAGCGCCAGCGCCACCTGGGCACACGCCGCCAGCCCGAACGCGAGGCCGTAGCCGAGGAGGAGGTCGAGCCGGCCGAGCGGCATCGCCATGAGGCGCTCCAGCGTGCCCGACGTGCGCTCGCGCAGGGTCGCGATCGAGGTGATGAGGAACATCACCAGGAAGGGGAAGACGCACAGCAGGATCGGCGCCCAGTGGCCGAACGCGCGCTCGTCGTCCATCACGTAGTAGAGCAGGATCATCACCAGCGTCGGCACCAGGACCATGAGCGCGACCGTCCGACGATCGTGGCGGAGCTGGGTCATGATCCGCCTGGCCGTGGCGAGGGTGATCGCGAGACTCATGCCGCCTCCTCGCCTTCGGTGCGGAGTGGGGTCGTGCCGGAGGCGCGCAGGCGAACACCGCGCCGGACGCTGTGCCTGTCGATTCGCTCGCTGCGCTCGCTCACGCCGCCGCCCTTTCCTCGATCAGGCGCAGGAACGCCTCCTCCAGGTCGGTCGTGCGCGTGCGCGTGCGCAGGGCGTCCGGGGTGTCGTCGGCGAGGATCTCCCCCTGACGCAGCACGATCAGCCGTTCGCACCGCGCGGCCTCGTCCATGACGTGGCTGGAGACCAGGATCGTGGTGCCGCCCTCCGCCAGTCGGTGGAAGAGCGTCCACAGCTCCTGCCGCAGCACGGGGTCGAGCCCGACCGTCGGCTCGTCCAGCACGAGCAGTTCCGGACGGCCGAGCAGGGCCGCGGCGAGCCCCGCACGGCCCAGCTGACCGCCCGAGAGGGTGGACGCGAGCCGGCCGGCGGCGCCGGCGAGCCCCACCTCCGCGAGCACCCGCTCGGGGTCGTCCTTCGGCGCGCCGAGCACGGCGGCGAAGTAGCGCAGGTTCTCCAGCACGGTCAGGTCCCGGTAGACCGCCGGGCTCTGCGTCGAGTAGCCGATCCTGCGGCGCAGGCCCGCGCTCCCTGCGGGTTCGCCGAGCACGCTCACCTCGCCGCCGGACACGATCTGTACGCCCACGACCGCCCGCATGAGCGTCGTCTTGCCGCAGCCGCTCGGCCCGAGCAGGCCGGTGACCTGCCCTCGGGGCACCTCGAAGGTCAGGCCGTGCAGGACCTCCGCCCCGCCCCGGACCACCCGCAGATCCCGTACGGCGATCGCGGGACCCGATAAATTCATCATGTGATGAAATTAGACCCGCGGCACGGGCGCGTCAACGCTTGAGCGGCCGGTCGAACCACAGGCTCTTCACAGCCGTGTAAGGGGCATGAGAAAGCTCTGGCTCGTGGCCCTCCTGTTCCTGGCGGTCGCCTGCGGAGGGACCTCCTCCACCTCGGCCTCACCCGAGCAGCCCGAGGCCTCCCCCTCCGGCACCGGAGCCGATCACGGCTCGTCCGCGCCCGCCTCGCCGGTCGGCCCGTCCGGCGTGCCGAGCGGCACTCCGTCTCGCGTGACGCCCGCCGGCCCCACGCTGAACCCGCACAAGGTGCCGTGGGAGAGCGCCACCCCCACAGGGGACGGCAGGTCCCTCGACGTCGTGTGGTGGTCCGGAGTGGAGCCCTGCAACGTGCTCGACCGGGTCGAGGTGACCGAGACCGCGCGCGAGGTCACCGTCACCCTGTACGAGGGGCAGGACCGGCGTTCACCCGACGCCGTCTGCATCGAGATCGCGATCATGAAGAGCACGAAGGTGCACCTCAAGGCCCCCCTTGACGGCCGGAAGGTCGTGGACGGGGCGAAATAGATCACGTTCCGCCGCCCGGCATGTCCGTCCCAGACGGGGCAGAGAGGACCGTCCACACAAGTTCGTGATGACGGGATGAAACCCGCGCGCTCCAGGGTTGAGCCCCATAGACTCAAGACGTTTGACAGACCCCTCGGCGGGGCTAGTATTTGAGTCTGACCGACTCAACTTTGACTACAAGGACGTACTCATGGCACGTGCGGTAGGTATCGACCTGGGGACGACCAACTCTGTCGTCTCGATCCTCGAGGGCGGCGAGCCCACGGTCATCGCGAACGCTCAGGGCTCGCGGACCACGCCGTCCGTGGTCGCGTTCGCGAAGAACGGCGAGGTTCTCGTCGGCGAGGTCGCCAAGCGGCAGGCGGTGACCAACGTCGACAGGACCATCCGCTCGGTCAAGCGCCACATGGGCACGAACTGGTCGATCGAGATCGACGGCAAGAAGTTCACGCCCCAGCAGATCAGCGCGTTCGTCCTGCAGAAGCTCAAGCAGGACGCGGAGGCGTACCTGGGCGAGAAGATCAACGACGCGGTCATCACCGTTCCGGCGTACTTCAACGACGCCCAGCGGCAGGCCACCAAGGAGGCCGGCCAGATCGCGGGCCTCAACGTGCTGCGCATCATCAACGAGCCCACCTCCGCGGCCCTGGCCTACGGCCTCGACAAGGAGAAGGACCAGACCATCCTGGTCTTCGACCTCGGCGGCGGCACCTTCGACGTGTCCCTGCTCGACGTCGGCCAGGAGGACGGGCACGGGTTCGTCGAGGTCAAGGCCACCAGCGGTGACAACAACCTCGGCGGCGACGACTGGGACCAGCGGGTCGTCGACGAACTGGTGACCCGTTTCAAGAACGCGCACGGCGTGGACCTGGCCAAGGACAAGATGGCCCTCCAGCGCCTGCGCGAGGCGGCCGAGAAGGCCAAGATCGAGCTGTCGGCCCAGACCGAGACCACGATCAACCTGCCCTACATCACCGCCTCCTCCGAGGGTCCGCTGCACCTGGAGGAGAAGCTGACCCGGGCGGAGTTCCAGCGGATCACCGCCGACCTGCTCGAGCGATGCAAGGGCCCCTTCCACCAGGTCATCAAGGACGCGGGCATCAAGATCGCCGACATCGCCCACGTGGTCCTGGTCGGCGGCTCCACCCGCATGCCGGCCGTGTCCGAGCTGGTCAAGGAGCTGACGGGCGGCAAGGAGCCCAACAAGGGCGTGAACCCGGACGAGGTCGTCGCCATCGGCGCCGCGCTCCAGGCCGGTGTCCTCAAGGGCGAGGTCAAGGACGTCCTGCTGCTCGACGTCACCCCGCTCAGCCTGGGCATCGAGACCAAGGGCGGGATCTTCACCAAGATCATCGAGCGCAACACGACGATCCCGACCAAGCGCTCGGAGGTCTTCACCACGGCCGAGGACAACCAGCCGTCGGTGCAGATCCAGGTCTACCAGGGCGAGCGCGAGATCGCGGCGTACAACAAGAAGCTGGCCACCTTCGAGCTGACCGGCATCGCGCCGGCCCCGCGCGGAATCCCGCAGATCGAGGTCACCTTCGACATCGACGCCAACGGCATCGTGAACGTGTCCGCGAAGGACCTCGGCACGGGCAAGGAGCAGTCGATGACCATCACCGGCGGCTCGGCCCTGGGCAAGGACGACATCGAGCGCATGATGCGCGAGGCGGAGTCCTACGCCGAGGAGGACAAGCGGCGCCGCGACGAGGCCGAGGTCCGCAACAACGCGGACTCGCTGGCCTACCAGACGGAGAAGTTCCTCCGCGAGAACGACGAGAAGGTCCCGGCCGACGTGAAGACGGAGGTCAACGACTCGCTCGCCGAGCTGAAGAAGGCGCTGGAGGGCACCGACATCCCCGCCATCCGCACCGCCGCCGAGAAGCTCGCCACGGTCAGCCAGAAGATGGGCTCGGCCATCTACGCCCAGTCGCAGGCCGGCGCCGAGGGCGCCCCGGCCGGCGCGGACGCGGAGGGCGCCCAGGCGAAGGCCGACGAGGACGTGGTCGAGGCCGAGATCGTCGACGACGAGCGGGAGGGCGGCCACAAGTGAGCCCGCGTGAGAGCGGTTCCGAGGAGGAGCCGGTGATCCGCGACAACCGCAAGATCGACCCGGAGACCGGCATGGCTCGCGAGGCCGCCGGGGACGCCCCCGAGGCCGCCCCCGGAGACCAGGGCACGCAGACGGCGGCGGCGCCCGCCTCGGGGTCCGCGACGGACCTGCTCGCCGAGCGCACCGCCGACCTGCAGCGGCTCCAGGCGGAGTTCAGCAACTACCGCAAGCGGGTCGAGCGCGACCGGATCGCCGTCAGGGAACAGGCCGTCGCGAGCGTGCTCACCGAGCTGCTGCCGGTGCTCGACGACATCGGCCGCGCCCGTGACCACGGCGAGCTCACCGGCGGGTTCGCGAAGGTGAGCGAGTCGCTGGAGGCGGCCGTCGGCAAGCTGGGCCTGACCGCGTACGGCGTGAAGGGCGACCCCTTCGACCCGACCGTGCACGAGGCCCTGCTGCACAGCTACTCGGCGGAGGTGACCGAGCCGACGTGCGTCGAGATCCTCCAGCCGGGCTACCGGATCAACGACCGGATCCTGCGGGCCGCCCGCGTGGCGGTCGCGGAGCCGAGCGAGGATGCCGCGGCGCCGGAGGAGACGGCGGCCGGCTCCGGCGAGTCCGGCGAACCGGACGCGAACTGAGACCGCGGGGTCTCTCCCGATCGGCGAAGATCGGGAGAGACCCGCGAGGGCGCCCGTGACGACAGCCACGGGGGCCTGCGCGGAACACCGATTCACTCCCCTTTCGTGCGAAGGAAGCGATAGATGAGCACCAAGGACTACTTGGAAAAGGACTACTACGCCGTCCTTGGTGTGCCCAAGACCGCGAGCGCCGAAGAGATCAAGAAGGCGTACCGCAAGCTCGCCCGCAAGTACCACCCCGACGCCAACCCGGGGAACAAGGAGACCGAGGAGAAGTTCAAGGAGGTCTCCGAGGCGTACGACGTGCTCTCCGACGTCAAGCGGCGCAAGGAGTACGACGAGGCGCGCACGCTCTTCGGGTCGGGCGTCGGCGGCTTCGCGGGAGCGGGGGGCCCGCGCGGCGCCGGCGGCGGCTTCAACTTCGACCTCGGCGACCTGTTCGGCGGCTCGGGGTCGAGCGAGCGGATCGGGGACCTGTTCGGGGGGTTGTTCAACCGGGGCGGAGCGGGCACGCGCACGACCACTGCCCGGCCACGGCGCGGCCAGGACGTCGAGTCGGAGGTGACGCTCGCCTTCGGCGAGGCGGTCGACGGCACCACCGTGTCCCTCCGGCTCACCAGTTCCGCCGCCTGCACCGCCTGCGGCGGCACGGGGGCGAAGGCGGGCACCACGCCACGGGTCTGCCCGACCTGCGAGGGAACCGGAGCGGCCAGCCGCAACCTCGGCAACTTCGCCTTCTCCGAGCCGTGCCGCGACTGCCGCGGCCGGGGCCTGGTGGTCGACGACCCCTGCCCCGTCTGCGAGGGCAGCGGGCGCGGCAAGAGCACCCGTACGATCCAGGCCCGCATCCCGGCCGGGGTCGGCGACGGCCAGCGCATCAGGATCAAGGGCAAGGGCGCGCCCGGTGAGAACGGCGGCCCGGCCGGGGATCTCTACGTGCTGGTCCACGTCAAGCCGCACCCCGTGTTCGGGCGCAGCGGGGAGAACCTGACCGTCACCGTCCCCGTCACCTTCCCCGAGGCCGCGCTCGGCGCCGAGATCAAGGTGCCGACGCTCCGGGGGATGCCGGTGACCCTGCGCATCCCGGAGGGAACGCCCAACGGGCGGACGTTCCGGGTGCGTGGCCGTGGGGCCCCCCGCAAGGACGGCACGAAGGGCGACCTGCTGGTCACCGTCCAGGTCACGGTGCCCCAGACCCTCGACGACAAGGCCCGCGCGGCCCTTGAGGAGTTCAGGAACGCCACGGAGGGCCAGGACCTTCGCGAAGAGCTGATCAAGCAGGCCAGAAGCGAGTGAGCCGATGGATGCCAGGTTTTTCGACATCTCCGACGACACCCCCGTCTATGTGATCTCCGTAGCCGCCCAGCTGTCCGGGCTGCACCCGCAGACGCTCCGCCAGTACGACCGGCTCGGGCTCGTGAGCCCCGGCCGTACGGCGGGGAGGGGGCGGCTGTACTCGACAAGGGACATCGTGCTTCTGCGCGAGGTCCAGCGGCTCTCCCAGGAGCACGGCATCAACCTCGCCGGCATCAAGCGCATCCTCGAACTCGAAACCGAGAACATGCGCCTGCACGAGGAGGTCACCCGGCTCAGGGGTGAGCTCACGATGTTGCGGGCACTGGTCCGCTACGAACTGCCACCTGCCTGATCGGCGGAAACGAGGCATTCACATATGGACTACAAGTTCACCCAGAAGAGCCAGGAGGCCCTGTCCGCGGCCGTCCGGCGTGCCGCGGCCGACGGCAACCCCGAGGTCGCGCCCGCGCACCTGCTGACGACCCTGCTCGCGCAGAACGGCGGCATCGCCGGTTCGCTGCTGCAGGCCGTCGGCGCGGACCCCCGGCACCTGCGTGCCCAGGCCGAGGACCTGCTCGACCGGCTTCCGAAGGCGCAGGGCTCCACCGTGAGCGCGCCGTCCAGCTCACGCCAGCTGCTGACCGTGCTCAACACCGCCGCGCAGCGGGCCAAGCAGCTTGAGGACGAGTACGTCTCGACCGAGCACCTGCTCGTCGGGCTGGCCACCGACGGCGGGCAGGTCGCCGACCTGCTCAAGGCCGCGGGCGCCACCCCCAACGCGCTGCTGGAGGCGTTCGAGAAGGTCCGCGGGCACGGGAGGGTGACCAGCGAGACCCCCGAGGACACCTACCAGGCGCTGGAGAAGTACGGCGTCGACCTCACCGAGCGGGCGCGTTCGGGCAAGCTCGACCCGGTGATCGGGCGCGACAGCGAGATCCGCCGGGTCATCCAGGTGCTGTCGCGGCGCACCAAGAACAACCCCGTGCTGATCGGCGAGCCCGGCGTCGGCAAGACCGCCGTGGTCGAGGGCCTCGCCCAGCGGATCGTCGCGGGCGACGTACCCGAGAGCCTGCGCAACAAGCGCCTGGTCGCGCTCGACCTCGGCGCGATGGTCGCGGGCGCCAAATACCGCGGCGAGTTCGAGGAGCGCCTCAAGGCCGTGCTCAACGAGATCAAGGAGAGCAACGGCCAGATCGTCACGTTCATCGACGAGCTGCACACGATGGTCGGCGCGGGCGCCGCCGAGGGCGCGATGGACGCCGGCAACATGCTCAAGCCCATGCTGGCCCGCGGCGAGCTGCGCATGATCGGCGCCACCACGCTCGACGAGTATCGCGAGCGCATCGAGAAGGACCCGGCCCTGGAGCGGCGGTTCCAGCAGGTCTACGTCGGCGAGCCGACGGTCGAGGACACGATCGCGATCCTGCGCGGGCTCAAGGGCCGCTACGAGGCGCACCACCAGGTGCAGATCTCCGACAGCGCCCTGGTCGCCGCCGCGACGCTCTCCGACCGCTACATCACCGCGCGGTTCCTCCCCGACAAGGCCATCGACCTGGTGGACGAGTCGATGTCGCGGCTGCGCATGGAGATCGACTCGCGTCCGGTGGAGATCGACCAGCTCCAGCGGATCGTGGACCGGCTGAAGATGGAGGAGCTCGCGCTCGCCAAGGAGACCGACGAGGCCAGCCGGCAGCGTCTGGAGAAGCTCCGCGAGGAGCTGGCCAACCGCCAGGAGGACCTCAACGCCCTGGTCAGCCGCTGGGAGCACGAGAAGGCCGGGCTCAACAAGGTCGGCGAGCTGAAGAAGCAGCTCGACGAGGCGCGCGGCGCGGCCGAGCGGGCCCAGCGCGACGGCGACTTCGAGGCGGCCTCCCGTCTCATGTACGGCGATGTGCCGCGGCTGGAGAAGGAACTGGCCGAGGCCACCAAGGCGGCCGAGAAGGCGGAGGCCGAGGCCGAGCCGATGGTGAAGGAGGAGGTCGGGCCCGACGACATCGCCGAGGTCATCTCCTCGTGGACGGGCATCCCGGCGGGCCGGCTGCTGGAGGGCGAGACCGCCAAGCTGCTGCGCATGGAGGACGAGCTGGGCAGGCGCCTGATCGGCCAGCAGCAGGCCGTCCAGGCCGTCTCCGACGCCGTGCGACGGGCCAGGGCCGGCATCTCCGACCCCGATCGGCCGACCGGCTCGTTCCTCTTCCTCGGCCCCACCGGCGTCGGCAAGACCGAGCTGGCCAAGGCGCTCGCCGAGTTCCTGTTCGACGACGAGCGGGCCATGACCCGCATCGACATGAGCGAGTACAGCGAGAAGCACAGCGTGGCCCGGCTGGTCGGCGCACCGCCCGGATACGTCGGCTACGAGGAGGGCGGCCAGCTCACCGAGGCCGTGCGGCGCAGGCCCTACACCGTGGTGCTGCTCGACGAGATCGAGAAGGCCCATCCCGAGGTCTTCGACATCCTGCTGCAGGTGCTCGACGACGGCCGGCTCACCGACGGGCAGGGCCGCACGGTCGACTTCCGCAACACGATCCTGATCCTCACCTCGAACATCGGCTCGCAGTTCCTCGTGGACCCCACGATGGAGAACGAGGCCAAGCACGAGGCGGTGATGAACGCGGTGCGGGCGTCGTTCAAGCCCGAGTTCCTCAACCGGCTCGACGACATCATCGTGTTCGACGCGCTCGGCACCGAGGAGCTGTCGCAGATCGTGGACCTGCAGGTCGCCCGGCTCGCCCAGCGCCTGTCCGACCGCCGTCTCAAGCTGACCGTCACCTCGGCCGCCCGCGACTGGCTCGCGCTGACCGGCTACGACCCGCTGTACGGCGCGCGCCCGCTACGCCGCCTGATCCAGTCGGCCATCGGCGACAAGCTCGCCAAGGAGCTGCTGTCGGGGGCCATCCGGGACGGCGACGAGGTAATCGTCGATGTTGACGAAGCAGGTGACACGCTGACGATCCAGCCCTCTCGGTAAGGTCTTCCCCACCATTGGGGCAAGCGCGCCCCGCCCTTTCCTCTCGCTGCTACGTTCGGCGTTCGTCGGACTACCGTACGCGATCAGGGGGACGTGGATGTCCAGGACATCACGAAGTATTCGAGGGCGGTGCGTCGCGCTTGCGGCGGTCACTGCCGGGGTGAGCTGGCTCACCGGGGGCCCGGCGATGGCGAAGGACGGAGCGCTGGCCGACGCCTGCCGGGCCCAGACCCGCGACGTCACCGGCCACGACGCCACCGGCCGCGACCTCACGGGAGGACTGACCACCCTTCCGGCGGCGGGCGTGCTGAGCATCGCCGACGCGGCCGGAGCGGCAGCCGGGCAGGGGCACGACTCGCTTCCCACAGGCTCGGCCACGGTCGCCCGGACCATCCCGGGGCCCTCGGCGCTGCCGGCCGTGCCCGGCCCCCGTACGCTGCCGGGCACGGCATCCGGTGCCGCCAAGGCCGCTCCCGCCGTTCCCGGTGTTCCCAGCGTTCCCGGGGCCACAGCGGCGCTGCCCGCACCGGCGGGCGCCGCGAAGACGCTTCCCGCCGACGCCACGACCCTCTCGGCGCCCGCGAAGGCGGTCTCCGCGCCGGTGCACAACGCCGTGGCCGGCGCCACGGCCGTCGCCGAGCCGCGCCGCGCGCCCGCCGTTCCCGGGGCCGACGCCAAGACCCTGTTCCCGGTCAGGAGCACCGTGCCCCTCCTGGCCGTCGCCCCTGCCAAGCCCAGCACCGCGAACGCCTGCGCGCCGCAGGCGCTGCGGACCGCGCCGGCCGCCCGGGAGCGGGAGCACCCCGTCGCGCAGGGGAATCCGAAGAAGAGCCACCGGCATCCCAAGCCGCAGGACGAGTCGGCGGGCGCGGCGACCCGGGGCGACTCCGCCCAGGGCCGGGCGGCGCAGAAGCCGGGGACGCAGAAGCCGGGGACGCAGAAGCCGGGGACGCAGAAGCCGGGGACGCAGGAGCCGGGCCAGAGGCCGGATGCGCGGAACCAGGGCGCACAGGGCGCTCTCGCGCCCCAGGGCGTGTCCAACAGCACCAGCTCGCAGAGCGGCGCCTCGGGCCAGGAGCAGAGCACGAAGACCTTCCCGGTGAAGGACCGCCGCCACCGCAAGGCGCACCACCCCCACAAGCAGCCCGGCGTCGCGGCTCCCGCCCAGGGCGCCAATCAGGCGGGTCAGGCCGGGCGGCCCATGCCCGGCACGCGCAACACCGCCCTGGCCGAGGGCGAGCGCAAGAAGGGGACCAAGGACAAGCGTCAGCGGGACGACGCCGCGCGCGGGCAGGGAACCGGCATGGGCGTGGAGCCTGACGTCGCGGACGGCCGGCACGTGCCGCGGCTGCGGCCGCGCGTGTACCCCAAGGCGGCCTCGCACCAGCAGGTCGGCGACATCACCGCCCCGGCCGCCCTCACCAAGGCGACGGACACCCGCGCGGTGACCGATTTCGCCGCCGCGACCGGCAAGAAGCTCCTGCCGTAACCCCCGATCCGCCGTACGACGCGTAAGACGGCGGCCTTGCGGCCGGCGGCCCGGGTTCGGCGACCGGGCCGCACGACGAGTGGTTCGCCGGGCGAGTTCGAGAAGACAGCGTGACCAAGGGGCCGTGACGCACGGCCCCTTTTCACATGCCCTCACACCGGCCGGCGTACGTGACCGCTGCGACCCGCGCGGCCCCGAAGCCGGGATGCGGGAAGGACTCAGCGGGAGACGTCGAGGAGGGCGTCGAGGTCGTCCTCGGGCAGGCCGAGATCGACCCGGATGCGATAGCGGGTGCGCAGCAGCGAGTCGCGGATGCCCGACCCCGTCGTGCCGCACGCGCGGATGCCGTCGGTGGCCCACTCGTGCGCCGCGTCGAGGTCGCCGTACGCCATGAGCGTCTCGGCGACGGTCAGCGCGGTGGCCGGGTTCCAGTCCCCCGACCTGACCGCGGCGATCACCGCCCTGGCCTCCTCGGGCCGGTCGAGCTCGAACAGTGTGTCGGCGATTCCCGCCCGCGGGTCCACCGGCACCTCCCCGCCGTCCTCCAGGGCGCTCTGGTAACGGTCGAGGGCGGTCGCGGGCTGCCCGGCCGAGCGCCACTCCTCCGCGGAGAGCACGAGGATCGCCGCCCTGGACATCTCTCCCGACTCGTACCCCTGGGCCAGCGCGTCGAGGCGGCGGGCGAGGGCACCGTGGTCATCGAGCAGCAGAGCCTGTTCGAGCAGTCGGTCCACCTGCTCATTTGTCACATGTGCCACAGAGCCGAGGCTACCGATCCCGGCCTGTTTTCGCAGGACAACACCAGGCATTGCCGAAGCAACGATTAGTACACGTTTGACTACTATCCGCTTTTCCCAGCAGATAGTCGGGCATATCGCACCATGCCTGTGCCAATCGAAGCTCGGCGAGGAGCGTTACAGCATGTCCAAGCGGGTGATTCTGACTCTCGCCTCCACAACGGTGCTCGCCGCCGTGGTTCCGGGTTTCGCCGGCTTCGTCACGGCCCAGTACGAGGCGCTCGACCAGGCCCGCGCCGAACTGGCCCGGCTGCAGACCAAGCTTCAGATGATGGAGCTGCGCGTCGAGCCTGCGGCGACGCTGCGATGCCGCACCGGCGCGACCGGGAAGAGACAGCCGAGCCTGATGGACGAGGACGACACGCGGGAGCTGACGATACCGCCGCGCACCCGCACCAGGTCGTGGCAGAACACCGCCTACGTCCAGGGCACCGTACCGGAGCGGTGGCCCTCGATCGGCGTCCCCCGCGTCGTACCCGGCCCGCAGGCGCCGGGCGATCCGCACCGCCCCCGCGAGTGAGCCGCTCCGCCCATAGGGAACGGCCCGCACCGCGAGGGCGCGTGTCGTCAGGCGCGCCGCGAGACGGCGGAGGCGAGCTGGCGGGACAGATACCCGCGGACGAGTTGTTTGGCTTCGTCCACGATCCCGGGGTCGCCGTGCGGGTCGTGCCGGAAGGCGAGCTTCAGCACCGCGTCCCCGGCCTCGACGGCGACGAGGATGGCACGATCCAAATCCTCACTGTCGGCCAGTCCGAATTCGGCGAGCAGCAACGCGCGCAGCCGCCCGGCGATCACGGTGTTGTTGTCGGACACGGAGTCGAGGAGGTCGAGGTCGAAGACCTCGCCGAAGTGCAGCGAGCGGAACCCGGGAACGCTGCGGTGCATCTCGACGTACTCGTCGATGATGGCGCCGACGGCGTCCCACCAGCCGGAGTAGTCCTCCACCATGAAGCGACGCCCGACCCGCGCGACGAACAACTCGACGTTCCGCCGTGTCAGGGCCTGGCTGAGCGCCCGCTTGTCCGGGAAGAACTGGTAGACCGACCCGATCGCCACTCCGGCCCGCTCGGCCACCCGGGTGGTCGTCAGCGCGTCGTACCCGCCCTCGTCGAGCAACTCGGCGCAGGCGTCGAGCATCCGCTCCACTCGGCGGGCACTGCGACGCTGCGAAGGACGCCGCCGCAGCGGCTCACCGGGATGTGACGCGCGGGGCGACATCCCCTCACCACTCCCATGGCCCCGTTTTTCGGCGGCAGCACAGGTCTCAACGGCAGCACACTGCTCGACGGCGAAAGCGGGACCGCCTGCTTCCTTCACATACCGGCTGGACACTCACCCATCTTGCCTGTTTCACGCGCCGTGGTCAGCGCTTATCGACCGGTCGTCTGAATTGCGGCAAGAATCCCGTAGCGCCATCGTCAGGAGTCGGCGGGTGCGGCCGACAGGCCGGTGCAGCCGCGCAGCGCGCGGTACGCGCCGAGCGCCTGCTGCTTGGCCCCGCCCGTCACGGGAATCGGCACGCCGCCGTTGATCCGCGCGGGGGTCCACTGGTCCTTGAGCACCTTCCTGCCGTTGATCGTCAAAGTGAGCACCCCGGTCGTCCCGGTGTCCGGGCCCCAGTTGTAGAAGGCGAAGTTGCCCAGGCCGTAATGCACGTACGCCTCACCGGAGTAACCGCCGCCCAGCAGGATGTGCGCGTGGCTGCCCACGATGACGTCGGCTCCCGCGGCCACCAGCTTGTCCGCCAGGCTCCGCTGCACCGGCGTCGGGCACTTGACCAGCTCGGTGCCCCAGTGCAGGAACACGATGACGGTGTCGGAGTTCTTGCGTGCCTGCCGTACGGCACGCAGGAGGCGGGGCTCGTTCTTCGCCGACGCGAGCCCGGCCTTGTCCCCGGAGGCGGTCCACGACTGGATGAACTGCTGGTCGAGCACCTGGGTCGCACCGATGATCGACACCCGGTTGCCGTTGACCGTCCTGCGATAGGGCCGGTATGCCTCGGTCTCGTTCGCGCCGATGCCGATGACGGGGAACTTCGAGGACCTGATCGCGGCGAGCGTGTCCCGCAGGCCGCTCTCCATGTAGTCCATGCCGTGGTTGTTGGCCATCGTGACGACGTCCACCCCGGCGGCCTTGAGAGCCGTGAACGCCGCGGCCGGGGCGCGGAAGGTGAACTGCTTGCCCGGCGCGGGCGTGCCGGCGGTGGTGATGGCCGTCTCGAGGTTGAGGGCGGTGAGATTGGACCTGCGCAGCACGGCGGCGATCGGGCCGAGCGCCGTACGCGGGTCGGCGTTGAGCCGGTTGCGCAGGATGCCCTCGAAGTGCACGTCACCCGCGAAGGAGATCGTGAAGGGGCGCCGCTGCGGCTTGGGAGCCGGCGTCGCGGTCTTGACCTCCAGTTGTGACGCGCCGGGGACGGGCTCACTCTCCGCCGGGCTGCACCCCGCGACGAGGAGGGGGGCCGCGAGGAGAGCGAACAGGGACAGGGCGAGGGGCTGACGTCTCACGGCACCCGAGCATGCCATCTCCCGCCGTCGTCCGGGGAGCCCGGGGGAGATCCAAGGGCAAATAACTGGGAGAGTTCCTTTACTTGAATCGTTCAAGTGTGCTGCTAACGTGGGAGCTGTGGACGACGCCGGGCGCCTTCGCCAGGCCGGACTTCGGGTGACCGCGGCTCGGCTCGCGATCTTGCACACCGTGGATGGAGGCGACCACCTCGACGTGGAAGCCATCCATCGCGGAGTGTGCGATCGCGTCGGCCAGGTGTCCCTGCAAGCCGTCTACGACTCGCTGAACGCGTTGCAGCGCGGCGGACTGCTCCGCCGCATCGAGCCCGCGGGCAGCCCGACGCGGTACGAGACGCGGGTGGGCGACAACCACCACCACCTCGTCTGCCGCAGCTGCGGCAGAGTCACCGACGTCGACTGCGCGGTGGGGCACGCGCCCTGCCTGGAGCCGGTGTCGGACGCCGGCTACCTCGTGGACGAGGCGGACGTCATCTACTGGGGCCTGTGCCCCCCGTGCCGGGCCGAGACCGGCAGCGCCCAGCCCCACTCCGCCCACGCCTGAGCCTCGCGCCCCCTGCTTCCGTCGTTTCCGCACGCGGTTCCAATGAAGTGACTCCGGAGGACAGCCCCATGACCGACAGGCCCATCACCACCACTGACGCCGGGATCCCCGCTCCCAGCGACGAGTTCTCGCTGTCCGTCGGACCCAACGGCCCGCTGCTGATGCAGGACCACTACCTGATCCAGAAGATGGCCCACTTCAACCGGGAGCGGGTGCCCGAGCGCGTGGTGCACGCCAAGGGCGGCGGCGCGTACGGCGTGCTGCGGATCACGGAGGACGTCAGCCAGTACACCAAGGCCTCGCTGTTCCAGAAGGGCAAGGAGACCGAGCTCATCCTGCGGTTCTCGACCGTCGCCGGCGAACTGGGCAGCGCCGACACCGTGCGCGACCCCCGCGGCTTCGCGATCAAGTTCTACACCGAGGACGGCAACTACGACATCGTCGGCAACAACACGCCGATCTTCTTCATCCGCGACCCCTCGAAGTTCTCCGACTTCATCCACTCGCAGAAGCGCCGTGCCGACACCCACACGCACGACCACAACATGCAGTGGGACTTCTGGACGCTGTCGCCCGAGTCGGCCCACCAGGTGTCGTTCCTCATGACCGACCGCGGCACTCCGCGCAGCTGGCGGCACATGCACGGCTTCGGGTCGCACACCTTCCTCTGGTACAACGCCGCCGGCGAGAAGTTCTGGGTCAAGTATCACTTCAAGACCGAGCAGGGCGTCGAGAACTTCACCGACGCCGAGGCCAAGGCGCTGGTGGCGGAGGACCCGGACTTCCATCTCCGCGACCTGCACACCGCCATCAGGAACGGCGACCACCCGGCGTGGACGGTCAACGTCCAGATCATGCCGTTCGAGGACGCGGCGGACTACCGGTTCAACCCGTTCGACCTCACCAAGGTCTGGCCGCACTCCGACTACCCGGAGATCACCATCGGCCGGTTCATGCTGAACCGCAACCCGGAGAACTACTTCGCCGAGGTCGAACAGGCGGGATTCGAGCCGGCGAACCTGGTGCCGGGCGTCGGGCCCTCCCCGGACAGGATGCTCCAGGGCCGGCTGCTCTCCTATCCGGACGCCCACCGCTACCGCATCGGGCCGAACTATCTGCAGCTTCCGGTCAACGCGCCGAAGGTGCCCGTGCACAGCTACAACCGCGACGGTCATATGCGTTACCGCAACCCGGGCGACCCGGTCTACGCGCCGAACAGCGTCAACGGCCCCGCGGCCGACCCGTCGCTCTACGAGGGCGAGAACTACCAGATCACCGGTGAGATCATCCGGAGCGCCTACGTCAGGCACCGCGAGGACGACGACTACGTCCAGCCCCGCGCGCTGTGGGAGAACGTGCTCTCGGACGTCGACCGCGACCACATGGTGGGCAACATCGTCGGCCACGCCTCGGCTCCCGAGGTCACCGCCGACATGAGGAAGCGCGTTGCCGACTACTGGACCAACGTCCACAAGGACCTCGGCCAGCGCGTGGCGCAGGGACTCGGCGTCGCCTGACCCCCTTCCCCTGACGTACGGCTCGCGCCCTTCTCGGGGCGCGGGCCGTACGTGCGTGCGCGACCGTCGTCACGAGCGCCCCGCGGGCGTCGTTTCCCGAGGTCGGAACATCCGGCCGGACTCGCCTCGCGGAAGGCCGGATCACCGAGGACCGGGGCCTGCGAAGGCCGGATTCGCTGAAAGTCTGGGCTGATTTAAAGGTCGAACTCGCCGTCCTTCACGCCGCCGATGAACGCGTCCCATTCCGCGGAGGTGAAGACGAGAGCGGGACCGTCCTGGTTCTTGCTGTCGCGCACGCCTACATGCCCGTCGGGCAGTACGGCGACTTCCACACACTGGCAGTTGTTAGAGCTCCGGCTGCTCTTCCACCAGGCGGCGCCGGACAGGTCAATCGAGTTCATGGACAATGTTTCTCTCCCCCCGGAAATCATGTCGCGCAGGTTCCCGGGGCGGTCTAGAGCTGGCTAACGCCAGTGACGGACAGTTTTCTCCAAGAACCGGCGGGAGTCGTCCACGTCGAGAGCCTTCGTCTCCAGGTAGTCGAATGCCACCTCGTACCGGTAGACGATCGCCTCGTCCTCGACCAGACGCCCGCCCAGGAGTGCCTCCAGGTATACGACGTCGTGGAAGTCGGGCACCTTGAGGTGACAGAACGCCCCGGTGTTGATCGGGTGGTCCGCGTCGAGCGGCAGGATCCGCAACTCGACGTTCGGCAGCTCCGACACCTCGATCAACCGCTTGAGCTGTTCCCGCATCACCTCGTGGTCGCCGAACCGGCGCAGCAGGACCGACTCCTCCAGAACGGCCGAGATGGCCAGCGGGCTATCCGCCCTGAGAACCGCCTGCTGGCGCGCCATCCGGACCTCGATCCGGCTGCGGACGCCGCCCGGCAGCTCAAGGGTGCTCCGTTGTCCGCTCTCCATCATGGCCCGGACGTACGCCTCTGTCTGGAACAGACCCGGCACCACCTGGGGTTCCCAGTCACGTGCCGCCGTGGCTTCGGCCTCCAGTCCAAGGAACGTCGTGTATTCCTTGGGCAGGGAGTCGTGGTAATCCTCCCACCAGCCCTTCCGGGTCGCGTCCCGGTGCAGGGCGAGCAGCTCTTGGCGTTGGCGGGAATCTACCATGTAGATCACGAGAAGTGCCTCAACATCGCTCGTGCGAGGCGAGGTCCGCGCCGTCTCGATCCTGCTGATCTTCGCTGCCGACCAGCCGAGCCGCGCGGCGACCTGGTCGCCCGTCAGATCGGCACGCTCACGTAAGCGGCGCAGTTCCTGCCCCAGCCGACGGCGGCGGACGGTGGGACTGCCGTGCTCGGGCATCCCTGCCGACCTCCTTCATCCGGTGAATCCGGTGGTTGCGATGGACGCACGGATGGTGGGCGCGCCCTGGCCGATCGGGCGCGCGGGTGAGGGGCGCCCTGTTCGAAGATTACCGCGCCCGCTCGTGCAACTTGCACCGTAATTTTCAGCGTATCCACACAAGATTCTTGCGGATTTCTTTTCGTCAAGTATTGCAGGGCATTGCGTCCTGAGTCACGATCGATGTGGGAAAGGTCTCCGGAGTGTGGGGGCGCCGGCGTCGCCGGCGAAATACTCCGAAACCGCTTCCCCATCCGGGGCACGCGCCCGGCGAGGGGCGCCGGCCGCTTCGGATGCGCGTGACAACGGGAGGCATCCGGGCCAGCGGGATTTCGAGATTCGGCCGGCGTCGCCGGCGCTCGCATCGCACGAGCAGCGAACACCGAATTGAGCCGTTCCGAGGATTGGACGCGCTCTCCGTACGACGAATTCAGGACGACGAGATCTCCGTTTGGCACCTCTCCGGAAGGAGTCTCTTGGTGAACCCCCCAGGTGCCGCCTGGTTATTACTGATCAAAAGCCGGATGACGATGGCCGACCTGGCGCTGTGCGCCGACCAGGACAGGTGGGCGCGCGAACTGAGATGGACCGTGAGCCGCACCGGTTTCGGCGCCCGCCACTATCGCGACCCCCGCTTCGACCTCGTACGCGAACTGGAGGAGGTCGGCCGCCTCTTCACCGTCTGACGCCCGCGGGCGCCGGACGGGAGAAGGGCATGCGCTTCACCAGCCTGACGGCGCGCGGCGCCGGATCGGGGACGAACTGATCGTGACCGGTTAGGCTTGCACGGGTGACGACCGCGCTCATCCACGAACGGCTGCAGTCCCAGCTCGCCTTCCACACAGAGATCGACAAGCTGAAGCGCGTCATCCGCCGGAACTCGCTGATCGACGGCTCGCGCCGGGAGAACGACGCCGAGCACTCGTGGCATCTGGCCATGATGGCGATGACGCTGGCCGAGCACGCGCCCCCGGGAACCGACATGTCCAAGGTGGTCGCGATGCTGCTCGTCCACGACATCGTGGAGATCGACGCCGGTGACACCTTTATCTACGACCCCGTCGCGGTCGAGGGGCAGGCCGCTCTCGAACGCGCGGCGGCCGACCGGATCTTCGGGCTGCTGCCGGACGACCAGGGGGCGCGGCTGCGCACCCTGTGGGACGAGTTCGAGGAGCGGCGCACACCGGAGGCGAGGTTCGCCAGGGCGCTCGACCGGCTCGCGCCGATCATCGCCAACCACCACAACGAGGGCGGCACCTGGCCGCTCTACAAGGTGACGGCCGCCCAGGTCATGGAGAAGGTGCGGCTCATCGAGGAGGGGTCGCCCACGCTCGGCGAGTACGCGGCGGAGTTGGTCGCCGGTTCGGTCGCCCGGGGTCATCTGGCGCCCTGATTGGGAGCGCGCCGGCCCGGAACTCGCTTGTACCGTCCCATACCTGTCCATGTTCACACCTGTGACGCGGGGGTACGTGATCCCGTGTTAGGGGGCGAAACATGGAAGAGACGACCAGGCCGAAGGCGGGCCGGACGGCACGGAGGGTCCCTTCGGCAGAGCTCCTCGACGGGCTCGAGCGGGCCACCGCGCTCGACCGGCCGATCGCCGTCATATCCAAGAAGGTCCGCCGCAGACTCGGCCCGGGCAAGCTCCGGGACGTCCTGCACGGGGTGCCCATGGGACACCCGCTGCACCCGGCGCTCGCGGTGACGACCTTCGGCTGCTGGCTGTCGGCGAGCCTGGTGGACATGACCAAGACGGGCTCACGCGCGGCGCGGACGCTGATCCTGGCGGGGCTGAGCAGCGCCGTTCCCACGGTGGCGGCCGGCCTCACCGATTGGTCCACTCTCCACCGCGAACAGCAGCGCGTGGGCCTGGTGCACGCCATGACCAACACCGCCGCGGCGCTCTGCTACACGGGTTCTCTCTTCTTACGGGTGACGGGACGCGAACGCGCCGGGCGCATGCTGGGGTACGCGGGACTCGTGGCGGCGTCCGCGGGTGCGCACCTCGGCAGCCACATGTCCTACCGCCAGGCGGCCGGGGCCAACCACGCGGAGTCGGTCGGCCACCTCATGCCGCTCGGCTGGCACGACCTGTGCGCGCTCAAGGACCTGCCCAACGGGCGGCCGGTCCGGCGGCGGCTCGGCTACATCGACCTTTTCGTCCTTCGCCTCGGCGACGACGTGAGCGTCCTCGCGGACAACTGCTCCCACCTCGCCGGCCCTCTCCACCAGGGGCGGGTCGCCATGGAGGAAGGCCAGGCATGCATCGTCTGCCCGTGGCACGGCAGCGCCTTCCGCATCTCCGACGGCCGGGTCATGCACGGTCCCGCCACGTCGCGCCAGCCGGCCTTCCAGACCCGGCTGCGGCAGGACGGCGTCATCCAGGTCCGGCCCGCGGAGTGACTCCAGCCCGCAGCGGCGCGTCGCGCGCCCGGACCCGGGTCAGCCGGTGTCCGGGCCGCGGTCGTCGGCGGGATGTTCGACCAGCGCCAGCACGCGGTTGGACATGAACCGCGCGGTGCGGACGGGCGTGCCCGCCCGCGTGACCTCGGTGACCTCGACCACTCCCCGGCCCGTCGTGATCTCGATCCGGCGGCCCGCCCTGGTCGCGACCACCTCGTAGGTGCGCGGGGTTCCCCCCGCATCGATGACGATCTCCACCCGGTCGCCCTTCACAAGGGCATACATACCCTTTCAGGACAGCAGCTTCACTATCGCCACGATTCCGACGACAACAATGAATCCCCGCAGCAAGGGTGCGGGCAGCCGGCGGCCCACGCGGGCCCCGAGGAAGCCGCCGGCGGCCGAGCCCAGCGCGACCAGCAGCACGGCGATCCAGTCCACCGGCGCGATGAACGCGAACAGCACCGCGGCCGCGGTGTTGACCAGCAGCGACAGCAGGTTCTTCGCCGCGTTCACCCGTTGCAGGTCCTCGTCGAGGAAGCTGCCCAGCAGGCCGATCAGCACGATGCCCTGGGCGGCGCCGAAGTAGCCGCCGTACATGCCCGCGCCCAGCACGCCCAGCCACAGCCACGGCCCCCCGTGGGGGTGCGGCCTGCGCCGTGCGGCCAGCCACTCGTTGATCCTCGGCTGGAACACCACCAGGAGGCAGGCGACCGCGATGAGCACCGGGACGATGACCTTGAACGCCTCGGCCGGCAGGAGCAGGAGCAGGACCCCGCCGGCGAGCGAGCCGATCACCGATGCGACGCCGAGCCGCAGCAGCCGCTCACGCTGGCCCTTGAGCTCGGCGCGGTAGCCGAGCACGCCGGTCACGCCGCCGGGGACGAGCCCGACGTTGTTGGACACGTTCGCGACGATCGGCGGGAAGCCGACGGCCAGCATCGTCGGGAACGTGATGAGGGAACCCGACCCCACGACGGCGTTGATGGCCCCGGCCCCGACACCGGCCGCGAAAACCGCGGCCGCCTCCCACGGCGTCACTCGCATCTCTCCCTCGTACGGCTATCCGCCAAGGGTAGGCGGCGGGCTCCGCCCGAAGGTCAGAGGGGACGGGCGTACCAGCGGCCCTCCTGGCCGCGGTCGAGGTGCAGCGGCACGCCGAAGGTCGCGGACAGGTTCTCCTGCGTCATCACCGCGTCGATCGGCCCCTGGTCGACGACCGAGCCGTGCCGGAGCAGCAGCACGTGGGTGAACCCGGCCGGGATCTCCTCGACGTGGTGGGTGACCAGCACCATCGTGGGCGACTTCGGGTCCCGGGCCAGCGCGCCGAGACGGCGTACGAGATCCTCGCGGCCGGCCACGTCGAGCCCGGCGGCGGGCTCGTCGAGCAGCAGCAGCTCCGGGTCCGGCATGAGCGCACGGGCGATCTGCACCCGCTTGCGCTCGCCCTCCGACAGCGTCCCGAAGCGCCGCCGGATCAGGTGGGCGCAGCCGAGCTGGTCGATGAGCTCGACCGCCCGGGTGACGTCGTGGGAGTCGTACTCCTCCGTCCACCGGCCCAGGATCGCGTACGACGCGGTGAGCACGAGGTCGATGACCTTCTCGTCCGGCGGGATGCGCTCCGACAGGGCCGCGCTGGCCAGGCCGATCCGGGGCCGCAGGTCGAACACGTCCGTCTGGCCGAGCCGCTCGCCGAGGATCTCCACCGAGCCCTCGGACGGGAACAGCAGCGATGCGGCCACCTGGAGCAGCGTCGTCTTCCCCGCGCCGTTCGGCCCGATCACCACCCAGCGCTCGTCTTCCCTGACGCTCCAGTCGATGCCGCGCAGCAGGGCCGCGCCGTCCCTTCGGACGGCCACGTCCTGAAGCTGAAGCACCTGACCGCCCATGTGGTCCCCCTCCCGTGGTTCGCTGAGATAAAACTATGGCAGTCCCACCACATATCGTGGATCGGGTGCGCATCGAATCACCGATCTCCGCCACGCTCGTCGCCTGGGGCAACGCCTGGCTCGGGGGACACGTGAGCCTGGAGCACGCCCTCGACCGCGTCGAGCGCGAGGCCGGGCCTCAGGTGGTGGCGGCGGATGACGTCGAGACCCCCCTGCTCGCCTACCTCGTCGACCGGCGGATCGAGGGGCTGGGCGCGTTCCGGCTGGCCCTGCCGGTGCCCGGCGACCCCCTCGGGCTCACCGGGCCGCCCGCCTTCAACGGCGCCGCGATCGACGCGGGCCAGGCCGCCGTGGCCGTGCTGTCCGGCCGGTGCCTCGGTCTCGTGCCGTCCGCCGACCGGCGCGGCTCGTCGTACTGCGGAATCCGCTGGACCGTGGCCGAGGCGTCGTCCGTGCCACCCGACGTGCCGTCGCTGGCCGAGGCGGAGCAGGCGCTGCGGACCACCATGATGGCCGCCACCGAGGCGCTGCTGGGCGTGGGCGGCCCGGCGCAGGGCTTCCCGGCGCCGGACGCGCTCGACCGCGCGGGCGAGGCCCTCGCCCCCGGTTATCCCGGCAGGGCGCACCGGGTCGGCGCCCTGGCCGCCCGGTTGTCTGTGGCGCTGCGTCTCGCCGACGAGCGGGGGCTCACCTCCGGGCAGGTCACCGCCCGCGGGCAGGCCCTGCGCGACCTCGACCGCGCCGTACGGCGGGCCAGGGTGGCCGCGCACAACGCCATCGTCGAGTCCCAGGTCTGACCCGCGTTCACGGCGCGGCGACCGCCTCGCGGACGGCGGGCGCGACCTCCTGGGCCCAGCGGGCCAGAAGGGTGAGGTCGGGGGCGCCGTGGTCGGCGGAGAAGAGCGTGAAGCCCGACGCGCCGTGCTCCAGCACGGCTCCGGTCAGTTCCTCGACCCACTGGGCGGCGGAGCCGCCGATCCAGCGGCCGTCGGAGTCGCGGGTGGCGGGCAGCGGCCGGTCGGTGATGCGCCCGGGGAAGTTGAAGACCGTGCGGATCTCCCGCGGATCACGGCCGGCGGACGCCGCCGCCTCGTCGACGACCGGCCGCGACGTGCGGTAACGCTCGCTGAGCCAGTCGGCCGCGTGGCCGGGGATCCAGCCGTCGGCCACCCGGCCGGTGGCCGCCAGGGATTTGCGGCCGACCGACCCGGTCCACACCGGCGGCGCGGGCACCGGCGCCGGCTCTATGTGGTTCACCTGGTAGTGCGTGCCCTGGTAGGTGACCGGAGGGCCGCCGCCCGACAGCAGCTTGACCAGGACGATCGCCTCCTCGAAGGCGTCCACGGCGTCGCCTGGTGTCAGCCGCGGCACCCCCATGTCGGCGATGCGATCCCACAGCCCGCCCGCGCCCATGCCGAGCACGATCCGGCCGCCCGACAGCGCCGACAACGACGTCACCATCCTGGCCAGCATGGGGGCGGGGCGGGTCGGCAGGTTGGTGACGTTGGCGAAACCGGCGATGTGCCGCGTCTGCCCGAGGATGAAGCCGAGCGCGGCGTAGGCGTCCACGCGTCCGCCGAGGTAGGGGTGGTCCGACAGCGTGAAGATGTCGAGCCCGTCCCTGTCGGCCTGCCGGACCATGCGCAGCAGCTCGGGTATGTCGTCGACGCCGGAGTGCGCGCCGAACCCGAAGACGACGTCTTGTGCCGACATTGTTCCGCCTTTCCCCGAAAACAAAAGTTCGTGCCACGAACCATATTAGTTCGTGGCACGAACTTCAATCGTCCCCGGGATTCAGCGCACGGGATCCGGTTCCAGGAAGACGGTGGGGACCTTGTTGTCCGTCACGACACGGCCGAGCAGGGCGGCGAGCGTGTCACGCTCCGCCGGGGCCAGCCCCGACGCGAGTTCCTCGACACGGCGACAGGTCTCGGTGTAGAACTCGTCGGCCAGTTTGGCGCCCTGCCCGGTGAGCGACACCCGCACCGCGCGGGAGTCCTGGGGGTCGGGGGTGCGTTGCACCAGCCCGTTGCGCTCGCTGCGGTCCACCAGGCCGGTCAGGCTCGACTTCGCCAGGCCGAGCATCGCGCCCAGCTCGCTCATGCCGTAGGGCTGCGCCATCAGGACGCACAGCAACTGGCCCTGCTGCTGGGTGAGGCCGTACTCGCGGGCGGAATTCGCATACACGGCGTTCACCAGGAACGTGGACCGCACCAGTGCGGCCACCGTCCCGATCCGGCCATCGGCATTCTTGCTCACCGGACCAGAGTAACCAGTTCGCGACGCGAACTGACAGTTCGTCAGGCCAGGCCGTGGCGCACGGCATAGAGCGCGGCCTGGGTGCGGTCCTGCACGCCGAGCTTCATGAGCACGTTGGAGACGTGCGTCTTCACGGTCTTCTCCGCCACCACGAGCTCACGGGCGATCTCGCGGTTCGACCGCCCGGCGGCGAGCAGCCGCAGCACCTCGCGCTCCCGGTCGGTCAGCGCGGACCCCGCCTCGGTCTGCACGCGGTCCGCCGGGCCGGCCAGCATCGCCTCGGCCGCCTCGGGCGCGAGCAGGACCTGCCCGCCGTACACGGCCCGGATCGCCTGGACGAGGGCGCCGGGGTCCACGTCCTTGTAGAGGAAGCCCGCGGCGCCCGCCCGCATGGCCGGGGCCACGTCGCCGCGGTCGCTGACCGAAGTGAGGACGATCACTCGCACGTCCCGGCCGGACAGCTCCGCGAGCGCGCCGAGGCCGTCGAGCACCGGCATCTTCAGGTCGAGCAGCAGCACGTCGGGTGCGAGCGCACCGGTCATCTCGACCGCCTCGGCGCCGTCCGCCGCCTCCCCCACGACGCTGATGTCCTCCTGGATCTCCAGGAACGTACGCAGGCCCTGCCGTACGACGGGGTGGTCGTCGGCGATGAGCACGCGGATCACGCGGGCACCTCCAGTCGTACCGTCGTGCCGCGGCCGGGCGCGGAGGAGACCGTCAGCGTGCCGCCGGCGGCCTGGGCCCGGTCGCCCATCGACGGCAGCCCCAAGCCGTGCACGCCCGCCTCATCGAATCCGACGCCGTCGTCGGTCACCTCCAGCACCAGGGCGGCCTCCCGGTGCGCGAGCCGTACGTCGATGCGGGCGGCCCTGGCGTGCCGCACGGCGTTGTGCAGCGCCTCCTGGGCGACCCGGAGCACGGCGACCTCGATCTCGGGCGCGAGGTCGCGGTCGTCCGGCGGCTCGCCCTCCGCCGAGAACGCGACCGTCACGGGGTGCAGGCGGTCGAGGAGGGCCGCCTGCTTGCGCACGCTCTCCACCAGGCCGTGCCGGTCCAGCTCGGCCGGGCGCAGCTCCACGATCACCGCGCGCAGCTCGGTCAGCGCCTCACCCGCCATCCGCTCGACACGATCGATCGCCTCGGCCGCCCGCTCGGGGTCCGTACGCGCGAGCGCCGCGGCGGCCCGCGCGGTCAGCCGCAGCGAGAACAGCTTCTGGCTGACGGCGTCGTGCAGCTCGCGGGCCATCCGGGTGCGTTCCTCGACGACCGTGAGCTCACGCCCCCGCTCGTACAGCCGGGCGTTGGTGATCGCGATGGCGGCGTGCGCCGCGAACAGCGTCAGCAGCTCCTCGTCGGCCTCGCCGAACCCGCCGGGCGTCCGCTTGTTGGACAGGAAGATGATCCCGAGGACGGTGGCGCCGTCCGTGATCGGCACACCGAGGAAGTCCTTGAGGATGGGATGGGCCTTCGGCCACCACTCGAACCGGGGGTCCCTACGGATGTCGGGCAGCCGCACCGGCGTCCCCTCGCGCAGCATCGCGCCCAGCATGCCGTGCTGGCGCGGGGTGGGCCCGATGGCCGCCCACTGCTCGTCGGGGATGCCCTCGGCCACGAACTCCGCGAACGCGCCGTCGTCGTCCGGCACGCCGAGCGCGGCGTACTTCGCGTCGAGCAGCCGCGCCGCGGACCGCACGATCACCTGGAGGACCTCGCGGACCGACAGGTGACGGGTGACGGCGAGCACGGCCGAGCTGACCGCGTGCAGCACCGCGTCGCGGTCCCGTTCACAGGCGGCAGCGGGGTCGGCAGGCTCGGGCACGCAACACAGAGTAGGTCCCGCGGCGAGTGGGCCGCGTCGGCCGCAGGACCTAGACCCAACTGCCGAGCGACGGCCGGACCTCGGTCCGATGCGCCTCTGACGTGCCGATTTCTAGCGTGGAGCGCATGAAGCACGCACTCATCACCGGAGCGTCGCGAGGGCTGGGACTCGCTCTCGCCAAGGCACTCGCCGACGACGGCTGGTCGCTCCTGCTCACCGCGCGCGGCGAGGAGGACCTGATGTCGGCCGCTTTCGACCTCGGCGCCCGGGCCCTTCCCGGAGACGTCGCCGACCCGGCGCACGTGGCCAGGCTCGCCGATTCCGTGCCCGAGCTGGACCTTTTGGTCAACAACGCGAGCGGGCTCGGCCCCACCCCGCTGCCCAGGCTCGCCGACTATCCGCCGGACGCGCTGCGCGCGCTGTTCGAGACGAACGTGATCGCGCCGCTCGCGCTGGTCCAGGCGACGCTGCCCGCGCTGCGCAAGCGGAAGGGCGCGATACTCAACATCTCCTCCGACGCCGCCGTCGAGGCGTACGAGGGCTGGGGCGGCTACGGCGCGACCAAGGCCGCCCTCGACCAGGTGTCGAACGTCCTGGCCGCCGAGGAGCCCGACGTGGCGGTCTGGTGGGTGGACCCGGGCGAGATGCGCACCCGCATGCTGGCGGACGCCGTCGGCCCGGAGGAGGCCGGGGCGGCGCCGCCGCCCGAGAGCGTGGTCCCGGCGCTGCTGCGCCTGGTCGGCTCCCGTCCCGCTCCCGGCCGCTTCACCCGCGGAGCGCTGGAATGACGGCCCCCGATTCGGCGATCCGGCCCCATGGGGCGAAGGGGTCGTTCGAGTTCGCGCTGACGGCGCCGCTGGAGGCGCACGAACCGCCGGAGGCGCGCGGGCTGCGCCGCGACGAGGTCAGGCTGCTGGCGTCCCGGCGTGACACCGGCGAGATCACCCATCACGTCTTCGCCGACCTGCCGTCGCTGCTGTCCCCCGGCGACCTGCTGGTGGTCAACAACTCCGCCACCCTGCCCGCGGCGGTGCGGCTCGACCGGCTTGCCGTCCACTTCTCCGGCCGCCTCGCGTCCGGAGAGTGGCTGGTCGAGCTGCGCCGCCGTACGGCGAAGGCGACGGAGCCCTACTCCGGCGCCGCGCCCGGCGAGTGGCTGCCGCTGCCGGGAGGCGCCACGCTGCGCCTGCTGGCGCAGGAGACGCCGCGCCTGTGGCGTGCCCACCTCGATCGCGACGTGCTCTCCTACCTCGCCGCGCACGGCGTGCCCATCCGGTACGGCTATGTGGGGCGCGACTGGCCGCTCGCCCACTACCAGACGGTCTTCGGGGTCGAGCCGGGCAGCGCGGAGATGCCCAGCGCCGGCCGGCCGTTCACCCCGGAGCTCGTCACCGCCCTGGTCAGCCGGGGGATCGGCGTCGCACCGATCACGCTGCACACCGGGGTCGCGTCTCCGGAGAAGGACGAACCGCCCTACCCCGAGTGGTTCTCGGTCTCCCCGTGGACGGCACGGCTGGTGAACATCACCCGCGAGCACGGGGGCCGGGTGATCGCCGTCGGCACGACCGTCGTACGGGCTCTGGAGACCGCCGCCCTCGACGCCTCCGCCCCGGACACGGTGCGGGCGGCGTCGGGCTGGACCTCACACGTCGTCACGCCCGCGGGAGGCGTGCGAGCGGTGGACGGCCTCGTCACGGGTCTGCACGAGCCCCGCTCCAGCCACCTGATGATGCTGTCGGCGATCACCGGGACCGGCGTGCTGACCTCCTCGTACGAGGCGGCGCTGGAGGAGGGCTACCTCTGGCACGAGTTCGGCGACAGCCATCTCATCCTGTGACACGTGATCGAACCGTGATCTCGATCGTCAAGGCTGACCGCATGCGTACCCTCATCGGCAAGCCGACCGCGCTGCTGGCCCTGCCACTGGCCGCGGGCGCGCTGGTCGCGTCCGGCGCGCCCGCCTCCGCCGCGTCGTCGGCCACGTCCAGCTCGTCCTCGGCGACCGCGACGTCCGCGGCGACCACGGCGACCTCGGCGCCCGTCCGCATCCAGGTCAGTTTCCCCTACCGCGTCCGTGCCGGGCGCGTGGTGACGTACAAGGTCACGCTCGTCAACAAGCTCAGGACCAAGACCGACGAGATCTTCCTCGCGGTCAAGTTCCCCAAGAACGTGACCAAGACTCGGATCTACGTGCCGCACGGCTCCAGGTATCACGAGCACTGCACGCGGGAGCGGACGCGCGCGCTGTGCGTGCTGCCCGGCCTCCAGAAGGGCAAGAGCTACACGTTCTATGCGAAGGCCCAGGTGAGCGGGTCCGCCCGCGGCAACCTCTACGGCTACTTCGGCGGCGCCGTCGTCGACACGTCGACGAACACCAACCCCAAGGAACTGCTCACGGAGTTCGGCGACAGCATCGGCTGGGTGAAGTCGAAGAGCACGATCACCCGCTGACGTCCATCCATCCCCCACGGCGCCCGCCCGCGTCCCGGGCAGGCGCCGTCGATCGTCCGGCGCCCCGTCAGGCCGCTACGGCCTGCTCCCCGGGTCCCGCCAGACCCGTCCTGACCTGAGCCTCGGCGATCCGCGCGAGTGCCATCCGCGCCTCCCTCCTGGGGGTCCGCCCGCCGTACGCGGCCGGACGGTCCAGCCGTACGGCGGGGAAGACCGTCACCTCCGCGACGAGGCCCCTGGCGGCGACGATCCGCAGGACGGACGCGAGCAGCGTGTCGTCCCCGACGTACGACGGCCGGGTCGAAAGGGCGGTCCGCTCGCCGGCGCCTCCACAAACCCCGGCGCCTTCAAACGCTGCGCCTCCACGAACCGCGCTGCCTCGCCCGGCCGCGGCGCCCTCCAGGAAACGCAGCGCCATCGGCCGCACGGGCACCCCCGCGTCGAGCGCCGCCTGGAACACCGCGGGCCGGAACCGCCCCATCTCGCGTCCGCACCACGTCGTGCCCTCGGGGAACGCGGCCACGCTCTCACCGCGCCGCAACGCGGCGGTCATGTCCGCGACGACCCCCGGCAGGGCGGACGGCCTGTCCCTGTCGATGAACAGCGCGCCGCCCCCGGCGGCGAGCGTGCCCACGATCGGCCACCTGCCCACCTCCGCCTTGGCCAGCGGGCGGCAGGCGAAGGTCGCCGTGATCACCAGGGGGTCGAGCCACGAGACGTGGTTGCCGACGAGCAGGGCGGGCCCGTCCTCCTCCGGTACGGCTCGCGCCCGAGCCGCGCCCCCGATGCAGGAGAACCCGCGGCGCGTCACGATCCTGATGCCGAGGGCCCGCAGCAGCAGACGCGACCAGCGCGTCGTGACCGCCCCCCGCCACGCCGTACGGCCCAGCGCGAGCGCGATCGGCAGACCGGCGAGCAGCACGAGGACCGCGCCCGTCAGGCGGGCGGCCCGCCGCAGGGGACCGGCCGTACGCGCCTGCGTCCGCAGGCAGACGTCCGGCGCGCAGGGGGACGCCGGCAGCCAGGCGGAGGAGGCCGCCGGCAGGTGGGTGACGGCGCTCATCGCGTCCCGCCCAGGAAGTGCCGCAGGTAGCGGGGGTCGGCGTCGGCCACGGAGAGCAGCACGAAGAAGTCCGCGGTGCCGAAGTCCGGATCGTGGGCGGGAGCGCCGCAGATCCACGCGCCGAGCCGCAGGTAACCGCGCAGCAGCGGGGGCACCGTGAACCGGTCGGGGAGGGGGACCCCGGCATCGCGCCAGGGCGTGTGCGGCGTGACGCGATACTCTTCGGGCCCCAGCGCGACCCGGTCGACCACACCGGCGGCGACCGCGCCGCCGTCGTCCAGTGGCACCGAGCAGCAGCCCGCCAGCCAGGCGTGCCCGAGGCTGGTCATGTACTGCGCGATCGCTGCCCACATCAGGGCGACGACCGCGCCGCCGCGGTGGTCGGGGTGCACGCACGTACGCCCGGCCTCGACCAGGTCGCCGCGCAGGCCCTTCAGCGCGCGGAGGTCGAACTCGGAGTCGGAGTAGAGCCGGTCGGAGCGGCGGGGCGGCAGCAGGCGATAGGTGCCGACCACCGTGTCGCCCTCACGGACGAGGATGTGGTCGCAGTACGCGTCGAGCGGTTCGACGTCGAGCCCGTTCAGGGGGGAGTCGAGCCGGGCGCCCATCTCCCCGGCGAACACCTCGTAGCGCAGGCGCTGGGCGGCACGCAGGTCTGCGGCGCTCTCGGCGAGCCCGACGGTGTAGCGGCCGGAGTCAAGGGAGTGCTGGGACTGCAGAGAGATCGTCATGCGTGTCGCATCCTTCCTCGGGGGGTGCCGGCCGCGGCGAGGCGTCCCGTCTCTCCCGGCCCGTTTCGCGGCCCACCACCATGACGACATGCGGAAATGACAGCGGAGCCTCAGGGCGGGGGCATGAAGGCGTCCGCATCGTGAACCTCGTGCGCGCTCATGACAAGCGGCGCAGTAACCTCAAACAACGTGAACCAGCGCACGCTCCTGATCACGCTGACCGGTCCGGATCGCCCGGGCGTCACCTCGCGGCTGTTCTCCGTACTGTCCGGGTTCCCGGTCGTCGTGGCCGACGTGGAGCAGGTCGTCATCCGCGGCCGCCTCACCCTGGGCGTCCTCGTCGCCTACGCCGGGGGGCCACCCACCGGCACCGGAGGCACGATCGGCGGCCTGTGGACGGCCGTCGAACAGGTCGCCGCCGACCTCGACATGGACCTGGAGATCGCGACCGGCACCACTTCCAAGGAGAAGCGACGACGCGGGCGGCTGCACGTCACCGTCCTCGGCGCGCCACTGCTGCCCGCCGCCATGGCCGGGATCGCCGGCCGGATCGCGGCGAGCGGCGCCAACATCGACAGGATCGAACGCCTGTCGAGCTATCCGGTGACGTGCATCGAGCTCGCGGTGTCCGGCGCCGACCCCCAGGCGATGCGGGCGGAGCTGGCCGCGGAGGCGGCGGCGCAACAGGTGGACGTGGCCGTGCAGCGCACCGGCCTGCACCGCCGCGCCAAGCGCCTGATCGTGATGGACGTCGACTCGACGCTGATCCAGAACGAGGTCATCGAGCTGCTCGCCCGGCACGCCGGGTGCCTGGACGAGGTCGCCCGGGTCACCGACGAGGCCATGCGCGGCGAGCTCGACTTCGCCGAGTCGCTGGTCAGGCGGGTCGCGCTGCTCGAAGGGCTGTCGGAGGAGGTCTTCGAGAAGGTCGTCAAGGAGGTCGTCCTCACGCCCGGCGCGCGCACGCTGGTGCGGACCCTCAAGCGGCTCGACTACCGCTTCGCCATCGTGAGCGGCGGCTTCACCCAGATCACCGACTCCCTCGTGGCCGACCTCGGCATCGACTACTCGGCCGCCAACACCCTTGAGGTCGTGGACGGCCGGCTCACGGGCCGGGTCGTCGGCGAGATCGTGGACCGGCCGGGCAAGGCCCGCGCGCTGGAGCGCTTCGCCGCCGAAGCGGGCATCCCGGTGAGCCAGACCGTCGCGATCGGCGACGGCGCGAACGACCTCGACATGTTCGCCGTCGCCGGGCTCGGCATCGCGTTCAACGCCAAGCCCATCGTGCGGCAGGCCGCCGACACCGCGGTCAACGTGCCCTACCTCGACTCGATCCTCTACCTGCTCGGCATCTCCCGCGAGGAGGTAGAGGCGGCCGACGCCGAGGACGGCATGCCGCCCGCCATGAACTGAGATCTCAGGGCCCGGTTGCGAAGGCGTCGGCCGCCGCGGCGCACAGCCGTACGGCGTCGGCGTCCAGCGAGCGCAGCGCCTGGTCGACGGCGGCGGTGCGCAGCAGCGCCCGCCCCGAGCCCGGCTCGGTCGCGTCCGCCTCCAGTTCGGTGAGGCGGCGCTCGGCCTGGGCGCCGACCCACACGGCGTCGTCCGCGAGTCCCCGGCACATCTCCGCCGCCGGCTCGTACGGCTCCCGCCCCCGCACGGCCTGTGCGGTGGCCCGCAGGTGGCCGGCCACCGCGTCGAGGACGTCGGGGACCGGGCCACCACCCGTGGGCTCGTCGCGGAGCACCGAGATCAGCGTCAGCAGGTCGTCGCGGACCCGCTGGGCGGCCTCCAGGGCCTCGTCGACGGTCTCGGGGGCCGTGCCGCCGGGCTCCTTGGCGATGTAGCAGAGCGCCCCCGTGACCATCTCCGCGTCCACCGCGGCCTTCCTGATCCGTTCCTCGGCCCGCTCCGCGCCCGCCTTCCTCCTGGCCAGCTGCGCCACCGTCCGGGCGACCGCCGCGTGCGAGTCGAGCATCCGGCCGACCCGCTCGGCCAGGTGTTCCGTCTCCCCCCGCGGCCACAGCAGCCGCGCGCACGCGATGGCGATGACGCCACCGGCGACGGTCAGGACGACCCGCGACTCGGCGATCGTCGCGGTCTGCGGCATCTGGAAGTCGAGCAGCAGCAGCACGCACATCGTCATGAACGTCGCCCAGTAGGCCTGGTGCGTCGGCGCCAGGCCGAACGCCAGCGCGGCCGACACCCCGATCAGCGCGACGAGCGTCCAGTGCCCCGGCGCGATGTTCAGGATGGCCGCCGAGACCAGACCGCCGGCCGTGCTGCCGCCCACCCGCGCCCACACCTTGGCCCGCGTCTCCCCGTACGTCGGCTGGATGGTGACCAGCACCGCGATCACCAGCCAGTGCGGGAACGCGGGCTTGAACAGCACGATGACGATCGAGGCGAAGGCGGTGCCGAGCAGGACCCGCAGGGCGTGACGCACGCGGGGGTCGTCGAAGGCGAGCGACGAGGGAACCGCCAGGGTGGCAAGATCGAGGCGGTGCGCGCACAGCCAGCGGGCCGCCTCGGTGGAGCCGTCGAGCGCCTCCCGGATCCGCCCGGCGCTGTGGGCGATCTGCCGGAGGAGGACGAGCACCACCATCTCGCGCTCGCCGCCCGCGGCCCGGTCGCGCAGCCGGTCGACCCGGTCGCCGAAATCCATGACTGACACGTGCTCGGGCGGGCACTCGGCCAGATAGGTGCTCAGCGCCGCGGACAGCGAGCCCACGAGGTCGCGGATTCCCGCCTCGTCCGCCGCGCCGGGCGCACGCCGGGCCAGCGTGTCGCACAGCCCGCGCAACGCGATGATCTCGTGGAACACCCGGCGCAACGCGAGCGCGACGTCCGCGGCCGCCCGCGACCGCTCCCACCGGACGCGGCGGGCCCGGGCCAGGCGGACTTCGGCGATCGCGTCGGCCGCCTTCCTGCGGCGCTCGTCCCACTCGTCCTGACCCACCGAGGGGTCGGCCACGGCCTCGACCAGCCCGGCCAGGGTGTCGGCGGTCTCCCCCAGCATCGCGACGACCGGGCGGGTCCGCCGCCACGGCCAGGGCAGGGTGAGCAGGACGGCCGCCAGCAGGCCGCCGAGCAGTTGCAGGCCGGTGTGCGGCGCGGGATCGAGCGGCAGCGGGTTGGCGGCGGTCAGCAGCAGCGTGAGCGCCGGGGTGACGCCGATCGGGCGCACCAGGCCGCCCAGCCCGGCCAGGGCCGAGGCGACCAGGACCATGGCCCAGCTGCTGCCCGACAGCAGGATCCCCAGCGACGTCCCCACGCCGACCGACAGCACCACGCCGAGAAGGTAGGGCGTGCGCATGCCCGCGGGGTTCACGATGGCCCGCCCCGCGACCAGCCACGCGCCGAGGCCGACCGTCGCGCCGCCCGCGGGATGCCCGGTGAGCAGGCCCGTGAGCAGCGGGATCACCAGGCAGGCGGCCCCGGTCAGGCCGAAACCGAGCGCGAGGCGTGGATCCTCCAGCCTCAGCGCCCTGGCGAGCACGACGTTCCTGAGCGGCAGGCGCTTGTTATTACCCGCCGTGCCGCACCGCAATCAGGGGCGGCTCATCCGGGCCAGCCGCCCGGTGCCGGGGGTGAGGTCCTCCCACGGCACGTCCAGCTCGATCACCGCGTACGCGCCGGGTGGGAAGCCGTCGAGCCGCGCGTCGGTCAGGGCGGCGACGAGCTCGTGCACCCCCGGGTTGTGGCCGACGAGCACCACCGACATGATCTCGCCGTCCGTACGGCGCAGCACGCCGAGCAGGTCGTCGGGGTACGCCTCGTAGATGTCGCGCTCGATCTCGACGGGAGCGTCGAGGCCGAGCAGTTCGGCGGTCCTGCGGGTGCGGACCGACGGCGAGCACAGGACGAGTCCGGGGACGAGCCCGGGTGCGAGTCGCCGGATCTCCTCCCCCGCCTCCCGGGCGTCCCGCTCACCGCCGGGGGTGAGCGGACGTTCGCTGTCCGGGAGGCCCGGCGCCTGACCCGCCTTGGCGTGCCTGACCACGACGAGCGTCCGCGCGCTCACGGCATGGCCCAGACGGCGAGGCCCACGATCACAGCAATCATCACCGCCATGGTCAGCAGGATCAGCGCCAGCGTCCTGCCCCCGTTTGGCTTGTCCATAAGTGCTCAGTGTATGGAGAAGGTCCCCCGCTCCAGGAGCAGGGGACCTTCGTTCTCAGTGCCTTCGGTTGACGAGCGTTCAGTGCGCGACGGGCTCCGTGGCGCGGGAGGCCTCGTCGGCCTCGCCGGACGGGGCGATGCCCGAGGCGCGGCGCTTGGAGACCACCACGGCGCCGACCACGACCGCCACCGCCACGATCGTCGCGGTGACGCGGACCGCGACGTTGTCGGCGTACGTGACGACGGCCGGGGCGATCAGCAGCGCGACCAGGTTCATCACCTTGATCAGCGGGTTGATGGCCGGGCCCGCGGTGTCCTTGAACGGGTCGCCGACGGTGTCACCGATGACGGTGGCGGAGTGCGCCTCCGAGCCCTTGCCGCCGTGGTGGCCGTCCTCGACCAGCTTCTTGGCGTTGTCCCAGGCGCCGCCGGAGTTGGCGAGGAACACCGCCATCAGCGTTCCGGCCGCGATGGCGCCGGCCAGGTAGGCGCCGAGCGGCGCGTACCCGAGCGCGAAGCCGACCGCGATCGGAGTCAGCACGGCGAGCAAACCGGGGGTCGCGAGCTCGCGCAGCGAGTCGCGGGTGCAGATGTCCACCACACGGCCGTAGTCCGGCAGCTCGCTGCCGTCCATGATCCCCGGCTTGGTGCGGAACTGCTCGCGCACCTCGTACACGACCCGGCCGGCGGCTCGGCCGACGGCGCTGATCGCGAGGCCGGAGAACAGGAACACGACGGCCGCGCCGACGATGAGGCCGACCAGGACGTTCGGGGCGTCCACCGAGAGGCTGAAGTTCGCGAACGACCCGAGGGCGTCCTTCACGCCCTGTGACGCCTTGGCCAGCTCGCCCTCGACCGCGGTCCGGAACGAGCCGAACAGCGCGGTCGCCGCGAGCACGGCGGTCGCGATCGCGATGCCCTTGGTGATGGCCTTGGTGGTGTTGCCGACCGCGTCCAGGGAGGTGAGGACCCGGGCGCCCTCGCCCTCGACGTCACCCGACATCTCGGCGATGCCCTGGGCGTTGTCGGAGACCGGGCCGAAGGTGTCCATCGACACGATCACGCCGACCGTGGTCAGCAGGCCGGTGCCCGCGAGGGCCACGGCGAACAGCGCCACGGTCACGTTGCCGAAGCCGAGCAGGAAGGCGCCGTAGACCGCGCCGCCGATCAGCAGCGCCGAGTAGACCGCGGACTCCAGGCCGACCGAGATGCCGGACAGGATGACGGTGGCGGGACCGGTGAGCGAGCTCTCGCCGATCTCCCGCACCGGGCGACGGTTGGTCTCGGTGAAGTAGCCGGTGAGGATCTGGATGGCGCTGGCCAGGACCAGGCCCACGAGCACCGCGCCGATGGCGATCAGGCGCGGGTCGGCGGTGAGCCCGGCGACGTTCGCGGCGGCGCCGGACAGCTCGGCGAAGCTCGACGGGAGGTACGCGAACGCGGCGACGGCCACCAGCACGGCCGAGATGGCGGCGGAGATGAAGAAGCCGCGGTTGATGGCGGCCATGCCGGAACGGTCGCTGGAGCGGGGAGCCGTGGTGAAGATGCCGATGACCGCGGTGATCACACCGATCATCGGGACGATCAGCGGGAAGACCAGGCCCTCGGTGCCGAACGCGGCCTTGCCCAGGATCAGGCTCGCGACCAGGGTCACGGCGTACGACTCGAACAGGTCGGCGGCCATGCCGGCGCAGTCGCCGACGTTGTCACCCACGTTGTCGGCGATGGTGGCGGCGTTGCGCGGGTCGTCCTCCGGGATGCCCTGCTCGACCTTGCCGACCAGGTCGGCGCCGACGTCGGCGGCCTTGGTGAAGATGCCGCCGCCGACACGCATGAACATCGCGAGCAGCGCGGCGCCGAAGCCGAACCCCTCGAGGACGTTCGGCGCGTCACCCTTGTAGACCAGCACGACGATCGCGGCGCCCAGCAGGCCCAGGCCGACCGTGAACATGCCGGCGACGCCACCCGTGCGGAACGCGATGCGCATCGCGGTCTTCTCGCCCGACTCACGGGCGGCGGACGCCACGCGGACGTTTCCGCGTACGGCGAGCCACATTCCGATGAAACCGGTCAGCGCGGAGAACACCGCACCGACGACGAAGAACACGGACCGGCCGATTCGCTCGCCGGTCGAGCCCGCGGGGAGCAGCAGAAGCAGGAACGGAATGATGACGACGAATATGGCCAGCGTCCGGAACTGCCGCGCGAGATACGCGGCGGCGCCCTGTTGCACGGCACGCGCGATGTTCTGCATTCGCTCGGTGCCCTGCCCGGCGGCGAGCACCTCGCGGACGAGAGTGCCCGCGACCGCCAATGCCAGCAACGCCACGACGGCGACGACTATGACAAGAGTGAGATGGGAACCGTTCAGGGCTACCGCTGCGCCTTCGCCAGCGGCGTGCAAGGCAAACATCCGTCCTCCTCGGCCAGACGGGGTTTCGGTCCTCCTGCCCGGACGACGCTGGACGAACCCACTGGCTGTGCGGCGCTTCCGGGCGGGTTGGCAAGTGCCGCTTCCGGTTGCATCCGCAATACCTTGGCCGGTGCCGGGAGTCTACGCAGCGACGCCACGGATATGAAGGCCCTCGCGCGTCGTAATCGAAGCGGCGTCTAGTAATGCCCCAACATTTGCACCGCTATGAAGGGGCTTTGACCAGCGGAGTCAGGTGCGCGGCGGTGATGGTCGCCCTGGTTACGGCACTCCCTTGTCCCTGATTTCGGACCGTCCGAAATCAGGCCGGGCATAGCAAAAGATCGAGTGTCACGCCGGGGGCGACACTCGATCTGCTTGAAGGTCGTGCCTTGAAGGTCCCGTCCCAGCAGGTTTCGGAGTCCGTGAAGGTCCTGCCTACGGCGGGTTTCGGAGTCCGTGAAGGTCCTGTCTCGGCGGGGTTTCGGGGTCCGTGAAGGTCCTCCTCGGATGCCCTCGGAGGTTCTCCGAAGTCCTCGGAGGCTTTCGCCGGTCAGAGGGCGGCGATGCCGTGGGGCGACGCGGGCCAGCTCATGCGGATGCGCATGCCCTTGGGCCCCGGAAGCACCTCGACGTCGTCGGCCAGCCCCGCGATGACCGCGATGCCCAGATTGTCGATCTCGGGCATGAGGCTGCCGTCCGCCTCCAGCACCTGGGGCGTCACGTCCTCACCGGGGGCGGCGTCGGTGACCGTCACCTCGAAACGCCCCGCGTCATCGCGTAACTCGATGCGCACCGGCTCCCCCGGGCAGTGGAGGCGGTGCGCCTCCACAGCCCGCGAGCACGCCTCTCCGACGGCGAGCCGCACCTCGTCCAGGATCGCCTCAGCCACTCCCGTGCGACGGGCGATGGCCGTGGCGACCAACCGGGCCGTGCGCACGTGGGCGGGCAGAGCGCTGAACGTCAGCTCGACGGTGGCCATGTTGCTGAGTCCCCGGCCGTCACTTGTCCCGGCCGTGGGCTTCCTTGGCCTCCTCGACCGAGGCGTAGATCCCGAAGACCTTCGTCAAACCGGTGATGCGGAAGATCTTCAGGATGCGCTCCTGCGTGCAGACGAGCTCCAGGGAGCCGTCGTGCGCCCGCACCCGCTTGAGGCCGCCGACCAGCACGCCAAGGCCAGTCGAGTCGAGGAAGTCCACCTTCTCCATGTTCACGAGCAGGTGGAAGTTGCCCTTGTTGACCAGGTCGATCAGCAGCTCACGCAGTCTGGGCGCGGTGTAGACGTCGATCTCACCCTCGACATCGACGATGGTGAGATTGTCCTCGGAATGGTGGTCCAACTTCAGATCCACAGATCCTCCAGCGCCTTACTTGCGTAGGTCTCGATACAGGTCATGCATCCTGGTAGTCCAGAGGCACGACCCGATGCGCGGCATTCAACCACGCTACGACTCCGTGTCTATACGAAATCACGACTCCGGGCGACTCTCCCCGCAGATGCCAAACTGGAAACCAGTGACTCCGACTTCTTCGTCCTCTGCCCGAACAGGCGACCTTCTCACCCGTCTGCTCGCGGTTCCCGCACGCCGGGGGCGCGTGACTCATGTGGAGCATGTTCCAGCACGTCAGGCAGGTGAGGCGCGATGGCCGGAATGGGCTCCTGAGCTGCTGGTCTCACGCCTGCGCCTGCAAGGCGTCTCGGGCTTGTGGGAACACCAGTTTATAGCCGCCGAGCTGGTTAAACGTGGCCAAAACGTGATCATTGCCACAGGAACCGCGTCCGGAAAGTCCCTGGCCTACCTGGTGCCGGCCGTCGCGGAGATCTTCTCCGGTGGCACCGTGCTCTATCTCACCCCGACCAAGGCGCTCGCCGCCGACCAGCTCAGGGCCCTGCGCAAGCTGCGGCTGACGCAGGTGCGCGCCGCGACGTACGACGGCGACACGCCGCCCGAGGAACGCCGGTGGGTCCGCCAGAACGCCAACTACGTGCTGACCAACCCGGACATGCTGCACAGGTCGGTTCTGCCCCGGCACTCGTCCTGGTCGTCGTTCTGGCGGCGGCTGCGGCTGGTGGTCGTGGACGAGTGCCACGGCTACCGGGGAGTCTTCGGCTCCCACGTCGCCCAGATCCTGCGCCGGCTGCGCCGGGTGGCCGCCAGATACGGCTCCTCCCCGGTGTTCCTGCTGGCGTCGGCCACCGCGAGCGACCCCGCCGCCGCGGGAATGCGCCTGACCGGCCTTGAGATGGCCGAGGTGACCGCGGACGCCTCCCCCCGGGGTTCGACCACCTTCGCCCTGTGGGAGCCGCCTCTGACCGATTTACGCGGGGAAAGCGGCGCTCCGGTCCGCCGTACGGCCACGGCCGAGGCGGCCGATCTCCTGGCGGACCTCGTGATCGAGGACGTCCGCACTCTCGCGTTCGTCCGCTCCCGCCGCGGCGCGGAGGCCGTGGCCCTCACCGCCCGCCGCACGCTGGAGGAGGTCGAGGCCCTCCTCGACGCCGGGCCCGCGCCGTACGGGGAGTACGCCGAGGGCGTGCCGGAGGAGGTGGGCGGCGCGGGCGCCGGCGGAGCTCTGGGCGACGCTGCGGGGAACGGCGGAGCTTTCGGCGACGCCGCGGGCGGCGCCTTCGAGACCGTGGGCGGGACCTTCGAGACCGCGGGCAGGACCTTCGACGCTGCGGGCAGGGCCTTCGACGAAATCGGCGGGCGAGAGCGGTCCTCCTCCGGGGCTGCCGAGGCCTCTCAGGCCGCCGAGACCGCAGAGGCGGGTGAAACCGGCGTGGGACGCCGGACGGACCGTGGAGGGCAGCTGGCCGACCGGGTGGCGGCCTATCGGGCGGGCTACCTGGCCGACGACCGGCGCGTGCTCGAAAAGGCCCTGCGCTCGGGCGAACTGACCGGCCTGGCCACCACCAACGCGCTCGAACTCGGCGTCGACGTCTCGGGGCTCGACGCGGTCCTCATCGCCGGATGGCCCGGCACCCGGGCCTCCTTGTGGCAGCAGGCGGGCCGGGCCGGCCGCGCGGGCCAGGACGCGCTGGCCGTGCTGATCGCGCGTGACGACCCGCTCGACACCTACATCGTCCATCACCCGGAGGCGGTGTTCGGACAGCCCGTGGAGGCCATCGTCCTCGATCCCGACAATCCGTACGTGCTGGCGCCCCACCTGTGCGCGGCCGCCGCGGAGATCCCGCTGACCGAGGACGACCTGATGACCTTCGGCCCGGCGGCGCGGGGCGTGCTCGACGACCTGGTGGACCGGGGACTGCTGCGCAGGCGCCCCACGGGGTGGTTCTGGACGAGCCGGGACCACGCGGCCGATCTGGCGGACATCCGGGGCTCTGGCGGCGCCCCCGTGCAGGTCGTGGAGGCCTCCACCGGTCGCCTCCTGGGCACGGTCGACGAGCCGTCGGCGCACGCCATGGTCCATGCGGGAGCCGTCTACCTGCACCAGAGCGAGACGTTCGTGGTCGACGTGCTCGATCTGGACGCCGGGGTCGCCCTGGTCACCGCCGCCGAACCGGACTACGCGACCTTCGCGCGCGACGTCACCGACATCCGGGTGATGGAGTCGCTGCGTTCACGGCCCTTAGGGCCCGGCACCCTGCACTTCGGCTCGGTGGAGGTCACCCGCCAGGTCGTCTCGTACCTCAAGCGGCGCGCCCAGACCGGGGAGGTCCTCGGCGAGGAGCCGCTCGACCTGCCGCCGCGCACGCTCTGCACCCGTGCGGTCTGGTGGACCCTGCCCACGCCCGCACTCGCCGATCTCATCAAGCCCGGACACGGGGTGGATCTCGGCGGGGCGGCGCACGCGGCCGAGCACGCCTCGATCGGCCTGCTGCCCCTGTTCGCGACCTGCGACCGCTGGGACATCGGCGGCGTGTCCACCGAGCTCCATCCCGACACGGGCCTGCTCACGGTCTTCGTCTATGACGGCCACGACGGAGGCGCGGGCTTCGCCGAGCGCGGGTACGCCCGGGCGGCCGACTGGCTGACGGCGACGCGGGAGGCGATCGCCTCATGCGAATGCGAGCGCGGCTGCCCGTCCTGCATCCAGTCCCCCAAGTGCGGCAACGGCAACGAGCCGCTCGACAAGGCCGGTGCCATCCGCCTCCTCGACATCCTCCTGGGCACCTGACCCCGGCGCGCGGAACACGGCAGATCGCGGACCCGCCCTTCCGACAGCGGACCCGCCCTTTCGGGAGCGGACCCGCCCTTTCGGGAGGCGTTCGGGCACGCGCTCCCGGCACGACCGCCCGCGAGGCGAACAGGGGTGGAGGTAGCCGGCGCGCACCGAAGGCACGTGATCCCGGCAGGTGCCGGGGACCACGCGACCGTCAAAGGTCGTGGTGGCGGCCGGAGTAGAGGCTGTCGTCGTCCTCCGTCCAGACGTCCGGCTCGGGCTGGCGGAGAGGCCGTTCCTGCATCTGGTCGTTGATCGTCGTACCCGCGGGCATGGCCGACGCCGAGATCACCGGCATCTGCCCGGGCAGCACCGCCGGAGACGGCGACTCGTGAGCGGAGGCCCTCCGGCCGCCCTCGTCCGGCCGTGTCGTCAACGACGGAAGCGATGCCGGCCAGTCCGGCGTGGCTCGCACAGGCGGCTCGCCTTCGGCGGGAACGGCCGGCTCCTGACCGGACACCGTGGTCTCCGTGTCCGTGTCCGTCCTCATGTCCGTGTCCGCGCCCGCGACGGTGTCCACGCCCGCGCCTGAACTTGGGACGGTGCCCGCGCCCGCGCCTGCACCCGCGATGGTGTCCACGCCCGCGCCGGCGACGGTCTCCGCGCTCGCGCCTGAACTTGGGATGGTGTCCATGCCCGCGCCTGGGATGGTGTCCATGCCCTCGGCCGTCGAGGTGACGGCGTCCAAGCGGGCCTCGGTGTCGGCGTCCGCCTCCGGGAGATTCTCGCGGGGCTTCGGCCTGGCCAGGATCACGGAGGGACGTCGCACAGGCGCCTTCCCCCGGGTCTTCGCCGTGGCGGCGCCGCTGAACGCGGCCACGCCGCTCGCCACCGTGGCGGCCTCAGGCGAGGCGCCCGTCCTTCCTGCCGCCGGCCGCGGCTCCGAGCCACCGGATCGTCCCTCGCCCGCGCTGTCACTTGTCAGTCCCTTACGCCGCAGCCAGGCGCCCAGGTTCGCGCCCGTGAGCAGCAGGACGACGGCGAGAGCGACATACACGCCGAAGCTCAGCCCGCCGAGCGGCAGGAAAGACGACTGCGCCGTCATCTTCGGATCGTCGGTCTTCTCCGGGACGACCACCGGCTCGGTCTGGTCACTGCCGCCGTTCGCCTCCGGCAGCGTGAGCTCGGTGTCCTTCGGCAGCTCGGTGTCCTTGGGCCGTGTGGCGTCCTTAGGCAGCGCCGGTTCCGCGTTCGGCACGGCGGTGGACTGGTGCGTCTTCGGAGTCTCGGCGGCGGGCGACTTGACCGTGCTCCGCGCGATCATGGCGGCCCGGCTGGCGTTCCTGGTCACGGGCGGCACCGGCACTGGCAAAACGACGATGTTGAGTGCCATGCTCTCGCTCGCCGGCCCGGCGGAGCGCCTGCTGCTGGTCGAGGACTCCGCCGAGTTGCAGCCTCTGCACCCTCACGTCGTACGGCTGGAGGCACGGCCGCCGAACCTGGAAGGCGCGGGCGGGGTCGGGCTGCGCGATCTTGTACGGCAGGCTCTCCGGATGCGACCCGACCGCCTCGTCGTGGGCGAGGTGCGAGGGGCGGAAGTCGTCGACTTGCTGGCCGCGCTCAACACCGGCCACGAGGGAGGCTGCGGCACGCTGCACGCCAACAACGCCGCCGACGTGCCCGCGCGGCTGGAGGCTCTGGCCTGTGCGGCGGGGCTCACGCGTGAGGCGGTGCACAGTCAGATCGCCGCCGCGCTCGATCTCGTCATCCACCTCGTGCGGGAGGCCGGCGGCGGCCGCCGCCGCGTCGCGGAGATCTGCGTGCTCGAACGCGGCCCGTCCGGTCTGGTGGCGGCGGCTCCGGCCCTGACCTTCGATCCGGACGGCCGGGCGCGCCGGGGCCCGTCCTTCGAGGCGCTGCGGGCACGTTGCCCGGCCTCGTGGCCGTCATGACGCCGCCGGGCGGGCTGGCTCCGGGCCTGGTCGCGATGCTTGCCGCCGCCCTCGCCGCCTGGGAGTGGGCCGGGCCGGACGCCGGGACGACACGGCTGACGTCGCTCACGCGAAGGCGGCGGCCACGGGACATGCGCAGGTTCTGGGCCGCGCTCACCCGCCGTCCACGGCCAGGGGCGACGGCGGCGGCCTGGCGTGCGGCGTCCATCGAGCTGTGCCAGAGCCTGGCAGCCGAGCTGTCGGCGGGCAGGACTCCGGGCGACGCCCTCGCGCGGGCGGTCTCCTCGGTCAACCCGCCCGATCCGGCGGCGCTCGCGCCGGTGGCCGCCGCCGCCCGGGACGGCGGCGATGTCGCCGCGGCCCTGCTGCACGCCGCCCCCGCCCGCGGCGGCGAGGGACTGGTCCGGCTGGCCGCGTGCTGGCGGGTGAGCGTGGCCGTGGGCGGGGGCCTTATCGCGCTGGTGGAACGGGTGTGTGCGTCTCTTCGGGAGGCGCAGGCCCACCGAGAGGAGGTCGCCGCCCAGCTGTCCGGCCCCCGGGCGACCGCCCGGATGCTGGCGGGCCTGCCCGTGCTCGGCCTGCTGATGGCCGCCGGGCTCGGCATGGATCCTCTGGCGTTCCTGTCCGGCGGCCCGGCGGGGTTCGTCTGCCTGGTCGTCGGGCTCGCCCTCGACGCCGCCGGCGTCTGGTGGACCCACAGGCTCGTCACCAGGGCCGAGGAAATGACGTTGCCGTGAACGGCGGCCCCGTCATCGGCGCGAGCTGTGCCGGGGCTGTCGCGAGGGGTCCGGGCGGGGTGTCACGTGGGGTGAAGAGGACGGCTGTCGTCGTGGGAGACGACGCCGGTTGCTCTTCTGGGGACGGTTGTCCTGCTGGAAGGGGAGCGAGACATGATCGCTGTACTGGCCGGGCTTCTGACCACGCTGGCCATGCTGACGTGGCCGGTTGCTCGTTCGCCGGCCGTGCGGCTGAACGCCATCGCGTCGTCGGCGGCGTCGGAGGCGCCGGCAGGAGGGCCACCGGGCGCCGCGCCGATGGGCGCGAGCGCGGCACGCCGAGGGGTGGCCGTCGCGGCACCCGCGGGGATCGCGCTGTTCCTGCTTCTCGGTGGCCTGACGGGGGCGTGCGCGGGGACGGTGGTGGCCGTCGGTCTGTTCGCCGCCGTTCGCAGGCGGGAACCAGCCGAGGTCAGGCGCCTCCGGGAGCGTATGGGGGCCGACCTTCCGTTCGCCGTCGATCTGATCGTGGCCTGTCTCCGGGCAGGACAACCGATGAGCAGGGCAGTCGAGACGACCGCCGTCGCGATCGCGGGCCCGATGGGTGAGCGCCTCTCGTGGGCGGGCGCTCAGATGCGCCTGGGGGCTCCCCCCGAGGAGGCGTGGGCCGCCTTGTCCGACGAACCGGCGCTCGCCGTCCTGGCCAGGACGATGATCCGGGCTGCGCAGAGTGGCGCGCCGGTCGCCGACGTCCTCACCCGGCTGGCCGACGACTCCCGGCGTACGGCTCAGGCGACGGCCTCCGCTGCGGCGCGGAGGGTGGGCGTCCACGCCGTCGCGCCGCTCGGGCTCTGCTTCCTGCCGGCCTTCGTCTTTCTGGGGATCGTCCCCATGGTCGCGGGCCTGGCGGGTCAGATCCTCCTGCCGTGAACAGCCTGTGGACAGTCTCATCCACACGTGTGGACAGCGAATGGGGTAAAGGGCTCAGGAGCTCAGTAATCGCCGCTCGTTCTTCCGCACATGAGGGCTTGGGTGTTGTGGACAACCGCGGCGGCAGCGCTCCTGTCCACAGAACCACGCTCGGCCCGAATCCGCCCATGCGTGATCCCGCAGTCTGGCCCCAGCACGGGCGGAGTGGCCGCCCCGAGCGGGATCAGGAGGACCGATGAGCAAGCACGCCGCGACCGCCCGGAGGAACCAGGCGGGCACGACCCTCCGGCGGCAAGACGGTGACGCTGTGGGCCGTCACAGGGCGCGGCCGGCACGTTGGGTGGCGCTCGTGCGCTCCGCGCGAAGGGCGCTGCCCGGCCGCTCCGGGCGCACATCCGCGTTCACCCGTTTCGGCCGCCTGGGACAGCGGGCGGTCCTCGGCCGGCTCCGGAACGCCGTGCAGGGGATGGGCGACGTCCTGCGGAGGTCGTCCGCCGCGCTGCGGCAGCCGGTCGTCCGAGCCTCCTGCCGCGCTCGAGAGCTGACCCTTCAGTGGGCGGTGCAGGCCGGGACGAGGGCCGACGCGGGCATGTCCACTGCGGAGTACGCCGTCGGCACGATAGCCGCCTGCGGGTTCGCCGCACTGCTCTGGAAGGTGGTCACCAGTGCCGAAGTGAGGTCGATGCTCGCCGCGCTCATCCAAAAGGCCCTGAAGCTGGCCGCCTGAGGCTTCCGGTGATGCGCTGCCGTGCGTGGACGCCGCGACCTCGGCTGGTGGACGTGCGGCCCCGGCGAAATCGAGGGTCGGTGACGGCGGAGACCGCCGTCGCACTTCCGGCCCTCGTGCTGGTGCTGACCGCCGCACTGTGGGCGGTGACGATCGTGGGCGCGCAACTGCGATGCGTCGACGCGGCCCGGGCCGGCGCACGCGCGGCTGCACGTGGCGAGGTGACCGAGGAGGTGCGTGAGGCAGTCCGGCGACTGGCTCCGGAGGGCGCCACGGTGACCATCCGCGTGGATGCGGACACCACCCGGGTCGAGGTCGTCGCGACCGTCCGTCCGCCCTTCAGGTCGCCGCTTCCGCCCGCTCGCCTCCGGGCCGCCGCCGTCTCCAGCACCGAACCCGGCGTTCTTCCGTAACTGCGCGCGGCTACGGGCGCGAACCGGTCTCCGGGCTTCCGGGAAGACCTGGTCGCTCCGAGACCAGGCGCACGCGAACGACGATCGGCTCCGAAGCCGCGAGAACGCGGTAGGGAGTTGCCCTGGACTCGGAGGCCTGGGCTCGAAGGGCCGGGCTCGGAGGCCTGGGCTTGGAGGGTCGGGGCTCGAAGGACCGAGCTAAGGGCCGGGTTCGGAGGGCCGGGGCTCGGAGGACCAGGCTCGCAGGACGAGACTTGCGGGACCTGGGCTCGGAGGACATGGGCTCGGAGGACATGGGCTCGGAAGACAGGGAGGAGCGCGGAATCGTGAGAGCGGAATTTCAGGCCCGCGGGGGCGGAGGACCCTCCAGCCGGGAACGCGGCTCGGCGACCATCTGGACGATCGCCCTCATGACCGCCGTCTGGGCGATGGCGATGGTCGTCGTCCAGGTGGGCGTCGCTCGCGTCGCGCGACACCGAGCGCAGAGCGCCGCCGACCTCGGCGCGCTCGGTGCCGCTCGCGTGGCGCTGGCGGTCCCGGATGAGGCGTGTCGTCGAGCGGGGGCGATCACGGTCGCCAACGGCGCGTCGCTGCGGTCGTGCTCGCTGTCGGGCGGTGTCGCACAGGTCGCGGTAACCGTGCGGTTCGTGGTCCCCCTCCTCGGTCCCGCGACGGCCACCGCTTCCGCATCGGCCGGCCCGGTCGGTGCCGCAGCATGAGGGAGCCACCGGGGTGGGCGGATCAGCGTGCGGAAAAGAACAAGACTGCTTACTTCCCGAGGCCCGCCCTAAGTTCGACAGCCGTGGCGGATGAGGCGTAATCGGGCGCTCAGGCAGCGGCCTGCATACGAAGCATCCGGATCTCCGTAATCCGAGACTACTTGTGTCGCAATAGAATCACGACTTCTTGGACATAGGGTCTAAGAGTGGACGGCTGGCGTACAGTGCCGCGTACTCTCAGTCGCCGTGCGTATTCGGCCGAGGCAGCCGGGGCGGACGGTTTTCCATGAAGGGATGCGTCGTGACCAGGGTTCGTAGGCTGGGCACAACGGCGATGATCGTCCTGATGGCTCTGGCGTCCACGCCGATGATCGGTGCCGCACCCGCGTACGCGGCCGACGCCGAGATCCTGTCCCCGGCGGACGGGGCGGTGGTCAAGTCGTCCGGTGCGGTGGCCGTGTCCGCGAAGACGGACTGGTACCAGATCAGCATGGCCCTGTACGTCGAGGGACCCTCCCTATCCCGGCAGAAGATCGCCTCGGGTGGCGCGAACGAGACGATCAGCGGATCCTTCGACCCCGGCGACGCCCCCAACGGCACGTTCACGGTCAGTTTGTTCGGTGAGGTCACGCACAAGACCTACGCCACCTCGACCTTTGTGCTCAGCCGTCCGCCGGAGGCCCCCTCCGGCGTCCAGGCGCAGCTCAAGAATCCCTCGACAATCCTGGTCCGCTGGGCGAAGGGCGCGGAGCCGGATCTCCAGTCGTACGAGATCGCCTCGGTCAAGGCCGGCAGGTCCGGCTCCGTCTCCGCCGACTCCGCCTGCTCCGGATCGAGCTGTCAGACGAGCATGACGCTTCCGGCAGGCATGGCCGGACAGAAGGTGGACGTCTCCGTCCGCGCGTTCCGCTCGGACGGCACCGGCGGCACCGTCGCATCGCAGCGCTCCGCGGCGGCGTACGTGACCGTTCCCGCCCCGAAGCCGTCACCGAGCCCCTCTCCTAAGCCGTCGAAGAAGCCGGGCCAGTCGGGCGGCTCCGCCCTCCACGGCGAGTTCCTCCACCGTGAACGCCCGCCGTGACGGCAGCCGCAGGGACAGGCAGGTTCCCTCAGCCGCGATCGGCGGGAGGACCGCGTGCAGGCGCACGCCGCCGGCGAGCCGGGCGTCCACATAGGGGCAGGCGTCGTCGAGACGACGCCCGGCCGCCGCGGCCAGGCGCTGGGCGAGCCTGCGGACCTCGTCGTCTCCCGGAAACGTCACGCTCGTCCTGCGCAGGCCGTCCCCGTCGTCCACCCACACCTCGCGCGGCCCGTTCACCAGGATGTCCGTGACACCCGGCTCGGCCAGCAGGGCTTCGAGCGGGCCCGCGCCGATGAGATGGGCGCGAAGCGTTCGAGCGACGGCCAGGACCTCGGCGTCGCCCAGCACGGCCCGCTCCGCGCGCAGGGCCGCCGCCACCTGGGCCTCGCTGGGGGCGGCACCGGTCTGCGACAGCCGTACGCGAACCGCCTCGACGAGATCCGCGCCGACCCCGGGAACGGTCGCCGGTCCTTGGCGGGTCACGGGCCACCTGCCCCGGCAGAGGGCAGGCCGGTCGTGCCGGTCCTGCGGGTCTCGGGGATCCCGCCGACGAGGGACTCGATCAGCTCGCCGCAGAAGCGGCCCAGCGGGGAGCGGCGCAGCGGCGGCGGGTCTCCCCGATCCAGCGTCTCCACGAGCCCGCGCACCTCCGGGAGCACACCCACGCACGGGACCGACAGGGAGGCCGCGACGACCTCAGGATCGAGCGTGCCGGCGCGCATCACCAGGCGCAGATCGCCGGTCCCCGGCCGGAGCAGCGTCACCGTCTGAGCCGCCGCGAGGGCTCCTCGCAGGTCCGCCGGAACGACGACGATCGTCGCGGCGGCCCTGGAGAGCGCCTCGGCCTCGCCTTCGCCGAGATACCGGGGCAGGTCGACCACGACGAGGTCACAGCCACGCTGCGCGGCGTCGAGCACGACACGCATCGCCTCCCGGGGGATGCGCACCGGCTCGCCGCGATGCGCCGACAACACCGTGAGCTCCCCGAAGGTGGGCAGGGCGTCCTGAAGGGCGGCGAAGCTCACCCTGCCCTCCCTGCCGACGACGTCGGGCCAGCGGGCGCCCAGGGCCTCCTCCTGACCGAGCAGCACGTCGACGCCGCCGCCGAGCGGGTCGGCGTCGACGAGGAGCGTGCGCAGCCCGCCGCGGGACGCCGTCAGCGCCAGGGACGCCGCGAGGACTGTGGCACCGGCGCCGCCCTTCCCTCCCGCGATGCACAGGACCGTGCCGGCCCTGGTCACGGGCTCGGCGGCGTCGCCGAACTCCTCCACGAGGAGCCGCTCGGCCTCGGGCAGCTCCAGCACGGTGTGCGCCCCGACCGCGACGCACCTGCGCCACATGTCGGGATCGTCGGCCGTCCGCGTCACGACGACCACGTTCTGCCGGGGCGGCGGACCCGTGGCGGCGAGATCGTCGGCCAGGTCGCCGCCGACCACGACCAGCGGAGCCCTCGTCCAGTACGGCCGGGCGTGGGCCACCGCGTGGGCGACGTCGAGTTCGACGCCCGCAGCGGCGGCGATGCGGAGCAGGTCGTCGAGGAGTTCCTGATCGTCGGTTATGGCCAGTGGGCGTGGCATCGGTGTCTCCCTGTCGTCCGGGACGACTCGGCGGTTGGGAGGACCACGATGCGAGAGGCCCCGACCGGCACGGGCGAGCGAACGGCGTTCTGTGGACGAGGCCCGGCCTGTGGACAAGACCAAGGCAGTTCAGGTCGTCCGCTTTTGGCCGCAGGGAAGTCGATCGAGAAAAAGGCGACCCCCGCCGGGGGGGGAGAGCGGGGGTCGCCTGGCGGTCCGGCTCTGGGGGGGTAGAGCCGGTCCCGTTTTAGAAGAAAGCTTTAAACAAGGGACCAGGACATGGCAAGGGTTCGAACCCCCTCAAGCCACATCGTTCCGATGGAGACACACCGTATGCTGCCTGATCACGAGAGGTACGTCGAGAACCTCTCGCATCTGAGTAAAAATTTTTCCCAGAGTCAGTGTGGCATGTCGACATACACAGTTGCAACGGGTAAGGGAAGTGGCCACGAGGAGTCACACCGATCATCTCTCGCATGCGACATTCGGTACGAATGTGGACAGAAGTACCAGAATGACCAAGGTGGCTCGGTAAAGGTCTTGGACGCAGGGGTTTCCATCACGGGGAAACGGACGTAAAAAGGGATTACGGACCTGCGGGTTCGTGTACGACATCGGGCACCCACGCGCGACCAGCCGCGGGAGGCGTGTCGAGACGGGCTTGACCCGCTCCGACAGATCAGGTGCACGCTTGGTAACCCGGTGACACGTACCGGCGACGGCGTTCCACACCAGGGACGCCGTCCGCTTTGTCCGCCCCCGGTGCACAGCGCGACCCCCGCACCACCACCGCAGGAGCAGGCTCCACACGACCCGAGCGGACCGCACCCGCCCACGCAGGCGCCGCGTACGGCGGCCCGCAAGAGCGGATCAGCGGGACATGGCCTCGCAGATCGCCGTCGTCTCACGGACGCCGTGGACGACCGCCGAGGCGCAGTGCCTCACCCACGTTCCGACACCCTCACCCGTGCCCTTGAGATACGCCCTGAGGCCCTCGGCGTACGCGTCGCCGAGGTCGGCGTGGCCCACCTCCACAACGGCCAGCGACTTGGGATCCAGGCCGAGGTCGACCAGCGTGAGCCGCTCGGCGGCGCGGGCGACCAGGCCGTCGGCGACACCGAAGGGACGCAGCACCGCCAGCTCCGCATGCACGATCGCGGCGAGCACGAGAGCGGGCGCCGCGGTGGACTCCTCGACCAGCCCGGCGAGTGCCGACATGCGGGCCGCCGTCTCCTCCGGTCCGGGCGCCGGGCCGAGCCCGAGCGGATCGGCGGTCGTGGGCGCGGTCCTCGGCCTGCCGGGGTCCGCGGTCAGCCCGGCCGCCGCCAGCGCGTGCAGCCGGGCGAGGACCTGCCGCGGCGCCGAGCGCCATGTCGGGGCCAGCCGGCCGAGCTCGGCCGACGCGCGCAGCGCACCCTGCACGACGGGATCGGTCACCTCGCCCATGCGCAGCGGCTCGAGCGGCACCTCGACGCCCTCGATCGCGGCGGACGCGCGGGCGCCGCGCAGGGCCGACTCGGCCGACACCTCGGGACTGCGCCGGCGCAGCACCCGGTGCCGATAGAGCCGGTCGACGGCCTCTCGGGCCTCCTGTACGGCCTCGGGCACGCCGGGAAGACCGGCGATCGCGGCCAGGGGATCGCTCACAGCCCCCGACCATACCCGCCGGTAGAAGGTCGTTCGCCGAGGAGGTGAGGCCGTTCAGCGCACAAAGGCGACGCCGGTCTCGGTCGGTTCGTCGCCTATCGCTAGGTTGGCAGGTTATAGGCAGTAACCGGACAAAACGCCCCCACCCCGATTACTTGTACTTGACACCGCTCGCCTGGTGAAGTGGGACACGACATACCCCAGCTTGGCCGAGGCGGCCGAACGAGAGACAACCTTTTTAGAAGCTACGAAGGAGTACGGAGTGGCCACCGAGACCCCCGGTCAGGAAACCCAGGAGACGCTGTCGAACCTGCTGAGCGAGACGCGCCGGTTCGAGCCCCCGGCGGACCTGGCTTCGGCCGCGAACGTCACGGCGGACGCCTACGAGGAGGCCGCACAGGACCGGCTCGCCTTCTGGGAACGGGCCGCGGAGCGGCTGACGTGGGCGGAGCGCTGGAACACCACGCTTGAATGGAAGCCGCCCTTCGCCAAGTGGTTCATCGGCGGCAAGCTGAACGTCGCCTACAACTGCGTCGACCGCCACGTGGAGGCCGGCCGGGGCGACAAGGTCGCCTTCTACTGGGAGGGCGAGCCCGAGGGCGACAGCCGTACGATCACCTACGCCGACCTGCAGCAGGAGGTCGCGAAGGCCGCCAACGCCCTGCAGGAGCTGGGGGTGCGCAAGGGCGACCGGGTCGCGGTCTACATGCCGATGATCCCCGAGCTGCCGATCACCCTGCTGGCCTGCGCCCGGATCGGCGCGATCCACTCGGTGGTCTTCGGCGGCTTCTCCGCCTCCGCGCTCAAGAGCCGCATTCACGACGCGGACGCGAAGGTCGTCGTCACGGCAGACGGCGGATTCCGCCGCGGCGCGCCCAGCGCGCTCAAGCCGACGGTCGACGAGGCGGTCGCCGAGTGCCCCGGCGTCGAGCACGTCGTCGTCGTACGCAGGACCGGCCAGGACGTCGCGTGGAGCGACCTGGACGTCTGGTGGCACGACCTCGTGGACCGCCAGCCCGCCGAGCACGAGCCGGTGCCGCACGACGCCGAGGACCCCCTGTACATCCTCTACACCAGCGGCACGACCGGGAAGCCGAAGGGCATCCTGCACACCACCGGCGGTTACCTCACCCAGGTCGCCTGGACCCACGACGCGGTCTTCGACCTCAAGCCCGAGACCGACGTCTACTGGTGCACCGCCGACATCGGCTGGGTGACCGGGCACTCGTACATCGTGTACGGCCCGCTCGCCAACGGCGCGACCAGCGTGATCTACGAGGGCACCCCGGACACCCCGCACCGCGGCCGTTTCTGGGAGATCGTGCAGAAGTACAAGGTCACGATCCTCTACACCGCGCCCACCGCGATCCGTACGTTCATGAAGTGGGGCGACGACATCCCCGCGAAGTACGACATGTCGTCCCTGCGGGTGCTCGGGTCGGTCGGCGAGCCCATCAATCCCGAGGCGTACGTCTGGTACCGCGAGCACATCGGCGCCGGCCGCTGCCCGGTGGTGGACACGTGGTGGCAGACGGAGACCGGCGGCATCATGATCAGCCCGCTCCCGGGCGTCACGGCCGCCAAGCCCGGCGCCGCCATGCAGCCGCTGCCCGGCATCGCGGCCGACGTGGTCGACGACCAGGGCAACTCGGTGCCGAACGGCGGCGGCGGCTTCCTCGTGGTCCGCGAGCCCTGGCCGTCGATGCTCCGGACCATCTGGGGCGACGACAAGCGCTACATCGACACCTACTGGTCCCGGTTCGAGGGGATGTACTTCCCCGGCGACGGCGCCAAGCGCGACGAGGACGGCGACCTGTGGCTGCTCGGCCGGGTGGACGACGTCATGCTCGTGTCGGGGCACAACATCTCCACGACCGAGGTCGAGAGCGCGCTGGTCAGCCATCCGAAGGTGGCCGAAGCGGCCGTCGTCGGCGCCACCGACCCGCTGACCGGCCAGGCCATCGTGGCCTTCGTGATCCTGCGCGGCAACGCCGAGGAGAGCGACAACATCGCCGCCGAGCTGCGCGCCCATGTGGCCAAGACGCTCGGCCCGATCGCCAAGCCGCGGCAGATCCTGGTCGTGCCCGAGCTGCCGAAGACCCGCTCCGGCAAGATCATGCGCCGGCTGCTGCGCGACGTGGCGGAGAACCGCTCGCTCGGCGACGTCACCACGCTGACCGACAGCTCCGTCATGAGCCTGATCGCGGAGAAGCTGCCCAGCGCCAAGAGCGAGGACTGAACGCGAGCCGCCTGAGCTCGTGAGGAAGGCGTGGACGAACGGCGTCCACGCCTTCCGCGTCTCCGGCACCGGCCGCCGGCCCGGCACGACGAGGAGCGCACGGATCGCCTGCGCCGTCATATTCCGGTCGTCTGCGGGCAGACCTCCGCGTGACGCGTCCGTCGAACCGGGTTATCCCCAGGCAAGGGCTTCACGTGCACCGTGCGCGGACGGGCACGAGATGATGTTTGATAGTCGCAGATAGGAGTTCGCTCATGCCCGAGGACGAATCGCTCGGTGCGCTGGTCGCCCAGGCGAGCCATCACATCTCGACCCTCGTACGGTCGGAGATCGAGCTGGCGAAGGCCGAGCTCAAGTTCGACGCGAAGCGGGTCGGCGTGGCCGCCGGACTGTTCGGCGCCGCGGCCTTCATGGGGCACCTGTGCCTGATCCTGGCCTCGTTCGCGATCGCGTACGCCCTCGTGGCCGTGGGGCTGGCCACCTGGCTCGCGTTCACGATCGTCACGGTGTTCTACCTCCTGATGGCCGGGTTGCTGGTCTTCGTCGGCTACCGCCGGCTCAAGGGGCTGACCGGCATGAAGCGCACCAGGCGGAGCCTGCGCGGCCTGGGGGGCCCGGAAGAGGCGGAGGAGGAGCTGCCGGAGGCGGTTCCGTCCACCGTGTCGCGGCCCGCGGCCCCGGCGCCCCCGCCGTACACGGGCCCGACCGCCGGGCAGGTGGGCGCCCACCGGGAGTCCGTGAGCGATGCCGGTTGACGAGACGCTGATCGAGGTCGACGGCCCCTGGACACACCGGACGGTGCACGCGGGCGGTGTGCGCTTCCACGTGGCCGAGGCCGGCGAAGGGCCGCTGGTCCTGCTGCTGCACGGGTTCCCCCAGTTCTGGTGGACCTGGCGGCACCAGCTTCCGGCGCTGGCCGAGGCCGGCTACCGTGCCGTCGCCGTCGACCTGCGCGGTTACGGCACCAGCGACAAGCCGCCGCGCGGCTACGACCTGCCCACGCTGGCCGTCGACGCGGCGGGCCTGGTGCGCGCGCTCGGCGAGACGAGCGCGATCGTGGTGGGCCATGACTGGGGCGGCCTGCTGGGCTGGACGATGAGCGTCCTCGACCCGAAGGTGGTGCGGCGGCTGGTGCCCGTCTCGGCGCCGCATCCGCTGCGCATGCGCTCCGCGCTGTTCACCGACCCGCTCGGCCAGCTCAAGGCCAGCCGGTACGCCCTGGGGTTCCAGCTCCCCTTCCTGCCGGAGCGGAAGCTGGCCCGCAAGGGCGGAGCCGCGGTGGGCAGGCTCGTCGAGAGGTGGGCCGGACCGCAGTGGCCCGGCGACGGCGTCACGGGGGTGTACCGGGAGGCGATACGGCTCCCGGCGGTGGCGCACTGCGCGCTGGAGTACTACCGCTGGTTCGCCCGATCCCAGCTCCGCCCCGACGGCTTCCGCTACGCCCGGCAGATGCGCGCGGAGATCGAGGCGCCGACGCTGCAGCTGCACGGCGCGCTCGACCCGTGCATCCTGCCGCGGACCGCCCAGGGCTCCAGCAGGTTCGTGGCCGCGCCGTACCGGTGGCGGCTGATCGAGGGCGCCGGGCATTTCCCGCACGAGGAGCGCCCCGAGCAGTTCAACGCCGAGCTCATCTCCTGGCTCTCCGACCCCGAACCCGACCTCTGAGCCCGACTGCCGAGTCCGACCACCGGGTCCCACGGCGAACCCCGCGCTGGGCCCGCCGCCAAGCCCGTTCCGACCCGAGTCCGCCGCTGAGCCCGCCGCTCAACTGGGCCTCTGACGTGCCGCGGGGCACCAGGCACCGTCTGCGGCCGCCGGTCCGGCACACCGCCCTAACAGCCCGTGACCGCTCCCGGACGGCCGCCCCTGCTGCCGGATCGCTACCCGTGATCTTGTAGAAGATAGTAGAAATGTGCCCTGAAGTGGCTCAACTTCCTGGTTGATCTCCGGGCGATCCGGGAGTCGCCGGGGGCTTGCGCCGCTCCGAACCGCCCACGCGCCCTGCGGAGAGACCATGCGTGACCGTGACGAAGCGGGTCGCCCCCGCAATGCGCGCCCTCGCGACGAGTACGGCAGGCCGCTCCCCAGAGGCACAGAGGGAGTGCCCCGGGTGCCGGACGACTACGCCCCCACAGCCGAGGAGGCGCTGGAGGAGGCCAGGAAGCTGCTCGCGGCGGGCCGGCCGTTCCATGCCCACGAGGTGCTCGAGGCCCGCTGGAAGACGGGCCCGGACGAGGAACGCGAGTTGTGGCAGGGGCTCGCGCAGATATGCGTCGGTCTGACGCACATCCAGCGCGGCAACCTCTCCGGCGCCGCCGCCCTGCTGACCCGCGGGTCCGCCCGGCTCGGCGCGTACGGCTCCACCCGGCCCTACCGGCTGGACCTGCGGGCCCTGGCCGTGGAGGCCGACGCGGTCACGACCGCCATCGATGAGGGGAACGCCGACGCCGGCTCCGCCATCGCCGCCATCCTGACCCGTCTGACTCCGGCTCCGCCGAGGACGCCCTCCTGACCCGCCTGGCGCCTGCTGTGCCAAGGCTGCTCTCCTGACCCCGCCTGACGCCGGCTCCGGCTCTCCCGACCCGGCCAGCCCCCGCATAGCGACGCGGGGGGGCTAGTCGCAGTCCTGGGTGCCCACGCGGGCGACGGCGGCGCTGCCGTCCTTGGCGTCGGCCATGACCTCCTCCGCCGTGAGGGCGTAACCCGTCTCGGGCTGGTCCGTCGCGGCGGCGAAGATCACTCCGAACACCCGGCCGTCCGAGCTCAGCAGCGGGCCGCCGGAGTTGCCCGGCTGGACCTTGCCCCTGATGGCGTAGACCTCGCGCTCGACCTTGCGCCGGTTGTAGATGTCGAACGACTCGGCGCGCTGCTTGATCCTGATGCGCGCGGCGAGCGGCGTGAAGGGGTGTCCCTTCGGGTAACCCGCGATGATCGCGTTGTCGCCCTTGTCGGCGTCCAGGTCGAAACGCAGCCCGTTCATCGGAAGGCCCGGGACGAGCAGAACCGCGATGTCACGCTCGGGGTTGTACAGGACGACCTGGGCGTCGTACTGGTTGCCCTCGTAGTCGGTCACCCGCAGTCCCTCGGTGACCCCGGCGACGACGTGCGCGTTGGTCATGATCCGCTGCCGGGCGTAGACGAACCCGGTTCCCTCGATGCGCTTGCGGCAGCTCGGGGCCGTGCCCTGCACCTTGACGATCGCTCTGCGGGCCCGTACGAGGGCGGGGCTGCTGTTGATCAGGCTCTGGTCCGGCGGGGGCACGTTCTGGCCGCCGATGGACGTGATGACCTGCGGCCACTCCGACGTGTTGACGAAGTCCCTGAAGCGCTTCTGCAGCGCCCCTACGCCGTCCGGGATGGCCTCGTCGACCGTCCCCCACACGACGGATCCGTTGATCTGGTCCTTGATCAGCGGCTGGCCGATGCTCATCGAGACCATCAGGGAGCCGATCAGCCAGGCGATGGCCAGAACCGACAGGCCGCTGGCGACCGAGCCGCCGAAGGCGTCGACGGCCTTGGCCGGCTCCCAGGTGACGTGACTGCGGGCCACCGCGCCGATGGTCGAGGACGCGAACTGCCCGATCGTCGCGGCCAGGAAGACGATGACGATGGCTAACAGGGCCCTTTCGATGTCACCGCTGACGATCGCTCCGGCCAGGGGCGGCGCGATGAACAGGCCAAGGACGGCGCCCCCGATGAATCCGATGAAGCTGAAGGCCCCGATGATGAAGCCCTGCCGGTAACCGGATACCGCAAAGGCCACAACCAGGCCGATCAGAATGAGATCCAGAAGATCGCCGCGCACAGTTTCCACGGTATAGGCACGCCAGTCGTCGTGTGCGGGCGTCTGCCGGGTCTCGTCGCCATACGCGGCGTACGAGCACCTCGCCGGGTCAGCCCCGCGCGGCCAGGTCGACGACCTCGGGGGGAAGATCCTCGACCCGTGAGCGGTCCCAGGGACGCTCGAAGCCGGCCGCGGTCAGCACGCCGTCCAGCACGCCGGCGGTGAACCCCCACACGAGCAGGCCGCGTACGCGGAACGCCACGGAGGGGACGATGCCGGCCGGGTGGCGCAGCCGCAGCCGGTTGGCCGGGTCCACGAGCTCCGAGACCGGGACCCGCTCGACGGTCTCGACCTCGTCGGGGGACGCGGCGTGCACGGCGCAGGGCGTGTGCCACCAGGCGAGCACGGGCGTCACCCGGTTGTCGCTGCGCCAGACGTAGAGCTCGGGCATGGTGCCGACGACCTCGACGCCCGAGGGGTCGAGCCCGGTCTCCTCCTGGGCCTCGCGCAGGGCCGCACCGATCGGGCCGTCGTCACCGGGATCGACGCCGCCGCCGGGGAACGCGGGCTGGCCGGCGTGCACCCGGCCCTTCGAACTGCGCTGGATGAGAAGGATGTCGGGCCCTTCGGGCCCCTCGCCGAACAGCAACAGCACCGCGGCCGAGCGGCCGGCGCCGTTCGCCGGCGGCCGCAACGCGGTGGGAACAGGGCTGTGCGCGGCCTTCGCGGCCAGCTCCGTCAACCAGGGGGGAGCCACTGACCACCTCCACATCGTCACACCGCATCGTCACACGGGGCATGCGCGGACCCAGGCGTGCCGTACAACCACGCGAGAGCGTCCGAGCTTCCCGATTACCGCAGACTTATGAGAACGGTCCCGGTCGCACCAGCTTGCGCGCCTCGTCCGCGTCCGTGGGGCCGGTGCCGTACGACGGGCAGAGCGCGGCGAGGGGGCACACCCCGCAGGCGGGCTTCCTGGCGTGGCAGATGCGCCGCCCGTGCCAGATGAGCCGATGCGACAGCATCGTCCACTCGGACTTGGGGATCAGCTCGCCGACCTCGTGCTCGATCTTCACGGGATCGGTCTCGGTCGTCCAGCCGAAGCGCCTCGTCAGCCGCTGGAAGTGCGTGTCGACGGTGATCCCGGGGACGTCGAAGGCGTTGCCGAGCACGACGTTCGCGGTCTTGCGGCCCACACCGGGGAGCTTGACCAGGTCGGCGAGCTTGCCCGGAACCTCCCCCTTGTGGTGTTCACACAGAGCTTGCGCCATCCCGATGATGCTGTTGGCCTTCGCCCGGAAGAACCCGGTGGACTTGATGATCTCTTCGAGTTCGGCGCGGTCGGCCCCGGCGTAGTCGGCCGCGGTGCGGTACTTCGCGAAGAGCACCGGAGTGACCATGTTGACCCTCTTGTCGGTGCACTGCGCCGACAGGATCGTGGCGACCAGCAGCTCCAGGGGGTTGCCGAAGTCGAGTTCGCAGTGAGCGTCGGGATAGGTCTCGGCCAGGATCCGGTTGATTCGCCGCGCCCGCCGCACGAGCCCCAGGCGGGTCTCGGCCTGGCGCTGACGCCGTCGGGGAGCGGCCGTGTTCGTCGCCATGCCGCAAGCGTAGGGCCTCGCATCCTCGGCCCGCGCCCAGGTCATGGCTTGCCACACATGCCACATATCCAGCCTGTATTTGCCAATTTGTCCCTACGCTGCGCAATACACTGTGCCCGTAGGGGGACGACCGGCTGCCCGAGCCGGTCGAGCGCGCAGTGGGCGTAAGGATAGGTTTCCGCCAAGATTGTGTTGTTTCGCCAGGCACGACGCACACCAGTGCGAGCCGGGAGCCATGCCCATGCGACGTAACGGGACACCCCGCAATACGTCGTGGAAGGTGTGGGTCACAATGGCTAGCACGGAGCCGGCGACCGAGCGCGCCCGCAGCAAGGAGGCACCGTGAGCACCGAGGAAGTACTGAGCAAGGCGCCGCTGTTCTCCGCGCTCGACCGCGAGAGCGCCGCGGCTCTGCGTACGAGCATCACCGAGGTGGAGCTGCCCAAGGGCCGCACCCTCTTCAGTGAGAACGAGACGGGCGACCGGCTCTACGTGGTGCTCGAAGGCAAGATCAAGCTGGCGCGCACCGCCCCGGACGGCCGGGAGAACCTGCTGAGCGTGCTCGGCCCCGGCGAGATGTTCGGCGAGCTGTCGCTGTTCGACCCCCGCCCGCGTACGGCCTCTGCCATCGCGCTGACCGACGTGCGCCTGGCCGGGCTCGGCCACGACGACCTGCGGCCGTGGCTGACCGGCCGGCCCGAGGTCGCCCTCCACCTGCTGCGCGCCCTGGCCCAGCGGCTGCGCCGCACCAACGACGTGCTCGCGGACCTCGTCTTCACCGACGTCCCCGGCCGCGTCGCCAAGCAGCTCCTCGATCTGGCCGACCGCTTCGGGCAGAAGACCGACGACGGCATCCGGGTGCACCACGACCTCACCCAGGAGGAGCTCGCCCAACTTGTGGGCGCCTCGCGGGAGACGGTCAACAAGGCCTTGGCCGACTTCGCCCAGCGCGGCTGGCTGCGCATCGAGGCCAAGGCCGTCGTGATCATGGACAGGGAGCGGCTCTTCAACCGCTCCCGCTGACCGCTAGAGCGTCTTGAGGTAGTTGAGCTGGGCCGCCACCGACATCTCGGCGGCCGGCCACAGTGACCGATCCACGTCGGCGTAGACCATCTCCACGATCTCGCGCGCGTCTCTCGCGCCCCTGCGGATCGCCTCGCGGATCTGGTCCAGCCGCTCGCGCCGGTGGGCGATGTACGCGTCGAGCACCCCGGATGGATCGGGCAGGACGGGCCCGTGCCCCGGCAGCAACACCGCGGCCTCCAGCATCTCGGCGCCCTGCCTGAGCCTGTCCAGGCTGCGCAGGTAGTCGCCGAGATCCCCGTCGGGCGCGATGACGGTCGTCCCCCGGCCGAGGATCGTGTCGCCGGTCAGGATCGCCCGGTCGCCGGGCAGCCAGAAGCACAGCGAGTCGAACGAGTGCCCGGGCGTGCCGACGACCCGGACCTCCACGTCGCCCGCCGTCACCACGTCGCCGTCGGCCAGTCCCTCATCGCCCAGGCGGAGGCGCGGGTCGAGCGCCCGCACCGGCGCGCCCAGCATCCGCCTGAGCGTCGTCGCGCCCTCACTGTGGTCGGGGTGGCCATGCGTGAGCAGGACGGCGGTCACCCGGCGGCCGTCCACCCGCTCGGCGACCCGCCGCAGGTGCGCCTCGTCGTCCGGGCCGGGGTCCACGACCAGTACGGCGTCCGCCCCGCCGACGATCCACGTGTTGGTGCCGTCGAGGGTCATCGGCGACGGATTGGGCGCCAGCACGTTCACGGCGCTCGCCGTGCCCGCGCCGTCAAGGCCCCCGGAGGCGTCACGACCGGCGCCGCCACCACCGACGCCGTCCGGTCCGGGGATGCGCAGGCCGCTCACTCGGCCGCCTTTCCTGTCTCGGGAATCATCAGCTCTCAGGAATCATCAGCTCTCGGGAATCACGAGCACCATCCGCCCGTCCACCTCGGCGGGCTCCGGCATGACGGTCGTGATCGACCGGGGGCAGGCGAGCACGTCGCCGGCCGACTCGAACGCCGCCATCTCGGTCAGCGTCCGGAAGGTGGGCGGCAGCATGCGCGCCGTTCCCGCCCTCGCGGCGGCCAGCGCGTCGCCCGGCCGCATCCAGGCCACCCCCGACGCCTCCCCGCCCACGTCACGCGTACGCTGCCCGGGAGGCAGAGCCGCCACGAAGAAGCGGGTGTCGAAGCGCCGGGGCTCCATGACGGGCGTGATCCAGTGCGCCCACGCCTTGAGCAGGTCGGACCTGAGCACGAGACCACGCCGGTCGAGGAACTCGGCGAACGACAGCGTGCGCGCGATCAGCGCGAGGCGGTCGGCCTCCCAGTCCGGGCCGGTCGTGTCCGTCACCACCGTGTCCCGGCCGGGCCCGGCCAGGAGCACGCCCGACTCCTCGAACGTCTCGCGTACGGCGGCGCAGACGAGGCCCCGGGCCGTGCGCTCGTCGGCCCGGAAGACCTCGCCCCACTCGGCGGGCGACGGGCCCGCCCAGGCCACCATGTGGTCGGCGTCCCGCGGGTCGACCGACCCGCCGGGGAACACGTAGGCGCCGGCGGCGAAGGCCATCGTGGCCTTGCGCCTGAGGAGGTACACCTCCAGAGGGCTGTCACGCAGCAACACCACCGTCGCCGCGTCCCTGGCGGGGACGGGAGCCAGGCGGCCGGCGAGGAACTCCCGCGCCCGTTCGCCGACCTCGCCGGGCAGCGGAAACCCCATGAGGCCCTCCAGAACAACAATCGGGTCAACCGGCCCCCATGCTCCCCCACGCGTTCACGGAACCGCAAACCCCGGTTCCGGCCCGCCGTACGGTCAGCGGACCTCCGCGATGACCTCCACCTCGACCGGGGCGTCGAGCGGGAGGACCGCCACGCCGACCGCGCTCCTCGCGTGCTTGCCCGCCTCGCCGAACACCTCGCCGAGCAGCTCGCTGGCGCCGTTGACGACCTGCGGCTGTCCGGTGAAACCGGGAGCGCTCGCGACGAACCCGACCACCTTCACGATCCGCACGACCTGCGACAGGTCACCCACCAGCGCCTTGATGGCCGCCAGGGCGTTGACCGCGCAGATGCGCGCCTGTTCCTTGGCCTCCTCGGCCGAGACCTCCGCGCCGACCTTGCCGGTGACGCCCAGCTCGCCCTTCACGAGCGGAAGCTGGCCGGAGGTGTAGACGTGATCGCCCGTCCGTACGGCGGGCACGTACGCGGCCAGCGGGGGCACGACCTCGGGCAGCGTGAGCCCGAGCTCGGCGAGGCGCTCCTCCGGGGTGGCCATCACTTCGGCCGCTTCATGTAGGCGACCAGTTGCTCGGGGTTGGGCCCCGGAATGACCGAGACGAGCTCCCACCCGTCTTCGCCCCAGTTGTCCAGAATCTGCTTCGTGGCGTGCGTGAGCAACGGCACGGTGACGTATTCCCACTTGGTCATGGGCAAAGGCTATCGATGCACGGCGCGCCGGGGGCGCTCAGGAACGCCGTTCGCCGCGAGGCGTGCGGGCGTCCGCGTCGAACGGCGTGCCGGGCAGGCCGGCCGGGGCGGAGGACATCCACACGGGCACCTCATCGCGAGGATCCCCATGTGCACTTTTTGCGTGCGGTCGACGATCGGGACGATCAGGTGCGGACCGGGACTCGGCACTGGGCAAGCGCGCATTGGCGAACCCTTACCCCATCCACGCGCAAGCCGTACCTCCGGGTCCCTACTGGGGACGACCCCCGCGTATCGGCAGGTGACCCTTGGGTAGCCTTCCTCACGTGGGCGAGTGGAGCAGGCACGCCGACGGGAACCACCGCGCGACGACCCGCGGACGCGATCTCGCCGGCCGTCCGGAGGAGGCACGGTGAGTCAGCCGACCAGCAGTCGCGGCGGGAGCAACGGGGAGGCCCGTGACACCGACTGGGACGGCGTGCGCCTGCACATAGTGAGCGGCAAGGGCGGCACCGGGAAGACGACGGTCGCCGCCGCGCTCGCGCTGGCCCTGGCGGCGGGCGGGCGCAAGGTGCTGCTCGTCGAGGTCGAGGGACGGCAGGGCATCGCCCAGGCGTTCGACCTGCCGCCGCTGCCGTACGAGGAACGCAAGATCGCCGTGGCGCCCGGCGGCGGGGACGTGTACGCGCTGGCCGTCGACCCCGAAGAGGCCATGCTCGACTATCTCGAGATGTTCTACGGCATCAAGCGCGTGGGCAAGGCGCTGACCCGCATGGGCGTGGTCGACTTCGCCACGACCATCGCCCCCGGCCTGCGGGACGTCCTGGTCACCGGCAAGACCAGCGAGGCCGTACGGCGTCGCGACAAGCTGGGCCGGAGGGTGTACGACGCGATCGTCATGGACGCGCCCCCGACCGGCCGGATCGCCCGCTTCCTGAACGTGACGCAGGAGGTCGCCGGGCTGGCCCGGGTCGGGCCGATCAAGAACCACGCCGACCTGGTGCGGGGCGTCCTCGCCTCCCCCGAGACGGCGGTCCACTTCGTGACGCTCCTGGAGGAGATGCCCGTCCAGGAGACGCTGGACGGCATCGAGGAGCTGCGCACGACCGGCCTGCCGGTGGGCGGCGTGTTCGTCAACATGGTGCGCCCCGCCGGGCTGCCCGAGGGTGTGCTGGAGGCGGCCAGCCGGGGCCGGTTCGACTCGGCCGAGCTCGCGCTGGGCCTCAAGGCGGCCGGGCTGACGGACGTCACGGCCGACTCCTCCGCGGTCGCCGAGGCGCTCGCCCGCGAGGTGACCGAGCACGCCCTGCGGACCGAGCTGGAAAAGCGCGAGCGCGTCGCGCTGGAGGAGGCCGGCGTGCCGCGGTACGACCTGCCGCTGCTGCCCGACGGCGCCGACCTGGCCGGGCTCTACGAGCTGGCCGACGCGCTGCGGGCCCAGTCTGTCGCGTGAACTGTGCTGCTGTGCCCTGCGTGACCTGCTGATCGAGTGCATCGAGTGAGAGGCTGAGCTGTGACGAGGACGGCGCCCGCGCTGGACATCGACGCGATCCTGGATGATCCGGACACCCGGATCATCGTGTGCTGCGGTTCGGGCGGTGTCGGCAAGACCACGACGGCCGCGGCCCTCGGGCTGCGCGCCGCCGAACGGGGCCGCTCGGTGGTCGTCCTGACCGTGGACCCCGCCAGGCGGCTCGCCCAGGCCATGGGCCTGACCGAGCTCGACAACACCCCCAGGCGCGTCCACGATGTGGACGGCGCCGGAGAGGCCGGCGGCGAGCTGCACGCCATGATGCTCGACATGAAGCGGACCTTCGACGAGATCATCGAGGCCCACGCCGACCCCGAGCGCGCCCAGCAGATCCTGACGAACCCCTTCTACCAGTCGTTGTCGTCCAGCTTCTCCGGCACGCAGGAGTACATGGCGATGGAGAAGCTGGGCCAGCTGCGCCGTTCGAACGAGTGGGACCTGATCGTGGTGGACACCCCGCCGTCGCGGTCGGCGCTCGACTTCCTCGACGCCCCCGAGCGCCTCGGCCGGTTCCTGGACGGCAGGCTGATCCGCATCCTCACGGCGCCGGCCAAGGCGGGCGGGCGCAGCGCGTTCAAGCTGCTCAACGCCGGTTTCGGCATGGTCGCGGGCATCCTGACCAAGGTGATCGGGGCCCAGGTGCTCCGCGACATCCAGATGTTCGTCACCGCGCTCGACGCGGTGTTCGGCGGTTTCCGACAGCGTGCCGAGCAGACGTACCGGCTGCTCCAGGCGCCCGGCACGGCGTTCCTCGTCGTCGCCGCGCCCGAGCGCGACGCGATGCGCGAGGCGTCCTACTTCGTGGAGCGGCTTGCCGACGAGCGCATGCCGCTCGCCGGGCTGGTCGTCAACCGCGTGCACCGGCCGCTGGCGCCGTCACTGTCGGCGGCGCGCAGCTCCGCCGCCGCCGAAGACCTGGACGCCAAGGGCGAGCACGAACTCACCGCGGCCGTGCTGCGGTTGCACGCCGGAAGGATGCAGCTCGCCTCACGGGAGCAGCGCCAGCAGGAGCACTTCACCTCGGCGCACCCGACGGTGCCCATCGCACAGGTGCCCGCGATGCCCGAGGATGTGCACGATCTGGCGGGACTTCGCCAGATCGGGCAACTCCTCGCGTCCTGAAGACGCGACATCCGTCCTCAAGACGCGACATCCTGTCTGGAGACGCGACGTCCGGCGCCCCGCTTCGCCGCGGGACGCCGCGCCGGGCTCAGCCGGCGATCAACTCGTTGGTGCGCTCGTACTCTTCCTTGGCGGACTCCAGCAGGTCTCGCCAGGACTCCACATCCGGCCTGCGCCTGAGCAGCGCACGCCGTTCCCTCTCCGTCATCCCGCCCCACACCCCGAACTCGATGCGGTTGTCCAGCGCATCGGCGAGGCATTCGGTACGGACGGGGCATCCACGGCAGATGAGCTTTGCCCGGTTCTGGGCGGCGCCTTGCACGAAGAGTGCGTCAGGATCCGCACCTCGGCAGGCGGCACGGGAGGTCCAATCCGTGATCCACATGTTCGACCCCACTCCCCTTAGGTGGTCAGTCGTCGTTTCGGCCGACGGGCGCGGGCGTCGGGCCTCCTGGTTGCAGTAGCCGCAGAGGAGAAAGTACGCAACGAAACGATCGAACCGACATACCCCGGGGGGACCAAATTCGTGCATGGTCATGTCAGGCCATGTGGCCGGGAATGACTAGTCCCCCCCGCCAAGGGGTAATGCGGAGCTGTGATGTCGATGCCGGGAGAGTCACCAAACGGACGTACCCTTGGATCCGTGCAAGCTCACGGCAAATCTCTGGCATCCCGGACAGGTGCGGCCCTGCGCCTCGTCGGCGCCGCGGGCGTCGCGGGAGTGCTGGCGGCGGCGATTGCACTACCCGCCGTGGGCGGGGCCGGCGTCACGGTCAAATCGAGCATCGAGACCCTGAGCCTCAAGCCGGCGAAACTCGACGAACCGCCGCTGCCCGAGAAGACGGTCCTGCTCGACGCGGACGGCAAGCAGATCGCCCAGTTCTACTTCGAGAACCGGGAATCGGTCCCGATGGACCGTATCGCGCCGATCATGCGTAAAGCGATCGTGGCGATCGAGGACTTCCGTTTCTACGAACACGGCCCGCTCGACGTCGAGGGCACCACCCGCGCCCTCGTCAGGAACTTAACCACGGGTGGGGTGACGCAGGGCGGCTCGTCCATCACGCAGCAGTACGTGAAGCAGGTGCTGTACAACAAGGCGGAGACCGACGAGCAGAAGGCCGCCGCAGTCGCGCCGACCGTCGGTCGCAAGCTCAACGAGATCCGCTACGCGATGGGGATCGAGCAGAAGTACAGCAAGGACGAGATCCTCAACCGCTATCTCAACATCGCCTATTTCGGCGCCAGCGCGTACGGCATCGAGGCGGCGTCCAAGCGCTTCTTCGGCAAGCACGCCTCCGATCTGAGCCTGAGCGAGGCCGCCACGCTGGCGGGAGCCGTACAGGACCCGAACGCCACCGACCCCAACCGGGGCAAGGAGTTCCGCGACCGGCTGCTGACTCGGCGCAACGTCGTGCTCGACCGCATGCAGGAGCTGCACATCATCACCGAGGCCGAGCGTGACGCGGCCAAGAAGAAGAAGCTGGGGTGGAAGGACAAGGAGATCCCCGGCGGCTGCGAGGAGAGCGACTACCCGTACTTCTGCCTGTACGTGCGCAACGAGATCCTCAACGACCAGCAGTTCGGCAAGACCAAGAAGGCCCGTCAGGACTTCCTGGCCCGCGGCGGCCTGACGATCCGCACCACGCTGAACCGGAAGATGCAGAAGGCCGCCGATACGGCGATCAAGAAGTACGTCCACCCGTCGGACAAGCCGGTCGCCTCCGAGGCCCTGGTCGAACCGGGCACGGGTGCCATCAGGGCGATGGCCGCCAGCCGGAGGTTCGGCACCAGCAAGAAGAAGAACGAGATGTCGATCAACGTCGTGGCCGACGCGCAGCACGGCGGCGGCGCGGGCTTCCAGGCAGGATCGACCTTCAAGGTGTTCACGCTGCTCACCGCCTTGAAGGAGGGGTGGAAGATCAACGACGGCATCAGCACCGGCGCGACCTTCCAGGCCAGCGGTCCCTCGGCCTTCAAGGACTGCGACGGCAACCTGGTCGGTGACCCCCGGGTCGTCCAGCACAACTCCGAGGGCGGCAGCGGCGGGTTCCTGACCCTGCAGACCGGCACCTTGAAGTCGGTGAACACCTTCTTCATGACCCTGGAGCAGAGGGTGGGGCTCTGCGACGTCGTGAAGACCGCCAAGGACTTCGGCATCAAGCGCGCCGACGGCGCGAAACTGCGCGAGTTCCAGACGTTCACGCTCGGCTTCAACGAGATGGATCCGGTGACCGTGGCCAGCGCGTACGCGGCCGTCGCGGCACGCGGGAAGTACTGCAAGCCCATGGCGATCACTGAGATCACCGACCGCTACAACAAGGTGACCTCGTTCAAGCCGTCCTGCAAACAGGCCATCGAGGCCGAGATCGCGGACGCCGCCACCTACATCATGTCGGGCGTGTTCACCAAGGGCACCATGTCGGCCGTCGGCGGCATCGGCCGGGACGCCGCCGGCAAGACCGGTACCGGCGACGAGTCGCGCACCGTCTGGTTCGCCGGGTTCACCCCCGACCTCGCGGGCGCGGTCAGCCTCGGCGACCCGCGCGGCCCGATTCGGTATCCGCTCCCTGGACAGGTGATGGCAGGCCGGACGTACGGCTCGGTCTTCGGTGCCACCGTCCCCGGTCCGATCTGGAAGGCCACCTTCCTGTCGGCGCTCAAGGGCATCGAACCCTCGTCGTTCGTCAAGCCGGACATGTCGAGGTTCGGCGGCTGCGCCCACCAGTGCGCTCCCCCGCCGAAGCCGAAGTCCGACCGGGGCGACGGCGGCGATCATGGCGACGGTCCCGGCGGCGGCGGTTTCGGCAACGGCCGTGGCGGCGGCCCCGGTGGTGGGCACGGCGGCGGGCCCGGCGGAGGCCGTGGTGGCCCGGGTGGCGGCGACTCGCCCTTCAACCCGTTCGGGTGATCCTTCTCCCGATGGGCCGCTCCTCTCTCCGGGGAGCGGCCCATCGGCTTTTCAGCCTCGCCGTGAGGCGTTTCCAGCCTCGGCTGCGAGGCGGAGTTCCCGGTCTCGGCCGTGACGCCGGGTTTCCCGGCCTCGGCCTCGGCCTCAGGCGGACAGGCGGGCGCGTACGGCCTGGGCGACCCGGCCGCCCTCGGCGCGGCCCGCGACCTTCGGGTTCAGGATCTTCATGACCTGGCCCATGGCCTTGGGGCCCTCCGCGCCGCTCTCGGCGATCGCCGCGTCGACGAGCGCGTTCAGCTCGTCGTCGCTCAGCTGGGCGGGGAGGTACTCCTCCAGGACCGCCTGCTCGTCCAGCTCCGCCTGCGCCTGCTCGGCCCGCCCTGCGCCCGCGAACGCCTCGGAGGCCTCCCGGCGCTTCTTGGCCTCGCGGGTCAGCACCTTGATGACCTCGTCGTCGGAGAGCACGCGGGCCTCCTTGCCGGCGACCTCCTCGACGTTGACGGCGGCCAGAGCCATCCGGATGGTCCGGAGCCGTACCTCGTCACGGGCCTTCATCGAGGCCGCGAGGTCGGCCTTCAGCTTGTCCTTCAACGCACTCATGCGTCCATCTTGCCGTGCCCGGGCTCCCGACTTCGCCAGGTTATGCGGGAGGCGGGCCGTACGTCGGGCATCATGGCTGTGTGAGGAAAGCAGCCGCGATTCCCCTGTCCGTCCTCGGCCTCGGCATTGCCGGTGTCGGCTACGCCTCGGTGATCGAGCGAAACTGGTTCCGGCTGCGCCGGTTCGACGTCCCCGTCCTGGCTCCGGGCCAGCGGCCGGTCCGGATCCTGCAGATCTCCGATCTGCACCTCACGCCCCGGCGTCGCCGGCTGATCACGTGGGTGCGTTCGCTGGCCGCGCTCGACCCCGACCTCGTCGTGAACACCGGCGACACGCTGGCACACCCCGACGCCGTCGAGTCGTACATGTACGCCGTGGAGCCGCTGCTCGACCGGCCGGGCCTGTTCGTCTACGGCTCCAACGACCTCTACGCCCCCCGGCCGAAGAACCCCGCTCGCTATCTGTGGCGTACGTCCAAGGGGGACTCCCGGCAGCACGTGCCGAACCTGCCGTGGACCGAGCTGGGCGCCGCGATGCGGGAGGCCGGTTGGCTGGACATGAACAACACGACGGCCCGCCTCAAGGTGGCCGACCTCGACGTCCACGTGGGCGGCATCCACGACTCCCACATCGACCGGGACCGGTACGACGAGATCGCGGGCCAGGCTCCGGTGGACGCCGACCTGCGGCTCGGCGTCATGCACTCGCCCGAGCCACGCAACATGTCCCGCTTCGCCCAGGACGGATACCAGTTGCTGCTGGCCGGGCACACCCACGGCGGACAGCTGTGCATTCCCTTCTACGGCGCCCTGGTGACCAACTGCGGGATCGACCGCGCCCGCGTCAAGGGGCTGAGCAGGCACGAGAGCTCCTGGCTGCACGTCTCGGCCGGGCTCGGCACCTCGCCGTACGCGCCCGCGCGTTTCGCCTGCCCGCCCGAGGCGACCCTGCTGACGCTCGTCCCCCGCCGCCCCGTCGTGCCGGATGACACAAGCAGCCGCAAAGTCCGCTAGACTTGCCGAGGCGCAGGACGAAAAGTCCAAGCGACCGGGGTGTAGCGCAGCTTGGCAGCGCGCTTCGTTCGGGACGAAGAGGCCGTGGGTTCAAATCCCGCCACCCCGACCATGTAGTACCAGCTGAGAGGCCGGTTCCGAAGATCGGAACCGGCCTTCTGCATTGCTGAGTGACTAACTGAGTGACTACCCTCCTGATCAGCACCCGGCCGGGGCTCTCCGCCAGATAGCCGACTGGTTCAAACCGTAGGAATGCTGGCCGAGATCCTAAAGTGGCTAGGACGGCCGTGTTCGTGATCCCTGAATGGGGGGAGTCTCGGTTCGAGTCCGTGGCTTCCGCAGGCAGGGTCCGTGGCTGCTGCATGTCTGCTGCTGGTTCCGGAACTCCGTGACCTTAGGAAGAGGTGCATGCAGATGGTTTCTAAGCTCTTGAAGTCCAAGACATTCTCGTCTCTTCGAGTCCTCATGGCGGTTGTTGGTGTAATTGGCAGCACGCCCCCTGTTCAGGGATCGCGAGCCTGTACGACATGAGGCCCCACCACTTTTTCCGGATGGGGCCTCCGTCGTTGCTGCCACTATTCCTGTTTGAAGATCCGGTCCATGGTCGCGGCACCGCCCTGGAGGACAGGGCGGATCTGCTTGCGGTAGACGGCTTCCGTCGTGGCTGTACTGCTGTGGCCGACTAGGCGGGAGATCTCCTCCAGGGGAAGGCCGTTGTCGGACAGCAGCGAGACGAAGCTGTTCCGGAGCTCTCGGGGCGTCCACTCGGCGGGGTTCACCCCCTCGGCGTCCTTGATGGCGTTGCGGAAGTCGCGCCGTACGTGCGAGGGATCAAGGCGACGGCGCTCCGCGCCGCCGCTGGCGGCCCCACGCCCGCCCGCCGTCCGGGCGTGCGGCTCTCCGGCCGGTCCCGGACGTCGGCGGCTCGGGCCGCCCCACGGCAACCAGCGCCAGGCCGTACCGACCGAACCCGTCGATCACACACGCGCCGTCGCCCACCACTCCGCCGCCGGCCCAACCGCTTCGCGGCCCTTCGGGCGCCTACAGCGTTGCGCCGGCCGCTACGCTCCCCTGCTTGAGATACAGGGCCGAAAAGGGCTGAGCATGAATGTGCCTCCGGCGGGGGCACTCCGGCCCCGAGGTGATCGCCGAGCAAGAGCACGCGCCGTAGGTGGCGGGGCTGATCGCCTCGTGCTGTCACCGGAAGCGTTCACCGGGGCGCACAGTTTTCGCGTGGGGGCGAACCTCAACTTTTGACGGCCTCTGCGATCTGCAGTGCTACCTGGGCGGGTGTTAGGTGCGTGGTGTCGACGACCTCGGCCTCGCCGTGTAGCCACGTGCGGGCCGCCTCGGCGTAGGGCTCAAGGTATCTGAGACGGAAGGGAGAGGGGCGGGGGCCGAGAAGAGTGTCCCCCTCGATGCGCCTGCGGAGAGTGTCCTGGTCAGCGTGGAGGACGAAGTGCCGCACGGGGATGGCATGTTGGGTAAGGCCCGTGCTGATCTCGCGCCAGTACTGCTCGACCAGGACAGTCATGGGCATCACGAGAGTGCCGCCGGTGTAGTCGAGTACGAGGCGGGCGGTCTCGACTACGAGTGGCCGCCACGGCGGCCAGTGCTGGAAGTTGTCGGTCGCCGGCAGCCCCGGCGTGATGTCCATGAGTGTCTCGCCTACCTTCTCGGCGTTGAACACCCGTGAATTCGGGATCAGTTGCTGCACGAGTGCAGCGGTCGTCGTCTTGCCTGCGCCGTGGGTGCCGTTAAGCCATACGATCACGGAATCGGATGCTAGTGCTGTGCGGGCCGTGGGAACGGACGCCGAGAAACAGGTCCTGCCGTGGCGGATGCATGCCCCACCCGCGGTGAACGTTTCTGGTCACAGCACTAGCGAACTCGGCCCAGCAGGACCGAATGCCACCAGAGACGAGCCTCTGGCTGCTGGTGACCGGCGTGTTGTTCGCGAGGTCGGCGCCGGCCTGTGTCGTACTGGTGGGCTGGGCGTCAGGAAGCAAGCATCGGAGGGCAGATGTTACGAACCGGAAAACTGATCGTTAATTCGGCGGGCCGCCGGTAAGCATTCGGGCCGCGTGGCCACTAACGGACCGTTCGTCTTTACCCATCCTTGAACGAGGAGACCATGAAGACCACCGTCCGTGCCCTCAGCCTGGCCGGCGTCGCCGTCACCGCGGCCGCCGCACTCGCCGCCCCCGCCTCCGCATCGGCGCGGAGCGGGGACGCCCACCCGGTGTTCGTCCAGACCGACGACCTGCAGGGCAACACGGTCGTCGCCTATGACCGTGGCAGCGACGGCTCCCTCACCCAGGCGGGCACCTACGCGACCGGCGGCCTCGGCGGCGTACTCGACGGCTCGGTCGTCGACCACCTCGCCTCCCAGGGCTCCCTCACCTACGATCAGCAGCACGGCCTGCTGTACGCGGTCAACGCGGGCAGCGACACCGTCACCGTCTTCACCGTCCACGGCGACCGGCTCACCCGCACCCAGGTCGTGTCCTCGGGCGGAAGGTTCCCCGCCAGCGTCACCGTTCACGGAAACCTCGTCTACGTGCTGAACGCCCTGGATGGAGGGTCGATCCAGGGCTACCGCCGGATCGGCGACCGCATCCTGCGCGTTCCCTCCTGGAAACGCAGGCTCGACCTCGACCCCGCCGCCACCCCGCAGTTCACCACCACCCCGGGCCAGGTCGGCTTCACCCCAGACGGCGACCACCTCGTGGTCACCACCAAGGGAAACGGCCACGCCATCAAGGTGTTCGCCGTCGGCCCCCTGGGTCCCTCCGCCAAGCCGGTCACCACCACGGAGGACGGCACGGCCCCGTTCGGCTTCACCTTCGACGACGGCGGCCGCATGGTCGTCGCCCAAGCGGGGCCCAACGCCGTCGCGACCTACACCCTCGGCCGCACCGGCACGGCGACCCAAATCCAGCAGATCGCCACCGGCCAGGCGGCGACCTGCTGGATCGTGAAGACCGGCCCCTGGCTGTACGCCTCCAACACGGGCAGCGGCACACTCTCCGGATACCGGGACACCGGAATAGGCACGGTCAAGGCCCTCGGCACCACCGCCACCGACGCCGGCACCGTGGACGCCGCCGCCTCCTCCGACGGCCGCTACCTCTACGTGCAGACCGGCAAGGACGGGAACGTCAACGCCTTCCGCGTCAACTCCGACGGCTCCCTCACCCAGGTCGGCACCGTGACCGTGCCCGGCGCCGTGGGCGGCGAGGGGATCGTCGCGCTCTGAACGGCGCGGCTCCAGTGGTCCAGCACGTGAACCAGGACGCGATCCAGCACGTGATCAGACGCGCCCGCAAGGTGTGACGACTCTCGGAAACGCCTCATAGAACCCCGCGGCGGGCGCCCTTGCGTAGCCGGGCGTCCGCCGCGTCCACTGTCGTCTCCGCCGTCCGCTCGCGGCCTCGTCCGCGCAGCTCGCCTGGCCGTCGCCGCCGGGCAAGGATCGCGGCAACAAGATCCTCTGGGTGTCGCGGGTATCCCAGGACGGGGATCCCCTGCTGATCGAGGCGCGCCTGGACGGCTCGGGCTCGCCTGTCACGCGCGAGGTGCCCGGCGGGCCCGGTCCGTCGGGCGTCGACCTGCCGGAGGCGGGCTGCCGGCACGTGACGTTGCGCTGGTCCGGCCACGTCGACACCCTCAGGCTGCGGTACGTCCAGCCGTGACGGCGGGGCGGCGGGCGCCACCCGAAGCGGTGCCGCCCGCCGCCCCGCGCCGGGTTGTTACTGCGGGCCGGGCCGGAGCGCGCGGCCGCCGCCGTACGCCTTCACGCGGCAGTCATCCTGGATCTTGGAGATGTCGACGCCGGGTCCGGGAACGCTCCCGTACCGCCAGCCGAGCTTGGCGGGGCCGTCCACCTTGACAACCTGCCTCCGGCGGGGCCCTCGACTCCGGGCTGCGCCTGGCCGGCAGCCCGAGGACCGCGAGGCCTACAGCGTCTACTTGGGCCAGTTGCCGGCGAGACAGCCGGTGCTGTCACCATGTCGTCGTGTCGTACGACGAGACCACGCGTCGGGCCCACCGGTTCGCCGGCGGCTTGCGGACCTTCGCGGCCGCCGAGTCCGCCAGCGCCTTCGCCCTCGGCGCCGCCGTGGTGGCGGCACTGGTCTGGTGCACCGCCTCCCCCGAGGGCTATGAGAGGCTGTGGTCGACCCACCTCACCCTCACCCTCGGCGACCACGAGCTCGGAGAGAGCCTGCGGGTCTGGGTCAACAGCGGACTGATGACAATCTTCTTCCTCGTCGTCGGGCTGGAGGCGCGGCGCGAGTTCGACCTGGGCGACCTGCGGGAGCGCCGCCGCTTCCTCCTCCCCTGCGCCGCGGGCCTGGCGGGCATGCTCGTGCCCGCGCTGCTGTATCTGGTGATCCTTCGAGGTCACGACGGTGCCGGCGCCTGGGGCATGGTCATCTCGACCGACACCGCCCTCGCCCTGGGGCTGCTCAGCCTGGTCGGCCGCGGCCTACCCGAACAGCTCCGCGTCTTCCTGGTGACCGTCTTCGTCGTCGACGATGTGGTCGCGCTGCTGGTCGTCACCCTCGCCTACACCGACCACGTGAACCTCCGCCTGCTGTTCTTCGCCCTCGTAGCGCTGGCCGCCGTAGCCGTGGTCCGACGGTTGGGGTCACGCCCCGTGCTCGTGCCGGTGCTGCTCCTCGCGGTCGCCTGGGTCGGCCTGCTCGAGAGCGGGGTCGACCCGATCATCCTGGGACTCGTCGTGGGGCTGGCCACCTCTGCCTACGCGCCGAGCCGGGGAGACCTCGAGGAGGCGAGCAACCTCTTCCTCGGCTTCCGCGAGCAGCCGACGGCGGAGCTCGCCCTAGCGGCCAACGCCGGCGTGATCCGGAGCCTGTCTCCCAACGCGCTGCTGCAGAGCCGCCTCCTCCCGTGGACCGGCAACATCGTCGTACCGCTGTTCGCCCTCGCCAACGCGGGCATCCCCCTCGATCCCGACTTCCTCGCCTCCGCCTACTCCCACCCGCTCGTCTGGGCGATCGTGGTGGCCTACGTCGTCGGCAAGCCCGTCGGCGTCGTGCTGGTCTCCTGGCTGGTAGAGCGGCTGACCGGCGGCTCGGTCAGGCCCGCGGTGGGGTGGACCGGCGTCTTGGGAAGCGGGACCCTGGCGGGCATCGGCTTCACCGTCTCCTTCATCGTCGCCGCCATGGCCCTGAGCGGCGACCGCCTGGACGAGGCCAAGCTCGGCGTGCTCACGGCGGCCGTGCTGGCGACCGCCGTCTCGGTCGTCGTCTTCGCCCGCACCTCCCGGATGACGGAGGAGCGCCGGGCCCGTGCCCTGCTCGGTCAGGCGGCCCCGTTGCAGGACCTGCGCACCGACGTCGACCCCGAGCACGACCATGTCCGGGGCGCCGCCTGCGCCACCGTCACGCTCGTCGAGTACGGCGACCTGGAGTGCCCCTACTGCGGACGTGCCGAGCCCATCGTCCGCGAGCTCCTCGCCGACACCGACCTGCGCTACGTCTGGCGGCATCTGCCTCTCACCGACGTCCACCCGTATGCGCAGCTGGCCGCGGAGGCGAGCGAGGCGGCCGGAGCCCAAGGACGCTTCTGGGAGATGCACGACCGGCTCCTGGAGCATCAGGACCGGCTGGCGCCGCACGACCTGCTCGAGCATGCCCGAGCACTCGACCTCGACCTCGACCTCTTCCGTGAGGACCTGGTCAACCACCGCCACTCCGCGCGCGTCGCTCGCGACGCGGAGTCAGCGGACCTGTCCGGCGTGGCCGGGACACCGACCTTCTTCATCAACGGCCGGCGCCACCACGGCTCGTACAACCTCGCGACGTTGTCGGCAGCGATCGCCGACGCGCGAGCGCGAGCCCTAATGCGGTAATGAGCGGACCGGCCGACCCGTGCGGCATCGCACGGACTGGCTGGCCTCCCCGCCCTCGAGGAGATCGTCCAGGGTGGTCTAGCCCAGGTCGGGCAACGCGAAGCCGGCTCGAACGTCGTGATCGAGGCCATCAACCAGGGACTGCGCGCGCACCGAGAGCGGCGTACGCACATCGCCGAGGATCACTCCAAGCTGATCCAGATCCTCCGTACCGGCAACGGTGAGGCGGAGGCGATAGCCGCACCGGGCTCGCCCACCTTGATGGGCAGCGACCTCGGTACGTGGGCAGCATCGACGAGAACCGGGGGGCGACGGCTGCCACAAACCATGCGCACCGCGCCGTAGCCGTGCCGACTCGTCAACGGTGCGGGTTGCGCTCGGCGTGCTCGCGCCAGGCGGTGGCTGCTGCTCGGGCCACTGTTGGTGCGAGGCAGGGAACCACAGGCGGGTTCGGACCAACCTTGTCGCCGCGAATCACTACGTTCGGTGAAAGACACACCGGTATTGACGGTGACGAATGCCAGGTCGACTGCTCGCGAGCCGCCGCGGGTCGGTGGCAGCACGACCACACAACGTCCCTGGCCGGCTTCGGCCGAAGGAGCGCCAGATCATCACCGAGGAACTACCTCCGACAGCACGGCGACAAACGGCTCACAGATAGTGTCCCTCGAAGCGAGCACCACGTTCTGTCTCCGTGAAGGTCAGCCCTGTGATCACGCCCTCCTCCACGACCCAGCGCACCACGTAGGTTGCCTGGTAGTCCGGGGGCCAGAAAGACACGAACTTCCCGTCGCCAAGCACCCACCAATCGCCCCGACTCGGTCGGCCATGCTCCGTGTAGGTAGTGTGTCCATCCGAGGTGAAGACCTGGGTCGCACCGTCGCCGAACACAAGCGTCCCGGCAGTCAGTGCAGCGGGCATGTGATCAGCGTCGACGAGCTCGTCGTTGCCGACCCGTAGTTCTTCAAGTGCCTCAGGCATAAGATGCGCTCCTTTCACGAGCCCTACGCTTTGCAGCGTGGTCGGTTGGTGGGTTTGCACTGTACGAGGTCAAGATCGCCACCTCTTAGTGCCCGGCCTCATCGACGAGAAGCTCCGCCGCAGGGTCAGCCTCAAGCCGCTCGTCGGGGATCGGCCGGCCGCTGCGCAACGAAACTCCGTAGGTACCGGCCCGCAGGCGCTCGCCGGCCCGATCGAGTGCGGCCAACCGTGCGCTGAGTTGCTCGGCTACAGCATCGTCAAGAAGCTCTTGGGCGAGCGGGCTCGCCGAATCGAAGACCGAGGTCCTCGCGTCAGCGGCCGCGTCCAGGTCAGCCGCCCGCGCAGCGGCTGAGTACGTGAGAAGTTCCTTGATGCGTGCACGTTCAGCCTCGATCAACTCATGCGCGCGGTTTGGGTCCATCTGCAACTCCCTGCTGGTGTCGATTGATGATCAGCGTCGGTTGGCGAGACTCCAGCCGGCCGATCTCGCGGGGCGTTCGACACCACGTGTGCGGCACCGCCGCTCATCGGCCTCGTCCTCACTTCCGAGGTAGTGCTCGACCGCTCCGGGCCTTGCTGTCGGCCGGCCCAGGTCATGTCTGCCCCTGGCTCTCTTTCGATTAGTGTCCGGGAGGCCGCATCTCTTTCGTCCGGTGTCTCCGGCTCGCTGCGAGATCACCCGGTGCGGCTAAATGGTCGACTTCGTCCAATACGGCGTAATGTCATCAACCGCCAAGCGCCAGCTCGGAGGTCTCCCGGTGGCTGGCCCCGGCGATGGATCACGTCAACGACCTCGACCAGATGCGTGCGCTGATCACCGGATGGATCGCCGCACCTCCGCGACCCGAAGGGCGCCCGAGTGGCCGGTGGGTGATCGAGGAGACCGAGAGCGGGCGCGTCGCCGGCTCGGGGCAGATCCTTCCGCTGCCGCCGGAGGGCGAGGACCTGGAGCTGGGCTACCAGCTCGCTCCATGGGCGTGGGGTCGGGGGCTGGCGGCCGAGGCAGGTCATGCCCTGGCCCACTATGCGTTCAGCAACGGCGAGGAGGAGGTCTTCGCCGTCGTACGGCCCAAGAACGAGCGGGGCAGCCGCGCCGCCCGCCGCATCGGGATGGAGTGGGTCGGAGAAACGGACAAGTACTACGACCTGCGTCTTCAGGTCTTTCGGCTGCGGAAGGGCGACTTGGACACCTCCGCGCTCGAGCCGGGCCCCGTCGAACGCTGATCCCGGTTCACGCCTGGTCGTTCTCGAGCAAGATGGCCACACCCTGCCCCGAGCCCGCGCACACACCGAGAACGCCGTAGCGAGCGTTTCGCTCGCTTCGTGGACCTCCCACACACCGATCTCGTCGGGAGCGATACCTGCAGCCGTGATGACCTTGGTCATCGCCCACGCCGGCGCGATGCCCTCAGGCCAGGCTCCAGCGCATGCAGCGCCGAACCGACGATCCCGGCCAACGGCGCAACCCCTAGCTCCGCAACTGTGGCACCGCCGGCGATGAGCCTAGCCAGAGTGCCCAGCCGACGAGAAGCAGTCCCCATCTTGTTGGAGTCGCGGGGTCTGCTCCTGGCCTGGCCGTTTCGGTGATGTCGATTGCAGCGATCTCGGGGTGAGGCATCCGAGGCGGGTGGTCATCACCAGCCGCACTTCAATCAGCTGGCGTGTTCTTGGCGAGGCAGCTTCCACTGAGGCCGGACGTAGTGGCACGTGTAGCCGTCGGGATACTTGATCAAGTAGTCCTGGTGCTCAGGCTCCGCCTCCCAGAACGTCCCGGCAGGGGTCACCTCCGTAACGACCTTGCCGGGCCACAGACCGCTGATCTCGACGTCTTTGATCGTGGCGTTGGCGATGTCGCGCTGTTGCTCGTTCTGGTAGAAGATCGCCGAGCGGTAGCTCGTCCCGACGTCGTTGCCCTGCCTGTTCAGGGTCGTCGGGTCGTGGACCTGGAAGAAGAACTCCAGCAGATCGCGGTAGGTGACCTTCAGCGGGTCGTAGACGATCTCGACTGCTTCGGCATGGCCGGGATGGTTCCAATAGGTGGGGTGCTCGTTCTCGCCGCCGGTGTAGCCCACTCGAGTGGACAACACCCCGTCCTTCTTGCGCAGCAGGTCCTGCATGCCCCAGAAGCAACCGCCGGCGAGGACCGCGGTCTCGGGCTGGTAGTTCACCCCGCACGTGGTCATGCGACACCTCCCCCGGATGCCGCCGGGCCGGGAGCCGCGTCGAACAGGTGCGCGTACTGGCCATAGCCTTCGGTCTCGAGGTCCTCGGCGGCGATGAATCGCAGCGAGGCGGAGTTGATGCAGTAGCGCATGCCACCCGCATCGGCTGGGCCGTCCGGGAAGAGATGGCCGAGGTGGCTGTCACCGTGTGCCGAGCGAAGCTCTGTCCGGACCATCCCATAGCTGGTGTCGCTGTGCTCTACGACGTTGCCCGGCTCGAGCGGGATGGTGAAACTGGGCCAGCCCGTGTGACTGTCGAACTTGTGGACCGACGCGAACAGCGGCTCGCCTGAGACCACATCGACGTAGATGCCCGGTTCCTTTGAGTCCCAGAACTCGTTTTCGAAGGGCGGCTCGGTGGCGTCGCCCTGGGTGACCGCCCGCTGTCGTGGCGTCAGTCGCTCGACCGCCTCGGGCGTGCGCTCATATGTCTGTGCCATGGTCCTAGCTCCTCGCTGTGAGGTTTGCCTGCTCCTGTTGTCTGCCAAGGAGTCCGTGCTGCTCAGTGCCGGACCTCGCGTGGCCGGGAATCTCTTCGATGCCTAATTCCGGCCCGCCATGACGCCGCCGTCGACGTTGAGGATCGCACCGGTGACCCAGCCGGCATCGTCAGAGAGCAGGTAAGTCACCGCAGAGGCGATGTCCTTGGGCGTTCCCACACGGCCGAGCGGGTGGAAGCCGTTGAATCCGGCGAGCGCGGTCTCGAGCTGGTCCTTGGGGATGAAGCCCTCGTACAAGGGGGTCGCGACAACGGCAGGCGCCACGGCGTTGACGCGGATCTTGTGCTCCGCGAGCTCCATGGCCAGGTTGTGGGTGAGCGCGTGGAGGGCCGCCTTGCCCATCGAGTAACCGGACGAGGGAGTTACGGCGATGGCTTGGTGGGCCCACATCGAGCCGATGTTGACGATGGCGCCTCCGCCGGCACTGATCATGCCCCGGGTGACGGTCTGGGTGAGGAAGAAGGCCGACCTGGCGAGTTCGAGGTAGGAGTCGTAGTGAGACTCCTCGTAGTCGAGGTAGGGCCTGGGGATGAAGAAGCCGGCCGCGTTCAGCAGGAGGGTGGCGTCAGCGTGCTCGGCCGCCAGTATGTCCTGGACCCGCCTGACGTCGTCGCGGTTGGCGAGATCGGCAGTGATGCCCCATGCCTCCCCGTTCTTCGACAAGGTGGTGACGGTGTCGTCCACGCGGGCCTGGTCGCGGCCGATGATGACGGCCGAGCCGCCGGCCGCGACGACGTCTTCAGCACTCTGCCGTCCCATACCGCTGCTGCCGCCGATGGCGATCAGTTTGCGACCTTCGAAAGAACCCATGTTTCTTCACTCCTTCGCGATGCGGCTCGTGCCGCCGGTGGCGTCTGAACCACAGATCCTGCTGGGTACGTCTAGTGAGTGACAGGCTCGCGGCAGGTCTTACACGTCAGGTCGTCGGAGATCCAGAGGCCAGTCAGCATCCAGCTACGCGACGACCCGGGATCAGGCGCCAAGGCGGCCATCGGGTAAGGATCCCGGCGCGGGCGGTACGAACCACCTGTCAGGCCCGCTGGGTCCGGTTCAGCCTTTACGCATGTGCTGAATCGGACCCAGCTTGATGCCGGGGCGGCCGGGAGGAGGTTAAAGGGCTCGATGAGTCAAAACCCGCTGCACGGGTCAGGACCGCACGCCGAGCACGACGGCGTAGTCGCCGCCGGCGTCACTTTGGCCAGTGCCCTCGCTCTCGGCCCACCAGTCCGCGAGTGCGAACCCCGCGTTGTCGAACTCCCGCTCGAGGGTTGTGCGATCAAACTTGGTGGAGATCTCCGTACGGATCTGTTCTCCCTCTTCGAACGCGACCGTAGTCCCCAACAGGCCGAGTCGGACCTTCATTGCCTCCCGCGCCTGAAGCCTCATTTCGATCCAGGAGTGCTCCTCGTTCCACAGCGCGACGTGATCGAATCGGGCAGGCTCAAAGTCAGCCTCGAGGAGGCGGTTGAGCACGTTGAGCATGTTGAGATTGAACAGGCGGGTAGTTCCAGTCGCATCGTCGTACGCCTCGACGAGTCGCCTTCTGTCCTTCACCAGGTCGACGCCGAGCAGGAGACTCTCTCCGGGCGCCAAAGCGGCAGCCACGTTGTTCAGGAACATGGCCCGGCCCTCCGGGTCCAGGTTGCCGATCGTGCTGCCGAGAAGGGCCAGCAGCCGGTCCCCGTGCTGGGGCAGTGTGTCCAGCGGCTGTTCGAAGTCCCTCACGACTCCATGAATGGGGAGCAGCGGATAGGCCTCGCGTAGATCCCCAACGGCCCCAGCCAGAGCGTGAAGGCTGACGTCGACCGGCACGTAGTTCACGTTCGTGCTCAAACGCTGCATCGCGTCGAGGAGGAGAGGGGTCTTCGATGACGACCCCGAACCAAGTTCCACCAACGACGTGAACCTCGGAGCCGTGGCAACGATCTGATCGGCGCGTTGCGACAAGATCCTGCGCTCCAGCCGCGTCGGGTAGTACTCCGGTAGGAGCGTGATGCGCTCGAACAGCTCACTGCCTTGCTGATCGTAGAAGTACTTCGGAGGCAATACCTTCGCAGACGCCAACAGTCCGCGGGAGGCGTCTGCCACCAAGGTCTTTCGTAGCTGCTGCTCGGTGAGGTCGATGTCGATCCGAGTGAGGGTCATGTGCGACTGCATCCTTGGTCACCATTGAACGGGCTGAGCGAACGTCGGGCGTTGACAACGGCCGTCACACACCGCCCACTCCCTCAGCTGTCGACACAGCTCAGGGCCATCGGGTGGCGTCCTGTCTGCACGACACCCGAATCGGCAGGGCGATCAGCGGCTGCCGTGTCGCCGTTGACGAACCAGGCGCGGAGACCCTGGTCGTGTCCCGCTCTGCTTAGTGACGCGGGATGCCCGTCCCTTACGTGCGGCCCGACCCCTCGTCCATCTTCTCGATGCCCTGCCGCGTAAGACCTCGTGTGGGAGGCGCTACAGACAGACGAGCGAACAAGTCGAAGGGGTGCTCCCACTGATCGTGACTTTGGAAGGAGAGTCGAGAGCGAGATGACTTCGGTGGCTACGGCGATGTTGGAGAGCTACCCGGGCTCGACGATCGAGGTGCGGCAAGAGCTCCTCACCAGTTGCATCAGCGCTTGCCTGAAGTGTTCCCTTGCGTGTACAGCCTGCAGTGATGCGTGCATGGCTGAGAGTGACATCTCGGCGCTCGTCAAGTGCATCCGAACCGACCTCGACTGTGCCGACATGTGTGACGCGACCGTCAAGGTGTTGACGCGACAAACAGCGTACGACCTGACGGTGATCCGATCGGTCGTCAGCGCCTGCCTGACCACCGTCATCGCGTGTGCCGAGGAGTGCGAACGCCACGCAGCCCACCACGTGCATTGCGCGATCTGTGCCGATGTTTGTCGGCAGGCCGAAGTGGCCTGCCGAGACCTCTTGGTCGCCCTGGATGCCCGGCAAACGGGATCACCGGTAGGTGCACCGAACTGAAACGGACCACATCACCTGAACCCGGAGACAGGCAAATGACGGACACCCTTGACCCCGCTTCACTGCTCGGACGGTACGACGAGGTGCGCGCCTACACCGAGCGCCTCGCCGCACCGCTGTCACCGGAGGACCAGACGGTCCAGTCGATGCCCGACGTCTCGCCGACGAAATGGCATCGCGCCCACGTCACCTGGTTCTTCGAGACCTTCCTGCTCGCGGGGAACGAACCCGACTTCGCGCCCTTCCAGGATCAGTACTGGTTCCTGTTCAACAGCTACTACGAAGCGATCGGGCCACGTCATGCCCGCCCGATGCGCGGGGTGATCAGCCGCCCGGGCGCGCACGACGTGGGCGTCTACCGCGGCAACGTCGACGACCGCATGCGCGACCTCCTGAGCTCCCTCGATGAGAACGCGTTGGCGAAGCTCGCGCCCACGATCAACCTCGGCTTCCACCATGAGCAGCAGCACCAGGAGCTGCTGCTCATGGACATCAAGCACGTCCTGTCCCTCAATCCGCTGCAGCCCGTCTACGCCGGCCGGGCCGCCACACCCGGCCACGCGGGCCCGATGGGTTGGGTGGAGTACGACGGTGGCCTGGTGGAGATCGGCCATGCCCCCTCCAGCGACGGCGACTTCAGCTTCGACAACGAGCTGCCCCGCCACCAGCAGTGGCTGGGCCCCTACCGGTTGGCCGACCGGCTGGTCACCAACGGCGAGTGGCTGGAGTTCATGGAGGACGGTGGCTACCGCCGCCCGGAGCTGTGGCTCTCCGACGGGTGGGGCAGGGTCAACGCCGAGGGCTGGGCCGCGCCGTTCTACTGGACCGAGCGCGAGGGGGTCTGGTTCGAGCACACCTTGACCGGCACCCGCCCTGTCGACCCCTGCCTTCCGGTCTGCCATGTGAGCCACTACGAGGCCGACGCCTATGCCACCTGGGCCGGCAAGCGCCTGCCCACCGAGGCGGAGTGGGAGCATGCGGCCCGCCTCGAGGAGGACACCACGACGCCGGGGTATGCGCCGAACCTCGCCGACACGGAGACCTGGCACCCGCGGGCCGCCGGGGCACCCAACGGGCGACTTCGCCAGCTCTTCGGCGACTGCTGGGAATGGACCGCCTCCTCCTACCTCCCCTACCCCGGATTCCACCCCGGGGTAGGGGCCATCGGCGAGTACAACGGAAAGTTCATGTCGAGCCAGATGGTGCTCCGAGGCGGCTGTGCGCTCACCCCGCCGGGTCACGCCCGCGCCTCGTACCGCAACTTCTTCCCACCTGGCGCACGTTGGCCCGTCACCGGCGTACGGCTCGCCGACGATGGATTGAACAGGTGCTGCGAGTGACCTCCCTGAACGCGATTCCTCGACCGCCATCACATGATGGTGACCTCCGCACGGTTGACCTGGTGGTCATCGGTACCGGACCCGGCGGTGAGTCGCTCACAGCCCAGGCAGCTCGGGCGGGGCTGGATGTGGTGGCAGTGGAGAAGCACCTGGTCGGCGGCGAGTGCCCGTACTACGGCTGCATCCCATCCAAGATCATGCTCCGTGCCGCGGAGACGCTCGCCGAGGCCAGGCGCGCCGAGGCGATCGCCGGAGATGTCGACGTCAGACCAGACTGGCGCCGAGTTGCGGAGCGTATCTCCACCGAAGCGACCGACGGCTGGTCAGACACGGCCGCGGTTATCCGTCTGCAGCAGGCCGGCGCGACGGTGCTCCATGGGCACGGCCGACTAGCCGGTCCTCACCAGGTGGAAGTCGAGCACCCAGACGGCCGCACGACGCGGTATTCGGCGCGCACCGGAATCATCCTCAACCCCGGTACTCGCCCTGCGCTATCTACGATCGACGGTCTCGCAGCGACTCCCTATTGGACCAACCGAGACGCCGTCCAAACCCCTGCCCTCCCCCGAAGTCTGATCGTCCTCGGGGGTGGGGCGACGGCCGCCGAGCTCGCCCAGGCGATCGCGCGTTTCGGCGCCGACGTGACCATCGTCGAAACGGGCACTCGCCTCCTGAAGCGCGAAGAGCCGGAGGCCTCTGAGGCACTTCGCATGGCGCTTGAGAATGACGGCATCCGTGTGCTGCTCGGCAGCCACACGATGCGTGTCGATTACGACGGTGCCTTCACCGTCAGCCTGCGCGACGGTGCGCATCTCCACGCCGAGCGACTTCTACTCGCGACGGGACGAACGCCAAATCTCGAGGACATCGGCCTGGAGACGCTGAATCTGGCCCCCGAGTCCGTGCAGGTCGGCGACGACCTCACGATCGGCGACCGGCTCTGGCTGATAGGAGACGCGGCCGGGCAAGGCGCCTACACCCACGTCTCGATGCACCACTCGGAGATCGTGCACCGCCAGATTCTCGGTCTCGCCGGCCAGACAACGACATCTCCGGTGGTGCCTCGTGTCACCTTCACCGACCCCGAAATCGCCGCTGTCGGACTCACCGAAGACCAAGCCCGGGCCTCGGGCTTAGCCGTCGCCTCCGCTCATGCAGACCTGGGCTCACGCGGATTCACCCATGGCGAGGGTGCCAGGGCCGGTTTCGTCAAGCTGGTCGCCGACACCCAACGGCAGGCCTTGGTCGGTGCTACCGCCGTAGGTCCCTACGCAGGCGAGGTTCTCTCGATGCTCGCACTCGCGGTCCACGCGGAAGTGCCGATCGCGAAACTGAAGTCAATGATCTACGCCTACCCCACTTTCCACCGGGCGGTCTCTGCCGCGCTTACGGACCTGTGATGCCTCCCCATTGACATCAAACCGGGAAACTCCCGATCTCCGTGCAAGGCCGACGGTGTGATGCAGTCTGTCGCGTCACGCTCCGTCCCGATGAGCGACCCCCTGACGGTCCCGAGATCCTTGGGTGGCCCGAGCCCGGGCCGATCCGAGGTCGGGTATTCAGCGCCTGGTCTCGTACCGGGTCAGGAGCACGCCGTCGGGAAACGTCCGGGTCTCCACCAGGTTCAGGTTCACCCAGTTGTCCAGGGCCGTGAAGAACGGCGTGCCGCCGCCCACCAGGACCGGGTGGGTGACGATCGCGTACTCGTCGATCAGCCCGGCCCGCATGGCCGCCGCGGCGAGGGTGGCGCCGGCGACGTCCATGGGACCGCCATCCTCGGTCTTGAGCCGGGTGATCTCGGTGACAGCGTCGCCGGTGACCAGGCGGGCGTTCCAGTCGACCGCGCTGGTCGTCGAGGAGAACACCACCTTCGGCATGTCCCGCCAGCGGCGGGCGTACTCGATCTGCGCCGGTGTGGCGCCAGGCTGCTGGTCGGCGGTCGGCCAGTGGGAGCTCATCGTCTCCCACAGTTTGCGCCCGTACAGCGCCAGGCCCGTCGCCCCCACCCGGTCGGACCACCACTGGAACAGCTCGTCGCTCGGCACGCTCCAGCCGAGGTCGCCCCCAGGCGCGGCGATGTAGCCGTCCAGGCTCAGGTTCATGCCAAAGGTCAGTTTCCGCATGGCGAGAGCCTCCCGTGAGACGACCTTCGGGGCAACCTCGGCTGGCTACGTCCGCCGACAGGTCGGGCGGGCGAGCGGCCGACCCAGGCGCGGGAGATCCTGATCAACACGCCGAGCCCACGCGGGGGGAAGGACCGAGATCGAAGAGTGATCGCAAGGTTGAAGAACCGGCAATGGCCGTCAGCGGGCACCGGCAGGAATACGGTCACCGCATGGACGAGACTCACCCTTTGGTCCGCGAGCTCTTCCCAGAACTCATCGCGGACCTGATCGCATGCCTTGAGGAGGCCGGCGAAACCGAGCTTGCGATCGTTGCGTGGGATGTCCGTCTCTACCAGTGGTGCGAGTGCGGGGACGATTTCTGCCAGAGCTTCTACACAGCCCCACGTCCTGATGGGGCCTACGGTCCCGGGCACCGTTGCGTACCGCTGATCCCCAAGAAGGGCGACCTGATCCTGGACGTCGTACGCAACCGGATACATCGAGGTGTTGTACCATCCCGGTCTCCGCGGCGCGACGAGCCGCAATACCGGCCCGGATCAGGCCCAGGATTGAGTGACGAACTGAGTGACAACGGCTGCGGACAACCCTGGACATCGGTGGATCACCGTGGACTGAACCCGCAGGTCAGCCGCAATGAAGGCCGAGATGCCACCCTGATCCTGATCGCTTCGGGACGAACGATAAGTGACTACACCGGGGCCGTACGACCGCCTTAGAGGGTGTTTGATTCTGCGTGTTCCGTTTGCTTCGGGTTATGCGCCACGCCAGGTGCGAGTGGATTCGCCGGTGAGGCACCTGAAACCACATCAGACTGAACGGAAAGGATCAAACCTGGCTTTGCCCCTCGCCGCAGCTTCGGGAGCACTAGGCCGAGATGCGGGGCGGGGGTGGGGCGCCGCGCGGATGCGATTCGCCCAGGCGGAGAGCGGCGGGGCGCGTATCACGCCTCAGGTGTGCTAGGTTGTATGTAGTTGCAGTTGTGGTACCCATGATGAACTTGTGTGCACCTGACGGTATGTAGCCTCAGGTGCATTTTTTTGTTTGCCGGTCTTCTCCGGGTGGGCCTCTATCGCGGCAACGCGGAATTCGTGACAGTGCGGATTTCGGCTACACCCATCAAGAGGAGATCAACATGGCTTCTGGCACCGTGAAGTGGTTCAACGCGGAAAAGGGCTTCGGCTTCATTGCGCAGGACGGCGGCGGCGCCGACGTCTTCGCGCACTACTCCAACATCATCTCTCAGGGCGGCTACCGCGAGCTGCATGAGGGTCAGAAGGTGGCCTTCGATGTCACCCAGGGCCAGAAGGGCCCCCAGGCCGAGAACATCGTCGCCGCCTGACACTGACGCACCACGCAGCTGGGGCCCGCGCCGTAAGGTGTGGGCCCCAGCGCGTTGCTTTCGTGGTACCCGATGCGCCGTGACGGCCTCGCAACCTGTCTGTTCTTCCGCCGCACACCGGATGGACCACTAATGGCTCCGGTTCGGGCATAAGTCCGCTCCAGCTCTCTGATCGGTATCTCAGCCGCCGTTCTTCTCGGCGGATGCCGACAATTTCGACACACGAGTGCAGGCTGCTTTCCGTCGGCTCGGCTCGTTTTTCTTCGGCTCGTGCCGCCATTCTTACGCCGCTCATCGCGCCGAGAATCCTTGACACGTGCCGCATCGAGGAAGGTTCTGTATGAACCATGCAACTCGCAAGCACGACCGCTACTCCCCCACCCGCACGGGCGGCTCTGCCGACCCCGGCAGGGGCGACCGATCCGGCTCGTCGGTTCCGCATCGTTCAGGCACCCCCAGGCGTTCCGGTGGTCACGGGCGGCGTCCCGCCACGCTCCAGGGGGAGTTCGCACTGCCTGTCACCGTCACCCCGGCCCTGCCAGCAGCCGCGACATTCGCTGAACTGAACATGCCGCCCGCGCTGACGAAGATGCTTACCAGCCTGGGTATGAAGGAACCGTTCCCGATCCAGGCGGCCACGCTGCCGAACTCCCTGGCAGGCCGGGATGTCCTGGGGCGGGGGCGTACCGGGTCGGGCAAGACGCTCGCCTTCGGCCTGGCCTTGCTCGTCCGCACCGCCGGGCAACGCGCCGAATCGCGGCAGCCGCTGGCCCTGATCCTCGTTCCCACTCGGGAGCTGGCCCAACAGGTCACCGACGCGCTCGCCCCGTACGCCCGGTCACTGAAGCTGCGGCTGGCCACCGTCGTCGGCGGTATGTCGATCGGCCGGCAGGCCCAAGCGCTGCGCGGTGGTGCCGAGGTCGTCGTCGCGACCCCGGGACGGCTGAGGGATCTCATCGAGCGCGGCGACTGCCGCCTCGATCAGGTCGGCATCACCGTGCTGGACGAGGCCGACCAGATGGCCGACATGGGCTTCATGCCGCAGATCACCCATCTGCTCGACCAGGTGCGCCCCGGGGGCCAGCGGATGCTGTTTTCCGCCACTTTGGACCGTAACGTCGACCTGCTGGTACGCCGCTACCTGACCGACCCGGTGGTCCATTCGGTTGACCCCTCGGCGGGCGCGGTCACCACGATGGAGCACCACGTGCTGCACATTCAAGGCGCCGACAAGCAGGCCACCACTGTGGAGATCGCTGCTCGCGACGGCAGGGTGATCATGTTCTTGGACACCAAGCACGCCGTGGATCGGCTCACCGAAAAGCTACTGGACAGCGGCGTACGCGCCGCCGCGCTGCACGGGGGCAAGTCCCAGCCCCAGCGAACCCGCACCCTCGCCCAGTTCAAGAGCGGCCACGTCACGGTGCTGGTGGCGACCAACGTCGCAGCCCGCGGCATCCACGTCGACAACCTTGACCTCGTCGTCAATGTCGACCCGCCAAGCGACCACAAGGACTACCTGCACCGCGGCGGCCGCACCGCCCGCGCCGGCGAGTCCGGCAGCGTCGTCACCCTCGTCCTGCCCAACCAGCGCCGTGCCATGAGCCGCCTGATGGCCGACGCCGGTATCGTCCCGCGGACCAGTCAGGTCTGTTCGGGTGAGGCCGAACTAAGACGTATCACGGGCGCCCAGGCTCCCTCAGGGATCCCCGTGACCATCACCGCACCGGTTGTGAATCGTCGGGTGGGACGCAACGGCCGACGATTCGGGTAGCAGTTGGATGACCGCCCGGAGAGGATTGGCCTGGCCCCTTGCGGCGGCCAGGCGCACAGCTCCCACGTGCCGGTAACGCGATTGGAGACCAGGCGCAGGGGTGACAAAGCCGCCGGTATCAGTCTCCGGTCGTGCGGGATTCGTTGATGCGCAGCGCCTCGGCGAGCTGGTCTTCCAAGATGATGATCCGGCAGGCGGCTTCCACAGGAGTGCCCCGATCGACGAGTTCCCGGGCGCGCGCAGCCAGTCGCAGTTGGTAGCGGGAGTAGCGTCGGTGGCCGCCGCTGGAGCGTTTCGGCTCGATCAGTTTGGCGGCGCCGAGGGCCCGTAGAAACGACGGGCTGACCCCGAGCATCTCCGCGGCCGCGCCCATGCTGTAGGCGGGGTAGTCCTCATCATCGAACCGGTCTTCGGCGCTGTGCGCGGTGCTGTGTGTGGTCCTGGCAGCAGCGCGCTCGTCACCGGCTGGGTGCGTTTGATCCATAGATTCCTTTCATCATGCGAACAGGGGGCCCCGGCACCTGTAGCGCCGGGGCCCCGAAGAGTTCAACACCATCTACCGGCCATCTGGCCGGCTCACTGTTTTCCGCATCCGCCGTACTGAGCGGCGGGGGTGCGGGGATCGCGGATGCGTGACCGTAGACCACCTTCCTATCTGTGGAGCTGCGGTACCCGAGCGGCGAGACTCAGCCGGCAACGGGCGATCCTGATGGCGTCAAACACTCCCTTCATCTCTTTCCGGACCACTGTCCGGCTTCACCTGCGGCAGCGCATCCACGATCAGGGCCCCTGACCACTGCGCTGGCCCGTCACGTCCGACCTGCTGCCATCAACTTCCAACTTCATCGTGCTCCGGGCAGTTCATCGTGTTGCCAGTACTTCCGCTGCCCGGCCGAACCGTTCCTTACGATGCGAGAAACACTAGCCCCGACAGCAACAAATGTCTACTGTCGCGAACACAGATTTTCGGTGTCGAGCGCGGCAGACCTTCCGTGTCCAACGCGGCGGCGATCATCTGCGCGGCCAGGGCGGGTTTGGTGGCGAAGGCGGTCTCGTCCGGCACCCCGGCGGAATGGCACCGGCCCTGGTCGGCCCGCCAGGAATGCTCGGGCAGGTAGAGGCGGCGATCGATCAATGCCCGCCCGCGCGGGGTGGCATAGGCCAAGAACACGCCGGCCTGGCTGTTCGGGCGTGATCACGGTCCGGGGCTTCACGGCAACGGTCGGCGTTCTCACACCCCGGCCGGGGTGGATGTACGTCATCTGATCGTTGAGCGCGGTCGTGAAGATGACGCTGAGCAGGACCTTGGCGTACTCGATGGCCGGCGCCTTGACGCCGTCCTCCTTCAGCTTCGCGATCCATGCCCTGGCGTGCTCGGGAAGGACGTCGACCATTCACATGGGGCCGAAGGTCGGCAGGATGTGCCTGTTCAGCGTGTACGTGTAGCGGACCCGACCGCGCGAGCGTAACGTTCAATCCCGCCATCCCGACCGTGTAGTACCAGCTGAGAGGCCGGTTCCGAAGATCAGAACCGGCCTTCTGCGTTGCTGAGCGACTACTTCTCATTCAGAGCAGGAGTGGCAGCGTGTAGTTCATGTGCGTCCCAGCCGGCCAGCCGGCTCACCCCTCGGCGGCGTTACCTGGAGCGGCCATCGCGTCTTGTCGATTTGGGACGGCGGCCCGGGGAGACGGACCGGTGGCAGGACCGCACCGCACCTCGGGCCGACCACACAACGCCGCTGTCCGGATCCCCGGCACCGAGCGCACAGCACGAGATCGGCACCGGGGAGGGACCGCGGATCCGCGGTTACGGCGAGACGACCGTTAGACGGCCGTGCGCGACCACTGCTGGTTGGCGCCGGTGTTGCACGAATACTGCTTGAGGATCACGCCGTCCGCCGTCGATGCGGACGGTACGTCCACGCATTTGCCGCTGTGTCGTGCCCGGAGCTGGAAGTAGCCACCGTTGGCGACCATCTGGAACTGCTGATTGGCGCCAGTGCCACAGGTGTACTGGATGAGCTCGGCACCGTCGGCGGTTGAAGCGTTCACCACATCAAGACACTTCCCGCTGTGGCGGCTGACGATGCGCCAGTAGCCGCTGCCGGCGTCCTGGAACTGCCACTGCTGCCAGGGATTGCCGCCGTAGGTGTACTGGTCGACGCGCGCGCCGTTGTCGGTGCTCGCCTGCAGGACGTCCATGGCCTTGCCGCTGTGGCGCACGTTGAGCCTGTAGAACGTCTCCGGCTGCTGCGAAGGCGAAGGCGAAGGTGAAGGGGTGGAGTCGCGGACGGTGTCGCCCCAGCCGTAGCGGACCCGATCGGCGCCGGATTGGTTGCGGATGGTCAAGGTGAGGTTGGTGCCGCTGCCGCCGAGGGCGTACATCGAGTACCAGTCGTAGCCGATGTTGCCCGGCTTGCCGCCGAGGGCGGGCCAGTAGGTGCCGCCCATCTGGTTGTCACGCATGACCTGGGCCATGGCGCGGAGGTAGCGCACGAAGTTGTCGGTGCTGTTCGGGTCGGCGTAGTTGAGGCCGGTGGACATCGGCGCGCCGAATTCCGTCGCGATCGCGCGGGAGGCGCAGTTGCCCAGAAGCGTCTGGATGTGGCTCCGGAAGGCGTCGTAGGTCATCGCGCTGTAGAAGAAGGCGTAGTAGTGGAAGGACAGCAGCGTCGAGTTGAAGCGGCTGTCGTTGCAGATGTCCCGGAGGTCCTGGCTGAAGCCGGTGCCGCCGATGAGCACCCGGCCGGGCGCCGCCGAGGTGTGAGTGCTGAGCCAGTTCGCTGCTACGTTGCGCCACTCCGTCGATGAGTAGCCGTGCGGCTCGTTCATCGGCTCGAAGTAGACGTTGCCGTTCGAGCCGTACGTGTTGGTCACGGTGGACCACATCGCGTTCCATGCGGCGAGGTTGGTGATCCTGCCGCCGGAGGCTGCGCCGTCCTCCCAATAGGCCAGGATGACCTTGAATCCACGGTCGGTGGCGGCGTCGATGGCGCCGCGGTAGGAGTTCCACCAGGTCGTGTTGGCCACAGTGTGGGTGTTGATAGGCAGCCGGACGGTGTTGACCCCCATGACGTATTCCATGTGGTCGTAGAGCGCGTTGGCCTTGGCCCGTACTGTCGCGTTGCTGTCGGACTGGCTCAGGCCCTGCAGGACGAGCGTGCCGGTGCTGAAGTTGTCACCCAGCACGGCCCAGTTCATGCCTCGGAATTGGCTGGTGGCGGCATTGGCCGACGGCGCGGGGACGACGGCTGCCACTGCGGCGAGCGCGGTCACCACGAGGGCGATCAGCAACTGGCGCAACGACCGGACGCTCCACGATGGTCCTGATGAGTAACCATCGGACGCCGTGCTCAGTGCCATGAAAATGTCCCATCACTAGACCTGAATTGCTGGGTCGAAATTTCACTAGTGCACAGTGTTAGCGATAACAACACCCACGGAGGCCTCACGCTAGAGAGGAGGCGGGAGTGCGTCAACAGAAAGGGAGACGACGCGCTCGAACCGCTGGTCCGTCATGGGCGCCGCTGTAAATTTCAGGCCGACTTCCTGGTCACGCCAACGCCCCGACGGCGCCGATGCGACTCCACCGCGCCGGCCGCACGGCGCGGAGACTGCACATGGCCACGGCCACGTAGCAGCACGGCTCCGGGTGATCACTGACCCCCTGGTTACGGCCTCCCCTGCGGCGCTGCGGGCCAGAATCTCGGGGTTTGCCCAGGTCACAGGTTGACATCAATGTCCCGCGAGCAAAATCACAAGATTGTTTGCAGGTGGAAGCGCGCCGTGCCCGGATCGCGACCTTTCCGTGACGACCCTGCAAGCTCTCACAGAAGGCGCCCGCATGCCGGCAGTGAGGACGTTTGCACTGGTCAAAGGTTGGTGACACGAAGCACGACAGGAGCAAACGCCGCTCCAGCGGCTCAGGAAACGGAAAACTTCCCGCTCTACCCGGTCACCCAAGCTCTCAAACACCTCCACCTCGAAACGCTCAGAAGGGGCACGTGAAGCACTCCGCTACGTTCGAGGGCCATGTTGGCGAAACACATCGCCGGTCCGATGAACGCGCGGAACGGCAAGGTCCGCCCGTTGCTGAAGATTCGCGTGGACAAGCATGGTGACGACAACGGGACGAACGGGAGCGAAGCGTGACGGCCCACCGCTGGACACGTCGGGATTTCTTCAAGAGCTCGGGGCTGACCGTGGCGGCGCTCGCCGGTGCCCCGGCCCTGATCGCCGGCTGCAGCCGCGTCGACAACGGCGGCAGTACCGGCGCCAGCATGGAGGCCGACCCGCTGGCCAGGTTCAAGCAGGCGGGCACGATCAAGGTCGGCATCGCCAATGAGCAGCCGTACGGCTACCGCGACAAGGACGGCAACCTGACCGGCGAGGCTCCTGAAGTGGCCCGCGTGATCTTCAAGGCGCTCGGCGTGGACAAGCTGGAGGCGCAGATCGTCGACTCCTTCGGCTCCCTGATTCCGGGGCTGCAGTCCGGGCAGTACGACTTCATCGCCGCCGGCATGTTCATCACCCCCGAGCGGTGCGCGCAGATCGCCTTCTCCAACCCCGACTACGCCGCGGCCAACGCGTTCCTGGTGGCCAAGGGCAACCCCAAGCAGATCACGAGCTTCGAGGACATCGCCGGGGGCGGCGCCAAGGTCGGTGTGCTCGAAGGCGCCGTCGAGAAGGGGTACGCGGAGAGCGGGGGCGTCAAGGGCGACCAGATCAAGGTCTTCCCCAACCAGAACGCCGCGTTCAAGGGCATCCTCGCCGGCCGGGTGGACGCCGTCGCGCTGACCGCCGTCTCGCTGCGCTGGACCCTCCAGCAGCAGTACGCGGACGAGCCGCTGGAGGTGACCGAGTCGTTCGTCCCGGTCGTCGGCGGCAAGGAGCAGGTCGGCGCCGGCGGATACGGCTTCCGCAAGAACGACACCGCGCTCCTGCAGGCGTTCAACGCCGAGCTGAAGAAGCTGCAGGACGCGAAGGGCGTGCTGCCGATCATCGAGAAGTTCGGCTTCACCCAGACCGAGGTCGGCAACGCCGCCAAGCTCACCGCACAACAACTGTGCGCGGGTTCCTGACACGAGCATGATCACTATCAATCCGTGCAGCGCGGAGCTGCCCGGCGCCCTGGGCGAGACGATGCCCTTCCTGTGCGACGGGACCCTCATCACACTGCAGAGCGCCATCGGTGGTTCCGTGCTCGCCATCGCCATCGCCCTGCCCGTGGGGCTGATGGCGACCTCGCGCCACCGGGGCGTACGGGCCGTCGCCCGCGTCTACATGGAGTTCTTCCGCGGCACGTCGGTGCTGGTGCAGCTGTTCTGGTTGTTCTACGCGATGCCCCTCCTCACCGGCTTCCAGCTGGACAAGATCTTCGCCGGCGTCCTCGCGCTCGGGCTCAACCTCGGCGCGTACGGTTCGGAGGTGGTGCGGGGCGCGGTCCGCGCCGTGCCGCGCGGCCAGCGTGAGGCCGCCGTCGCGCTCAATTTCTCGCCGTTCCAGCGGATGCGGTACGTCGTCCTGCCGCAGGCGTTCGTCGAGATGGTCCCCCCGATGAACAACCTGCTCATCGAGCTGCTCAAGGCGACGTCGCTGCTGTCCGCCATCACCATGGCCGACCTGGCCTACGAGGGCCGGCTGCTCGTCAACTCCGGCAGTGACCAGCTGATCGTCTTTGCGCTGTTACTGGCGATCTACTTCCTGCTCTCGTACCTGATCACGTTGCTGATGAGGTTCGTCGAGAGGCGGGCCGCCCGAATGGTGGGCCGCGAGAGGCCGCGGCGCCGGGCCGCGCGGGCAGCGGAGGCGGCCCGATGATCTGGGACTGGGACTGGACGCTGGAAATCCTCCCGGGTCTCCTGACCCAGGGTCTGCTCGTCACCCTCCAGGCAACGCTCGGCGGGGCGGTGCTCGCCTTCGTCCTGGGGCTCTTCGTGGCGCTGCTGCGCCGCTCGCGCCGGCCGTACATCAGCCGCCCGGTGGGGGCGATCAGCGAGTTCATCCGCAGCACGCCGCTGCTGGTGCAGCTTTTCGTCCTCTACTACGTGATGCCGGACTTCGGGGTCAGGATGACCGCGCTGACGACCGGGATCATCGGGCTCGGCGTGCACTACGCCTCCTACACCTCCGAGGTGTACCGGGCGGGCATCGACGGGGTGCCGAAGGGTCAGTGGGAGGCGGCGATCGCCCTCAACCTGCCGCGCCGCTGGACCTGGATCAGCGTCATCCTCCCGCAGGCCGTACGCCGGTCACTGCCCGCCCTGGGCAACTACCTCGTCGCGATATTCAAAGAATCGCCGCAGCTGTCCGTCATCACCGTCGTCGACGTCATCGGACTCGCCCGCGAGCTCGGCTCCGAGCGCTTCCGCTACGTGGAACCGATGACCGTCGCCGGTCTGTTCTTCCTCCTCATCGCGATCCCCGCGTCGATCCTCATCCGCCGTATGGAGCGCCGCCTTGACACCTGAAACCCAGTCCGCCCGGGCCGAGGAGCCCTTGATGATCCGGTTCGACAAGGTCGGCAAGCGGTTCGGTGACGTGACGGTCCTGCGTGAGCTGGACTTCCACGTCGGACGCGGCGAGCGCGTCACGCTGATCGGCCCGAGCGGGTCGGGCAAGACCACGATCCTGCGCCTGCTGATGACCCTCGAACGGGTCACCTCCGGCACCATCCACGTCGACGGCCAGTGCCTGTCTCACATGCGGCGCGGCGACCGGCAGGTGCCCGCAGACGAGCGCCACCTGCGTCAGATCCGTAAGAAGATCGGCATGGTGTTCCAGCAGTTCAACCTGTTCCCGAACATGAACGTCCTACGCAACATCACCGAAGCCCCGGTCCGCGCCCTCGGCGTCCCGCGCGAGCAGGCGGAGGAGAAGGCCCGCGAGCTGCTGAAGATGGTCGACCTGGCCGGCAAGGCACACGCACACCCGTCGCAGCTGTCCGGCGGGCAGCAGCAGCGGGTCGCCATCGCGCGGGCCCTCGCGATGGAACCCGAGGTGCTGCTGCTCGACGAGGTCACCTCGGCACTCGATCCCGAACTCGTCTCCGGCGTGCAGAACCTCCTGCGCGACATCGCACACCAGGGCAACCTGACGCTGTTGTGCGTCACCCACGAGATGAACTTCGCCAGAGACATCTCCCATCGGGTCCTCATGCTCGACCAGGGGCAGATCGTCGAGGAGGGGTCGCCCGAGCAGATCTTCACCGAGCCGGCGCAGCAGCGCACCCGCGACTTCCTCCAGGCCGTACTCAACGCCTGAACCAGCCTGCGGCTACCGCATATGCCGGCCGTGAGCCTGTTCTGCTCACGCCGCACCTGTGGATCCGGGCGGGCCGGGACGGGACAGGCTGTCTCGTCCCGGCCCGTCCGTGGGTCAGGCAAGCAGCGGATGCCAGCCGTCGCGGTAGCGGACGCCACCGCGGCGGAGTCGGACCTCGTCGTGCCAGGTTCCCGGCACTGGTTCGGTGCGGATCACTTCGGGCCGATCCACGACGACGCACACGTCCTCGCCGGGCCACCACCAGCCGCAGGAGCGCACCAGTGCGGCCCAGTGGCCGAGATGCTCGAGTTCGTCCGGTCCGTAGGAGGCCAGACCGAGCCGGTGCAGGGCGTCGTAGTAGGCGACCCACGCGGCGTCCTGCTGCCCGTACCAGCACGCCGGCAGGGGCCCGCCGCCGGCGAGCGTGCCACGGATCGGGATGCGGAACCCGTGTGCGAGGCTCCGGTGCAGTGCGGTGCGGATGCCTTGGTGCAGCACCACACCCAGGGGAACGCCGGCATCGAGCGCCTTCGGCGGTGGCAGTTCGGGCCAGGGCTCGCCCCGTTTACCCCTCCGCACCGGGGACAGCTCAGGGTCGCTGTGGGAGACACCGGCGCTGAGTGCGCCGCGCAACTGGGACTCGATCATGGCCAGATCGCCGGCCAGTGGCGGTGTCCCCCGCGGATGAGGATCCCGAATCCACCCGTAGAGCTGGTCGAGAGTGGGCAGACCGGCGACAAGCGGGATCGCTTTGTACGGCGAGTCGACCCATTCGAACCGGGGCTTCGGGCGAGAGATCCTCGCGTAGATGGCGGTGAGGCTGTGTTCGACGGTCCGCCGGTCGGCGGGCTGTGTGGACAGACCGTGGTCCAGCCACTCCTGCCGGATCTTGACTGCTTCCTGCCACCGGTCGTGAGCGCTCTTGCTCCGGACGTCGGCCACAGGTTCGGCGGCGGCATAGCGCCGCATGAGCGCGGTCACCGCGCGTGGGCGTCGCCGCCCTTTCGGTTGGAGATCATGCCTCGATGATGGCCTGTGTTGCGCGCTGCGCGCAACCACTCGATCGGGCACCGCCCCGGCCCCCGTTTGCTCCGCAGCGGACGAGGCGATCGCGGCGAGGCGGGGAATGGGCCGGGGAGCGGGCGCCGAAAGCCGCACCCGGTCGACGGCATTCCAGTGCATTCCGAAATCGATTGCACAGCTTTCTCAAGCTGACCTGAAGCCGCCCGCATCGTAAAGTCGGAACATGACTGACGACGAACTGCGGGCGGAACTGCTGAAGCGCATGAAGGTCGATCAGAAAATTCGCGAACCGGCCGATGAGCCTCTGAACCAGGAGCGCATGGCCCAGTGGAGGAACATCGATCGGGACAACACGGCGTGGCTGCGTTCGGTGGTCGTCATGCGCGGCTGGCCGCTGTTGTCCCAGGTAGGAGAGGACGGAGCGCTCGCGGCATGGCTACTCGCCCAGCACGCCGACGTCTCGCCCGAGATTCAGCGCGAATTTCACCGGGCGCTTTCCGACGCCGTTGCCCGGAACGAGGCGAAGCCCGCCCACCTCGCATACCTCGAGGATCGAGTGCGCGTGAATTCCGGTCGTCCTCAGCTATATGGAACTCAGTTCTTCAACGATGGCGGCGGCCTCAAACCACACCCGATAGAGGACGCGGATCAACTGGACGACCGGCGCGCCGCAGCGGGCCTGGAGCCGTTCGAGCAGTATGAAGCGCAAATGCGGCGCCTTTACGAAGGCGACGCCTGACGCCGTTCTCGCCGTACCTTGCTATGCCTGCCGGGCGTGCCTACAGGGCGTCGGGGCGCCAGCCGGTGGGCACAGCCCCGAGGGCGGGCTGTCGCCCGTCGCAGGCGGCATCAGGTGAAAGCGCCGGCGCGGGCCGCTGCGAGGGCGGCTACCGCGGCCCGATCCGCCGCCGCCTCGTCCAGAGGTTCCCCGGTGTTGAGCAGGGCGTAGTACAGGGGCGCGGAGACCATGGCGATCACCTGGCGCGGATCGGTGCCGGGGGGCAGCTCGCCGCGTTCGATCGCGTCGGTGACGCAGCCGGCCCATTCGTCGATGCGTACGGCGTAGAAGCGGCGCAACGCCTGCGCCGCCTGCTCGTTGCAGAGCGAAGCGGCGATCAGCGCCTTGAACAGCCGCCCCTGGCGGGGATCGGTGAGGGTCTTGAGCACCAGGTGAGCGTTGTCGCGCAGATCCTGGTCGATGTCGCCGTTGCGCGAGCGGGGCAGGGATCGTTCGGCCATGTCCTGGAGGAGGTCGGCCGCGAGCGCGCCGGGCGTGCCCCAGCGGCGATAGAGGGTGGTCTTCCCGACTCCCGCGATACGCGCGATCTCGCCGAGGTCGAGCCCGTCGAAGCCCTTCTCGGCCAGGGTATCGGCGGCGGCTTCGAGGACGGCCTCCCGGACGCGGGCCGTACGTCCGCCTGGCCGGACGGCACCGGGCGGTGGAGTTGCTGCCATGACGGCTCCTTCCCAGAGGCCACTATCGGGACCGCTGTTCCCTTAAGGCGTTACGAGGTGCTAGCGTCCTCTTCAGTTTAACGGGACGGCAGACCCGTTAAGTCGACGCACCGCCTCCGTGTCCGAAGGGATATCCCTGTCATGTCCACTACGAAATGTCCACCGGCGGCCGTGTCCGCCGCTCACGAGACACCACCGCCGCGCCTGACCGGCCGCTTGAAGGTCATCCTCGCGGTGTTGCTGGTCGCCCAGTTCATGCTGGCCGTCGACTTCTCGATCCTGAACGTGGCGCTGCCCGCGATCGGCGACGACCTCGGATTCTCCCTGGCCAATCTGCAGTGGATCTCGACCGCTTTCGCTCTGTGCGCGGCCGGCTTCACCCTCTTCTTCGGCCGCATCGGCGACCTGATCGGCCGCAAGCGCATCTTCCTCGGCGGCCTCGCACTCCTGGGCGCGGCCTCGCTCGCCGGCGGGCTCGCCCCGAGCCCCGCGGTCCTCATCGTCGCCCGTATCGCCCAGGGGCTCGCCACCGCCGCCGCGACCCCGGCCGGTCTCGCCCTGCTCACCACGTCCTTCCCCGAAGGCCCGCTGCGTCAGAAGGCGCTGGGCCTCAACGGTGCGCTCATGTCCGCCGGGTTCACCGCCGGTGCCGTCCTCGGCGGCGTGCTCACCGACCTGCTGTCCTGGCGCTGGGCCTTCTTCGTCAACGTCCCCGTCGCCCTGGTCGTGCTCCTCGTCGCCCCCGCCGTCATCGCCGAGTCGCACCCGGCCGCCCGCCCGAAGGTCGATCTGCCCGGCGCGCTGTCGGTCACCCTCGGGCTGCTCGGCGTCGTCTACGGCCTGACCCGGGCCGGCGAACACGGCTGGACCGAGCCCCTCGCCCTGACGGGCCTGCTGGCCGGGGCCGTCCTGCTGGTCGTCTTCTATCTCGTCGAACGCGGGGCCGCCCAGCCCCTGGTCCCGGTTCGCGTACTGCGCAAACGCACCGTGGCCTGGGGAAACGTGCTCGGGCTGCTCGCCTTCGCCACTGAGACGTCCCTGGTGTACCTGCTCACCCTCTACATGCAGAAGACCCTCGGCTTCTCGGCCCTCGCCGCCGGGCTCTCCTTCGCAGTCCTGGGAGCCGGAACCGTGACCGGCGGCGTGCTCGCCCCGAAGGCGATCGCCCGTACGTCCACGGTGGCCGTCCTGATCGGCGGCGGGCTGCTCCAGGCCGGTTTCACCGCCGTCCTCATCTTCCTGGGAGACACGCCGGCCTCGATGGGGCTGCTGCTGCCCGCCACCTTCCTGGGCGGCGTGGGCAACATGCTCGTCATCGTCGGCTTCATGGTCACCGCCACCACCGGCCTCCCCGACCACGAACAGGGCCTGGCCACCGGCCTGGCGTCGATGTCCCAGCAGGCCGGCATCACCATGGGGACCCCGATCATGTCGGCGATCGCCACCGCCGCGGCCGGGGGCGTGGCGTCGGCCGGGGCGGTCCTGCACGGTGTCACGGCCGCCGTCACCGCCGACGCCGCCCTCGTCCTGCTGGGCGTCCTCCTCGCCGCGGTCTTCCTGCGCGTACGACGCGACCGCGCGCCGCGCGCCTGACCAGCCCGAGGCAGCACACTCACCGGGAGGCGAGCCACCGCCAGCGGGGCAGTTCGAGCACCACGGTGACCGCGGCCAGCACGGTCACCGGCACGGCGGCGAACGCGGGCCAGGCGACCCACGCCGCCACGATCGCCGCCACGAGCTGCACAAGGACCAGCGCGATGGTCACCATCCCGGGCACCGCGACGATCACGTTCCGCTTGTCCCCCGGGGTGGACAACAGCGTCGGCAGCCCGATCAGCACCACGACCGACAGCACCGCCAGCGGTACGGACCGCGAGGCGAGGGCCCACGGGGTCGCGACCCAGGCGACCAACTCGGTGGCGAACCGGAACACGGACGCGAGGCGATCGTCCGGCCGCGAAGTGGAGGACATGCGCGCAATGTACCGTTCCGTACCCCTGGGGGCGCGTGCGCGCGCCGCTTCGCCAGGACCACCGGGGGGTGGTACGGCAGCAGCGGCACGCCGTGCCGAGCGGAAGGCGTCGCGTGGCCGCCGGTAAGGGCGGGGCCCGTTCAGGCCGGGTAGGCGTGCGTCTCGGTGGCCTTGACGGCGGCCCAGACGTCCTGGCCCGGGATGAGGTCGAGGTCGGCAGCGGCCGACGGGGTGACGTCGGCGAGCAGCGGGATCGGCCCGTGGAGGTGCACGCGGACGTTGTCCCCGTGTCGTTCGATGCCGTCGATGACGGCCCGCCACAGGTTGCGGGGGCTGCCGTCCGGGCGGCTCCGATAGAGGGCGACGGCGGACGGCGGGAAGGCGACGAAGGCGGGCCCCGTCAGGCGTTCGACGCTGCTGAAGCGCACGTCGCCCACGACGACGTGGTGGCCGTCGGCCTCCCCCCGGTAGAGGTTGAGGCCGACGAGGCGGGCGACGTAGTCCGTACGCGGGTGGCGGGCGATCTCGCTCGGCGTGCCGGTCTGCACGACGGCGCCGTTCTCGATCACCACGAGCCGGTCGGCCAGGACCATCGCGTCGAGCGCGTCGTGGGTGACCAGGATGGTCGCGCCGTCGAAGCCGGCCAGGTGACGGCGCAGTTCGGCGCGGATCTCCAGGCGGGTGTGGGCGTCGAGGGCGGCCAGCGGCTCGTCCAGCAGCAGCAGGCGGGGCCGTACGGCAAGGGCGCGGGCGAGGGCGACCCGCTGCGCCTGGCCTCCGGACAGACGCCCGGGGCGGACGTGGGCATGACCGGCGAGGCCGACGCGGTCGAGCAGCTCGGCGGCGACCCGGCGGGCCGCGGCCTTGCCGAGCCCCTGACAACGCGGCCCGAAGGCGACGTTGTCGAGGGCGGACAGGTGCGGGAACAGCAGGTAGTCCTGGAAGACCACGCCGACCCTGCGGCGTTCCGGGGGCAGCCGCTGCACCTCGGCGCCGTCCAGCTCGACGCGCCCGCCGCTCAGGGGGGTGAGCCCGGCGAGGCCGCGCAGCGCGGTCGTCTTGCCCGCGCCGTTGGGGCCGAGCAGCGCCACCACCTCACCGGCCGCGGCGGCGATCCGGACGTCCAGGCGGAAGGCGGGACGTTCGACGACCAGGTGGGCCCGCACGCTCATGTGGCGCCCACCCAGCGGTCGCGCAGCCCGGCCAGCACGATCACCGAGACCGCGAGCAGCACCAGGCTGAGCACGATGGCGGCGTCAGGATCGGTCTCCAGCGCCAGGTAGACGGCCAGCGGCATGGTCTGCGTCCGGCCCGGGAAGTTTCCGGCGAAGGTGATGGTCGCCCCGAACTCGCCGAGCGCGCGGGCCCAGCACAGGACGGCGCCGGCCACCACGCCGGGGGCGACCATGGGCAGGGTGACCCGGCGGAAGACGGTCCAGCGGGAGGCCCCCAGCGTCGCCGCGGCCTCCTCGTAGCGCTGGTCGGCCGCGCGCAGCGCCCCCTCCACGGCGATGACGAGGAACGGCATGGCGACGAACGCCTCCGCGACGACGACTCCCGTGGTGGTGAAGGGCAGGGAGACGCCGAAGGCGTCGTACAGCCACTGCCCGGCGAGCCCGCGGCGGCCGAGCACCAGCAGCAGCGCGACGCCGCCGACGACCGGGGGCAGGACGAGCGGCACGGTGACCAGCGCGCGCAGCAGCCGCCTCCCCGGCAGGGTCGTACGGGCCAGCAGCCAGGCGAGCGGCACGCCGAGCAGCAGACAGACCGCCGTCGCGACGGTCGCGGTCACCAGGGAGAGCCGCAGGGCCTCCAGCACCCGCGGCTCGGCCAGCCGCCCCGGCAGGGTCGCCCACGGGGCGCGGACCAGCAGCCCGGCCAGTGGGAGGACGAGGAACGCCAGCCCCGCGAGTGCGGGCACCAGCAGCGGCCACGGCATGCGCGCCCGCGGGACTCGCGCTCGTCCGGAGCCGCTCACGGCGCCTGAAAACCGGCCTTGGTCAGCACGTCCCTGCCCTGCTGCGACAGCACGAGATCGACGAACTCCTTGGCCAGATCGGGTGCGGGCGCCTTGGCGAGCGCCGCGATCGGATAGTCGTTGACGGCCTGGGCGGCTTCGGGGAAGTCGATGCCCTTGACCTTCCCGCCGGAGGCGATCACGTCGGTGCGGTAGACGAGCGCCGCGTCGACCTCGCCGAGTTGGACCTTGGTGAGCGTCGCCTTGACGTCCTGCTCCAGGGTGACGGGGGTGACCGTGAGCCCCGCCGCGTCCAGCGCCTTGGTCGCCGCCGCGCCGCAGGGCACCTGCTCGGCGCACAAAGCGACCTTGACCTTCGGGTCGGTCAGGTCCTTGAGCGACCCGACCTTGGCCGGGTTGTCCTCGGGGACGGCGATCTGCAGCGTGTTCCTGACGAACACGGTGGGCGCGGAGGCCAGCCCGGCGTCGGTGACCGTCTTCATCGTGGCCGGGCTCGCGGCGGCGAAGACGTCCGCGGGGGCGCCCTGGGTGATCTGCTGTGCGAGCGTCGCGCTCGACCCGAAGTTGAAGGTGACCTTCGTGCCGGAGTGGGTGCTCTCGAACTGCCTGCCCAGCTCGGTGAACGTCTCGGTCAGGGACGCCGCGGCGAACACCGTCAGCGACTTCCCGGCGCCGGAGGAGGCGGGAGCGGCCGTGTCCGGGGAGGACGAGCCGCACGCCGCCAGGCTCAGCACCAAGACGAGGACGGCGGCCAGGGAGAGAAGTCTGAGCACCACAGCTCCTTCTACTGACTCGCGACGCGCGCGTGGTCCGGGATCTCGACGACGACGTTGGTGGACTTGACGACGGCCACCGCCATCACCCCCGGTTCCAGGCCGAGCTCGTCGGCCGCCTGGCGGCTCATCAGCGAGACCACCCGGAACGGCCCGGCGGCGATCTCCACCTGGGCCATCACCGCGTCCCTGATCACCTCGGTCACGATCCCGCGTAAGCGGTTGCGCGCCGAGGAGATTCCGGTGCGCTCGTCCGCCTCGGTCTGCGCCCGCGCGAACGCGGCGAGGTCGGTGCCGGCGATCAGGCGGTGGCCGTTCTCGTCGCGGTGCGCGGCGAGCCTGCCTGCGTCGACGAGACGCCGTACGGTGTCGGCGCTGACGCCGAGCACCGCGGCCGCTTCGCTGATCCGGAACGTCGTCACGGGCACCACCTTACGCCGCATTTGCGGATATCGGGACTGATATTGGCTTGCAGAGGCTCTTTCATTTGACATAACTCCCTCTCATCTGCGAGCTACGGCCAGATAGCGCTCCTTGGTGTCGTGATAGTCGAGCAGGGTCCAGCCGGCGGCGTCCAGCAGGGGACGGAGGTTGTGCTCGGCCCGTACGTCGTCGGGGGTCAGGGTGCGGCCGCGCCGGGCCGCGAGCACCGCACGGCCCACGGGGTGGAACAGCGCCAGCCTCCCGCCGGGGCAGGTCACCCGTGCCAGTTCGGACAGCACGGCCTCCGGCCGGAGAACGTGGGAGATCAGCCCGGAGGCCAGCACGCCGTCCGCGACCCCGTCGCGGAGCGGAAGCCGTCCGACGTCGGCGATCAGCAGCAGGCCGGACTCGCCCCGCCCCCGCTCGCGGGCCGACCGGATCATCTCCGGGGTGACGTCCACGCCCACCACCCGCCCGGCGGCCCCGACGGCGTCCCGCAGCAGGGGGAACGCGCGGCCGGTGCCGCATCCGGCGTCGAGGGCCAGGCCTCCGGCCGGCAGGGCCATCTCGGCGATCGCGGCGGCGAAGGCCGGGCCGTCGTCGGGATACTTCTCCTCCCAGGTGGCCGCCTTCGCGGCGAAGAACTCCCGGGTCTCGCGCAGGGATCGATCGTTCACGGTCTTCGGCTCCTCAGCGGAAGGAGGTGGATGAACGGATGCAGGAATGCGGCCGTCGGGGATCATAGGGCGTGGCAGGTCCCGGGGCAGGAAGGCGGGCTTATGGACTTCCGCGACGACGTTGATCTCGACGCGTCACAGGTGGAGGAGGGCGGCGGAGGGTTCCCGGGAGGCGGGCTCGCGATCGGCGGAGGCGTCATCGGCGTCGTCGCCCTGGTCGTCGCCCTGGTCCTGGGCGTCAACCCGGCCGACCTTCTCAGCGGTGGAGACTCCTCGTCCGGCGGGTCCACCGGCGCGCGTCCGGCCTCGGATCTGACCGCCCAATGCAAGAAGGGCAGCGACGCGGACCAGTCGGACAAGTGCCGCGTGGTGGGTGTGGTCAACAGCGTCCAGAAATACTGGCGGGACGCCTTCGCCGAGCGGGGCAAGCAGCCGTATCGCAACGCGCGCACCGTCCTGTTCACCAACGCGGTGACCACCGGTTGCGGCCGGGCGAGCTCGGCCGTCGGTCCCTTCTACTGCCCGGCCGACAGCCGGGTCTACCTCGACCTCGGCTTCTTCACGGAGCTGGAGAGCCGGTTCGGCGCCAAGGGCGGGCCCTTCGCCCAGGCGTACGTGATCGGTCACGAGTACGGCCACCACGCGCAGAACCTCCTCGGCACCACCCGGCGGGCCGGCGGCGACAGCCAGGGCGCGGACAGCGCCTCCGTACGGCTGGAGCTTCAGGCCGACTGCTACGCGGGAGTGTGGGCGAAGAACGCGGTCGACACGGGGTTCTACGAGAGCCCGTTCACCAAGGCGGACATCCAGGAGGCCCTGGACGCCGCGGCGGCGGTGGGCGACGACAGGATCCAGGAGCGCACCCAGGGCAGGGTGGACCCCGAGGGGTGGACGCACGGGAGCTCCCGGCAGCGGGTGAAGTGGTTCACCACGGGGTACACGACGGGCTCTCCCGCCCGATGCGACACGTTCTCCGGCGCTATCTGATGTTTTCCCGGCGTACGTGACGCTTACTGAGGTTTTCCCGCCGCGAGCTACTGGCGTTTCCCTTACGACGTGCATTGTGGGGAGACAGTCATCGCGGCGGCGGGGGGCATCCGATGACGCAGGGGCTGCACCAGTTCATGGCGGTGACGGGTTCGTGGGCCTATTTGGTGGTCGGGCTGATGGCCTGCGCGGAGACGGCGGCGCTCATCGGGCTCGTGGTGCCGGGCGAGCTCACTCTGCTGATGGCGGGCTTCCTCGCCTTCACGGGGCAGGTGAGCCTGCCTCTCATGATGGTCGCGGCCGGCGTGGGCGCGGTCGCCGGGGACTCGATCAGCTATCGGATCGGCCGGCAGCTGGGGCCTCGTGTGCGTGACAGCCGGCTGGGCCGCCGGGTGAGCGCGGAGCGATGGGACCGCACCGAGGACTACCTGCGGCGGCGCGGCGGGCCGGCCGTCCTCTTCGGCCGCTGGGTCGGTCTGTTGCGCGCCCTGGTGCCCATGCTGGCCGGCATGGGACGCCTGCCGTACGGGCGCTTCCTCGCCTACGGGGTGCCCGGCGGGCTGGTCTGGGGGGCGGGCACCGTCGGGCTCGGGTACGCCGCGGGAAGCTCGTACGAGCTGGTGGAGCGGATCTCCGGGCGGGTCGGTCTCCTGGTCGCGTGCGGCCTGGTCGCGGTGGCCGCCGCCGGCCTGGGTGTCCACCGGCTGACCCGGCCGCGAACGCCGGTCGCGGCGGAGTATGTCAGGGCCACGTCCTCCGGCCGCCAGGTGAAAAGGTAACCCGCCGCGCCACCCGCCTCACCGCACGCAGCGCCACCCGCCTGCCGCCGCACCGCACACCTTCGGTGGCACCCCTGGGCGCGCCCCGAAACGGCGGCGGCGTCACGTTCGTGCCCGTATGGTCAGCGACCAGACGCTCCAGGCGAACCACCCGACGGGGATCTCGATCAGGTGGGCGAAGAACCAGAACAGCAGCACCGCCGCCGTGGCCGCCCCGGGCGCGACGCCGAAGCCGATCAGCGCCAGCGCGGTCGCCGACTCGCTGATCCCCGACCCGCCGGGCGTGATGACCGCGGTGGTCAGCACCCGGTTGATCGCGAAGGCCGCGACCGCCTCGGGAACGGCGACCTCGGCGCCGGTCACGCGCAGGCACCCGATGAAAAGAACGCACTGCAGCGCCATGTAGGCGACCATGCCGAGCGTGAGCCGGGGCCAGCGCGTACGAGTGATCTCGATGGTGGAGTGACGCAGATCGAGCAGGAAGTCGCGCAGGCATGGCTTGCGCCTGAGCGGCAGGAACCGGACCATCCGATCCAGGCCCCGCCCCAGCAGGTCGGCCACCGCCTCCCGGCGGAGGGCGACCGACATGGCGACGACCACGCCGATGAGCAACGCGCCGCCGACCCCGGCGGCCACCGCGAGCCGGCGGTCCGGCATGTATCCCGCGCCGAGCAGGCAGACGAGTCCCACGGCGGGGAGCAGGAAGCGGGACAGCAGGTTCCACACCCCCGTCACGACCGCGGAGGCCGCGACCGGCCGCCGTGCGAAGCCCCACCTGGTCATCATGGCGACGGTCATGGCCACACCCACGGCCCCGCCGAACGGCAGCACGTTGCTGGCGCCGCTGCCGACGCAGTTGACCAGCAGCGCCCGGCGTCTGCTCAACCCCGGAAGGGAATCGCTCACGACGTTCGAGTACGCCCACAGCCCGGCCAGCCACACCCCCGTGAGCACCGCCATCGCGCCCCAGCCGACCCGCACCAGGCGCTCGTCGAGCTGCCCCCAGGTGACTCCGGTGAGGTGAGGGAGGAACGAGATGAGCACGGCCGCCAGCGCCAGGGAGATCAGCGACATGACGACCCTGCTCGGGGACGCGCGACCCGTCGCCGCCTCTGCCTGCGCCGCAACAGTCTCCACGCCGGTTCGCCACCTCCACACTGTCCGCTTCACCCGTATTAGCGAGCCAAATGGAGAACAATCCCAAACATGCCTATTTGAGCAAAAGCCGCGTCAAACTTGCGGCAGCATCGATCCGCTCGCGAGCCCTCCGTACGGGGCCGGGCCGGGGAAATCGTGATCACTTGAGTCGGCGATCTCCACCGGTGGCCGGAACCCGGCCACGGTGCTTGATCGTTCAGGTGGGCGGCTGACACCTCATCAACCGTCGACAGGGAGAGACACGTGGTCTTCAAGCGGATGCTGGGCGCTCTCGGGGTGGGCGCCCCCTCGGTGGACACCGTACTGACCACCCCACGAGTCCGGCCGGGCGGCATGCTCACAGGAGAGGTGAGACTGACCGGCGGCGACTTCGACGCCGAGATCGAGGACATCACTCTCGGCCTGGTGGCCGGAGTGGAGATCGAGCACGGCGACGGCGAGAGCGCGGGGCTCGGGGAGTTCTCCCGCGCCCGGGTGTCCGGTCCGTTCACCCTGCGCCAGGGTGAGAACCGGAGCATCCCCTTCCAGATCCCGGTGCCGTGGGAGACCCCGATCAGCCAGATCGACGGACAGCCCCTCACCGGAATGGCGCTCGGCGTACGCACCGAGGTGGCCATCGCGAAGGCCGTCGACAAGGGCGACCTCGACCCGATCGCCGTCGAGCCGCTCCCCTCGCAGTCGCGCGTCCTGGAGGCGTTCCTCCAGCTCGGCTTCGCCTTCAGGTCGGCCGACCTGGAGGCCGGCCACCTGTACGGCGTACGCCAGGAGCTGCCGTTCTACCAGGAGATCGAGTTCTATCCGCCCCCGCGGCACGCCGGGGTGGTGGGGGAGGTCGAGCTCACCTTCGTGGCCGGTCCCGCGGGTCTGGAGGTGATCCTGGAGGCCGACAAGCGGGCCGGCCGTTACTCCGGCGACGCCGTCGGCCGCTTCCACGTCGGCCACGAGGACGCGGCGCGCATGGACTGGGCCGCGGAGATCGACCGCTGGCTGACCGGGCTCACCGGGCCCGGCGCCCCGTACGGTGACCACCACGGTGGCTACGAGCACGGATATGGCCACGGGGACCACGGCCACGGCTATGACCAGGGGCCTGGACACGGCTACGGACATGGCTATGGCCATGGCTATGAGCACGGCAATGCGCACGGCTATGAGCACGGCGGCCACCACGAGCACCGCGGCGGACCCGGCTGGGGCGCGGTGGCCGCGGCCGGCGCCGCCGGGGTCGTCGGCGGCCTGGTGGCGGGCGAGATCATCGAGGAGATCTTCGAGGGCGACGAGGACGAGGGCGGGGACGGCGACTGGTAACCCCCGCCCGGCGCCTCCCCGCCCGCGACGGCGCCGCCGGACACGTCTCGGATAAGAGGTGAGATTTCGATCGGGATCGGCCGCCGGCGGCGGTCTCCGGGGACGCAGGTGAACCCAAGGGATCGGGCCGGCGCCCGCTGATCGGCGCGGCGGCGGCGCCCGCGACATTGCCTTCGCTTGGAGTGTCGCCGCCCACACGCGTGATCAGAGGGGTTGTAGCGTGACAGCGGTCACAGTCAGTGACATCACGCAAACAGGAGGTTACGCATGATCCGTCGACTGCTCCTGGCCGGCGCTGCCTGCGCCGCCGGGATCGTCGTCATGGCGCCGATCGCCGCCTCGGCGGAGACGGCAGCCCCGCAGCACGCGGCCGCGACCGCACAGGCCGGCGACTGGGGTCACGGCGGCTGGGGTCACGGCGGGTGGGGTTACCGCTCCGGCCGTCCCTGGCACGGTGGCTACTGGGGCAGCCCCCTCGGCTACTGGAGCCGCCCGCTGGGCTACTGGAGCACGCCGGTGGTCACCACGCCGGTGGTCACCGCGCCGGTGGTCCTGGTGGACAGTCTTGCCGACGACTGCGCGGCCGCCAACTACAACGCCACTCCCTGCGACGGCTGACCGAGGATCTCGTGAGAGATCCCGCCTGAGGATCGCACCCACCACCCTCGATCGAGCACGGACTCGGCGAGGGATTTAAAAACCCCAGGTTGTCAGCAGATTTTGCTGACAACCTGGGGCCAAAGCCGGCCGCAACCCACAGATCTTCGGATACCGTTCGTAGCCATTCCCTCTCCCTCAGTAATGGCATGACTTCCTTCGATCCGGAGCGCGTGATGAACGGCCACGACAGACCTCGCTCTCCCCGGCGCGCCGGGCGAGCCCCTTACGGCCCCGGCCGCGCGGCACGGCCCAAGCCCCCGCCGTACGCGCCGGCCCCCGGGCGGCACGACGACATCGACGGCGACCTTCATGGCCGATATGAGCCGGAACGCGAGCCCTCCCCCATTTCGAAGGCCGGACGGCATCGCTCCCTGCCACGCCCGACGCTGATCCGTGCAGCGATCCTGACCGGGGCCGCGGTGCTGACCGCGGTGAGCGTCTGGGCGAGCATCGACACCTCCGGTCCGGCGCCGGGCTCGCCCCCGCCCGCCGGCACCGTGGCCACGACGGCCCCCGGCATCACGACTCCCGGGATCACGGTCCAGCCCAGCACCGCTCCGCCGGAACCCGCGCGACCGCCGTCCGAGCACCGTTCCCGCTCGAAGCGGGGCGAGAAGGGCCTGCCGACGGGGGCCCGGCGGCACCACGGCCCCGCTCACCCGTCGAGGGGCACACGGCCTCCTGCCGCCCACCCCCGCCCGCATGAGTCCTGACTTCCTCCGTCTCCCCCTCCGCACCATCGGCCGGCCCGCAAGGCCGCATCATCGGCCGTCCGCAGGGCCGCCCCCTCCCCCTGACGCCGCCCGCGACCTCCCCGCAGGGCCGCCCCCTCTCCCAGACGCCGCCCGCGACCTCCCCGCCGGCGGCGCCACATCGTTCTGGCACGTTCCAGACGTTCCTGGGCTCACGTCGTCCGCCGGACGAAGGTGCGGGTGACGGCGGTGCCGGTGTCACCCAGGGCGGCGGCCAGTTCCTCGGTGATGAGGGTCTTTTCGACAGCGACCGTTATCTCCTCTGCCGCGTACTCGGCCACGACGAGCTCGTGGCCGAGATCCCCACTTCTTCTGATGCGGACGCGCAGCGCCGGCATCGGGCGCGCGTCGTCGACGGGCTGAAGCAGCTTCAGCGTCGCCGTACCGATCTCGTCCATGGGGACGATCAGCTCGGGAGCGAACTGGCTCTCGTCGACGAAGGCGATGATCCTGTTATCGCGAAGTGCGTGGTGGATTACCACCGGCAAGCTATGCAGCAAGTGGGCGCGACGGAATTCCACTGATGGTTGCGACGGTGATGACACGAATCATCCACCATATCCTTTCTGTGCAATCACGTCCCCGATCGTTTCGCTGCTCGATGCCAGGAAAGTTTGACGCATCAGCACCGGCTAAGGCGACCGTGCATCCGGAAAATCACCTTTCCTCCCTTTCCGGCTCGGCCGTGCTATTGATCACCTGCATGAGTTCGTCGGCGAGGCGTGCGCACTGTTCAGTTGTATAACCCGTCGGCACGCGGAAGATCAGGCGTTCTCCGGGGCCGGTCCGGACGTCGGCGATGTCCCATCCGATCCACTGACTGATAGCCAGCGCCTTGACGCTGTCCGGATCCATCTCGAGGCCGGCCGCGAGAGCCTCCAAACGCCACAGATCCGGCATTCGCGACACCCGGCCACTCAGCACGTCGGTGATCCACTGGGCGGTGAGGCTCTGACCTGTGCTCCCGCTGACAGACCTCAGTGCGAGCGTGCGGATGCTCATTCCCTTGTCCGCCACGTAGTCGCGGATGCAGTCGCTCAGGGGGGTGGGGGGCTGGGGTGTCACGCGCTGCGACGGCATTCGGTTGTCAGCTCCTCGACTCTTTCTGGCCGCGATCACCCCCATCATGCCCGCTAGATCCTGACGACAGGGAGCAAACCCCGGCGAAGCCAGGGACCAGTTGTGTCAACAAGATGCGTCACCAAAAAGCCGACCCGCACAAGATTTATTCTCGGAAACCTTCCGTTTTCACGTGCGGCCGCGCCCGGCCGGATTAGAGTGCGACCTGCAGTCGAGACGTCAGCAGAATCTGATGATGAAGTTTCCATCGGAGAGGTTCGCTATGGCGGGAAAGCCGCAGATGCACCTTCGGAGCGTGGCGCTCTTGCGCGCCTTGATGGTCGGTCACAGTCAGAGCGTGGCCGATTTCGCTCGCCGGGCAGCCCTTACCAGACAGTGCATCGACGGTCTGCTCAAACGAGGCACATGCCGCCGCACCACGGCGGACGCCATCGCGGCAGCAGCGGGGGTGCGGACTCTCGACCTGTTCCGGCCCTCCGTGTCGTCAAAATTCGCTGACAGAAGTGAGGACTCGTGATCGCGTCACGTGTTTCCGATCCGGGGTCACTCCTGATCCCCGGCGGAGGCTCTCGCGGCGAGTCCGGGCCGGAACCGCCTCGACTGCGGTCCTGCGCATTCCGCTTCGCCGTCGCCACACCGACGGCTTCCGGGATGCGCATTCGATCCGACAGCAGCACACCTCAGGAAAGGAATCGTCTCTTGACGATGAAGAAAGCCCTCCTCACGGGGGCACTCGCCACCGCTGCCCTGGTCACTCCCATGGTGGTGGCCGCCGAAGCCGCGAGCGCGGCGAGCACCGCGCAGCAGGCCTCCAGCAGCGTCTCCCGTCCGGCCGACACCGCCAGGCGCGGTCCGGATCCGCGCGCGGACATCCGCGTGCACCAGTTCATCCTGAAGGGCAAGACGTACATCCTCCCCAGCTGCCAGTACGTCGTCAACGGCGGGGTACTCGTCTCGCCGACCTGCGGGGCCGGGCTGACCCGGCCGGTGTACGTCGTGTCCGGCCGCACCTACGCCCTGCCGGGCACCTGGCGCGACCAGATCGTCACCGGCCTGCCCGGCCGCTGGTACGGCCTCCCCGGCTACCAGCTCGGCACCGGCGTCCACGAGTACGTCGTGGGCACCCAGACCTACGTGCTCCCCAGCTGCCAGTCCGTCGTCAACGGCGGGATCTACATCTCGCCGAGCTGCGGGGCGGGGCTGACCACGCCGGTCTACGTCGTCGACGGCCGCTACTACCCGCTGCCCGGCAGCTGGGGCTGCGACGCGTCCCTCGGCCTGCCCGGCCGGTGGTACGGCCTGCCCGGCCGCGGGTACTGGAACCCGGGCCACAACTGGGGCGGCAGCCACTGGGGCGGCCACTGGGGCGGCGGCAGCTGGGGCGGCCACGGCGGCCCCGGCGGCGGCACCTGGGGCGGCCACGGCGGCCCCGGCGGTGGCTGGGGCAACCACGGCGGCCCCGGCGGTCCGGGCGGCTCGAACCACGGCGGCCCCGGCGGTCCGGGCGGCTCGAACCACGGCGGCCCCGGCGGTCCGGGCGGCTCGAACCACGGCGGCCCCGGCGGTCCCGGCTCTTCCAGCCACGGCACGGGGGCCGGTAGCTGGAGCGGCCACGGCGGCTGGCGGCGCGGCTAACCGCTCGCCCCGAAGTCAGCCGGCGCGGTGAACGGACATCCCACCGCGCCGGCGACGACAGCACCGAAATGCTCTCGGCGAGTGCGCGCCACCGCCGAGAAAGGCGAGGGACGTGGGGGTTACTAGTGGACGTCCCTCGTCCGGTTCGCGGCGGAGTTGCCTTCCGGAGCACCGGATGATCGTTTCCATTCGTGCCCCGCTACCTGGGGCAGGGTCGCGGATGGAAACGCGCCGCGAGAGAGCGGCTGCGACCGGCATCGTCGCAGCCGCTCTCCTTGTTTCGTCTCACCTCTGGACCGTACCCACGTCCCGATTCCGACATCCCGCGACACGACAGAAGCGTGACAGCCGCGGTCGGGCACCGCCCGGGGACGAATGCAGGTGCGGCCTCCGACGAAGGGAACCCCTCCGTGACTCTGGACTGGTGCATCGAGGTGGCGCTGCTCGGCCTGCTCGCCTTCTCGTCCTGGCCCTTATCCCGAGCCCGCCTCCTACGGCAGCCACGCCTGCTCAGCGACATCGTCGAAGCCGAGTTCGACCAGAACACGCGCCTGTACGTGGTGACGCACGTCCGCGTCGGAGGATCCACCACCACGCCGCTCGTCGCGGATTGGCACCAGATCGCGACGTACGCCGCACAGTGCTCCGGCGAGATCGGCACCCTCTATGTGTGCGTGCTGCACGGCATGCAGAAGTGGTACTGGCAGTGGGGCCTGATGACCGACGCGCCGGCCGACGCGACCCGCGGCAGGCGGGACGTGCGCCTGCGACACACGAAGCCGTACGACTGCCGACAGCGGATCGACGCGGTGCTGGAGGCGCTGGAGGATCGGCGTACGCCGTCGGCCTGCCGGTTCCGCCGGCGCCCCCGGACCATCGGGTGATGAGGGTCCGCGGGGGAGCCGGGCTCAGGGGCGGCGCCCCCGATTTGCGGACGAGCAGGTCAGGCAGTGATCTACCAGAGGACGGCAGGGTCGCCGAGCAGCCGCGGGGGCCTCGATGACCCACCGGCCGGACCGCTGGAGAGCCGGCGCCGCCTCCGCCCGGGTGGGCGTCGGCACGGAATGCTCGACGGCGCCGCCACCGGGTGAAGGCGCGAGCATTGGCTCACGCGCCGAGCAGCGCGGCGACCGCGCATGGGCTCAGGCACCGAGCAGCGCGGCGACCGCGCCGGTCGTCGCCGGATGCCGGGCGAGCAGGGCCCGCACCTCGCCGTCGTCCTGCCCGGCGCTCCCCCACTCCGCCGCGCAGCCGAGCAGCGCGGCCATGGCGTCGCACGCCTGTGGATGCCGGGTCAGCAGCGCCGACACCGGACCGCTCGGCGCGGGCGCCGAGCGGGTCCTGCGTACCGGCCCGGCCGGCCGTTCCCAGGGCGGGGTCCAGGCGTCCAGCTCGGGCAGCGCGCCGGGGAAGGTCCGCCCGGCCTCACGGACGAGCACGGGGACCAGCTCCGGCGCGTGCCGGCGCAACGTGGAGATCAGCTTCGGCAGCCACGGCAGCAGGACGGGGTCGGGCAGCCGCGCGAAGGCCTTCGAGAGCGCCTCGACCACGAACGGCGCGAGGCCGGGGACGGGTTCGAGCGCCTGGACGAACCCGCTCACATAGAGCGGATAGGCCGGGACGACGAGCGGGTTGGCCAGCAGCTCGTCGCAGCGGGCGCGCAGCTCCTCCCTGGTGAGCAGGCCAAGCTGCGTCTGCGCCGCCCACAGGAGCGCGACCTTGGCCGGAGCCCGCGGGTGCGCCTGCCGTACGGCCAGTTCGAGCTGGGCCCGGTCGCAGCCCAGCGACAGCGCGAGGCTCTCCAGCGTGAATAGGAAGCCGAGCATCGCGCCGACCTGGCGCACGCCCGTGTCGTCGTCGGCGAAGGCGGTGGGCAGCAGCGTGCAGTAATGGGCGTATCCGGCCGTGACGAAGTCCTCGCACCAGGCGGGCAGCTCCGGTTCGCTCGCCTGGTAGTAGGTCAGCAGCCGCCTGATCCGGCGCAGGACCTCGGGCGCGTCGTCCACCGTGCGCTCTGCGGCCAGCAGCTCGACGGCGCGGGCGCCGAGCTCGCCGGCGAGGCGGCGGCCACCCAGATAGAGGATGGCGTCCTCGACGGCCGCGAGCGCGGCCCCCGCCGTGGCCTGGGGGTCCCAGGCTGTGCGGCGCAGCCGCTGCTCCAGCACCTGTTCGACCGTGACGCCCTCGTAGCCCAGCTCGATGATCTCCCGCTGGTGCCGGCCGAGCGCCACGTCCCAGCTTTCCTGAATGGGCCGTTCGCCGAGGCGGCGCGCGCCCATGATCGGCCGGACCGCGCCGTCCGGCAGCAGGCAACGCAACGTCCACAGCAGATCGGAGCACGGCTCCAGCTCGGGATCCGCCTTTAGGTCGAGCAGCACCCGCTGCTGGGTGCGCCTGGTCAGGTCGAGTCCGAGAGGCTCAAGCCGGTCGTACACGTCACGGACCAGCGGGGGCAGCGCGTCGTAGCCGACCATTCCGATCTTGTCGCCGCCCAGGAGGATCTCGCACAGGCGGCGGACGTCCCGGCGGCCCGGCACGGAGTCCTTCTCGATACAGGTCACGGCCGCGTCGGCGAAGTCGTACGGCGTGGGCCTGGCCCGCCCGCGCAACCCCGCCAGCAGGATCGACGTCTCGAACACGGCGATGGCGTCGGCCGTGCTGGCCAGATAGCCGTTGCGGCGGGCCAGCCGCACGATGTCGACGCACCAGCCGCGCAGTTCGTTCTCGTCCAGGCCGTCGAGCGCGGGCGGGCCGGCGAGGAACCCCGACAGCCGGTCCGCCGCCGGCTCGGCGGCGGGCGACGTGGCCGTGGCGGTCCCTGGTTTGGCGGCTTTGGTGGTTCTGGCGGCCCGCTTCCCTGATCCGTCCTGCTGTCCTGCCAGCCGGTGGGGCGTGAGGCCCCCGCGCTTGACCGCCTTGGCCCAGGTGGCGGCGGCGATGGACACCGAGCCCTGCGCCAGGCCGAACTGCGCCTCGATCGCGGAGTGGCTGGAGGGGATCAGCCCGTAGAGCCAGCCCGTGCCCGTGCGCGGCCCGATCTCGTACGGCGGCGCCTCGGACCGCAGGCCGAACTCGGCGATGGTGCTGACGGCGTGGAAGGCCCCGCACACGTACATGCAGTCGGCGGGGTCGGCGCCCGACGCGGCGAGGTGCTCGCGGATCCGCGTCCACATGTAGCGCTCGCGTTCCTCGTCGACGGCCAGGCGGCCGTCCGCGTCGGGGCGCAGCCGCCGGAACAGGCTGCCGACGAGCGCCATCGCCTGGCGATAGGTGCCGTAGTCGGCCCCGGTCAGCGGCTGCTCGACGTACTGGTCCCACCACTCCGACCAGTGCCGCACCTTGCCGTGGTGCAGCAGGTGCTTTTCCAGCTCGGCGAAGCGCGGCCGCAGGTCGCCGATCTCGACACCCACGGCGTCACCGTGCAACGCCGCCTCGTCGCCGTGCCCGTCTTCGGCGGAGCCCGCCTCCTGCGGAGCGGAGCCGGTTTCCCGCGGAGCGCCGGTTTCCTGCGGAGCCGAGCCGGCCGGACCGTCCGTCTCCCGGGGCAGCCATTGGAAGACGTGGTCCACCGAGCGGTCGACCAGCACGATCTCGACGCCGGGGGTGTCGAGCGCGTAGGCGATGGCCTGATACTCCGCCGACGCCTCGGTGACCGGCGCGATCACGCTGAGCGGCCCCGAGCCGGGCGGGAACCCGTCGAGCCGGGTGGCGAACGCCTGCAGCGCCACCGGCAGCCGGCAGTTGCGCAGCTCGTCCAGGAGCGGACGCAGGTCCTCGCACAGCTCCAGGTAGACGACCTTGGGCCGCTTGTCGCGCAGCCGCCGGGTCATGGCCAGGGCGGAGGCCGGCGAGTGGTGGCAGACCGGGAAGATCTCCAGCTCCTCGCGCAGCATGCGGTCGACGTCGTCGACCATGCCGGACAGGATGCCTGCCAGGGTCTGGGAAGGCGCCGCGTCCCCGTCACCGGAGAAGGCCGCCGCGGCGTCGAGAAGCTGCTCCCGCAGGGCGTCGAAGGTGCTCATGACAGCGTCGAGATCGCCTGGCGGCCGCCGTCGAGGAACCGCGTCCACTCGCCGCCGTCCTGCTTGCTGCGGGGTTCGACCACACCGTGCCAGTACTTGTTGAGGATGGCGAGGTCCTCCGGGGCACGCCTGGCCAGCGAGCCCACCAGGGCGCCGGCCAGCGTCTCGGCGCGCAGCGTGCGGTCGCCGAAGAACTGGCTGTGCAGGATGGCGTCCTCCAGCACGCCGATCTGCTCGGCGGTGGACAGGGCCGACTCCAGCTTCTCGTCCTCGCTGGTGGCCGACGCCGCCGCGGCGCGCAGGTCGGCGAAGCTCTGCAGCAGGATGTCCAGGAGCGCGGGCGGCACGTCCAGCTCGATGCGGTGACGGCGCAGCAGTTCCGTGGTGCGGAAGCGGACGATCTCCGCCTCGCTGGCCTTGCTCGTCACCACCGGGATGCGGACGAAGTTGAACCGCCGCTTCAGCGCGGAGGACAGGTCGTTCACGCCCCGGTCCCGGCTGTTGGCCGTGGCGATGATCGAGAACCCGGGCCTGGCGAACACGGTGTTATCGGTGTCCAGCTCGGGAATCGAGACGTACTTCTCCGACAGGATCGAGATCAGGGCGTCCTGCACGTCGCTGGTGGAGCGGGTCAGCTCCTCGAACCGGCCGATCATGCCCTGCTCCATGGCTGTCATGATCGGCGAGGGGATCATCGACTCGCGGGACTGACCCTTGGCGATCACCATCGAGACGTTCCACGAATACTTGATGTGGTCCTCGGTGGTGCCCGCCGTTCCCTGCACGACCAGGGTGGAGTCGCGGCAGATGGCGGCGGACAGCAACTCGGCCAGCCAGCTCTTGCCGGTGCCCGGGTCGCCGATCAGCAGCAGGCCGCGGTCGGAGGCGAGCGTCACGATGCTGCGCTCGACGAAGCTCCGGTCGCCGAACCACTTCTGCGGGATCTCGCGGTCCAGGCCGTCGGACCGCTCGCTGCCGAGCACGAACAGCCGGACCATCCGGGGGCTGAGCCGCCAGGAGAACGGCTTGGGGCCGTCGTCGATCGACTCCAGCCAGTCGAGCTCCTCGGCGTACTTCACCTCGGCGGGCGCGCGGAGCATCTCGTTGGTCATGTGGGGGTCTCCTAGGCGAGGAAGTTCTTGAGTTCGAACACGAGCTTGCGGATGTGGCCCGAGATCACCGGAGTGCCCAGGTCCTTGAGCTTCTGCCGGAACCACGGGTTCACGCTCTGGTGACCCGAGCTGTTCACCGAGCCGACCGGGATGAACTTGACCCCGGAGCGGTGCACCGACTGGATGGCGTCGAAGAGCGGCTGCGACCGGTCGAACTCGTAGAAGTCCGAGATCCACACCATCACCGTGTTGCGCGGGTCGGCGATCTTCGGCTGGGCCATGGCCATCGCGACGGGGCCGTCGTTGCCGCCGCCCAGGTTCGTGCGCAGCAGCACCTCGAACGGGTCGTGCACCCACGGCGTGAGATCGAGCGCCCTCGTGTCGTACGCGATCAGGTGGACGTCCACCTTGGGCAGTCCGGCGAAGATCGACGCGAGGATCGTGCAGTTGACCATGGAGTCCACCATCGACCCCGACTGGTCCACCACGACGATCAACCGGGCCGGGGTGGTCCGGCGGGCGGTGTGCCGGTAGTAGAGCCGGTCGACGTAGAGCCGCTGGTCCTCCGGGTTCCAGTTGGTGAGGTTCTTCCAGATCGTCCGTTCGACGTCCAGGTTGCGGAACACCCGTTTGGGCGGCACCGACCGGTCGATCGTGCCCACGCCGGCCTTCTCGACCTGTGTGCGCAGCACCTCGGCGACCTCGTCGACATACCGGCGGATCAGCGCCTTGGCGTTGGCCAGCGCCACCCCCGACAGGTTGGCCTTGTCGCGCAGCAACTGCTCGACCAGCGACATGCTGGGCGTGAGCTGCCGCGCCAGGGCCGGGTCGGCAAGGACCTCACGCAGCCGCATGCGGCTGACCAGCCCGGCCTCGATGTCGGCCAGCACCTTGGCCAGGTCGCCGCCGAGTCCGGCGTCGATCCCACGGCCGGTCCCGCCGCCGGGGCTCTGCCCGAACCCGGCCGCCGGCCCGGCATCAGACCCGGCATCCGGCCCCGTTCCGGCCGCCGCGCCGGACGCCGCGCCGGACGCCGCGCCGGACGCGCCGCCGGGCTCTCCGGCACCCGTGCCCATTCCCGCGCCCATTCCCGGTCCGGGCGCCGGCCCCGCGCACAGGGCCCGCTTGAGCCAGGCGGCGTCCTGCTGCCAGGTCGCGAGCTGGGTGGCGCTGACGTCACCCGCGCCGGTGGCGAAGACGTTGAGCAGCAGCTTCGAGACCAGTGCCGCCCGGCGCACCTCGCCGCCCGGCACGTGCTCGCCCGACGTGAGCAGGGTCTCGAACTCGGCGGCCAGTTCCGGGAAGCGCTGCACCAGCGAGTCGACGGAAACGGCCGGGTCGAGCAGCCCGGCGGGCAGGGCCAGGTCGCCGGCGACCGCGACGCTCGCGGTCTCCAGCGCGGGCTGCTCCTCGTGGTCGAACAGCCGGGCGAGCAGCCGCCAGTAGAGCACCTGACGCCGGTTGCGGTCGGCGTTCGCGGAGATGTCGTCGCTCATCGTCGCAGCAACCGTCCGGCTCGTTCCCGCAGCACGGCCTCCGCGTCGGCGGCCCTGGCCTCGGCCTTGGCCGCCTTGGGGTCGGTGGGGCCGAGCGCCCAGTCGCCGATGGCGACCACCACCGCCTCGCGCTTGACCGTCGCCTGCACGGCGAGCGGCTGCAGCGTCCATCGGCCGCCGTCCCACCGGACGAGTCCCACGCACGCCGTCGATGCCGCCACCAGCTTGGGCGTGAGCGGACCGCAGCCGGGCAGCCGTTCCGCGTCCACGGCGAGCATGGCTCCCCCCAGGTCGAAGGAGCCGTCCTTGGTGACCTTGTAGCCCTCCACGAGCACGGGTTCGGCGATCCGCACCGGAGCGCGGTCGAGGGGCGGCACCGCCGGGGCGAGCGCGCCGGGCAGGCACAGCCGGGCGGTCGCCAACGGGTCCGCGGGCTTGCTCACGAACGCGCGGTCGTCATGCCACACGAGGTCGCCGCTGTCGAGCAGGGGCATGTCCGCGATCTCGATGCAGCGGCGGTCGGCCAGCGCGGCCAGCAGCACCTTGTGGCGCTGCGGCAGCTTCCACAGCGCCGTCCCGACGATGGTGTCGACCTTGGCGGCCGTGACCGAGGTGCGCACCAGCAGGGGTGTGCCGCCGTCCGCGGGTTCCAGGACGGCGTGCACCTGGAACTGGACGGCGGTGCCGTGCTCGTGCACGTCGACGCCGAGCACCAGCAGCCGTCCCGACACCGTGGCGGCGGGCCGGGGCTCGCCGGTCAGCACGCCGTCCTGCGCCAGCAGCAGGGCGCGGGTCCACAGGTCGGCCCAGCGACGCACCGGCAGGTGCTCCGCGGAGCCGATCGGGCAGGAGGCGCGCAGTTCGGCGGCGAAGCCGTCGAGCAGCACCGCGAGCCTGCGCAGATCCGGCGCGGCGAGCAGGGCCTCGATGACCTGGTCCGCCGCGGACACGAGGTCGTGGTCGACGCCGCGCCAGCCGGTGATGGCCAGCTCGCGCAGCCAGGAGCGGACGCCGCCGAGCACGTTCCCGACCGGCTGAGTCTCGCCTGCGGCCGGTTGGGCGGCTGACTGGGCGGCTGACTGATGAGCGGCGGAGCCGCCCGCCGTCTCCGGGTCGCCGGGCGCCGGCGGCCACTCCGCCCGCTCCCGGCCGAGGGCCGTGTCCAGGCTGTCGAGCAGGGCGTCGTGCACGGCGCCGGACAAGGCGACCCGGCCGCCCGCCAGGGCCGTCAGATGCTCCTGCGTGATCGAACCGGACACGACCGCGCCGGCGGCCTCCGCCAGCCGGTCGCCGAGAGGCGTGGCGGCGAACGCCGCGGCCAGCGCGGCCACCGCGTCGGCGCGATCGTCGGCGAGCCGGGCCAGGCCGTGCACCAGGGCGTCGTCGAAGCCGTCGAGCAGCGCGAGCGCCTCCTCTGCCCCCTGACCGGTGCTTCCCGAGTCGCCGCCGAGCAGGGCGGTCAGCTGTACGGCGAGCATCAGCCCACCGTCCCCGTGGCCGGGAACCAGTGCAGCTCCGGGATCGGCAGGGTCGTGTCGGGCACCTCAAGGTAGGCCAGGTGGCGCAGGAACCGGCTGAACACGACCGCGGCGGGGGCGGGCTCGTGGACGCCGCCCAGGCAGCCGGCCAGATCCGCGCCCTCGGGGACCTCGACCCGCAGGTAACGGGACACCCGGTCGACGCCGTACTGGACGACGGCCTCGGCGACCAGGGCCCGCAGGTGTTTGCACGGCGAGCCGTACAGGCCGCCGCAGGGGCGGTTGTTGTTGGTGCTGCAGTTGTAGTTGTGGGTGCCGGCGGCGATGGAGGAGACGTAGACCCGGCCGATGTCCGAGCCGCTCGACACCACGCCCTGCAGCCGGCCGTCCGCCAGCTCCACGAAGGGGACCTTCGCCAGCTTGCGCGGCTGGACCGGCGGCACCACCCGCAGCCTGCTGTGTCGTGTCCACACGGCCGCGCCGTTGGGGGAACGGTCTGTCATGATCCGGAACGTAGCCGAGCCGTACGACAAAACAGCCCGGAGCCATCCGCCCGGAGCGGCCGGCCCGCGGACACGTCGCTCACCGCCGCCGTACGCAGGGACGATGCCGCTTGGGCATTCGTCTTGACATGGGTGGACACTTCCAGAAAGATCCACCTGTCGATTACTGTCCGGCTCGCGATGCCGAGAGGTCGCCTTGCGGTTGCCCCGTGTGAAAACCCAGCACCGCCCCCACCGGTACGGCAACGACCGGATCCGGATAGGCGGGACCGCCCAGGAGATCAGCGACCCTCACGGCCACGCCTGGGCGGCCCTGAACGCGATGGACGGCACCAGGACTCCGGAGGAGATCGCCGCCCGCCTGCGCCGGGCGTTTCCCCGGCTCACCGAGGCCGAGGCGACCGGCGTCGTCGATCGCCTGCTCACCTCCGGATATCTAGAGGACGCCGCCGGCCCGCAGCCCGAGGAGCTCACCCCGCGGGAGCTGGAACGCTATTCGCGCAACGCGGCGTTCTTCCGCGGCAGCGGCCTCGCGCCGCGCGAGCACGGCTGGGAGGCCCAGGTCCGCCTCAAACGCTCGCGCGTGCTCGTCCTCGGGCTGGGCGGGACCGGCAGCCACACGGCCTGGGCGCTCGCCGCGTGCGGCGTCGGCGCGATTCACTGCGTGGACCGCGATCTGGTCGAGCTGTCCAATCTGACGCGGCAGGCCCTCTATCGGGAGGCCGACATCGGCAGCCCCAAGGTGGACGTGGCGGTCGCCCGGCTGGCCGAGGTCAACTCCTCCGTCCGCGTGACCGGGGAGGCCCGCGCGGTGGAGTGCGAGGAGGACATGCTCGACCTCGTACGCGGGTTCGACGCGGTGGCGATGTGCGCCGACGAACCGGCGGGCCGGGGCGGCATCCGCATCTGGGTCAACCGGGCCTGCCTGTCGGAGAAGATCCCATGGGCGCTCGGCGGTTACAACGGCCCGCTGGTGAGCGTGGCGGCGTTCACTCCCGGGGGCCCGTGCTACGAGTGCCTGACCGCGAGCGTCGACGCCCCGCTCGCGCCGGGGATCCCCCTCGACCTCGGCGGGCCGGACGTCATCGCGCCCTCCGCCGGAGTCTCCGGCCACCTGACCGCCCAGGCGGTCATCGCGTTCCTGACGGGGATTCCCGCGACCTCGGGCAGCTACGTCACCGGCGTCAACCTCGTCGCGCCGGACCAGCACGTCTACACGCGCCATCCGGCGGCGCCGGACTGCCCGGCCTGCGCGCCGGACGTGCTCCGCGCCGGACCCCTCGGCAGCATGGCCGGGTGACACGGCGCCGGGCGAGCCGTGCGGGTCAGCCGGCCCCGCCAGGCTCCCCCGGTCAGGCGCCCTCGCCCGTGAGGCGAGCCGTGCGTCAGGCGAGGCCGATCAGGCGAGCCGTGCCGGTCAGGCGAGCGGGAGGCCGGCCCCGCGCTCCGACTCCGGGCGCGGGCCGCGGATGCGCCGCTCGCCCTCCTCGATCGGCACGTCGTTGATGCTCGCCTCCCTGCGGCTCATCAGGCCGTCGGCGGTGAACTCCCACAACTCGTTGCCGTAGCTGCGCCACCACCGGCCCTCGGCGTCGCGCCACTCGTACTGGAACCGTACGGCGATGCGGTCGCCGCCGAAGGTCCACAGGTCCTTGCGCAGGGCGTAGTCGCGCTCGCGCTCCCACTTGCGGCGCAGGAAGGCGACGATCTCCGCACGTCCGGTCACGAACTCCGACCGGTTGCGCCACACCGAGTCCTCCGTGTACGCGAGCGCGACGCGTTCCGGATCTCTGCTGTTCCAGGCGTCCTCGGCGGCCTGCACCTTCTGCCTGGCGGTCTCCTCGGTGAACGGCGGAAGCGGGGGACGTGTGCTCATCGTGCTCTCCTCTCCGAGCGAGAGAACGCTCGTTCTCCATACGTATCGTAGAGAACGAGCGTTTTCGTACGCGAGGAGGGGCCGGTGGACACACAAGGCGCGGACACCGCGCGGCGCGGGCGGATCGACGGCGACGAGGCGCGCCGCCGCATCCTCGACGCCGCCGAGCGGCTGTTCTACGCCCGGGGCGTCCAGGCCGTGGGCATGGACCAGATCCGCGACGCGGCCGGGGTCTCGCTCAAGCGGCTCTACCAGTGCTATCCCTCGAAGGACGTGCTGGTGGAGGCCTACCTGGAGCATCGCGACCGGCGGTGGAACCAGGCCCTGGCCGAGCACGTCGGCCGCGTCGCCACACCCCGCGAGCGGGTGGCGGCCGTCTTCGGCTTCCTCGCCGAGTGGTTCGAAACGGCGGACTTCCGCGGCTGCTCGTTCATCAACGCCTTCGGCGAGCTCGGCCCGACGTCACCGCCCGTCGCCGCGGCGGCGCGGGCGCACAAGCGCAGACTGCGGGAACGGCTTGGCACGCTCGTGACGGAGGCGGGCGCCGCCGACCCGGACGTGCTCGCCGACCAGCTCCTGCTGCTGGTGGAGGGGGCCATCGTCGCCGCCGCGATGGGCACGGCCACCGGCCCCGCCGAGCGGGCCCGATCCGCCGCGGGCGCGCTGCTCGACGCCGCGACCGCGCCCGACCACGCCCTCGTCCCGCCGCAGTCACGCCCGTAGGCACCAAGCACCGTTCAGCACCGGCAAGCGCCCCGGAGAGCTGCAGGGAGGGCTACAGGGAGGCGTCGCCGCGGCCGGAGGCGGTCGCCTCGGGCGTTCTGTCCGTCTCGCTCCGCGCCTGCTGCGACAGGAGGACCCGGGACAGACGCGGAGCGGGGTTCGCCGCCGCCTGTGGAAGACGGATGGTGAAGGTGGCCCCGGCACCCGGTCGCCCGTCCACCTCGATCGTGCCGCCGTGCGCGTCCATCACCTCGCTCACGAGAGCGAGACCGATGCCGAGACCTCCGGTGTGCGGCGCGCCGACGTGTCTGGCGAACAGGCGCTCGGCGTCACGCGGGTCCAGCCCCACACCGTCGTCCCGGACACCGAGCTGAACGGTCTCGGCACCCGAAGACACGGTCACCCAGATGTGGCCGCCCGCCGAGGTGTGGCGCAGCGCGTTGTCGAGGAGCGCCGAGATCACCCGGCGCAGCGCGGACGGCGCTCCGCACACGACGTGATCACCCGGACCCCGCCGCACGTCGATCGTCACCCCGCGCTGCCCGGCGCGGGCCGTCTCGGCGTCGGCCGCCTCCTCCGCCAGCACACCCAGGTCCGTGGGGCCGAACGGCCGGCGGTGCTGCCTGAGCTGGGTCGACAGCAGCAGGTCCTCGATCACCTCGCCCAGTTGCCCGATGCCGGTGACCAGCCGGTCGACGTCGCCCACGACGACGAGAGGATCACGCTCCCGCCGCAGCCGCCGGGCGGCGAGCTGCGCGCGGACGTGCAGCCGGGTCAGCGGGCTGCGCAGTTCGTGACTGACGTCGGCGGTGAACCGGCGCTGCCGGTCGAGGGCCTCGCCCAGCGGTGCGATCGCCCGGCGGGCGAGGACCTGGCCGATCAGCAACGCCGCCAGCAGGGCCGCCACCTCGGCCGCGCAGAGCGTGCGCAACAGCCGCTGCCGCTCGGTGACGGGGAAGTACAGGTCCATCACCGCCTGCGTGAGCACCTCGCCGCGCCGCTGCGTACGGACCAGGTAGGTGCCGCCGCCGATCTCCGCGACCTCGACCCGGGTGCGGCCGTCGGCGGCGACCCGGTCGAGCGCCTCGCGCACCGGCAGGTTCTCCGGCGCCCCCGGGGTGCCCCGCACGGTGTTGGCCCGGAGCTCGAACAGCCATACGCAGGGCGGCGGGTGGTCCATCGGGGCGGACACCGCGGCCACGGCCAGATCGCGCCGGGCGGTGGCATCCTGCGCGTCGACCACGAGGCAGTAGACCAGCGTGCCCAGGAGGGCGATCGCCAGCGAGAACACGGCCGCCACCTGCGCGGTGATCCGGCGGCGGGTCCGGATCAGCAGGCGCCGCTCCGGGTCGAAGGGCCGTCTCGTCGTCACAGCTCACCCAGGCGGTACCCCACGCCTCGCACCGTCCGGACGACGCCGGGCCCCAGCTTGTTGCGCAGGTAGTAGACGTAGGTGTCCACGATCGACTCGGTCCTGGCGCCGTCGAAGATCCGCTGCCGCAGCGAGGTGCGCGTGTGCACCTGCCGGGGACGGGCCGCCAGCGCGTGGAGAAGGCGGCACTCCTGGCCGGACAGCGTCACCTGCTCGCCGGACGGCAGCCGTACGGTGCAGGACGCGGAGTCGAGCCAGCCGGCGCCGAGCGGCAGCAGCGCGGCCTGGTCCAGGTTCCTGCGGTGCAGGGCGCGCACCCTGGCCAGCAGTTCGTCGATCTCGAACGGTTTGACCAGGTAGTCCTCGGCGCCCGCGTCGAGTCCGGTGACCCGGTCGGCGAGGGCGCCGAAGGCGGTGAGTATCAGCACCGGCGCGGTGACCGCCTGCCGGCGCAGCCGCCGCAGCAGATCGAGCCCGTCGACCACGGGCAGCCCGCGGTCGATGATCATCGCGTCGTAGCCGCGGCTCAGCGCCAGATGCAGCCCCCGCTGGCCCTCCAGCGCCAGGTCGACCGTGTAGCCCTGGTCGTTGAACACCTCGACCAGCATGTCTCCCAGCTCGCGGTCGTCCTCCACGAGCAGCAGGCGCAAGGAGCGCGGTTCGGATGTCCCCGATATCCGTGCCACCGGACAACCGTGGCACCGCGATGGGGAAATTTCCAGAGTTCGGAATGCCGTCCCCGGAAACATCCCCCCATATTCTGCGAATGTCCGAGTTCACACATGAAATTAGATGAAACCGGTTTCGCCCGCCGCCGCACCGACAGGCGCAGCGCTCCCCGTTTTCCTCGCGTCGGCCCGTTCGAGGCGCTCCGGCAGCGCGAGTTTGTACAGCGGCAGCGCTCCCGCCGTGGTGAGCACCGCCACGAGGACCAGCATCGCGAAGAGCTCCTGCGTGATCATGCCCTGCGCCAGGCCGATGTTGATGAAGATGAGGATCATCAATCCGCGGGCGTTCATCATCGCGCCCATCGCCCAGGATTCGCGCCAGCCGAATCCCAGCGCCCGCGTCGCGAGCGAACAGCCGAAATACTTCCCGGAGAAGGCCAGGGCCAGGATCAGCGCGAACATCAGGAGCGCGGAGCCTCCGGCGATTCCGCCGAGATGGGTGTTCAGCCCCGAGAACGCGAAGAAGACCGGCAGCAGCAGGGTCGACACGACATCCATCATCCGGCCGTGCAGAGCGGCGCGGAACGCCGGCTCGCGCGGCATGGCCAGCCCGGCGACGAAGCCGCCGAAGACCGAGTAGACGCCGATCGCGTCGGTGATCCATCCGGCCGTGAGCGGCACCAGCACGATCACGTACACGGCGCCGGCGCCGAGGTTGCCGGTGCGCGCGACCCGACGGCCCAGGGGGCGCAGCAGCGGAGCCACCACCCCGAGCATCACCACCGCGAACACCGCCGCCAGGGCGATGGTGCGCAGCGTGTCACCGGTGCCGCCGCCCAGGTGCACCGCCGACAGCGCCGCGAGCAGGCACCACGCCACGGCGTCGTCGATCGAGGCGGCCAGCAGGGCGATCCTGCCGATGCGGGAGTTCTGCAGCCCGCGTTCGTACAGGATTCTGGCGAGCATGGGGAACGCGGTCAGCGACAGCGCTCCCCCGAGGAACAGGGCGAACTCCACCCGGCCGACGTCCGGGCGGGAGAGGCTGTCCCACAGGACGAGACCGGCGGCGCCGCCGAGGACCAGCGGAGAGAGGATCCCCGACGCCGCGAGCACGCTCGCCTTGCGCAGCTCGCCCGGGGCACGCGCGTCGTGGTCCATCCCCGCCCCGACCAGGAACATGTACAACGTCAGGCCGAGGGTGCTGAGCACGTACAGGACCGGCCTGACCTCGGCGGGGAACAGGGCCGCCTGGGCGTCGGGGAACAACGCGCCGAGCAGCGTCGGCCCGAGCAGGACGCCGGCGACCATCTCGCCGACGACGCGCGGCTGCATCACCAGGGTGGCCAGCCGGCCGCACAGCGCCGCGGCCAGCAGGATGACGGCCAGGGCCGGCAGCACCCTGAGGGCCAGCTCCAGGTTGGCGTCGGCCGCCTGGGCCTCGGCGTGGACAAGGGCAGGGACAGAAGCGGGGAGAAGGGCCGGAAGGGGCATGACATGTGCCTCCGCTCGTGGTCGGTCCTGAGATCGGCGGGTCGTCTACGTGCCCTGGGGGCGGGCGTCGCCGGAGAAGTGCCGCTCGCACAGCCGCAGCCGGCGCGCGTCCCACACCATGTACGTGCCGAGGACGAGCTGAACCAGGCTGCGCCAGACGTCCTCCCAGCCGTCCTTGAGCCGCATGGACAGCAGCGTCAGGCGTCGTCCCGGCCCGTGCCGCGCGCCCGCCGGACCTCCCGGGTCATGCGGGGTGAGCAGGCACGGTCCCCGGTTGGGCAGCGACCGGGTGTGCGCGGCGGTGGAGTCGAGCTCGTACGCCCGCAGGACCTCCCGCACCGCGACCCGCAGGGCGAGCGGCGCGAGCCGCCACGCCGGGCAGGGACGGTTCGCCGGCATGCCGAACGGGATGTGGTTGAGCTCCCTGGCCGGGGCGTGCCCCGGGGCGAAGCGCCGGGGATCGAAACGCTCGGGTTCGGGAAAGCCCGCGCGGTGGAAGGCGGGGTAGTCGAAGCACAGCACCGAGCCGGCCGGAATGACGACGCCCTCGCCGACGCGGATGTCGTCCGTGGTGACGCGGTGGGCGATGCCGAAGAGCGGGTAGAGCCGCAGCGTCTCCGCGATCACCTGGTCGAGGTAGCGGTCGTCTCCGGCACGGGCCCTGGCCTGCACATCCGGGTGCCGGGCGAGCGCCATCAGCACGTGGGCCGTGGCCTCCGACATCTGCACCACCGCCGTGTTGAAGAAGGCGCCCTGGAGATACAGCGCCCGCTCCCGGGCCGTCAGGCCCGCCGGGAGCTCGTGCCGCACGCGGGGCAGCGACTCGACGAGATAGGCGGTCAGCCGGTCGCGCCGGTCCATGTGCCGCAGGCCGCAGCACTTGAGCGCGGTCACGACGTCGTCCGCGTTGCCGACGATGAGGTCGCGGGCGTGCGGCGGGCACGGCCCGCCGAAGACAAGCTCGTAGGAGAACTCGGCCCAGGCCGGCATGATCAGGTCGCGCAGCCGGACCACTCCGTGCCTGACCCCGTGCCTGCCCTCCAGCGCCCGGCCGACGCACCCGCGGGTGAGCTCCTCCACCCGCGCCCGCGGCAGGGACAGGATGCGGCGCGTGGCCAGGGCGACGGCGTCGTACCGCTCCCCCGCCTCCAGGTGCTCCTGGTGCATCTCGGGCCCCGGCGACAGCCAGTACCAGAACAGGTCGGACAGGACGGCGCCCTCACTCCGGCCGGAGGCCGCCGGATGGGAGTAGACCTCCCTGAACCGGTCCACGCCGACCAGGTCGCCGGGGACCGCGATGCTCTCCTCGCCGTTGATCCTGGTGAACACCCACCCGCGCAGCGCGACGACGCGGGCGGGGAGCCACCGGGGCAGGCTGATCACGACGACGGCCACGGCCACCCACAGCGCCACCCACACCGCCGTCAGCATCGCCGCACCAGCCCCGGCTCCAGGTCGTGCGTCGAGGCGAGGCCGCACAGGGTGAGCGCGTGCTCGACCTCGTCCCGCAGCAGCCCGAGCACGCGGGCCACGCCGCACTCGCCGCCCGCCGCCAGGCCCCAGATCACCGGCCGGCCGACAGCGACGGCGGACGCGCCCAGCGCCATCGCCTTGACCACGTCGGTGCCGCGCCGGATCCCACCGTCCATCAGCACCGGTACGGCTCCGCCGACGGCGGCCACGATCTCCGGGAGCAGATCGACGGTGGCCGGAACGCCGTCGAGCTGGCGTCCGCCGTGGTTGGAGACGTACAGCGCCGACACGCCGTGGTCGAGGGCGAGGCGCGCGTCGGCGGGATGCGTGACGCCCTTGAGCACGATCGGCAGCCGGGTCATCCGTCTCAGCAGATCGACGTGCTCCCAGGAGATCACCGGTGACGTGACGATCGGCCGCACCGTCCCGCGGTCGTCGTCGCGCAGGTTCTCGCAGCGCATGCCCTCGGGCAGGTCGTCGAAGCCGTTGCGCACGTCCTGGTCCCGGCGTCCCCGGGCGGGCGAGTCCACGGTGACGACCAGCGCCGCGCACCCGGCCGCCTCGGCGCGCCTGACGATCGCCTCGGTGAAGGCCATGTCGGGCTGCACGTAGAGCTGGAACCACAGGGTGGCGCCCGGCGCCGCGGCCGCGACGTCCTCGACGGCGACGGTCGCGGCCATGCTCACGATCATGACGGTCTCCGCGGCGGCCGCCGCGCGGGCCGTGGCCTTCTCCCCCTCCGGGTCGGCGAGCCGGTGGAACGCGGTCGGCGCCACCAGCACCGGCATCGCCGCGCGGCTGCCCAGCAGGGTGACCCCGATCCGCGGGCTCCCCGCGCCGCGCAGGACCCGCGGCAGCAGTGCGAGCCGGGCGAACGCCGCCTCGTTGGCCTTCACCGTGACCTCGTCGCCTGCCCCGCAGGCGAAGTAGTCGTAGTGGGCGGGGTCCAGCCGGGCGCGGGCCGCCGCCTCGAAGTCCCGGATCGCCGGCAGCACGGCCGTCACACCGTGACCGGGAGGCTCTGGCGCTGGAAGAAGTCCCGGAGCGGGCGCAGGTGCACCTTCTCCGAGGTCCAGTCGTTCTCCAGGTTCTCGGTGACGTGGTGGACGGCCTCCACCACACCGCCTCGATAGCGGCGTACGACCGGGTGGAGGTAGTGGCCCTCGTCCGCACGCTCCGCGTCGCTCTGCCTGATCCGCCCCACCGAGATGTCGAACGGGTCGATCTGGTCGTGGTGCGGGCCGTACTCCAGGGTGATCGCGAAGTGGCCCGCGTCGCCGACCGGCGGGCCCTGCAGGTCGAGCGGCAGCTCCTCCAGGTAGCGCATGCCGCCGAGCCCGTCCGGGACGATCATGTCGGCGAGCACCCCGAACTGCTGCCACAGCGCCGAGCTGCGGTTGACCCGTTCGAGCACGGCCGCCGCGAGCGCGTCGGGATCGGCGGGGAGGTCGCGGCCCGGCCAGGGGACGCCGTGATGCCGGTGCTCCAGCATGCGGTGCAGGGCGCGCGCGCCGTAGCGGAATCCGTGGATGAACCCGTTGGTGCCGCGCTTGAAGTCGAGCGACTGGGTGATCGTCCCGGCGAAGTGGAGACCGGGCACGTTGACCGACTCGTAGGCCGGGGTCAGCGCGGGGAACCGGTCCCCGATCGTCAGCTCGGGACGGCACTCGGGCGAGAAGATGGACGCGTCGAACCGGAATCCGGTGCAGACGATCACCCGGTCGTACGGAATGTCCTTGGTGACCTCGTCGGCACGAACGAAGGCCACCGTCACCAGGTAGGAGCCGTCGGCCCGGCGCTCGATGTGCCTGATGTCGCCGTCCAGCACGGCGTTCTGCAACTTGAGCTGGTAGGTGTCGAGGAAGCCGGCGTTGACCGCGCGCAGGTGCCCGACGAAGTGGGTCCGCCAGGCCAGGCGCACCGAGTGCGGCCCGGCCACGTGGACGACCGCGGCCGTCTCCAGAAGGTTGTCGGCGGTCTCGAAGGCCGAGTTGGCCTTGCCGATGACGAGCACCCGCATGTTCGTGTAGTCCGCGGGGTCGATCGAGTGGGTGCCGTACTGCTCGGCGGTCTCGATGCCGGGGATGCGCGGGATGTTGGGCCGGGAGACCCCCGTCGCGACGATCACCCGCCATGCCCGGTAGGTCCGGCCGGACTCGTCGGTCACGACGAACGGGCCTTCGGCGTCCGGGCGCGTGACCTCGGCGACCCGTGCGTCGTACGTTACGTGCAGGCCCTGGAAGGCGACGAAGTCCTCCAGGTAGCGGACGAAGTCCTCGGCGGCGGGGAAGTAACGGTCGCTGTAGCGGGTGAACAGGAGACGGGGGTCGTCCGACAGCAGCGAGTTCCAGTCCATCCGGAGGTTGAGCTCCGGATCGTCCCATCCGGTGTACTTCTTGTTGATGGAGATGAGCTTCCGATGGCGGGGGAAGGTCCGGAAGAACGCGCCGGGCTCGGGCGCCGCCTCGAGGATCCGGTAGCCGCGCCCCGCCCGGTGCAGGAAGTGGCCCATCTGCAGGCCCGCCGGTCCGGCGCCGACCACCAGGTAGTCCAGGATGTTGTCCGGCACTGACGCCTCCCTCACTGGGGTGGTTGAAGTTTCACCAGTGTTGGCGGGCGATTCTCAGAGATGGATCAGAGCGCGACGACAGATGCCGTTCCACCAGGGCACGCTTGTCCGGTTTGCCGCTCGGCGCAGCCGGTACGGAGGACACCGTGGTGATCGTCCGGGGGACGCTGTCCGCGCCGAGCTCGGTCCGCACCAGCTCCGCCAGGGCGGCGTGGTCCGGGGTGCGGCCCGGAGCGGGGACGACGAACGCGTGGACGGCCTCCCCGGTCCGCTCGTCCGGCGCGCCGGCCACGTACGCCTCGGCCACGTCGGGATGGCCGGCCAGCGCCCGCTCGATGGGACCGGCGTAGACGACGATCGCGTTCACCATGATCACGTCCCTGGTCCGGCCGGCCAGGTGCAGCAGGCCGGTCTCGTCGAGGTGCCCGAGATCGCGGGTGCGCAGCCAGCCGTCCCGCAGCACGTCGCGGGTCTCCTCCGGCTGATTCCAGTAGCCCGCCATCAGGTAGGGGCCGCGCACGTGGATCTCCCCGGTGCGTCCCGTGGCGACCGGGCGGCCCTCCTCGTCGCGCACGCTGATCTCCACGCCGGGGTGCGGGCGGCCGACCGAGCCGGGCGCGTCGTGGCCCTCCTCCGGCGTGAGCATGGAGATGGCGCCGGCCTCGGTCGCGCCGTACACGACGTGGACGACGGGGCCCAGCCGGTCCAGCGCCTCCAGCAGCCGATGCGGGCTGAGGGGCGACCCGGAGACCGTCAGCGCGCGCAGGCTGCCGAGGTCGACCGGCTCCTCGCGGAGCAGGTCGAGCATCTGGCACAGCCGGGGCACGGTCACGATCGCGCCGGTGATCCGGTGCCGCTCGATCGCGTACGGGAACAGTGGCCGGCCGTCCTCGTCGGGGATCACCGCGGTGCCGCCGCCGAGCAGGCACGGCGCCAGGAACTCCAGCACCACCAGGCTGGACAGGGTGCCGAAGAGCATGTAGCGGTGGAATGACTCGCCGAAGCCGGGCGCTGCCGACGACCAGCCGCTAAGGGCGGACCAGTGCGCCGCCAGGGCCCGGTAGGTGAGCACGCAGCCCTTCGGCCGGCCCGTGCTGCCGCTGGTGAAGGTCAGCAGGGCCGCGTCGTCCGGGCGTGCCGTCACGGCGGGGAAGCCGCCGTCGCCGGGATGGGCCAGGAGGTCGGCCGCCCCGGGGACGGGTCCCAGCGACAGCGCGGCGGCAGGCCCGGCGGACCGGGCGGCGTGGAGCAGTTCCGGCGTCGTCGTCGACCGGTCGACGACCACGGCGTCGACTCCCGCGCCGAGGACGTCGGCGAGCTGACGGGCCGTGTACCCGGGCTTCACGCTCACGACGCGACAGCCCAGCACGTGCGCGGCCATCTGCGCGGCGAACCCTTCCGGCGACAGCCCGGTGCGGACGGCGACGCCCTTGCCGGGGCCGAGTCCCGCATCGCGCATCGCGCCGGCCATGCGCCCGATGAGCTCCAGCAGCTCGCCCCGGGAGACGATCCTGTCGCCCTGTTCGAAGGCGGGCGTGCCGGGCGAGCCGCGCAGCGCCTCCAGCAGCAGGTGGGGGAAGGAATCGGCGGCGTGCTCGGGCGACCAGCCGGAGTCCGGCGGCGCGGTCAGCGGCTCAGTGGGCGGCTCAGTGGGCGGCGCGGCGCGATCATGGTGCGTGGCGCGGGTGACGGGATCGTGCATGTCCGGCTCCTTCGTCTCGCGAGGCACCCGCCCGCGGCGACGACACGACCGGCCGCGGCGCGGGCGCCGGTGTGCCACCGGCGGTCGCGACGGTAGGCGGCGCAGATCAGAGCCGGATCAGAACACGCGCCCGCGAGCCGTCGTGGGAGCGGCAAGGTGGAGGGCAGGCTGGGAGCGGCCCAGTGGCGAGGGGCCCGGTGGGAGGGGCCCGGCGGGAGGGGCCCGGCGGGAGCGACAGGGTGGGATTGGCGGGGCGGGATTGGCACAGCTCAGCCCATCGCGAGCATCATCGGGGCGAACATGCGGGTCCGGTCGCCGGGGACCGGCCTGCCGCCGTGGACCATGAAGGACGTCGAGAACGCCTGTGACAGGCCCCGCTCGCCGAGCCAGTCCAGCAGGCCCGGCCGGGCGCGCTCGGCCTCGATCCGCACCAGGCCTCCGGCCTTCCGCGCGAGGTCGGTGACGAGCGCGCGGGCGGCCGCCTCGCCGTCGGCGACCACCGGCCCGATGAACAGCGTGTCGACGCTGCGCCACGACACGGCGTAGCCGGTCAGCCCCGTCTCGTCCTCGGTGACCCTGACCTCCTCGGCGAAGGCGAACAGCCGCGCCAGCAGATCGGCCCGGTCGGCGCCGAAGACCTCCCCGTCCAGCGCCAGCAGGGCGCCGAGATCGGCGTCGAGGTCGGCCGGTCTCGACAGGACGGGGTCGTGCCCGGCGCGCAGGCGCCCCACGCGCGCCTCGGTCACGCCCAGCGCCTCGAATCCGAGCTTCTCGTACAGCGGCCTGCCGAACTCGGTGGCCCAGAGGAAGACGGTCGCGTCACCTGCCGCGTCGAGCACGTGCGTCATCAGCCGGCGGCCCAGCCCGCGTCCGCCGTACCGGGTGGCGACGAGCATCATGCCGATGCCCGCCGCGGCCGTGCCGTACCGGGTGAGCGTGACCGTGCCCGCGAGATCTCCCGAAGGGGCGTCGATCGCGTAGACCTCGGCGTTCTCCAGGAGGAACAGCCACTTGCGCTCCTCCCGGGCCCAGGCCCTGTCCTCGCTCAGGGCGAGGCATCGGCTCAGGTCCTCGGGTCCGAGCCGGCGTACGGGAAGCTCGGCGGCCGGCGTGGTGAGCGGGTCGGGCATGCGTTCTTCCTTGTCCGCGCCGGTCGCGGCCCCGGCGCTCGTGGCGGCATCCGAGGCTAGCCGCACCACCGATCACGCGGAAACCGATTTTCTCCAGGAAAAACCACTGTCCGGCGGGCGACCGATCTCGTCACGATGGTGTCATGCGACATTGGCCGCTCTTGTCCCTGCGACTGACGACCCCCCGGCTGGAGCTGCGCCTGCCCGGCCTGGACGACCTGGACGCCCTCGCGGACCGGGCCGCCGAGGGCGTGCACGACCCCGGCGAGATGCCGTTCGGCGAGCCGTGGACGGACGCCCCGCCGCACGAGCGCGCCCGCTCGACCGTCCAGATCCACTTCCGGCAGTGGGGCACCTGGTCTCCCGGCAACTGGGCGTGCTCGTTCGTGACCGTGTGGGAGGGCCAGGTGGCCGGCGTGCAGGAGATGCGGGCCGTCGACTTCGCCGTCACCCGGGAGGTCGACACCGGTTCCTGGCTCGGGCGGCGCTTCCAGGGCAGAGGCATCGGCACCGAGATGCGCGCCGCCGTCCTGCACCTCGCCTTCACCGGCCTCGGCGCGCGGTATGCGACGTCGGCCGCCTTCGTGGACAACACGAAGTCGCTGGCGGTCTCCCGGCGGCTCGGCTACCGCGAGGACGGGCTCGCCGTGGAGAAGCGCAGGGGCGAGGCCGCCCTGCAGCAGCGGCTGCGGCTGTCGCGCGACGAGTGGACCAGCCCCGACGGGTTCGAGATCCACGGCCTCGAACCCTGCCTCCCCCTGTTCGGAGCCTCGGAAAGGATCACGGATGCAGGGGGAGCCCCTTGAGCGTCTTGTCCACGGCGTTCCTGGGGCCGTGGACGGCCAGCCCGACGAGCGGCATCTCCTCGGCCGTGACGGCCCGTACGGCGGCCCGGTTGTCCACGTCGTTGCCGGTCTTGAACATCTCCTCGATGTAGACGGCCACGGCGAGCCCCCGTTCGACGGCGCGGGCGCGCACGCGGGCCAGCCCGGCGGGGTCCGCGGCGTAGACGAGCACGGGCTGGCGGAACATCGGCAGATAGGAGGTGCCCGAGCCGTCCTCGTACCGCTCCCCGATCACCTCGGGGGCTCCCCCCGCGACCGCGCTCGCCAGGAACGCCGTCACGTTCAGCTTCTGCCACACGGCCAGGTCCCCCCGGACCACAATGCCGATCTTGGTATCGAAACGCATGCGCCCCAGCCTGCCTCCGCGCGTACGGACGGTCTTGTACGCTCGTGCGCCGCCCATCCGCGCACAATGGTGCTGTGGCACATGATTGGTCCCGCTACTGGCGCTCTCCCGACCGGTCGCTGGAGGCCATGCACGCCCACTTCGCCCGGCACGTCTACCACCGGCACAGCCATGAGACGTATTCCTTCGGCCTCACCGAGGAGGGCAACCAGGCGTTCACCTGCCGGGGAGCCGCGCACACCAGCGTGACGGGCATGGTCATGGCGTTCAACCCGGACGACCCGCACGACGGGCACGCCGCCGACGCCCTCGGGTTCACCTATCGGATCGTCCACATCGGGCCGGAGCTGGTCACCGGCGTGCTGGGCGACGTGGCCGGGCGGGAGACGGGACCGCCGTTGTTTCCCCACCCCGTCGTCCGCGACCCGGCGCTCGCGGCCGGGCTCAAGGCGCTGCACAAGGCCCTGCTCGGGGGCGCCGGCGCGCTCCGCCGGGACGAGTTGCTGACCGCCGTCGTCTCCTCGATCGTCCGGCGGGCCGCCACTCAGCCGGTGCGCGCGCGGGAGGCCACCTCCGCGGACGCCCGCCGCATCGCCGAGCGGGTGCGGAGCCGCCTCCAGGACGCCCCGCTCGCCGAGGTCACCGCCGACGAGCTCGCCGCCGTGACCGGGAGCAGCAGGTTCGCCGTCTATCGCGCGTTCCGTGCCGTGTACGGCATGGCGCCCAGCGACTACCAGCGCCTGCTCCGGTTGCGTACGGCCCGGCGGCTGATCGCGCAGGGCCGTTCACTGGGCGAGGCGGCGGCCGAGGCGGGGTTCGCCGACCAGAGCCACCTCACCCGGTGGTTCGTCCGCTGTTACGGCATAAGCCCCGGGAATTACCGGGCGGCCGTAGCGGTCTGATTTCAGGCCGCCCACCGCCCGCGCCTGCCCGCGTACGCGGCGGCCCCCGCGAGCAGGCCGGCCAGCAGCAGATAACCCGAGGTCAGGGACAGCGCGGTCGCAACCGCCCCGACAAGGAGCGGGCCGCCCGCGTCGCCGATCTCCCGGCCGACCTCGGCGCTTCCCATGGTCTGACCCATGCGCTCGGGAGGTGTGGCCTCCGCCAGAACGGCGAACCCGAGCGGGGTGACCAGCCCGATCCCCGCGCCTGCCGTCGCCGCCGCGAGGACGAGCGGGACCACGCCCGGCACGGCGGCGAGCACGAAGGCCGCCGCGCAGAGCAGCAGCCCGGTGGCCAGGCCCCGGACCGGGCTGATCCTCCTCGCGTCGAGCGCCCGGCCCGCGAGTGGCTGGGCGACGGCGGAGCACGCGGCCAGCACGGAGACGGCCGCACCGGTCGCGATCGGCCCGAGCCCGTCCGCCCGCCCGGACACCGGCAGGAAGCCGACTCCCACCGACAGTGCCGCCGTGCCCGCAGCCAGGGCCGTCATCGGCCTCAGGAACCCGGGATCGGCGATACGCCGGATGAGGTCCCCCACGGTCTGCCTGGTGCGCGGCAGCGGAGGCACCCGGGGCACCGTGAGGGCCGCCCAGCACGCCACCGCGGCGGCCAGCACGGCCATGACCGCGAACAGCAAGCGCAGGCCACCCGCCGCCACGACCGCTCCGCCGAGGAAGGGGCCGATCGTGTAGCCGACGCTCTTGTAGAAGCCGTACGAGCCGAAGGCCCGGCCGCGCGCGGTCTCCGGGGTCAGCCGCGCCACCAGCGCGGACGCCGCGGGCGAGAACGCCGAGGCCGCCGCACCCTGCCCCAGCCTCGCGGCCAGGAGCCACCCGGTGTCCGGGAGACCATGGGACCGGGCCGCCACCACGTAACCGCCCGAGGCGAGCACGAACGCGACGAGGCCGCCCACGAGCACCGGGCGCGGTCCGATCCGGTCGGCCAGCGTGCCGAACGCCGGTTTGAGCACGACCTCGGCGCCGTCGTACAGGGCGAGCAGCAGGCCGAGCCGGAGCAGGGACGCTCCCGCGTCGTCGCCGGCCACGCCGAGACTGGCCGCGATGCCGTGTGCGCCGAAGGCTGTGGTGAACCCGGCGGCGTACAGGGGCCGCAGGCGCGCGCGGCTCACGGGCCGGTCCGGGACCGGCGCGTCACGCCAGGCGCGGCGGGAACCCGCCGGTGGCCACCGGCCCCCAGGACGTCGGGGTGATCCGCACCAGCGACTTGCCCTGGCGGGCCATGGCCGCGCGATACTCCTCCCAATCGGGGTGCTCTCCGGAGATCGAGCGGTAGTACTCGACCAGCGGCTCCAGTGCCTCCGGCAGGTCGAGCACCTCGGCGGTGCCGTCCACCTGCACCCACGGCCCGTCGAAGTCGTCCGACAGCACCACCACGCTCGCGCGCGGGTCGCGGCGGGCGTTGCGGGCCTTGGCGCGTTCGGGATAGGTCGACACGACGATGCGGCCCTCCGCGTCGACTCCGCACGTCACCGGGGACGCCTGGGGGCCGCCGTCGCGTCTCGTCGTGATCAGGATCGCCCGGTGGCGACCACGGAGGAAGTCGAGCAACTCCTCACGGGAGACCTTGTCCGCGGTCGCGATCCTGGGGCTCATGCTCGCTCCTCGCCTTCGGCTCGCAGCGGCATTCGCCAGGCGCTGTGCTCATTGATTCGCTCGCTACGCTCACTCATGCGGCCACTTTAATCAGCTTCGATCAGCATCCGGAGGCGCGGCTCCGCTCCACCAGGCCGGTGACGCCGTCGAGCAGGAGCCGCATGCCGAGCTCGAACAGGTCGTCGAGGCGGAAGTCGTACCCGTCCTCACCCAGGTCGCCGATGACCTTGGTGAAGGCCGGATAGCGCCCCGACCCCGCGATGGCGCTGAGCGCCGGCCCCTGGACGTCCATCCACTGGTCCTCGGACAGGCCGGTCGCCGCCGCGATCTGCGCCTCGCGCTCCAGGTTGATCGCCAGGCCCTGCACGTGGCTGTAGAGCAGGATGTGGACGTCGAGGACGGTCACGGGATCGAGGCCCAGACCGTCGAGGGCGGCCAGCGCCCAGTCGGCGTGCGCGGTCAGCCCGGGCAGCGGCAGCGGCCTGCCGAGGGGGCTGAGCTGCGCCAGCCAGGGATGCCGCCGGAAGGTCGCCCACAGCGTGCGCCCCGCGATCTCCAGCCGTTCCCGCCAGCCCGCCGGAGGATCGGCGGGATAGCCCAGCTCGCCGAACGCCGCGTCCGCCATGAGCAGGATCAGGTCGTCCTTGCCTCCGACGTACCGGTACGGCGACATGGCCGCGACCCCGAGCCGGGCCGCCACACCGCGCATCGACAGCGCCGTCAGCCCCTCGGCGTCGGCGATCTCGATGGCCGCCCGTACGACCCGTTCTCGGGTCAGCTCGCGTTCGGTCCCCGGGCCGGGCCGCCGCCGCGCCGTCTCCGCATCGGGTGAGGGCTGCGGCGTGAGGCGGGCCCGATCTCCCGGCTGTGCGGCGGCTCCCGGCGCGGGCGAGGAGGCCGGGAGCGGAGGGGTTGGGGACGGGACGGCCGGGGACGGCTCGGCGACGACCGTGCCGACGCGGGGTTCGGCCCTGACCAGCCCTTCCCTGCGCAGCTCGGCGAGCGCCCTCGTCGCGGTGGCGAGCGCGACCCCCCACTGCGCGGCCACCTGCCGGGTCGAGGGCACCCGATCACCGGGCGCCAGCTCGCCCTCGGCGATCCTGCGCCTGAGCTCGGCGGCGATCCTCGCGTACGGCGGTGTCACGTCGCCCTCCCTTCTGTACTAGGACAGAACCTAGCTGTCCTAGTACACAAATCTGCAATAATCGCAGGTTGCGCGGCCTTCGCTTACACCGTACATTCATCGTGCATACAGCATCCACACCCCAAGGGAGCTTCGATGACCAACGTGCTCGTCTCCGGCGCCGGTGTCGCGGGGATCACGCTCGCCTACTGGCTGCGCCGCCACGGCTTCGCCCCGACCGTGGTGGAGCGCGCGCCCGGCCTCCGCGCCGGCGGGCAGGCGGTCGACGTACGCGGCGTCGCGCTGGAGGTCGCCGGCCGCACCGGCGTACTCGACGAGGCCCGGCGCCTGCGCACCACCCACCGCGGCATGTCGGTGTACGACGGCGACGGCAACGAGATCATGCGCTCGCAGGAGTCGACCTACAGCAGCGGCCGTCTCGACAACGACGACATCGAGCTGCTGCGCGAGGACCTCACCCGCCTGCTGTACGACCGCACGCGCGAGGACGTCACCTTCATGTTCGGCGACTCGATCGCCGCGCTGGAGCAGGACGAGCGGGGCGTGCTGGCGCGGTTCGAGCACGCCGAGCCGCGCCGGTACGACCTGGTGGTGGGCGCGGACGGCCTGCACTCCACGGTCCGGCGCCTGGCCTTCGGGCCGGAGCAGGAGTTCGTCCGTCACCTGGGGACCTACCTGGCCGTCTTCGGCATGGACAACTTCCTCGGGCTGGAGGACTGGCAGGTCTGGATGCAGGACGGGGAGCGCGGATACGGCGTCTTCCCCGTGCGGGGGAACACCGAGCTGCGGGTCACTCTGGGCTTCCGGTCCGAGCCGCTCGACCATCGGGACCCCGCCCGGCTGCGCGCGGCCGTGGCCGAGGCGTTCGCGGGCGCGGGCGGCGAGACGTCGCGGCTGCTGAAGGGCATGGAGGAGGCGGGCGACTTCTACTGCGACTCCATGGCCCAGATCCACATGGACCGGTGGACGTCGGGACGGATCGCGCTCGTCGGCGATGCCGCCTGCTGCCCCTCCCCTCTATCCGGCCAGGGCACGAGCCTCGCCCTCGTCGGCGCGTACGTGCTGGCCGCCGAGCTGGCGGCGGCGGGAGGCGCGCACGAGGCCGCCCTCGCCCGCTACGAGCGGCGGATGCGGCCCTTCGTGGCCCTCAACCAGGCACTTGCCACGGAGAACCCGGGCAGAGGGGCCTCCGAGGAGTCGGTCGATCGCGCCAAGGACGCGATCTCCCTGGACGAGTGAGGGCCCGCCGGCGCTTTACCTGCCCTCTACCCGACTAGCACCCACTACGTACGTATGCCTCGAACAGGTATCGATACGGGTGTTTTCCCCCTGCCCGCCCCAAGACGCAAGAGGGCAGTCTGAAAACGTCTTAAAGAGTGCATGAGAGTCAGGGGGACCGATCATGTGCCAGCACCACCCGCAGTGCCCGTCGGCGGACGCACCGGACCGCGACGCGGCCTGTCTGATCGCTTTCCACCCGGAGCAGGGATGGGGCCTGCTCTGCAACGGCGTGGTGCTCTTCGACGACCGCGGTGAGCTCATGCCGGACGGCCGCAGCATTCCGGCTCGCGCGTCTTTGGGGTGTGCCGCATGAGTCTGCTCATTTCCGTTCAGGACAAAGCACTGTCACCCGCGTCACCGTCGTCCTCGCAGGGCGGCAACACGCCCCCCGCGCCGCAGCGCCGGCGCTCCGCGGTCCGGAACCGCTGGGAGGCGCTGCGGAAGCGGGTCGGCGACCTCGCGATCCAGCTCGTGGACGACCCCGACGTCGAGACGGCCTCCTGGCGGCTGCCCGCCGACGCCACCTCCGCCGGGCTGGCCCGGCGGCTGGTCCACGAGCGGCTCGGCGCCTGGGGCATGGAGAACCTGTCCGACGTGACGCAGCTGCTCGTGAGCGAGCTGGTCACGAACGTGCTGTGCCACACCTGCTGCGGCGACCTCGTCGTACGGCTGTCGGCCGTCGAGGGGCTGCTGCGCTGCGAGGTGGAGGACTGCGACGACGCGATGCCCGAGATGGCCCGGCCCTCCACGGGTGAGGAGCACGGGCGCGGACTGCGGCTGATGGACTCGCTGGCCTGCTGCTGGGGCGCGGAGCGCACCCGACAGGGCAAGATCATGTGGTTCGAGCTGCCCGTCTACGCCCTCCGCTGACCGGCCCGCTCTTCGGGCCGGTCGCGCCGTCCGCGACCTGGCCGTCCGCGTATTCGCTCAGCCGTTCCTGCACCCAGGCGGCGACCTGGGCCCGCGACTTGAACCCGAGCTTGTCGAGAATGTGCTCGATGTGGCCTTCCGCGGTGCGTTGAGAGATCACCAGCCTGCCGGCGATGTCCTTGTTGCTCAGTCCCTCGGCGACAAGGTGCGCGATCTCCGTCTCCCTGCGCGTCAGCGGTGCGATCCGGCCCTCGAACGGTGCCGGCTCGCGGACGGCCGGCACCCGTTCGAGCAGGGCGCACACCAGGGCCTCTTCCCTCGTCAGGGCCGCGCCTCGGGAGAACTCGGTCTGGAAGGCGCGCTCGCCCAACGCCTCCGAGGTGGCCGCCTCGCACTCGTCGTGACAGCGGATCATGTAGCGGAACTCCGCCAGCCGCGCGCCCACGGCCTGCCAGCAGGTCCGCGCGACGCCGAGCAGCCGGGCCGCCCGCTCGTACTTCTGCTCGCCGGCGGCGAACCAGGCATGCGCCTCCAGGTTCATGCCCATGCCGATCTGGTCGCCCATCGCCGTGTTGTAGCGCAGGCTCTCGTTGTTGATCTGGCAGGCCGTGCGTGTGTCGCCCCGGTTCCAGGCGTCGATCGCCAGCGCCAGCAGCGCGTACGCCCGGTGCCACCCCTCGCCGTACAGGTCGCACAGGGCCACGCACTCCTCGGCGAGATCACGGGCGGCCGGACGGCCGAGGAACGCGTTGGCCAGGGCGAGCCGGTTGAGGGCCAGTGCGAGGCCCATGGGGTTGCCGACGGCGCGGTGGGCGGCCTCCGCCTCCTCGTATCGCCGCATGCCGCTCTCCAGGTCGCCCACGGACACGGCCGCCATGCCGGACAGGAACGCGATGTAGCCGAGCGTCACCCGCAGCCCGAGCCGCTCGGCGATCGAGGCGGCCTCCTCCAGCCGTGCGAGCGTGGTGGCGCAGTCGCCCCTGAGCAGGGAGATCCAGGCGCCCGCCCACAGCGCGTGGGCGCGCACCTCGCCGGGTTCCGTGGCGGCGGCCAGGCTCCGGTCGAACCAGCCCGCCCCCTCCGACAGGTGGTAGCCGCTCCAGTGGTAGAGCAGTTCCGCGGTCATCGCCAGGCCCGTCTCGGCCTCTCCCGGCTCGCGCAGCGACCAGTCCAGGGCCTTGCGGAGGTTGACGTGGTCGGGCTGCAGGCGTTCCACCCAGGACTGCTGGGCGGCGCTGAACAGCTCCGCCCAGGCCCGTGAGGTGATCTTCCGGTAGTAGTCGCGGTGGCGCCGGTGCAGCGTCGCCTCCTCCCCGGAGGCGGCCAGCAGTTCCCGGCCGAACTGCCGCACCGTGTCGAGCAGGCAGTAGCGGACCATGCCGTCGGACTCCCTGCGGAGCAGGACCGACTTGTCGACCAGCCCCGCGACGAGTTCGAGCACGTCCTCGCGGGCGATCCCATCGCCGGCGCACACCTGCTCGGCCGCCTCCAGGTCCAGGCGGCCGGCGAAGACCGAGACCCGCTGCCACAGCAGCCGCTCCTGCTCGGTGCACAGCTCGTAGCTCCACTCGAACAGCGCGCGCAGCGTACGCTGCCGGGGCAGCGCGGCCCGCGATCCCCCGGTCAGCAGCCGGAACCGGTCGTCCAGCCGCTCCAGCACCTGCCGCACCGACAGGGCGCGCAGCCGGACGGCCGCCATCTCGATCGCCAGGGGCAGGCCGTCGAGCCGGCGGCAGATCTCGGCCACCACCTCCTCGTTCTCCTCGGTCACCTCGAACCCGGGGACGACCGACGCGGCCCGCTCGGCGAACAGCCGGACCGCGTCCGACTCGGCGAGCGGCACCGCCGAGTCGCCGCCCGGAGTGGGCGTCGACAGCGGCGCCAGCTCGAGGATCTGCTCGCCGGCGATGCCCAGCGCCTGCCTGCTCGTGGCGAGGACCCGAAGGTCGGGGAGCGCACGGACCAGCGTGTCCACGAGCACCGCGCACTCGGCGAGGACGTGCTCGCAGTTGTCGAGCACGATCAGGGCCTGCCTGCCCCGCAGGCGTTCGACCAGCACGTCGAGCGGCGGCCGGGTCGAGTGCTCGTTGACCGACAGCGCCTCGGCCACGGCCTGCGCCAGAAGGCCGGGATCTTCGAGCGCGCCCAGCTCGACGAGCCGTACGCCGCCGGGGAAGGTCCTGCGGACCTCCTCGGCCGCCCGCAGCGCGAGGCGGGTCTTCCCCACCCCGCCCATGCCGATCAGCGTGACCACGTGCGAGGTCCCCAGCAGGCGTTTGAGCTCGGCCACCTCATGCCGGCGCCCCACGAAGCTGGTCACCTCCGCGGGCAGCCCGTCCTGTTCCCCCCTGGCAGCTCTCGTTCGCATCGCGGTCATGACGCCCACGCCGCCCCCGTCGTCGGTATGCCACCACGTCGTGGCACATACCCAGCGTACAAAGCGGTTCCGGCCGTCCTCTGTCCGCTCGCCGAGGCGGCCGGGCGGCCGGGCGCCCCAGGGGGCGGGCTCAGCCCTTCATTCGCCGCAGGATCTGCTCGCGCCTGATCTGCAGGTCGTCGATGAGCGCCTCCTGCTGCTCGACGTTGGTCAGCAGGGTGGCCTTCTCCGCCATGTCCGTGGGCGCGTTCCAGCTCTGCCCGATCTCCTCACGTAGCTGCGCGGTCTCCCTGCGCATGCGCTCGATCTGGGCGTCCACCTCGTCGAGCTCCTTCTTGAGCTCCGGATCGTCCATGCCTCACCGTCCCGTCGCGTCACTCGCGTTCGCCATGGAGTGTTCGTCCACCCCATTCCACGGGGACGGGAAACTATTCGGCGACGGAGACAGGGAGGTAGACGGTTTCGCCGGTCGCGCGGGCCCGCTGCGCCGCCGTCAGCCGCGCCACCAGGTAGGCCGGCATGAGCGAGGCGGCCTGCTCCGCGGTGAAGAACCCGTAGTCGTCCAGCTCCTCCTCCTGCAGGACCACCCTCGTCCCGTCCTCGCCCGTTCCGTCCTCGCCCGTTCCGTCATCGAACGTGCCGCAGTCGAACAGGAAGTGGACCAGCGGGATCGGCCGGTCGTCCAGCGGCGGAACCCACTGGACCACGAGGAGGCGGCCCACCTGCCGGGTGAGGCCCAGCTCCTCGGCCAGCTCCCGGCCGCAGGCCGCCTCGGGCGACTCTCCCTCGTCGATGTGGCCGCCCGGCCAGCCCCAGTGATCGCGGTAGCCCGGCTTCACGAGCAGGACCCGCCCGGAGGGGTCGGTGAGGAAACCGGCCGCCGCGGCGGCCACCTTGAACAGCCCCGCGTAGAAGACGTCCGCCGGGATCATCGCAGCTCCGATCGCATGCCCCGAGCCTAGTCAGGGATGGTCCCCTAGATCACGCGGAGGAGTTGCCGCGCCGGATACGGCCTGCTCGTGCCGGTCCTCGTCACGCACCACCCGCGCCGGCACGCCCTACAGGCGGGTGGTGCGGAAGCGCGACCGGTACGCGGCGGGCGGCACACCGATCTCGCGGACGAACGCCCGCCGCATGGTCTCGGGCGAGCCGAACCCGGCGCGGCGCGCGACCACGTCGAGCGGATCGTCCCCGGCCTCCAGCAGGCCCCGCGCGGTCTCGATTCGGACGAGTTCGACGTACCGGGCAGGGGTGATGCCCGTCTCCCCCTTGAACAGGCGCGTGAGCTGGCGGACGCTCAGCCCCGCCCGGGCGGCCATGGCGCTCAGCCCGTGGTCCGCGGCGGGATCGACGGTCACCGCGTCCAGCACCGGCCGCAGGGCCTCGCCGCGCGTGGCCCCGCAACGCAGCCGCACGCTGAACTGCGACTGGCCGCCCGGCCGCTGCATGAACACCACCAGGTGCTTGGCGACCGTTCTGGCCAGTGCGGTGCCGTGGTCCTCCTCGACCAGGCCCAGGGCCAGGTCGATCCCGGACGTCACCCCGGCCGAGGTGATGACCCGGCCGTCCCGGACGAAGATGGCGTCCGGGTCGACCGTCACGCGGGGGTAGGTGAGCGCCAGCCGGTCTGCCAGGTCCCAATGGGTGGCCGCCCGGCGGCCGTCGAGGATCCCGGCCGCCGCGAGGACGAAGGCACCGGCGCACACCGATGCCGTGCGCCCGGCCCGCTCGGACAGCCGGCGGACCTGTTCGAGCAGGGCCCGGTCGCATTCGGTGGCCGAGACGTCCGGGCTGCCCGGCACGAGCAGTACGTCGGGCGCCTCCCCCGCCAGGTCCTCCAGGGCCAGGTCGGCGCCGAGGCGGACGCCGCCGCTGGTCCTGATGTCCCGCCCGCCCGGGGAGGCGGTGCGCAGCCGGTACGTCGCTCCGTGCTCGTTGGCCACGGTGAACACCTCGAGCGGGCCGGTCACGTCCAGCAACCGGACGCCGTCGTACACGACGACGACCACGCAGTGACCCGCCCCCGCCCGGACGCCCATGCGTCCAGTCTGCGCCACCCTGCTCCTCACCCGCCGGGCAGCTCAGAGCACCAGGAGGAGCGAGGTAGGCGTGTGCAGCCCGACCTCGTGGCTGACGCTGCCGCCGAGAAGTGCGCCGAGCCTGCCGTGGTGGCGGGGACCGAGCACGATGAGATCGGCTTTCATCGCGCGGGCCCGGTCGAGGACGGCGTCCGGGACGCCCTCGTGGAGGACGTTCACCACCTCACCGTCCGCCTCGATTCCGGCGGCGCGCAACGGGGCGAGGGCCTGGTCGACCACCGCGCGGGCCGTGGCGTCGTCCTCCAACGCGACCACCTGGTCATACACGGCCTCGCTCTCCTCGGCGTGGAGGACGTGGACCGCCGCGCCGGTGAGGCGGGCGAGATCGGTGACGGCCTGGATGACGCGGTCGGCCCGGTCGGAGCCGTCGATCGCGGCGAGAATGCGGGTGTACATGGAGTTTCTCCAGAGTGTGAGACGTGATCAGGACGGGGAGTGCTCGCGCTGGAACAGAGCGGCGACGGCGGCGAGAACAAGCAGACCGGCCGACAGCCACAGGCCCCTGGCGATGCCGCCCTGGCTGTCGGACAGCAGTCCAGACAATAGGGGGCCGACGGCCTGGCCCAGCGAGAAGGCCACCGTCAGCAGCGCGATGCCCGCCGTCCAGCCGTGCGCGGGGAGCATCCGCCGGGCGATCACGGTGGCGGCCGTGGGTCCGGCCATGAAGCTCGCGCCGAAGACGACGGCCGACAGCAGCGCGGCGGCCGGTCCAGGGGTCATGATCAGCACGGGCAGCACGCCGAGGAAGACCAGCGCGGCGACGAGGGCGGGGGCGTGCCCGCCGCGCAGCCGCCCCGCGAGGTGGCCCCACACCGTCAGCGTGGCGACCGCCGAGGCCGCACCGAGCACGACGAAGAACACGGCGACGATCGAGGAGCCCAGCCCCTGGCTGCGCAGCAGTGCGACCGCGAACGTCATGTAGCTGACGTATCCGGCTCCGAAGAGCACGTACCAGGCCAGCGTGGGGGCGAGGCGACGCACCTGACCGGCGGTGAGCAGGGCCGCGTGCGGACCGGTGGGCTCCGCGACCGCGCGGGCGCCGAGCCAGGCGGGCAGCAGGGCGGCGACCGAGGCGAGGCCCATCAGCAGCCAGCCGAGCCGCCAGCCCGCGTCCTGCCCCGCCGACAGCGCGGCCGGCACGACGAGCCCGGAGATCACCACGCCCACGCCGACGCCCGCCATGTAGATCGCGACCGGCAGCGCGGCACGGCCGCGACCGGCGCCGGTCGCGACACGCGAGGCGAGAACGGAACCGACCACGAACGCGACCGCCGTGGTGAATCCCCCCACGAAGCGCAAGGCGAGCAGCGCGGGGAAGTTCGCCGTGGCCGCCGTCGCGCACAGGGACAGCGCGCTCACCGCGAGGCCCCACAGGAACGCGGCCCGGTTGCCCAGCCGCCGCGCCCAGACGGCGGCCGTGGCCGCGCCGATGATGTATCCCAGCGCGTTGGCCGTGTTCATGCCGCCGGCCTGTGCGTACGACCAATGGAGCCGCTCGTGCATCACAGGGAGCAGCAGAGCGTAGGCGAAGCGGGTGAAGCCGAGCGCGACGACCGGGCCCGCGGCCAGGCCGAGCGCGGTGAGGGCGTGCCGGGTAGGTGACGCGCCGACGGGCGCGGGGGATTCGGCGACGGCGCCGGGGTGATCGACAGGACGCATGCGATGGTCTCCTGGTGAACGGGTGAGGACACCTGGCATCAATGCGCTGGGCAGGGCGATCCATCGCCGTCGTATGGGACACGGATCCCTCGAATCCGGCCACGGCCGGCGCGACCCGGCCCTGAACTCGCGGCCCCTCGCCGGAGGGCGCGGGAGTCGATCGTCTCGTGCGTGAGGAGACCCGCCGGCGCTAGCCGGTCGTGCCGAAGGTCAGCGGCATGCGCAGCCCGAGCTGCGTGTACAGCTCCAACTGGTCGTAGTAGTAGCGCTGGCTGACGACCAGGTCGTCCGCCAGGTGCCAGAACCAGGAGCTGCGCACAGAGGTGAACCGTCCCGTCGGCGGCAGGACCTGTCCGTCGGCGATCAGGTACGGTCCCCGATGGGTCCCCGCGGCCTGCATCTCGGTCGCCAGCGCGTCACCGTGGCTGACCTTCCCCCAGAGCGTGAACCGCAGGTCCGGAAATCCCTCCCACATCTGCAGGATGTAGGAACCGATCTCCTCCGGGTCTCCCGCCTCCATCTCCGGCCCGACCACCACCGCGCCCGGCGCGAAGCAGCGCAACACAGCGTCGAGGTCATGGGCGTTCATCGCGGCGAGCATGCGGTCCACGACGTCGGACATCGCAGAACCCCCTCTCCGGACAAGCGTATCGAAGGCCTCAGAGGGTGTTCGATTGCCCGCTGTCGCGGCTGCTCTCCACGTCAACCGCTTCCGTGAAGCCGGGGATCATACCTATCTTCATCCCACGCACCGCCGGGGGCTGCCCGCCGCAGGTCCTTCATCAGCAGCAGGAGGGGGAGGAGGTGCAGCGGGTCGCTCGGGCTCTGCTCGAACGCGGCGAGCCGCAGACAGAAGGCCCGCGCCGTCTCGCTCTCACAGTGGATGAGCAGGGCTCGAACTCCGATCTGGTCCGCTACCCGCGCCACCCTCCGGAGAGCGTCCGCCACGAGCGCCCGTCCCAGCCCGATGCCCTGTGCGGCTCTGTCCACGCCCAGCCGGGCCAGGATCACCACCGGTTGCGCGTGACGACCGGCTCCCTTGAGCAGCCGTGCGGGAGCCTCACCCGGAGTGACGCTCCCGGCCGCGAGAGCGTAGTAACCCGCCACCTTGCCGCACCCCATGCCGCGGACGACGTAGACGCGACGTCCCCCGCTCGCGTGCGCCTGTAGCGCGTGACGCGTAAGCCACTCGCTCTGCGCGGGAGAACCACAGTCGAAGCCGTCGAGGTCGTCGCCCTTCGTGACGGGGGACACCGGTTTTCGTCCAGGATCGTCGGGGTCCTGATGAGCTCGGCGCTTAACAAGAAAGATGAGCGAAGAGCGACCGGGTGATTACTTCATGTGAACGAAAGGGTCGGGGAAGTGGGAGGGGGCGAGGACGACGGCGCGGGCGAGGATGTCCGTGCGCGTCCGTACGGCGAGGTCGGGGTCCTCGTCGTACACGTAGCGGATCGTCGGGTCGGCCAGTTGGACGGGGTGGTGCAGGACGTCGCCGCTCATGACGACGTCTCCCGCCTCGACGATCTGGTGGCCGGGCGTGTGGCCGGGCGCGTGCAGCACCCGGACGCCGGGCACGGGCTCCGCGTCGCCGTCGATGACGTCGAGCAGGTCGCGCAGGGGATCGAGGATCAGCTCGCGCACCGGGCCGGCGGCCCACTCGGCCTCCGCTCGCTGCACCACATGGCGGGCGTTCGGGAAGGCGGGAGCGCCGTCCACGACCGCGCCGCCCATGTGGTCGCTGTGCAGGTGGGTCAGCACCACGACGTCCACGTCCTCCGGCGCGGTCCCGGTGGCGGCCAGTTCCGCGATGAGGCGGCCGGGCAGCGGCGCCCAGGTCGCGAGCGAGTCCGCGCCGCCGATCCCGGCGTCCACCAGGACCGTACGGCCCGCCGCCCGCAGCAGGTAGCAGTGGAAGTGCAGCACCCACTCCTCGCCGGGCTCGAACGTGGCACCGGCGAACATCTCGGGCAGCGGCTTGCGGACCGGATCCTTCATCGGCCCCACGGCATCGCAGAGCGGGACGATCTCGACACCGGACACGATTCTCGGCTCATGATGCGGCATCGCACCACCCTAGGTCCGGTCGTCGTTCAGCGGGCGGCGGCCGCGACGGGGGCGTAGTCGACGTCGAGGTCGGCGGCGTAGACGGCGCGCTCGCAGTGGGCGCAGCGGTAGAGGATCGGGCCCTCGTCGAGCTCGGTACGGCAGCGCGGGCAGCGGCGGCGGGTGCGGGTCATCTCGGTCTCCCCCTGGGAAAATGCCTTGCGCGTCCATGGAACCTCCGCCGGCTTGCCGTGCTCCTGCAGTCGGCTTGCCACCGGTTCGCACTCCGCTCGGGGTGGATGATGGACGGGTGCTCGCCGACGTCATCGACCACCTCGTCTGCCCGGCCTGCCGTACGGCGGTCCACCTGGCCGAGGGGTCGGTCAGATGCGCGCACGGCCACTCCTTCGACGTGGCGCGGCAGGGATACGTGAACATGCTCACCCGCCCGGCCGGCACGGCCGACACGCCCGCCATGGTGGCCGCGCGGGCGCGCTTCCTTGAGGCGGGCCACTACGCCCCGCTGGCCGGCCGCCTCGCCCGGCTGTGCGAGGGCGCCGCCGTGGTCGCCGACGCCGGGGCGGGCACCGGCTACTACCTGGCCGCGGCGCTCGGCGACGCCGCGGCGGGCATCGCGCTCGACGTGTCCAAGCACGCCCTGAAACGGGCCGCCCGCGCGCATCCCCGCATCGGCGCCGTCGTGGCGGACGTGTGGCGGCCGATCCCTGTCGGCGACGACCGCGTGGACGTGCTGCTCAACGTCTTCGCGCCGCGCAACGCTGAGGAGTTCGCCCGGGTGCTGCGGCCGGGCGGCTCCCTGGTCGTCGTCACACCCGGCCCCGGCCACCTGAGCCCGCTCGTCGAACGGCTCGGCCTGCTGAGCGTGGACGAGGACAAGGACCGCCGCCTTGAGGACGCCCTGGGCGGCCGGTTCGCCCGCGTCGGGGAGGAGACCGAGGAGGTCGCGCTCTCCCTCGGCCACGACGAGGTCGGGGCGGTGGTCGGCATGGGCCCGAGCGCCTGGCACACGCGCCCGGAGGAACTGGCCGCGAAGATCGATGCGCTGCCCGACCCGGTGCCGGTGACCGCGTCCTTCCACATCACCCGCTGGACCGCCTCGTCCTGACCGCGTAGCACCGGTCACGCGCGGGGGATCGCCACGCCCGTGGTGCGGATGGTGCGGATGGTGCGGATCGCGGGGACGACCGCCGCGGCCGCCCCCAGCAGGAAGCAGATCGCGATCACCACGGCGACCGGCCGCCACGGCACGTCGAAGGCGAAGAGCCCGGCCAGGCGCAGCAGGGCCGCCTCCAGCCCCAGCAGGCCGAGCGCCGTGGCCGCGAAGCCCAGCACCACCCCGACCGCCACGACCGCCAGCGCCTCCGCCACGACATACCGCAGCACCTGCGCGCGCGTCGCGCCCAGCAGCCGCAGGCCGCCCCGCTCCGCCGCCCGGTCGGAGGCCGCCATCAGCAGCGTGTTGACCAGCGCGATCACGGTGTAGCAGAGCATGATCCCCAGCACGGCCAGCAGGCCGAGCCGGCTGGCCGACGCCTGCCGGTCCCCGGACTCCCGCACCCACTCCGCCCTGCTCACCGCGCGGGCGTTGTGGCCGCGTACTGCATCCTCCAGTGCGGCCCGCACGGCCGGGGCCGAGGCGCCGGGACGTGGCGTCACGTACGCGACCGAGGGCAGGGCGGAGAAGGCGTGGGCGGGCGTGACGTAGGCGTCGGCGGGCGAATCGTCCCCGAGCACGCCGGTCACCGTCAGTGTGACCGGGCTGCCGTCGGCGCGCCACATGCGCACCCGCTGCCCCAGGCGGAGCTCCCAGGTGCGGGAGACGACGATCGTGTCGTCGTGCAGCCCGGCCGTCGATCCGGCGACCAGCGGGACCGACAGCGCCGTGGACAGCGTGCCCGGCTCGACGGCCTGGGCGGGCCTCCGGATGAGCTGGGTGTCGCCTTCGAGGGTGTACACGCTGGTCCCGGTCTCGGTGGCGACGTCCGCGCCGGGGATGGCCCGCAGCCGCTGGACGAGTTGCCGGTCCAGTCCGGCGTCCCCCTCGGGGAGCACCAGGTAGGCGGCGCGCACCGGCCGGGTCTGCAGCGCCGACTTGGCGGCGTCGGTCATCGCCGCCCCGCCCAGCAGCGAGGCCGCCAGCGCCACGGTGACCAGGACGGGCGCGGCCGTGGCGGCGGTCCGCCCGGCCGAGGCCGCCGTCCCGCCCGCGACCACGACGCCGCCGGCGCCGCGCAGCCGCTCCAGCGGCGCGACGAGCAGCCGGGTGACGGGCCGCACGAAGACCGGCGCGAGCAGGCCCAGCGCGGCGATGAGCAGCATGACGATCGGCATGAAGGTCTTGTTGTTCGTGGCCGACCCCGGATCGCCGACCGCGTTCACCGCCATGCTGACCAGCGCCGTGCCCAGCAAGCCCAACCCGGCGATCCACCGGCCCCGGGTCATCGCACGGGGTTCCACCGCCGCCTCGCGCAGCGCCTCGGCGGGTCGCACCCGCCCGGCCCGCCGCGCGGCCGCGACCACGCCGGCCAGCGCGACCAGCACTCCGGTGCCGAAGGCCACCCAGGCGGGCACGGACGACCGCGAGGGGGTCAGCCACTCCGACGCCATCCCGAGCGCGGCCAGCCGGTCGAGGATCGGCCGGGTGGCCGACGGGCCGAGGAACGCGCCGACCGCGGAGGCGGCCACCGCGACGAGGACCGCCTCGCCGTACATCATCCGCCTGATCTGGCCCGCGGTCGCGCCGATGGTCCGTAGCAGGGCGAACTCGCGCCGCCGCTGCCCCACCGCGAACGCGAACGTGGACGAGACCACGAAAATCGCGATGAAGGCGGCGAACCCGGCGGCGATGCCGACGATCGTGTTGGTGTTGTTGCGTGCCCGCTCGTCGGCCTCCCGGGACGGATCGGCCAGCGCCCGGTCCTGCCCGGTCAGCACCCGGGCCGCCCCCGCCACCGCCTTGGTCACCTCGGCGGCGGGTTGCCACAGCGCGAGCGCGTCCACCCGCGGCGACAGCCGGGCGGCGTGCGCGTCGGCGAAGAACACGGTGGGCTGCGGCCCCGCCGTCGTGACGCCCACCACGCGATACGTCTCGATCCCGGTCGCGGTCACCACAGGCACCCGCATCCCGACCAGTGCCCGCGCCCCGGTGGAGGTCCCCCGCCGCTCGGGCTGCGTCCCGGCGCTGATCGCGATCTCGGCGTCCCCCGAGGGCGCGCGGCCCGCGACGAGCGGCTGCGGGGCCGTACGGGCGGCCGACCAGGGCCTGCCCACCGACGGCGGCCCGTCCGAGAGCCGCGCGGGGAAGACGCGGTCCACCACCGCGCCGGGGAAGCGGGCGACGAGATCGTCCCCGAGGCCGCGCGGTTCGGCCAGGGGCGCGCTGCTGCCGCCCCGCCAGGTGTCCACGGTGAGCCTCTCGTCGGGCACGACCACGACGGGCGCGGCGGCGTACCGCTGCGGTCCGCGCGGCGGCGACGTGACGCTGGAGGCCAGCACCTGGCCGAGCGCGGCGATCAACGCGGCGCCCAGCGCCAGCGCGGCGAAGGTGCCCGCGAAGGAGATCCAGCGCGTACGCAGCGTGGACCAGGCGATCCTCAGCACGACGCCTCCAACTGCAGCATCCGGGTGGCGACCAGTTCGGCGGTGGGCTCGTGCAGCTCGCCGAACACGCGGCCGTCGGCCAGGAACACGACCCGGTCGGCGTACGAGGCCGCCACGGCGTCGTGGGTGACCATGACGATCGTCTGGGCCTGCCGGTCCACCAGCGTGCGCAGCAGGTGCAGCACGTCGCGGCTGGTGTTGGCGTCGAGGGCGCCGGTCGGCTCGTCGGCGAAGAGCACGGCGGGGCGGGTGACGAGCGCCCGCGCGATGGACACCCGCTGCTGCTGCCCGCCCGACATCTCGGCGGGCCGGTGCCCGGCGCGCTCGGCCAGGCCCACGGCGGCCAGGCTCTGCCGCACCAGCTCCCGGTCGGGGCGCCGCCCGGCGAGCCGCAGCGGCAGGCCGATGTTCTGCTCCGCGGTGAGCGAGGGCAGCAGGTTGAACGACTGGAACACGAAGCCGATACGGTCCCTGCGCAGCAACGTCAGCTTCCGGTCGCCGAGTGCGGCCAGGTCGCGGCCGTCCACGACCACCCGTCCCGCGCTGGGCCGGTCCAGCCCGGCCGCGCACTGCAGCAGCGTCGACTTGCCCGACCCCGATGGCCCCATCACGGCCGTGAACGTGCCGGCCCCGAAGCCGATCGTGACGTCGTCCAGCGCCGTGACGCCGTGTGCGTAGTGTTTGGTGACCCCGATGAGATCGACCGCGTGCGTGGTGTTCACCTTGTGAACGCTACGAACGCCGATGTCCGGGGGGTATCGGACACATGACCGGTGCTGTCACCGGAAGGGCCCCGGCCGCATCCTCCCCGAGCCGCCGGACCGGGCGGAACGATCGGGGGCACTAGGATTCCGGCGTGCTGTGGGGGCGTGCGAGCGATCAGGCGGTGATCGACGGCCTGCTCGACCGGGCGCGTGCCGGACGCTCCGGCGTGCTCGTGGTCGGAGGCGATCCGGGCATCGGCAAGACGTCGCTGCTGGCCTACGCGGCGGAATGCGCGGAGGACATGCGCGTGCTGCGCGGCGTCGGCGTCGAGACCGAGGCCGAGATCCCGTTCGCCTCGCTCCACCTGCTGCTCGGGCGCGGGCTCGACCGGCTGGACGCGCTGCCCGAGCCGCAGGCGGCCGCCCTGCGCGGCGCCTTCGGCCTGGCCCCGGTGACCAGCCGGCTCCTGGTGGGCCTGGCCGTCCTGTCGCTGCTGGCGGAGCTGGCCGAGGGCGGGCCGCTGCTGTGCCTGGTCGACGACGCGCAGTGGCTCGACCAGGAGTCGGCGCAGGCACTGCGGTTCGCGGCCCACCGCCTGCACGCCGAGGGCATCGTCATGATCTTCGCCGCGCGCGACGGCTTCGACCCCTCGGGCCTGCCCGAGCACCGGCTGCCGGGCCTCGACGCCGGCAGCGCCGCCGCGCTGCTCGATCACGCCGCCCCCGGGCTCGCTCCCGGCGCCCGCGACCGCCTCATCGAGGAGAGCTGCGGCAACCCGCTCGCCCTGCTCGAACTCCCGCGTACGGACCTGCCCGTCTACGACCGGAGCCCGCTGCCGCTGCCCGCCCGCATCCAGCAGGCGTACGAGGCCCGCATCGCCGAACTTCCCGCGGACGCCCAGAAGGCGCTGCTGGTCACCGCGCTGACCGACGGCGGCGACCTGGACGTGATCGCACGGGCGGGCCGGGAGCTGGGGATCGCGCCCGCCGCACTGGGCCTGGCCGAGAAGTCCGGCCTGGTCGGGATCGACGGCCGGCGGGTGGCCTTCACCCACCCCCTCATGCGCGCGGCGGCCTTCCGGCACGGCACCTACGACCTGCGGCTGGAGGTCCACGCGATCCTGGCGAGGCTGCTCGCGCATCAGCCCGACCGGCGGGCCTGGCACCTGGCCGCCGCGGCCACCGGCCCCGACGAGACGGCCGCGCTGGCGCTGGAGCAGGCCGCACGACGGGCCAGGGAGCGCGACGGCAACGCCGGGGCCTGCGCCGCGCTCGAACGGGCCGCCGAGCTCACCGAGGACCACGCGCTCAAGGCGCGGCGACTGACCGAGGCCGCCGTCGCCGCCGCCGACGCGGGCCAGGCCGGCCGGGCCAAGGAGCTGGTCGGGCGCGCCGCCGCGCTGGTCACCGACCCCCGTTCCCGCGCCCGGCTGCGTGAGTTGCGCGCCAGGATCGCGTTCGACGAGGGCGCCCCGCACCTGGCCCACGACCTGCTGATCGCGGGCGCGGAAGAGCTGACGGCACTCGCGACGGCGAGCACAGAGGACACGGACGACGCCGACGACGCGGACGGGCAGGCGCGGCAGGACCGGATCGCGGCCGGGCTCATGCTGACCGACGCCGCGCGCAACGCGTGGCAGCTCAGCGACCCGGCCAGGGTCGCCGAGGCGGCCGGCCGCCTGCACGCGCTCGGCCTGCGTCCGGAGGACGGCCTCGACCCCGCCGTCCAGGCCGTGACCGGCGCGGCCGTGCTGCTGCGGCACGGACCGGCGGAGGGCCTGCCCATCATGCGCGACATGGTCGCCAGGGGCGGCCGGATCGCCTCCGGCGCGCACACGTTCCGGATCAACGCGGCTTTCGTCGCCCCTCTCGTCGGCGACTTCAGGACCGGACACGACATCTCGGCCGCCATGGCCGCGGAATGCCGGGCCGCGGGAGACCTCGGCAAACTCCCCCTGGTCCACGTCACGCTCGCCGCCGCCGAGCTGTATCTGGGCAGGTTCAGGGACGCCGAGGCCACCGCGGCCGAGGGGCTGCGGCTCACCTCCGGCACCGGGCAGCGCAACCGGGCGGGCTACCTGGAGGGCACGCTGGCCTGGCTGGCGGCCATACGTGGAGAGGCGGACCGATGCGCCGAGCTGGCCGCCCGATCACGCGACCGCTTCGACGCCAACCACATCGTCAACGGCCTGGCGTGGGCCGAGTGGGCGCTGGCCCTGCTCGACCTCGGCCAGGGCCGGTTCGCCGAGGCTCTCGACCGGCTCGACGCCGCCATGACCGGCCCGGTACGCCACCAGATCCAGGCCGTCTACTTCGCCCCCGACCAGATCGAGGCGGCCGTACGCCTCGGGCTGCCCGCGCGCGAGCCGATGCGCCGGTTCGAGGAGTGGGCGACGGCCTCGGGGCAGGACTGGGCGCTGGCCGTCCTGCACCGCTGCCGGGCCCTGCTCGAACCCGACTGGGAGCGGGCCCGCGAGGACTTCGACGCCGCCGTACGGCTCCACGCCGGCAGCGGCCGTCCCTGGGAGGCGGCCCGCACGAGGCTCGCCTTCGGGGAGCGCCTGCGCAGGGAGCGCGACAAGGGCAGCGCCCGGCCGCACCTGCGGGCGGCGTGGGAGACCTTCGAGCGGCTGGGCGCCCATCCGTGGGCCGAGCGCGCCCGCGGCGAGCTGCGCGCCACCGGTGACACCAGCTCTCCGGTCGCGCGGGCGGAAGCGCTGCCCGCGCTGTCCCCGCAGGAGCTGCAGATCGTGCGGCTGGCCGCCAAGGGCATGACCAACCGGGAGATCGGCGCGCAGTTGTTCCTCAGCCCGAAGACCGTCAGCTACCACCTCTACCGGGCGTTTCCGAAGCTCAACGTGGCGAGCCGCGCCCAGCTCGCCGGTTTGGACCTGTCCTGACGGGCGCGCCGCCGAACTCACAGCCCGACATCGCCCATTTGTGAGGCATTGTCGCGACTGGCGGGACATACTGAACCCGACCCCGTAGCTGGGCAGGGGAGGGCCGGTATGAAGGCCGAGGAACGCTGGCAGGCCAGGTTCCGGGCACCGCGGGTGACCCTGCCCACATGGGCGCGCCAGGCGCCGCAGCGAGCCGTCTACTGCGGCACCGCGTCCGGCTCCTGGGAGATCTACGCCTGGGACCGGGCGAGCGGCCAGACCCGCCAGGTCACCGACCGCCCCCACGGCACCCGGTATGGCGCGATCGACCCCACCGGCCAGTGGATCTGGTGGTTCGGTGACGTACGCGGGGACCCGGACGGCGACGGACACGAGGACGGACACGGCGTCTGGTCGCGCCAGCCGTTCGGCGGCGGCCCGGACGAGCCCCTGGCGATGCCGCCCGGCCACCCCTGCGGGCTCGCGCTCGCCTCCGACGGCGCCGCGGCCGTCGGCCGCTCCTCCCGGGACGGCTTCGAGATCCTGCTGGCCAGGCCGGGAAGCGAGCCGGTCGCGCTGTATCGCCACGACGAGTACGCCGCGGTCGCGGACATGTCGCTCGACGGCTCGCTCATCGCCGTCAACCACAGCGAGCACGGCGACGTCCTGCACCCGGCCCTGCGGGTCATCAGGGCGAACGGCTCGACGGTCGCCGAGCTGAACGACGGACCGGGCAGGGGCGTGACCGGCGGCAGATTCGCCCCCGTCCCCGGCGACCGGCGCCTGCTCGTCCTGCACGAGCGCCGGGGCCGCCGCGAACCGCTCGTGTGGGACCCGATCACCGGCGAGCAGCGGGAGATCTGGCTGCGGGTGCGCGGCGAGATCTCCGCGGACTGGTACGACGACGGCCGGGCGCTGCTCATCATCCACACCCAGCGGGGACGCACGGAACTGCTCCGCTACGACCTCGCCGGAGGCGGCCTCACCCCGATCGAGAGCCCGCACGGGGTGATCGAGGCGGCCGCGCCGCGCCCCGACGGCACCGTCGAGTACTCCTGGTCGAGCGCCTCCCACCCTCCGGTCGTCAAGTCGAGCAACGGCCACGTGGTCTTCAGCCCGGGGCGCACACCGCCGCCGTCCGTGCCGCTGGAGGACATCGACGTGGAGGGCCCCGGCGGGCGCATCCACGCCCTCGTCTCCCGGCCGGAGCGGGTGGCCGCGCCCTACCCGACGGTGTTCCTCCTGCGCAGCGTGCTGCCGGGGTTCTGCGGCGGCCCTCGCGGCCAGGACGACGACTCGTTCCAGCCGCAGGTCGCGGCGTGGGTCGACAGCGGCTTCGCGGTGATCAGGGTGAACCACCGGGGCTCGGACGGGTACGGCTCGGCCTGGCGCGACGCCCTGCGCGGCGACGTCGGCCACATCGAGCTGGCCGACGTGGCGGCGGTGCGCGAATGGGCGGTGGAGCACGGCATCGCCGACCCCGACCGCCTCGTGCTCGCCGGCACGGCGTGGGGCGGCTACCTGACCCTGCTGGCGCTCGGCACCCAGCCGAAGTCATGGACGGCGGGGATCGCCGCCGCGCCGATCGCCGACCACGCGGCGGCGTACGAGGACGAGGCCGACTGCCTGCGTGCCGCGCACCGGGCGCTGCTGGGCGGCTCCCCGGCCGAGGTGCCCGAGCGGTACGCCGCGTCCTCCCCGATCACCTACGCCGACATGGTGGAGGCGCCGCTGCTGATCCTCACGGGTGCGAACGACCCGCGCTGCCCGCAGCGGCAGGTCGACCGCTACGTGCGGGCCCTGGCGGACCACGGCAGGGAGGCGTCGGTCTACCGGTACGGCACCGGACCGGGCACGTCGACGGTGGAGGAGCGGGTGCACCGGATGGCCGCGTCGATCGACTTCGCCGTCCGCACCCTGGGCTGTGCCGGCTAAGGCGCGCGCAGGACGAGGATGGCCAGGTCGTCGGCGCTCGGCTCGGGCGCGAAGTCCTGGACGGCCCGGCGGATGCGCTCGGCCACCGCGCGGGCGGACAGATCGGCGCACTCCGCCAGCAGCATGGCCAGGCCGCCGTCGTCGTCGAGCAGCCGGTCGCCCGACCGCCGCTCCGTCACCCCGTCGGTCACGCCCAGGAGCACGTCACCGGGGGTGAGCCGCAGGTTGTCCTCCTGGAACTTCGCCTCGGGGAACACGCCGAGCAGCGACTGCGGCGACGCGACGACCTCCACGACGCCGTTCGGCCGCAGCCGCAGTGCCTCCGGATGCCCGGCCGAGACGAGGCGGATGTCGAGGCCCTCCGGCACGACCGTGATCTGGCCGTGCAGCAGCGTCAGGAAGCGGGCGCGCTCCCCCTCCTCCAGGATGGCCTGGTTGAGCCGGCCCACGACGGCGGCCACGCCGTACCCCTCGCGGGCGAGCAGCCGCAGCGTGTGCCGGGCCAGGCCGGTGACCGCGGCGGCCTCGGGCCCGGTGCCGCAGACGTCGCCGATCGCGAAGCGCCAGACCCCGTCCGCGATCGGGAACAGGTCGTAGAAGTCTCCGCCGACCTCGTTGTTCTCCCCGGCCGGCTCGTAGATGACGTGGAAGTCGAGCCCGGGGGTCGTGGGCTCGTCGGGCGGCAGGAGGCTGCGCTGCAGCGCCCGGTTGGCGGCCGCCTGCTGCGCGTACAGGCGGGCGTTGTCGAGCGCGAGCGCGGCGCGCCTGCTCAGGTCCTCGGCGATCTGCATGGCCTCGTCGGGGAAGCGGTCGCGCCGGCCGAGGCACATCACGCCGAGCCGCCGCCCCCGCGCGGTCAGCGGGTAGGCCAGCGCCTGCCAGTCGCTCATCGGCAGCACGGCGGGGTCGTCGTCCGCCGGCAGCGCGATCTCCTCCAGCTCGTCGCGCATGGTGTCGATCTGGGTCTCGTCCGCGTGCCAGAGGTAGGCGGGCCGCAGCTCCCCCAGCCCGTCCTGGTCGGTGTAGACGGCGCACCAGCTCGCCAGGCGGGGCACCACGATCTGCGCGATGATCGCCGGGACCATCTCCGGGTTGAGCGTGCCCGCGAGCAGGTCGCTCGCGTCGGCGAGGAAGCCCAGCCAGCCCGGGCCGTGCGCGGCCTCCAGCAGCCACTCGTCGCTCTGCACCGGCTCCCCGCCCGGAAGTTCCAGCCGGGCCCAGCGGGTGCGCAGCGACGAGGTGAACGTGACACCCCACGTGACGGCGTCGGCGGGCGGCCCGAAGTCATGATGACCGTCCGTCTTCTCCCGCACCTCCACCTGGACGGACTCGCCGTGGTGGAGCCACACGACCTCGAAGGGCGCGCCGACCGCGTCCGCGACCAGTTCCCGCACCAGACGCTCCGCCTCGGGGTACACCGACATCGCGGCCCACGCCGTCATCACCTCACGGGTGAACCGCTTCACTTCGGACACGGCCGTCTCACCCGGCGCGAAGGACGCGGCGAGGACGGCTCTTGGGGTAGTTGCCACCACCATTGTGCTTACCACACTTCCTGCTGACTTCGGGTCAAGCAAGGGGCCCCGCACCCCACGGAACGTGACAGACTGGCATGGAGTCCGCGGCTGGACAGGCCGTACGAGGCCCAACGCCTTGGTCGCGTCAGCCCCGTCGGGGTAAAGGAGGCTAAATGTCGCCCGCCAACGCCGAGCTGGCCGGGACCGAACGGGTCTATCGCGAATCCGATCTCGTGCCGTTCCTGGAGACGCTTATCACATGGCGCGACGGCGACTTTCGCCGTCGCGTCTCCCACGCCCCGCCGGGAGTCCTCAGCGAGATCCGGCTGCTGCTCAACGAGGTGGCGGACCGGCGCGAACACCTCGCCAACGAGCTCGCCCGGGTGCGCCGCGAGATCGTCAAGGAGGGCCGTTTCACCGAACGGCTGAGCCCCGGGCCGGGCGTCGGCGCGTGGGCGGAGAGCGTGGGCTCGGTCAACGACCTCATCGACGCCATCGTGACGCCGGTCAGCGGCGCCGCCGACGTCATCGACGCGGTGGCCAAGGGCGACCTGTCCCGCCGGATCGACGTGGACCGCGCGGCCCGGGGCGAGGTGCGCCGCCTGGGCAAGGCCATCAACGGCATGGTCGACCAGCTCTCTCTGTTCACCTCGGAGGTGACGCGGGTCACCCGCGACCTCGGCACCGAGGGCAAGCTGGGTGGCCGGGCCAACCTGCGCGGCATGTCGGGAAGCTGGCGCGATCTCACCGAGGCCGTCAACACCATGTCCGACCGCGTCTCCGCACAGGTCCGCGACATCGCCGAGGTGACGACCGGGGTCGCGCGGGGCGACCTGAGCCGCAAGGTCACCGTCGACGCCGTCGGCGAGATGCTGGAGCTGAAGCACACCGTCAACACGATGGTCGACCAGCTCTCCGCCTTCGCCGAGGAGGTCACCCGGGTGGCCCGCGAGGTCGGCACCGAAGGCCAGCTGGGCGGCCAGGCGCAGGTGCGCGGCGTGTCGGGGGTCTGGAAGGACCTCACCGACAACGTCAACTTCATGGCGAACAACCTGACCTCCCAGGTGCGCCAGATCGCGGTCGTCTCCACCGCCGTCGCGCAGGGCAACCTGACCAAGAAGATCACCGTGGACGCCCAGGGCGAGATCCTGGAGCTCAAGGAGACCCTCAACACGATGGTGGACCAGCTGTCCGCCTTCGCCGACGAGGTGACCCGCGTCGCCCGCGAGGTCGGCACCGAGGGCAAGCTGGGCGGCCGCGCCGAGGTGAAGGGCGTGTCGGGCGTCTGGAAGGACCTCACCGACAACGTCAACTCGATGGCCAACAACCTGACCTACCAGGTGCGCAACATCGCCCAGGTGACCACCGCCGTCGCCAACGGCGACTTCACCCGCAAGATCGACGTCGACGCCCAGGGCGAGATGCTCGAACTCAAGAGCACCATGAACACCATGGTCGACCAGCTGTCGTCGTTCGCCTCCGAGGTGACCCGCGTCGCCCGCGAGGTCGGCACCGAGGGACGGCTGGGCGGCCAGGCGCAGGTGCGCGGCGTGTCGGGCATCTGGAAGGACCTCACCGACAACGTCAACTTCATGGCGAACAACCTGACGTCGCAGATCCGTCAGATCGCCGTCGTCTCCACCGCCGTGGCGCAGGGCAACCTGTCGAAGAAGATCACCGTGGACGCCCAGGGCGAGATCCTGGAGCTCAAGGACACGATGAACACGATGGTGGACCAGCTGTCCGCCTTCGCCGACGAGGTGACCCGGGTGGCCCGCGAGGTCGGCACCGAGGGACGGCTGGGCGGCCAGGCGCGCGTCCCCGGCGTCTCGGGCGTCTGGAAGGACCTCACCGACAACGTCAACTCGATGGCCAGCAACTTCACCTACCAGGTGCGCAACATCGCCCAGGTGACCACCGCCGTCGCCAACGGCGACCTCACCCGCAAGATCGACGTGGACGCCCAGGGCGAGATCCTTCAGCTCAAGAGCACCATGAACACCATGGTCGACCAGCTGTCGTCGTTCGCCTCCGAGGTGACCCGCGTCGCCCGCGAGGTGGGCTCGGAGGGCCAGCTCGGCGGCCAGGCCCGGGTGGAGGGCGTCGAGGGCACCTGGAAGCGGCTCACCGAGAGCGTGAACGAGCTGGCCGGCAACCTCACCACCCAGGTGCGCGCGATCGCCCAGGTGACCAGCGCGGTCGCCCGCGGCGACCTGACCCGGTCGATCACGGTCGAGGCGCCCGGCGAGCTGGCCCAGCTCAAGGACAACATCAACACGATGGTCGCCACGCTGCGCGAGACGACCAAGACCAACCAGGAGCAGGACTGGCTCAAGTCCAACCTGGCCAGGATCTCCCGCCTGATGCAGGGGCACCGCGACCTGATGGAGGTCGCGCGGCTCATCATGAGCGAGCTCACCCCGCTCGTCTCGGCCAGCCACGGCGCCTGCTACCTGTACGACGGCGGCCGGCTCAACCTGATCGCCGGGTACGGCATCCAGCCGGGCTCGGCCCCGAAGCCGAACTTCGAGCTGGGCGAGGGCATCATCGGCCAGGCCGCGCTGGAGGCCGAGCAGATCATTCTCGAGGGCGTGCCGGTCGACTCGATCACGGTCGAGACCGGGCTCAGCCGGTCGAACCCGGCGCAGATCGTCGTGCTGCCGATCCTCTTCGAGAACAAGGTGCTCGGCGTCCTGGAGATGGCCTCGTTCACCCAGTTCAGCGAGGTCCACCTGGCCTTCCTCACCCAGCTCGTCGAGACCATCGGGGTCACGATCAATACGATTATGGCCAACTCCCGGACCGAGGACCTGCTCACCGAGTCGCAGCGGCTCGCGATCGAGCTGCAGGAGCGCTCCGACGAGCTGCAGCGCCAGCAGGAGGAGCTGCGCCGGTCCAACGCCGAGCTGGAGGACAAGGCGGCGCTGCTGGCCAAGCAGAACCGCGCCATCGAGATCCAGAACTTCCAGATCGAGCAGGCCCGGCGGACGCTGGAGGAGCGGGCCGAGCAGCTCGCGGTGTCCTCCCGGTACAAGTCCGAGTTCCTCGCGAACATGTCCCACGAGCTGCGCACCCCGCTGAACAGCCTGCTCGTGCTGGCCAAGCTGCTTACGGAAAACGACGAGGGCAACCTGACCCCCCAGCAGGTCGAGTTCGCCCGGACCATCCACGACGCCGGTTCCGCGCTGCTCCAGCTGATCAACGACATCCTCGACCTGACCAAGGTCGAGGCGGGCCGCATGGACATCCACCCGCAGACGATGTCGCTGTCCGGGCTGGTCGACTACATGGAGGCCACCTTCGCGCCGCTCGCACAGGACAAGGGCCTGTCGTTCACGGTCCAGGTCGACCCCTCCGTGCCCGACGACCTGAGCAGCGACGAGCAGCGGCTGCAGCAGGTGCTGCGCAATCTGCTGTCCAACGCGGTGAAGTTCACCCACGAAGGCCAGGTCAGGCTGGAGGTGACCCTCGCGCCCGACGACGTCAACTACGTGGACGAGAAGCTGCAGGGCTCGCCGGAGAACATGCTGGCCTTCAGAGTCGTCGACACCGGCATCGGCATCGCGCCGGACAAGCTCGAAGTGATCTTCGAGCAGTTCCGCCAGGCCGACGGCACGACCAGCCGCAAGTACGGCGGCACCGGCCTCGGCCTGTCGATCTGCCGGGAGATCGCCCGCCTGCTCGGCGGCGAGATCCACGTCCAGAGCGTCCCCGGGGACGGCAGCACGTTCACGCTGTATCTGCCCCCGGACTACTCGGGGCCGCTCGCCGCGCCCGACGGCGGTGCGATCGCCACGCCCACGGAACCGGACGTCCGTGAGGACGAGGTGCCCGAACTGCACATCAAGGACATCCTCCCGGAGATCCCCCTCCCGACCGACCTGCCCGTCCCCCAGTACGCTCCGCTGGTCGACGGCCACGACTGGCAGGGGGAGGACCCGCTGTCCGGGGCGAAGATCCTCATCGTGGACGACGACATCCGCAACGTCTTCGCGCTGACCAGCGTGCTGGAACGGCACGGCGCGACCGTGGTGTACGCCGAGAACGGCCGTGAGGGCATCGAGCAGCTCGAACGCAACGAGGACGTGGCGCTCGTGCTGATGGACATCATGATGCCCGAGATGGACGGCTGGGCCACGACGTCGGCGATCCGCACGATGCCGCAGTTCGCCGACCTGCCGATCATCGCGCTGACGGCGAAGGTCATGCGGGGAGACCGCGAGAAGAGCATCGCGTCGGGCGCCTCCGATTACGTGCCCAAGCCCGTCGACGTCGACCGGCTGCTCGAACGGCTGCGCGGATGGCTCATGCGCGGCCGCGGGGGCACAGAACGAACGAGGGGCGTGCCGTCCCTTGAGTCCCCCGAGTCCCGAGACTCCCAGGAGGCATGATCGATGCCTGAGCGCGCCAGGGTCCTGCTGGTCGACGACCGCGAGGAGAACCTGATCGCTTTGGAAGCGATCCTCAGCTCGCTGGACGTCGTGCCCATTCGGGCCCGGTCCGGGGAGGAGGCGCTGAAGGCCCTCCTGTCGACCGACTTCGCTCTGATTTTGCTCGACGTGCGCATGCCGGGCATGGACGGCTTCGAGACCGCCGCGCACATCAAACGGAGAGAGCGCACCAGGAACATCCCGATCATCTTCCTGACCGTGGTCGACAGCGCCCCCGACTACGCTTTCCGCGGGTACGCCGCCGGGGCGGTGGACTACCTCACCAAGCCGTTCGACCCCTGGGTGCTGCGCGCCAAGGTCGCCGTGTTCGTGGAGCTCTACACGATGAACCGGCGGCTCACCGAGCAGGCGGCGTTGCTGCGCGAACGCCTGTCGAACGAGCTGCCGGGCGGCGACCACACCTCCGTGCTGGCCGAGCTGTCCGGCCGCGTCACCGCCGTGGAGGACGAGCTACGGCGGGTGCGGGATCTGGCGGACAAGTCCGGTGACGCGCCCCTGAACGGCGCCGTCGACGAGTTGAGCGAGCGCGTCGCCCACCTGCGGGCCGGCTTCGACGCCCTCGGCTGACGCCGCGTACCGGACATGGCCGGCTCGGGCACGGCCGGCTCGGTCGCGGCGGCTCGGTCGCGGCGGCTCGGACACGGCCGGTGACCCGGCATGCGGCGAAGCCCTCGGGCGGGAGCGCGGACGGCCGGGTCAGCGGCGGGCGCGCTCCAGGGCGTCCCAGAAACCGCGGCGAAGGGCGTGCCTGACCTCGTCGTGCAGCAGGAAGTCGATCGGCAGCGAGGACCCCTGCAGCAGGCGGGCCTCCAGGTCGGACGGCATCCGGGGCTTGCGGGCGAGCACGGCCTCCAGCCAGAGCGCGGGGGCGTCCCTGGCGACCGACTCGCCGAAGTCGTGGCCCTCCTTGTGGGCCGCCTTCACCGCCTCGGCGAGCGTCGTGGTGCCTCCCGTGTGGATCGGCACCGGCGCGGGCTGCGGACCCGTGTACGGCCCCAGCTGGGAGGGCGAGTAGCCGGTGGTGCCGGAGCCGTACTGGCTCTGCACCGGGCTGCTCGGCGGCGTCTGGACTCCCGAGGGCGGAGGCGGCGGAGGGGTGGACGCCGGCGGAGCCGGCAGCGGGGTGCTGGCGGGCGGCTGCGCCTGGTGCTGCTGCTGGGACGGCTGGACGGGCGGCTGCGGGGGCTCGGGCGAGTAGCCGTTGTAGACCGGCGGGGACGGCTGCGCGGGGAGGGCCCGACGCGCGTGGGCGGCGGAGGACCGCCCGCCGCTGTGCGCTCCGTTGCCGTGGGTGCCCGTGCCCTGAGTGCCCGTGCCCTGATTGCCCGCGCCCTGGGTGCCCGCGCCGTAGGCGCCCGTGTCGTGAGCGCCTACTCCAGGAGCGCCGGTGTCGTGAGTGCCCATGCCGCGGGCGCCGGTGTCGTGAGTGCCCGTGTCGTGAGCACCCGTGTCGTGGACGCCCATGCCGGGAGCGGCCGCGCCGGGAGTGCCCATGCTGTGGATGCCCATGCCGGGAGCGCCCGCGCCCTGAGTGCCGCTTCCCTGTGCGCCGCTTCTGTGGGTGCTGTTCCCGGAGGCGCCGCCTCCGTGGGCGCCGCTGCCGGGGGCGCCGCTCGCAGGGGTGCCCGTGCCGTGGGATCCGCCGCTGTGGGCGCCCGTGCCGGGGGTCCCCGTGGCGTGCGGCTGAGTGACGTTCGAGATTTCGCCGGAGCCGCCCAGGTCGTACGAGGCGCTCTGCGAGGGGGCGCCGTGCGATCCCGTCACCGGGGTCGCCCCGCCGTGAAGGCCGGGAGAGTGGCTTCCCGGCGACTGGCTGCCGTTGTGCTGTGCCCCGTTGTGCTGCGTCCCGTTCGGCTGTGACCCGTTCTGCTGGGAGCCGTTGAGGTGGGTCCCGTTGGCCGGCGAACCGTTGCCGTAAGGGACGAGGCCGTTGCCGTGGGGCTGGCCGTTGCCGAGACCGGGGCCCGGGTCCGCCCCCGTGAGCATTGTGACGTACGGCCGGAGATGGCCGCTCGCGATCTCGACGAGGTCGTCGCACTCCTGCCGGAGGGTGCGGGCCGCCGACCATGCGCCGTCGGCGGCGATCTGCATGACGGTCACGCGGATGCCGAGGTCCTGCGCGTCGCTCACCACCTGGGTGAGGTCCTCGTCGCCACTGACCACGACCGCGTCGCAGACCGCGTTGTTGCGTGCCAGGGTCATGAGGTCGCGGTGGACCTGGGCGTCCACGCCCTCCCGTCGGCCCGGCCGGATCCGGCCGAGGCGGAGCTTGAGCCCGGGGATGTCCGCCAGCACGTCGTGCTCCGGCGTACGGCGGCCCTCGACGGTCGCCTCGTACCAGTAGCAGCGCAGGAGCGGCAGGCCCGTGCGCTCTCTTGACAGGTTGGTCAGGAGCTGCAGCAGGCCCGGATAGTCCCAGGAGACGGCCTCGCGATGGCGAGTCCCGTGGACGGCCATCGCGCCGTCTGCCAGCAAGTAGCCGGCGTCAACGAACAGCGCGCAGCGATCCACGCGACACCGCCCTTCCTACGTGGCTCTCTCAGGGTAGACAAGGGTGTCTTCCCGCGAGGGTGATTCCCGGCGATTCAGCCCTCGCCCGCCTGGTGGGGGGATCAGGACGCCCACAACCCTGAGATCGGAAGCGTTCACGCCGACCGTACCAGTTTGTCCGGGTATCGCCTCTCACCAATTTGGTATGGAAAACGCGCATGGGAAAGACCGGTGAAGGGCTGGAAATCTATCCCCACAGCAAGGGGAGGCTGTCAAGACCACGTCCTCGCGCTCACGACCGCGACGCCGAAGAAGACGGGGTCGCGCCGCGTGGCGAGCTGGAGTGCGGGGTGGGGTCCCAGCAGGGCGTGAAGGGTGTCGACCGCGACGCCTCCGGCGTCCTCCTCGCCGAGGACACCCTCCCGGCTCCGGTCCTCCCCGTCCCCGCGAGCGCGATCGCTCATCGTGACGACCCCCGCCCTGACCCCCTCGCCGTTCCACACCATCAGGTCGATCCGCGCGGGCGCGCCGTCCGGGGCGAGGCCGTCGAGAGGGAGCCGCAGGGCCTTCTCCTCGCTCCCGATGACCGCCGCGGCGTCCAGAACCACGGCCCGTGTGTACGGCTGCCGCGCGTCCTCGGCCATCACCACCAGGCCCCAGGCCGCGTGCCGGACCGGTCCCGTACGCGCCGGGGCGCCCGCGACCCACCAGCGGCCCCCGCCGGCCGTACGGACGAGAGAGGTCACGTCGGCGAACGCCTGATAACCGGACCCGGCAGGCAGATCCCGCCGGGTGACCTCGGCGGCGTGCAGGGTCGCGTATCCGGGCGCACCCGGAGCACGCACCCGGATGTCACCCGCGGGAACCGCCCCCCGGCCGCCGCCGGACCAGTAGAGGCCCGCCCACAACACCCGGCTCCCTGCGGGCAGGTCGAGATCGGCGCAACTGGACGTACGCGTCGAGGGGTCCCTGTCGAGGTCGACCGGCACGCTGGTACCCGAGTCACGACCCCGGCCGCCCGTGGCGGCCCCGCAGGGAACGGCCGACCCGGCGGAGCTCACGAGCGCGTTGCCGACGACCCGGGCGAGGAGGCGGCCGTCCGCGGCGAAGCGCGCGGCCGCGCCCGAGGCGCGCACCCCCACGGTCGATGTGGCGGTGGTCTCCAGCCGCCCCGACCGTATCCGCACCGTGATAGCCCGTCCCGTGGACGCGTCCGCCGCCACAGCCACCTTCAGGAAGATCGCCGTGACCTCATCGGCGGCGAGCGGTCCCCGGACGCACCGTACCGTTTGGCCCATCGTTCGGCCCGTCGTTCGGCCCGCGACCGAGCGGCCCGACGCCCCACACGACCAGCCGTCGCCCGCCGCCCGGCCCCGGGCATCGCGCCCGTCCTGCCCCAGGTAGCGGACGCCGGGCGGGAGGGTCACCGTGGCGGCGACCTCGCCGGTGGCCGCGCCGCCCGCGTTGCGCAGCCGTACGGCGACGAGACCGGACTGGCCGCGCAGCAGGGCCCCGAGCGGATCGACGGCGGCGACGAGCGCCTGCTTCGCCTTCTTTCCGCTCTCTGCGGTCCTTCCGCTCTGTGCGGCCTCGTGGGCTCCGGTGCCGCTCTGTCCTGCTCGGGCGTGCTCACGGGCCTCACGGCCGCGGTCCGCGGCCTGCCGGCGACCCTGAGCGGTCCCTGGCCGCTCAGGTGAGGTGCGATCGGTGGCCGGACCGCCTGCCTGCGACTCGTGCCGCTCACGAGCCCGCTCGGGCGTCTGCCGAGCGCCGGTCTGAGCGCGGCCCTGGGCCTGCGCGCGAGCCTGGGCACTGTTTGGGCCGGTGCCCTGCGATCTCGCCTGGCCACCGCCCTGGGCGCTGTCCCGCGATCGGGCCTGACCGCTGACGTGGACACCCCCCTGCCCCGGGACCAGGGCACTGCTTGGGCCGGTGCCCTGCGATCTCGCCCGGCCACCGCCCTGGGCGCTGTCCCGCGATCGGGCCTGGCCACCGCCCTGGACGCTGTCCCGCGATCGGGCCTGACCGCCGCCCTGGACACCGGCCTGCCCGGGGGCCTGGGCGCGATGGTCCTGGTAGGGGCGCCGGGAGAGCCGGCCACGCACTTGCTGCCGTTCCGGAGCCGAGGCCCCTGCGGCGTCTCCAGGGCGGGAATCCCGCTCGCGACCGGCGACGACGGTGGTCGTATCCGGCTCGCTCACCGGACGCCTGCCCGCCTGCCCCCTGCTGCCCTGCCCCCTGCTGTCTTGTCCTCTGTCCGCCTGCGCGCTGCCGCCCTGCCCCCTGCCCGTTTGCCCCCTGCCCGTCTGCCCGCTGCCGCCCTGCCTGATGCCGCCCTGTCCGCCACCCGTGAGGCGACCGCTCTCCCGGCCGGCACCCGCGTGCTGTCCGCCCTCGCGGCCTTCAGCGCCCGAGGCCGCCGGTCGTCCGTCGTCGCGACGTGGGACCGGAAGATTGTCACCCGCCCGTGCCGGGTCTGCCTGGGCCGCGGGTTCCTCCTGCGGCGACCGCCGATCGGCACCGGGCGTCACCCTGCCGGTGATCTCGGGCATGCCGAGCGCGATGCCCCCGCTCCACCCGTCGGCGCCGCTCCCTGCCACCGGGTCGTCGGCGGTCTGCGGCGTCGGGGCGCTCACGGCCGTCGGAGACGCCTGCGCGCTCGACCTCCGCGGGTCGTAGGGAGACGGGACACCCGCCGCTTCGGTGTGGCCGGTGGCGGCCCGCGAACGCGAGGCGGCGCTGTCCGCGGGCTGCGGGCGGTCCAGGGCCCGTGTCCCGTCCTGTCCTCCCGGGCCGCCGGTGAAGAGCACGCCCGTCGGCTGGGCGACGAGCAGGAAGGCGGCCGTCACGAGGGCGGCCACGGCCACGCCTCCCAGCACCGCCCGATGCGGCGTCGGCACGCTCCGCACCAGGGCGGACAGCCGCGCCAGCGCCGCCCGCGCACGGGCGAACGCCACCCGCGGCGCCCTGACCACCTTCGGGCCCACCTTGCTCACCCTCGGGCCCACCTTGGCGGACACACGCCTCGTCATCACCCGCGCGCGGCCGTACACCGCCCCCGGCGCCGCGCTCACCCTCGCGCACGCGCGCCGGGTCGCCGTCCTGGCCCGGCCGTACGCCCCACGCAGCAGCCCGTCCACGCGGTCACGCGTACGCCCCACCGGGCCCGTCTCGCCCTGGGCGACCCGGACGCCGCCCCTTATGCGGCGATCCGCACGGCTCGTCAACGCCCCGATGTGATGGCGTACGGCTTCCAGCCGCGCCCGTGCCCCGGCGCCCACCCTGCCTCTCACGCCGCCGCCCCTCACGCTGCCGCCCGTCACGCCGCCGCCGTACGACCGTGGGCCCGTCGCGGCCGCGGTGGCGAGGTCGGCGAGGTAGTCGTCCACGGCCGGCCCGGCGATGAGCTGACCGACGACGGCCCGCAGCTCCTGGGTGAGATCGACCAACTGGAGGAAGACCGACCGGCAGTCGATGCACTCGGCCACGTGGGCGTCGACCGCGCCGGCCTCCTGCTTGGGCAGGCCGTTCTCGACATAGCGCAGGATCATGGACAGGATCGGCCGGCACTCGGCACGTGGGCCGTTCTCCAGGTGTAGCCGCAGGTACGCCTCCCGCAGGCCCTGACGGGCCCTCCGGGTGAGCAGGGCCGCGGCCCTGCCCGACAGGCCGAGCAGCGGGCCCGCGTCGGCGGGCCTGCCGCCCTCGATCTCCACGTGCCACAGCAACGCGCGCCAGCGTTCCGGCAGCGAGCGGTACGCGCGGGCGAGCGGCGAGCGCTCCAGCCCCGTGAGTTCGGGGTCCACGTAGAGGGAGTCGCCGTCGGCCAGATCGGCCACCCCGGCGGCGGCGTAGCGGCGCACCGACGCGAGGAGGTAGGGCCGGAACGCGCATGCGGGCCCGCCGCCCCGCCGCATCGCTTCGAGCACCCTCGCGAAGGTCTCGGCGAGGAGGTCCTCGACCGCGTCCTCGCCCTGCACGACCTGCCGCGCCAGGGACCGCGCGGCGGCCGAGTGCCGCCGGTAGAGCGTCCCGAAGGCCGCCGTGTCGCCTCCCCGCACGGCCTCAAGCAGTTCCATGTCGGTATGCCGGACTTCTCTACGCATTGCGACCTCGCGATTACGATGAGTTGCACGGCGATACATTCCGCAGCCCATGTCCTGGCTAAACCACTGGAGCATCTTTACTCTCAGTAATCACCGCACGCCACACGCGACCACCTGGCCGGTACGGCCCGCACCACGGGACCGGCCGTACGCTGAGGCTCATGAGTGACCGCGAGAGACTGCTGGACGAGATCAAGAACAAGGGCATCGTGCACGGCCGGGTCGTGTTGTCCTCCGGCAAGGAGGCCGACTGGTACGTCGATCTGCGCCGCATCACCCTGGACGGCGTGGCGGCCCCTCTGGTGGGCCGCGTGATGCTGGACCTCACCGAGGACCTGGACTACGAGGCGGTCGGCGGACTCACGCTGGGCGCCGACCCGGTGGCGACGTCGATGCTGCACGCCGCCGCGGCCCGCGGCCGCACGCTCGACGCGTTCGTGGTGCGCAAGGCGGGCAAGGCCCACGGCCTGCAGCGCAGGATCGAGGGGCCGGACGTCGCAGGGCGCCGGGTGCTCGCGGTGGAGGACACCACCACGACGGGCGGGTCCGTGCTGACCGCCGTGGAGGCGTTGCGCGAGGCCGGCGCACAGGTCGTGGGCATCGCGACGATCGTGCACCGGGGCGGCGACGAGGCGCTGGCCGCGACCGGCGTTCCGTACCGCTCCGCCTACTCGCTCGCCGATCTGTCGCTCGCCTGACCCGCGGACCGCTTCACACTGAACGCCTGCCGCTCACCGGCCGGCCCGGGGGACCTGACGGTTCCGTTCTCGAAGATCTGGACCGTGCTCGCGTCGTCGAGGACGACGTCGAGCTCGGGCTGGAAGTAGGACGCCTCCTCGCCCCGGGCCAGGTCCCGGTCGATGAGCACGTCGCCGCCGGGCACCCGGACGAACACGGGACACCGATCGGCCCGGCAGACCACGCGGACGGTGGGCACACGAGGCGTGGAGGGCTCGGCGGAAGGCGCGGCGGAGGGCCGCGCCGACGAGGTGGAGGCCGCGCCGGAGGCCGGCTCCTCCGAGCCGAACGTGGACAGCAGCGCTCTCGCGCCGACCACGATGACGGCGAGCAGCAGCACGGCCACCAGGCCGACCAGCGCCAGCCTGGCGATACCAAGGGGATCAGACCTGTGGCGTCCCACAATCGGGAGAGTAGCGGGTGTGAGGCATATCTCAGTACTGACCGGTCACTTCTTGTGCGGCGACGCCTTCCCGCAGGTCACCCGCCGACTGCCCGTAGGCACCGACTCCCCGTAGGCGCCGGCCCACGGCGGGCGCGCCCCACCGGGGGCCCCGCCGGGGGGGCGTCACCGGGGAGCGTGGTGGCGGCCCTTGGGGACGGCGGAGGCGGCCCGGCGGCTCTTCATGACCTCGCGCACGATCGGGATCACCGACAGGAGGATGACGACGAAAACCCCGGGAAGGATGTACTTGTCGATGCCCTCGACCTTGCTGCCGAGGAAATAGCCGAGCAGCAGCAGGGCCTCGACCCAGACGACACCGCCGAGGACGTTCCAGACGAAGAAACGGCGCGCGTCCATCTCCAGCACACCGGCCACCGGGTTCATGAAGGTGCGGACGATCGGCATGAACCGCGCGGCGACCACCGCCTTCGCGGGACCGAACTTCTCGAAGTAGTACTCCGCCTTCTCGACGTGCTCCCTCTTGAACAGCCGGGAGTCCGGCTTGTCGAACATCCTCCTGCCGACCTTCGCCCCCAGGAGGTGGCCCAGTTGCGCTCCCGCGATCGCCGCGAGCGGCGCGCCGATCAGCAGAGTGGGCAGTGACAGAGGCGCGATCCCGAATCCCTCCGCGGCGGCGACGGTGCTGAAAATTCCAGCGGTGACCAACAGTGAGTCACCGGGCAGGAAGAACCCGACGAGCAGCCCCGTCTCGGCGAATACGATGGCGATGACGCCGATCGTCGCGAAGGCGCCGAGCATGCTCAGCCACCACTTCGGGTCAAGAAGGTCCAAGAGCACGTCCACGGGGCGAGCCTACCTGTCCTGGATGAGATCAGACTGAGAAGCGGCAGGGCCTGTGGAAAACCGTGAATCGCGGAATGACCGCGGCTTTCCCGGTACCCCACATACCCGGCTTTCCCGATCGGCCCGGGCTTCGGGATACTTGCCACGCCGCATACCGTCAGAAGGAGATGACTTCGCATGCCTATCGCGACTCCAGAGGTCTACGCCGAGATGCTCGACCGCGCCAAAGAGGGCGGCTTCGCGTACCCGGCGATCAACGTGACCTCGTCGCAGACCCTGCACGCCGCGCTGCGCGGCTTCGCGGAGGCGGAAAGTGACGGGATCATCCAGGTGTCGACCGGTGGCGCGGAGTTCCTCTCCGGCACCACCGTGAAGGACATGGTCACCGGGTCGGTGGCGTTCGCCGAGTTCGCCCGCGTGGTCGCCGAGAAGTACCCGGTGACGGTGGCGCTGCACACCGACCACTGCCCCAAGGACAAGCTCGGCTCGTTCGTCCGCCCGCTGCTGGAGATCTCCGCCGAGCGCGTCGCGCGCGGCCAGGACCCGCTGTTCCAGTCGCACATGTGGGACGGCTCCGCCGTGCCGCTGGACGAGAACCTCCAGATCGCCAACGAGCTGCTCGACAAGACCGCGGCCGCCAAGGTCGTCCTCGAGATCGAGATCGGCGTCGTCGGCGGCGAGGAGGACGGCATCGTCGGCGAGATCAACGAGAAGCTGTACACGACGCCGGAGGACGCTCTGGCCGTCGCCGAGACCCTCGGCCTCGGCGAGCGTGGCCGCTACATCGTGGCCGCCACCTTCGGCAACGTCCACGGCGTGTACAAGCCGGGCCACGTCAAGCTGCGCCCGAGCGTGCTCAAGGAGATCCAGGACGCCGTCGGCGCCAAGTACGGCAAGGAGAAGCCGTTCTCGCTGGTCTTCCACGGCGGCTCCGGCTCCACCCTGGAGGAGATCCGCGAGTCGATCTCGTACGGCGTCGTGAAGATGAACATCGACACCGACACGCAGTACGCCTTCACCCGCCCGATCGTGGACCACATCTTCCGCAACTACGACGGCGTGCTGAAGGTCGACGGCGAGGTCGGCAACAAGAAGGCCTACGACCCTCGCGCGTATGGCAAGGCGGCCGAGGCCGGCATGGCCGCGCGCATCGTCGAGGCGTGCCAGCAGCTCAAGTCCGCGGGCACCAAGATCAAGTAAGGGAACGGCCCGGCGGGAAACCCGAAGCTCCATTCTTGTATCGGTCTTCGGTTCCCGCCGGGACGCCATACCCCTGCGGCTCTTGGACAGGTAAGACTGTCCCCATGGAATCGCACGAGAACCTCCTTGCCGGCCCGCCGCCCACCTTGCTGCCGGACAACGCCGAGGCGCGGCAGATGCTCGAGTCGGGCGCCAAGGCGGCAGACGTGGCCGCCCGCTTTCCCGCCCACTCGGCGGCCTGGGCCGCTCTCGCCGACGACTACTTCGCCGCGGGTCACGCCGTCACCTCGTACGCCTTCGCACGGACCGGTTACCACCGGGGTCTCGACCAGCTGCGCCGGGCGGGCTGGAAGGGGCACGGGCCGATCCCGTGGGAGCACGAGCCGAACCAGGGGTTCCTGCGCTGTCTGAACGCCCTGGCCCGGGCGGCCCAGGCGATCGGTGAGAAGGACGAGGCCGAGCGCTGCGCCCAGTTCCTTCGCGACAGCAGCCAGGAGGCCGCGGAGGCGCTCACCGCGAACTCCTGAGCGACTAATTGAACGAATTGCCGGGATGACTCCTGGACGAACTGCCAGAACGGGGCCACATACGGGACGGTTCGGCCGTCTCGGGACTTAAGACTCCGTTCACCCTCGGCATGCCCCTCAGGTAGTCTCTGTGTGCAAGAGGCCCCTGCCGCGCTTGCGTCAGGGGCTTTCGTCTTGGTGCGGGAGTTAAACCATGCCGGCTGTCGTTCTCGTTGGCGCCCAGTGGGGCGATGAGGGCAAGGGGAAGGCCACCGACCTGCTGGGCGGTGACGTCGACTACGTCGTGCGTTACCAGGGTGGCAACAACGCGGGCCACACCGTCGTCATCGGCGACCAGAAGTACGCGTTGCACCTGCTGCCGACGGGCGTGCTCTCCCCCGACGTGGTCCCGATGATCGGCAACGGCGTGGTGATCGACCCGGGCGTGCTGCTCAGCGAGATCGACGGGCTGGCCGAGCGGGGCATCTCCTGCGACCGGCTGCTGATCTCGGCCAGCGCGCACCTGATCATGCCCCAGCACAAGGCCATCGACAAGGTCAGCGAGCGTTTCCTCGGCAAGGCCAAGATCGGCACGACCGGCCGCGGCATCGGCCCGGCGTACGGCGACAAGATCTACCGCATGGGCATCCGGGTCCAGGACCTGCTCGACCCCGGCATCCTCGGCAAGAAGATCGAGGCCGCGGTGGGCGAGAAGAACCAGATCCTCACCAAGATCTACAATCGCCGCGGGCTCGACCCGGCGAAGGTGCTGGAGGAGTACCTCGGCTACGCCGAGCGGCTGCGCCCCCACATCGCCGACACCTCGCTCGTGCTCTCGCGGGCGCTCGACCAGGACAAGGTCGTGCTGCTGGAGGGCGGGCAGGGCACGCTGCTCGACATTGACCACGGCACCTACCCCTTCGTGACCTCCAGCTCCCCCACCTCCGGCGGCGCCTGCGCCGGCTCCGGCATCCCGCCCACCCGCCTGACCAGGATCATCGGCATCCTCAAGGCGTACACCACGCGCGTGGGGTCCGGGCCGTTCCCGACCGAGCTGCTGGACGAGCAGGGCGACTGGCTGCGCCAGACCGGCGGCGAGTACGGCGTCACCACCGGCCGCAACCGCCGCTGCGGCTGGTTCGACGCGGTCATCGCGCGGTACGCCACCCGGATCAACGGCGTGACCGACTTCTTCCTGACCAAGCTCGACGTGCTGTCCGGCCTGGAGCGGATCCCGGTCTGCGTGGCGTACGACGTCGACGGCGTCCGCCAGGACGAGATCCCCATGACGCAGACCGAGTTCCACCACGCCACGCCGATCTACGAGGAGCTGCCCGGCTGGCAGGAGGACATCACCGGCGCCAAGACGTTCGAGGACCTGCCGCCGAACGCGCAGGCGTACGTCAGGGCGCTGGAGGAGATGAGCGGCGCCCCGATCTCCGCCATCGGCGTCGGCCCGGGCCGCACGCAGACCATTCAGATTCGTTCCCTCATCTGAGGACCATCCGGATTCGCTCCCTTATCTCATGATCAGTGGCGTACGCGCCCGGAACCGGAGGGTTCCGGGCCGCGGACGGGCGAGGCGGTAAGGTACGCCGCTGTGCATGGATACGTTGAGCTGCACGGGCACCGTGGAGCGCGGGGCCTGAGGCCCGAGAACACCCTGCCCGGCCTGGCGTTCGCGCTGGAGCTGGGGGTCGACGCACTCGAGTTCGACGTCGCCATGTCCGCGGACGGGCAGCTCGTGCTCACCCACGACCTGCACGTGTCCGCGGTCACCAGCGCCGACACGGGCATGGCCGTTCCCGGGGACGAGATGTTCCCCTACGTCGGCAAGCCGATCATCGCGCTCACCCTGCCGCAGCTGCGCACCCTCGACGTCGGCGTACGGCTGCCCGAGCGGCCGGACGACCGCTTCGCGCTCACGCAGGTGCCGCTGCCGGACACCCGGATGCCGACGCTCGGGGCGGTGCTCGGCCTGATCGGCGCCCTCGGCGCCGACGACGTGCGCCTCCACGTGGAACTGAAGTCCGATCCGACCCGTCCCGACCTGTGCGCCGACCCGCGCCGCTTCGTGGAGGAGGTCGTCCACGAGCTCGACCGGCACGACCGGTTGTCGAGGTCGGCCCTGCTCAGCTTCGACTGGCGCATCCTGGAGGCCGCCAGGCCCATGGTCGAGCGGCGGTACGCCCTGGTCGAGCGCGACACGATGATCCCTGCCTGGATGAACGGCATCCGCCTCGGCGAGGTCGGCGGCGACCTCGCGGCGGCGGCCGCGGCGGTGGGCGCGACGGCGTTGTCCCCCGACCGCGTGCTCGTCGACGAGGCGCTGATGACCGGGGCGGCCCGGCGGGGCCTGCCGGTCGTGGTGTGGACGGTCAACGAGCCCGACGAGGCCGCCCGGCTGATCGACCTAGGAGCGGCCGGGATCGTCACCGACTACCCCGACCGCATGCGCCGCCTCTGGAAGGCCCGCGGCCTGCCGCTGCCCGGTCCGGTGACCCCGCTCCGCCCGGTGGGAGCCTGAAACCGGGAGCCCGAAACTGAGAGCCCGAAACTGAGAGCCCGAAGCACCGCTCGGAGCCCCGGGCGAAGGGGACGCCGCCAAGGGACGCGAGCAAAGGAACGCGAGCACAAGGGTCGGGCACAAGGGAAGAGCCCCGCCCTGAGGCGGTTGTCTCAACCACCGAGGCGGGGCTCCAGGGTCACCCACAAGAATGGCTTTCACAGCCAGCTTCCAGCCAAGCGCATCGGACCGTGCGCGTCAAGTAGCTGAGCGTCACCCGGCCCAGCGCGTAGCACCGTCACACGGCCCGTGCGGCCTCACTCCTCCACGGACAGCGCACCTGACGGGCAGAGCTGCACGGCCCTGTTCACGGCGGACGTGAGATCGGCCGGGGGCTCGGCGTCGAGCACCACGACCGTCCCGTCGTCCTCGCTCTGATCGAACACCCGGGGCAGCGTGAGCACGCACATCCCCGCACCGATACACCGTCCGGTGTCCGCTTTGATCTTCATCGTTCCCCAGCGACCTTCCTCACCACAGCACCGGCAGACGGTGCACACCATAGATGGCCATATTGGACCGCAACGGAACCTCCCGCGCGGGCACGGCCAGGCGCAGGTTGGGGAAGCGGCGCAGCAGGGCGGGATAGGCGATGCGCATCTCGATCCGGGCGAGCTGCTGGCCCAGGCACTGGTGGATGCCGTGCCCGAAGCTCAGGTGCCCGTGCGCCGGCCTGCTCACATCGAGGGCGTCGCCGCCCTCGAACCGCTCGGGATCCCGGTTCGCGGCCCCCAGGGACAGCGTCACCGACTCGCCGGCCCTGATCAGGCTGCCGCCGACCTCCACGTCCTCCAGGGCCGTACGGGTCGGTCCGATGTGCACGATGCTGAGGTAGCGCAGCAGTTCCTCCACCGCGTTCTCGACGGCGGCCGGGTCGTCCCGCACGACGGCGAGCTGGTCCGGGTTCGTCAGCAGCGCGAACGTGCCGAGGCCGAGCATGTTGGCGGTCGTCTCATGACCCGCGATGAGCAGCAGCAGCCCGACGCCGCCGATCTCCTCGTTCGTCAGCTCCCCGCCCGCGACCAGGCCGCTCAGGATGTCGTCGGTGGGCTCCTTCGCCTTCATCATGACGAGACCGTGCAGGTAGGAGTACAGATCCTGCACCGCGGCCCGGACGTCCTCGATCGGGGAGCTCAGGTTCAGCAGCACGGCCGAGTCGCGCTGGAACTTCTCCCTGTCCTCGTACGGCACGCCGAGCAGTTCGCAGATGACCAGCGAAGGGATGGGCAGCGCGAAGGACTCGACGAGGTCGGCGGGGGCGCCCTCGCGTTCCATGGCGTCGAGGCGGCTCTCGGTGATCTCCCTGATCCTCGGTTCGAGCTGCTTCATCCGCCTCACGGTGAACTGCCCGGTCAGCAGGCGGCGATAGCGGGTGTGCGCAGGGGCATCCATGCGGATGAAGAACCCCGGCGTCAGCGGCTCACTGCGGAACTCCCCACGCTGGGGGATCGGCGAGTGCAACAGTTCCGGGCGGGTGCTGAAGCGGTTGTCGGCCAATATGGCGCGGGCCTCGGCATAGCCGGTCACCAGCCAGCCCTCGTGCCCGTCCGCGTACGTCATTCGCTGGATCGGCGCCTCGGCGCGGCGGCGTGCCAGTTCGTCCGGTGGATCGAAAGCACGTTCCCGAGTGAGGGGATAAGTCGCCAGCCGGGGTGTCGCCTCTGTCATGACACGCTCCTGCGAGAGTGGAAACGGTCGATGTGTCGAGCGGCCCGCTCCCCCCACCTAACAACATCATTTGACATATCGCAATGACTGATTGCTCATGATTCCGGTCATGAAGCGTACGCGTCTCCGGAAGCCCGTCGACGCCCGCCGGGACGCCCGTGGGGCGGCGTCCCGGGGGAAAAGAGCGGTCAGAGCCAGCCGTTGCGGCGGAAGGCGCGATGCAGGAGCGTGCAGGCGACGACCATCACGCCGATCACGACGGGGTAGCCGTACAAGGAGCTGATCTCGGGCATGTGCTCGAAGTTCATGCCGTAGATGCCGGCGATCATCGTGGGGACCGAGATGATCGCCACCCAGGAGGAGATCTTGCGCATGTCCTCGTTGGCGAGGGCGTTGGAGCGCGCCAGGGCGGCCTGGAGGATCGAGTCGGACAGCTCGTTGGACGCCTGGACCTGCTCGCACACGCGGGACAGGTGGTCGCCGACGTCGCGGAAGTACTCACGCATCTCGGAGGGGATGCTGCGCCGCTGGGGAAGGGCGTTGAAGGGGGTCTGGAGCGGTCCGACCGCGCGCTTGAGCTCCAGCATCTCGCGCTTGAGCTGGTAGATCCTGTTGATGTCGCGGGAGCTGACCTCCGCGAAGACGGCCGCCTCGACCTCTTCGAGCTCGGCCTGCATGAGGTCGGCGACCTGCAGGTACTTGTCCACGACGTGGTCGGCGATGGCGTGCAGGACACCGGTGGGACCGCGGCCGATCAGCTTCGGCTTCGACTCCAGCTTCTCGCGGACGTCCCCGAGCGGACAGTGCCGCCCGTGCCGTACGGTCACCACGAAGTCGGGCCCGACGAACACCATGATCTCGCCGGTGCCGATGATCTCGCTGCTCGCCGCCGACACCTCGTGGTCGAGGAACGCGACGGTCTTGAGCACCACGAACAGCGAGTCGCCGTACCGCTCGACCTTGGGGCGCTGGTGGGCCTTGATGGCGTCCTCGACGGCGAGCGGGTGCAGGCCGAACACGTCGGCGAGCCACTCGACCTCGGGCGCGGCGGGCTCGTGCAGACCGACCCAGACGTACGCGTCGGGCACCTCGTTGGCCTGGTTGTGCTCGCGGACCAGGCGCACGGCCTCGGGAATGCCGCCGGCGTCGACCTTCTCGCCGCCGACGTACGCGCCGAACTCGACGAGGGAGTTGCTGGGCGGCACGCAGCGGACGATCGGGTCCACGTCCATGGGCGTGGCGCCAAGGTGGGCGGACATTACGCGGGTGTGCCTGTTCATGCGGGGAAAGAGCAGAGTGGAGCGCATGGCGGTCCCTTCCCGCCCGAGCCGGCACGCTCTACGCGCGACGCGATGTCACCCCTTCATACAGGCGTGAGCTGCCCCTCGGGCTTCAGTTTCGGAGTGGTCGGGAATGCGCACGACGTACGTGCGCGAGCACGTACTGACGGGATCACCAGAATTCATCCCAGACCACCTCCAATCGCCACGAGACAGCGCGAAGCCTGTCTAACCTACCACACAGCCGTTGGACACCTGTTCCAGGGTACCCGCGTCAAGTGCCGTCGATCATGCACTTCTTGCCAAAAACAGCCCGAGCAAACTGGCCATCGATGTGTATCCCCGCCCAAACCGCTCCGCCCAACCGCTCCGCCCGGGCGTGCCCGAGCCGTCGTGACGAGCACGGTGCCGTCACAAGGAGCACGGTGCCGTCATGACGAGCACGGCGCCGCGGCGCGGGAAGCGGCAGACAAACCGCGCCGGAGGTGTGACAGGCAAACACTGCGACAATGGTCGGGTGCGCGTACTTGTCATCGGTTCCGGGGGTCGTGAGCACGCTCTGTGCCGGGCCCTGCGGCTCGACCCCGCCGTCGTAGAGGTCCACTGCGCCCCCGGCAACGCCGGAATCGCCGAAGTGGCCACCCTGCACCAGGTCACGCCGACCGACGGGGCGGCCGTGACCGCGCTCGCCGAGCGCCTCGGCGCCGACCTCGTCGTGATCGGCCCCGAGGCACCACTGGTCGCCGGGGTCGCCGACGCCGTCAGGGCCGCCGGGATCGCCTGCTTCGGCCCGTCGGCTGAGGCGGCGCGGGTCGAGGGGTCCAAGGCGTTCGCGAAGGACGTGATGACCGCCGCCGGGGTGCCGACCGCGCGCGCGTACACCTGCACCACGCACGAGGAGGCCGCGGCGGCGCTCGACGCGTTCGGCGCGCCGTACGTCGTGAAGGACGACGGCCTGGCCGCGGGCAAGGGCGTGGTCGTGACCGACAGCCGCGAGGAGGCCCTGGAGCACGCCAGGGCGTGCGGGCGGGTCGTCATCGAGGAGTATCTCGACGGCCCCGAGGTGTCGCTGTTCGCCCTGTGCGACGGGACGGACGCGGTGCCGCTGCAGCCGGCCCAGGACTTCAAGCGGGCCTATGACGGCGACAAGGGCCCCAACACCGGCGGCATGGGGGCCTACACCCCGCTGCCGTGGGCGCCGGAGGACCTGTCCGAGCGGGTGATGGCCGAGATCGTGCGCCCGACCGTGGCCGAGATGGCGCGGCGCGGCACGCCGTACACGGGTGTGCTGTACGCCGGGCTGGCGCTGACCGCGGACGGCCCCCGGGTGATCGAGTTCAACGCGCGGTTCGGCGACCCGGAGACCCAGGTCGTGCTCGACCGGCTGGAGACCCCCCTCGGAGGGCTGCTGCTCGCGTGCGCGACCGGCACGCTCGCCGGGCATCCGCCGCTGCGGTGGCGTGACGGCGCCGCCGTGACCGTGGTGCTCGCCGCGGAGAACTACCCGGCCGACCCGGTGAAGGGCGACCCGATCGCCGGGCTCCCGGTGACGGTCGAGGGCGCGTACGCGCTGCACGCGGGCACGACCCTCGACGGGACCAACCGGGTCGTGTCGAACGGCGGCCGGGTGCTCAACGTGGTCGGCACGGGCGCCGACGTCGCCCAGGCCAGGGCCCGGGCCTACGAGGCGCTGGAGCAGATCACGATGCGTGGCTCTCACCACCGCTCCGACATCGCCCTGACCGCCGCATCCTCCTGACGCCCGACGATCGGTGATGTCCGCGTATCGAGGCGCGGCCGCGGGCTCTCCCCCTGCTCAATGCGCGGTGGAGAGCTGGGAAGATGGAAGAGTGAAGCACCTGCACTCCGGCAAGGTACGCGACCTCTACGAGACCCCCGACGGGCTGCTGCTGATGGTCGCCTCCGACCGCATCTCGGCCTTCGACTACGTGCTCGAACCCGGCATCCCCGACAAGGGGGAGATCCTCACCCGGCTGTCCCTGTGGTGGTTCGAGCAACTCAAGGACGTGGTCCCCAACCACGTGGTCTCGACCGACGTCCCGGCGGAGTTCGCCGGCCGCGGGGTGCTGTGCCGCAGACTGCGGATGGTGCCGGTGGAGTGTGTGGCACGCGGTTACCTCACCGGCTCAGGACTGGTGGACTACCGCAGAGAGGGCGTCGTCTCCGGCGTACCGCTCCCGGAGGGGCTCACCGACGGGTCCCGGCTGCCCGAACCGATCTTCACGCCGTCGTCCAAGGCCCCGATGGGCGAGCACGACGAGCCCATGACGTACGAGGAAGTCGCGGCCGAGGTGGGCGAGGACGTGGCCGAGCGGCTGCGTCGCATCACTCTCGACGTCTACAACCGCGGGGCCGAGATCGCTTTGGAACGTGGCATCATCCTGGCCGACACGAAGATCGAGCTGGGCTGGGACGCCGACGGCGTGCTGACGCTGGGCGACGAGGTGCTGACGCCCGACTCCTCCCGCTTCTGGCCCCTGGACCAGTGGGAGCCGGGCCACTCCCAGCCGTCGTTCGACAAGCAGTTCGTCAGGGACTGGCTGCTGTCCCCCGAATCGGGCTGGGACAGGTCGTCCGGCGAGGCGCCCCCGCCGCTGCCCGGCGAGATCGTCGAGCGCACCCGCAGCCGCTACGTCGAGGCGTACGAGCGGCTCACCGGCGAGCGCTTCCGCGGCTGAATCACAGGGGTCACGCAAGTAGTCTCAAGTGACTCGTTCCCCCCTGCGTTCTAGGGGTAGTTCCTCCCCGAAACTCCTGGAACAGCGGCTACTCTAGGCCGATCGTCCTCGCCGACGCGTCGGTCTGCCGGCTGACGGGAGTCCCCCATCCTTCCCCCGAAATAGGAGCAATTCATGGTCCGTTACCGCGTGCGCGGTGGCAACGTACTGCGTGGAACCGCCTTCATCCAGGGCGCGAAGAACGCCGTACTGCCCATGATCGGGGCGGCGCTGCTCGCGGCCGAGGGCCGCACGGTGCTCCGCAACGTGCCCGTCATCGAGGACGTTCGCCGGGCGGTCGAGCTCGCTCAGGCCGTGGGCGCGAAGGTGGAGTTCCACGAGAGCGAGCGGACGCTCGTCATCGACGCCTCCCGCCTGACCAGCCCGGTCCTGCCCGCGGAGATCGCCCGCCGGTTCCGGGGGTCGGTGCTGTTCGTCCCCGCGCTGCTCCACCGCCTCGGCGAGGCGATCATCGAGGGCATCGGCGGGTGCAACCTCGGCAGCCGCAACCTCGACTTCCACTACCTGGGCTACAAGCGCCTGGGCGCGATGGTGGACGAGGGCGAGGCCGTCATCCACATCAAGGCCGGCGGCCTGATCGGCGCCCCGCTGTACCTCGACACCCCGTCGCACACCGGCACGGAGAACCTGATCATGGCGGCCTCGCTGGCGCGGGGCACCACCGTCATCGAGAACGCGGCCCTCGAACCCGAGGTGCTCGACGTCATCACGATGCTGACCCGGATGGGCGCGCGCATCCGCGGCGGAGGCACGGGCTTCATCACGGTCGAGGGCGTCGACGAGCTGACCGCGGTGGAGCACACGGTCATGCCCGACCGGCTCGACGCGGGCGTGTTCGCGATGGCCGCGGCGATCACCGGAGGCGAGGTCAGCCTGGTCGGCGCCTCCCTCGAGCACCTCGGCGTGGTCCGGTGGAAGCTGGAGCAGATGGGCGTCGAGTTCGAGAACCACGGCGCGGTGCTCCAGGTTCGCCGCAACCGCCCGCTGCGGCCGATCAACGTCATCACCGACACCTACCCCGGCTTCGCGACCGACCTGCAGTCGCCGCTGATGACCGTGGCCTGCCTCGCGGAGGGCTCCAGCTACATCCACGAGCGCATCTTCGACGGCCGTTTCGCGCTCGCGGGCGAGCTGAACAAGATGGGAGCGAACGTCGAGGTCGAGGGCAGCCGGGCGGTCGTGCACGGTCCGACGCCGCTGCACGGCACCGACGTGACGGCCCACGATCTGCGATCGGGAATCGCGCTCGTGCTCGCCGGCCTCGCCGCGGAGGGCGAGACCACGATCGGGTCCGGATATCTCATCGACCGCGGGCACGCCGCGCTCGCCCAGCGTATGCAGGCACTCGGCGCAGATGTGGTGCGTGAAATTTCCACTTCGGACGAGGGCTGAGTCCGGAAACCTTTACTAATGCCCTGACCAGCGCGGATCTTCCGATTTACGGAACCGCCCAGACCACCCAGAATGGTATTCCGGTAAATCTGGGCGTGACATTACGGCCTTAACCAGCGATCGTTCCAAAGAGAAGCCACAACAACGAGGGCGACGTGGGATGGGACGAACATTGGTCGAACGCACGGAAGACACTCCGCGCGGGTCACGTCTGGGCACGGTGACACCCGACCTCACCATCGGCGTGGTGGGGTCGCATGATCTGGTCGAGCGGGTGATGCTCATGGGGCACTCGGCTGCCCCGGTGCCCTGCCGGCTGGTCGCCGCCGCGTACCGGGATGAGCAGGAGGCGGCGGACAAGGTGACCCGGCTCGGTCCGGGTGTGGACGCGTGCCTGTTCGCGAGTCCGGTGCCTTTCGAGCTCGCCCGGCGGGCCGGCGTGCTGACGATGCCGGCCACGCACGTGCAGCTCGGCGGGGCCGCGCTCGTGGCGGCGATCGCACGGGCCGCACTGGACGAGCGGATCGATCCACGCCGGGTGAGCCTCGACGTGCTCGGCCGGCCGGACATCGACGAGGCGTACACGGACCTCAACCTCTCCTCCGGTGAGGTGCACAGCCGTGACGAGCCGGGCCCGGTGGGCACGATCACGGCCTTCCACGAGCGGTTGTTCCGCCAGGGGGCCACGACGGGCGCGCTCACGTGCGTCCATGGCGTGGCCGACCGGCTGACGGCCGCCGGGGTGCCGGTGGTGCCGATCAGGCCGACCTCCGCGGCCGTCCGTACGGCACTGCACACGGCGGCGCTGCTCGGCGCCCGCCACCGGCTGGAGGAGTCGCAGCTCACGGTCGTGCTGGTCGAGGTGCCGACGCTGCGCGAGCCCGTACGGCGGGCCGCGCCGCGCTACTGGCGAGACGAACTGCGGCTGTCGCTGCACCGCCTGCTGGTGCAGGAGGCCAACCGGATCAATGCGAGCGTGTGGCCGATCGACGACCACAGCTACCTCGTGGTGGCGACCAAGGGCTCGATCGCGGCGGCCACGGACGGGTTCCGGGTGCTGCCGTTCGCCGCGCGGATCCGCGAGGAGCTGGGCCTGGCGGTCGAGGTGGGTGTGGGGATGGGCCGCACCACGCACGAGGCCGAGACGCACGCCAGGGGCGCGCTCGCCCGCACCCAGGGCGGCAAGCAGCCGCAGGGTTTCGCGGTGGACCGGGAGGGGCGCGCACTGGTGCCGCCGCCCCGGATGCCGCCCCAGCCGGGCGGTCCGGTCAAGCCCAAGGGGGTCGAGGTGCTGGCGCGCCTGGCCGCCAAGCTGGAGGGCGGGGACACGGTCGTGGACGCGGAGGGCGCCGGGCGCATGCTCGGGGTGACTCCACGCACGGCCAGGCGGTTGCTGCGCACGCTGGTTGACGAGGGACTCGCGTGGCCGCTTCCGCCCAACCGCACCCCTCAGCCGGGCCGGCCGCGACAGCTCTACCGGCTGATCGTGGAGAAGCTGAACCGGTAATCGTCGCTCTGAAGCGACGGTCTATTGTCATGACCCATGGAACGAAACGGTCATGACGCACGGGTGTGGCTGGCGCTGGCGGCCGTGTACGTGGTGTGGGGCTCGACGTACCTCGGCATCGCGATCGCCATCCAGACCCTTCCGCCTATGACGAGTGGTGGACTCCGTTTCGTCGCGGCGGCGCTGGTTCTCGGCACGGTCCTGCTGGTCAGGGCCGTGCCACTCCGCATGCGGTGGAGGGAGTTCGGGAGCGCCGCGCTCGTCGGGCTCCTGCTCCTCGCCGGAGGCAACGGCATGGTCGCCGTGGCCGAGCAGCACATCTCCAGCGGCCTGGCCGCGCTGCTCGTCGCCTCGACCCCGCTGTGGCTGATCGTGCTCAGGACGGTCTTCAGGGACCGGCCGCACGTGCTGACGTTCGCCGGCGTGCTGGTGGGCTTCGCCGGAGTCGCCTTCCTCTCGCTCAGGGGCGGCGGCGCGTCCGGCAGCGGGGCAGGCATCACCGTGGTGCTGCTGGGCTCGCTGTCGTGGTCGGTGGGCTCGTTCCTCTCCCCGCGGATCCCGATGCCGGCCAACCCCTTCGTGGCCAGCACGGTCGAGATGGCGGTGGGCGGCGTCGCCCTGCTGGTCATGGGCCTCGTGCAGGGCGAGCGGCTGCACCTCGCCACGGTGAGCTGGCAGTCGTGGACGGCTCTGGCCTACCTGGTGCTGGTGGGCTCGCTGGTCGGCTTCACGTCGTACATCTGGCTGCTCGGCCACGCGCCGATCTCACTCGTGTCCACCTACGCGTACGTGAACCCGGTGGTGGCGGTGCTCCTCGGGATGGCGGTCCTGGCGGAACCGGTCACCGCGGCCATGCTCGTCGCGGGAGCCCTGATCGTCGTGGGGGTCGCGCTGGTCGTCTCCACCGAACGCCGCGGCCGGCCCGCGACGCCGCCGGAAGAGGAGACCGCCGCGGGAGCCGGACGCGTCACGGCGTCCCAGCCGGCCTCCGAACCGTGAGACCGATCCGGCTCGATGGAACCCATGAGACCGATCCGGCTCGGTGAAGCACGAGGGCGATATCGGCAATTCGAGGCCATGACCGAATAAGGCACCTGATTTCGCTGCGATCTGCCGATTATCCCGCGGTATTCGCACGAGAAATGCGAAAGCGTCCCACGGAGGCCGGAGTGGGCGCCCCGATGGGGGCCGACTGCGAAATAGACAGAAGTCCACTAACGTCACAGCCGCAACCGGATCATGACAGGACCCGGAAGGGTTAACTGACACTGCTTTGCGAGGAACCGCGGGATGTTCGAGAAGTTCACCGATCGAGCGCGACAGGTCGTCATCCTGTCCCAGAACGAGGCCCGGACGCTCGGTCACGGCTCCATAGACACCGAGCACATCCTCCTCGGCCTGCTCCGTGAGGGCGGTGGCCTGGCGGCCCAGGTTCTCACGAGCCTGGGCCTGAGCCTCGAGGATGTGCGCCTCCGGGTCAAGGAGATCGTCGGCCACGGCCAGTCCGCCCCGCCGGAGTTCCTGCCGTACACCGCGGCGGCCGGCGCGGTCCTCCAGTCGTCGAACCAGGAGTCGGTGCAGCGCGGCCACGACCGCATCGGCACCGAGCACATCCTGCTCGCGCTCCTCCGCGATCACGGGAGCGTGGCGGCTCAGATCCTGGTCGCGTGCGGACTCGACGACGACAAGGTGGCGCGGGCCACGGAGGAGCTCGTCCGGCAGTACTACCCGGCCGGCTAGGACTGCCGGAACGCCTCGGCGGCGGCGAGGAAGACGTCGTTGGCCTCGCGGTCGCCGATGGAGATCCGGGCCCCCTCCCCGTCGAACGGGCGCACGGCGACGCCGACGGCCGCGCACTTCGCGGCGAACTCCATCGTGCGCTCGCCGAGGCGCAGCCAGACGAAGTTGGCCTCGGTGGGCGGGACGGTCCAGCCCTGCGACAGCAGCGCCTCCCTGACCCGGGTGCGCTCCTTGATCACGGTCTCGACCCGCTCCTGCAGCTCGTCCTCGGCCTGCAGCGACGCGATCGCGGCCGCCTGGGCGAGGTGGTTGACCGCGAAGGGCAGCAGCGTCTTGCGGACCGCCGCGGCCACCGGCTCGTGCCCGATCAGGTAGCCGGCCCGCAGCCCCGCCAGCCCGTACGCCTTGGAGAACGTGCGCAGGACGGCGACGTTGGGGCGCTCGCGGTAGAACGTGAGGCCGTCCGGCACGTCCGCGTCCCTGACGTACTCCCGGTAGGCCTCGTCGAGGACGACGAGGACGTTCTCGGGCACGCGATCGAGGAAGCGCGTGAGCTCGTCGGCCCGGTTCACCGTGCCGGTCGGGTTGTTGGGGTTGCACACGAAGACCAGGCGCGTCTCCGGCGTGATGGCGCCGGCCATGGCGTCGAGGTCGTGCGTCTCGTCGCGCAGCGGCACCTCGACCGCGTTGGCCCCCGAGAGGCCGACCAGCAACGGATATGCCTCGAACGAGCGCCAGGCGTACATCACGTCGGCGCCGGGCTCGCCGACCGCCTCGAGGATCTGCTGGGCGACCGCGACCGATCCGGCGCCCAGCGCGATGTGGTCGTACGGCACGCCGAACCGCTCGGCGAGCGTCTCGGTCAGCCGGACCGCGCCGGGATCGGGATAGCGGTGGACCTCCGTGGCCGCCCGCGCGATCGCCTCTACCACCGACGGCAGGGGTCCGAAGGGGCTCTCGTTGGAGGACAGCTTGTAGGACCGGCCGTCCGGGGAGACCACGGCCTTGCCCGGCTTGTAGGCCGGCACGGTGTCGAGGATCGAGCGGAATCGAGGCATGCCCTAACGATAGGAGATCCGCCTGGTCGGGCGGCACCCCGCACACCCCCTGTGGATGGCCCTCCGGCCCCGGGCTTACTTGTAGTAGGCGTAGAGCGTCTTCCAGGTGCCGGCGTACTGGCAGTTGAGGGACGGCTTGGCGGCCTTGGCCTCGGAGCAGACCTTGAGCTCGACCTCGCCGACGTTCTTGACGGTGAAGGCGAAGGTCTTCTTCGCGCCGTACGAGCAGGTGCGGTAGTTGCGGTATGCCAGGTGCGGCTTGTTGGCAGCGTCGAAGTAGCTGACGCGGAACAGGGCCCAGCCACAAATGGACGACTTGTGGGTCAGGCTGATGACCTTGCCCGAGACCTTGACGTACGGCGCGGGCAGGCTCGGGTCGTTCTTGGCCGCGGCGATCAGCGAGCCGCTGACCTTGGCCTTCGACCCGCTGGCGTAGTAGGGGCCCCAGGACTTGGCGGTGGCGGCCTGGGCGGCCGTCGCGGTGGCGAGAGGAGCGAGGGCCAGAATGCCGGCTGCGAGGGTGACGCCTGCGAGGGAGCGGGTGAGGGTCATGGCTGGGGTCCTTTCCTCTTCGTTGCCGGCAGTGTGTCCCGGGGCACTTTCAAAGCCCTTGACGCGCGCTGTACCGCGCCCTTCGCCTACCGCCGTCGCCTGGTCGGGCCGGGGTCCGCCGTTCCGATGACCATCTCATCGGGTTTCACTAAGATCCAGCGGCATGTGGCGGAAAGCGAGATTCGTGATGGCCGGCGCCTGCGCGGCGGCCGGCGTGTGCGTCGTCCCCACCGCGGCCGGACCCGCGACCGCCTCAGCCGTCCAGGCGACGGCCGTGACCGCGAAGACCGTGACCGCGAAGACCGTGACCACCGAGGCGGCGGCCACAACCGCGAAGGCCGCGACCCCTGCCGCGGCGCGGAAGAAGGGCACGCCCTACTGCGCCCGATACAAGTGCATCGCCCTCACCTTCGACGACGGCCCCTGGCCCTACACCCCGGCGCTGCTCGACACGCTGAAGAAGCACAAGGCGAAGGCCACCTTCTTCCTCCTCGGCCGGAAGGTCGCCAACCGTCCCGAGCTCACCCGGCGGATCCACGAGGAGGGGCACGACATCGGCAACCACACCTGGAACCACCCCTCGCTCACCACCCTGTCGGACGGTGAGGTGTTCGAAGAGGTCTCCAGCACCTCGAACATCATCAACAAGACGATCGGCAGGATGCCGGACTACATGCGCCCGCCGAACGGCGCGACCAACTCCAGGGTCGCGAGTCTCATGTCCGATCTGGGGCTGCCGCAGATCCTGTGGACGGGGTCCACGCTCGACTGGCAGGCCCGCGACACCAAAGTGATCGCCAAGCGCACGCTGAAGCTGGCCAAGCGCAACGGCGTGATCCTGCTGCACGACATCGTCCCCGAGACGGTCAAGGCCATGCCCGGCGTGCTCACCGCGCTGGAGAAGCAGCACTACAAGTTCGTCACGCTGACGACCCTGCTGCAGGGCCGCACACTGCGCCCCGGCGAGGTCTACCCGCCCCGCGGCAGGTAGGAGGTCCCCGGCGTCGTCTTCTCCACGTACGGCGCCGGCGGGGAGACCGCCGCAGAAACCGGCGCAGAAACCGGCGCGGAAACCGGCGCGGGCATCGAGGACACGGGAGAGACGGCCGCCGTCTCCGCCGGGGGGACGCGGCCGGCGTCGGCCGCGAGCGAGCGGTCGAGGGCCGCGCGCATCCGGGGCTGCAGGGGCCGCTCGACCAGCCGGTGCACGCCGTACGCGACCACGAGCACCGCGGCGACGGCCAGCGGGAGCGTGAGGCGGCTGCCCAGCACCGGGTGGAGCCACTGGATGAGCAGGAACCCGACGTGGTGGTGGAAGAGGTAGAGCGGGTAGGTCAGGGCGCCGAGGACGGTGAGCCACCGCCAGGCGATCCGGTCGAACGCGCCGACCGCCACGAGGATCATCACCAGGAAGATCAGCGAGATCACGCCGGCCACGAGCGCCGAGCCCAGCGCCTGCCCGAATCTCCGGACCGCCGGTGGTTCCTCGCTCAGCGCCGTGTAGAGCCCCAGGCTCCAGCCCACGCCCACGAACAGCCAGGGGAACAGCGACCCGCCGAAGCGGTGGACGAGGAAGAGGGCCATCCCCGCGATGAAATACGGCGCGCCGAACGGCACGAGCACCGCCTGCAGCAGGTCGGCGTTCACCCGGTCGGCGACCGCCAGCAGCAGCACCCACGCCCCCATGAACGCCAGGCACCTGCGGTAGGTGATCCCCACGGCCGCGAGGCAGGCGATGAGGGCGTAGAAGACCAGCTCCTGCCACAGCGTCCAGTAGACGATCTCCAGGTCGCGTACGCCGAAGCCGTGCTGGAGCATCGTCACGTTGGCCAGCAGCTCGGCGAGGCTCGGCCGGTGGTCGGTGACCAGCCCGCCGAGGGCCAGACCGCCCAGGACGAGCACGCTCGCCCAGTACGCCGGGAACAGCCGGGCGATCCGCGACGCCGCGAAGTGGCCAGGCGTGCGGCCCCAGGCGCTCATCAGGATCACGAATCCGCTGATCAGGAAGAACAGGCGCACGCCGTAGACGCCGAAGACGGTCACCATGCTCAGCGCGGGGAAGGCGTTGGGCGTGCCCCAGGCGCGCGTCTCGCCGAAGTGGAAGAGGACGACGCCGAGAGCCGCGCAGAACCGCAGCAGGTCGAGCACGCGCAGCCGGGACGGTCCGGGAGGAATGGCCGGCGCATCGGTGATGCGCGGGGCCGCAGCCAGCATGGCCGGAATATATCCTGAAAGTTTCCTGTGAGTCGGGACATTCCCCAGCGATGGGTGCGTAGCGTGCGCCTCCTGCGGCACAGGCAGAAACGGGGCAGGCCGGCCCGGCCAGACCCGCCTGTCGCGTACGCCGGCCGTCCCGCCGGGCGCGGCCGGTCAGGTGCGCAGCATGGGCGGGTGCAGCAACACGGCGGGGCCCCGGCGGTAGAGCATGGCGGGACGGCCGCCGTCCCGGGTCGTGGTGCACCCGGTGGGCACGAGGAAGCCCTCCGTCTTGGTGACCTTCCGGTGAAAGTTTCGCGGGTCGAGCGGACGTCCCCAGACGATCTCGTAGACGCGGCGCAGCTCCGCCACGGTGAACTCGGGCGGGCAGAAGGCCGCGCCGAGCGAGGTGTATTCGAGCTTGCCCCTGGCCCGCTCCACACCGTCGAGCATGATCCTGCGATGGTCGAAGGCCATCTCCGTCAGCTCGGCCACCGGCTGCCAGCTCATGTGGGCCTCGGTGGACGCGGGCAGGTCGGGGGCGAGGCCCAGGTAGGCCACGCTGACGACCCGCTGGCGCGGGTCGCGGTCCGGATAGCCGTAGGTCTGAAGCTGCTCCAGGTGGACCGGCGCCCCGGGAAGGCCGGCCCGTTCCGCCAGCACGCGGGCCGCGGCGGCGGGAAGGTCCTCCTCCAGCTTGATGAACCCGCCGGAAAGCGCCCACCGGCCCTCGTACGGCGGCCGGTCGCGCCGCCAGACGAGGGCGCTGAGCTGCTGGGACCTGACGGTGAGCACGACCAGATCCACGCTGACGGGGATGCGCGGGATCATGCCCAGCACGCTACAGGACGCGGGCCTCGGCTCGGACCGTCCTGACTGCGCCGGTCCGGCCCCGCGCGAGAGCTTCACCACCACATCACATCCCCGTAACCGGGTCTCGTGTCCCCGGAACGTCGCCCGGCATCATGCGACCGGCACAGCCCGGCCGGGACAGCGCGGCCGATGCCGGGCGACGCACAGCACGGAACGTCAGCGCGACTGCCCAGGCTTGACGTAGGTCACCCGGAGGTTCAGGTAGGCCGCCACGCCGGCGTCATGGCCGCGTACGGCGAGCAGGTTGCAGCAGTCGAGGTCGGCCGCGGGCACCACGACGTCGATCGCCCCGGCGGCGCACTTGCCGCTCTTGACGCTCTGCACGAGGTGGCCGTTGAAGTAGACCTGCGCGTCGTTGTCCACCGTGCCCTGGATGCGCACCGCCTGTGCGTCGCGCGGCAGGTGCAGCCAATGGCGCACCAGGATGTCGGTGCCGACCGCCCACTGGGTCCTGACGTCGGTCTGGTTGTTCCACGAGCAGGTCCCGTTGGTGGTGCCGAAGCCCGCCTGTCCCTGCGGCCAGGAGCTGTCGTCGAATCCCCGCTCGGCGAAGCCCGGCACCTGGGTCGTGGCGGGCACCTGGCGGTAGGTCCAGCCCGTGCTGTTGTAGCCGAGCGCGGTGACGACGTTCGCACGTCCGCTCGCGGCCTGGGCGGCGGTGGCGGCCGGGGCGGCCAGGGCCATCGCGGCCACCAGCGCGCCCGCCGCGAATCCTGCGGGCAGGAGGTGACGAAGTCGGTTCATGTGCGGTCTCCTTGTCGATCGTCGGACGCCCTGATGCGGCGGGCATCTCGGAACCGGCGTGGACGGGCCGGCCGTCGCGCCGCCTCCACAGCGAGATCCACTGGCGGCGGCGCAGGCAAAGGAGATCAGCGGGCGGCGCGGGCCACACGGACACCCCGCCGCGGCATTGTCCGTTCCTTGCGCGGACATTGCCATGCCGTGCTCATGACGCGGCACCGGCGTCCGCGTACGGCGCGGCTCCGGCACGTGTTCACCGCGCGCCTTCGGCACGACCTCACCACGCGCGTGCCGCACGGCGCGGGGCAGGGCCGAGGGCCGACCGGCTCGGCGGGGGTCAGCCGGTGTTGTGGTAGTAGACCGGTTCGGCGGACTTCCTGCCGTCGGCGGAGGTGACCTCCACCCGTACCCAGACGTCGTCGGGGACCGTGGCCCAGTCCACCGGGATCCAGATCTTCTCCGTGCCCGCCGGCAGCCCCTGGATCGGGGTGGTGTCGTGCCAGCCGACCGTGGCCGAGTCGACGACCCGCGGCGTGTCCAGGCCCGGCCAGCTCAGGGTGACCTTGGCCGTGCCGAGGTGGTAGCCGCGGATCTCCATGCCGTCCTGGATCTGCCGCGCGCGCCGCTGCGCCTCGATCGGGATCGGACGGTCCCAGTCCGCCGCGATCTCCTCCGACAGCGAGGGCGAGCCGCAGGTGAAGAAGTCGCTCCACATGTAAGAAATGATCTTCGACACGTACGGCGCGGCGAGCGTCACCTGCGTGTCCAGCCTGGGCTTGTCCGTGCGCCCGCGCGTGCCCTGACGGCCGCAATTCTCCGTCGAGGTGGACGGCTCGAACGCCTCGACGTTGGCCCACAGCTCCACCTGGACGCCCTCCTGGACCAGCTCCTGGCGGGCCAGCGACATCGCGCGGTAGTAGTCGCGGGTGCTGCCGTAGTAGGCAGTGGCGTACGTGCTCTCCCCGACGACCGGTTTGAGGCTGTCGTCCACCGGCTTGTTCTTCCAGTTGGGCCAGAACAGGCCGACCTTGCCCGTGCCCCGGCCGTCCTGCGGCGCGATGATCTCCACGCCGGTGCGCGCGAGTTCCTTGAAGCCCTGGGCCACCTGGCTGGGCGTGGAGGTGTACTTCACCCGCCTTCGGCTGTCGATGTACGGGCTCACCAGGATCGGTTTGTCCGGCAGTTCCTGTTCGACGATCAGGTGCTGCTCGGCGTACACCTGGAGCGTCTGGACCTTGCTCGGGTCGGGCCAGTCCCGCAACTGCAACTCGAACGGCTGGTAGACGCCGCCCAGCGACTCGCGGCCCTTGAAGCGGTCGCCGTAGTCCTGCAGGACCCGCCGGGTCAGCGTGGTCAGCGTGCCGATGTGGCGGGGGTCGGCCCGGGTGGACTCCTCGGGGTCGCGCGGGGCGAGCGGCAGGGCGGGGAAGACCTTGATGCCGAACCGGTCGCCGAGGTCGAGCAGCTCACTGAGGCTGTCCCTCGTGCCCGCCGAGACGAGGATCAGGTGGTAGCCGCGCCCCTTGCGGGTGAAGTCGCAGGTGGGGTCGTCCGAGCCGTCCTCGGGGGCGACGAGCCGGAAGAAGACGTCGTCCCCCACCACGATCTCGTGCTCCATCTGGGGACAGCGGAAGATGCCGGGGCCGAACCGCTCGTCGGTGCGGTAGACGTACGTCCTCGTGATGCGGTTGCCCGCGTTGGCCGCCTGGAGCTCCTTCTCCGCCTGCTTCACGCACGGCAGCCCGTTCTCGACGCAGCGGGCGTACCTGGCGTCGGGCTTGGGATCCTTCCCCTCGGGAGTCGAGGCCTCCAGGACCTGGCCGTCGTCGTCGGTCTCGCGTGGCGACAGGCCGAAGCCGAGGCGCACGACGGTGTCCCCGCCGAGGCGGTGAATGGCCTCCAGCTGACGGCGCCAGGTGCAGGGGTCGGAGGTCGGGATCAGCCAGTAGCCGCTCACGGCGTACGGCGTGGTCGCCGCGGTCTCGAACGTCCCGCAGGGGTCGGTGAACACGCTGTGCGTCGGCGACCCGACCATGGGGGTCGACGGGGTGGTCTGCCCGGCGCTGGCGGTGCCGGAGCCGGTGCCTCCGTCACGAAGGACGATCACCACTGATGCGACGCCGGCGAGGATCGCCACACCCAGGATCAGAGTGAGCCAGCGCACTTTCAGGACACTACCGCCCGTCGTTCAAATGATCTTGCCGCGCCCAGCCTACCCGGATGTTCTCGCCGCCGGGCCGGCCTCGTGGGCCGCCTGCGGCAGTGTTCACCGCGCGTTCAGCTCTCGCCTGATCAGCTCTTGACGCCGGCCCATGCCTCTAACTGGGTGACGAACCGGCGTGCGGAGTTGGGCCAGTGGTGGTTCGCCCGCGCGGCGGCGTAGCCGCGTCCACCGGTGCCGATCCGCTCGAAGGGGTTGTCCCTGAGCTGGAGCGCCGCCCGCGCCACCGCCTGGGCGTCCTGCCAGGGGACGACCAGGCCGCACTGGTAGCGCTCCACGAGCTCCACGGCCCGCGGCGAGGGAGTGGTGATGACCGGGATGCCGTGCGCCATGTACTCGACGATCTTCGTGGGCATCGAGTGGCGGTAGTTGGGCTCGTCGTGCAGCAGCGAGAGGCCGGCGAGCGCACCGTCGAGCCGCTTGAGCGCCTCGTCGTTCGGCATGAAGTCGCGCCATTCCAGCAGGCCCTGGGCGACGGCCTCGTTCAGCAGGGGGCGGCTCTGCGGGTCGGCGTAGCCGATGAGCTCCACGGCCACGCGGTGCGGCTGGAGCAGCCGGGCCACCTCGACGGCCTCCTGGACGCCCCGGGCCTCCGACAGCCAGCCGAGGTAGACGACGCGGTCGTCGCCGGGCGGGCTGACCCGGTCGGGCACCCATGTCTCGTTCGGCACCACGAGGTGCTGCTGCCTGAACCGGCCCGCGTACGCGGCCTCGGCCAGCAGCAGGTGGAGCCGGCGCTCGGCGGTGGTTTCGAGGAGCCGGGCGAGGAAGCGCATCGGCGGGCGCAGGAACGCCGGCAGCCACGGCTTGAGCGACAGCGTCGCGGGGGTGTCCTCGTGGACGTCCCAGACGACCGGCGGACGACCGCGCACCCCGGCGACCGCCAGCAGCAGCTCGGGGTCGTGGATGAGGGCCAGGTCGACCTTGCCCCGCATGCTCTTGAAGAGCTTGCGGGCGGCCCGCACCGCGGCCAGGCGGCGTCGCTCGGCGGCCCTGGGCAGGTCCACACCCGTCACCCACGAACGCGGCACGACTCCCCGCGCGGTGTACGGCGCGGCGTACGTGACCTCATGACCGGCGTCGACGAGTGCCCGGATCTGCCGGTGCAGGATCCGGGCGTCCTCGGGGTGATGCACCACCGTCATGACGAGCACGTGCACGCGCGAAACCCTTCCTACAACCGCTCGACGCGTTCGCTCGTGGCCAGCACGCCGCGAGTGTCCAGGACGAGAGGGGCTCGCTCCTCCACGACGTCGAGGTCGAAGATCGAGTGCTGCTGGAGCAGGACCACCACGTCGGCGGCGGCCACGGCCTCGGCCAGGTCCTCCTCGCGGGGGATCTGTCTGCCCTCGACCGACCACTCCTTCACGTACGGGTCGCAGAAGGACAGCTCGGCGCCCAGTTCCAGGAGCGCCTCGGCCACGGGGATGGCCGGCGTCTCCCGCTCGTCGGCGATGTCCGGCTTGTACGTGACTCCGAGGAGCAGCACGCGCGAGCCGTTCACGGCCTTGCGGGCCCGGTTGAGCAGCCGCTGCACGCGGGCCACCACGTACGACGGCATCCGCTCGTTGATCTCCTGGGCCAGTTCGACGAACCGGAAGGGGTAGCCGAGCTTGCGCACCGTGTAGGACAGGTACGACGGGTCGACGGGGATGCAGTGCCCGCCGACGCCGGGGCCCGGCAGGAACTTCTGGAAGCCGAACGGCTTGGTGGAGGCGGCCTCGATGGCCTCCCACAGGTTCACGCCGAGCTCGTCGCAGAAGATCGCCATCTCGTTGACGAGGGCGATGTTGACGTGCCGGTAGGTGTTCTCCAGCAGCTTGGCCATCTCCGCCTCGCGGGTGCCGCTGACCGGCACGACCCGCTCGACGAACTGCGCGTAGAAGGCAGCGGCCCGCTCCTTGCAGGCGGAGGTGTAGCCGCCGACGACCTTGGGGGTGTTGCGCAGGCCGAACTTGGGGTTGCCCGGGTCGATCCGCTCCGGCGAGAACGCCAGGTGGAAGTCCTTGCCGGCCACCAGGCCGGACTGCTCCAGGATCGGCCGCGCCAGCTCGTCCGTGGTGCCGGGCCACGTGGTGGACTCCAGCACGACGAGCGTGCCCGCCTGAAGATGCTCTGCGACGGCCCGGGTGGCGCCCTCGACGGCCGACAGATCCGGACGGTGGTCCTCGTCCAGCGGCGTCGGAACGCAGATGACGATCGTGCTCGACCGCGACAGCACCGACGCGTCCAGCGTGGCCGTGAAGCCGGCGGTGAGCATCGCGTCGAGGTCGGCGTCGGTCAGGTCGTCGATGTAGGAGCGGCCGGCGTTCAGGGCCTCGACCTTGCGGGGGTCGACGTCCAGACCAGCCACCCGCAGGCCCGCTGCCGTGGCCTCTTTGGCCAGCGGCATGCCCACGTATCCCAGCCCGATGATCGTGAGATCGAAGGCTGTCACGACGAGGCCTTTGGGGGAACCTGGGGGCGGAAACAACACTTCATGGTGGCAAAGGCTATCTCAACTCGGAACCAAGCATGCCTGATGCAACACATCCGACTTTCTGCTGTTTATCGGTTTTCGGTCAAGGACTGGTAGATCCCTTGGTACGTGCGGGCCAGGCTGCTCCAGGTCCGGTGCGCGGCGACCTCGGCCTTGCCCGCCTCGCCCATGATCCGGCGGCGTTCCGGATCGTCGCTCAGCGCGGCGAGCGCCTTGGCCAGCGCGGCCGGATCGCCGGGCGGCACCAGCAGTCCGGCCCCCTCGCCGCCGACGAGCTCCGACAGCGCGGGCAGGTCGCTCAGCACGACCGGCTTGCCCAGCGCCATCGCCTCGACCGGCTTCAGCGGGGTGACGAGGCGGCACACACGCAGGTCCTCACGCGGGCAGACGAAGATGTCGATGGCCGCCTGGGCCTGCAACGCCTCGTCCGGGCCCACCCGGCCGGGCAGGATCGCCTCCTTCAGGCCGAGCCGGTCGACCTGTTCGAGCAGCGCGGGCCGCTCGGCGCCGTCCCCGACCAGCAGGACCTTCACCGGCGTTCCGGCGTCGCGCAGCAGCGCGGCGGCGCTCAGCAATGTGGCGAATCCCTCGTAGGCGACGATGCTCGACACCGAGCCCACGACGATCTCGTCGCGCCCGATCCCGAACCGGTCGCGGAACGCCTCGCCGTCGTAGTCGGCCGTCAGCAGGGCGTCGTCCACGGCGTTGGGCGCGAGGAAGATGCGCTCCCTGGGCACGCCGCGCTCCACGATCTCGGCCGCCATCGTCTCGGCGAGCGTCACGACCGCGTCGGCCTCGCGCATGATCTGCGCCTCGCGCTCACGCTGCAGCGTGTGCCGCTCGCTGCCGACCCTGGCCGGGTCCCGGGAGACCCAGGTCTCCTCCAGGAAGCCGCGCACCTCGTACACGAAGGGCGTGTTCGTCCGCTCGCGCACCGCGAGCGCGACGGAGCCGTTGCGGTGGTCGGTCGCCGCGTGCAGGACCTGCGGACGCAGGGTCCTGACCAGCTCGGAGACGTCCGCGGCGCCGCGGATCATCCGCCCCTGGCTCTCGAACGGCATCTCGCCCTTGGGCAGCAGCCGGTAGTAGGGGATCCCGTCGATCTCCTCGTACGGCTCGGCGTCGGTGTGCCCCTGGAGCATGGGCCAGCCCCAGCTCGTCACGACGTGGGGGTCGAGCCCCGCCGCCTTCTGGGCGGTGACGATGCGGTGGGTGCGCACGGTGTACCCCGCCTGCGTGTACGGCAGGGCGTTGGTCACCATGTGCAGCACCCGGCCGGCCACCCGCTCACCCATGATGATCTTGGGCTTGGGCGGGATCGGGTTCGGTCCGAGCGCGGCCTTCTCACCCTCGTAGTAGGCCATCCTCCGGCGGACGAACGGCCACCGGGACTGCGGCTGGAGCACCCGGACCGCGTCCGACATCCGGCCGGCCTCGAAGTGCGCCTTGGCGTCCCGCAGCGGGCCCTTGGCCGCGCGCTGCAGGATCTTGCGGGTCCTGACCTTGACGAACCGGGCCGCGGGCCAGGCGACGCGTCCGACGACCGGGCGCACCCCGGGAGGTATCGCGTCGGCGGCGGCCTGGGCGACCCGCATCGGGTCGGACTTGACCTTGCTCACGAAGATCCGGGAGACGAGGACCGGGTTCCTCGCGAACCCCCGGAGGAAGCCGCCGAGGCCGGCCTTCGCGGACGCGGCGGACACCACCTTTGCGGGCTTGTTGGCCTCGGTTTCCACGGCGCGACCGTACCATAGGCAACGTTTGTGCCAGGGAGTGCGAAAACGCGCAGCAGGGCACGGCTTGTGAGCACGACCAGAGACGAAAGGCGAGGCAGATGAGAGACAACCCCCTCGTCCTGCACGTACTGGGCGCCCGGCCGAACTTCGTCAAGGCGGCCCCGGTCGTCAGGGGGCTGGCCGAGCTCGGGGTCCGGCAGGGCATCATCCACACCGGCCAGCACTACGACGCGCTGATGTCGGACGTGTTCTTCGCCGACCTGGGGCTGCCCGAGCCGATCGCGAACCTCGGCGTCGGCAGCGGCACCCACGCCCGGCAGACGGCCGCCCTGCTCACGGGGCTGGAGGACGTCGTGCTCGAACACCGCCCGGCACTCGTGGTGGTGTACGGCGACGTGAACTCGACGCTCGCGGCGATCCTCGTCTGCGCCAAGCTGCACGTGCCGACCGCGCACGTCGAGGCGGGCCTGCGCTCCTTCGACCGGGAGATGCCGGAGGAGGTCAACCGGGTCGTCACCGACGCGCTGTCCGACCTGCTGTTCGCCACCTCGCCCGAGGCGCTGTCACACCTCGCCAACGAGGGCGTGAACCCGGCGAAGGTGCACCTCGTCGGCAACCCGATGATCGACAGCCTGTTCGCCGCGCTGCCGAAGCTCGACCCGGCGCCGGTCCAGGAGCGGCTGGGGATCGACGGCGGCTACGCGGTGGCGACGCTGCACCGCCCGGCCAATGTGGACGACCCGGAGGCCGCCCGCGAACTGGTCGACGCCGTGCTCGGGGTGGCCGAGCAGGTGCCGGTCGTCGTGCCCCTGCACCCCCGCGGCCGGCAGCGGCTGGCGGAGGCCGGGCTCGTGGACCGGCCGAATCTGAAGATCGTGGACCCGCTGGGCTACGTGGACTTCCTGTCCCTGGTGCGGGGCGCCGCCCTGGTGGTGACCGACTCCGGCGGCGTCCAGGAGGAGACGACCATGCTGGGCGTCCCCTGCCTGACCGTCCGGCCCAACACCGAGCGGCCGATCACCGTGACCCACGGCACCAACCGGCTCGTCACCCCCGCCTCGCTGCCCGCCGCGGCGTCCAAGGCGCTCGCGGACGGCGCGGCCACGCCGAGCGGCGAGCTGCCGCCGCTGTGGGACGGCGCGGCCGGGCCGCGGATCGCCCGCGTCATCGACGCCTGGCTCCGCGGCGACAACCTCTCCCCCGCCGCCAAGGGCGCCCTGCCCTAAGCGTCAGGACAGGTTCTGGACGGGGGGCAGGCCGCGCTCGGCGAAGACCTTCTTCGCCACCAGCGTGGCGTTGATCGCCCTCGGCATGCCCGCGTAGACCGCCGAGTGCAGGAGTGCCTCGGCGATCTCGGTGGCGGTGAGGCCCACGTTCAGCGCGGCGTTGAGGTGCACGTCGAGCTCGATCTCGCAGCCCCCGAGGGCCGTCAGGACGCCGAGGGTGACGAGCTGCCGGTCCCGGGGTGACAGCTCGGGGCGTGCGTACATGTCGCCGAACGCCCACGCCACCACCTGGTGGCCGAGCTCGGGCGAGACGTCGGCGAGGGACGCGACGACGCGCTGCCCGGCCTCGCCGTCGACCTCGTTCAGCACCTTGAGGCCGTATTCGTAGCGCTCTTCGCGGTTCATGGTTCTCCATCCGGTCGGTCCGGGCCGCCTGTTCGGCGTCCCGGCTGCGACCAGCCTCGCCCCTCCCGCCTCCTGTCCCGCTCGGCAGGCGTGGGAATCTGCATCTCCTATGCCTCGGAGGTATGGATGAACCTGAGACTGCTCGAGTACGTGGTGGCGATCTGCGAGGAGGGGAGCATCAGCGCGGCGGCGCGGCGCCTGCACCTGACGCAGCCGACGCTCAGCCGGCAGGTGCACGAGCTGGAACGGCGGCTGGGGACGCCGCTGTTCGAACGCGAGGGCAGGGGGATGGTCCCGACGCCGGCGGGCCGTGCGCTGGTGGCCCGGGCCACCACGGTCCTCGCCGAGGCGCGGGCCGCGCTGGACGACGTCCGGCTGGCGGCCGAGGGGCTGGCCGGACGGCTGACGGTGACGTTCGCCGGCTCGGGGATCAACGGCCCGCTGGGCGGCGCGCTCGGCCGGTTGCGCCGGGAGATGCCCCGCGTCGAGCTGCGCCTGGTGGAGAGCTTCAACGACGCCGAGATGTCCGGCGGCGTCCTCGACGGCCGCTTCGACATCGCCGTCCAGCGTCTGCCCGCCCGCGACCCGCGTCTGGTGGCGCGCTCCTGGTGGCGCGAGCCGCTCAGCCTGTTCCTGCCCGCCGCGCATCCGCTGGCGCACGAGGCCGGCGCCGCTCCCCTGACCGCGCTCGGCCAGGTGCCGCTCGTCGTGTGGCCGCGCGAGGTCTCCCCGCACTCCTACGACGAGATCATCGCCTTGTGCGACCACGCCGGCGTGACACCCCGCATCGGCGCGGAGGGCCGGAGCGTGCAGACGGTGCTGGCGCTGGTCGCGGCCGGTTTCGGCGCGGCCGTGATGTCGGACTCCCATCGCGCGCTCCGCCGCGTCGGCGTCCGCGCCCGCCCTCTGGAGGGCACCTCCACGACCCTCCACATGGTCTGGCGGGCGAAGGACGCGAATCCCCTCGTCGAGCGCTTCCGCTCGGTGCTGGCCACCCTCGCCACGAGCGATCCCGCCAGACCGGTCCATTGAAACCCCTATATCGGCACAAAGGTCCCTGCAGCCCCTTTACGATGGCTTGTCCGTAAGGGGGAGAGGCATGGCTGAGAGCGACGAGACTCCTGAGACTCCTGAAGAGCCCCGTTTCCAGCGGCTGGGGCCGGTGAACTGGCTGCCCGAGGAGCGCAAGCACGTCGAGCAGTACGAGCAGCGGATCCGCGACCTGGAGAACCGGCTCGCCTACCAGGAGGCCCGCGCCGACTACGCCCTCTGGCGGCTGCAGGCCACCCAGACCCAGAAGCCCTACCGCGTCGCGCAGGTGCTGACGAACGCGGCGAAGCCGAAGAAGATCGTCCGGCTGCCCCGCGATCTCAGCAAGGCGATGAAGGACGGCAAGAAGGCGCCGAAGGCGCCGCCCTCCGCGATCGAGGTCGCCGCCGCCGCCGAGACACGGGGCCCCGAGGTCAAGATCCCGGGCCTCAGGTGGCCGGACGGCCCGGTCGTACGGCCGGACATGCCCGTCGCGGTCATCCTCGACGACTTCTCCCGCATGGCCTTCAAGTACGAGTGGGACCAGATCGAGTTCGGGCTGCAGGACTGGCGGGAGATCTTCGCCGAGAAGCGGCCGGAGATGCTGTTCTGCGAGTCGGCCTGGCACGGCAACCAGGGCCGCTGGCGCTACCAGATGACCGGGACCAACGCGCCCAAGCAGGAGCTGCGCGACCTGATCGCCTGGTGCCGCGAGGAGGGCATCCCCACGGTCTTCTGGAACAAGGAGGACCCGCCCAACTTCGACTTCTTCATCGACACGGCCAAGCTGTTCGACTACGTGTACACGTGCGACGGCGACATGATCCCGAAATATCGCGAGATGCTGGGTCATGACCGTGTCGGCGTGCTGCAGTTCGCCGCCCAGCCCCGGATCCACAACCCGATCCAGACCAAGATGGGCCGGCCGTACGACGTGGTCTTCGCGGGGATGTACTTCCGCGACAAGCACCCCGAGCGGCGCGAGCAGATGGAGACGATCCTCGCGCCCGTGCGCCCGCTCGGCCTGCACATCTACGCCAGGAACGCCTCGGTGGCCGACAAGTACGCCTGGCCGGAGGAGTATCGCCCCCACATCGTCGGCGAGCTGCCGTACGAGCAGATGCTGGCCGCGTACAAGATGTACAAGGTCTTCCTGAACGTGAACTCGGTGATCGACTCGCCGACCATGTGCGCGCGCCGGGTCTTCGAGCTGTCGGCCTGCTCGACCACGGTGCTGTCGGGGTGGTCGCGGGCCATCGAGGAGACGTTCGGCCCGCTCATCCCGGTCGCGCACTCCCAGGAGGAGGCGTACAACCGGGCGATCTACCTGATCAACAGCCCCGAGCTGCGGGCCCGCCAGGGTCACCTGGCGATGCGCGAGGTGTTCGACAAGCACCTGTTCTCCCACCGCGTCGACCAGATCCTCGGCGACCTCGGCCTGCCGGTCGTCTCCCGGTCGCGGTCGATCTCCGTGGTGCTGCCGACCAACCGGGCCGGCCAGCTCGAACACGCGATCAGCCAGGTGGCGCGGCAGCGGCACCGCAACCTGGAGCTCGTGCTGGTCATGCACGGCCTGTCGGAGGACCCTGCGGTCGTGCGCGACAAGGCCCTCGCGGCGGGCATCCCGGCCGTGAAGGTGCTGACCGCCGACCCCTCCTGGACGCTGGGCGAGGTGCTCAACCACGGCATCGCCCACGCCGAGGGCGAGCTGATCTCCAAGATGGACGACGACAACATCTACGGCGAGCACTACCTGTCGGACCTGGTCCGCTCCTTCGACTACGCCGACGCCGAGATGGTCGGCAAGGGCGCGCACTACACGTACTTCCCCGACCAGGACGTCACGATCTTCCGCCTGCCCGGGCTGGAGCACCGCTACGCCCACCTCATCCAGGGGGCGACGATCCTGGCCAGCGCCGACCTGCTGCGGGCGTTCCCCTTCGAGCCGGTCAACGCGGGCGAGGACACCCGTCTCGTGCGGCGCTGCAAGGAGGAGGGCGTCCGGATCTACTCGGCCGACCGGTACAACTTCATCTACATGCGCGGCTCGGACGCCACCGCCCACACCTGGCAGGCGGCGGACTACAAGCTGACCCGCAACGCGCAGTTCTGCTTCGCCGGCAACCCCGAGGCGCACGTCCTCATCTGACCGGCGCTCCTGTGGGAGGAGGCCGTCCAGGGCTCGTCACGGCTCTGGACGGCCTCCTTTTCGCTCTGCCCACGGCCCTCCCGGTCTCCCTGCGCCCTCTCGCCGTCGCCTGTCCGACGCTCCGACCTGCCCGTTCCCGCCGTGGTACCCCTGGCTGCACCTCCATTGGGCAGCACGCGGGAGCGACCGGGAGGGCCGGCGGCTGGTGTGCTGATCACTGTCAGTCGAACGCTCCCGCAGGAGAGAGTGAAATGGCAGTCGACAGCCGGCCGCGGGCCGGGCACCACACGAGCGAGACCGGGATCCGGGGCTTCATCCGCCGCCGTCCGCTGGTCGCCTTCTTCGCCCTGGCCAACCTCATGAGCTGGGCGGTCTGGTCACCCTACGTGCTCTCGGACAACGGCCTGGGGGTCTGGGACTTCGAGTTCCCCTCCGTGCTCGGGACATCCCAGTTCTCCGGCGTTCTCCCCGGCGCGTACCTCGGCCCCATCTTCGCCGCGTACATCGTGACCAGGGTCGCGGACGGCAGGGAAGGCGTCCGCCGATGGGTCCGGCGGATGACCAAGTGGCGAGTCGGCTGGGCCTGGTACGTCACGGCCGCCCTCGGCGTCCCCGCCGCCCTCGTCGTCACCGGGTACGCGCTCTCCGGCGAGAACGTCCACATGCCGTCCGTCGCCGCGCTGGTCGCCTACGTGCCCGGCCTGCTGCTCCAGATGGTCACCACCGGTCTCGCGGAAGAGCCCGGCTGGCGTGACTTCGCCCTGCCCCGCATGCAGCGGAGGTTCGGCCCGCTGGGCGCGACCGTCATCCTCGGCCCGCTGTGGGGCGTCTGGCACCTGCCGCTGTTCCTGAGCCAGTGGGGCGGGTGGCCGGACGTCACCTGGATGAGGATCGGCGAGTTCATCGCCTTCGCCTCCCTCTTCAGCGTGGTCGTCACCTGGGTGTTCAACCGCACCGGCCAGAGCCTGCCGCTGATCATGCTGCTGCACGTCAGCGTCAACAACTTCATGTCGATCGTCTACTCGGACATGTTCCCGTCGCTCGACACCCCCGAGCACGCGAGCCACGTCACGCTGCTCGCGGCCACCACGGCGGCGATCCTGGTGCTCATCGCGACCCGTGGACGCCTCGGCTACCGCCCGGCGGAGGAGTCCGCGCCGGAGCTCGCCCCGCAGCGCTGAACCGGCGCGCCGGGAGCCCGGACGCCGAGAGGGACACAGGCCCACACGCCGCGCGAAGACTCTAAGCTCGTCAGCCCGAGGGGGTGCATCATGGCGGCGCGCCAGCGGAAGCCGGCGGAAACCCGGCGCGACGGCCGGCAGGACGACCGGACAGACGACCGGACGGACGCCCGGCCAGGCGGCCGGAGGGGTGTCGCCGCACGCGCCCGTGACCTCTTCGACGCGTTCGAGCACCTCGTCGGCGGTCTCGGCACCGCGCTGCTGGCGCTCGCCGGTCTGGCGTGGCTCGTCCTGGTCGCGCTCACCTGCGTGATCGGCCTGGGCCTGCTCCTGGCGCCCACCGTGCCGCGTGCCGTACGGTCCGTCGCCGAACGGGAGCGCAGCCGGTTGTCCCTCTGGGGGCCGGAGATCGTCGGTCTGGGGCCCGCACCCGCCGGCGTACGCGCGGCCCTCGCCGATCGGGCCGTACGGCGGGAGCTGTGCTGGCTCCTCGTGCACGCCACGCTCGGCCTGTTCCTCGGCCTCGCGGCGTTGACCCTGGTGGTGGACGCCGTGCAGGACGTCACGTACCCGCTGTGGTGGCGGACGCTCCCCGTGGAGGACCCCGCCCCGACACCGGTGTTCTGGGACGTGCACGACGACGCCGACGCCTGGGCGGTCGCGCTCCTCGGCGTGGGGCTGGCCGTCTGCTTCCTGGCGCTCGGGAAAGGAATGGCCCGGTTGCAGGCGTGGCCGGGACGCCGGCTGCTGGCGCCCACCGCGGACATGGACCTGTCCCTGCGCGTCGCGCACCTGTCGGCCACCCGCGCGGCGGCGCTGGACGCCCACGCCGCGGAGCTGCGGCGGATCGAGCGCTCCCTGCACGACGGGGCCCAGAACCGGCTGGTCGCCGTCACCGTGCTGCTCGGCGCGGCCCGCCGCGCGCTGTCCCAGAACCGGCCGGGTGCGGAGGACATGCTCGAACGCGCGCAGGAGACCGCCGAGCAGGCACTGGCCGAGCTCCGTACGGTCGTCCGCGGCATCCTGCCGCCCGTGCTGGCCGACCGGGGGCTCGCCGACGCGCTCGCCGGGCTCGCGGCGAACTGCGCGGTGCCGTGCCGGGTCGACGTCGACGCGCCCGGCAGGTGCGCCGCCTCCATCGAGGCCACCGCCTACTTCGTGAGCGCCGAGGCGCTCACCAACATCTCCAGGCACAGCCGGGCCCGGCAGGCCACCGTGACCGTACGGCGTGAGGGCGGCCGGCTGTGCCTGCGGATCGAGGACGACGGCGTCGGCGGCGCGGACGAGCGGCACGGCTCGGGGCTCACCGGCATGCGCGGCCGGATCGAGGCGCACGACGGACGCCTCACCCTGACCAGCCCGCCTGGCGGGCCGACCACCATCGACGTGGAGTTGCCGTGCGGATCGTGATAGCCGAGGACGACCCGTTGCTGCGTGAGGGGGTCGCGCTGCTGCTGCGCGCCGAGTCCCTGGACGTGGTGGCCACGGCCGACTCCCCGGACACCTTCCTGGCGGCCGTCGACGCCCACCGGCCCGATGTGGCCATCGTCGACGTCCGGATGCCTCCGACCCACACCACCGAGGGCATCGCGGCGGCCGTGGAGGCCCGGCGTCGTCAGCCCGGCCTGGCGGTGCTCGTGCTGTCCGCCTACGTCGAGCAGGCGTTCGCCACCGAGCTGCTCGCCGCGGGAACCGACCGGCTCGGATATCTGCTCAAGGAGCGGGTCGGCCGCGTCGGCGAGTTCCTCGACGCCCTGCACCGGGTCGCCGCCGGAGGCACGGCCATCGACCCCGAGGTCGTCGCACAGCTGCTCACGCGCACCCGCTCCGACAGCGGGCTGGAACGGCTGACCGCCCGGGAACGCGACGTGCTCGCCCTGATGGCCGAGGGGCTGGGCAACACCGCCATCTCGGAACGGCTTTTCGTCAGCGAAGGCGCCGTCCACAAGCACATCCGCAGCATCTTCGCCAAGCTCGACCTGGCGCCCACCGACCGGGCGGACCGGAGGGTCACGGCCGTCCTGCGCTACCTGGAGGAGACCCAGCGCCGCGGCTGACGCCGCAGCGCTGGAATGCCGGGCGGTTTGCGATAGTTGCGCTGTTCCGGGACTCTTCCGCCCTCGGGCGGGCGGGTCCCGCGTACGTGCACGCCGGACAGGGGAGCCCCTCACGTGACCACGAAGTCGACCGCGACGACGGCATCGAAAGGCATCGGGCTACGGTCGGAGCGCGGTCCCGTGCTCGCCGCCATCATGCTCTGCACCGCACTGGTGGCGCTGGACAGCACGATCATCGCCACCGCGGTGCCGTCCGTCGTCACCGACCTCGGCGGGTTCTCCCAGTTCCCCTGGCTGTTCTCGATCTACCTGCTCACGCAGGCCGTGACCGTGCCCATCTACGGCAAGCTCGCCGACGTGCTCGGGCGCAAGCCGGTGATGTTCTTCGGCATCGGGGTGTTCCTGCTCGGGTCGGTGCTGTGCGGGGTGGCCTGGAGCATGCCCGCGCTGATCGCCTTCCGCGCGATCCAGGGCATCGGAGCCGGAGCGGTGCAGCCGATCAGCATGACGATGGCCGGCGACCTCTACACGGTCGAGGAGCGGGCCCGCGTCCAGGGCTACCTCGCCAGCGTGTGGGGCATCTCGGCGGTGGTCGGCCCGACGCTCGGCGGCATCTTCTCCGAGTACGTCTCCTGGCGCTGGATCTTCTTCATCAACCTGCCGCTCGGCGCGGTGGCCACCTGGATGCTCGCCCGGCGCTTCAAGGAGCAGGTGAAGCGGGGCTCCCACCGGATCGACTACACGGGCGCCGTGCTGCTCACCGGCGGCTCCTCCCTGCTCATCCTCGGCCTGCTGGAGGGCGGCGTCGCCTGGGACTGGAACTCGGCGCCCAGCCTGCTGATCTTCGCGGCGGGCCTCCTCCTGATCGCCGCCTTCGTGCTCGTGGAGCGTCGCGCGGCCGAGCCGGTGCTGCCCCTGTGGGTGTTCCGCCGCCGGACGCTGACCGGCGGCAACCTGACCTCCCTCGGCATCGGCGCCCTCACGATCGGGCTCACCTCCTACGTACCGACGTACGCGCAGGGCGTGCTGGGCACCGGCGCGCTGGTGGCGGGCTTCGCCCTCGCCGCGCTCACCGTCGGCTGGCCCCTCGCGGCGACGTTCTCCGGCCGCTTCTACATGCGCATCGGGTTCCGCGACACCGCGCTGATCGGCATCGTCGTGGTGGTGGCCGGCGCCGTGCTGTGCGCGCTGCTCGGCCAGGACGCCATGATCTGGCAGGTCGCGGCCGCCTGTTTCGTCGTCGGCGTCGGTCTCGGGCTGTCGGCCAGTCCCACGATGGTCGCCGTGCAGTCGGTCGTCGGCTGGGAGCGTCGCGGCGTGGTCACCGCGACCAACATGTTCTGCCGCTCGCTCGGCAGCACGGTCGGGGCCGCGGTGCTCGGCGCCATCTCCAACGCGACGCTGTCGGACCGCTTCGCCCACCCGCCCGCCGACGTCGCGGGACGGCTGCCGGACAGCCTCGACGCCACGAGCCTGGTGCTGAAGGCCCAGGGCGCGGCGGCCCACTCGGCCACCGCGTCCTTCGTCAGGGGCGCGCTGTACGACGCGGTCCACCACATCTTCATCGCGCTCGTCGTCGTGGCCGTGCTCAGCGTCGCCGCGCTGCTGCTCATGCCCCGCCGTACGACCGAGCTGACGTTCGACTGACCGAGCGCCCCGGACGTCAGGCGGCCGAGCTGTCAGGCGGCCGTGCGTTCGCCGAGGGGGCGGCGGCGCAGGCTCGTTTGCTGGAGAGCCGGCGGCACGTACGCCTGGTCGAGCACGCCGACGTCGGTGCCGGGCGGGACGATCGCGTCGATCCGGTCGAGGATGTCGTCGGTCAGAGCGACGTCCACGCCCGCGAGCAGGTCGTCGAGGTGGCTCATCGTGCGCGGCCCGATGATGGCGCTGGTCACGCCGGGATGAGCGATGGCGAAGGCCATGGCGAGGTGGGTCAGCGGCATACCCGCCTCCTGGGCGAGCGAGACGAACCGCTCGACGACCTCGATGCGGTGCTCGTCGTTGACGTGCTTGAGGAGGCCGGCGCGGCGGAGCTCGTTCTGCCGCCCCTTGCGGACCTGTCCGGTGAGCAGTCCCTGCCCGAGCGGGCCCCACACGAGCGTGCCCATTCCGTAGCGCTGCGCGGCCGGCAGCACCTCGCGTTCGATGCCGCGGTTGAGCAGCGAGTAGGGCGGCTGCTCGGTGCGGAACCGCTCCAGGCCGCGCCGCTCAGCGACCCACTGGGCCTCGACGATGTCGGACACCGGCATGGCGGACGTCCCGATCGCACGGACCTTCCCACTGTGGATCAGGTCGGAGAGCGCGGAGAGCGTCTCCTCGACGTCCGTGGCGGGGTCCGGCCGGTGGATCTGGTAGAGGTCGATGTGGTCGGTCCCGAGGCGGCGCAGCGAGTTCTCGACGGCGGTCATGATCCAGCGCCGCGAGGCGCCCTGCTGATTGGGATCGTCACCGACGGGGCGGCTCACCTTGGTCGCGAGCACGACGTTGTCCCGCCGTCCCTTGAGCGCCCTGCCGACGATTTCTTCCGAGTCGCCGTAGACGTCGGCGGTGTCGATGAGGTTGATCCCCGCGTCCAGCGCCTTGTGGATGATGCGGGCCGAGTCGCCGGGATCGGGGTTGCCGATGGACGTGGCGAACATCAGTGCGCCGAGCCCATAGGGGCTGACCTTGATACCGGTGCGGCCGAGCGTGCGGTACTGCATGCGAACCATGCCTTCCTTCGTTTAACAGTCCGGGTCGTCCGTAGCGTCGGCGAACCCGGCTCCCAGCTTCCGGCGGCGCGGGCGTGGGCGGGAGAGACGCCCTTATCCGGGGACAGGCCGTCCCTGGCAACCTCCGGCGCACCGGGGCATGGTGAGGGGCATGGTGAAGGGTGTGGACAGAACCGAACTGGCCGACTTCCTGCGTCACTGCCGCGCCCGAGTCGCCCCTGCCGACGTGGGGCTGTCGCACGGCGCGCGGCGGCGCACCCCGGGACTGCGCCGCGAGGAGGTCGCGCAGCTGGCGGGCATGTCCACCGACCACTACACGCGGCTCGAACAGGCCAGGGGCTCGCACCCGTCCCGCCAGATGCTCGCCGCCGTCGCCCGCGCGCTGCGGCTGACCGGCGACGAACGGGACCACCTCTTCCACCTGGCCGGTGAGGAGCCGCCGCGGGACCGGCCGGCCACGGAGCACGTCCGGCCCGGTCTGCTGCTCATCCTCGACCGGCTGATCGACACGCCCGCCCAGGTGGTGAACGACCGCGGCGACGTCCTCGCGCAGAATTCGATGGACAAAGCACTTCACGGTGACGCGTCCGCCCGCCCTGAGGCGGAGCGCAACGTCATCTGGCGCTACTTCACCGACCCGTCCGCGCGGGAGCTCTTCCCGGTTGAGGACCGTGACCACGCCGCCCGCACGGCGGTGGCGGATCTGCGCGCCACCTCCGCCCGCCGCCCGGACGACGCCCGGCTGGCAGAGCTCGTACGCCGGCTGCGCGCCCGCAGCGAGGAGTTCTCCGCGCTGTGGAACGCCCACGACGTCGCCGTACGCCGCGCCGACGTCAAGCGCTTCCAGCATCCGGTCGTCGGCCTGCTGGAGCTGGACTGCGAGGTGATGCTGAGCCCGGAGCACGACCAGCGGCTGGTCGTCTACACCGCCCGCCCGGGGAGCGAGTCCCACGAGCGGCTGGAGCTGCTGCGCGTGGTCGGCCTCCAGGACATGATCCGCGGCTGAACCACGAGACGTTCGTCCCCGTCCGAAGGGACGGGGACGAACGCGGGCCGTCAGGAGGCGGCGTCGATGGCGTTCTTCGTGGTGGGCTCGGCGCCGTTGACGCTCGCGCCGTCCTTGGCCGCGGCGGGGGCGCCGCCGGCCAGCAGGGAGCGGGCCAGGCCGAGGCCGGTGCCGCCGAGCGTGAGCGCCTTGGCCAGCATCTCCTCGATGCCCTGGGCGCCGTTGAGCACCACCATGTGGTCGACGTTGCCGAACGCCTTGGAGCCGGCCTCCACGATCTGCGGCCAGTTCTCGGCGAGCTGCTGCGCGATGACGGCCTCCTGGTTCTCGCGCAGCGCCTCGGACCGGGCCCTGATCGCGTCGGCCTCGGCCAGACCCTTGGCCTTGGCGGCCTCCGCCTCCGCGAGACCCTTGGCCTTGGCCGCCTCGGCCTCCGCGAGACCCCGCGCCTTGGCGGCCTCCGCCTCGCCCAGACCGGTCGCCTTGGTCGCCGACGCGGCGGCCTCACCGCGCACCCGCACCGACTCGGCGTCGGCCGCCGCCGCCTGCTTCACCTGGGACGCCTGGGCCGCTGCGCGCAGCTCGGTCTCCCTGGCCTCCGCCTCGGCCTGGGCGATGCGCGCGTCGCGCTCGGCCTGGGACAGCGTGACGGTCTCGTACGCCTTGGCGTCGGCGGGCTTGCGAACCTGCGACTGGAGCCGCTGCTCGGCGAGCTGGGCCTCCAGCTCCGCTGCCCTGGTCTCCTGGACGACGACCTCCTGCCGCGCGGTGGCCTCCGACAGCGGTCCTGCCTGCCGGGCCTTGGCCGCCGCCTGGTCCACCTCCGCCTGGTATCCGGCCTGCTGGATCTGCGACTCGCGGACGGCGGCGGCCTTCTTGGCGGCCGCGACCTGCTCGGCCTCGGTGGCCTCCTGGTCGCGCTGCGCCTCGGCGATGCGGGCGGCCGCGGCGATCTTCGCGGCGTGCGGCTTGCCGAGGTTCGTGATGTAGCCGGTCTCGTCCTCGATCTCCTGGATCTGCAGCGAGTCGACCACCAGGCCGAGCTTGCTCATCTCGTCGGCCGCGGAGCTGCGGGTCTCGCTGGTGAGCCGCTCGCGGTTGAGGATGAGGTCCTCGACGGTCAGGTTGCCGATAATCGAGCGCAGGTGACCGGTGAACAGCTCGTGGATGGCGCCGTTCATCGAGTCCTGCTGGTCGAGGAAGCGCCGGGCGGCGTTCGCGATGCTGGTGAAGTCGTCGCCCACCTTGTAGATGATCACGCCGCGCACCTGGACCGGGATGCCCTGCTGGGTCACGCAGTTGACCTGGAGGTTCGTGGCCCGGCTGTCGAGCCGCAGCCGCCGGGCGGTCTGGAAGCCGGGCAGCACGGCGGTGCCCTTGCCCGTCACGATCTTGAAGCCGAGACTGTCGGCCAGCTCGTTCTTCGTGTGCGCACCGAGACCCGAGATGATCAGTGCCTCGTTCGGTTCGGCGACCCGCCAGATGGCCTTGAACAGGAGGATGAGGACGATGACGGCGACGACGGCCACACCGCCCACGACCAGGATCTCCGTTGACATGGGAGCCTCCGTGTGGTGGGGGGAAAGGAGTGGGGGAGGGAGCGAGTCAGACGACCGCGCGAGCGACATAGACGGTGCGCGGGGGCGAATACTCCACGACGACGACGATGGACCCCACTGGGATCTCCTCGTCCGGAATGCTCGGATAGGCGTAGAACGCCTCGACACCCCCGCGGATGGGCACCATCACCTCGCCGACAAGACCGGGGCCGATCCTGCCCGTGACCCTGCCCTGTCTGCCGACCACCCGCGTCACCCCGTCGTTTTCACCGCTCCTGGCTGCACCGCGAATGCGCAGGTTACCCCGTATCACCGTGCCGTGACAGAGCCGTTTTCCGTTCCCAGCCCCGCCGGCCGCGCAATTCGCCCTACTTCGCACCATCACCTGGCAGAACGGGGAGATCACCCCAGAAGTTCCGTCAGGCGGCACGATCCGTACACGACTACTAGGCCGGCGCGGCGGGCTCCCTCTTCCCGGGCCGGCGGAGCCGGGTGAAGGCCCAGGAGACGTCGGGCTCCACCGCCCACCGGAACGCCCTGCGCACGGGGGACGTGCAGAGCAGGGCCGCGAGGACGACCCCGAGGACCGCCATGGCGGTCACGCCCAGCGGGTTGACGAGGACGTCGTGGAAGCGCTCGGCGACCTTCACGGCGAACCCGTGCAGCAGGTAGGCGTACATCGTGGCGCCGCCCAGGCCGGTGAACCAGGTGCGGCGGCTCGGCGCGACCGCCAGGAACGCCGCCACCAGCAGGGCGCCGGCCGCCAGCAGGGCGAGCCGGATCAGCGTGCCGGTCAGGTCGTCCACGCCGATCTGGTGGTTGGAGTGGCGCCAGCGGATCCACTCCGTCGGCACGAGCGTGTGCACGGCGAACGCGGCGGCGAGCGCCGCCGCCAGGACGGCCCCGCCCGCGATCCTCGCCCGGCGACCGCGCAGGAGGTCGAGGTGCTCCGGAGTGAGCATGAGGCCGAGCACGTAGAACGGCAGCAGGCCGAGGGTGCGGTTCATCGACAACTCGTCGGGCAGGGCGCTGGTGCCGGACAGCAGGCACAGCCCGACCGCGATCACCAGAGGGTGGCGCAACTGCTGCCAGACCGGCGTGGACAGCCGCCACAGGAACAGCGACATCAGGAACCAGGTCAGGTAGTACGGGTCGAGCAGGCTGATCTCGAGCTTGCCGTACAAGAAGAAGCGGGGCAGCGAATAGGCCACCTCGAAGATGACGTACGGCACCGCGAGGCCACTGATGAGCTTGCGCGCCTTACCCGGAGAAAACGTGAAATTACGGGACAAATAGCCGCTGACGACGATGAAGAGCGGCATGTGGAAGAGGTAGACGAAGAAGTAGAGCGCATGCGCCGCGGGGACGTCCCGCAGATCCTCGACGAGATGCCCGGAAACGACGAGCACGATGGCCAGGAACTTGGCGTTGTCCAGCAGGGGGTCGCGGGCGGCGGACCTGCCGGACGGGCGGGCGGGGGCGATCACGGTCATGCGGCCGGACCCTAGTCACCCGCCGTGAGCACCGGCGCAACCGCGGGCGAACACTCCCCGAACTCTTCCCACGCCCGCCCGGGCGGATCAGGCGGCGCGGTAGCGCGTGGCGAGCCGGTGGCTCTGGCCGCCGAAGGCGGCGAGCTCGGCCCGGAAGACCGCGTCCAGGAGTCCGGCGTCCTCGACGCCGGGAGCGCAGACGGTCTCGCCCAGCTCCAGGCCGCGCAGGCTCGCCGTGACGACGTCGTCGGCGCTCATGCGCGGCACGGCGCTCAGGTCGAGGCCCTGACGCTCGTGGAACTCGGTGGCCACCACGCCGGGGCACAGCACCTGCACGGCGACTCCCGTGCCTTCGAGCTCCGCGCTCAGGGTCTGGGACATCGCGACGAGGTGGGCCAGGGTCCCGGCGTAGACGGCCCTGCGGGGCATCTGGGAGTGCGGCGCGGGACCGCTGAAGGCGATCATCCCGGCCACGTTGACGACCGCGCCCTCGCCCCGCTCCCGCATGCCCGCGACGGCGGCGCGGGTGAGCATCGTCGGGGCGACGACCTTGACGTGCACGAGTTCCCTGGCCTTGGCGGCGGGGAGCTCGTCGAGCGGCATGTAGTGCGACACCCCGGCGTTGTTCACGAGCGTGGTCAGCGGCTCGGCCGCGCAGATCTCGGCGACCGTGTCGATGCCCTCGTCGGTCGACAGGTCGGCGGCCACCGTCCGCACCCCGACCTCGGGGTGCGAGGCGGCGAACTCCTCCAGGCGCTCCTTCCGCCGGCCCACGATCACCAGGTCGTGGCCGAGGGCGGCCAGCCGCTCGGCGAAGGCCCTGCCGATTCCCGAGGTGGCGCCGGTGACGAGTGCGAGCGTGCTCATGACTGCTGTTCCCTTTCCCTGCCCGGCCGCGGGGGCCGGAGTGCGGCTCTCGTGGAGCCGGGTCGTGTTCCGCATCCGTGACTCCAGGATGCGGAGACGACCGGGTGAGCAGCCAGATGACCCGTCTTCCTGGGACCGCCGATACCAGGCAGGGCGCGCTTGCGGGCGGGCAGCCGACGGCGCTTACGGGCGGACAGCCCGCCGGCGCTCCTTCAGGCGGACAGCCCGGTGGCCGCCAGGCTCGCGTCCCACAGGGCCGCGGCGAGGGCGGGGTCCGACATCCTCTCCGGCGCCCGTACGGGAGCGTTCTTGACGAAATACCGCCCCGGGTGATCGACGCCGTCGGCGTGGGTGGCGAGATGGACGATGCGCTCGGCTCCGGCCTGCGGCGGCTCGCCCATGCCCGGGAGGAGCCACACCAGCTTCATGAAGAACGTGCCCTCGGCGAACGAGGTCTTGAGCACCCCGGGGTGGAGACACGTGGCGGCCAGGCCCCGCTCGGCGAGCGACACGGTGAACAGCGCGTTGGCCTGCTTGGAGTCGCCATACTGCAGCCAGCCGTTCCAGCGCCGCCGCTCCCTGGACAGGTCGGCCGGGTCGAGGCGGCCCGTCTTCCCCGCCCGGGACGAGGTGGTGACGACCCTGGCGGACGACGCCGTGAGCCGGTCGAGCAGCAGGTTCGTCAGCAGGAACGGCGCCAGGTGGTTGACCTGCATCATCCACTCGTTGCCGTCCGCGGTGGTCCGGCGGTCGGGCGTCATCACGCCGGCGTTGTTGACCAGCACGTCGATGCGCTCGTACCGCGCCAGCAGCTCCGCCGCCAGCCCGCGCACCTCATCGAGGGAGGAGAAGTCCGCGAGGAGCATGTCCGGACGGCTGCCGCCGGCCTGCTCCGCGCGGTCCGCGACGGCGCGGAGCTTCTCCGGGGTACGTCCGACGAGCACGATTTGGTGACCTCGCCGGGCGAGATCAAGGGCAGAAGCTGCACCGATTCCGGCACCAGCCCCAGTGATCACTGTAATCATCAGTTCCTCCCACTGCGCCAGAACTGTATCGGTGCTAGCCTTCTGTGCGATCTTCCGGAGGTGCATTCCCCCATAAATGCGGCGCGAGCCTCCAGCAATGCAGGAGTGGCTATGGGTTCGAGAAACCGGTCGATTCGGTTCAAGATCTTCTTGTTGCTGCTCCTGCCATTGCTCATGTTGAGTGCTATGTGGGGATTTGCCCTAAAACTCACGGTCGGGGACGGCCTCGTCCTCCTGAACTCCAAGACGCTGTACGACACCATTGGAGTGACCTCCACCGACCTGGGCACCCAGATCCAGGCCGAACGCGCGCTGACCGCCGGCGTCCTCAGCAGCGGCCAGACGACGTCGGCCGCGCTCACCGCCCAGCAGGCCAAGACCACCGCCGCCGCGGACAGGTTCAAGAAGTCCGCCGACGACAGGGCGACCCGCAACGCCATGAGCGACGAGCTCCTGGCGCCCATGGAGTCCCTGCTGTCCTCCCTCGAACGCCTGCCCACGATCCGGGAGGGCGTCTCGCTCGGCAGGACCGACAGGCTGACGGCGATCACCTCGTACAACACGATCATGGACGACCTGTTCGCGCTCTACGAGCGGCTCGTCTCGGTGCCCGACCTGGCCACCTTCCAGCAGGCCAGCGCCATGCAGGGGATGGGCAACGCCCACGAGATGATCACTCGTGAGGACGCCCTCGTGCGCGGGGCGCTCGCCAGCGGCACGATGACGGGCGCCGAGCAGAACGCCTTCAGCGAGTGGGTCGCCACCCGGCGGTTCCTCTACGGCAAGAACCGGCCGGTCCTCAGCGGTGACATGCGGGCGCCGTACGAGCAGGTGCTCACCTCGCCGCTGTTCGACCGGTTCACCGCCCTGGAGAACCAGATCGTCAACCAGGTGCGCTCCGGCGGCCCGCTCCCCGCGGACGCCGAGAAGTGGTCGCCGACCGTCGACCAGATGATCCTCCGGCTCGACTCGGCCCGGGTGAAGGCCTCGGACGCGCTCAACGTCTCCGCCACATCGGTCGCCACCGGGATCATGCTCCGCATCCTGGTCGCCGGCGGGCTCGGCCTCATAGTGATCGTCGCCACGATCATCTTCTCCGTCCGGTTCGGCCGCCGTCTCGCCCGCGACCTCGCCGGGCTGCGCGACGCCGCGCTCGAACTCGCCGTCTCACGGCTGCCGCAGGTCGTCGACAAGCTGCGGCGGGGCGAGGACGTCAACGTCGAGGCGGAGGCGCCCCCGATCAAGGCGACGGGCTCCAACGAGGTCGAGGACGTCGCGCGCGCGTTCAGCTCCGTCCAGCGCACGGCGGTGGAGGCCGCCGTCGGCCAGGCCGCCCTCCGCCGCGGCGTCAGCCACGTCTTCCTCAACCTGGCCCGCCGCAACCAGACCCTGCTGCACCGCCAGCTCACACTCCTCGACACGATGCAGCGCCGTGCCGAGGACCCGGAGAGCCTGGAGGACCTCTTCCGGCTCGACCACCTGACCACCCGCATGCGCCGCCACGCGGAGAGCCTGATCATCCTGTCCGGCTCCGCGCCCGGACGGGCGTGGCGCAAGCCGGTGCCGTTGATCGACGTGGTCCGCGCCGCGATCTCCGAGGTCGAGGACTACACCCGCATCTCGACGGCCCCGATGCCGAACGTCGCCATCGCCGGCGCGACCGTGGCCGACGTGGTGCACCTGATCGCCGAGCTGCTGGAGAACGCCACGATCTTCTCGCCTCCGCAGACGAGGGTGGAGGTGCGCGGTGAGGTCGTCGCCAACGGGCTCGCGGTGGAGATCGAGGACCGCGGTCTCGGGCTGACGCCCGAGGAGTACGACGAGATCAACGCGCGGCTCGCCGACCCGCCGGAGTTCGACCTGGCGGACAGCGACCGGCTCGGGCTCTTCGTCGTCGGCCAGCTCGCCGCCCGGCACGAGATCGGGGTGGTCATGCGCGGCTCGCCGTACGGCGGGACGACCGCGATCGTGCTCATCCCCCGGACGCTGGTGGTGGAGGAAGGCTCGCCCGCGGCGCTGGCGGGTCCGCCCCCGCGCGGCGCCCACGCGAAGCCCGCGCTGGCGGCCGGCGGTCACGACACCGACATCTCGCTCAACGACACGCTCCAGGCCGACCTCGGGCTGCGCGGCTCCGCCGCCGGTGAGCCCCGCGAAGGCCGCACGCTCGTCGGGGAGATCGCGAAGGACGTCCCCGGAGAGGCTTCCGGGGAGGCGGAGGACCGGGAGGAGCGCACGGGCGCGTCCGAACCGTCCCCGTTCTTCACGCCGGCCGCCCTGCGGACCGAGGCCGTGCCCTCCGCCACGCGCGACGACCTCTCCTCGCGGTCTCCCGGCTCCGGCTTCGAGAACCCGCGCCAGGCGGCCGTTCCCTCCGCTTCGCCCTCCGTCGCCCCGTCCGCCGAGCCGGCGACCGCCGCCACAGGGGTGGCGGCGAACGGCCTGGCGCAGCGGACGAGCAGACAACGGGCCAGAGGCCCCGTCTCCAACGGCACCCACGCCGGCCTGCCGCGCAGGGTCCGCCAGGCCAACATCGCCCCGCAGCTTCGCACCCAGTCCCAGGAGACGGGTCCGCAGACGCCGCCGCTGTCCGCCCCGACCGTGGAAGAGCGGTCGCCGGAGGAGGCCAGGGCGATGTTCAGCGCCTTCCAGCGCGGCGCGCTTAGAGGTCGGGAGGACTCCGATCAGCCGGGTGGGGCCGCACCCGGCGACCACGCACACAACATGCACGGCGAGAAGGGTGACGAATGACCGGCAAAGCGACGTCGACCGGCGAACTGAACTGGCTGCTCGACGATCTCATCAGCAGGGTCGCCGCCGTCCGCCAGGCGGTGATCCTCTCCACCGACGGTCTCGTCGTTGGGGCCTCCCAAGGGCTGAGCCGGGAGGACGCGGAGCACCTGTCCGCGGTTGCCGCCGGGTTCCAGAGCCTGGCGCGGGGGGCGGGACGACACTTCGGCGGAGGCGAGGTCAGGCAGACCATCGTGGAGATGGAGGCCGCCTTCCTGTTCGTCACGGCCGCCGGCCAGGGCACCTGCCTGGCCGTGCTGGCCGCCTCCGACGCCGACGTCGGGCACATCGCGTACGAGATGGCGATGCTGGTCAAGCGGGTGGGCCAGCACATCTCCACCAACCCGCGGCGGATCTCCCCATGAGATGGGTGGCCACATGACGGGACCCCAGTGGATGGACGAGGAGGCCGGGCCGTTGGTCCGGCCCTACGCGCTGACGGGGGGCCGGGCGCGGCACTCCGGGGCCAAGCTCGACCTGATCACCATGGTGACCAGCACGGGCTCACCGAGGGACGTCCCCGGCATTGGCCCCGAGCAGCGGCGGATCCTCGAGATCGCGCGCAGAGGCGCGTCGGTGGTGGACATCGCGTCCGACATCGACCTGCCGCTGGGCGTGGTCCGCGTCCTGATCGGGGATCTGCACGACCTCGGACTCGTCGACGTACGAGATCCGGGCAAGGTGGCGCCGCTGCCAAGCGAGCGCATTCTCAAGGAAGTGATCAATGGCCTTCGCGCCCTCTGAGGAGCCGGTCGCCCTCAAGATATTGGTGGCCGGCGGCTTCGGCGTCGGCAAGACCACGCTGGTCGGCGCGATCAGCGAGATTCGCCCCCTGCGCACCGAGGAGGTGCTGTCCGATCGCGGCGTCGACGTCGACGACATCGACGGCGTCGAAGGCAAGACGACCACGACGGTGGCCATGGACTTCGGCCGCATCACGATCAGGGAAGGGCTCGTGGTCTACCTGTTCGGCACCCCCGGACAGGAGCGCTTCTGGTTCATGTGGGACGAGCTGTCCTACGGCGCGCTCGGGGCCGTCGTACTGGCCGACACACGCAGGCTGACCGACTGCTTTCCGTCGATCGACTACTTCGAGCAGCGCGGCACGCCGTTCATCGTCGCGGTCAACTGCTTCGACGGCGCCGACCGGCACGAGCCCGAGGACGTGCGGATCGCCCTCGACCTCGACCCCGACGTCCCCGTCCTGCTCTGCGACGTACGGCGCCGCGCCTCGGCCAAGGTCGTGCTCGTCACGCTCGTGGAGCACGCGCTCAAGATGCTGACGGCCGCCCAGCGGTAGCGCCCCGCCCGGCCCTGGGGTAATCGGTGTAGCCCCGCGTGTCGCCGCCGTAGAACGTGGCGCTGTCGGCCTCGTTGACCGGGGCGTGGTTCTGCCAGCGCCACACCAGGTCGGGATTGGCGATGAAGGCCCGGCCCACGGCGACGAGGTCCGCCTGACCACTCCGCACGCGTCGGCGAGCGGTTTTCTCGTCCGTCACGGGCTCCCAGCCGTCGTTGACGATGAGCGGGCCGCCGAACCGCGTGCGGAGGTCTGCGAGCAGCGGGCTGGACGGATCGCCGATGGTGTGCAGGTACGCCAGGCCCAGCGGCGCGATCCCGTCGATCAGTGCCCGGTACGTCGCGGCCGTCTCGGCCGGATCGTCCTCGACGGCGCCGTGAAGGTTGGCCGCCGGGGAGATGCGGATCCCCACCCGCTCGCCGCCGATCGCCTCGGCCACGGCATGGGCCACCTCGATGACGAACCGGGCTCGTGCCGTGGCGGAGCCGCCGTACGCGTCGGTGCGCCGGTTGGTGGAGGGTGCGAGGAACTGGTGGAGCAGGTAGCCGTTGGCGGAGTGCAGTTCGACGCCGTCCAGGCCGGCCTCGACGGCCGAGCGCGCCGCATGCGCGTACTCGCCGATGACGGACGCCACCTCCGCCGTCTCCAGGGCGCGGGGCACCGGATGCGGCTTGAGGCCGCGAGCGGTGAAGATCTCGCCGGGCGCGGCGACGGCGCTGGGAGCGACGGTTTCGTGGCCGTCCTTGTTGTCCGGGTGGGCGATGCGCCCGGTGTGCATGATCTGGGCGACGATGCGGCCGCCTTCCTCGTGCACGGCGTCCGCGACCCTGCGCCATCCCTCGATCTGCCGGGGTGTGTGCAGGCCGGGCGTGTTCAGGTAACCCTGCCCGGCCGCGCTGGGCTGGACGCCCTCGGTGATGATCAGGCCCGCGGTCGCCCGCTGCCGATAGTAGGTCGCGGTGATGTCCCGCGGTACGCCCGCTGTCCCGGCCCGGTTGCGGGTCATGGGCGCCATGGCGATGCGGTTGTTCAGCGTCCACGTGCCGACAGTCACCGGCTCGAACAGGTCTGGCATCGAAGGTCTCTCCTCCTGGATGGGTGCCGCGCAGCGGGACCGGAGCGGCTCCCGGACCGCCTCGGCGCGAAGACCAGGCACGAAGACGGGAGCGTGCAGAGGCCGAGGGCGGCGTCCTGGCCGGCCCGCGGGCAGGTCGAGAGTGACCCGCCCCCTGCTCTCGTCGCAATTTCTCTTGCCGTTTCGGCAAGCCGATCGGCATGGATCAGCTGAAAGACGTCCTCGCCGCCGTCGGGCCGAAGCTACGTGACCTGCGCAAACAGCGCGGTGTCACGCTGGCCGACCTGTCGCGGACCACCGGCATCTCGGAAAGCACGCTGTCGCACCCGGAGAGCGGAAGCCGCCGGCCGAACCTGGAGCTACTGCTCCTCCTGGCCCACGCCTACGGCGTCCCCCACTGGCTGGGGTCGGCCGACGCGCGCCCCGTCGAACTGCTCGTCCTGTTCGGTCCGCAGGGCGAACGCGCCCACTTGCGTGCCCGTCCCGCCTGAAGCGACGTCGGGCACCGACCGGCGCCCCGGACCGCCGCGCGCTCGAGCACGGGTTTTCACCAGTGGCGGGCCTCTTGCACCAGCCGGTCCCGTACGAGGGTGACCTGGCGGCGTTCGGGCGCGCCCGCCCTCTGCGCGAGGAAGCCGGTGTTGATGGGCGGGTCGTCCGGGTCGAGGAGCGCCACGAGTTCACCGGCGCCGAGTTCGCCGGCGCACAGATAGCGAGGCAGCGCGGTGATCCCGGCTCCGGCGACGACGGCCGACAGCACACCGCGCAGATCGGGGACGACCACCGCGGGCGACCTGGTCAGGCGCGTACGGAAAACGTGGCGCCAATACCGGCGGAGGATGGGCACATCCTCGGCATAGGCGACCAGCGGGGCGTCGTGCAGGGGCCCGGGGTCGTCGCAGCCGACAGGCCCGATCCGGTCCGCCCAGACAGGCGCGGCCACCAGCACGAACTCCTCGTCCATGAGCGGTACGGCTACCACGGTGCGGCCCCGTGGGCGGATCGCCGAGAGAACCAGGTCGAAACGCCCCGCGCGCAGGCCCTCCAGCAGGTCGTCGGCCAGCCCGGCCGTGACTCGCAGCCGCAGGCCCTGGTCGACCAGCGGTGCCAGGGCGGGCAGGACCCGGGCGCTCAGCACCTCGGCCGGACCTCCGAGATGCACCGGCTCGGAGGACTCGTCGCCGGAGCGGCCTCGTCCGGCCACCACAGCCAGTTGGTCCAGCGGGCCCGCGACCTGCGCGGCCAGTTCGTCGGCCACCGGCGTGGCGGCCACTCCTCTCGGCAGCCGTTCGAACAACTGGCGATCGAGCTGTTCCTCCAGAGCGCGCACCTGACTCGTCACGGTCGGCTGGGACAGCCCCAGCAGCGCGCCCGCCGCGGTGAAGGAACCGGCGCGATACACGGCGAGGAACGTCCGCAGCAGCATCAGATCCAGGGGCCCACCTGCTGCCCGGCCTCCCACGACAGCGACTGAGGTATCGGCCTGCCTATGGCTCATAGAGCCGATGCTATTGGTTCGCTGATGTCTGCGCGGCCTACGATCCAGCTCGTTCCCGCTGACGGGCAGCAGAGCACCGTCAGCTCACCCACCTCGCCTTCTGCGAGGACCGCGGAAAAGAGCACGAGTGATGGCGAAGATTCTTTTCGTGATGAGCGGTGCGCGCCACCTGACGCTGGCCGACGGCACCGAGCATCCGACCGGCTTCTGGGCCGAGGAGTTCGCGGCTCCATACCTGGCGTTCACCGCGGCCGGGCACGAGGTGATCGTCGCCACGCCCGGCGGTGTCGTGCCGACGGTCGACCAGGCGAGCCTCGCCCCCGAGGTCAACGGCGGCCAGGACGGTGCGGACGCGATCGCCGCCACGCTCCGGTCCGCCGCGGAGCTCCGGAGCCCGATCGCACTGGAAGGCATCGATCCGGCCTGGTACGCCGCGGTGTTCTACCCCGGTGGGCACGGCCCGATGGAGGATCTGGCGGCCGACGCGGACTCGGCTCGCGTCCTGGCCGCCGCCATGGACGCGGACATGCCGGTGGGCCTGGTCTGCCACGGTCTGGCCGCCCTCCTGGCCACCGGGCGCCCGGACGGCACCTCGCCGTTCACCGGCTACCAGGTCACCGGCTTCACCAAGGAGGAGGAGAGCCTGGCCGGGCTCGCCGACCGGGTGAAGTGGCTCCTGGAGAACCGCCTGGTCGCCCTGGGCGTGCGATTCTCCGCAGGTGAGCCCTGGGCGCCGCACGTGGTCGTCGACCGCAACGTCCACACCGGGCAGAACCCCGCCTCGTCCGCGGCGCTGGCCGCCGAACTGCTCAAGACCCTCGGCTGACCAACGCCCGTCCCTTCGTCCGGCCACGGCACGGAACGCGACTACCAGAAAGGTGGAAGACATGGCACTGATTCTCATCACCGGCGCATCGGACGGGCTCGGCCGCGCGCTCGCCGAAGACCTCGCCGCCAGTGGGCACCGGCTGCTGCTGCACGGACGAGACGCCCGGCGGCTCGCCGAAGTGGCCGAGGCCACCGGCGGCGAGACGTTCACCGCCGACTTCTCCTCCCTCGCCGAGGTCCGGCGTCTCGCCGCACGGATCGCCGAGGCCCACGACCGGCTGGACGTGCTCGTCAACAACGCCGGGATCGGGTTCCACGTCGAAGGAACATCCCGGCAGCTGTCGGCCGACGGGCATGAACTGCGCCTGGCGGTCAACTATCTCGCGCCGGTGCTGCTCACCCGGGAACTGCTTGGGCTGCTCCGCCGAGCCGCTCCCTCCCGGGTCGTCAACGTCGCCTCGATCGGCCAGCAGCCGATCGACTTCGACGATCCGCAGCTCGAACGCGACTACACCGACGTCGCCGCCTACTGCCGCTCCAAGCTGGCACTCATCTGCCACACCCGCGATCTGGCCGAAGAACTCGAGGGGAGCGGTGTCACGGTGAACAGCATCCACCCTGCCACGTACATGCCGACGGCCATGTCCAGGAGATCCGGCATGGAGGTCGTCGACACGCTGGAGAAAGGGGTGGCCGCCACCCGGCGTCTGGTGGACGCGCCAGAACTGGCCGAGATCACCGGCCGTTACTTCGACGGCGAGAAGGAGGCGCGGGCCTCCGAAGAGGCGTACGACCCGGACTACCGCCGCCGCCTCCGCGAACTGACCCGGAAGATGGTGGCGGACGTCTGACACCCCGGCTGGACGCGCTCCTGCGGCGGCCGGGAACCGCCCCGGCGCCTCCGACGACCGCCGCTCACGATGGCGGCGGCCGCCCGGCGCCGAGCGACCCGGCGCGTTCCCGCTACTTCGCGCCGTCCTCGGACAGGGTATGCGCGACGAGGGCGTTCGCATGACCGTGTCCCAGCCCATGCTCGGCCTTGAGCCAGGAGACGAGTTCCATGTGCTTGGTCAGTGGGGAGCTGCGGATCAGCTCCTTCCACTCGGCGATCGGCCGGCCGTACTTCTTCTCGATCGAGGGGAAGTAGCTGGCGGGGCCCTTCACGGCTTCGGTCATACGTTGTCCTGTCCGTCCTTAATCATGGTCAAATGCCGCGAGCGACAGTGTGCCAAACAGCGGCACGGACGGCGTACCCCCCGGAGGTCTGAGGTCGCCCGGGGAACGGCGATGGCAGGAGGACAACCATGCCCGACGGATGGGCGGCCGAGGCCGTCGCCCGTTTGGACCGGGAGCGCGAAGACGCCGGCACGACGCCGCTTCGCGAGTTTCCGCTGCCCGGGGCGTGGGGCGTGCGGCTGCGACTGAAGGACGAGTCGGCGCAGCCCACCGGTGGACTGAAGCACCGGCTGGCCCGCGCCCTGTTCGCCCAGGCGATCATCGACGGGCGGATCACCGAGGGGACCACCGTGGTCGACGCCACCGGCGGTCCCATGGCCGTCGCCGAGGCCTATTTCGCCCGGCTGCTCGGCCTGCCGTACATCGCGGTGATGCCGAAGAAGTCCTCCGGGGCGGGCGTCGAGCGGCTCGGCGGGACGTGCAGGCACGTCGACCCGCCGCTCGCGGTGTACGAGGAGGCCGCCCGCCTGTCCGCAGAGATCGGGGGTCACTACCTCGACCACTACCGCTCCGCCGCCGAGGTCGACTGGCGCGGCGCGAGCCTGGCCGACGAGCTGTTCGGGCAGCTCGGCGAGTGTCCGCGCTGGATCGTGGTCGGGGCGGGCACTGGAGCGACGTCCGCCGCGCTCGGCCGCCGTCTGCGGGCCGACGGCCTGGAGGGAAGGCTGGCCGTGGCCGATCCGGAGAACTCCGCCTACTTCCCCGGCTGGGCCACCGGCGCCCCCGACTACGCCACGGGCATGCCGACCCGCATCGAGGGCGTCGGCCGACCGCGGATGGAGCCCGCTTTCGACGCCGGGGTCGTCGACCTGGTCGTCCCCGTGCCCGACGCCGCGAGCGTGGCCGCCGCCCGGCACGTACGGCAGGTGACCGGGCTCGCGGTCGGCGCCGCCACGGGGACGAACCTGTGGGCCGCTCTCGAACTGATCACCCGGATGCGCGACCGGGGCGAGCACGGCGAGGTGGTCGGCGTGATCGGCGACGCGGGCGAGCGCCACCTCGCGACCTGTCACGACGACGCCTGGGCGGCGGCCAGGGGTCTCGACTGGCGGCCGTACGCCGAGCGCCTGCGCGACCTGCTCGGCGACCCCTGACTCCCCCCGCGCCTGCCCGTCGGCCTCAGCGGGCGGCCCGACGGCAGAGGGGCCGCACACCGGGCCGTGCGGCGCCCCCGCGCCCGCACGATCCGGCATGCGGCCCTTCCGGCCGGCGGTGAACCCAGCTCAGCGGTGAACAGTGGTGGACACAGCTCAGCGGTGAACCCAGCTCAGCGGTGGACCAGGAAGTCGCGCGCGGCGCGCCGGCCACCGATCCGGCCGCCGATCCGCCCTCTGAGCGACGGCCCCCACGTGAGCTGCGCGAGCCGTACGGCGAGCACTCCGAGGACGGCCACCTCGGCGGTCAGCAGCAGCCGTTCCACCAGGCCGATCATGACGCCGTGGCCGGGCAGGGCGACGTACGTGATGGCCGCCAGGCCGAGACCGGAGGCGAGCGTCAGCCACTCCAGCGGGCGGGCGACGGCCTTCCACCGCTCGTCCCGTCCCAGGCGGCCCACCAACTGGATCGCGGCTGCGGGCACGCTCACGAAGGCCGCCACCGACAGGGCGCCGTGGATGTCCCCCTGCCAGACGGTGCCCGACGGGACCACGGCCGCGCCGATGAGCGAGACGCTCCACAGGCCGATCAGGCGGGCGGGCCAGCCGTGCACCGGGGCGTCGAGCGCGCGCATACCGGCCAGCAGCGCGAGCGAGGCCAGGCCGAGGACGGCCATGGCCGTCTCGATGACGCCGCCCTCGTCGTGGGCGGCGTACTGGCTGATCGTCATGGAGACGGGGTCCAGGGAGGAATCCCCGCTCACCTGCGCCGCCACCACGGTGACGACCGCGAGCAGGATGCCGCCGCCGGCGAGCAGGGGATAGAGCCTCTTGACCATAAGGTGAGGATCCCGCGTACAGCCCGTTTCTAACATCCGGGACAACGCGTAGATCCCCCCGAGAAGGGGTCAGGGTCGTCTCAGGGTGGGGCCCAGAATTTCGGGTGCGTCCCTTGGAGGACGCACCCGGGGCCCCACCTCTGACGTCTACTCCTGCGCGGCCTCGTGGTAGCGCTCGCGCAGGCCAGGCGTGGGGTCCGCCTCGTAGCGCTCGGTGGCGCCCGAGTCCCACAGCGGCGGTTCCGGCTCCCCCGACAGCAGCCAGGCGGCCTGCTTGGCCGCGCCGTCCGCGACGTACTCCCCGGGGGTGGGGACGAGCACCGGACGCCCGAAGACCGTCGGGGCGATGCGGCGCACCGCCTCCGACCGCGCACCGCCGCCGATGAGCAGCACCCGCTGCGGCTCGACCCCGAGAGCGTCCAGCGCGTCGGCGAGGCCGCAGAGCATGCCCTCGACCGCCGCCCTGGCCAGGTGCTCGGGGGTGGACGTGGCGAGCCTGAGCCCGTGCAGCGACCCCGTGGCGTCGGGACGGTTCGGGGTGCGCTCCCCCTCCAGGTAGGGCACGAGCACCAGGCCGTCCGCGCCCGAGGGGGCCCGCAGGGCCAGATCGCTCAGCTCCTGGGGCGTGACCCGGAGCATCCGGGCCGCCGCGTCCAGCACCCGTGCCGCGTTCAGCGTGGCGACCAGCGGCAGGTAGCGCCCGGTGGCGTCGGCGAAGCCGGCGACACCCCCGGAGGCGTCGGCGGACGGCGCCTCGGAGACGGCGAACGCCGTACCCGAGGTGCCGATGGACACGACCACGTCGCCGGGCCGCATGCCGACGCCGAGCGCCGCCCCCATGTTGTCGCCCGTGCCCGGCGCGAGCAGAGCGCCGCCCTGCTCGGCCGTCCCCGCTTGTTCCGCGGGACCGAGCACGCGGGGCAGCTCCGGCACCCTGCCCATGGCGAGTTCGAGCAGGTCGGTCCGGTATTCACCGGTCGCGGGCGACCAGTAACCGGTGCCGGAGGCGTCGCCCCGGTCCGTCGTGATCGTGTCCGGCCGGCCGGCCAGCCGCCAGGTGAGCCAGTCGTGCGGCAGGCACACCGACCGCGTACGGCGGGCGTTGTCCGGCTCGTTGCGGGCCAGCCAGCGGAGCTTGGTCACCGTGAAGGAGGCCACCGGGACGCTGCCGACGCCCTCGGCCCACGCCTTCGGGCCGCCCAGCTCGGCGACCAGGTCGGCCGCCGCCCCGGCCGATCGGGTGTCGTTCCACAGCAGGGCCGGCCGGACCACCTCGCCGTCCTCGTCGAGGCAGACCATCCCGTGCTGCTGGGCCGCCACGCTCACCGCCGCGACGTCCGCCAGCCCTCCCGCCTGCTCGATCGCGCTCTGCAGCGCGGTCCACCAGTGCTCGGGATGGACCTCGGTGCCGTCGGGGTGGGAGGCGCGGCCCTCGCGCACGAGGGCCCCGCTCTCCGCGTCCCGGATGACGACCTTGCAGCTCTGGGTCGACGAGTCGACCCCAGCGACCAGCGTCACAGTCGTCCCTCCGCTCTCGTCGTACCGGTCAGCCGCGCACGCCGAGGAGGTGCTCCAGCGCGAGCTGGTTGAGCCGGGTGAAGTGGAAGCCGCGGGCGGCCACCTCGTCGACGTCGATCGACTCCGCGAGGAGGTCGTTGTAGGTCTCGCCCTCGGCGAGGGTCGGCTGGGCCAGCTCGGTGAGCTTGCTGGCGGCCAGCGCCTCCTGCACCTCGGGGTCGGCGCGGAAGGCCTTCGACTTCTCCTTGAGGATGAGGTAGGTCCGCATGTTCGCGGCCGCCGACTCCCAGACGTCTTCCTTGTCCTCGGTGCGCAGCGGCTTGTAGTCGAAGTGGCGCGGGCCGTCGTAGCCGCCGTTCTCCAGCAGGTCGACGAGGAAGAACGCGCTCTTCACGTCGCCGTGGCCGAAGACGAGGTCCTGGTCGTACTTCGGGCCGTGCTGCCCGTTGAGGTCGAGGTGGAACAGCTTGCCGTGCCACAGCGCCTGGGCGATGCCGTGGACGAAGTTCATCCCGGCCATCTGCTCGTGGCCGACCTCGGGGTTGAGGCCCACCATCTCGGGGTGCTCGAGCGAGTTGATGAAGGCCAGGGCGTGGCCGATCGTCGGCAGCAGGATGTCGCCGCGCGGCTCGTTCGGCTTGGGCTCGACGGCGAACCGGATGTCGTAACCCTTGTCGATCACGTACTGGCACAGGAGGTCGAAGCCCTCCTTGTAGCGGTCGAGCGCGACCCGCACGTCCTTGGCGGCGTCGGACTCGGCGCCCTCACGGCCGCCCCAGCACACGTACGTCGTGGCCCCGAGCTCGGCGGCGAGGTCGATGTTGCGAATGACCTTGCGAAGGGCGTACCGCCGGACGTCGCGGTCGTTGCTGGTGAACCCGCCGTCCTTGAAGATCGGGTGGGTGAACAGGTTGGTCGTGGCCATCGGCACCTTCATGCCGGTCTCACTGAGAGCCTTCTTGAAGCTCTCGATGGCCTTGGTCCGGTCCTGCTCCACCGCGAGGAGGTCGTCGTCGTGGAACGTCACACCGTACGCGCCGAGCTCAGCCAGGCGGTGCACGCTCTCGACCGGGTCCAGCGGGGCCCGGGTGGCGTCGCCGAACGGGTCGCGCGCCTGCCAGCCGACGGTCCACAGCCCGAACGTGAAACGGTCCTCGGGAGTGGGGGTGTACATGTCTCGCCTCCGATTTAGTCTACGTTGTGGACTAAATATCCGATGTGAGGAGCCGCATGGTCAAGGGGGTGTGTCCGTGTTCTCAACCACCGGCAGTGGAAGATGTGATGACACAGCCCGTCGGGCGTGAGGCGGGAGTCGCGTGGAGGGTGCGATGACGCGGGCGGAAACGGCGTGAGGCGGACCGCGCGCGTGCAGGAGCGCGAGAGCTGCGGGCGGTACGAGGTGGCGTGGAGGATGCGATGACGCAGGCCCTGCGGCATGACGCGATGCGCGCCCGGAACCTGGCGCTCGTCCTCGGCGCGGTCGGCGCCCGGGGATCGGTGACCCGGGCCGCCCTCGCCGAGATGACCGGCCTGACCAAGACGACCGTGTCCAAGCTCGTCGGCGACCTCATCGAGGGCGGGCTCGTGGTGGAGACCGGCGCCGTCCGGGACGGCGAGCGCGGCAGGCCCGGGGTCGAGATCCGGGTCAGCGGGCAGCACGTCGCCGCCCTCGGGCTGGAGATCAACGTCGACTACCTCGCCGTGTGCGTGGTCGACCTCGCCCGGACGGTACGGCTGCGCCGTACACAGGCTGTGGACAACCGGGCCGCGCCCCCTGTGGATGTGATCGCGCAACTTGCGGATTTGGCCTCCGCGGTTGTGGACGAATCTGTGGAGAAGGGCCTGCGAGTGGTCGGCGGCGTGCTGGCCGTGCCCGGCCCCGTGGACATGGCCAGCGGGGTCGTCCACAACGCGCCGAACCTCGGCTGGCGCGACGTGCCGCTGGCCTCGCTCCTGCGGCTCTCCTTCCCCGTACGTGTGGAGAACGAGGCCAACCTGGCCGCGCTCGGCGAGCTGTGGTTCGGGTCGGGGCTGCCGGACTTCCTGCACGTGTCGGGAGAGATCGGCATCGGGGCGGGCCTCGTGGTCCGCGGGCGGCTCTTCCGTGGTGCGCACGGCTTCGCCGGGGAGCTCGGGCACGTCGTCGTCTCCCCCGACGGCCCGCCGTGCCGCTGCGGCGGGCGGGGCTGCCTCGAACAGTACGCGGGCCAGGATGCCCTCCTGACCGCCGCCCGGGCCGCCGCCTCGATTCGTTCCGCCACCGACGCGCCCCCGGCTGCGGCGCCCGGGAGCGCACCGGCCAGGATGCCGCACAAGGAGGTGTACGAATCGTCGTCTTCGTCCGAGATGCTCCTGCCCGCGCAGCAGGGCGTGTCATGGGTGCTGTCCCGGCTCCGGGAGGGTGACGAGAACGTGCGCGCCGCCTGCGAGCGGGCGGCCTGGGCGCTCGGCGTGGCTCTGTCGTCGGCGGTCAACCTCGTGGATCCCGACGCGATCGTCCTCGGCGGCATCTACGGGCCGCTCTTCCCCTGGATCGGCCACATGGTCGCCGACACGCTGAAGGACCGCCTCGGTCAGATGCGCGGCGCCGTGCCGCCCGTGGTCGTGTCGCGCCTCGGCGCCGAGGCGGCCGCCCTCGGCGCGGCCGGGCAGGTGATCGAGCAGGTCATGGCCGACCCCGCCGCACTCCTGCACACCTGACGCGAGCACCCCTGAACCCTGCACCCCTGCACACCTGACGCGAGCACCCCTGCACACCTGCACCCCTGCACCCCTGACGCGAACGCCCGCACACACCTGACGCGAACGGCCCGCTTCTGCGACAGCACGGGCCGGCTGACGTGCAGCCGTCGCACCGCGGCCGGCATGCCCCCTTCCTCTGCCGCACCACGTGAGCGCCCCGGCCGGGTGCCAAAGGCCCGTAAGAACCTGTGCCGATCTTGTCCAGCCCAGGTCGCGGCCCTGCTCCGGCGGGGTATGAGGCCGCCGATCCACAGAACGGGACGGGCGACGTTCACCCTCGGCCGTCCAGCAGGAAGGCGTATCGCGATATGTCCCGCTACTGGACACGGCCCTCCGTCGACGCCGTGGTCCTCACGGCCCGGCGGCTGGCCCTGGCCGCGCTCGTGATCCCGGCGGCGGGAATCTGCGCCGCACGGCCCGCGACGGCACATGCCACCCCGCCGCCCGTACGCGAGAAGCTCGCGGCCTTCCGCGTCCACGAGCCGGGTGGAGGCGGAGGTCAGGTGATCAGAGGAGGGCGCGCGAGCGCCATCCAGAACAGGTCCGGCGCGGGCCTGTCCAACCAGAGCCTCACCGGGGCCATCGCCCCCACCTTCATAAGGGGGCAGTCGCAGCTACCGGTGACCCAGACGCGTTCGCTCGACCTGCAGGCCGCCTTCTGCGGATCGCAGCCCACCACCTGTGTCGTGGGACAGAACAAGCCGATCCGCCGGAGGCACTGACACTTCCCCCGTCCGTGCCCCGCCATTCCGGCAGGACCCGCTCCGCTGCCACCGCGCTTGCCGGATGCCACCGGGCTCTCCAAAAGGCGCGTGCCGCCCGGGAGCCCACCGCGCTTCCTGGGAGGCCTCCAGCGTGTGTGCTCCCCGGGAGACCGGGGCGGTCACGCACGCGGCGCTCAGCGGCTCACAGGCCCGAGGGGTCGCGGCCGAGGCTGATCTCCTCGGCGATGCGCCGCAGTTCGTCGGCGGCCAGCCGGGGTGTGCCGGGCAGTCCGGCGGCCAGCGCCGAGATCACCTGGTGATATGGCGCGCCGGCATGACGGACCGCGACCTCGTGCACCGCCCGGAACAGGACCAGGTTGTCCTCGTGCTCCCGCGTCGCCCTGTCCACGATCATGTCGTCCCCCTCCGCCGGCCTCATCACCGGCACCGCTCCCCGGACCGCGCCTCGGACGGCGCCCTCCGACGCCGTGCGGTGCGCCAGTGGGCGGCTGCCCGGTGGTCACGGTACGACCTGCCACCGACAGTTTCCGGGAAACCCGCCGAGGTACAATTACTTGAGAGTTCAAGTTTTCGGGAGGACGTCATGCCGGTCCAGCGACTCAACCACGCCGTGCTGTACGTGCGGGACGTCTCCCGCAGCGTGGCCTTCTACCAGGAGGCCCTCGGGTTCCGCGTCGTCCAGGCATTCCCCGGGGCGGCCTTCCTGCAGGCCGAGGGCTCCTCGAACGACCACGACCTCGGACTGTTCCAGATCGGGGCGCAGGCGGGGCCGTCGTCCGCCGGGCGCGCGACGGTCGGCCTCTACCACCTCGCCTGGGAGGTCGACACCCTCGCCGAGCTGCAGCGGATCGCGACCACGCTGACGGAGATGAACGCCCTGGTCGGCGCATCCGACCACTCCACCACCAAGGCCCTCTACGCGAAGGATCCGGACGGGCTGGAGTTCGAGGTGTCCTGGCTGGTGCCCGCCGACCTGCTCACCGAGGAGGTCCTCGACGGACGCGCCCAGATCAAGCCGCTCGACCTCGCGAAGGAACTCGAGCGGTACGGCGCGCAGACGCGCGGCGGAATCGGCGTAAGCGTCTGATCCGGCACTCGTGGGCGGCCCTCTTCCCCGAGGCCGCCCACGAGTTCCGGCCGAACCCGATCGGCCGGTCTTGCCCGCTGACCGACCTGTTCGCGCCATTTAGCGCAAACATCCTTCTCTGGACCGCCGGAAACCCATACCATGATCATGATCTGAACCGGTACGGCGAGGGACAGGACGGATCATGGCCGACAACGACCAGCACGCGGGCGACGGCCCGGCCGGACACGACCGGGCAGCCGCCAGGATCGACACGAGCAAACCGAGCGTCTCGCGGGTCTACGACGTCATGCTGGGCGGCAAGGACAACTACGCCGTCGACCGCCACGTGGCGGAGGCCGCCCTGCGGATCGCCCCCGACGCCCCGGCCGCCGCCAAGTCCAATCGGGCGTTCCTGCAGCGCGTGGTCCGCCACCTGGCGGCCGAGGCGGGCATCAGGCAGTTCCTCGACATCGGCTCGGGCCTGCCCACGCAGGGCAACGTGCACGAGGTCGCGCAGCAGGTCGCCCCGGAATCCCGGGTCGTCTACGTCGACAACGACCCCATCGTCCTGGTGCACGGCCGGGCGCTGCTGGCGAGGAACGGCAGCACCACGGTCGTCGAGGCCGACATCCGCGACCCGGAGGCGATCCTCGCCGACCCCGCCGTCACGGCGCTCATCGACTTCGGGCAACCCGTGGCCCTGCTGCTGCTCGGGATCCTCCACCACCTCAACGACCAGGAGAAGCCCGAGGACATCGCCGCCCGCCTCCGCGCGGCCCTGCCCTCCGGTAGCTACCTCGCGCTGTCCCACTTCCACAATCCCGGGCCGGCGATGCCCGAGGTGTCGGCACAGGCCGACTCGGCCGAGAAGCTGTTCAACGAGCACCTGGGCACGGGCCGGTGGCGCACCCGTGACGAGATCATGACCTTCTTCGGCGACCTGCCGCTCATCGAGCCCGGCCTGGTTCCGCTCCCCGAATGGCGGCCGAACCCCGGTGAGGTCTTCGAACCCGGCATCACCTACCACACGTTCGTCGGCGGCGTCGCGCGCAAGCCCTGAAACGTTCTTGCTGCGATAAACGTGACTTGCGTCACCGCACAGCCGTACGACCGGGCGCGCATCGCCGCAGGCAGCGGGCAATACGACGGCGGAGCGGCGATCGGCCGTACGGCCACCCGGACGGTGGTCGGGTTGACATCGGTGAGCGGCGACGGTGATGCTCGGAGGTGGCTGCCCCTCTACAGGAAGGCGGCACCGACATGATGATCACCAATGGGTCGTTCGAATCGGCCCTGAGCAAGAAAACACTGGTCTACCTCGACAAGCAACTGGTCGTACGCTCCTCCGACGACGGCGACACAGGCGGCGTACGGCTGATCGGGCAGATCGACCTCACCAACGGCGACGCCATGGCCGACGCCCTGCACAAGAAGTGGGCGAGGCCGGGCACGGGAACCGTGGACGTCGCCGAGCTCCAGTTCATCGACCTCTACGGCCTGCGCGCCCTGGCCCTGCTGTCCGACGTCCCCCTGGGCCGGCCGATCCGGCTGCACAACGTCAGGCCCGGCCTGCGCAAGCTGCTCACCCTGCTCGACTGGCCCGCCTTCACCATCGGGTGACGACGCGGCCCGGCGCGGACCCCCCACCGCGCCGACCCGTGGGACCGGCGCGTTTCTCGCACTCACCCCAGCACTCCCGGGTCTCTGCACTCACCCCCGCGCTGCCGGGTTTCTTGCATTCACCCCAGCACTCCCGGGTCTCTCGCATTCACCCCAGCACTCCCGGGTTCCTCGCAGTCACCCTCACACTCGCGCGTTTCTCGCAGTTACCCCCCCGCACTCGCGCGTTTCTCGCATTTCCGCGTTTCTCGCGCTCCGGATGGAGGAAAGGTATCCGAGGACGGTCGCACGACCGTTCTGACCAGCGCCTGAGCCTTCGTATGGGTTCAGGCGTAATCCATTCGTGAGTTCCCCCCGACTCGCATGAGGAGGGGTATGAGGTGTTTCCGGGCACTCCGGCAGCCCGCCACCGACGTCGACGGCCATCCGCCGACGTGGCACAGCCGCCGCGCTCTCACGCCGCGGTGACGAGGCGACCTGGCCCCCACCGGCTGACCCGCCGGTGCGGCCGCCCGCTCCACCCCGGACCCGGCGTCCGGGCTTCTGCCTGCTGGAGAGCCGAATGTTCCTGAACCAGGTGCTCACGACGTCCGCGGCCCTGCTGCGCGGCGTGCTGCCCGAGCCGTTCCGAGACCTGCTTCCCTGCCCGCGCGAGCTGCGTCTCTGCCCCGGCGGGCTGCACATCAACCTGCGCGGGATAGGCCGGCCCGGCTCCGAGGCGGCGGCCGGCCTGCTGGAGGAGCGGCTGGAGAGCATCCCCGGCGTCGAGCGGGCGGAGGTCAACGGCCGCATCGCCGCGGTCTTCGTCGCCTGCGCCCCCGACCAGGTCGACCAGGACAAGCTGCTGGCCGTCACCGCGGAGCTCGACGAGCAGGAGGAGCACGCCCACGAAAGCCCCGTCCGCCTCGTGGAAGAGCACCTGCTGGCGACCGTGCGGCTGACGGCCGGCGTCACCGGGATCGGGCTCATCTTCCTGGGCAAGGCGATGCGGGCCCCTCAGCTCCCGGTGGCCGTGCCCGCGTTGCTGCAACTGGCCAACGGCACGCCGGCGATCCGCGAGCAGCTCGACCGCCGGCTGGGACGCCGCCCCACCGAGGCCCTGTTCACCACCGCCAACCTCGTCACCCAGACCCTCACGCTCCGCCCCACCGCGCTGTTCGTGCAGGCCGTCGCGAACGTGGGCCGCTACATCGAGACCAGGGCCAGCCGGCACGCATGGGAGGGTCTGGAGGAGCGGCTGGCCACGTGTCCGGGGGCCTACCACCACATCAGGGCCGAGGCCCGGCCGCGGCCGGTCCCTCTGCCGCACGGGCCGATCGAGCGCTACGCCGACGTGGTCGCCCCGGTCAGCGCCGCCGCGTACGCGGTGACACGGGTGCTCGCCCGGGGCGAACGGGCCGTGTCCATCCTCGTCTCCACCACCCCGAGGGCCGCCGACCTCAGCCGGGAGGCGTTCGCGGGCGCGATCAGCCGCGCACTCGGCAGGCACGACACGGTCGTCTTCGACGCCGACTGCCTGCGCAAGATGGACCGCGTCGACACCGTCATCCTGCACGCCGACGCGCTGACGACCGGCTCGTGGACGATCGACCGGGTCGAGCCGCTGCGCGAGAAGGAGGACACCGGCGAGTTGTACTCCCGGCTCTACTCCCTCATCGACTTCTCCGACCCCGGCCGCACCGGGACCGTGGAGGGCTGGTCGGTCCGCCCGCTGCCGGACCCCGGTCCCCTGCTGTCGGACGCCGCCCTCTGGCGGTCACGCGGGCTGCGCGCGGTGGAGGTGTCCAGGGACGGTGTCCGGGTCGCCGTCGCCGGTCTCGCCCCGGAGATCGACGCCCTGGCCGTACCGGTCGTCGGCGCGGCCAAGGCGGCCGGCACGGTCCTGCTCGCGGGCGGCGACGAGGGCCTGGCGCAGCGCCTCGGGATCGGCCACACGGTGCCGGGAGGCCCCGAGCTCGCCGGGCACGTGCACGACCTGCAGGCGGCGGGCCACTGCGTGGTGGTCGTGTCCAGGGGCGCCTGGCGCTCGCTCGCGCAGGCCGACATCGGCGTCGGGGTGATCGATCCCACGGCCGCCGAGCCCGGATGCATGGTGCCTTGGGACGGCGAGCTCGCCGGCGAGCTGCACGGCGTCCATCTGTTCCTGCGCTGCCTGCCCCGGGCGCGTGGCAACAGCGCGAACGCCGTACGGCTCGGCGCGGCCGGAGCGTGCGTCGGCACCCTGCTGGCCATCGCTGGCCCGGCCGCCACCTCCCTGCGCCGGGCGCAGCTCGCCGGCGCCGCCGTCTCGCTGGGCGCCATCGCGCTGGGCGAATGGGCTGGGCAGAACGCCGGCCGCGTCCCCACCCCGCTGCGCGCCGACGCCACCCCGTGGCACGCCATGTCCGCGCGTGAGGTGCTCTCCCGGCTCCGTTCCTCCTCGGAGGGCATCGCCGAGGAGGAGGCGGGCAAGCGCCGTGCGGAGGCCGCGCCCGAGGAGGCGGAGGGGCCGCAGTCGCTGGCCCGGGCCACGATGGAGGAGCTGGCCAACCCGCTCACGCCCGCCCTGGCCACCGGCGCGGGCATCTCGGCCCTCGTCGGCTCGGCCCTCGACGCCGTGCTGATCAGCGGGGTCATGGTCATCAACGCGTTCCTCGGCGGCGTGCAGCGATACAAGGCCGACCGGGCGCTGCACCGCCTGACCGAGTCCACCGAGGTCCTCGTACGGCTGCGCCGCCCCGGCGGCGTCGTCGAGGCGACGAAGGACGAGCTCGCGCCCGGCGACGTCATCGAGCTGCGCGCGGGGGACGCCGTGCCCGCGGACGCACGCGTCGTCAAGGCCGTGGGACTGGAGGTGGACGAGTCCACGCTCACCGGCGAGTCCCAGCTCGTCACGAAGACGGCCGCGCCGACCGTGGCGGCGGCCATCGCCGACCGCAGCTCGATGGTCTACCAGGGAACCTCGATCGCGGCGGGCAGCGGCCGGGCGGTGGTCGTCGCGACCGGCGACATGACCGAGTCGGGACGCAGCGCCAGGCTCGCGGGCGAGCCGAGCCCACCGACCGGCGTCGAGCTGCGCCTGCGGGAGCTGAGCCGGCGCATCCTGCCGCTGTCGATCGCCTCGGGTGTGGTGCTGCTCCTCACCGACCTCCTGCGTGGACGACCGCTGGCCGCGGCGCTGACGCCCGCCGTCAGTCTGACGGTCGCCGCCGTGCCCGAGGGGCTCCCGTTCGTCGCCACCGTGGCGGAGCTGGCCGCCGCACGGCGGCTGTCCAGGCGCGCCGCCCTGGTGCGCAACCCGTCCACCATCGAGGCCCTGGGCCGGGTCAACGTGCTGTGCTTCGACAAGACGGGCACGCTGACCCAGGGCCGCATCAGCCTGCGGCACCTGTCGGACGGGTGGTCGGGCCATCCGGTAGAGGAGGCGGACGCCGGGCTGCGGCGCGTCCTCGCCGCGGCCGTCCGGGCCAGCCCCAAGTCCGGCGGGGGACGGGTGATCGCCCACCCGACCGACCGCGCGGTGCTCGACGGCGCCCATCGGCTGGACGTCACGCCGGCCGAGGGGTTCGACAGCTGGGAGCGTGTGGACGAGATGCCGTTCGAGCCGGGCCGGGGCTACCACGCCGTGCTCGGCCGCACCGAGCAGGGGCACCTGCTCAGTGTGAAGGGCGCCCCCGAGATCGTGCTCACCCACTGCACCACGGTGCACCGCGAGACCGGCCCGGTCGCCTGCGACGAGACCGTACGCGCGGAGCTGGAGCGCGAGGTGGAGCGGCTGGCCCGGCAGGGCTACCGCGTGCTCGCCGTCGCGCAGCGGCCCGCCTCCGACCGGAGCGACCTCGACGAGTCGCGCATCGAGGAGCTGTGCTTCCTCGGATTCCTCGGCCTGGCCGACCCGGTCAGGCCCACGGCCGCGGAGAGCGTCAGGCGCCTCATCCGGGCCGGAGTGCGGATCGTCATGGTCACCGGCGACCATCCCAGCACCGCCGAGGCCATCGCGGTCGAACTGAACGCGCTGAACGGCCAGCGCGTCATGACCGGCCCCGAGCTGGACGAGCTCGACGACGAGACGCTGACCAAGGTGCTGCCCGATGTGGCGGTCTTCGCCCGCACCACGCCCGCGCACAAGGCCAGGATCGTCACGTGCCTGCGGCGGGCCGGTGAGGTCGTCGCCGTCACCGGAGACGGCGCCAACGACGCGCCCGCCATCCGCACGGCCGACGTCGGAATCGCCCTGGGGTCCCGCGCGACGCCCGCCGCGCGGTCCGCCGCCGACCTCGTCGTCACCGACGACCGCATCGAGACGATCGTGGACGCCATCGTCGAGGGCAGGGCGATGTGGACCTCGGTGCGCGACGCGCTGAGCATCCTCCTCGGCGGCAACATCGGCGAGATCGCCTTCACCGTGGGGTCCAACCTGCTGGCCGGCGGAAGCGCGCTCAACGCCCGGCAGCTCCTGCTGGTCAACCTCCTCACCGACATGGTGCCGGCCATGGCGGTCGCCGTACGGCCGCCCGCCTCGACGGATCCGGACAAGCTGCTCGCCGAGGGGCCCGAGGCGTCGCTGGGCGCGTCGCTGACCCGCGACATCTACCTGCGCGCGGCGGTCACGACGGCGGCGGCGACGGCCGCGTGGATCCTGGGACGCATGACCGGCACCCGCGGGCGCGCGAACACCATCGGCTTGGTGGCGCTCGTGTCCGCGCAGCTCCTGCAGACGTTCGCGGGCGGCGGCCGGGACAAGATCGTCGTGCTCGCGTCGCTGTCGTCGCTGGCCGTCCTGTGGCTCATCGTCACCGTGCCGGGAGTCAGCGCCGTCTTCGGATGCCGGCCGCTCGGCCCGGCGGGCTGGGTCATCGGGCTGGGCAGCGCGGCCGCCGCCACACTGGTGGGAATGCTCGTGCAGCGTCCGGTCAGGGAGGCGACGACCCGCGCCGAGGCCGAGCGCCGGAGGGCCGCGGCCCACCTGCCCGTCCCGGCCTGATCGATCGTCAGCGGTGGCGGTGCAGGCCCTTGCCAACGTGGCGGCGCTTCTTGCCCTCCGCACGGACGGCATGCGCGCGGCCGGCATGCGCGCGGACGGCGCGGTGCTGCCGCGCCGCGCGGCTCTTCGACTTGTGCGCGCGCGGGGCGTGGGCGCGCGGCCTGTCCGTCACCTTGAACGTCTTGAAGCCGAAGTCGGGCAGCGTGATCGGCTTGGTGGGGTCGTCCGGGATCGGGACGACGTACACGTCGTGCCGGACACCGTCCTTGCCCTTCGTGTGATAGACGGCCTGCTTCGGCTCGGCGGCCTGCCCCATCAGCGGAGCGGGACCGGCGGCGAGCGGAGCGGGACCGGCGGCGACGGGCATGGCGGCGGGCGCGTACCCCATGCCGTCAGGCCCGGAGGGGCCGTAGCCGGGGTTGTGGACCGCTGTGTCGAGCGGCGCCGCGATCGGGGTCGCGCCACCCGTGGAAGCGCCCCCGGGCGGCGCCGGGTCCGCGAAAGCGACCGGTCCGGCGATCAGGGTTGCGGCGAGGGCGGCGGCGGCCGAGAAGATGATCATGAGTCTCCCCCGAGGTCACGGATCGTACGAGGAAGACCGTAGGCAGCATGTCACCGCCGATCGCGCGCCCCGCGCTCAGTGTCGGGTCAAACCTCAGAATCTCTTGACAGCGGACCCGGGCGATCGACTCAGGGGAGCGGGCTCAGATGGACGACCTTGGTGTGGGTCATCTCGTCGAGCAGCTCGGGGCCGTACCCGAAACCGTGCCCGCTGGCGCGGAGCGGCTGGGCCGCGCCGCCGGGCGCTCCGCCGAAGACGGCGTTGATCTTCACCGTGCCCACCGGCAGCTCGCGCCAGGCCCGCTGGGCGTTGGCCATCGACGGGGTGAGGACGGTGGCCGCCAGGCCGTACCGCGACTCGCGGGCCAGTTCGAGCGCCTCGTCGAACGACTCCACCACGCGCACCGCCGCGACGGGCCCGAACGTCTCCTCGCGCATGACGTCCATGTTCTCCATGCAGTCGGCCAGGACAGTCGGCGGATAGAACGCCCCCGGCCCTTCGGGCACGTATCCCCCGGTCAGCAGCCGCGCCCCCGCCTCGATCGCGCCGCGTACGTGCCGGTCCACGACGTCGCGCTGGGCCCGGTCGACGAGCGGCCCGAGCGTCGTCTCCTCGTCCGTGCCGGGCCCCAAGCGCAGCTCCTCGGCCCGCTGCACGAGTGCGGCGAGGAACTCCTCGGCGAGGTCGCGGTGGACGTAGACCCGCTCGGCCGAGGTGCAGATCTGCCCGGCGTTGGCGAAGCAGCCGGTCGCCGCCTGTCCCGCGGCCCACTTCACGTCCACGCCCGCGTCCACGATCAGCGGGTCCTTGCCGCCGTTCTCCAGCAGGGTCGCGGCGCCGGAGCGCGCGGCCACGGCGGCGATGGCCCGGCCCGCGGCGGTGGAGCCGACGTGCGCGACGAGGTCGATCCCCGGGTGCGCGGCCAGGACCTCGCCCGGGTGCCGGTCGCCCGGCACCATGGTCAGCACGCCCGGCGGCAGCTCCTCCGCCATCAGCTCAGCGAGCAGCGCCCCGGTGTGCGGCGTACGCTCCGACGGCTTGTGCACGACCGCGTTGCCGGTCACCACGGCCGCGCCGACGAGGCCGCAGGCGATGGCCACCGGGTCGTTCCACGGCGTGATCACCGCGACGACCCCGCGCGGCTCGTGGACCATGAGGTCGGTGGCGTCCCAGCCGCCCTGGAGGCTGCGGCCCCGGTGCAGCGGCCCCAGCTCGGCGTACTGCCTGAGCGTGCCGATCCCCGCCGCCACGCCGCCACGGCTGTCACCGATCGGCTTGCCCATCTCCCTGGTCACCAGCGCGGCCAGCTCGTCCGCGCGGGCCTCGATCCGGCCGGCCATCCGGTGCAGGCACGCCGCCCGCTCGGCGGGAGCCGTACGGGCCCAGCCGGGCTGGGCGCGACGGGCAGAGCCGACCGCCCGCTCCACGTCCTCGGCGCACCCGGCGGGGAAGCCGCCCACCGGCTCTCCGGTCGCCGGGTCGGCGATCGTGCGGTCACGTTCGCTCGCGCTCGCCGTCCACGCGCCGTCGGTCAGCACCCAGCGATCCTTGTCCCGCACCCCGGTTCTCCTCCCGCCGATCACCCGGCCGCGAACGCTCTACCCGTGCTCGCCTCTACCCGTGCTCGCCTCTACCCGTGCTCGCCTTTACCCCCTGGCTCGTACGGTTATCACCAGGCTTCCTAGAGTTCCCGTATGCGACGGCGGAGCAGCGCCTGAGCGCGGGGCGCGACCGGCGCCATCACCCGCCTCGGCGCGGCGGGACCGGTGCCGAGGGACCGGCACAGCGCGGGCCGCTCAGAGCGCGGTGAAGTCGGCGAAGTCGAAGCCGGGTGACACGACGCAGCTCACCAGCACGCCCTCGGCCCCCGCCGGGCGGGCCGCCTGCCAGGTGCCCGCCGGCACCACCGCCTGCGGAACCTGCCCGTTCTCCACGTCAGGACCCAGGACGACGACGTCCTCCCGGCCGGGCCGCTCGCCCGCGCCGCCGAGCACGAGCGTCAGCGGCCCTCCCCGGTGCCACAGCCACACCTCGTCGGACCGCACGGCGTGCCAGACCGACTCCTCGCCCGGCTCCAGCAGGAAGTAGATGCCCGTCGCCGTCGCCCGCGTGCCGCCGTACCCGGGAGGCTCGATGGAGGCCGCCGCCCGCCATGTCTCGCGATACCACCCGCCCTCGGGATGCGGCAGCAGGCCGAGAGCCTCGGCGACCGGGGGACGCGTCTGGATCGCCACGAACGCCCCGGTGACGTCCCGGCGCAGGAAGCGGAGGGCCGCGCCGCGGCCGTCCTCGTCCACCGCCACGACGGAATCCGTGCCGGGGAAGGCCGCGGCGGCGATCCGCAGCGCCTCCTCGTCGTCGCGGGCGGACAGTCCGGGCCCGCCGGGGTAGGCGTCGAGCGTCATCAGCAGCACGCGGCCGATCGTACGGCAGGGCGGCGCGGCGGATCCGCGCCGGCCGGGGCCGCCGGCGCACGTCGAGGCCGGGCGCGGGGGGCGATCGCGACGGCCGGGCCGGCCGGTGAACGACCGCCGCCGCCCATCCGGCGTTACTTGATCGTTACAGAATCGGCCGCACAAAACAGCCGTTTCGCACGTTCCAAGTCAGTGCAATTCGCTGTGAAACACCCCGTGTGAGGAGTAGACCGTGAATACCCTCCGGCGGGCGGCCCACGTCACATTGACCGTCGCCGCCATCGCCGTCGCTACGGCCTGCTCGGCGGGAGGCACAACCGCTCCCGCCGCATCAGTCACTGGTGCGGCCGGCACAGCCACTCAGGCTCCGGCCACTCAGGCCCGGGACGTCAAGACGGCGGCACTCGCCCCGCGCGCGGCGTCCCAGACGGCACGCAAGACAGGAAAGCCGAAGCTCGGCATCGCCGACATCACGCCCATGGGCGAGAAGGTCGAGCGGGTCGGCGTCGGTTTCCCGATCATCGTCACCTTCGACCGCGCCGTACGCGACAGGGCGGCCGCGGAAGCGGTGCTGCAGGTCCAGGCCCAAAAGCCCGTCGAGGGCGCATGGCGCTGGGTCTCCGACCGCAAGGTCGTCTATCGCACCAAGACCTACTGGAAGCCGCACCAGAAGGTCCTGCTCACCGCCAGGCTGAGCCAGATTCCCGGCAACGAGGCCGCCAAGGACGTCTCGCGCCGCTTCGCCGTCGGCACCGCCAACATCTCGGTGGTCGACACCAAGAGGCACGTGATGAAGGTGCGCCGCGACGGAAAGCTCGCCAAGACCATCCCCATCAGCGCGGGCCGCGGCGGCCTGCCCCGCAACGGCGTCGACGTCTACCTCACGACCACCGGCGTGCACCTCGCGATGGGCAAGAAGCGGGTCGAGACCATGACCTCGTCCTGGCTCGGCGTCACCGACCCCAAGGACCCGCTCTACTACAAGCTGGAGATCCCCTGGGCGGTCCGGATCTCCGACAGCGGCGAGTACGTCCACCAGAGCGCGGGCGACTACCAGTTCCTGGGGAAGTCGAACCAGAGCCACGGCTGCGTGCGCGCCACCCCCGCGGGAGCCAAGTGGTTCTACGGCATCAGCCAGCGCGGTGACGTCATCCAGGTCACCGGCACCAAGCGCAAGCTCGACTGGCGCAACGGCTGGAGCTACTGGCAGCTGAGCTGGACCCAGTGGAAGCGCGGCAGCGCGCTGCCCGCGGGCTCGGCGTCGGCGTCCGCGACGGCCTCACCCTCGGCCTCCCCGTCCGCCGCCCAGGCCGGTCTGCAGGGACAGGACGCCCTACAGGGATAGGCCCACCGTTCCGCACGGCGCTCCCGCCCTGGTCCGTACGACCCGGGCGGGGGCGCCGCCTGCTTTCCGGTGCCAGGCGGGGCTCGTCTTCGCCGTCCGCTCCGCGGGGCTTCACAGTGCCGCCCGGCGGCTGAGATCTGCGGTCAGTGTGTCGTGACCTCGGACGCAATGCTGCGGTGTCGGGCGGCGCCGTATTTCACAGTGGTCCGCCGGCGTCGAGGAGCGGAGCGGAAGGGAGCGAGGACCGGACTGCGACGCACGGTGAAGCATTGCAGCACGCTGTGGAGCCCAGCGGACAGCGCACCGGCGACTCTCGCATCGGGCCTCGCGTCGGCCCTCGGCCCTGGTGGTCATTCCCGCAGTCGCCGGACTCTCCCGAGACGGTGGTAGGTGAAGGTCCAGCGGTCGGTGCCGACTTTGCGGCGGGTGTAGCGCTCGGGGTGCTGGTAGCGGTCGCGGTTATGGAACTGGCAGGCCGGTCCGAGGAGTTTCAGGTCGGTCAGCCCGCCGGTGCACCAGTTGTCGGCGTGGTCGATCTGGCACATCGTCGCCGGGAGCGGGCAGCCGTCGATCCAGCAGGTGGCATACCGGGCGAAGACGGCCCTGCGTTGGGCGGGGGTGGCGAGGCGGACCTTGCGGCCCATGTCGAGCACCTGTCCCTCGGCGTCCATGACCAGCCGCACGAGGGTGCTGGTGCGAGCGAGCCGGTGCACGCCGGAGACGGGTAGCACCTGTCCGGTCGCCAGCAACAACCCCGGTACCGTCCCCAACGCCGTCCCCAACGCCGCCCCCAACGCCGCCCCCAACGCCGCCCCCAACGCCGCCCCCAACGCCGTCCCCAACGCCGTCCCCAGTGCCCCCGGTATGCCCTGGCCATGCCGGCAGTCCCCCGCAGGCCGAGGCCCGGCGTGGGTGTGATGTGCGGAGGCGTCCTTGGGACGAGGATCCGGCTGCGCCGCCTCCGAAGACGCCGCCTCAGAGGGCGCTGCGTGTGATGGCGGTGCGTCCGAAGCCGTCGCACCCGAAGACGCTGTGCCCCAAGGGGCTGTGCCCGAAGGCGCTGTATGCGAAGGCGCTGTATGCGAAGGCGCTGTATGCGAATGCCCGCCACCTTCAGCAGGCCATGCTGGCGCGCCCCGCCGGGCGCAGGTAGCTCCGGACCGGGCCACGCCGCGATCGCAGCCATCGCCCTCTACGGGCGCGGTCTCGTCGCACTCACCCGAGGCGACGTTCACAGTGTGGTTGCCCTCGGCAGAGGCGGTGCTCGCGGTGTCGCGCGGCTCGCACGCGCCCGGCCGCCGCTCACCGGTCCCGCGATCACCGACCCCGCAGCCGCGAGACTCCTCATCGCGAAGTCCGGTCGCGGCGTCGCCGGAGCCAGCGGCAGGGGCGGTGGCGGCGTCGGTGCTGCCCAGGTCGCTGAGGTCGCCCAGGTGGCCCATCTCGGCCCGATCACCAGTGCTGTCGGTGGCGGGGTCGGCCTCGGCCGTACCGACGCCGCTGACGTCGGCCTCTGCGATATCGCAAACATCCTCGGCGCTCCCAACACCGGCGTCTACGGCTCCGTCGGCATCGCCATCGCTCCCTGCACCGGCATCTGCCTCGGCTGTGTCGAGGTGGTCGGCCTCGCCGGGAGCAGGGTCGCTGGTGTCGTTGGCCTCGCCCGGAGCAGAGTCGCCCGTGTCGTCCTGGCCTTCCTCGAAGCCCTCGGCATCCCGTGTGTCTTCGGTGGTGTCGGTGTCTTCGGGGTCGGTGGGGAGGGATTCGGCGTTGACCACGACGAGGAGTTCGGTGGCGATCTCCTGCTCCAGCGCGGCTATGAGCGCGTCCGCCTGACGCACCGTCAGCGGGCGGTCATCGCCCTCGGCCCTCTGCTTGGCGTAGGCATGCAACAGGGCCATCAGCCGGGCGCCCGCCTCACGGGGGAGGTAGAACTCCCCTTCCACGCCGCCGTCCTTGCCCGGGCGGACCCGCAGGAACCGCCGCCCGTAATCGGCCCGCTCATCCCGCTCCTCACCGTCGGGGTCGAGCACCGCCCGCAGATAGCGGCCGGCTTTGGCCACCTCCGCCGCACCCGCCTTGCCCGCCTTGCCCGCCAGCTCCAGCAGGATCGGCTCCGCCAACGCGGCCTGCTCGTCGGACAACCCGGCGACGGCAGCGCAGATGGCCTCCACCACCCCCGCCGCCAACTCCCCGGCGGCGAACTTCTCGCGCACCTGCGGCAGGCGCGGCAGCTCCGCCACCAGCATGAGCAGGCGGCCCGCACCACCCACCGTCATCCCGGCGGCGGTACGAAGCCACGACCGGGTGGAGGCATGCCCATGCTGCTTGGCCTGACCGGCGGCATGCACCCGACCTACGCGATCGGCCAGCGCACAGGTGATCCGGTCGCGGGCGAACAGCAACTCCTCCGCCTCGGCAAGGCAGATATCCGCATCGTCGGGAAGCGGCGCCAGCGCCAGCTCCTGCGCCGACTCACGAACAGACCCCACCAACGCCCACGACGACCGGCCACGGCGATGACCACCCACATCGGAAGCACCCGCATCTGGGCCCTCCGCGCCAGTGGCGTCTGCGCCGTCGGCATGCGTGCCAGCGGCATCCGTGCGCGAGCCTCCTGTGCTCCCGGCACCGGGCGAACCGCCGCTGGCGACCGTGCTCGTGTCCTGGCTCGCGTGCTGCCGGGGCTCGGGGACGATGATCGGGAAGGGTTCGCGGGCGCATGAGCCATCGGACGACCACAACGGCGAACCGGCGGTCAACCGGTCCCACCACTCACCGTCGCCATCGCTCGAACGGCGAGGGCGCTCAGGATGGATGTCGAACAGATCCATCGCACCCTCCGCAATCGATTCGAAAACTTGTATGAATCCTCCCGCGACCTCTGGAGTGGATGCAAGATCAACTAAGAATCTCTTGGGGTCACAGATTGGGGATCGCGCCGGTCACGGGCGCAGTTCGCCGCGAGTGGGCAGGCCCTGCCAGGAGCTGTGGCCGGTGACCGCGAAGGCGGCCACCGAGATGCCGCGCTTGAGGCGGTCGGACGGGTGCCGGCCGTCCAGGATCGCGCTGAGGTAGCCCGCGACGAACGCGCCGCCGACCTCGGAGGGGTCGACCGCGGCCACCGGGGCGGCCTGGGTGCCGTAGCGCAGGCCCTCGACGGTGGCGCTGGCCCCCCGGCGCCCCGGGTCACGACCAGTTCGGGCGTGGACGCGAGCACGGGCTCGTCCTGGGTCGCGAAGAGCACGTCGGCCGAGGCGGCGAGTTCGGTGAGCCCTTGCCCGTATCAGGTCGTGAGGGTCCTCCAGGACTCCACGGTCGCCTCCGCGATGCTCTCCATGCGCCGGCCGTACGCCGGATATCCGTCGGGAACGATGCTGCCGTCCCTGAACGGCAACGCGCAGAAGCCGGCGCGGAAGGGCCCGGGGGATCCCCCCCGAGCGAGCGGCGCATACTCCGCGAGCGGGGCCATGTCGTAGCCCGGCCGCGACCCGTGCCTGTTCCGCGCCACCTGATGCGCCGCCACGCGGAGCAACGCGTCCAGGCCCTTGTCCAGATAGAGCTGCAGCAGGCGGAACTGACCGTCGAGGTACTTGTCGTAGGCCCTGGCGGGATGCTGCAGGAGATATGCGCAGACCACGACCGTGTGCCATCTGTACATCTCAGGATCGGCCTGCTCTTCGGCCAGGATCGCGTGGTAGTAGTCCACGCACTCGCCCAGCGGACCGGGGGTCGCGCCGCACTCACACTCACCCGTGCCGGAGCCGTCCGTCATGGCCCGCACCCTAGGCGGCCGGTGACAGCCCTGTCGACGGCATTTCGGGTAGGGCTCGGGCTCTGCCCCATGGTCCCGGTCCATGTCGGAGTACGGCGAGACGCCGTCCGCCGGCAGGCGCTCCCCGCCGGCCACGGTTCGCAGGGGTACGGCGTGGCGTTCTCGAGCGAGAGAGCACTGCTCTTGACATGTCTCACGTACGCGAGAGAGCATTGCTCTCGTTGATGAGCACTAGTCTCAAGGAGATGTCGTGTCGCTGCTCTACTCGGGTCCGTCCCTGGCCGTCCTGCACGAGGAGTACGCCGCGCGGGGACGCGTCGACCCCGGCGCCCAGCTGACCTCCTCGTCCCGGCTGGTCGTGGACGTGCCCGCCGACCGGGTCTGGGCGGTCATGGCCGACCTGCGGGCATGGCCGTCATGGGCCTCCCGCATCCGGATCCTCGAACTCGGCGACGTGCGCCCCGGCGCGCCCTTCCGGTGGCGCCTGAACGGCGTGCCCCTGCGGTCGCGGTTCGCCGTGGTCGAACCCCAGCGGGAACTCACCTGGACGGGCACCTTCCTCGGCCGCTATCGGGCGGTCGACCGGCACGTCCTGGAACCGCTGGAGGGCGGGCGCACGAGGATCACGGTGGAAGAGTCGCTCGCCGGTCCGCTGCTGCCGCTCTTCTACCGGGAGCCCATGCTCCGGGCCAACCACGAGCGGTGGCTTTCGGATCTCGCCCGCGCCGTCGCCTGAGCCGCCCGTCCCGGCCCCGGCCGTTGAAACCAGAAAATCGCAAAATTCGGCTTTTCGGGTAATTCCATCCGCCCGGAGGGCCTGTGGAAAACGTCAGCGAGAGATGTCGGGTGATGCTTTGATGAGCAGCAGTGAAACAAACGCCGGTCAAAGGGCAAAAACATGTTTAGGATGCTTATCCAGCAAATGGCGGCGCTGCTCGATGACGACGACCTGCACCTGGGCGATGACGCGCATGCGCTCGACCTGGACGACGACTGGGATGAAACGGACGATTTGGACGACGACTTCTGACGTTTCCCCTGAAATCCCCCCATAATCTAGAAAGCCCCCAAATGACGTTCACGCTTCACGACGTACGCTCTCGGACATATAAGGCGCGCGACGCCTGGTGGACCGTTTTCCTGGTGGATCCCCTGGCGGGCCGTCTGGTGGTGACGACCGCCAACCGCACGTCCATCACCCCGAACCAGATCACCTGGGGCGCGTTCGTGCTCGGCCTGGGCTCGGCCTGGTGCTTCCTCCAGGCCGAGTGGCCGTGGCTGGTCGCCGGGGCCGCCGTCTACCACGTGAGCTTCGTCCTCGACTGCATGGACGGCAAGATCGCGAGACTCAAGGGGACGGGGACGATCCTCGGCGGCTGGCTCGACTACGTCTTCGACCGGATCCGGGTGCTGGCCTGCACCGCCGCGCTCATGTGGGGGCAGTACCGCGCGACCGGGCAGGAGGTCTACCTGCTGCTCGGCATCGCCGTGGTGTTCCTCGACATGCTGCGCTACGTCGACGCGCTGCAGATCGCGAAGGTCCGGCGTCAGATGCGCCGCACGCTGCGGCACGCCTACGAGGAGTCGGTGTCCGGCGGCGCGGCCGCGCTGCCGGCGTCCCTGTTGCGCGAGGATCTCGACAACGACCCCGACGAGATCACCGTCCGGCTGACGCACGCCGTGGACCTGCAGCAGGAGTTCCGCAGCCGCTTCTCCTGGTATCCCGGCATGCGCGAGTGGCTGCGCGAGCACCGGATCCGCACGCACCTGGTCAGCGGCATCGAGTTCCAGATGGCGGTGTTCATCGTCGGCCCGCTGCTCGGCGCGGTCGTCCCGGTCACGATCGGCTCGGCCGTCCTCCTGCTCCTCTTCGAGGCGCTCATCATGTACAAGCTCGTGCTGTCGTCGCGGGACCTGAACCGCGCGCTGGCCTCGATCCGCTCGTCCGCCGAACCGTCCGCCTCCGGGACGCCCGCCGGTTGAGCGTCTCGCCGCTGTTCAGACGGATAGAGGCGCCGTCGCGAGGGGTAGCGGTGGGACATGACCGAACGTGAGGAACCCGCCGGCCTGCCCGATCCCGACCACCGCCGGCCCGAAGGGCTGGACGACGTCACGGTCGACGCGCTGGGCAGGCTCAGCAAGGCGCTGGAGACGATCCACCGGGTCAGGGGTCACCTGTACTCCTTCCACCAGCTCACCGGCACGGCGGACTTCGAACTGGACAACGCCGTACGGCTGCTGCGGCAGGCCGGGCACGACAAGTGGGCCGACCGGATCGAACGCGAGCTGATCGGCCGCAACGTCATCCCCGGCCGCTGGACCTTCCAGATCGTGGAGGAGTACGACGACGGCTACTACGCGGCCTTCCAGGAGCTGGAACGGCAGGCCCGCGACGAACTGGCCGGAGGACGCCGTCACCTCTACGAGGCCGAGCTGAAGCAGCAGCGGCGCACACCCGGGCAGCCCGGCCACGAGACCACCCCGTGAACCCCGCGTTCCCGCCCGGCAGTCCACGAACGTTCGCCGGGAGGAAGGGAGGGAGCGGCGGAAGGGACGGAGGCCGCGACCGGGCCCCGCGGAAATTCCGAGCCTGCGAGGAACTCTCGTGGGTGGAGCGGGTTTCGCGAGGACCGGAGGTTGCTTCCGGCGCGGTGACCGCCCTGCCAAGGTCCGTGGACACCCCACTGGTCAGTGACCCTCGCGTCCGCCGAGGAGATGCTCCCGCCCCCACGCGCCGAGCGGCGCCAGCGCCTCGTTCAGCATGACGCCGAGCGGGGTCAGCGAGTATTCGACGTGCGGCGGCACCTCGTCGTACACCTCGCGGTGCACGATGCCGTCGGCCTCCATCTCGCGCAGGTGCGAGGCGAGCACCTTCTCGGTCACGCCGGGCAGCATCCTGCGCAGCTCACCGAAACGGCACCGGCGTTCGTTCAGCGCCCAGAGGATCGAGCTCTTCCACTTGCCGCCGATCACCTCCATCGCCGCGTCGATCCCGCATCCGGACGCTCCCGGGCGCCGCGCGGTCCGCATGGTCCACCCCCTCCTGGCTGCTCGCTCACCCCGGGGTAAGCACCCACTTCGAAGTGCGTACTTGATCGTCTCGGGGCTCGTGACCAGCCTAATCGGCATGACTCACAACACTGAGAAGCCTCCGCTGTCCCTTCTCGGGCTGGGCGCGATGGGCGGCGCGCTCGCCCGCGCCTGGCTCGCCGCCGGACATCCGCTGACCGTCTGGAACCGCACCCCGGGGCGGGCCGAAGCCCTGGAGGGCGCCCGTGTCGCCACGACCGCCGCCGAGGCCGTCGCCGCGAGCGACCTGGTGGTCGTCTGCCTGCTGGACCACGCCTCGGTCGACGACGCCCTCGCCGGCGTCGATTTGTCCGGCAAGGACCTCGTCGACCTCACCACCGGCACCCCGGAGGAGGCCCGCGCCCGAGCCCGATGGGCGCGGGAGCGCGGCGCCCGGTTCCTCGACGGCGGCGTCATGGCGGTCCCGCCCATGATCGGGGTGCCCGGCTCAGGGGCGTACGTCTTCTACAGCGGCTCCCCGGCGGTGTTCGAGGCCCACGCGGGCACGCTGGCCACACCCGCCGCCACCGTCTACACCGGCGAGGACCCCGCGCTCGCCGCCCTCCACGATGTGGCGCTGCTCAGCGCGATGACGGGCATGTTCGCGGGGGTGACGCACGCCTTCGCGCTCGTCCGGGAGGAGATCCCCCCGAAGGCCTTCGCCGATCTCGTCGTGGGCTGGTTGCAGGCGATGGTCCCGTACGCGTACGGGGTGGCCGAGCACCTCGACAACGGCGACTACACGAAGGACGTCACCTCCAACCTCGCGATGATGGTCAGGGGCAATGCGACCCTGCTGCGTACGGCCGAGGAGCAGAAGGTCAGCCCCGAACTGCTCACGCCGTTCATGACGCTCATGGCGCGGCGGCTCGCGGACGGCCACGCCGACGAGGGCACCACCGGGGTGATCGACCTGCTGCGGGCGCCCTGACCTCTGCCCCCTGCCCCCTCCCCCTGCCCCCTGCCTGGGGCCGCCCACGCCGGAAGTTATCCTCGCAAGAGGATTGCGAGGTGAGGCCGTGACCGAACGCAAGCCCCTCGGCGTGAGCTTCGAGTCGTGGATCGACCGGCAGATTCGCGAGGCCACCGAGCGTGGCGAGTTCGACGACCTGCCGGGTGCGGGCAAGCCCATCCCCGGCCAGGGCAAGCCGCACGACGACATGTGGTGGATCAAGCAGAAGATGCGCGCGGAGAACCTGTCGTTCCCGCTGCCGGGGACGCTGGCGCTGCGCAAGGAGGCCGAGGATGCGCGGGCGGAGGCGCTCGGCGCGCGCACCGAGGCCGAGGCGCGCAGGATCGTCGAGGAGATGAACGACAAGATCCGCGACAGCTACCGCAAGCCCCTGTCCGGTCCGCCCGTCGTGCAGCCGCTCATCGACGTGGACGAGGTCGCCGCCGAGTGGCGGGCCCTGCGTCCGGTCGCCGAGAGGAAACCCGCCCCCGCGCCGGCTTCCGCACCCACCCCCGAGAAGCGCCGGAAGCGCTCCTTCCTCCGCTGGTTCGGGCGCCGCTGACCCGCCGGAGCCGCCGACCCCCCGGCTGCGCGACCTGACGAAAGTCAGGTGAGGACCTTCCGATCGCCCGCTGTGCCGCCCCTCCGGCCGCTCCTACCGTTCGTGACCTGCGAACGGAAAGAGCTCGGAGGGGAAACACGGTGCGGATGCGCAAGATCGCGGCGACCGCCGGCCTGGCCGGTGTGCTGCTGCTCGCGACGGGAACGGCGGCGGTGGACGCCGCGACGCGGGCGGCGACCACAGGCGGACGGACGGGTCCGACCGCGGAGTCCGTCGACCGATACGTACGCGACTACATCCGGCGCACGGACCTGCCCGGCGCGGTGGTGACGGTCGTCAAGGGCGACAAGGTCGTGTACGCCGCCGGGCACGGTCACACGGCCGGCGGCGAGGCGATCACCGCGGACACGCCCATGCCGCTCGCCTCGCTGTCGAAGTCGTTCACGGCCCTCGCGGTGCTGCGCCTCGCCGACGAGGGCCGGATCGACCTCGACGCGCCGGTCCGGCGTTACCTGCCCGAGTTCACCATGGCCGATCCCCGGGCCGAGAAGATCACCGTGCGGCAGCTTCTCCAGCAGACCTCGGGCATGAGCGACCGGACCTTCCCCGAGCTGACGCTCCCCGCGCCGGACGACCTCAAGGACGCCGTCGCGATGCTCAGGACCGCGCCGCTCGCCGCCGCGCCGGGCACCAGAATGATCTACCACAACCCCAACTACGCGGTCGCGGCGCGGCTGGCCGAGGTGGTGTCGGGGACGCCGTTCGCCGAGTTCATGGCCGCCACGGTGTTCACGCCGCTCGGCATGACGTCCACGCGGACGGTGGACACCACGGAGGAACTGCCCGGCGCGGGCGCCGGATACATCCGCGCGTACGGCCAGGTGATCGAGCGCGCGCACCCGAAGTGGTTCGTCAACGGCTCCTACGGGGTCGTCAGCACGGCCTACGACCTGGCCAGGTGGCTGATCATGCAGAACGGCCACGGCGGCGCCCTCCCCCGAGAGCTCGTCAGGGCCACCCAGACCCCGTCCGGGGTGGGCGGCAGCACGTACGGCATGGGGTGGTCGGCCGAGCGGACGGCCGGAGGGGCGCCGATGCTGCGGCACACGGGCTGGCTGCTCACGCACAACTCCGCGCAGACCCTCCTGCCCGGGGGCGAGTGGGGCATCGCGGTCGTCACCAACACCGGGATGATCTCCGGCGACGATGCGCTGATCATCAGCGACGGCCTGGTGGACATGATCGAGGGGCGGCCGGACGCGAACGCCGCGCCCTTCACCACGAGCGCCGACCCCTGGCTGGGCGGCCTGTCGCTGCTGAACCTGGGCCTCGGCCTGACCGGTGTCCTGCGCTCTCGCCGCTGGGCCGCCCGCCGCGCACAGCGGCGCACCTGGCGGATGATCGCCCGGCTGGTCCCGTACGCGCTGCCGGTCGCGTTCTACCTGGGACTGGCGGAGCTGGCCGGGGTGCTGCTGAACCGGGTGGGCACGCTGGACCAGCTCACCTATGTCTGGCTCGCGCTGTACGTCTGGGCCGCCACCGGAGCGCTGGCCGCCGTCGCCGTCGTGGCCGCCCGCCTCGTCCACGCCGTACGCCTCCGGAGACGGGCCGTTGGTAACGTCCCCGTGAGCGAAACGCGCCAATCAGCGAGTACTGCCTGATAGGCCGGGTTACGGGGGAAACGTGATGATCCGCGTCCTGCTGGCGGACGACGAGGCACTGATCCGCGCCGGCATCGCGAGCATCCTGGGCACGGCCGGCGACATCGAGGTGGTCGCCGAGGCGGCCGACGGGCGCGAGGCGGTCGACCTCGCCCTGCGGCACCGTCCCGCCATCTGCCTGCTCGACATCCGGATGCCGCGGCTCGACGGGCTCAAGGCCGCCGCGGAGCTGCGCCGGGTCCTCCCCGAGGTCGCCGTCGTGATGCTCACGACGTTCAACGAGGACGACTACGTGACGAGCGCGCTCGGCTCCGGCGCGTCCGGTTTCCTCCTCAAGTCGGGCGACCCACGCGAACTGATCGCGGGGGTCCGCGCCGTCGCCGCGGGTGGCGCCTATCTCTCCCCCGCCGTCACGCGGCGGGTCATCACCCGCCTCCGGGAACGCCCGCTCGGCACGGAGGCCGCCGCCCGCGCCCTCGTGGACCAGCTCGGCGACCGCGAGCGCGAGGTGCTCGCGCTGGTCGGGGCCGCCCTGTCCAACGCCGAGATCGCCCGGCGTCTGCATCTCGTCGAGGGCACGGTCAAGGGGTACGTCAGCCAGATCCTCACCCGTCTCGGCCTCCGCAACCGCGTCCAGGCCGCGATCCTGGCGTACGAGGCCGGTCTCGTGCCCGAGGCTCCGCTCGACGGGAGGGCGTGAGGTGATGAGGCCGTCCCGTCTGCTCGACCTCGGGCTGTGGCTCGCAGTGTGGCTAGCGGTGTGCGCGCCGCCCGTCGCGCTGGCCCTCGACGACGGCGACGCCCGGCGGCTGGCCACGGTGGCGCTGGCCGTGCCGCTGTTCGGGGCCGCCACGGCGGTGAGCCGGAGGTGGCCGCTGGCGGCGCTCGCCATACCGGTTGCGGTGAGCCTGGCCCTGGACGCCCAGATGTTCGGCCCCCTGTCCTGGACGTGGGCGGCGCTGGTGGTCTTCGGCTATCTGGCCGGGCACCGGATGGCGAGCGCCCGCCCGGCGCTTTGGTTCTTCTCGGCCGTCGCCCTCGCCGGGCTGCCGCTGTCCGGACTCGTCCTGCGCGACCTGTGGGGCTGGCCCACGCAGCTCATCACGCTGCTGCTCTCGGTGGTGGTGCCCTGGCTGCTCGGCCGCTGGCGCCGCCAGCACGCCGAACTGGTCCGCACGGGCTGGCTGCTCGCCGACCGGCTCGAACGCGAGCAGCAGGCCGTCGCCGACCGCGCCCGCCTGCGGGAGAGGGCGCGCATCGCGGGCGACATGCACGACTCACTCGGTCACGACCTGACGCTCCTCGCGGTGCGCGCCGGCGCTCTGGAACTCGACCCCGGCCTCGACTCGCGGCAGCAGGCGACCGTACGCGAACTGCGCGAGGCCGCCGCGGCCTCGACGGAGCGGCTCCGCGAGATCATCGGCGTGCTGCGCGCGGACGACGAGAACGCCGCCGCACCTCCGCGTGAGGAGAGCGTCGAAACGCTCATCGAGCGCGCCCGCGACTCCGGCGTGCCGATCGTCGTCGAGCATCCGGGCGACCACCCGGGTGACTGTCCGGGCGGCCTCCCGGGCGACATCGAAGGACTGCCCCCGATGACCGCGCTCGCCGTGCGCCGCGTGCTCCAGGAGGCCCTGACGAACGCCGCCAAACACGCTCCCGGCGCGACCGTACGCGTCCGGCTCGCCTTCGATGACGGCGTCGTCACCCTCAGGGTGGTCAACGACCCCGCTCCGGCGGCGGCCCCGGCGGGCGTGGCCTCGGGCGGCTCCGGGCTCGTCGGGCTGGCGGAACGGGTGCGGCTGGCGGGCGGCGTCCTGCGGGCCGGCCCGGCTCCGGGCGGGGGCTTCGAGGTCGCCGCCGAACTGCCCGTCACCGGGATCGGAACGGCGCACGAGCAGGCGCGGACAGCGGCCGGCCTCGGCGCGCCCGCGACCGCGGCGGCCCGGGAGCTGGACCTCGCCCGGCGGCGGGTGCGGCGGCGACTGGCGCAGGCGGCCGGAATTCCCGTGGCCGTGCTGAGCGGGATCTTCGCGCTCCTGATCCCCCTCGGCTTCGTCAGCTCGTCGTTCTCCGTCCTCGACCCGGCGACGTACGAGGGGCTGAAGGCGGGCGAGCCGCGCGACGACCTGCGGTCCCGGCTTCCGGTGTTCACCAGGGACGGCCCGCCGGACGGCGCTCCTGCCGCACCGCGGGGCCAGGACTGCGTCTACTACACGATGAAGACCGATTCCGCCCGCGCCTACCGCCTGTGCTTCGCCGGCGACCGGCTCGTCTCGAAGACCGTCGTGCCCACGCCGTGAGTGCGCGGGTTTCAGCAAGGTTCAAGTCGGTTCCAGGAGCGCGGCGCGATCATCCTGACGTCGGCGGCGTCCCGCTGCCGATCTGAGGAACGCGGCGGACGGCCTCGGCCCCCGGTTTTTGTCGGCGGCGGCTGCCACGATGTCGCGAAACGACCAAGGGAGCCCAGGTGCCCGATCGTCTCGCCCCCTTCCGGTGGCTGGCCGCCCCGGCGACGGACAACGTGCGCAATCCGCTGGGTGACATCTTCAGCGTGTCGTTCTTCCAGGGGGTGGAGCCCGCCGACGTCGCGGCCCGTTTCGAGCCCTCGGGAACGGCGGTCCGCTCGATGACCGTGGACGAGCTCGGCGACGAGGTCGCGGAGTTCGTCGAGGAGACCGACGGCGGCGACGGTGGCGGATACGTCGGCATCACCCGGATCGGCGATTGGAGCGTTGCAATCGAACCGTGTGGCCGGCACACCGCCCTGGGCGAGAACCTGGCGCGGCTCGCCGAGGGGTGCGAGGCGGTGGCCGTCGGACGTCACGACTACGCGGAGCACGGGTTCCTGTACGCCGTGGACGGTGAGATCGTCACCGCCTTCACGCCGCACGCGCCGGTCAACCGGTGGGGCAGCGACCCGGATCGGCTGAAGGAACCGATGCGCAGGGTCGGGCTGCCGTTGACCGCCACGACCGGCAAGGCGGCCTGGGACACCCGCTGGGACGACGCGCTGCCGAAGGCGTTCGCGCTCGCCGCCATGATCACCGGGGTGACCCTCACCCCGAACTCCTTCGACGGGCCGCTGCTGGTCGCCTCCATCACCGAGTGGGCCCAGGTCTAGTGGGGGGCCACGAACCTTGGCGGGGTCGGTCACCGGACCGGAAGGGAACTCCTGTCCCTCCACCCGATGAACATGGTGGACAGCGCACCAGACGTCCTGCCGGTGTCTTGTCGGGTCTCTTGTCGGGGGGCTCTGCTACACACGTGTCATGACCTCACCCGCCGCCCAGCGGCTCGGCATCGTGCCGTCCGTGTTCGCCGTCCAGCACCTGCCGCAGGCGACGTTTCCCGAAGACGACGACTGGATCGCGCTCGTCCGCGCCCCGGAGGGCCTCACCGTGGTTCGCGAGGCCTGGCCGACAGGATCCGGCGACCGGTGGATCGGCCTGTACGGCGGGGGCACGGGACACGAACTGGACGTGCCGGGCATGCTGGCGGCGATCGTGGGCCCCTTGGCCGAGGCGGCCATCCCGGTGTTCGTCGCCTCGACGTTCCACGCCGACCTGGTCCTCGTGCCCGAGCCGAGGATCAAGGAAACGGTCACCGTCCTGGAGGACGCGGGACACCGGGTGGACACCCGTCACCTGCGCGCGCCCGGCGCGTAGCGCCCGACCTCGCCTGTCATCCGGTGTCCCGGACGGCAGGCGAAGCGGACGTCCCGGCCGGGCTCAGCCGATCGGATTCCAGCCGTCGGATCCGGCCAGGTACTTCTGCGGCGTGTAGCCGGACGCCTGGGAGTCGCTCATCTGCGGGCGGTTGGAGTTCACCGTGGCGCCGGCGCCGGTGTTCCTGTACTCGAAGAAGCGGGCGTTCTTCCAGGAGTTGCCGGACATGTCGGTCCAGGGCTGCGCGACCTTGATGGTCGGGCCGAGCGACGACTCCCGATAGAGCACCTGGGCGTTGGGGCCCCACGGCCTCCCGAGCTGGGTGGTGTTTCCGGTCGCGCCCGTGATGCGGGACCGGTAGACGAGGAAGCCGTAGGTCTTGGCGGCGTCGGTCCTGGCCGCGGTGATGGGGGCGCCGCTGCTGCGCTTCTCGTAGATGTCGCAGTCGTCGAGAACCGCGGTGCCGCCGCCGAAGATGAAGTCGACGGTGCCCTCGATGTAGGAGCTCTTGACGTAGGTGCGGGCGGAGTCGTTGATCAGGAAGGTGTCCTGGTCGCCGAGTAGACGGACGTTCGACAGGACCGCCCGGTCGGCGTTGAGGTTCAGCGCGACGGCCTGCTGGTTGACCGTGCTGCCGTCCTCCACGTAGTCGTTGGAGATCGTCAGGTTGGCGAGGGCGGAGTCGTGGCCGTTCACGAACGCGGTGGCGCTGTTGAAGGTGCCGCCGTTCCCCCCGGCGTAGTGGTTGTCGACGATCACGACGTCCGCGGGCGACGAGCCCAGACCCTGCAGCGTGATGTACGGCTTGTTCGCCGGGATCGTGACGATCTCCCGGTAGGTGCCCGGCTTGATCGTGATGACCTTCCGGCTGGAGTTGCCCGAGGCCACGGCGTCGATCGCCGCCTGCACCGTCCGGTACATGCCGGTTCCGTCGGTGGCCACTGTGGGCTTCCCGCCGGCGGGCGACGGCGAAGGTGAGGGCGAGCGCGTCGGTGAGGGCGAAGGTGAGGGTGAGCGCGTGGGTGAGGGTGAGGGCGAAGGTGAGGGTGAGCGCGTGGGCGAGGCTGCGGGCGATGGGGTGGGGGACGGGGTGGTGGTGGAGCCGGTGCAGGTGACGCCGTTGAGGGTGAACGAGGCGGGCGTGGGGTTGGACCCCGACCAGCTGCCGTTGAAGCCGATGGACACCGACGCATCGGTGGCGATGGCGGCGTTGTAGTCCACGTTGGTGGCCGTGACGTTCTGCCCGCTCTGGCTGAAGGTGGCCGACCACCCGGTGTCCACCTTCTGGCCGCTGTCGGGGAAGGCGAACCCGAGAGACCAGCCGTTGATCGCGCTGCCCAGATTCTGGATCGTGACGGCGGCGGTGAACCCGCCCGGCCAGTCGTTGGTCGTGTAGGTCACCGCACACCCGGTGGCGGCCTGCGCCGTCGGGGCGGTGGCCACACCGGCCAGGGCGGCGACCGCCGCCAGGGCGCCGATCACCCCGGCGCCCGTTTTGGTGCTGCTTGTCACAACCGAGCTCCTTGCAGGTCGCGCAGGGCCCCTGACCGAGGAATGACTCCCGACCCCACAAGGGATTTCGTGCACCTGAACCACATACATCCACAGGAACACCGCGCAACAACGTACGATCCCGCCGAACACCGGTCAACGACACACCCCGACGGCTATCCGCACACGCCACATCCCACATGCACAGAAACCGCCAGAGACGAAAGGCAGGATCGTAGGACCGGCTGAAACTTGCAGCCCGAGCCCGCACCCACGCCGGTGCCGGGTCACGGCATCAGGGGCAGCTTTCCCACGATCTTGTCCACCCGGTTGCGCGGCCCGACCACGCCGACCGCGTAGTACTCGACGTCGTCGGCCGCGGTCTCCTTCATCGTGGCGAGATAGTCGGCGTAGACGCGCGTCCGCTGGGCCGCGGCGGGCATGTCCGCCACGAAGCACCCGGCGGACGACGCGGCCTTGGCGCGGATGGCGCGCAGCGTGGCGGCGTCCGCGGCCAGCACGGAGCAGCCCGCCCACGGCAGCCCGGGGTGGGCGCCGCCGTCGGCGTCCACCGCGTCGTCCCCGAGAAGCCCGGTCACCGCCGTCGAGGTCGCCGCGGCCACGCAGACGGCGGCGTTCACGGCACGGCCCGCGGGAAGGTCGCGGTCGACCACGATCACCCACTTCAGACGGGCCGCCCGGGTCGGGAGGGCCGGGTCGATCTCCTCGGGGGCGAACCCGACACGCGAGGTCGTCTGTTCATCGGCCGTCATCGGGTCCTCCTATGCATGCGTTCGGACGTACGCCGCCGATGCTAGGCACCCGTACGATTGAGCTGCAAGGAGTCCGTATTTGTATCGGAAACAGGGGTGTGCGGGCGGGCATGGACGAACTTGATAAGGCGATCCTGGCGGAACTGCAGTCGGATGCACGGAAGACCAATCGCGACGTCGCCGCCGCGGTCGGGGTCTCGCCGACCACGGCACTCGACCGTACGCGGGCGCTCCGGCAACGCGGCGTCATCCGGGGAGCGATCCTCGACGTCGACCTGGCGGCGATCGGGCGGCCGGTCCAGGCCCTCATCGCCATTCGCGTGCGCCCGCCCTCGCGACGCAACATCGAGGGATTCCGCAACTGGGTCAGCACGCTTCCCGACACCCTGGGCGTCTACGTGACGGCCGGCACGGAGGACTTCATCGTGCACGTGGCGGTGCCGGACAACGCCAGCCTGTACGCGTTCGTGATCGACAAGCTCACCGAACGGCCCGAAGTCGCCGACGTCCGCACGTCGATCGTCTACGAGCACATCCGCAACAACCGGATCAGCCCGATGTGAGCGCGACAGCACCCTCCTGACGCCGTCCGAGTACGGCCGGTTCCCCGGCCTCCGCCCAGAGCCCGCCGCTCAGCACCCACCGCTCAGCACAGCGCGAGCGGTGATGCTCGTCGACATGCGCGAGCGCAGGTGCGTCCGCCGCCGAACGGCTGGAGGCCGCGTGCTCGGTGTTCTGTCACCGGGGGGACGTACCATGACCCGGTGAACGGCCTGGACCGGGCCCGTATGACCACGATCGGCGAGTGAGGGGGAGTCATCCGGATGGGCTTGGAGATCGAGAGCCGATCGTCCGACTCGCCCTACATCGAGCGGGTGTGGCGCAGCAGCAGCAATGACGTGGAACAGATGACGGCGGTCGCGACCGCCCATTGGGATCTGGTCTTCTGGGAGCACCGCGGCCAGGTCAGCGCCTCCGTGCAGGGGCCGGAGACCAGGGCGAGCCAGGCCCCCGTTCCCGCGGACGCCACGTTCTTCGGGATCAACTTCTCGCTCGGCACCGCGATGCCTCATCTTCCCCTCGGCCGGCTCGTGGACGGGGGCGCGGAGATTCCCGGCACGACCCGCAGGTCCTTCTGGCTGAAGGGTTCCACCTGGCGCCTGCCCGACTGGGACAACGCCGAAGCGTTCGTCCAACGGCTGGTGCGCGAGGGCGTCGTGGAGCGCGACCCGCTCGTCGCCGCGGTGCTCCGCGGCGCCCCGCCGGACGTGTCGGAACGCACCGTGCAGCGGCGGTTCCTGGCGGCGACCGGGCTCACCCGCGGCGCGGTCCGGCAGATCGACCGCGCCAGGCGGGCGGCGGTCCTGCTCCAGGAGGGCGTGCCGGTCCACGACGTGATCCACCGCCTCGGATACTTCGACCAGCCGCACCTGGCACGGTCGCTGAGCCGCTACATCGGGCGAACCGCCACACAGCTCGGCGATCGGGAATCCGCGCAGTCGCTGTCGCTCCTGTACGCGACCTGACCGCTCGCCCCGGCGTGATCAGAAGTGCGTGGTGACGCCGAACTCCGCCCTCAGGCTCGCCATGTCGTGCAGATCGCGGTCGCGGGGCTCGTAGCCCTGGTGGAAGGCGACCTGCTGATCCACGGACAGGCAGCGCACCCGCACGCCCTCGATCGTGCCCGTGACGAAAACCGCGGCCGGGTAGTGGAGCGCCGCGCCGCGGTCGTCCAGGTGCTGCACGGCCGAGCCGTCCTCCCCGACGTGCAGCGGATGGAGATCGAGCTCGTGCCCACGGCCGTCGGTCATGACGAACCTGGCCGGCCGCCCGGGCACCGCGCCGGGCCGCTCCGCGTACCCGAGCGACTCCAGCTCGGCGATCACCAGCCGTTCCTGTTCGGCCCGGTGGAGCAGGTCGAGGTCATGATGGTCCCGGGTGACGCGTCCGACCAGGACGTCGATCCCCCAGCCGCCCGCGACCCAGACCTCGCATCCGGCGACGTCCAGTGCGTTCAGCACCCGCAACATCTCGCCGATCGGCAGCACCGGCCCGCTCCCCCTCATCTCGATCTTCGAGCCACGCTACCCCCGCCGAACCGGGGACAGCACGGGGGACCGGTCAGGGTGTGATGAGCACCTTCAGCGCCTGGCGGGCGGCCATGGCGCGGTAGCCGTCGGGCACCTCCTCCAGGCTCACGGTGCGGTCGAACACGCGGCCCGGCTCGATCGTGCCGTCGAGCACGTCGGGCAGGAGTTCCTCGATGTAGGCGCGGGCCGGCACGACACCACCGGTGCACCACGGCGTCCGTGGACTGTTCGACCACCGGGTCGGGCACGTTCTCCACGCGCACGTCGCCGGCGCCATATATCAAGGTCGCTCGCATGACAGCCTTCCGTTTCTCCCGTTCGTGTCACCGCTACCCGGGAACGGCCGACACTCGCGGATCCGTGCAGTTCGGACAGGTCAGGTTCGTGCCGACGGCCGACGATGCCGGTCACTAGGCTGGGAGCACCGCCTGGCGTCGTGCCCATGCCGAGAGGACCTTGATGACCGAGCCGTCCCGATCCTGGCCACGCCTGCTCACGACGCTTCTGCGCGGGCACGATCTCGACGCGGACGACACCCGATGGGCCATGCGGCAGGTCATGGACGACGCCGCCGATCCCGTGCAGCTCGCCGGGTTCCTGGTCGCACTGCGGGCCAAGGGTGAGAGCGCCGCGGAACTCCGGGGCATGCTCGACGCCCTCATGGAACGGGTCGTGCCCCTGCCCGTCGACGGCGCGGATGTCGTCGACATCGTCGGCACCGGCGGAGACGGCGCCCACACCGTGAACGTGAGCACCATGGCGGCGATCGTCGTGGCCGCCGCCGGCGCCCCGGTCGTCAAACACGGCGGCCGCTCGGCGTCCAGCAAGGCCGGTGCCGCCGACGTCCTGGAGGCCCTGGGCCTGTCGCTCGATCTCACACCTGACGACATCGCCCGGTGCGTGCGCGACATCGGCATCGGCTTCACCTTCGCCCCGCGCTTCCACCACGGGCTGCGTTACGCCGGTCCGGTGCGCAAGGCGCTCGGCGTCCCCACCGCCGTCAACTATCTGGCGCCGCTGACCAACCCCGCCAGTCCCCGTGCCGCCCTTGTCGGCTGCTCCAACCCCGCCCTCGCCCCGGTCCTGGCGAACGTCCTCGCGGAACGGGGCGCGAGCGCTCTGGTCGTGTGCGGGCAGGACGGCCTCGACGAGATCACCACCGCCGCGCCCACGAGCGTCTGGATCACCGAGAGCGGCGGTGTCCGGCAGGAGACGCTGGACGCCGCCGACTTCGGACTGGCCCGCAGCGGGCAGGACGCGCTCCGGGGCGGTGACGCGGCCTACAACGCCTCGGTCGTCCACCGGGTCCTGGCCGGCGAAGAGGGTGCCGCGCGTGACGCCGTCCTCGCGAACGCGGCCGGCGCCCTCGCCGCTCACCGCGGATTCGGCGGGAGCCTGCGTGACGCCTTCGCGACCTGCCTGGAAGACGCGCGCCGCGCCGTCGACAGCGGCGCCGCCGCCACCACCCTCGAAAGCTGGCTGAAGCTCGCGTCGTCCCTGGCCGGCCGGTAGCTCCGGGCCAGCCTTCCGAGGCACCCAGGCGGACCTCCGCTCGGACGGTCAGGCCGGCGGGGAGGTACTCCCCCGGACCGTGAGGGTGGTGGCCAGTTCGAGACCCACCTGCGACGTCTCCTCTCCCCGCCCCAGGGCGAGTGCCAGCTCGGTGGCGGCCGCGGCCATCTCGGTGAGCGGCTGGTGGACGGTGGTCAACGGTGGGTCGACAAGGGCGGTGATGGGCAGATCGTCGAAGCCGACCACGCTCAGGTCCGCCGGAATCCGCAACCCCAGTTCGCGGGCGGCCTGGTAGACGCCGAGCGCCTGGAGGTCGTTGCAGGCGAAGATCGCCGTGGGGCGCTCCGCGCGCTCGAGCAGGTTGATCGCGGCCGTTTGCCCATCCTCCTTGGTGAGGCCGGTGCGGACGACGAGGCCGGGGTCGGCAGCGAGGCCGGCGGCCTCCAGAGCGGAGCGATACCCGTCCAGCCTGGCCCGGCAGCACAGGACCCGGTCGGGGCCGGCGATCATCGCGATCCTGCGGTGCCCAAGCTCGATCAGGTGGCGCGTGGCCGACCGGCCACCCGCCCAGTTCGTCGCGCCGACGAAGGGGACGCCGTCGGGCAGTTCGGTAGTGGGATCGAAAACCACGAACGGGATGTCCTTGGCGCGCAGCTGGTCGCGCTGCTCCTCCGACAGCTGGGCCACCGTCACGACGCAGGCAGGGCGGCGGGCCAGTGTCTCGTCGATCGGATGTTCCCCCGTGTCGCGCCGTGGGCCGAACTCCGTCAGGACGACCCCCACGCGGTGCTCACGGGCCACCCGCTCGACACCGCGGATGATCTCGACTCCCCACATGTCCTCAAGCTCGCCGAAGACGAGCTCCATCATGTTCCTGCGATTGACCTTGCGGTATCCGTACTCGCTGATCAGCGCTTCGACCCGGGCGCGGGTGTCCGGGGACACGCCCGAACGGCCGTTGATGACCTTCGACACCGTGGGGATCGACACCCCGGCGGTCTCTGCGATGTAGGAGATGGTCACAGGCCGGGCCGGGTCGCCTTTCGAGCGCTCGTGGTCGGCAACCGGTCCGTGCGACTCGGCGTACGACAACTGGCCCCCTTCTTCCCCGGCACGGCGCCGGCTCGCGCCGTGCCGTCCCCCGCCCGGTCAGCCGCCGCGGGCCATTTCACGGCGCAAGGATAACCCGTCGGGCCTCGCCTGGACGTCGCGCTGCTCGTGGAGTGGAACCGGTCGGATCGGCGGCGCATATGCGGGTGACCGCTCCGGCGATGCCGACGGTTACCTCTGTCCGGCACGGGCAGCGCAACTGAAACTTTCAAAGTGTTGTTGACGAAAGTTTCTCACTCTGGTTTCTGCGCATGGGGGGAGAACAAGCGATCACATCAGTGACCTCGCGGGAGACGCAGTTGAGCGACTCCTGGCGCGTGCACTTCGACATCCACTAATACCCATGCGAGACCGCCGGGGATGGCCAGTGGTCGCCGACAGTTGCCGATGCTATGTTTCCAGCGATTTTCTTAGAAAGTTTCTCATGTGACGATCGGTGCCATCCAAGGCTGGCGCGCACAGGGGAGAGTGACCGTGGATCCGTTCAACCTGCGAAGAACCCGTCTGCGCGTCAGCGCGGTTATCGGGGCCTTGATCACACTGCTGTCGGCAGCGACGATGACGGCCGTCAACGCCCAAGCCGCCGTCGGGTGCCGCGTGGCGTACGCGGTCTCGGCCCAGTGGCCGGGCGGTTTCACCGCCAACGTGGAGGTCACCAACCTCGGCAACCCGGTCAACGGCTGGAAACTGGCCTGGACGTTCCCCTCGGGGCAGCAGGTCACCCAGGCGTGGAATGCGACGGTCACCTCGTCGGGCGCGCAGGTCACCGCAGCGAATGCGAGCTGGAACGCGGCCATCGCCACCAACGCGACGGTCTCCTTCGGCTTCAACGGGTCGTGGTCGGGCAGCAACACCGCACCGGCGGCGTTCACGCTCAACGGCGTCACCTGCACGGGAAATACCGGCGCCTCGCCGTCTCCCAGCCCGTCGCCATCCGCCAGCCCGTCACGGTCACCGTCGCCATCCGTCAGCCCGCCGCGGTCACCGTCACCCAGCCCGTCGCCGTCGCCCTCGCCGTCGCCCTCGCCGTCGCCCTCGCCGTCGGCGTCTCCGCAGCCGGGCGACGCGATGGCCAGGGTGGCCGCCATGCAGCCCGGCTGGAACCTGGGCAACACCTTCGACGCGATCCCCGACGAGACGTCATGGGGCAACCCGCCCACGACCCAAGCCATGCTGCACTACGTGCGGTCCCAGGGATACAACAGCATCCGGATCCCGATCACCTGGAGCGACCACCACGGCCCGGCGCCGGGCTACACCCTCGACGCCGCCTGGCTGAGCCGCGTCCGCCAGGTGGTCGACTGGTCCCTTGCCGAGGGCTTCTACGTGATGATCAACATGCATCACGACTCCTGGCAGTGGATCAACGGGTACCCCGGCGACCGTACGACCGTGATGAACCGGTACACCGCGCTGTGGCGGCAGCTCGCCGGCACGTTCCGCGACTACTCGCAGAAGCTGGTGTTCGAGAGCATCAACGAGCCGCAGTTCACGGGCACCTCGGGAGACGGCGAGAGCGACCAGGTGCTGAACGAGCTCAACACCGCCTTCGTCCGCCTTGTGCGCGCGTCTGGCGGCGGCAACGCCACCCGGCTGCTCGTGCTGCCCACCCTGTACACCAGCTCCGAGCAGGCCCGGCTGGACGCGTTGTCGGGCACCTTCACCCAGTTGCACGACCCCAACCTCGCCGCGACGGTGCACTTCTACGGGTGGTGGCCGTTCAGCGTCAACATCGCGGGCGGCACCCGGTACGACAGCAACGTCGAAAACGACCTGGTCAGCGGCTTCGACCGGGTGTACAACACGTTCGTGTCCCGCGGGATCCCCGTGATCGTCGGAGAGTGGGCGCTGCTCGCCTACGACTACACGCGGCCCGGCATCATCGAACGCGGCGAGTTCCTGAAGTTCATCGAGGCCGTCGGCTACCACGCCCGCATCCGCAAGCTCACCACCATGCTCTGGGACGCGGGCTCCTTCCTGGAACGCAACGAGCTGCGCTGGCGGGACCAGGGCGTGTACGAGATGATGAAGGCCGGCTGGACCACGCGATCCGCCACGGCCTCGTCCGATCAGGTGTACGTGCCCCGGAACGGCACGATCACCGCCAAAACGCTCACCCTCAACCTCAACGGCACCTCGTTCCAGGGCCTGCGGCAGAACGGTGTCGACCTCGCTGACTACACCGTGTCCGGCAACACGCTGACCCTCACCGCGGCGGCCCTCACCCGGCTGGCCGGGAACCGGGCCTACGGTGTGAACGCCACGATCGAGGCCCGCTTCTCCCAGGGCGCGCCGTGGCAGATCAGCATCATCACCTCCGATCCGCCGACCCAGGCCGCCGCCACCGGCACGACCTCCTCGTTCGCCATCCCCACCCAGTTCCGCGGCGACCAGCTCGCCACCATGGAGGCCAAGTACGCCGACGGGAGCCCCGCCGGACCGGCCAACTGGACCCCGTACAAGGGTTTCTGGGACCACTTCCAGCCCGACTACAGCGCCAACACCGTCATCCTCAAACCCGAGTTCTTCAATGAGGTCAACGACGGCCGCGTCACCCTCACCTTCCACTTCTGGAGCGGGGCGCAGATCACGTACTACATCACCAAGTCCGGCAGCACGGTGACCGGCGGCACCAGCTGACGAACCATCCGGCGCACGCCACGGCCCTTTCGGCCGCGGCATGCGCCGGCGAGGAGCACCCGGTTGACAGCGGAGGGCCGAGGGTGGTCGACCATGTGAGGTCAGTTCGCACCGGATTCGGTGGTCAGGGCGACGTGGAGACGTTCGAGCGTCGATCGCCGTGCTCACCGAGGCATCGGTCACTGCTCGTGGTGACCGGTGCGAGCGGTCGTTCGCGGAACTGCGAAAACGCCGGCGTCAGCGACGCACTCGGCCGGCGATTGTCCGCGCGCACGTCAGGGACTCCGTGTGTGTGGTGTCCACCACGAGGTCGTAGACCACGCCCTCGTGAACCACTTCCGCCTGCAACGCGGCCATCCCTATGACACGGTCGCCCCGCGCGATCTCTCGCCCTGCCGCCACCGCGCTGTCGCACCGCACACCGACCCAGAGCACCTCCAGCCCGGCAAGGACTTTCTCCCAGCGTTGCCGCGACGCCGGCCCGCCGAGAAACACGTCATCCACGATGACCCGGGCGCCCGCGCGGGCCATCGCGGCGATCCCCTCCGTCCACGCCGCATCCATCGCCTGGAATGCCGGCCCGACATCGACCCGGCCGTCCGGTGCGAAAGTGATCCCCGCATCCGATGCGCGCAAGGAGGCGGGCATCGCCTCGACCATGGTGTCGACCGAGAGAGCAAGCCACGGATCCGGAAGGACCGCCTGCAAGCACCGGGAGATCCCGGACTTGCCGGAGCTGGAACCGCCGTTGAGGACAATCACCTGTGTCGCCACCGCGCCACGGTAGAGGGCGGCCCTACACGTTCTCAAACGGTTTTCAGGTGGCCCATCCGCGCCGTCCAGCGACCGGCGCCAGAGGCGCTCCGCCCGGGGCGCGACATCTGTACGGCCAGAGCGCGTCTGTGGGAGCCGCCCCGACAGCCGGCCTCACCGGCAGAGCGGCCTTTCATGGCGCGGACTCGGCGCGCACCTGGTCGAAGAGCTGGGTCAGACGCCCGAGCCCCGCCGCGGTCCGCAGCACGTCCGAGTAGTCGCGCAGGTGGACGATACGGCCGTCGCGGGCGCGCAGGACGAGCACGAATCGGGAGGTGAACGGCCGTCCGGTCGCATGGTTGACACCGTCCATCTCACCCTCAGAGATGATCACTTCGGGGTCGGCCGTCTCGTGAACACACACCTCGCCGAATCCGGTCAGCGGCGGCTTGGACACCGATCCCCACGCCGCCCTGAAGCCGACGCGGATCTCCTCCCGCCCGTCGTACCGCTGCGACGGACCGCGATGTGGCGTCCAGAACACGAACTCATATATCGCCTCATCGGCGAACAGGTCGGCCAGCGCGTCGGCCGAGAAGTCGAGCATCGCCTGCTGGAAGCGGTCGAGCAGATCGCGCGGAGTCGCGGGCATCCCGCCTCCTTCGTCGACGCCGACTCTGCTCGACAAACCTAGACTGAAGAGGACAATCGGTCAACAAGCGTGGAGCGAACGAATGTCCGAGGTCGCTGCCACCGCCACGATGACCGAACCGCCCCCGACCGGCCCCCACCTCGACGTAGCCCGGGAGCGCGGTAGTGGTCTCCGGGCGTGAATCCGAAAAGACCCACCAGGCTGGCCACCTGGCGGGCCCTCGGTGTTCGTAGAGCTAGTGACGATGATGACGGTGGTGGCCATGGTGGTGCCGGTGGTGCCGGTGGTGCTGGCCATGGTGGTGGCCGTGATGGCGGTGCTCGTGCTGGCCGCCACCGCCGCCGCCTCCGCCACCGCCGCCGCCTCCGCCGCCTCCGCCGCCGTTGCCGCCTCCACCTCCGCCGCCGTTGCCGCCGCCACCGCCGCCGCCCTGGTCGTAGGTGCGAGGCGTGAGGTCAGTGCGGTGTCCGGGGCTCGAAGTCGGCATCGACGAGAACGCGTCGTGTGCTGCGGCGGTCTCCGAAGCGCCGACTGCTGACGTGTTCGCCGGGCTCGCTACGGCTGACGCTTGGGATGTTTGACCCAGCCCCAAAGTCAGGGCTCCGATGAAAATCGCGCCCGCCGCATAGAGTCGCTTATCGGCCATTAGCGTCTCCCTCCGGTTTCGCGCGACAACTGTCGGATCGCGCGACGATTGCACTTACGACCCATCGTTAGCCTGGACTCTGAAGGCGTCCAGATGAGGTGACGTGGAGTTGCAGGATTTCACGAGCCCGTAATGCTGACGGCGGATTCCTGCTTTGGACAACCACCGATGCAATTACCTGTCCGATGCGATCACAAGAACTCTCGAAGAGACAACGAGAACACATCCGTCACTACACCCTGCATCAGCTGATCAGATCTAGCTCAACCGGTCATGCACGATCCCTGATCTTCACGCTGACCGCTCGTCCGGCACCGCTTCGAACGCCGAGCAGTCGACCACGTTGCCTCGCGGTCAGGTGCAGAGCCATGGGCAGGCCGCCTGCTGCCCTGCTTCTCCTCCAGCAGACGCGCCCAGGTGTCGCCCTGGTCCCAGCGCTTGAATCGCTCGCAACAGGTCCGCCAGGGACCGTACCGCTCGGGGATGTCGCGCCACGGACGGCCCTTGCCGTCCGTGGGCGGCAGTAACGGAGCGGTCCGCTTGCCAGGCCTTGTCGGTCAGCTCACCATGCCTCACTACGAGCGATCACCTGACCGCACCAACAGTGATCGTCTGTCAGACAGGCTCTAGATCTGATGGTCCGATGCCGAGTGTTTCGATGGATGTGTTCTCCTTGCCTCTCCAAGAGTTCATGCGACCGCATCGGACCGGTAAATCGCATCGGCGGCATCCAAAGCAGATATCTGCCGTCAGCATTGCCGGCTCGCGGAATCCTGCAACTCCACGTCACCTCATCTGGACGCCTCGCAGCGTCCGGGCTAACGATAGGTCGTAAGGGAAATCGTCGCGCGATCCGACAGTTGTCGCGCGAAACCGAAAGGAGACGCCGATGACCGGTAAGCGACTCTCTGCGGCGGGCGCAGTTTTCATCGGAGCCCTGACTTTAGGGCTGGGCCAAGCAGCCCAAGCGTCAGCCGTAACGAGCCCGGCGAACACGTCAGCAGTCGGCGCTTCGGAGACCGCCGCAGCACACGACGCGTTCTCGTCGATGCTGACTTCGAGCCCCGGACTCCACACTGAGGACGCGCCCCTCGCCCACGAGCAGGGCGGCGGCGGTGGCGGCGACGGCGGTGGAGGCGGTGGCGGCGACGGCGGTGGAGGCGGTGGCGGCGACGGCGGCGGTGGCGGTGGCGGCGACGGCGGTGGAGGCGGTGGCGGCGACGGCGGCGGTGGCGGTGGCGGCGACGGCGGCGGCGGCGGTGGGTGACACCACCACCGGCTCGACCACGACCACCACGACCTGAGCCCGAAGGCGGAACACCAGAAGCTCGACGACCACCGGGACCGAGTGACGAAGCCCAGTTTGCCGAGCACTCACAGCGAAGAACCGCAGGGGGCTCCGCCCCCTGCACCCCGGCCCTCCTCGGAGATGAGCAGGGAGGGTGCGGGTTGTAAGGGTCGTCTCATCCCTGGGCGGCAGGTGAGACGATCGGTCATGTCCCCGGAAACCGTGCGCCTCTGGCGGGCCGGCGATTGACAGCGGTAGAGCGAGTTGCTGTAGGCGGTTGCAAGTTCGAAAAGGCCCTCCCGGTGATCGAAATGGGCCTTCGAGCTGGGCACGGCCGAGAGGACTCGAACCCCTGAGCTTGATCCGTATGTCCCCCGGACCATGTCCAGGCGTTCGAAGCAGTTCGCCGAGCTGCTCACCGGAGCCCTCGCCGTTCAGGTTCCGATCCAGTTCAGGACCGTTCGTCCGGGCGGCTCCCAGGAACAGGAACCGTGGCGTGTGAACTCGACAGCAGAGGTCGGTTCCCGACCAGAAGCACCTCTTCTTAACTTCCCGCCATCTCTCTGGCCTGCACATGCAAGGCACGCACAGGGCTGCCGGGCTTGGCCAGATAGGCTCCCAGGCTCCAGCCCACTCCCGGGGCGTTGCCAAGCCTGAACTCCAGCACCAGGGTCTCTCGAGATGCATGAACTCCGGCGAGATCATGAACTTGTCCCTGCTGATGGGACGCGTGACATGCCTGGAACGCCAGTGCTCCGGCCGGTCGAACTCCTCACGGTGCTGTGCGGTCATGTTCTTGGGGTTCGGCGAGACGTAGGCGTAGTCCGCACCGATGAATCGTCCAGGTGCGCACTTCTTATCCCGTGGGGTGTAGGTGACATCGGCCCTGATGCCCTGGGCGTTCAGCTCGGCCTGGAGACCTTCGGGGTCCTGCAACTCCTTGACCGTCACGACGAGTGTGCCGTCAGGGTTCTTCACCACCGCGTAGGCGGCCGCTCCTCCCCAGCGTCAGGGGAACCGCGACAGCGGCCGCCGTTATCCCCGCCACCGCGAGGATGCGGGCGCGGGTCATGATCCCGCGCTGCTTACGGGTGGCTTCCTGCGTCGCTCACGTAGCCATTTCGGCCTTGAGCTCCATGAGCAGCCTCTCCTCGAAGTTCATCGGAGTCCTTCCACGACGGCGGGAGGCATTACGCCGGGAGCGTGGCGTAATGGCTGACGGGCACGGTGCAAGCGGACCCTGGCGGTCCCCTGCCTGATCCCGAGAGCCGCTGCCGCCTCTCCTACAGTGAGCTGGTCGATAGCCACCAGTTCCAGGACGGCCCGCTCGCTCTCGGGCAGCACAGCCATGGCAGCGAGCGCCTGCCGAGCAGGGCTCTCCGCGTCCAGGCGCTCTTCAAGACGCGACAGATCGTCGGCGTCGAGCAGCCTGCGTCCGCTGATCCGCTCAGTCAGCCGGAACTCACGCACGGAGCGCTGCTGTTCAGCGGAGAGCACGTTGCGTGCGATGCCATACAGCCGACCGATCTCACTGCCCAAACTGGGACGGTAGGTATGCGCCGAGTCGAGCACTGCCATGAAGACCTCTGCGACCAGATCGGCGACTGTGTGAGGGTCATCGACCCGACAGGCCATGAACCGCGTGACGGCTTCGACGTGCCGGTCATCCCGGCACAGGTCATCCCGGCACAGGTCATCCCGGCACAGGTCATCCCGGCACAGGTCATCCCGGCACAGGTCATCCCGGCACAGTGCGGCAGGGCCGGCCCCGGACGCCGAACGGACGGGGGCCGGACACCATTCCAACCCTGCCGCGGGGACCGAGGCGCAGGAGGACGTATGCGAGATACTCCGTAAGCTTGAGCGGATACCGCGGGCGCTGTTAGCTTCACCCGGGTGGACGACATGCGTGCACGCGCGGAGGCGATCGAGGACTTCGCGGCGGCATTGCGAGAACTTCGCAAATCGGTCGGCAACCCACCTTTTCGCGAAATGTCCGGCCGGTCGGGAGCGATCTCACACACGACGTTGCACGAGGCCACGAAGGGCAACCGGCTCCCGAGTTGGGAGACCACCGTCGAGTTCGTCAAGGCGTGCGGCGCGGACCCCGCCGCGTACCGCGAACGCTGGGAGGGGGCGAACCTGGCGGTCAGGTCGGCGAGCGCCGGGGCTCCGCCGAACCGCGCGGGCACTTCGGCGGCCCATCCGCTGCACGGACTCGAAGCCTCCGCCACGGACGTCACGGAAGGTCGAACCGCGCAGAGTGCCACCGGGTCGCATGCCGCACGGCCTGCTGGTGAGACCCCGGCGACTCTGACCACGCCGCCGCCACCGCCGGACGAGATCGCGGGCGACGTCCAGCCGGTTCCCTCTGCGCCGGGCGGCCGGGGGCGATTCCGGCCATCCCGCCCGGCTGCCGCCGCGCTCGCGACAGGGGCAGTCGGTGTGGCGACGGTGGTGCTCATCGCGGTCACCGTCGATCGTGGTTCCGGGACCGGCGGGCACGGCGTGAACCCGTCGGAGAGCCCGTCGAAGACCGGGCTGTCTGCGGCCGACTGCCCGGTGCACCCCACCAGCCCTCCGTGGAGCCCGCCCGCGCACGAGGGTGATTCGGCGAAGTTCATCGGGGACATCACGCTGCCCGACTGCACGCGCGTCGGCCCCCGCCAGACCGTGACCAAGGTCTGGCGGCTCAAGAACGCCGGGACCGTGCCGTGGAAGGGATATTCGTTGCACCGCCTCGACCTCCCGCAGCAACCCGATCAATGCCAGACCGTCTCCGACGTACCGATCAAGGACACGCAGCCCGGAGAGATGGTCGACATCCGGACCGACATCACCACGCCGAAGACGCCGGGCCTGTGCTACGTGCGGTTCAAGATGATGGAGGGTTCGGGGCGGGTCGCGTTCCCCGGAGGGCGGCCACTCAACTTCCAGGTCATCGTCGACTGACGCCTGTTCCCCGCCGCGTACGACACGGCGGGGAACAGGGGCGGACGGTGTTGGGGGTTTCAGGATTGGAGAACGATCCCCTTGTAGTAGTACGTGAGGATCCTGGAGTAGCTCCAGCCCGCCTCCGCCTTGTCGCGAGAGCCGTTCTGCGACATCCAGTCGCCGGTGACCCAGTGACGGCACGCCGTCGTCGTGGAGCAGTACTGGGCCTTGAAGATCTTGCCGTCGCGCGTCATCCGGATGCCCCATGTCGCGTCCACCGCGGCGTTCGTCGCCGCCGTCGCGGAGCCCGGCTTGTACATTTGGCTGGCCGTGTCGTCGGCGACGTCGTAGCACTGGCCGCTCGGCGTCTTGCTCGCCGACCTCAGCGCCCAGTACCAGCCGAACTGCTTGACCGCGATCGCCCCGGCCCTGAGAGACTCCCTCGGCCAGTGCGACCGCCACTCGTTGGGCAGGACGTTCTTGACGTACGTCTTGAACTCCACCCGGTCCACGCGGTTGAGGGATCTCCGGTAGACGAGGATCGTCGTGGGCAGCTTGCCGTACGTGCCGTCGGTCTTGCACCCGGTCGGCGGCGCGGAGCTCAGGAACCGGTGGGAGGCGTTCTGGTTCTTGAGGCCGGCCTTGAGGTTGCCCTTGGCCCCGGGGGCGAAGTCCTGGTAGACGCTGCCGCCGTAGTTGCTGTTGTAGTAGACGCGTACGGTCTTGGCGCTGCGGTTCCAGACCGAGGCGGCGGCGTTCTTGATGCACCTGCCCTTGCCGGCGCCGGGCCCCTTGAAGTCGAAGCAGGAGGGCTGCCGGGTTCCGTAGCCCCCGGCCGATCCGGCGAAGTCGGACACCGACCCCTGGTTGTTGCTGTTGAAGTAGTAACAGAACTCACCGGCCTCGCACACCCCGTTGCGCGCGGCCGCCGAGGCGGGCGAGGCGGTGGCCAGCACCGTCCCACCGAGCACCATCGCGACGGCAGCCGCGGCGAGCGGCGAGATCAGCCGTGCATTTCGTGGAGACACAGTTGCCTTCCTCTTCATCGCAGGCCGCGGTCCGCTAGTGGATGTTGTAGCCCTGGGAGATCCAGAACGAGTTCGGGTTCGGGTTGCTCAGCGTCGAGTCGCCGACGCTCTTGGCGGCGAGCTTCTGCCGTCCGGGGCGCATCTCGACGTGGGTGTGCGCGGCGCTGCTGGACGACACCCCGTGCCACGCCTCGTCCGCGATGACCTGGCCGCGCGCGATCTGCTGGCCCACGCGCAGCGAGGGCAGCGGAGCGGAGTGCAGGTAGATGATCGTCTTGTTCAGCGAGGCGTTGTAGACGGCGATCGTGGAGAGCCCGGAGCCGCCGTTGCGCCCGTACACGACGTTGATGATCTGACCGCTCACCAGGGCGTGGACATCCGAACCCACGCTGCGCTTGATGTCGATACCCTCATGCCGGCCAGAGGTGTGGACGTAACCGTCGAAGCCGCAGCTGATGTAGCCGCCGCCGGTTTTGTACAGCGCGTACGACATGTTGACGCGCGCCGATGACGACGGGCCGAACTGGTGGGAGGCGTTCTGGTTCTTGAGGCCGGCCTTGAGGTTGCCCTTGGCCCCGGGGGCGAAGTCCTGGTAGACGCTGCTGCCGTAGTTGCTGTTGTAGTAGACGCGTACGGTCTTGGCGCTGCGGTTCCAGACCGAGGCGGCGGCGTTCTTGATGCACTTGCCCTTCCCGGCGCCGGGCCCCTTGAAGTCGAAGCAGGAGGGCTGCCGCGTTCCGTAGTCCCCTACCGAACCGGCGAAGTCGGACACCGACCCCTGGTTGTTGCTGTTGAAGTAGTAACAGAACTCACCGGCCTCGCACACGCCGTTGCGCGTGGCCGCCGAGGCCGGCGAGGCGGTGGCCAGCACCGTCCCACCGAGCACCATCGCGACGGCAGCCGTGGTGAGGATCTTGTCGAACGTTCCCATGGTGTTCTCCTTCGTGTCTGTGCGGTCTGGCTTACGGATGGTCAGCGGCGCCGGTACTCCTCCCAGGTGCGAATGGGCACCTTCGGGCCGTCGTCCGGGCCGCGGCCGGCGAGCCCGTTCAGACCGAGGTAGTAGTCACCGATCTGATGCTGGGCCTGGCTGGAGAGGTCGGTGTCGTTGACGGCGGCGGCATGGATGTGCCACGGCCAGTCGTCCTGATCGGGGTTGCGCAGCCATGCCGCGAATCCGACACGCCGCAACGCACGGACGGCGGCGATACGAGTGGCGGAATCCATTCCCTTGACCGAGATGTCGACGACGCCCCCGCCGTCGTGGGTGCCCGCGGACGTGGGATCGCCGCCGCGGTTGTACGACCCCTGCAAGAGCACGAGGTCGCGGCCGAGCAGCCGCTTCGCCTCGGCCAGCATGCTCCGCGTGCGGGTGTCGACGACGACGCCGCCGGTGGACACCCGAGCACCCGGCCCGATGACGTGGGTGACCGTGAAACGGCCGGCTCCAAGCCTGGTGAGCGACGCCGTGTCCGGAAGGCCGCTGGCGGCGAGACCAGTGCGGCCGAGCGACCTCTGGAACTTCGCGAAGGCGGCGACGGTCGTGGTGCCGAAGTAACCGTCCACCCACTTCGCGTCGAGCAGGTGCCGGTCGCGCAGCGCCTCCTCGACGAGCAGCACGCCGGCCTTGGCCCCCGGGGTCAGCGTGTGGTCGGACCGTCGCGGGTCGATCTGAGCCGCCTTGACAGTGGCTTCCATGTTCACGCCCGGCCGGGCCCCGGCCTCGGCTGCCTGTGCCGCCGACGCCCCGGGCGCTCCGGTCAGGCAAGCGAGCAGGGCGCCCGCCGCGAGGGCGGCGGCGCATGGAGGCAGCTTCATCGTTTCTCCCGGTGTCGAACGCCGGCAGGTGGTTCCTGCGGCGGGACCCACGGTTTCGGATCTCCGGCGCCGTCCACAACGCGATCGTGTTGTCAGCCTGTACGGCAGGCTCCTCGTACAGGCGTACGCGCCGCCTGACAGGCGATCCTCTGGCAGACGGCGGCGTCACGATCGCCAGGGGCGTCCGCTGGCGGGCCGAAGAGCGCTGTACCGGGCCGACCGAAATGGGTGGCTCCCAAGGTGGCTCCCGTACTCGGCTCGATTCGCGGCCTCTGAAGTGGGCCGGCGACGAGTGATGACGCGGGGTTGGTGGACGGGGCTCTCAACGTCTCCCGTGGATTTCCGGCGTTCCGCCGTCTCGGGCGGAACCAGAACGGAGCTGAGGCCCCGCCGTTCCGGCGGGCAGTTGACTTGACGCTCAGAGATCGTGGCGATGGTGTCACTCACTTGGTCGCTCAGGCCGTCTCGCCGATTCCCGGTCCTCACGGCCGGACCAGCTCTGAGCTAGGGCGTTTCGGATCATCGTCTCGGCGGGTCTTGACAATCTTCACATACAAGGGCAAACTGGACGAAATCGTCCAATCTCCCGGCGACGGGTGTCTTCGCGCCAGCACTCGGGGTGAAAGCCGGTCGCGGCCTGAATCGGCCCAAGAGGTCACATCGCCAGAGACACGCCCTGGCGAGCCTGTACGGACTTTCCCCCCAGGTCAACCACCTGTTCGTGTATCAAGGCAACCCGAATTACGCCGAACCCAGGTGAGGTGTTGTGATGGATTTGAGGTTGTAATGGATTCAACGGTTGACTTCAGGGCGGTGTTCAAGGCCCTCGTGTCCCCGTTGCTCATAATGACACCGGACTTCGTCGTAGTGGCGGCCAACGACTCCTTCCTGAAGTTGGTCGGGCGGAGTCAGGCGGACCTGCTCGGCCGGCACTTCTGCGCCGTCTTCCCCGGCAATCCCAACGCTCCTAACGATCCCGACGTGCAGGGGGTGGTGCGTCTGCGTGCTTCGGTGGAACGCGTTGTCGCCACCGGCAAACGGGACATCATGGCGCTGCAGCGGTACGACATCGAGGCAAACGACAGACTGGGGGTGTTCGAGGAGCGGTACTGGAGCGTGTCCAACTCGCCCGTCCTGGGCCCTGACGGTGAAGTGAAGCTGATCGTTCACCGTTCCGAGGAGGTCACTGACTTCCTCCAGGAGCTGAGGTTGTCCGGCGAGCGTGACGTCACGAGGGCTCGGTCTGAGCTTGAGGCGATGAGAACCGACCTCTACGCTCGCGCATGCGAGCTCCAGGAGCTCAACGAAGAACTCAAGCAGGCGCACAGGCAACAACGCCAGACCACGTCGATGTTACGAGAGGTCATCGAACGGCAGCGGCGGTTCGTCTTCGACGCCTCCCACGACTTGCGCAACCCGATCACTGGGCTCCTGACCGAGCTTGAGGTCGCGATCGCGGAACCTGACAGCGACCTGCACCAGATCCTGCGCAAACTGCTGATGGACGTCGAGCGACTCAACGACATCGTGAACGATCTGCTGGAACTCGCCCGTCAGGACGCCGCGCCGCCCGCCCCAGCCGAACCAGTCGACCTGACCCATCTGGTGATAGATGAACTGGAACGCCGCGCTCTGACCGTATCCGTCGTCACCCGGCTCGAGAGGCAGGTGATGGTAAACGCCTCCCGGATCCGGCTGGTGCGGCTCCTGAGCAACCTGGTCAACAACGCCGAACGGCACACCTCCGCGATGATCGAGATCAGCGTCACGGTCGACCCGCCGGACGCGGTCCTAGAAGTCATCGACGATGGCCCCGGCATTGCTCCGGCCGACCGCGAAAAGATCTTCGAGCGCTTCTTCCGCCTGGACGATGCCTGTCGCCGGGATCCCGGTGGCTCCGGGCTCGGGCTGCCCATCGCCCGCGAGATCGCCCGCGCCTACGGCGGGCGCCTGTACGCCGCTGATCACCCCACCGGCGCCCGCTTCGTCCTCCGTCTCCCCCTCGCGGCCTAGGGGTCGTCGTGCGTAGGTGATTGTTGCGACGGAGAGGCAGGCCATCAGTGGTTTGGCACAGCAGCCGCCTGACGGCCGTGGCGGGCAGACCCTGGCGTAGCGATGCTGCCCCTCAAATTTGGTTAAGACGGAACTTCCGAAGATCCACTTCATGACCTTCGACGCACAGGCGACACGCCGGCCGCGGCCACGGGCGCGATCTCTGGGCCGGCCGAAACGGGTGGCTCCCAAGACGGCTCCCACAGACACGGGAGAGACCGCATAAAGCCGGAAAACACTAAGGCCCGCCACCAGGTTTTCCTGGTTACGGGCCTTCTGTGATGTGCGCGGCCGAGAGGACTCGAACCCCTAACCTTCTGATCCGTAGTCAGATGCTCTATCCATTGAGCTACGGCCGCTTTGCTGCCTGTTCACCTGCGGTGCCCTGCAACGGGTGTAACTCTACCAGACCCGTCACCCCTGCTTGCGCCAATAAACCGCTCCGCCCCCGGTCAAGCCGTCAGCCCGAGCCCGTACGCGCGGAGCACCGCGAGCGGACGGGCCGGGGACGCGCGGGGCCGGTCACTCCTGAGGAACGAAGAGCGTGAGCGTGTCGGCGATGCAGGCCGGCCTGTCGACTCCCTCGACCTCGATCGTGACGCGGAGGTTCGCGAGGGTGCCCGAGGGAGTGCCCTTGACGTCGGTGACCTCCGCCCCCGCCCGTACGCGGGACCCGACGGGAACCGGCCGGGGGAAGCGCACCTTGTTCAGCCCATAATTGATGGCCATGCGCAGACCGTCCACGCGGTACAACTCACCGAGCAGCGACGGCAGCAGCGAGAGCGTGAGGTATCCGTGGGCGATGGTGCCGCCGAACGGGCTCTCCTTCGCCCGGTCCGGGTCCACGTGAATCCACTGGTGGTCGTCCGTCGCGTCGGCGAAGGCGTTCACCCTCTCCTGACCGATCTCTCGCCAGTCGGTGTACCCGAGATGCTCGCCCTTGGCCGCCTTGAGTTCGGCGAGGTTCGTGAAGATCCGCATGATCGCAGCCTATTCACGCGGACCCGGGACCGGCGGGAATCGGGAGACGGGGGGCGCGTTGACCTCCACACTGGTTCCATCGGGGGAGCGAGCGAGTGCTGCCACTAGGCAACAGACACATCACTGTGAGTGACGAACAGCCCATGACCCTCGGGGGTATCTGCACAAGGCGGGGTGTACGCCGGAACACGCCCCGACGTGGAGGGAACGTGGACGAGCAATCCGGTCCACCCGGCAAGCGGTATCGGCTCCGCGGACTCATCGCGGTCGTGGTCGCGGGTCTCGTCTGCTGGGCGCTCATCATCCTGCTGCTGGTCAAGCTGCTCGGGTGAGCATGCGGGGAGGGGACGTGCCGGCCGGAGACCAGCCCCGGCCGGCACCGGTCGTCACTCACCACTCTGAATGCTCGTGACCAGGTCGAGATGCTCCCGGACCACCGGCTTGGCGTCCCGGGCGAGGTTCTTCACCTCCGGGGAGGAACCGGTCGAGACTTCCTTGTCCAGGAAGTCCAGGGTCTTGCGGTGATCCTCGACCTGCGCGCCGATCCACATGCGGTCGAACGCGGTGCCGCCCTTGGCGGCGAACTTCCGCAGCTCGGCCTGCTGCTCCTCGCTCGGCCGGCTCGGCAGGTCCACACCCAGTTTCTTGGCCACCCGCTTGAGCTGGTCGTCGAGGGAGGTGTGGTCCTCCACGAACTTCCTGCCGGCGTCCCTGACCGACTGCTTGCCGGCCTGCCGCTCGGCGATCTGCCCGCCCTGGATCTCCGCGAGGTTGTCCTGGTGCGCGCCGACCAGGAAGGCCTTGTCCTGATCGCTGACATCCGGCGGCGCCGCGTGACCCGCGGTGACCCCCGACAGCGCCGGGACCACGGCCGCCACCAGGACGATGAGCCATCTCAGCATCAGATCCCCCGATCCTTCGCCCGGCGGCCGAGCAGCGACTGATCGGCCTCGACCATCCGGGCATGACGCTTCAAATACCTCATACCCATCAGCCGCGCCTCGTACGGCTCAATTCGCCATAGGCCGGTAGCCCCTGACGTAGTCGACCACGAACTCCTTGGGGTACGGCCCCACCCTCTCGGGTCCCTCCGCGCCGGGAAACTCGTAGATGCCGAGCATGAGTTGCATCGGATAGTCCGGAGACTGCCGGATGGTCCTGACGTGCCGGCCGTCCACGAAGAACGTCACCCGCTCCTTCGTCCACTCAACCGCGTACACATGGAAATCACGCGCGTCGATGGGGAGGACCTCGGCGGCGAACTCGTCGGTGATCGCGGGATCGCCGAACGGATGGACGCCCATGCCGACCGCCGTCGCGTCCCGGCATACGTCACGCCCGAAGATCTCGCAGACGCAGATCTCCGCCGACCGCTCGGGAGCGTCCTCGAAGCCGATCATCCACAGCGCGACCATGGCGCGCGGATCGTCGGTGGCCCGGGCGCGCATCTCGATCAGGCCGAAGTGCGGGGTGTAGAGCCGCGCCTCGTCCTGTGCCTCGCGGACGACGGCCCGGCCGCCCCTCCCGTGCTGGCCGACGGCGCTGCCCACCGGCCCGGAGAACACACCCGTCTGCAGTGAGGACACGCGCATCCGGCCCTCCATCTCCGGCGACCACGCCGGCTGGTCCTCCTCGATGAGCAGGCGCAGGCGGCCGTCTCCCACGCGATAGTGGGCCGCCGAGGCGGCGCGTGTGGTCCATTGGGGCAGATAACGCGGAATCCAGCGACGCTCGTCGAGCCCGTCCCCGTCGAAGGTGTCCTCGAACTCCAGCACGTAGCCGGCCTTCGCCGCCGGGTCCAGCGCGTACGTGCCGTTCTTGGCTTCGCTCATGCGTCAATCCTGGATCGATCCGTGGAGGAACCAGGCACACCTCGGGGCATACGGAAAAGACAACGGGAGTTCACCGATCTCTCCCTTGGTTCGTCCCGGTTTCGAGGTGATGCTGGCGAATGTCTGTCCCCTCGCCCCCACAAGGAGGTCTCGTGCAGACTTCGCGACGCTTCCGGCCGTCCTGGCCGCGACGGCTCACCGTCATGCTCGCCGCCATCGTGTCCCTCACCGGAGTGACCGGCACCGTCCCCGCCCACGCGTCGGTCTACGGCTCCTGCACCATCTCCCGCTGCGCCGACGCCCGCTCGGCGAACGCCATCTGGGCCGGGAAGGGCTACCCCACCAGCAGCGGCTGGTATTCCTGGCCGGACGGCAGGTACAACTACACCGGCGGGCGCTTCTACAACCGGGAGGGACAGCTCCCCAGCGGCGCCACCTACTACGAGTACGACGTCTACTCCCGTGCGCGGGGCGCCTCGCGTGACGCGTACCGGATCGTCGTCAACCGCAGCACCGGCGTGACCTGGTTCTCGCCCAACCACTACACCGACTTCTACAGGCTCTAGGACCTCCCATGACCTCCGCCGAGCGTCCGCTGCCCCCGTGGCTCACGGTGACCACCGATGCGGCCCCGGCGGTCGTCGACGGGCGGGCCTGCCGGACCCGTGCCGCCTTCTTCGACGAGGTGGCACGGGCCCTGCGCCTCCCGGCGTACTTCGGTCGCAACTGGGACGCCCTCACCGACTCCCTACGCGACATCGGGCCGGTCCACCTGGCCGTGGAGCACGCCGAGGAACTGCTCGACGCCGAGCCTCCCGGGCAGTTCACCACCCTGCTCGCCGTCCTCGCCGGCGCCGCCGAGGCCGGGCTGACCCTGACCCTCCACACGGACCCCGCCCACGGACCCCGGCTCCGCCGCCGGCTGACCGACGCCCTGCCCTGATCACCCGTACGATCCTCAGCCGGACCGTCACTCGGGCGGCGGGACGAGAAGTGCCTCGGCGCCGATCGGAACGTAGCCCGCGGCGAGGAACGCCCGTACGCTCGCGGCGTTGCCCGGCGCGATCTGCGCCCAGAGCGGGTGCGGGGTGAGATGCCGGGCCGCACGGGCGAGGGTGCGGCCGAGGCCTCGCCCACGAGCGGCCGGCTCGACCTCGATCGCGACCTCCCACCGCCCGCCCACTCCCCGTCCGACGAGCACGAGCCCTCCCTCGCAGGTCCAGACGCGTACGTCGTCCCGATAGCGATGGGCACGCTCGATACGCGGATGGGCCGCGTCCGCCACCTCGGCCAACTCGACGGGTGGGGGACCTTCGGCGGGGGCGGCCAGGGTGAGCAAGTCGATGTTGTTCACCCGGCGTCCCGTGCGTTCCTCCAGGTCCCTGAGGAACGGCGGATTGAGGGGCGCCGACAGATCGTCGCGGGGCAACCGGGACCTGATCCAGTCCTCGCCGACATCGGCGAAGACCACGTTGTGCGCGGTGAAGGCGATGACTCCCGCGTGACGTGCGGACGGCTGCGGAACGATGGTCGGACCCGCACCCGGCTCGGGCGGGTGCCCGCCGGCCGCACGAGCGAGGACGTCAGCCAAGGTGATCATCGGGAAACGGTAGCCATCGGCCGCGACGCGCTCAAAAGCCGCACTCCAAACGGTCGCGTCAGTCGCCGGTACGACGCGCCGCCCCGTGATGGGCACCCGTCGGACACCACGACGAGCACCAACCGACTCCGACCGACCGGCCGGAGCCGTCACCAGGGCACGGGCCCGAAGCGGTCGACGAACCGGCCCGTTCCGCCGTCGGCTCCCTCGGTCGCGAGCGTCACGATCGCGTCGGTCCCCTCCGTCACGGTCTGGGGGCCGCTGTGCCCGTTGAGGTCGGTCGCGGTGTAGCCCGGGTCGGCGGCGTTGACCCGGATGCCGGGCAACGCCTTCGCGTACTGCGTCGTGAGCATCGTCACCGCGGCCTTCGAGGACGTGTACAGCGGCCCCACCACCGTCGACTCCACCCGGCCGGGGTCGTGGGTCAGCGCGAACGAGCCGGTGCCGCTGCTCACGTTGACGATCGCCGGGTGTTCCGACTTGCGGAGAAGCGGCAGGAAGGCGCCGGTCACGCGGACGATGCCCACGACGTTCGTCTGGAAGACCTCCAGGGCGTGGGCCGCGGTCAGCTCGTCCGCGGGCACGTGCGGGCCGATGATCCCGGCGTTGTTGATCAGGACGTCGACGCGACCCTCGTGCGCGGCGACGTCGGCCGCCGCGGCGGCGACGGACGCGTCGTCGGTGACGTCGATCCGCACGAAGCGTACGCCGAGCTTGTCGGCCGCCGTCCGCCCGCGCTCGGGGTCCCGGGCACCGAGGACGACGGTGTGACCGAGGTCGACGAGGCGGCGAGCGGTCTCGAACCCGAGGCCCTTGTTGGCCCCGGTGATGAAGGTGATGGTCATGCGTCGAGCCTCGGTCCTCCGGGCGCGCACAGCCAGGGAGAGCTCGCCGGTAGGACAGGCAGTACCACCCTGGCGTCTCGCCGCCGACGCAGAATGAGCGCATGACGACGGACGAGACGAGCCTCGGCGCGACGATCCGCGCCTGGCGCGACCGGCTCTCCCCCGCGGCTGTCGGCCTGCCCGCCGGCCGCGTACGCCGTGCCGCCGGGCTGCGTCGCGAGGAGCTGGCCGACCTCGCGGGCGTCTCGGTGGACTACGTCGTACGGCTGGAGCAGGGCCGGGCGACCACGCCGTCGGCGCAGGTCGCCGCCGCGCTGGCACGGGCGTTACAGCTCGATGGCGCCGAGCGCGACCACCTCTACCGGCTCGCCGGACTGCAGCCGCCCACGGACGGCGCGATCAGTGATCACATCCCGCCCGGCATGCAGCGGGTGCTCACCCGGCTGGGCGACGCGCCGGTCGCCGTGTTCGCCGCCGACTGGCGGCTGCTGTGGTGGAACCGGAGCTGGGCGGCGCTCCTCGGCGACCCCTCCGTACTCGCGCCCGAGGAGCGCAATCTGGTGCGCTCGCGTTTTCCCGTGCCGTCCGATCGAGGGCGCCTCGCGGCATGGCCCGTCGTCTCGGAGAACGCGGAGGCGACCGACCGGGCCATCGTCGCCGACCTGCGCCGCGCCTCCGGGCGTTATCCGCAGGACGCGCGCCTGAGCGGGCTGATCCGCCGGACGCTGGACGGCAACCCAGGGTTCGCCCGGTTGTGGCACTCCGGCGCCGTCGGCCGCCACGCCGAGGACCGCAAGACCATCCGGCACCCGGTGATCGGGGACATCACCGTCGACTGCGACGTGCTTTCCGACCCGGACAACGACCTGAAAATCGTCGTCTACACGGCCGTCCCCGGCAGCGAAGACGAGACCAAGCTCGACCTCGCCCGCGTCGCCGGTGTCACGGCCGCGAGGTTCTGAGCCGCCCGCCCCGCGTCCGGTCCCCGCCGCGTACGGGCTCGGAGCGGAACGCGATGACGAGGCCTAGCGGGTGCAGCCCACGAGGATCGCGTGGCCTGGAGGGTCACAACCTTGATCGCTGCTGGTCAGCGCCGGGGCTTTCAGGCTTCTTCGGGGTCGCGCCCGAGTATCGACCGGCCTCCGTCGACCGGGACGGTCGCGCCGTTGATGAAACTCGCCTCGTCGGACAGCAGATAGGCGACGGTGGCGGCCACTTCCTCCGGGCGGCCGACCCTGCCGACCGGATGCAGCAGGCTCATCTCGTTCTCGATGCGTGCGGCCGCCGCGGGCTCCTGGTTGTGGAGCAAGGCTTCATAGCGTTCGGTGCTGATCGAGCCGAGAGCGACGGCGTTGACCCGTACGCCGCGTGGTCCGTAGTTGACGGCGAGCGCTCGGGTGAGTCCTTCGACGGCGGCCTTGGCCGTCGCGTACGGCAAGGAGCCACGCACCGGCCGCTGCGCCTGGTGGGAGGAGACGTTGACGATCGCCCCGCCCGCATCGGCGCTCAGGAAGCGGCGGATCGCGGTCATGCATCCGACGACCGCGGGGGCGAGGTTCGCCTCGATGACATCCAGGACCTCGCGCGCCGGCGGGCAGTCCAGTGAGGCCTCGCGGAACACGGCGGCGTTGTTGACCCAGCCGGCGATCGGGCCCGCGGCCTGCGCCAGGTCGGCCGCCCGCTCCGCGACCGCCTCGTCCGCCGCGTCCCCGGCCACGGCGATGACCCGGGAACCGGCCGGGTGGGCGCGGGTCCACTCGAGCGCCGACGGGTCGAACTCGATCACGACGACGCTGTTCGCGTCGGCGAGGAGTCGTTCGACGAGTGCACGTCCGACGCCGCGGCCGCCCCCGGTGACAACGTACGAAGAGCTCACATCCGCCCCTTTCGTAGAACCGAGATCTACGTGGCCGCGAATGACGTACCCAGAACGACTGTATGTAGATCACCGTGACGGGGCGCCGGCTGTTGCCTGCGCGGATGTCAGACGGTTTCACCCAACTGCTCGGCCAGCCGCTCCAGGCCGCCCTTGATGAGCTGCCCATACTCGTCGTCGCCTAGCGCACCGATCCCGGCTCGGGCCTGCCGAAGGTGTTCACGGGCGCGATCGAGATCGCCGAGCTTGCGGTAGCACTCACTCAAGTTCAGGTGCAACGACGGATACAGGCCCGCCACCGGAAGCGGCACCCCAGCGTGCGCCATCCCCTCCTCGGTGACCCGATCAGCGGCCGCAAGCGCTCGCAGATCCCACATCAGCTCCTGACGCACGTCGTCTTGCACATCGGCCATCGAGTGGGCAAGAACGCAAACATGCAGCGGATCGCCCTGCTCGCCGCCGATTTCGTCCCAGATCTGCGCGAACAGGTCGCGAGCGGCTTCGCGCTGACCTTGGTGGTGATGCAGCTCCACCCCCTGGCCGATCCGGGCCAGCGTTGGATCGGTGGTCATCAGTGGCTCCTTCACCGTCGTCGGCAACCGCGGTCAGCCTACTGGGCTGACGTCAATTGAAGATCGGCTTCCGCCAGTCGCCGACGTCGAGCCAGACGACCGTCCCCCCGACCGGGTACGCGCTGCCGGTCCTGCCGACCGACGGGCCTCCTGGGGCGTGAGGCAGCCCCAACCAGGACGACCTTTCCCCGGTGTCAGCGGCTTCACCGCTCAGAAACGCTCCGCCACATCGTCAGTTCTGGCAACCCCTCGCCACCCGCGGAAGGATTGACGACCATGACCGACGCCAGACTGCTAGGCGACGACGAGGCCGCGTTCATCGCGGCGGCCCACTCAGATGACGCGGCACAGTTCGCGCTCATCACGGAGCGCTACCGGCGTGAGCTGCAGGTGCACTGCTACCGGATGCTCGCGAACTACGATGACGCCCAGGAAATGACGCAGGAGACGTTCCTGCGGGTGTGGAACAAGCGGGAGTCGTTCAAGGGCCACGCTGCGCTGCGGACCTGGCTGTACCGAATTGCGACGAACGCCTGCCTCGACTTCCTCGACAAGCGCAACAACCGCATACCCGTGCCTGCCGAGCTGCCGGGCGCGGGCTCGGAAGTGCACTACCTGCAGCCCTACCCGGACCGGATGCTCCCGGAGGACCCGCAGGAATCGGTGGTGGCGCGGGAGACGATCGAGCTGGCGTTCATCGTCGCCGTCCAGCACCTGCCGCCGCGGCAGCGGGCGGTGTTCATCTTGCGCGACGTCCTCGGCTGGCCGGCGTCGAAGGCCGCCAACGCCCTCGAGCTGACCGTCGCTTCGGTGACCAGCGCGCTGCAGCGGGCGCGCGTGACGATGCGCGAGCAGCTGCCCGACCGCCGCATCGACTGGCGGAGCCCTGCCACGCATGAGCTGTCGGATGACGAGCGCGGGGTGGTGAAGTCGTATATGGACGCCCATGAGCGCAACGACCTCGACGGGCTGATGGCCCTGCTGCGCGACGACCTGCGCTTCACGATGCTGCCCGACCCGGGCACCGTGACCGTTACGGCCAAGGACGCGGTGGACGGCTGGGTCTCCGGTGGGCTCTTCCAGCGCGGCTACGAGGACTGGCGCTGCACCGCCACGACGGTCAACCGCATGCCTGCCGCCGCGCTGTACCTCCGCACCCCCGACGACCTGAAATACCGTTTGTTCACCATCGCGGTCCTGCACATCGTCGACGGCAAAATCGTCGAACTCACCGGATTCGACGCCGCCGACAAACCATGGCTGACCCTGCCCGCGACGCTGTGATCAGGCAAGCTCCCATCGTCGACAAGTCCAGCGCACGTCCCGGCGTCACCGAAGTCCCCGCAGAATGAGCACCCCGACCAGCTGACCACCCCCGCCCCGCCGACGTTGCCGGCGGGGCGTCTTCGCGTCCGAAGAAGGGAGAGGCTCCCTCATCGCCGAGGGTCACGGTGAGCACGTCAGAAGGATTCCGGTCTTGCCTTACGAGGCCGGCATCTGCCCGTGCTCATCGCCTCGTCTCGTATCGGGTCATCACCACGCCGCCGGGAAATGTTCGCGTCTCGACCAGGTTCAGGTTCACCCAGGTGTCCAGCGCGGTGAAGAACGGCGTGCCGCCACCCACCAGGACCGGCACGGTGACCAGCGCGTACTCGTCGATCAGCCCGGCCCGCATGGCCGCCCCGGCCAGCGTCGCACCGCCGATGTCCATCGGACCGCCGTCCTCCGCCCTGAGCCGGGCGATCTCGGCGACCGCGTCGCCGGTGACCAGGCGGGTGTTCCAGTCGACCTTGTCGATCGTGGACGAGAACACCACCTTCGGCATGTCCCGCCAGAGGCGCGCGAACTCGATCTCCGCCGGGGTTGCGTCGGGCCGCTGATCGCCGGTCGGCCAGTGGGAGCTCATCGCCTCCCACAGCTTGCGCCCGTACAGCGACAGCTCGCTCGCCCGCATCTGGTCGTACCACCACTGGAACAGCTCGGCGCTCGGCGACGAGTCCGGTCCGTCCTCTCCACTCCAGCCGATGTCGTCACCGATCGCGGCGATGTAGCCGTCCAGGGTCACGTTCATGCCGAAGATCAGTTTCCGCATCGTGCCAGCCTTCCGTGAGTCGATCTCACACGTACAGACGGGCGCGGCGCGGAAACCTGATCGGTGCGCGGATCTGCGTCCGCAGGCAGCCCAGCGTTCCGGGCTCAGCACGGCGCGCTCGGGCGCTACCGACCAGATCTCGATTCCAGCGACCATCACGCTTCCTGACGGCACCCGCCGCTACGCCACCTTCATGACCCTCGGAGTTGTCAGCAGGGTCATGAAGCGCCGGCAGGACATGGGCGAATGCCTCAACGGCCCGATACTTCTGGACCTCCGACTTGGTCATCAGCCGTGAGGCCGGCCTCGCCTCGATGGTCGACGCCACGAGAGACATGATCATAACTGGAGAGATCGAGGGTGATGTCACCGTACGGGAGGAGTGGGAGGCCGTCACCGAGGCCGCCCACGGCTGAGTCGTCAGGATCGGCGGACCAGCAGGGAGACCAGCGACAGCACCACGAGGACCGCGGCCAGCGCGATCGCCGTGTACCAGCCGTAGGAGATGGAGACGTGGAAGCTCGTTCCGAGTTCGCGCAGATCATCGGCCGTCAACATCCCCGCGCTGGGATGCTTGGAGTGCAGGTCGTCCTGGCGGATCCAGAACACGGCCATCGACGCGGCCGCGACGCCGCCGGGCACGACCGCCCAGGCGGCGGACAGACGCCGGGTGAGCGCGTCGGTGACGGCGACGGCCATCGCGGCCACGGCCATGACCAGGGTGATGACTCCCCACTGTGTCGCGAGACCGGCGACGTCGGCATTGTCGATGGGCAGGGTGATCGACCCGAGCAGCTTGCCGACCCTTCCCCAGGGAAGGAACGTCGAGGCACCCAGGAAGAGGGCCGCGGCCGCGACCGCGTATGCCGCCGCCCGGCGGCCCGCACCGGCCCGCTCGCCGCCTGGCGCCGCCGGTCGCGCAACCTGCCGGGTAGGCGGCTCCCCGACCGGCCGGGTGGGCTCAGCGGAAAGCAGGGTGCCTGATGCCGAGGCCCGCGCACCCGCGATGAGCAACGTCTCCGGTGTCGACGAGGACTGCGTCCCGCCGAGCAGTCGGAGCAGGATCGCGCGTGCGCTGGGGCGCCGGGCAGGGTCCTTGGCGAGGCATTCGGTCACGATGCCGTGCAGCGCTCCCACAAGCCGGCCGAGGTCGGGCTCGCCGGTCAGGATGCGGTGCATCACCGCGGGGATCGAGTCCTGCCCGAACGGCGTGACGCCGTTGGCGGCGTAGGCGATGGTGCACGCCCAGGCGAAGACGTCTGCGGCCGGGCCGACCTCGCCCCCCTCGATCTGCTCGGGTGCCATGAAAGCGGGCGTGCCGACGATCGCACTCGACAACGTGCCGGTCGCGTCCAGGGCGCGCGCAATGCCGAAGTCGATGACGCGTGGCCCATCGGCGCCCATGATGACGTTGCTGGGCTTGAAGTCGCGGTGCACGATCCCGGCCTCGTGGATGGCGGCGAGCGCGGTCACCGTCGCGATCGCCAATCTCTCCAGTGCGGGTCCCTGAGGCGCCTGGCCGGCCGCGATCACCTGGGAGAGCGCCGGACCGTCCACGAACTCGCTGACGATGTAGGGCCTGTCGCCTTCCACGTCCGCGTCCAGCACGCGTGCCGTACAGAACGCGGCGACCTTTCCGGCGTGCGCCAGCTCAGCCGCGAACCGCGCTCGGGCCTTGGCGTCCCCGCTGAACCGCGCGTGCAACAACTTGACCGCGACAGGCTCGGCGTTCACCCCCACGCCCCGGTACACCACGCCCTGGCCACCCTCACCGAGCAGACCGACGATCCGGTACGCACCGACCTGACGGGGATCATCCGCGCGAAGCTGCTGCGACCCTTGCAATTCATCCTCCACGGGTACGCGGAAACGGAGGCGACATTACCGGGCCGGTGGTTCTTCCGACACGAAACGATCGTTAACGCGGACGGGATCCGGTCAATACGATCCCGCTCCGTAGTGGAAGGCACTCCTCCGCGAGGCCGGGGTCAGAGAAGCCGGACTCCATGACGCGCGACACACGGCGGGAACGCTCCTCGCCGAGCAGGGCGTCCACATCCGCGTCGTGCAGGAGATCCTCGGCCCCGCCCGCGTCACGACGAGCGTTACCCCCGCATCACCAGTCCCCAGGTGAAGGATGCCAGCGAGCGCATGGGGGCGGCCCTGTGGGGCGAGGACTGAAAGCGCCCGCAACCCGAAGGCTGAGAGCAACTGCAACTAGAGGCCCTATGGAGATCAAAAATCCCCTCTCGCCGAAGACCGGCGAGAGGGGCTTTGAACTGCGGAGGCTCGGGGATTTGAACCCCGGATGGGCTTAAGACCCAAACCGCATTAGCAGCTCGGCTCTCGACCGTCCCGATCCGTTCCACCTGGACCAACGCCGCCCGGTGATCCTCCTGGAACGACCTGGTACGGCGGGGAACTGCAACTAAAACTGCAACTAGAGCTGGCACGTGACCTGCGCGGACGCGCACGCCTCGGCCTTCCGCGCATCCCGTATGCCGTCGACCCACCGCGAAGCGGCAGCGGGCCGGCGACGGAGGGGCAAGCCCGTCTTTGCGTGTACCTTAGCCGCTCGTCGTTCCTCGGCCATCGGACGCCAAGGGTCACGGACGGGCTTGAGCCGTAGGAGCCGGTCTGCTGGGCTCTGCCTGGGTCGATGGCAGAAGGGATGCGCGCTCCTACCTCAGCCACTCGCGGCCCGCGCTCTCCAGCTCGGCGACATCCCGGAGCCGGAGGCCCTCGCCGGAGGCGCCTTAATGGCGGTTCAGTGTCGGCTCCAGATGCGGTGGGTCTCGAGTGCGTCGGAGAGTTCCTGGGCCACTTCCGGCGAGCTGGCGGAGAAGAACCCACGCTCCAGGATCACCGCGGGTGCCGTTCCCCTGATCCATCTGTCCAGGAGCGCATACCACTCGGCGCCGTGGGCGACGGCGACAGTGAAGTCGTGCATGAGCCACGCCATGTGGCGGGCCGCCGCCTCGGTGGTGTTGGACTCCCACTCGGCCAGGTGGGGAGCCAGATCCAACTTCAGGTCATCGGCGATGATCTCAATCAAATCCATGCCGTCGACGTCACGCGGATAACTGCTGAGGGTCTGTCGCCACCATGCGCCGACGGTGCCAATGACAGCTTCCTGCTCGATCTTGCTCCAGGTTTGCCACCTGACGCCGAGTCGCAGCATCAAGGAAGGGGCGTGCAGGCCGTCAAGCTCCTCGAGGAGGAGCAGCTCCAGCAGCCGGGGCAGGTAGTGCTTGAATTCCTCGACGTCTCCCCATGTGTACAGGCCATTCCAGGCGTGGGGACTCAGCGCGGCTGCCGTGAGCATCCGAAGTGGTGCGGCACGCGCCGCGCGAACCCGCTCAGCCGACACGCAGTGGTCACACACGTTGGTCTTGGCCGACAGGCGTGAATCCGTCGTATGTGCTGCTTTCGGTGCCGATTTCACTCCGGGCTTTCCGCGAAGGCCACGAGGTCAGCGGCCGACCAGGTCAGCTCACCGTTGCGCATTTCGTCGACGACCGAGCGGAGCCACTGCAGTTCCGCCGCAGTCACGACGCGCAGATATTCGGCTTCCAGCATAGTGATGCGAGGGAGTCCGTGTCCGGTTTCAGCACTTATTTCGGCCTCTAGTCCGGCCAGTGCTTCGCTGAGCGTTCTGACGCGCCGATCCAAGGCATCGCTTATCTCCTGAGGGGCGAGCATCAGCAGATGGGACAACGCCGCCGGGAACTCCGGAAACTCCTGCTTGGGCATGGCCAGCATGTCCAGCAGCCACTCGCGGGCCACCGCACGTCCCGCATCGGTGATCTCATAGACGGTTCGCTCCGGATACGCCTGATCGCGCTCGGTCTCTCGCACACCGATCAGGCCGGCGGTGATGAGGCGGTCGATCGTCCGGTAGAGGCTCGTTCGCTGGCCCACGTTGACCACCTTGTCCTTTCCCCACTGCTTGATCAGCCGCTGGATGCCGTAGGGGTGCAACGGCTTGTACTGCAACAGCGCCAGGACGGTCAGGGCGAGAGGTGAGCCGGTACGAGGAGTGGTCATTCCCCCACACTAACACCGGACACTAGTTGACTAGAAACTAGTTACTGTGACACTATCCGGAGAGTCGGTTCGCAGCCACCCAAAGGACTCCACAATGACCATCCAGGAACGGCCGCAGGCGGCAGAGCTCACCACCAGCTTCGTCACCTCTGACGACGGCACCCGTATCGCTTTCCACACCATCGGGCACGGACCCGGTGTTGTCCTGCTGCACGGCTCCATGGAGACGGCCAGGAATCACGTGACCATGGCCGAAGAGCTGGCCGACGCGTTCACCGTCCACCTGCCCGACCGCCGCGGCCGCGGCCAGAGCGGACCGTACGGGGACGACTACAGCGTGCGGAAGGAAGTGGAAGACCTCGACGCGGTTCTGAACGAGACGGGTGCCCACTACGTCTTCGGCGTCAGTGCAAGCGGCGTCGCCGTGCTCCAGGCGGCACGCACGCTACCGGCGATTCACAAGGTCGCCGTATACGAACCGGCACTTCTTCTGGAGGACATCCCTCAGTTGACCGGATGGATCGACCGCTTCGACCGGGAGATGGCCGAAGGCAAGGTGGCAGCCGCACTAGTGACCAGCATGCTCGGACTTCGACTTGGGCCGCCGATCATGAACGTCATGCCGCGGGGGCTGCTGACCTGGCTGACCGGCCTGCTGACGAAGAGCGAGGACAAGAATGCCAAGCCAGGCGATGCGACCATGCGCATGCTCGCCCCGACTCTGCACTACGAAGGCGTGCTGATGGCCGAGCTGGCCGACACCCTGGACCGTTTCGCCGACGTACAGGCTGAAGTACTCCTGCTCGGCGGAAGTAAAGGACTCCCCTTCCTCAAGCCCGCGCTGTCCGGTCTGGAGAAGACCATTCCCCACGTCGAACGGATCGAGTTCCCCGGACTCGACCATGACGCGTCAGGAGATGTGAGCAAGCGCAATCCCGCCGGCCGTCCGGAGATCGTGGCGGCCGAACTGCGGCGTTTCTTCACGGCGGCCGCCTAAGGGCCAAGGCCTCGGGACGACAATCATCTTGTCGACCGCTCCGGCTTCGCTGCCTTCGGAAGGAGTAGAGGGGAGGTGTGGCGGCCGGCTTCCTGTCCGCCGACCATGCCGGTATGGGCGTCCTCTTCGACCAGATCCGGGCCGTCCCCGGTGTCTCCATCGCCGTCTACGACGGCGGTCCGTTCCTCTTCTACATCGGCCAGCTCGCGCTCGTCGTCCAGCTCGCCGTCGTCCGCCGCGTCAAGGTCTGGACGCCCTTCCTGGTCCTGCTCGACCTCCTCCTCCCGTTCATCTCTTCGCTGCCGTTGGGCGATCATCCCCCTGAGGGCGCGCAAAGCGTGATCGGCACGCGGTATGCCCCCATGTGCCCACCGCGCCACCGTAGAGATCAAATAGGCCCCCGTCCGGTCGTCCCGAGCGGGGGCCTATTTCCTGCTCAGCTGGCGGAGGCTCGGGGATTTGAACCCCGGATGGGCTTAAGACCCAAACCCATTAGCAGCTCGGGAGGTCGGCGTTCAGGACAGTCCGACCTGGACCAACGCCCCTAACTGGTCTTCCTGGAACGCGCTGGTGCGGCGGTGAACTGCAACCCAAACTGCAACCCGAGCGGGCTCCCGGCCACCTACGGACCCTGCTCTTGCCCCTACTGATGAGGAACCTGCGGGTATCGCCCGAGGCACGGCTCACCAGCCGTCACTGCCAGGCCCGCTCCACGGCCAGCACGCGTGCGGCCTCCGTCTCGGTCGCGTCCCGGACCGTCAGCACTTCGCCGTCGTCGTTGAGCACGGTCACGATCGCGGAGACCAGCACCTCGTCGCGGGAGCCGTCCTCACTCTCGATCCGCCGGTCGACGCCGAGGACGGCGGGTTCGTTCTCCCTCACCGGCCGCCAGAGCCGGGCCCGGCAGGTCGCGCCGGTGTTGGCCCTCAAGGGGCTCCGAGGATCTTCCGCGTGCCGCCTGAGGATCGTGAAGGTGGGCGCACCCTCGGGATTGAGCTGCCTGGCAATCCGGGCACGGGTCCTCCTGAGGGCGGCGGCCTCCCAGTCCTCGTCGGAGTCGTCGGCCGTGTCGGGCTCTGGCAGGTCGGGCTGACGGCGCAGGGCCGGCCAGTCTGTGGCGGGAACGTACCCGGACGGCCGAGGCGCCGCCGTCGTCCTCTCCGGCCGGGCGTGCAGGACGGGGTCGAAGACGTCCCGGATCGGCCAGAACCGCAGCAGCACATGCTCGGTCTGCGGATCCTCATAGAACTCGTGGCCTCTGCCCCAGACGGACGGGACCCGGTAGGTGCGCAGGCCGTACAGGAAGTACGACGGCCCCAGCAGCAGCCGGTCGGGCCACGCCTCGCTTCCCACACTGACGATTCCCGAACCGGTGAGGTAGGCGTTCTCCCAGGTCAGCACCCAAGGAGCGTCAGCCGCCGGTGGTTCGGCGTCCCAGATCTCCACGCGTACATCAGCTTTACCGTGAGTGATGTCGCATTCGATGTTCAGGTGGTTCGACACCCTCAGGTGTGGGTGGGAGATCGCGGAATCGTCCAGATGCGGCCCAGAGTCCCCGATATAGAAGTGTCCGTACTCGACGTCGTCCTCATAGTTGATCCTCCGCAGCACCTCTGCCACCGGTGTCCTCCTGACGAGTGCACGCCCATAGGAGGACCGACAGTAAACCTCAGGACCGACAGACCTGAGACTCTCGGGACCGGAGCATAACTACCAACGGCCCGGACCCGGTTCAAGACGTAGGGGGCTGGGTTGGAGTACCTGCAGAGAGCCGCCTCAGAGATCATTCCGCGCACTTTCCGGATCAGGGAAGACGGCATCTCTCCTGCTGGCTCATACCTCGGCTTGGAGCTGGACCGCAACAACGCTGCTCGGTGACCCGTGCTGAGGAACGAAGCACGGATCGTCGATCGCCCCCAACAATCTACGGCGACCGGCCATGCAGTGGCGATCGTAGGGCTGCATCTGGCGGAGGCGCGGCAACCCCAGTCGGAGCGTCCGGTTTAGTACGGCGAGGCCGGCGTGCGGTGCCCGGCCCGGTGTCCCGCCGCCGTCCGGGACCGGCCCCCAGGCCGCATGCCCGGACGGCGAGCGGGCGGAGGGCCGGGGGTGCGGCGGCGCGCCGCGCCGCCGCTTGAGCCGCTGACGCGGAACGAAGCACGCAAGATCCTGGAGGCGGCCAAATCGCGCCGGAACGCGGCCCGCTGGTCGGTGGCTCTTGCCCTCGGCACCGCCAGGGCGAAGCGCTCGGCCTCCGATGGTCCTTCGTCGACCTCGAAACCGGCGTGATCAAAGCCTGGTACCAGGCACAGCGATCACCGTGGAAGCACGGCTGCGACGACCCGCACGTGTGCGGCAAGGAGTGGCACCGCTGGCCGTGCAAACCGCGGTGCAAAGTCCACAAGCACGACCCCGGCTGTCCACAGGACTGCAAGAAGCGCGGCCACGTCTGCCCGACACGGACATGCGCGAAGGACTGCACCGGCCACGCGGACCGCTGCCCCAACCGCACAGGGGGCGGCATTGTCTTTCGGCAACGCAAAGGCCGGAGTCGGCTGACGCTCCAGTGTCCGCCTGAGCTGCTTCCGATCCTCCGTGAGCACAAGAAGCGCCAGACGTCGAACGCGCGGAGGCCGGTGAGCTCTGGGAGGATCACGACCTGCTCTTCCCAACCCGCCGTGGCCGGCCGATGGAGCGCAGCGAGGACTACAAGATCTGGAAGGCGCTCCTGCGCAGGCCGGGGTGAGGGAAGCCCGGCTGCACGACGCCCGCCACACGGCCGGGACGCTCCTCGTCGAGCAAGGCGTCCACATCCGGGTCGCGCAAGAGATCCTTGGGCACGCCCGCGTCTCGACGACAGAGCGTTACACCCACGTGGCCAGTCTCCAGGTGTGGGGTGCGAGCGAGCGCATGGGCGCGGCTCTCTGGGGAGACGACGACCAATTGCAACTCGAATTGCAAGCCTGACGGGTCTGGAGATCAAAAAGCCCCTCTCGCCGAAGACCGGCGAGAGGGGCTTTGAACTGCGGAGGCTCGGGGATTTGAACCCCGGATGGGCTTAAGACCCAAACCGCATTAGCAGTGCGGCGCCATAGACCTGACTAGGCGAAGCCTCCTGGTAGCGCGTTGCTCAGCACAGCGTACCGGCGATCGTCCAAGGCGGCAAAGCGGATTGCCGAGCGTCCTACTGGATCACTTCGGGGATCCCGTTTGGATCGATGCACAGCCCTTGTCCACAGGATGTGGATAAGGGCTGTGCACACAGTGTGGATAACCCGCCTCAGCGTCGGCACGGGCTACGCCTGACGGACGGCCTCGCCCTCGATCTCGATCTTGACCTTCTTGCCGACGAGGACGCCGCCGGTCTCCAGAGCCTGGTTCCAGGTCAGACCGTACTCCTCGCGGTCGATCTCGGTCTCCGCGCTGAACCCGAAGATCTCCTGACCCCACGGGTTGGTGGCGGCGCCGTTGAACTCGACCTTGAGCGCGACCCTCTTGGTCACGTCACGGACCGTGAGGTCGCCGACGAGCGTGAACTCGTTGCCCGACAGGTTGCTCACCCGCTGGCTGCGGAAGGTGATCTCCGGGAACTTGTCGGCGCTCAGGAAGTCGTCGCTCCGCAGGTGGCCGTCGCGGTCGGCGGCGCCGGTCTCGATCGTGCCCGCCTTGATGACGACGTCCACGCTCGACTCGAGCGGGTTCTCGGCGATGACGATCTTGCCCTCGAAGTCGGCGAAGTGGCCGCGGACCTTGCTGACCATCATGTGCTTGACGACGAAACCGACGCGCGTGTGGGCCTTGTCCAGCGCGAACTCGCCGGCCGTCGGGACCTTCAGGCCCTCCCACTCACGGATGCTCATGGCTGCTCCCCAGATTGTTGCTGTGCGGATGTCTCACTAAGCAAATGTCTACCCGAGAAATATTCCTCACGTCAACTATCGTGCCGTAGACTTGAACCATGGACCCATTCGACGACCCCCGGCTCACGGCGATGGGCCTGTTCGCGGAGGTCTACACCGGGCTGTCGAGCAAGACCAGCCCGACACTGGCCGCCGCAGGACTCTCCGAGGTCGACTTCGAGACCCTGATCCGTCTTGCCCGCTCTCCCGAACGACGGCTGCGGATGAGCGACCTCGCCGCCCAGACCTCGTTGTCCACGAGCGGGATCACCCGCGTGGTCGACCGTCTGGAACGCGACGGGCTCGTCGAACGGCATGCCTGCGCCAGCGACCGCCGCGCCTCCTACGCCGTGCTGAGCGAGGCGGGGGCGGAACGCCTGCGTGCGGTGCTCCCCCAGCACATCAAGGACATCGAGACCTGGTTCACCGGACTGCTGACCGAAAATCAGCTCGTCGATTTCCTGGAGGCGCTGCGGATGATCCGCGACGTCGTACGGCCCTGCGCGACCGCCGGCGTGCGGGAGGTGAGCAGGGCACCGAGGGCCAAGACAGGCTGATACGCACCGGAACGTGATTCCTGGGAACTGACCGGACGGGGTGGCGTAAACGATCGATTTCTGGTGGACTCCATAATCCAGGAAACGGCTCCCCGACAGCCGACGCAGCCCCCCGTACCCGAGCCCATGGAGCATCCGTGCGTTTCCCCTCGCACGCACTCGCCGTCCTCGCGGCCGCGGCCCTCGCGGTTCCCGTCGCGGCTTCCACCTCCGCATTCGCCGCGGCCGCGGCCTCCCCGAGCCCGAGCCCGACGCCCGCTCAGACACAGACGCAGACGGCCGCCGCGACGAGCCCTAGCCCGCAGCCGGTGGTCACCGTCACCAAGACGGTCACCCCCAAGCCCACCCCCCAGACGACCAAGACCACGACGACGAAGACGACCCGGCCGAAGTCCGTGCCGAAGGACACCGTCCAGGTCACCGTCAAGAAGGTCGTGGACGGCGACACCGCCGATGTCGTCACCGAGAGCGGCAGGACCGTACGGATCGGCCTGCTGGAGGCGGACGCTCCCGGCAAGGGCGCCTGCTGGTCCGAGGAGGCGTTCGCCCGGCTGATGACCCTGCTCCCGCCGGGCAAGCCCGCGTACGTCCGGGCCGCCGAGCAGGTGCCCGAGAAGGGACGCATCCTTATCTATCTGTGGTCGTCCACGGGCGTCTACGTCAACGGCGACATGGTCAGGATCGGCCTCGCCCAGGCCGTGAACTCCTTCCCGGAGCACAGCTACACCGAGTGGCAGTACTGGGAGCAGGTCCGTGCCCAGACGGACAAGCAGGGGCTGTGGTCGGGTTGCTGGGCGGCCGACACCTACGACAAGCGTTCGGGTGTCCAGGTCCCGTCGGGGACCGGCGGCGACGCCCTGACTCCGGCGCCGATCGAGCCGGCGGACGCGTCCCCGGCCCCGCCCGGCACGACGTACTCCCCCGAGCCCATCCCGCAGGGCAACACCACCGGATCGGTCGCGGTCAGCCCCTCTCCGACTCCCAGCCCCAGCCCGAGCCCCAGCCCCGGCGGCTCGACCGACACCAGGTACAGCACCTGTGAAGAGGCGATCGCCGCGGGACACGGCCCGTACTACCGCGGGACCGACCCCGAGTACGACTGGTACATCGACGCCGACAGCGACGGCGTGGTCTGCGAATGATGACGGTCAGTTGACCCTCCTGCGAGCGTCGGGCACGACCAGGTCGCCGCGCAGCTTGGCCATGCCGCGCGAGACCGAGCTCTTGACCGTGCCCACGCTGATCCCGAGGGTCCTGGCGATCTCGGGCTCAGTCATGTCCTCGTAGTAGCGCAGCACGATCGCCGTGCGCTGCCGTACGGGGAGACGGTCGAGCGCCTGCTCCAGCTCGTCGTACCGGTGCCGCGCGTCCTGCTGCACCGGTACGTCGGGAAGCTCCTCGGAGGGGTATTCCTCCAGCTTGCGCCGCCGCCACCAGGAAATGTTGATGTTCACCATCGCCCGCCGCACGTAGCCGTCGAGCGACGACCGGTCGCGGATGCGGTCCCATGCGAGATACGTACGCGCGAGGGCGGTCTGCAGGAGGTCCTCGGCATCGCAGGGGTTGCCGGTCAACTGGTTGGCCACGCGGAGCAGTGCCGCCCCACGAGACTGGACGTACGTGCGAAACTCCTCATGGTTCACGATCAGGGATCACCAACCCGGCCAGAGAGGCATCTCGTGCCAGAATCGCAGCCGCGCCCCTGGATCCGGCTGAACCGAAATCCAGGTTTCGCACCTACCTGGGCAAAGAGCGGGCAAGCCGGTGGCGGCCGGTCGCCCATGCCGTACGTCCTGTCGGGCGATGGTTTGCCCGAAACAGGTGGCAACGCCTTGCACCGGGAGGAGGAATATTGATCCCGGACGCCACCATCGCCCGGAAAACCGCCTCTCCATCCCCGTCCGGCATGTGAGGCTGGAGAGCGTGGAAGGGGCGATGCACCACCGGGCCGGAGAACGCAGGCGGAAGCTGGCGGCGGCGGTTCTCGGCCGCGACCCCCGGCCCGCGCCGCGGTCGCCGGAGGAGACCGAGCCGTTCGACGTGGTCAGCGGCGAGCTGCTCGACGTGAGCCCGCACCTGATCATCCTTGAGACCGCCGACGGCGAGCAGCGACGCCTGGTGATCGCGCCGTGGGCGACCGCGTGGCGCGGGGGCACCGTGGCGCCCGCCGACCTGCCGGCCGGGGCCCGGATCGTCGTCCGGGCGCTGCGCGGCGGCACGGTCGCCGAGCACATCTGGGCCGACATCACCCGGATCACCGGCGTCATCCGGGAGGTCGGCGGCCGGCGCGACCTCACCGTCGAGCTCGATTGCGGCCCCCATCGCCGGGAACGCTCCATCGTCGTGCCCTACCGATCGTCCGGGCGGATCCGGGTGCGGCACCCCAAGCTGGAGCCGGGCTACCTGTTCGACGCGATCGGGCTGCTCGACCAGGGCACGTCGCTCGCGCATCTCCCCGCGACCTCGCAGCCGCCCTACCGGGCCACGGCCGTGCCCCCGTCTCAGGTGACGTACGGCGGAAGCGAGACGGGCATCTCGGGCACGGCGGTCTGGGCGGACCTCACCGACCTCCCGGGTTTCGCGGAGGCGGGCGTCACGGAGGGCGTCGCCTATCCCATGCTCGAACGCGAGGAGACCGGCTGCGGCGACGCGGGCGTCTCCTGCGCCGGCCTGCCCTATCTCGCGCTGGGCTCGCTGCTGCGCGTACGCAATGTGTGCGACGGCCGGGCGGACACACTGCCGATCGTCGCGTGCGGATGCCTCGCGGGGCGGTTCTGCGACCGATGCCTGGAATGCGGCACGTCCCCGCGCGGCAGGATCGTGGAACTGACCGCGTCCTCGTACGTCGCGCTGGGTGGAGACTTGACCAAGGGCTGCTTCAATGCCCGCGTCGGATTGGGGTGACCGGTGCTTTCGACCATCGCGGCTGCCGCGCTGCCGATCCTCGTGGTGACGCTTGCGCTGGGCGGCGTCGCCAAGCTGGCCACGGTCGGGCGCGAGGCGTCGCCGGGCGCGCTGGCCCGGCTCGGCCCGGCGGTGCTCATGCCGGAACGCTTCGCCAAGGCCGCCATGATCGCCTGTGCCCTGGTGGAGTTCGCACTGGCGGCCGTTCTGCTGGTCGTGGACCACCCGGTCGCCCGGTGGCTGCCGGCCGCGTTCTTCGCCGTGGCGACGTACGTGCTGTGGGATCTGCGCAGGCGGCGGCCGGACGTGGGGTGCGGCTGCTTCGGAGACGTGAGCGACACCCCGGTCGGGCTGCGCTCGATCGGCCGGGCCGCGGCGCTGACCGCGATGGCGGCCCTCGTCGGGGCCGAGGGCCTCACGGGACTGCCCCAGGTCACCGTGGAGATCGCCCCCTGGATCGGCGGAGGGGTCGCCCTGCTGCTCGCCTGCTCCCCTGAGGTCGACGGGTTCGTCTCCCGTCTGCGTCACCGGGCGCCGTGCGAGCAGCGGCCGATGCCGCCCGGGCGGGCGCTGTCGCGGCTGCGGGCCAGCGCGGCGTGGCGGGCTCAGGCCGGGTCGCTGCTGGCGGACGAGCCGTCCGACATGTGGCGCGAACTGTGCTGGCGTTTCTTCGTCTTCCCCGCCCAGGGCGATGCGGAGGTCGTGTTCGCCGTGCATCTCCGCGGGCGGCGTCCCGCCGTACGGGCCGTCGTGGTCGGCGCGGACGGCCAGGTGGTCGCGCCCGACGACCGCGGCGATGCCTCTCTGCGGGAATCTACGCCTGTATCGGCCTGACGCTATACATGCGTAGATTCCCACATCGAGGTCTTTCACTTCAGCTCTCTACGGCTCTCTAGCTTCCCCTCTAGAAAGCCGTAGAGAGGTCGATGGGCGCGCCGCTCAGAGCGGCTGCGCGCGGAGGAACCTCCCGAAATGCGGAACGGTGAACCCGATCACGCCGCGCTCGGCGCTGTAGATCAGGCCTTTCTTGATGAGACTGTCGCGGGCCGGGGACAGGCTCGACGGCTTGCGGCCCAGCGTCTCCGCCACCTCGGCGGTCGGCACCGGGTCGTCCCCGAGCTGGGCCATGGCGTGCATGTAGTCCCGCTCGGCGGGGGTGGCCCGCTCATATCGGCTGCCGAAGAAGCCCACCGCGAGCTCCTCCTCGGCCTCCGGGGCGGACACCTTGATGTCGTCGGCCGTGATCGGGCTGCGCGGGGCGAGATCCCAGGCGACCTTGCCGTACGCCTGGACGAAGTAGGGGTAGCCGTCGGCCGCCTCGTACAACGCGTCGAGCGCGTCGGGGGTGAACTCGACGTCCTCGCGGGCGGCCGGGGCGATGAGCGCGAGGTCGGCGGCGTCCCGGTCGAGCCGGTCGATGCGCGCGTACCGGAACAGCCGCTCGGAGTAGCTCTTGCTCGCCGACAGCACGCTCGGCAGATGGGGCAGGCCGGCGCCGACGACGATCAGCGGGCCGCCGTTCTGCGACAGCTCGTGGCAGGCCGCACACAGTGCCGAGACGTCGGGCGCCTGCACGTCCTGCATCTCGTCGATGAACAGCGCGATGCCGACGCCGAGGTCCGTCGCCACGCCCGCGGCGTCGACGAACAGCTCGGTCAGGTCGATCTCCAGGTCGCCGGAGTCGGCCCGGCCGCGCGCGGCGGGCACGTCGATGCCGGGCGACCAGTGCGAGGTGCCCTTCGCCGCGGCGGGGTCGCGCATCGCGAACGCCTTGAGCACGCCGAGGAACTCCTCGATGCGCTCGGGGGCGCGGTGCCGGGGAGCGAGCTCCCTGATGGCCATGTGCAGCGCGGCGGCCACCGGGCGGCGGATCGACTGGTCGGGCCTTGCCTCGATCTTGCCGGTGCCCCACAGCCGCTGCATGGCCATGGACTTGAACGTGTTGAGCAGGACGGTCTTACCCACGCCGCGCAGGCCGGTGAGGACCATGCTCCGTTCCGGGCGGCCCCGGGCCACCCGCTCCAGCACGATCTCGAACTGCTGCAGCTCGCGGTCGCGTCCGGCGAGTTCCGGGGGGCGCTGGCCGGCGCCGGGGGCGTAGGGATTGCGCACGGGGTCCACGCTCTCGGACTTTATGACGGGATATAGCGGCCGTCGTAGATTTCCGTAGAGAGCGCTACGGCGTGTCGCCCGGCGCGGCCGCGGCACGCACGGCCCGGCGACGGACGGAGCCTGAACCGGGACGACCGGGACGACGACGGGCGGAGCCGGGGAGGGCACGACCGGATCGAAGACCACGGGTGCGGCGACGGCCGGCACGAGAGTGTCGGACACCGTGAGCACAGCCATCACACACCCCTTACCTGCCGGGACTCGACCGAACCCGTGTTCGATCCGATGGGCATGACTGTAGCGCGTCATCGAACACCTGCGCGAGCTTTCCGCGAAAGCTCCGTCAAACGCCGTCGTTCAGCGACGCCTCCACGGGGGTTTCGTGGCCCGGGCGGCCGGTCAGCTCCAGTAGTCGCGTTCGGGGAGCCTCACCCACATGTCGGGCTCCCCGGCGATCGGTGCGGCGTCGTCCAGCCGCAGGCCCGCTCCGGCACAGCAGTACGCCATGGCGTTGCCCTGATAGAGGTACTCGATGAGGATCTCGCCGGCCGGTTGCTCCGGATAGGGACTGCCACCGCCGGGGTGGGTGTCCCAGTCCACGATCTCACCGTCCCGGGTGACGCTTCCCTGGTTGCCGCTCTTGGGGTTGGCGAACATGGCGTAACAGACGGTGCCGGCCGACAGGAGCTTCGTGACGCCGGGCATGTACGGCCCGTATCCCCACGGCTGGCTGACGACGCAGCCGCCCGGCACGTCCGTGACGCCGACGACTCCAAGGCTCTCGTCCATGTGGGACCAGGGATCTTCTGCGATCTCCTCGACCTCGGCGGCGTCGGCCGGGACCGCCTCCAGACGGCGCACCGCTTCCGCCGCACTGATCCCGGCGACACAGGCCAGCCCCATCCCGTCGTCATAGGAATCCCCCACAGCGGCGATCAGATGCCGGGCTTCGGCCACGGCAGCGGCCTCGGCACCGGACAGACCGGGCCGACCGGGCCGACCGGGCCGACCGGCGTGATCATCGAACAGGTCAGGGGCCGGCGTGGCCAGGCTGAGCCGCCCGGGCGACCACCCGTTCATCATCGGCCGCCACGGGTCGGCCCCGGCCTGCACCAGGACCCGGACGTTGTCCGGACGGTTGGCGAAGACGGCCGCCCACAACGCCGTACGGCCCTCGTGCTCGGCGTCGACGTCGTCGACCCGGGCGGCCAGTTCCGCCACCACGTCGGGAGAGCCGCATTCGGCGGCCGCATGCAACGGCCGTCTGTGAAAGAACCCACCGATATTGGGATCGGCGCCCGCGTCGAGCCGGGCCCGGATCAGCCTGAGGTTCTTCCAGGAGTCCCAGCCGATGCCGGACCAGTCTGCTTCGTGGGCGACAGCCATGACGCTCCCTCGGTGAGTAAGTACGCCGATCATGGCGTGGCCCACCGACAGTTTCGCCGGCTCTGCGCGGCGAGCCGTCGACGAGGCAGATGCGGGTGATCGAAGCTAGTCCTGTTCCAGGGCGGCGAGGTCCTCCGCGGTCAGCCGGATCCGTCCCGCCCCCATGTTCTCCTCCAGGTGGTCGAGGGAGCCCGTACCGGGGATCGCGAGCGACACGGGCGAGGCCGCCAGCAGCCACGCGAGCGCGATCTGCGCCGCGGTGGCGCCGTGGCGCTCCATGACCGGCGTCAGGCGGGTCCGGTCGATGGGCCGCAGCCCGCCGCCGAGCGGAAAGAAGGGCACGAAGGCGATGCCGTCCTTCTCGCACCGCGCCAGGAGCTCGGTGTCGCCCCGATCCTGCACGTGGAAGCTGTTCTGCACGGCGGCCACAGGGGCGATCGCCAGCGCCTCGTCCAGATGGACGGCGGTGACGTTGCTGATGCCCAGGTGCCGGATCAGCCCCTCCTCACGCAGCTCGGCCAGGACCGCGAACCTGTCCGAAAGCGATTCGCCGCCCGGCGGGTTCAGGCCACCGATCCTCAGATACACGAGGTCGAGCCGCTCCACGCCGAGAGTGCGCAGGTTGTCCTCCACCAGCCCGCGCAGCTCGGCCGGACCGGCCTGGCTGCTCGGCACCCCGTTCTCGTCGAGCAGGGGCCCGACCTTGGTCGCGATCACCAGCTCGTCCGCGTACGGCGCGAGCGCCCGGCGGATCAGGTCGTTGGCCGCCACGCCTCCTCTCCTGTAGAACCAGGCCGTGTCGATGTGGTCCACGCCGAGCTCGACGGCGCGGCGCAGCACGGCGACGCCCGTCTCCGGGTCGCGGACCGCACCCTGGAAGGTGCCGGTCGGCAGCCGCATGGCCCCGAAACCGAGCCGGTGAACGGGAAGGTCGCCGCCGAGGAGGAACGTGCCGCCGAGCGCGGCGTTCGTGTTCGTCGTCATACCCGTCAGCCTCGTGCAGCCGAGGACGACGGCCAACGCGGTGGCAGCAAGCTGCCACGTCCGGCGGGGTCATAATGAATGGGTGACAGCCGACAAGGTCATGACAGTCCGCGGCGACGCGGAGCTCGTGGCCCGTGCCGGTCATCTGTTCACCGGTGCCCGGCACGAGTTCGTGTGCGCGGCCCGCGACCTCGACACGTGGTCGCAGCCCGACGCGCGGCAGTCCGTGGCCCGGCGGCTGCCGAGGCACGGCGCCTCCGGCCTGGCCGTCAAGAAGCTGTTCACCCCCGTCGCCCTCGCCGACGAGGCCGCGCGGGCGCACCTGCGCGAGGTCGTGGCCAACGGCGTCGAGGTGCGCATCAGCTCCACACCGCTGCCGCACGAGACGATCGTCATCGACCGGCGCGTGATGATCCTCGCCGAACGGGACGGGCCCGGCCTGCGCGAGTACACCGTGACCACCTCGCCCACGCTGGTGAACGGCGTGTACTCCCTCTTCGCGGCCGCCTGGGACGCCGCGACCGAGCTGACCGCCTACCTGCGCGGCGACGCGCCGCACCTCGACGACGACAGCCGCGCCGTCCTGCGCGCGCTCGGCGCGGGCTACACCGACGAGACCGCGGCGCGGCATCTCGGGCTGTCGTTGCGTACGTACCGCAGGCGCGTCGCGGAGCTCATGGAAGCGCTGGAAGCCGATTCACGCTTCCAGGCGGGGCTACGCGCGGGCGAACTCGGGCTCACGGGCTAGCGGCGCCCCCGCCTCTCCCGGTCGCCGGCAGTGCGACGATCAGTGCCAGGGAGCCGATGGGAATGGGGGCCGCCGATGGCGCATGCGGAGCAGCGGCGCCTGGCACGTGTCGACGCCTACGCGAAGGTGTCCACCGCGCTTGCCCTGATGAGCGACCGCCGGCTTGCCGCGCTCGTACGGGAAGCCACCCCGCTGGGCACCGGCATCGGCGGAACGTCGGCCCTCCTGGACGTCGAAGGCGTGCGGATCTTCGTCAAGCGGATCCCCCTGACCGACCTGGAACTTCGCCCCGGCAACCGCATGTCCACGCGGAACGTGTTCGGGCTGCCGGGCTTCTACCAGTACGGCGTGGGGTCGGCGGGGTTCGGGGCCTGGCGTGAACTGGCCGTCCATCAGATGACCACCAACTGGGTCCTGGCAGGTGAGTTCGCCGGTTTTCCGTTGGCGTACCACTGGCGGGTGCTGCCTGCCCCGGCCCCTCCTATCGGACTGTTCTCGGAGTTCGGCGGTCTGGAGGGCGCCGTGGCGCACTGGGGCGGCGCACCAGCCGTCCGGAGACGCCTGAAGGCGCTCGAACGCTCCACCATGAGCATCGCCGTCTTCCTTGAGCACATTCCGCGGACCTTGGGCTCCTGGCTCGCCGACACGGAGGTCTCGGCGTTTCCGCAGGTGGAGAGGGAACTGGCCGAGGGGGTCGCATTCATGAGGAGCCGACACCTGATCCACTTCGACGTGCACTTCCGCAACGTTCTCACGGACGGAGACCACCTGTACTTCTCCGACTTCGGTCTCGCGCTCAGCTCCCGTTTCGAGCTCTCCGCCTCGGAATCGGACTTCCACGTCACGCATCGGGACTACGACCACGACTACGCCATGGCCCACTTGGTGAACCAGCACCTCGCCGCGCGGGTTGGCGGTGGCGCGGATCGGCGGCGCTTCGTCCGGGACTGGGCCGACGGCGACAGGCGATCCGGCGTCGCCGGATCGGCCGCCGTGATCCTTGACAGGCATGCGGCAACGGCAGCGGCGATGGACGATTTCCACCGGCGCCTCTGCGAGAGCAAGCAGGCGCGCTATCCGGCGGACGAGTTCGGCCGCATTCGGTGCGGGGCCGCTCCCGACACCTGATGAGGCGCTTGCGCCACGTCCTGGTGTTAGCGGCCCCCGTCGCCGGAACGCCTACCGCAGCAGCGGGAGCACGAGGGCCGCCGCGGCGACCAGGGTGAGCAGCCCCAGGTAGGCGAGGACGAGCCGGGTGTCCCTGAGATAGCACTTGCTCCTGGTCAGCCCCGCGCGGCGGGCCCGCCAGTATCCGGCGAATCCCAGGGCCGCGAACCCGAGCACGGCCCACGCCCCGAACAGCCAGGCGAGCAGCGCCACCGTCGCGTAGACGCACAGCTTCAGCGGGTCGTACGGCTTGGCCTGCCCGCCGTCGGACGCCTGGGCCGTCTCGGCGGCGCGCGCCTGCTCGTACGCGACGCCGGTCGGCCGGTCGCCGGGCTCCCCGCGCGGGAGGGTCATGTGATCTCCAGCAGCGGGAGCCGTACGCCGGCGTCGGCCGCGGCGACGGCGGACAGGCGTTGCCGCGCGAGCGCCGGCCAGGCCTGGACCGCGCAGAACGGCGCGCACTGGTCCTGGTCGGAACGGGTGCCGACGTGGACGCAGCACTGCACCAGGCGCTCCTCCAGCATCGTGGACATGTCCATGAAGGGCTTGATCGTGATGCGTACGACCCGTTCGCCCAGCAGCCGCCTCAGCCGCCGCCTGCGACCGGGCAGGGCCGAGGACGCGAGCGTCAGCAGGGTCGTCAGCCCGAGGTCGCAGTTCTCGCAGATGTCGCGCCAGACCTTGCCGATCTCGGGGTGCGACAGCGACGACTGCTCCGACAGCAGGCCGAGCAGCGACTCCTGCACGGCCATGCGGAGCTGGTGAGGGATCTCCGAGTCGGCGATGCGGTTGGAGACGAGCCCGAGGTTCTCCTTGAGGCGGTCGTGCCCGATCAGCGCGGTCAGCGAACGCCACCGATCGGCGTCATCCTTGATCATGTAGCCGACCGAGCAGCAGTGCGGATGCGAGCAGGGCAGGGCGGTCAGGTCGCGCCAGGTGACCAGGCCGTCCGTCTGCGGGCCCAGGCGCTTGAGCACCCCGGTATGGGTGAGCCGGTCCATCGGGTCGATCGCACCGGACCGCCCCGAGCCGAACTGCGGCTGGATCGAGACCCCGCCGACGTACGGAGTGTCGAGGGCCAGGCGCACCACGTCGCCGATCTCGCCGTCGTTCACACCCAGGGCGGCCGTCATGACCAGCGTCGTGAAGATCTCCCGCTCCGACAGCCGCCGCAGCGCCTCCGCCTTGAGCCGCCGCAGGTCACCACCCCTGTGGTGCCGGGACGCCTCGGCCGACACGCCGTCGTACTGCAGGTAGACCTCGACGCGCTCGCGGTGCTCGGTGAGCAGGTCGAGCAGGGCGTCGTCCCTGGCCACCAGGAGTCCGTTGGTGTTGATCAGGATGCGGGTGACGGGCCGGGCGGTCAGTTCGGCGAGCAACTCGGGCAGATCGGGGTGGAGGGTCGGCTCGCCGCCGCTGAGCATGAGCACGTCGAGACGGCCGTTCTCGCGGGCCAGGCGCTGGTCCACGTTGGCGAGCACCTCCCGGACCGGCACGATCCCCCGCAGGTCGGGCGAGGAGTCGGTGAAGCAGGTCGGGCAGCGCAGGTTGCACGCCTCCGCCACGTCCTCCAGCAGGATGCACGTGTGCTGGGTCTGCATCTCCGGCAGCCCCCGCAGGTAGGCCTCCGGGACGGGGTCGAAGTTTCCCGCGACGTCGGGCAGATGCGCCTTGGTGGGGGCGGTCCACTCCTCCAGGTAGGCGAGGATCTCCGGGTCCTCGTCGTAGAGGGTCCTGACCATGCCGTGGGTGCGGCAGCCGCGCTCCAGGTAGACCCGGCCGTCGCGGGCCGCGAGCCAGCCGGACAGGCGCGGCACCTCCGCCAGCGGACGGTCCGGCCGCTCGTCGTGGCAGCGTGGGCAGAACGCGTTGACGTAGCGGAGGATGCGGTCTCCCCGCAGGGGCATCCCGGTGGTCACAGGGCACCGTCCGTGTAAAGCGAGGGGTTGACGCCGGTGCAGAAGCCGGCGGTGAAAATCGTCATGAGCGCCCAGCCGATCATCAGGCCCATCCCGAGCCCCCGCGACCAGGGCTTGCGGAGGAGGAGCAGCAGCGTTCCGCCGCCGAACGCGATCAGGGCGAGGATCACGGATCCGCCGATGAGCGCGACGTTCTTGTAATCGCTCGCGACACCGTCCGCCGCCGCGAGGGTCGCGAAGAAGAGCACGAAATTGACGACCACGTAGGCCACGATCCCCGCGATCGTCATCGCGATGACCACTCCGGTCGTGTTCGGGGCCGGGGGCGGCGGCCACGCGCGCGGCGGCCCGCCCGGGCCGGAGGGGCCGTACGGCCCGCCGGGACCGGGACCATACGACCCACCCGGGCCCTGCGGCCCGTAAGGCGGCGGGCCAGACGGACCGTGAGGCGGCGAACCGGCCGGACCGTGGGGCGCCTGAGGCGCGTGAGACGGCGGACCGGTCGGACCGTGAGACGGCGGCGGACCGGAGGGGCCGGGCGGACCGCCGGGAGGCGGCGGCACGGGCGGCCGACCGGGAGGATCGCCCGGCTGCGGGTCGCGCGGCTGCTCGGGCGGCTCGGGGGGTGTACTCATCTCTCCTCCTCGCCCGCGGGCGACAGCAGGGCGGCCGGTAACAGCGGTCGCCGCTCGCCCCGGCGGGGGAGCAGCCGATCGTAGAAACCCTTGCGATATCCGATCCCGAGACGGACGCCGAGGAGCATCAGCCCCGGGACGAGAAACCACTGCGGGCGGGTCAGGTCGAGCCAGACCGTCTCGTTCGCCCGGGTGAACTCGACGAGGAACCGGAAGACGGCGTACGCGCCCAGATAGAGGGTGAACAGCTCGCCCGGCCTGTCGACCCGGCTCCGCGCCCACAGCAACGCGCCGAAGGCGGCGAGCTGGAAGACGGTCTCGTACAGGTATGACGGGTGCATGGCCTGCCCGGACACGCAGCCGGGGCATTCCGGAACGGTGGCGGGCGCGTGGACGCCCCAGGGAAGGCTCGTGGGACGGCCGGGCGCCTCGGTGAGGAAGCAGCCGATGCGGCCGACGGCCATGCCGAGCGCGACGGCGGGCGCGAACAGGTCGCCGGTCCGCTCCCGGTAGCCGATCAGCCGTTTCGCCACCAGCACCCCGACGTATGCGCCGGTCAGGCCGCCGAGGATGCTCCGCGCGCCGAACATCCACGCCTCGACGAGGCCGGGATTGAGCGCGGGGTCGAGATGCTCGGCCCAGCCGGACAGCCGCATGCCCAGCGCCCCGCCGACCAGCGCGCCGGTGACGGCGACGAGCGACTCCTCCCGTAACGCTCCCCGGCGCCGCGCCTCCAGGACGAACACCACGCTCGCGAGGATCACGCCGAGACCCACGAAAAACGCGTGGGTCGGCACGCTCACCCCGCCGAAACGTAGTTGCTCAAGCACGACGCCACCCTAGCGGCGGGCCACGACGATTCCGATCGTCAATTCGTACGGCTTACAGCCCCTTCATACGGCGATTCCGGCCAACCGCCCCCGGGGCTTCGTCCACAGGAGTCCCGTTGTCCACAGGAGCGGGCGCGACCGCCCGCGCATGCCTCGGCCACGGGTAACCTGCGCCTATGACCTCCTTGTGGAACCGCAGGTCAGCGATAGTGATGGCGGCCCTCGTCGGGATGACCGGCTGCGCCGGGGTCGGCGACGCCGGCGCGTCCGCCGCCGCCCGGACCCGGGTGCCCGCGCCCGCCGCGGCGTCGTCGGCACCGGGCTCGTCCACGCCTGCCGCTCCCTCCTCTATGCCGGCCTCCTCCCCGTCCGTCACCCCGTCCTCCGTGCCGGTCTCGCCTGCGCCCGGCGAGGGGCCCACGCCGAGCCCGAGCGGACCGCCGCCCTTCTCCGCCAAGATCGAGAAGGTGTCCCGCGACGACGTCCGGCACTCCTGGCGTCCGGGCTGCCCGGTTCCGCTGAGCGGGCTGCGGAAGATCAACATGACCTACTGGGGATTCGACGACCAGGCGCACACCGGCACCCTCGTGATCAACAAGAAGGTGGCCGAAGACGTGGCCTCCGTCTTCGGGAAGCTCTACGAGATGCGCTACCCCATCCGCCGGATGGAGCCCGTCGACGTCTACAAGGGCAGCGACTACGACTCCATCGACGCCGACAACACCTCGGCCTTCAACTGCCGCAACGCCACCGGCTCCGGCAGCTGGTCCAACCACGCGTACGGGCTGGCGGTGGACCTCAACCCGCGGGAGAACCCGTACGTCTACGCGAACGGCTCACACGCCCACCGCAACGCGGACGCGTTCGTGGACCGGCCGCTCAAGAAGCCCGGCGTGATCAACAGCGGAGACCGCGTGGTGCGGGCCTTCGCGCAGATCGGCTGGGGCTGGGGCGGCTCGTGGTCCGGCGCCAAGGACTACCAGCACTTCTCCGAGAACGGCCGCTGAAACCAGGGCCCTCGCGGTGTCACCGAAACAGCTCAGGGAAACAGCCCTCTCCTCTGCCGATACCTTCCCCGGCGGGTCTTCCTCCTTGGTGGCCCGCTTTCTGCTCTGGATCGTCGAGCCCGCCGCCCCTCTTGTGCTTGCGTCCTTCCCTCCCGTCCCTGCACGTAAGGTGATCTCATCCCGACAAGCGGTGTAGAGAGGGCGCCCGAGGCGTGGCCAAACCGGCGGGAGTACGAGGCGGTAGACGGGAGGTCCGTACGCGTGATGCACGACCGGCATCCTGAATAGTCCCCGTCGGACCTCTCCTCCCGGGAATCCACCAAAGGCGGCTTGAAGACGTAAGCGAGTCCGTAACAGCAGGGAGCCAGTGCGGTGACCACGAACGTTCACCGGGCTTGCCGAAGCCGTTGACAGTGCCCTGGGGCACCAGCGCGTCCCTGAGTGCCCTGGATGTGCCCTCGGCGGACGGCTGAGGGCCGTTGCCCCAGTTCAGTCGGTGCGAGTGCTGGGTATTTGCGGACTACCAGCACTTCTCCGAGAACGGCCGCTGAGATCGGGGCCGATCGCTCGATCGGCTGTGTGTGAGGCGCCTGCGCAGAGGCTGTGGAAGCCGGGATGCACCCGCGCCCGATCCGCGGACGGCCCCACCGCCCGGCATGCCCCGGCCCACCGCGTACGGCACGGTGAGCGGGATCGCCCCGGCGGCGGCCCTGGGAGAGGTCGGTCCGCCGGGGGGGCGCTTGCCGGGCGACGAGACGACCGGTTACGGCGTGACCTGCCTGCCGCCGAAGGTGACGACGAGGTGGCCGTCCGAGGCGTAGGACCAGCCGAGGGCGCCGGTGTAGGAGGAACACCGGGATCCGTTCGAGCCCGACCAGAACTGGTTGGAGCTGTCCGCGTTCCCGACGATCTTGTCGTTGGACCCGCTGCCGCTGCGGCAGGAGGTGTTGCCGCGGAACACCGAGGTGCCGGTGTCGAAGGAGAAGTTGCGCTCGGCGTTGTCGATGCCGACGTTGTCCGAGATCGACATCGTGCCCGGGTTGCTGTTGTAGGTGAACCCGTGGTGGCCGTTGCGATAGGCGATGCTGCGCCGGACCACGTGGTTGACGGAGATCTTGTCGCCGCCGAGCTTGTAGCCGTTGCGGTCGCCGTCCCCGGCCTGGCTGCCGTCGGTGAGTGTGCCGTTGTTGTACGACAGGGAGTCCTCGATGGTGACCGGCCCGATGGCTCCCGTGTCCGTCTTGGTGTAGAGGTCCCAGCCGTCGTCGATGTTGTTGTGGGACACGTCGTAGCGGAAGACGTTGCCCGTGCCGGTGGTGAGCTTGGCGGCGAAGCCGTCGGCGTCCTCGCCGTCGGCGTCCGCGTTGTCGTGCGACTCGGAGCTGAGGATGAGGTTGTTGGACGGCCACTGGTCGCGGGGGGTGTCGGAGGCGATCCGCCCGAGCTGCAGCCCGGTGTCGCGGTTGTAGCGGGTGATCGTGCGCTCGATGACGTTGTTGCTGCCGCCGACGTAGATTCCGTTGTCGCCGGCCCGCTCGACGACGACGCCGTACACGCGCCAGTAGGAGCCGTTCACGGTGAGCCCGCGGTTCGACGAGGACTCGCTCTGTGCCGAGAAGTTCAGCACCGGAGTCTCACCGGGGTAGGCGGACAGGGTCTTGCGGGCGTTCGAGGTGCCGTTGTTGCCCTGCGCGATGGTCACCGTCTGCGCGAAGTTGTATCGCCCGCCCCGCAGGTAGATCGTCCCGCCGGGGGCGACGCGGCTTATCGCAGCGGCGAGGGTCGTCGGGTCCGACTGCGTCCCCGCCGCACCGTCCCTGCCGTTCGGCGACACGTACAGCGCACCGTTCGACGGTGTGGTCGTGGGCGACGGCGAAGGTGAGGGTGAGCGCGTGGGTGAGGGTGAGGGCGAAGGTGAGGGTGAGCGCGTGGGCGAGGCTGCGGGCGATGGGGTGGGGGACGGGGTGGTGGTGGAGCCGGTGCAGGTGACGCCGTTGAGGGTGAACGAGGCGGGCGTGGGGTTGGACCCCGACCAGCTGCCGTTGAAGCCGATGGACACCGACGCATCGGTGGCGATGGCGGCGTTGTAGTCCACGTTGGTGGCCGTGACGTTCTGCCCGCTCTGGCTGAAGGTGGCCGACCACCCGGTGTCCACCTTCTGGCCGCTGTCGGGGAAGGTGAACCCGAGAGACCAGCCGTTGATCGCGCTGCCCAGATTCTGGATCGTGACGGCGGCGGTGAACCCGCCCGGCCAGTCGTTGGTCGTGTAGGTCACCGCACACCCGGTGGCGGCCTGCGCCGTGGGGGCGGTGGCCACACCGGCCAGGGCGGCGACCGCCGCGAGGGCGCCGATCACCCCGGCGCCCGTTTTGGTGCTGCTTGTCACAACCGAGCTCCTTGCAGGTCGCGCAGGGCCCCTGACCGAGGAATGACTCCCGACCCCACAAGGGATTTCGTGCACCTGAACCACATACATCCACAGGAACACCGCGCAACAACGTACGATCCCGCCGAACACCGGTCAACGACACACCCCGACGGCTATCCGCACACGCCACATCTCACATGCACAGAAACCGCCGGAGACGACGAACGGGGCCCGGGAGCGGGTGAAACGTTCAGGTGAGAACGCGGAAAACAAGGGCGGCGACTGCGCCGTCCCCTGCCGGTGAGGATGCACCGGCAGGCGACGGGCAACGACCACCACCACCGCGCCGGCGAACGGCGCGAGAAGCGGAGAGAAAAGGGAGGACAACGCCCGCTCCTCCGGCCGCAGGAAGCGGGCGTCTCTCCAGATATGACATCTCCTGATTCTCCGGACAATGGGGGAATCACGAGTGAGGGATCAAACGCTAACGGGCTACGGACTCCAGGCTGGAAAGGATCGCTTACCGGTTAATAACGATCGGCCTACGACCCCGTCACGCACTGGCGATCAACCCGGCCCCGTCGGTCAACTGCTGCGGAGACGGCGTGACGGGAGAGACATGTCTGGTTGGCACCACTCCACTCCCCTTCCCCCGGCATGGCCGCCGGACCGGTTCGAGGTCCGCTCGACCCGGCCCGTCCCGGACGGCGCCGCGGCCGATCGGTACCACTTCCCGCAGGCCGCCCACGAAGCCGCCTCCCGCCTCCGGGACGTACGCTTCGCGACGCAGATCCAGGTCGTTCGCATCGAGGACGGCGTCACCCTCTTCGATCTGGCCTCCGGGGTGGAGGTCCCCGTCGAACACTGGTGACCATCGGAGCGTGCCGGCAGGCTGCGGCAAGATGGATGCATGACGGCGAAGGACGGCGACGGCTGGGCCCTGTGCGCGCTGGGACACCAGCACTGGGGACTGTACGGCGCCGCCGGCCTGCTCACCGTGCACCACACGGTCGACGGCATGCCGTACGTGCTGATGCAGAAGCGTGCCTGGTGGAGCCATCACGGCGGGACGTGGGGCCTGCCGGGCGGCGCGTGCGACAGCCACGAGGACGCCGTCACCGGCGCGCTGCGCGAGGCCCGTGAGGAGGCGGCGCTGGACTCCGACCTCGTCCGGGTACGCGGACTCTACGTCGACGACCACGGCGGCTGGTCGTTCCAGACGGTGATCGCGGAGGCGGGGGGGCTGCTCGACGCCGCGCCCGCCAGCGGCGAGAGCGCGGACATGCGCTGGGTGGCGGCCGACGAGGTCGTGTCGAAGGAGTTGCACCCCGGCTTCGCCGACTCGTGGCCGAGAATCAGGCCCGCGCTGAGCCCGGTGGTCGTCGTCCTCGACATGGCCAACATCATCGGTGCGCGGGCCGAGCACGGCTGGTGGAAGGACCGCGCGGGCGCCGCGAACCGCCTGCTCAACGAGCTGGTCCCGCTCTGCGAGCAGGGCATCGGCGAGATGCCGGAAGGCGTGCCGGCCCTGACCCGATGGTTCCCGCGCATGGTCGTGGTGCTCGAAGGGGCGGCGGCCCGCGCCGCCGACCCGGGGCCGGTGACCGGCGACCTGACGGTCATGGTGGCCGGAGGCAGCGGGGACGACACGATCGTGGAGGCGGTGCGCGACGTGCGGCCGTGGGAGACCACCCTTGTCGTCACCGCCGACCGAGGGCTGCGCGAACGGGTGAAGGCCCTCGGCGCCATGGTCGCCGGTCCCCGCTGGCTGCTCAAGCAGCTCTGAACCGAGATTTTTATACCGTTCGTCCTATTTGGGCAGGATACAGCGTGTGATCCTGCTCTTCCGCCGACTGGCCACCACCTGGACCGCGACTGTTCCGATCCTCGCCGTGGCAGTGCTCGCGCTGGCGTGGGGCCGGACCATTCCTCCCGTCGTCGTGGTGATCGCGGCGCTCTTCCTCGCCGCTTCCGTGCTCGCGGCCGTGCACCACGCCGAGGTCATCGCCCATCGGGTGGGCGAGCCGTTCGGGTCGCTCGTGCTCGCCGTGGCGGTCACCGTGATCGAGGTGGCCCTGATCCTCAGCCTCACCGTGTCCGGAGGGCCGGCCGCGTCGTCGCTCGCCCGCGACACCGTGTTCGCCGCCGTGATGATCACCTGTAACGGGATCGTCGGCCTGTCGCTGCTGGTCGCGGCGCTGCGGCGGCGGGTGGCGATGTTCAACGCGGAGGGGACGGGAGGCGCGCTGGCCACCGTCGCGACCCTGTCCACGTTGAGTCTCGTCCTGCCGGCGTTCACCACCAGCAGCCCCGGGCCCGCCTTCGCCCCGGCCCAGCTCGCGTTCGCCGCGCTCGCCTCGATCGCGCTGTACGGCCTGTTCGTGCTCACCCAGACCCTGCGGCACCGCGACTACTTCCTGCCGGTGGAGTCCGGCGGCCACGGTGCGGACGCCGGCGAACACGCCCAACCCCCGACCACGCGGGCCGCCGCGGGCAGTGTGGCACTGCTGCTGAGCGCGCTGGTCGCGGTGGTCGGCCTGGCGAAGGTCGAGTCTCCCGCTATCGAGGCGACCGTACGCGCGGCGAGCCTCCCGCAGTCGGCGGTGGGCGTCGTGATCGCGCTGCTGGTGCTGCTACCGGAGACCCTCGCCGCCGTACGCGCGGCTCGGCGGGCCCGGGTGCAGGTCAGCATGAACCTCGCCTTCGGCTCGGCCATGGCCAGCATCGGTCTCACGATTCCGACGATCGCCGTCGCGTCGCTGTGGCTGAAGGGGCCGCTGCTGCTCGGGCTCGGCCCGACGCACATCGTGCTGCTCGGCCTCACGGTCGTCGTGGCGACGCTGACCGTGATGCCCGGCCGGGCCGGCCTTCTGCAGGCGGGCGTGCATCTCACGCTGTGCGCCGCATTCCTGCTCCTGGCGGTGAGCCCGTGAACGACAGCGACACGGAAAATGTGAGAGGCCGGATGACGCCCGGCCTCTCACGCCGGTCATGCGGTCAGCCGCGGGTCCACTTCTGGTTGGCTCCGCCGGTGCAGTCCCACAGTTGGAGGCGTGCGCCGTTGTTGGGGTTCACGTCCACGATGTCCACGCATCGGTTGGCTGCGGTGCTGACGAGGTCGCCCGCCGCGGTGAGCGTGAAGCGCTGGGCGCCGGTGCCGTTGCACGTGTAGAGCTGGATCGGCGTGCCGTTGGCGGTGCCGGCCGCCGCGGCGTCCATGCACTTGCCCATCGCGCGTACCGTGCCGTCGCCGTTGATCGTCCACTGCTGGGCGGCGGTGCCGTTGCAGTCGTACATCTGCAGCCGGGCGCCGTCGACGGGGTTCGCGCTCGGGATGTCGATGCAGCGGCCGTTCAGGCTGGACTTCAGCGCGCCGCCGGTCCCGCCTCCCCCGTCACTGGTCCAGCCGGAAACGCGGACCCAGTCGATCAGCATCGTCTGCGGGAACGACGTGGTGGAGTCGGGGTTGCCCGGCCAGTATCCGCCGACCGCCACGTTCAGGATCAGGAAGAACGGGTGGTCGAAGACCCACTGGTTGCCGCGGATGTCGGCCGGCGTGACGCGGAAGTACTCCGAGCCGTCCAGGTACCAGACGATGAGGTTGGGCGACCAGTCGACGCGGTAGGTGTGGAAGGCGTCGCCGAGCGGCGCGCCGATCGTCCGGTTGCCGCCGACCCCGCTGCCGCCGGAGTAGCCGGGGCCGTGCACCGTGCCGTAGACGGTGTTGGGCGTGTTGCCCACGTTCTCCATGATGTCGATCTCGCCGGTGTTCGGCCAGTTGCCGCCGCCGAGCATCCAGAACGCCGGCCAGATGCCCTGTCCCTTGGGAATCTTGATGCTCGCCTCGAAGCGGCCGTACGCCTGGCTGAACTTGTCGGCGGTCAGGATGCGGCCGGAGGTGTACTGGCAGGTGCCGTAGTGGCACTGGTAGTTGGACGGGTTCTCCTTGCGGGCGGTGATCGCGAGGTGTCCCTGTCCGTCGTGGTACACGTTGCGGGTCGAGTTGGTGTAGTACTCCAGCTCGTTGTTGCCCCAGCCGCCGCCACCGGTGTCGAACTTCCACTTGGAGCCGTCGACGGGCGTTCCCGCCGCGGCGTTGAACTCGTCCGACCAGGTGACGGGGCCGATGGCGGCTTCGGCCCGGTCGGCGCCCGTGCCGCCGACCAGGCCGCTGAGGGTGACGACCACGGCCGCGGCCATGATGAGGAGCCGGGGTTTGCGCATGGAGATCTCCGGTTGGTGGGGGGATGCCAGCAGGATCTCCGGCCCGCGCCGTCGCCGAGTGTGCGGGCGCGCGCCGGAGTGGTCCAGCGCTTCACGCAAGCTTTAGAGCTTGAATTAAGGCAACACCCTTACCGTACGGGCTGTCAATAGGCCTTGACTCGACCCTGTCAGCCGGGCCCGACGACCGGGCGGGGCGGCCGTGCGCCGGCTTGCCGTACGGGCAGGCGGTAGGTCTCGCCGCGCATGATGTAGTGGACCAGGTGCGACAGCCCCGCACGCCGCACGTGCTGCTGGAAGTCCTTCAACGGGGAGGCGAACGCCGCGTAGTCGTCGTAGTGGATGGGCAGGGCCGACTCCGGCTGCATCAGCCTGAGCCACTCCACCCCCTGGGCGCCGTCCATGGTCACCGTGACGCCGAGGATCCGCGTGCCGCCGAGGTGCACGATGCCGACGTCGATGTCGGGGAAGCGGCGCGGGATCTCCGACAGACACTCGTCCATGATCGTGTCGCCGCTTATGTGCATGCGCAGGTCCACCTCGCCCGCGTGCGCGAAGTCGAGCACGCTCCCCATCACCGGCGGCATCAGCGAGTTCGCCGGGCCCGGCGCGTGCCGGGCGGGCGTGGCCGTCACCGTGAGCGTGCCGTCCCCGTGGCGCTCGTGGTGGTACTCCCACGGCTCCAGGCCGACGGCGTGGCCGAATCCCTGGCGGCGCAGCCGGGCCGCCGCATGGCGGGTGGTGACGATCGGCAGGTCCTTGTCGAGGCCGTTCCTGGCGATCCTGTCCCAGTGGTCGCCGTGCATGTGCGACAGGACGACCAGGTCCAGCGGCGGGAGCTCCGTGACCTCCATCGCCGGCTCGGTGCGGCGGCGGGTGCTCACCCCCCAGCCGAGTTGGGCCCGCTGCCCCTGGTGCAGGAAGTTCGGATCCGTAAGCACAGTGAACCCGTGAGAACGGATGATCATGGTGGCGTTTCCCACGAAGAACACGGTCGCGTCCGCTGGATCGGGCATGACGCCTCCCCTCTCCCAGGCTTTCAGGCTACGTAAACCGCCATAAATCACCCGAAAGCGGGGGGTGGTTAGCTAGTCGGGGACGAGCGAGTACCCGAGCTGGTAGTACAGCTCCAGCAGGTCGAAATAGTCCCGGTGGGCGACCACGAGGTCGTTCTTCGCGTGACACGCCCCGCAGCCGCGCACGGTGATCCGCCGGCCGCTCGCGCCCACGACACCGTCCGGCAGCGCGAAGGACCCGGTGTGCGTGCCCGTCATCGTCCACTCGCTGAAGCCGGGGTCGGCGCACTCCACCCTGTTCCAGACCGTCATGGCCATGTCGGTGAAGCCCTTGAACAGGCTCTCCCAGTAGCCGACGATCTGCTCGCGCCCCTCGCACACGCCCAGCGGGGTGACCAGGACGGCGTGCCGGTCGTAGCACCTCGACAGCCGGTCCAGGTCATGCGCGTTCACCGCGTCCAGCACGCGGTCCGCAAGCTGTCGGCCGTCAGGCATGGCGGATCACTCCCCAGGGCGTACATCCACACGGTAACGCCGCCATGGCAAAGGCCGTCCGCAGGAGACGCAACACCGCCGGATGCAACGGGGGAAACGCCTGCCGGGTCCCCGGAGTCATGGACGACACCCGCAGCGGTACGCGGGCGGGATCGGCGCGAGGGCCGGCGCCGATCCCGCCGATCCGTCCGGCCTCGGGTCACGCGGGCCGGGGCCGTGCGGCGCGGGCCAGGGCGACCGCGCCCGCCGCGCCCGCCGCCGCGGCCAGCGCCAGCCACCAGGCGGTCGCGCCCATGGCCTCCGGCCGCGGCGGGTCGGCCAGGGCGAGGAACACCGCGCCGAACACCGCCACACCGCCGAGCTGGCCGAACTGCATGGTCGTCGTGAGCAGGCCGCTCGCGTCGGCGGCGCGGGCGGACGGCACGTGAACCAGGGCGTGGGTGAGCAGGCTGGTCGAGACGCCCAGCCCCGCGCCGTACATCACCAGCGCGGCCCACATCACCGGGCCGCCGGTCACCGAGACGGCCAGAGCCGCCGTGCCGAGGACGCTGAGCGCCAGCCCCGCCGGTGGCAGCAGGTGGTGGATCCGCCCCGGGAGCCCGCGCCAGTAGAAGCTGCCCAGCCCGAACGCCGCCGCCATCGGCAGGAACGTGAGCCCGGCACCCAGCGGGCTCTCCCCGAGGACGCCCTGCAGGTGCAGGGCGAAGGTGAACAGGAACCCGCCGTAGGCGACCATCAGGGCCATCAGCGTCGTCAGCCCCGAGGGCATGCCGGCCGCGCGCAGCACGTCCAGGTTCAGCAGCGGGTCGCCGCCCCGGGCCGCCGTACGGCGCTGGGCCACGACGAACACGGCGGCGAGCACGATCCCCGCGGCCATCGACGCGTACGTCCACACGGGCCAGCCGGCCTCCCGTCCCAGCACGAGCGGGAGCACGACCAGCAGCGTGGCGGGCAGCGCGAGCGCGAGGCCCCGCAGGTCGAGCCGGCGCTGGCCGCGCGCCCTGTCCGATGGCGCGTCCGACGGCGCGTCCGGCGGCACCAGCCGGGGCACCACGAGCGTCAGCAGCACGCCCACGGGCACGTTCACGAGGAACACCGGCCTCCAGCCGGTGCCGGCCAGGTCGGCGCCGACCAGCACCCCGCCCAGTGCCAGCCCGGCGACCGAACCGGCCGAGAGCACCGCGGTGTACGCGCTCAGCGCGGTGGCCCTGGCCCTGCCGGTGAACCTGGTCTGGATCACGCTCATGATCTGCGGGACCATGACCGCCGCCGCGGCTCCCTGGACGAACCTGAAGGCGATCAGCGTCCCGGCGTCGGGCGCGAGCCCGCACAGCAGCGAGCCCGCGGTGAAGCCCGCCACCCCGATCACGTACATGCGACGCCTGCCGTACAACGCGCCGAGCCGTGCGCCGGTGATCAGCAGGGTCGCGTACGCGATGATGTAACCGCCGACGACCAGTTGCAGCGCGGCGCCGGACGCCCCCAGGTCGGCGCCGATCCTGGGGATCGCCACGTTGACGATGTAGAGGTCCAGCAGCCCCATGAACTGGCCGGCGAGCAGCACCGCCAGCATCGGCCAGGGCCGCCCGGCACGGGCCGGCGCGGGGCGGACGGTATGGCTGAGTGTCACTTCGTGTCCTTCCGCAGTGGGTTCGCCGGTACGTACCGGGACCGGCCGGAAAACTCATCGGCGACCGATGAGTCCGGCCCGGCGCGGCGGTAGATACCGGTGACGGCCACGCGACGCGGGAGAACACATGTGGAGTGACGAGGAGTTCGAGCGGATCACCGGGCCCTACCGGCGTGAGCTGATGACGCACTGCTACCGGATGCTCGGCTCGGTGCACGACGCGGAGGACCTGCTGCAGGAGGTCATGCTGCGGGCGTGGCGGGCGTCCGGCGACTACGACGAGCGGCGGGCCTCCCCGCGCACCTGGCTCTACCGCATCGCGACGAACGCCTGCCTCACGGCACTCGACCAGCGCGGGCGCAGGGCGCTGCCGTCCGGCCTCACCGGCCCGTCCGACGACCCGGACGCGGGACCGCAACGGCGGCTGCCCGAGGTGACCTGGCTGGAGCCCGTCCCCGACGCGCTGGTGGACCCCGCCGCGGTCGTCGCGTCGCGGGGCGGGATCCGGCTGGCGTTCGTCGCGGCCCTGCAGCACCTGCCGCCGCGGCAGCGGGCGGTGCTCATCCTGCGCGAGGTGCTGGCCTGGCGGGCGAGCGAGGTCGCCGGCCTGCTGGAGACCTCGGTCGCGGCGGTCAACAGCGCCCTGCAGCGCGCCCGCGCCCAGCTCGCCCAGGCGGCTCCCGCGGAGGACGACCTTCTCGAACCGGACGACCCGGCCTGCCGCGACCTGCTCGACCGCTACGTCGCGGCGTTCGAGAAGGCCGACGTCGAGGCCCTGGAGCGGCTGCTGCGGGAGGACGCCGTCCTGGAGATGCCGCCGTTCCTGTCGTGGTTTTCCGGGCGGGAGGCGTTCGGCGGCTTCATCCGCTGGGTCTGCGCCACCCGGGGACCCTGGCGGATGGTGCCGACGCGCGCCAACGGGCAGCTCGCGCTCGCGGCCTACCTGGACGGCGGCGACGGCGTCTTCCGGGCCCACTCGCTCCAGGTGCTCGCGATCGCCGAGGACGGCATCGCGCGGAACGTCGTGTTCGGCGACCCCGCCCTGTTCGCCGTCTTCTCCCTGCCGCCCACGGCCTAGCCGTGCTCTAGGCCGTGGCCTCGCTCCGGCCGAGGAAGGCCGTGACCTCGCGGACGAAGGCGTCGGGGGCGTTCTCGTGCACCAGGTGCCCGGCCGGGATCATGACGTGCGCGGCGCCGGGGATGCGGCGGGCCATCTCGGCGACCCGGTCCTGGGGGATGTGGCTGTCCGGCCCGCCGCCGATCACGAGCGTGCGGGCGGTGATCCGGCTCAGCCGTCCCAGCCAGGCCGGGTCGGGGTGGTCGATCTGGGGCCTGACCGCCTCCACCATGGCCCAGTCGAACGGCAGCGGCCCCTCCGGCCGTACGAGCGGGGGCGGGTCGCGCGGCACCGGGGGCGGGACGTCCTCCAGGACCAGCGTCCGCACCCGGCCCGGCCGCTCCGCGGCGAGCAGGTAGGCGACGAGGCCGCCCATGGAGTGGCCGATCACGTCCACCGGGCCGAGCGACAGCGCGTCGAGGAAGGCGAGGACGTCGTCGCGCATCGGTTCCAGGCCGTAGTCCCCCGGCCAGTCGCTGGCGCCGTGGCCGCGCAGGTCCAGGGCGTACGCGTGCCGGTCGGCGGCCAGCGCGCCGGCCACGCCGTCCCAGCCGGCCATGCCCTCGCCCAGGCCGTGCAGCAGGATCAGCGGCGGGGCGTCGTCCGGACCGTACGTCCGGTACGCGATCCCGACGCCGTTGACCTGAACCCTCGCATGATCCGTCACCTTGCGACGATAACCCCCGGTAAACCTCTATGGGAGCAACAGGCACACCAAGTAACATGTCGCCGGAAAACGGGATGACCGTTGATCACGGATACGGCCGATCCCGCATGCCGGGTGGCCGGAAGGCTGCTCGTACGCGGGAGGTCAGGTGTCCGCAGTGCGGCGCGAGTTGTGGGCGCCGGTCGCGCTCTCCTATGTCACCTTCATCCTGGTCGGCCTGAGCTCCGGCGTCGGCGGGGTGCTGCTGCCGGCGCAGATCGACGACTACGGCCTCGACAAGGCCACGATCGGCACCCAGTTCTTCGCCTTCTCCGCCGGGTTCATGCTGTCCGGCTCGACCGCGGGCCCGCTGATCCACCGCCTCGGGATCCGGGCCTCGCTCATCCTCGGCGGCGGCACGTTCGCGCTGGCCGGCCTCTTCACGGCCGTGCGCCCGCCGTTCCTGGCCTTCCTGGTGGCCCAGATCGTGGCCGGGTACGGCACGGGCATCTTCGAATCGGTGCTGAACGCCTACCTCACCGACCTGCCCAAGGCGACGACGCTGCTCAACCGCCTGCACGCGTTCTTCGGCGTCGGCGCGCTGCTCGGGCCGCTGCTGGCCACCTGGATCCTGACCTTCCTGCCCTGGACGGCCGTGTGGCTGATCCTGGCCCTGGTCTGCCTGCCGCTGCTGATCGGCTTCTACCTGACCCTGCCCGCCCGCGAGGCCCCGCCGCCCGCGACGGCCGAGGAACAGGCGGAGCGTCCCGGTCTGCTGGCGACCGCGTCGCGGCAGCCCGCCGTCCTGCTCGGCGCGGTGTTCCTCGCCGTGTACGTCGGCCTGGAGATCAGCGTGGGAAACTGGGGATTCAGTTTCCTGGTCGACGAGCATGGACAGAGCGACCTGCTGGCCGGATACACCGTCTCCGGCTATTGGCTCGGGCTCACCCTGGGCCGCTTCCTGATCAGCCCGATCGCCACCCGGCTCGGCATGACCGCGACCGGGATGACCTTCCTCTGCCTGGCCGGAGTCACGCTCAGCACGATGCTGGCCTGGCTCGTGCCGGGCTCCGCGATGGCCAGCGTCAGCTTCGTGCTGCTCGGCTTCTGGCTCGGGCCGATCTTCCCCACCACGATGGCCGTGGCGCCTCGGCTCACCGTGGCCCGGCTGGTGCCCACCGCCATCGGGCTGATCAACGGGGTGTCGGTGGTCGGCGGCGCGGTGTTCCCCTGGCTCACCGGGGCGATCGCCCAGGGGGTCGGCGCCTGGACGCTGCCGCCTTTCGCCGTGTCGCTGGCCCTGCTGCAACTGGTCATCTGGTGGCTGGTGACCACTCGGATGGCCCCGGCCTCCCGCACCGCCTCCTAGCGCCCAGCTCCTAACGCCCAGCTCCTAACGCCTAGCTCCTAACGCCCAGCTCCTAGCGCCGGCGGCGGGACCTGGTCAGTTCGAACGCGGCGACCGTGGCGAGGCCGTACCCGAGGTGGGGGACCAGGTCGGCCGTCCAGCCGCCGACACCCCACTCACGCGGGTCGGTGAGCCCGAGCGCGGTCATCGGCGCGCTGCCCGCGACCGCCGCCGCCATGCCCACCCCGGTCGCCGCGACCGGGAGGCTGACCCTCCGCCGTACGGCATGGCGGAACAGGCCGTAGGCGAGGCCCACGCCGACGCCGGTGAGGATGCCGAGCATGGGCCCGAGCCCCTGCTCACGGTTGCGGGCGTCCTCCTCCTCGCCGAGGCCGACGTGGAGCCGCTCGCTGACCGCACCGGCCGCCTGCTCCGGCAGCGAGCTCGCCGGGCGGGCGCGCACCGCCATGTCCAGATAGGTGATCGCGTTGAGCACGGTCGTCCCGGCCGCACCCGCCGCCGCTCCCGCCGCCATGTCTCGATAAATCCCCATAGCGGTCGCCTAACCCGGCCGGGCCGCCTCAAACGACACGCGCCCGCGCCACGTTCAAGGGGCGATATAGGCTCGTCCGGGTGACGGTAAACGACACTCCGGGGGACGGAATGGATCGAGAGCTCACCCTCATGGCGGTGCACGCGCACCCCGACGACGAGGTGATCGGCACCGGCGGGATCCTCGCGAAGTACACGGCCCAGGGGATCCGCACGGTCCTGGTGACGTGCACCAACGGCGAGCAGGGGGACGGCCCCGGCGGGGTGAAGCCGGGCGAGCCCGGCCACGACGACGCCGCGGTCGCAGAGCGGCGGCTGGCCGAGCTGCGCGAGTCGGTCGCCCATCTGGGGATCGACCACCTGGAACTGCTGGGCTACCGCGACTCCGGCATGGACGGGTGGGACGGCAACGGCCACCCCGACGCGTTCGCGAACGTCCCGGTCGAGACGGCCGCCGGAAGGCTCACCGCGCTGATGGAGCGCTACCGCCCCCAGGTGGTCGTCACCTACGACGAGAACGGCAACTACGGGCACCCCGACCACATCCAGGCCCATCGCATCGCGGTCGCGGCGGCCGAGAAGACCGGGATTCCGGACAAGTTCTACTACACGGCCGTTCCGCGTGAGGGCATCCGGCAGATGTTCGAGTTCATGCGGGCGAACGGCATGGCTCCGGACGACTTCGAGCTCCCCGACGACTTCGGCACGCCCGACGAGCTCATCACCAGCGTCGTGGACGTCTCGCCGTACGTGGAGAACAAGCTGAAGGCGCTGGCGGCCCACGCGAGCCAAGGCGAGAACATCCCCTTCCTGCGGATGCCGCCGGAGGCCCAGCACCAGGCGTTCTCGCGCGAGTACTTCATCCGGACGACGTCCCGGGTGGCAGCCCCCGACCACGAGGACGACCTGTTCGCCGGCCTCCGCTGAGTTCGCGCCCGCTCGGCCGGCTGCGAGCGGCCTTCAGGGGAGGCGCTGGAGGGAGACGGTCTGCCGCCAGTGCTCGGCGGCCTGCGCCATGTCGCGGCTGAGGAGCTCGAAGAACCGGCTGGTCGTCCGCAGCCGCAGGCCCACCGGCGTGCCGGCGCCGAAGACGTCCGCCCCACGCCGTGTGGTGTCCGCCCACAGTGTCATCGACCTGGCACTCTCCGACCAGGTGCGATACCAGACGTCGACGGCGACGGCGTAACGCTCGCGCCGGCCCTCGCGTCCACGGCTGACCAGGCCGCGCTGTTCAAGCCACCGGATGGCCTTGGAGATCGACGCCGGACTCACGTGCAGGCGTTGGACCAGTTCCGCGGCGGTCAGGCTGGCGCCGTCGCTGACGAACAGCGCGGCGAACACCCTGGCCGTCAGCGGTGACATGCCCGTCTGGATCATCATTGCGGTGAAGTCCTCGGTGAACTCCTGGACCGTGCGGGCGTCCCGATCGCCGTACGTGTCCGGGAGTTCGGGCGGCGGGACCTGCCGGCGCCGCCGGGCGCGCCAGTTCGTCGCCTGCTGGGCGTGGTGGGCCCGATAGCCGTGCGGGCCGCCGTTCCGGGAGATCTCGCGGCTGACGGTCGACCTGGGCCGCCCCAGCCGCCGGGCGATCTCCGCGTAGGTCAGCCCGTCCCTCAGCCCTTCGGCGATGCGGCGTCGGTCGTCGAAGCTCAGGCGGCTTCGCGCGGGCATCCGATCCTCCTCGTCGTTCGTCGGATCGTCCCAACCGGTGGTGGCCGGGCGCAACACGACGGCGCGTACGGTGCGTTCTGCGACAGCTCTTTGCACCACTCGAAGGGCGTCTAGCTGGGAATATACGAGAAGCTCGTTGCCGTGGGACGAAATGCGTCCCTAGCCTTTCCCCAGTCGTGAACGGCGTGCCGTCCGTGCCGGCCTGCCGGCCCACGGAGTCCCCATCCGGGAGGTCTGATCATGAAGGTCGTACTCGTCACCGGGGCCTCGTCCGGCATCGGCAAGGCCACCGCGCTGGAACTCCTGCGGGCGGGTCACATCGTGTACGGCGCGGCCAGGCGGGTGCGGAACATGGACGTCATCGGCGACGCGGGCGGGCACGTGCACCCGATGGACGCGCGCGACCCCGCTGATCTGGAGCGGGTCGTCCGCACCATCGTCGAGGAGCAGGGCCGGATCGACGTCCTCGTCAACAACGCCGGCACCGTGGTGCACGGCGCGGCCGAGGACGTCCCCCTGGAGTTGGCGCGCGACCAGTTCGAGGTGAACCTCTTCGCACCGGCCAGGCTGATCCAGCTCGTCCTGCCGCACATGCGCGAGCGGGGGTCCGGCACGATCGTCAACGTGTCGTCGATCGGCGGCGAGATCGCGTTGCCGCTGGGCTCCTGGTACTACGCGACGAAACACGCTCTGGAGGCGTACTCCGACTCGTTGCGCATGGAGGTCGAGCCCTTCGGGATCGAGGTCGTCGTGATCCAGCCCGGAGTCATCAAGACGGGGTTCGAGGATCACACCGCGCAGGACCTGCGGGAGATCTCCGGTGCGACCGCCTACGGGGCGATGGCCGAGGCCATGGCCAGGCGGAGCGAGACGCAACTCGGCGCGGACAGTCAGGCCTCCGATCCCGGCGTCGTGGCCGCGGCCATCCGCGAGGCCGTCGAAGCCGCCAAGCCCGAGACCCGCTACGTCGTCGGCTGGTTGGCCGACAGACTGCTCGAACTCAACAGGACGCTGCCGGACCGCGAGTTCGACAAGCTCGTCACCGGCTCCATCCGATAGCCAGACCCTGCGCGCCCGCTCAACCGGCTCCGCACCTGATCCGAGAAGCAGGAACCGCTCTACGATCCGGCCTGGAGGAGGCGCCGGCCCAGGGCTTCGGCGGCCTCCCGCAGTTCGCGCGACCCGACGATGCGGAAGGGCGCCCGGATCGCCGTGAGCTGCCGGACGTACCAGTCCGGTTCGTCCGTGCTGCCCACCAGGCGCGTGGTGGTCGCGTCGATCGGCTCGCGGCGGCCCAGGCTGCGCGGGACCCACTCGGCCACGGCCTCGGCGGGCGCGTCGACGACGACCTCCACCTGGTGCCGCCACCCCGCCGACAGATGGTCCTCCAGCATCTCCGCCGGGTCGAGATCGGGCGGAGGGACGGCCGGCACGTCGAGCGCCTCGACGCCCGCCACCTTGTCCACCCGCAGCACCCGGCGGGCGTTCCTCGTGTGCGACCAGCACAGCAGATACCACCGGCCCCGGCGTACGACGACGGCCCACGGGTCGACCTCCATGATCCGCTCGTCTCCGGGACGGATGCGATATCCGAGGCGCAGCCGGCGGCGCCCGGCGCAGGCCTGGACGAGGTCGGCGGTGGTCTCCGGGCTGGGCGTCCTGGCCCCGGGCTCGGGGTGTCTCGCGCTCAGGCTCCGTACGGCCGCGGCCGGACCGGCGACCGCCTCGGGAAGCACCCGCAGGATCTTGCCGAGCGCGCCGCCCACGGGATCGGCCGGGTCCGCCGCGTTGTCGGGGTGACCGTCGAGCACGGCCATCACCAGCCCGAGCGCCTCGGCCTGCGTGAACATCAGGGGCGGCAGCCGGAGCCCCCGGCCGATGCGGTAGCCCCCGTAGCGGCCGCGCTCGGACTCGATCGGGATACCGGCCTCGCGCAGGATGCCGACATAGCGCCGGGCGGCCCGCTCGGAGACGCCGAGCCGGCCGGCCAGCCGTTCCGCCGTGATGCCGGGGCTGCTCTGGATCAGTTCGAGGAGCAGGAGCGCCCGCGCGGTCGGGCTCTCGTCGTGCGTCATTCGGCAACCCGTCGCATTCCGGAAGTGGATCGTCCGGAATGCACCGTAGCCTGTGCCCCATGACCGAAAACGTCCTTTATGAGCCGCCGGTCGCCGGCGACGAGATCGACACCTTGCTGGGCTCCCTGGACCGCCAGCGCCGGATATTCGCGTGGAAGTGCGGCGGGCTCGACGCGGCCGGCCTGCGGGCGACCGTCGCCGCGTCGTCCATGACTCTGGGAGGGCTGCTCAAGCACCTGGCCCTGGTCGAGGACGACATGTTCTCCCAGAAGCTGCTGGGGCGACCGCCCGCGCCGCCGTGGGACACCGTGGACTTCGACGCCGACCCCGACTGGGAGTGGCGCACGGCCGCCGACGACAGTCCCGAGCAGTTGACGACGTTGTGGCAGGACGCGGTGGCCCGCTCCCGGGCCAACGTACGCCAGGCGCTGGCCGAGGGCGGCCTCGGGCGGCTCGCGGCGTACGCCAACTCACGCGGCGAGTCGCCCAGCCTCCGCCGCCTGCTGATCGACATGATCGAGGAGTACGCCCGCCACGCCGGGCACGCCGATCTCATCCGCGAAGCCGTGGACGGCCTGGTCGGAGAGGACCAGCCGGCGGGATGAGGCAGGACATCACCGAGCCGATTCCCGCCGATCGACTCGTCGTCGTCCCCGCCAACCGGGCGTCGTGGGACGACCTGCGGGCCGTCATCGGCACGACGGACTGCCATTGCCAGCGCTACAAGATCTTCACCTATCAATGGCGCTCGGTCTCCGACGCGGAGCGTGCCGCGCGCCTGCGTGAGCAGACCGGCTGCGGAACCCCCGGAGCCCGGTCGACCAGCGGCCTGGTGGCCTACCTGGACGGCGAGCCGGTCGGGTGGTGCGCGGTCGAGCCCCGGACGGCCTACCCGCAGCTGACCCGCACCCGCGTCCCCTGGAAGGGCCGGCAGGAGGACGAGACCGACGACAGCGTCTGGGCCGTGACCTGCTTCGTCACCCGCAAGGGCTTCCGCCGGCGCGGGGTGACCTACGCGCTCGCGCGCGCCACGATCGACTTCGCGCGCGAGCGGGGAGCCCGGGCGCTGGAGGCGTACCCCATGATCACCAGGCCGGGCGTCGAGATCACCTGGGGCGAGCTCCACGTCGGCAGCCGCGACGTCTTCCTCGACGCGGGGTTCACCGAGGTGAGCAGGCCGACCCTCAGGCGAGCAGTCGTACGGATCGACTTCTGACCGTCCCGCCGGAGGTCGGCCCGGTCAGTCGGCGATCGCGATGCGGAGGCGGCGGAAGCCGCGGCCCTTGCTCTCGATCTTGGCGACCTTGATCCTGCCGATCTGCTTGGTCGAGGCGACGTGTGTGCCCCCGTCGGCCTGGGTGTCCAGGCCCACGATGTCGACGATCCGCACCTCGGGGATGCCCTCCGGCACGAGGTTCGTCGCGGTGCGGATGATGTCGGGGATCGCGAAGGCCTCCGCACGAGGCAGCACCCGTACGTCGATCCGGCGGTCGGCGGCGATCTCGGCGTTGCACGCGTCCTCGATCGCCTCCTTGAAGCCGGGCGGCACCTCGGGAAGGTTGAAGTCCATCCGCGCGGTCATCGGCTCCATGTTGCCGCCCGTGACCAGGGCCCCGTAGTCGCGGAACACGACGCCGCACAGCACGTGCAGACCCGAATGCGTGCGCATGAGCGCGGAGCGCCGCTCGTCGGCGACCGCCGCCCGGACGACCGTGCCGGCGGGCGGGATCGGGTCGTCCTCCGCCGGGACGAGACAGAGGTCGTCTCCCTTGCGCACGCCCTCGATGCGTGTTTCGACACCCTGCCACAACAGCACGCCGTGGTCCGGCGGCTGGCCTCCGCCGCCCGGGTAGAAGGCCGATCGGTCCAGGACGATCCCGTCCGGCGTGGCCTCCAGCACGACGGCCTCGAAGGACCGCAGATCCTGGTCGGTCAGCTCCAGCCGCCTCGTCCGCCCATGAAGATCGAACGTCACCTCACCGAGTCTAGTCACGGCCGCCGGGCCGAGGCCCGTCCCAGGTGCGGGCGAACGCGGTAGCCGCGCGGCATTTCCCCGGCCCGGGGCTCGGCATCGCCTCGTCACTCAGGCGGCGGCAGGGCCGCGGACGATCAGGATCGGTAAAAGCGCCTTGACGGAGTGAGCGCTCACTTCGTACGGTCGGGGCATGACGCAACCCAAGCCGAACGACCCTGACGCGGCGGCCCCCTCCCCCCAGCCGACCCGTACGCCGAACGACCCTGACCCGGCGGCCCCCTCCCCGCAGCCGACCCGGCGCCGGGCCCCGAGCATGAGCCCCGAAGCACGCCGCGCCATGATCGTGCACGTGACCCTGCCGCTGGTGGCCGAGTACGGAGCCGCGGTGAAAACCAGCCAGATCGCCGCGGCGGCCGGGATCGGCGAAGCGACGATCTTCCGGGTGTTCAAGGACAAGGACGAGCTTCTCGAAGCCTGCATCGCCGAGGCGCTGCGGCCGGACAACGTGGTCGAGGCCATCCGCGCCATCCCGTTGGAGATCTCGCTGCACGACCGGCTGCACGAGGCCGCCGCCGCGATGGAGGCGCACATGGACAGAATGGGCCGCGTGCTCGGCGCGATGCACGCCTCCGGCTTCCGCAGCGGCCCCCGCAATCGAAGCGACGCGCCCGGCCAACCGCACCAGCGGGACGACGCGTCCGGCCAGCCGCGCGAGCGGGACGACGCGTCCGGCCAGCCGCGCGAGCGGGACGAGGCATCCGGGCAGCCGCGCGAGCGGGGCGGCCGGGTCGCCGGCATCGCCGCGACCAGGGCGGCGCTGGCCGAGCTGTTCGCCCCCGAGCAGCCCGCGTTGCGCCTGCCCGCCGACCAGCTCGCGGGCGTCCTGCTGGACCTGCTGTTCGCCCGGTCCCGCCGGCCCGATGCCGGCAGCGAACCGATCTGCGTGGCCTCGCTGATCGAACTGTTCCTGCACGGCGCGTTCGACCAGGCGAAACTACCCGCCGAGTTCCAGGGCGGTGCTTAGTGGACCATGGTGGGGGCGGCATCGAATCGGCGATGCGCCGCCTGCCACTCGGGCTGGACGACCCGACCAGCATCGCCGACAGCGGGCTGACCGGCCCCATCGACATTCCGGACCCCAAGCCGCGAAAACAGCCCAGGGACCTGAGGTCGCGGTGGCGGCGGATCCGGCAGACGGTCGCCGGCACCGTGCGCGGCCTGCCGCGCGTGGTCGGGCTGACGTGGCGGGCCAGTCCCGTGCTGACCGTGGTGATCGGCGTGGTCACCGTCGTCAGCGGCCTGCTGCCCACCGCCTCGGCGTACATGACGAAGCTGCTGATGGACTCGGTGGTCGAGGGCATCCAGGTGCACTCCCAGCACCGTCCTGACCTCGTCATGCTGACGGTGCCGCTGTTGCCCGGCATCGCCATGACGTCGTTCGGCAAGATCATCGCAGTGGCCGCGCTGCAGTTCCTCCTCTTCACGTTGACCACGGTCGTCACGTCGCTGACGAACATCGCGCAGCAGCTGCTGCAGGAGAAGATGGTGCTCACCATCCGGCACACCGTGATGGAGCACGCGAGCACCCTGCATCTCGCCTTCTTCGAAGGCTCCCAGTCCTACGACCTGCTGCGGCAGGCCGACCAGGAGGCGCCCAGCCGTCCGCTGTCGATGATGAACTCCGCGTTCGGCCTGGTGAAGACCGTGATCACGTTCTGCACGATGATCGCCATGCTGATCGCGATCAGCCCGCTGCTCGCGGTCGTGGCGCTCGTCACCCCGATCCCGGCGTTCGTCTCGCAGACCCGATACTCCGCCCGGAGCTTCGCGTTCAACTTCCTCGGCTCCCCCATCCGCCGCCGGATGGAGTATCTGGCGGGGCTCGTCACCACCGACACGTACGCCAAGGAGATCAAGCACTTCGGGCTCGGCTCCTACCTCGTCGACCGGTTCCGCCGGCTCGGCCAGGTCTACTACGAACGGCAGCGCAGGCTGATCGGCACGCGCAACGCGGCCGCCGCCGCCTGGAGCATGCTGACGACCCTCACCAGCTCCGGGATCTACCTCTACATCGCGCTGCAGGCCGTCTCCGGCCGGCTCACCCTGGGCGATCTTGCGCTCTACACCGGCGCCGCGGCCGCCGTGCAGAGCTCCGTCCAGGGCCTGTTCCTCGGGGTCAGCGGCATGTACGAGAACAACCTGTTCCTGGACCTGCTGTATCGCTTCCTCGGCACCCGCCCGGCGATCCGCAGGCCGGAGCGGCCCCGCCCGATGCCCGCGGACGTACGCGGTCACGTGCGGTTCGAGGAGGTCTCGTTCAGCTACTCCGGATCCGACGTCAAGGCACTCGACCGGGTCGGCTTCGAGATCCGTCCGGGCGAGACCGTCGCGGTGGTCGGCCGCAACGGCGCGGGCAAGTCCACGCTGATCAAGCTGCTCTGCCGGCTGTACGACCCGACAGAGGGCCGGATCCTGCTGGACGGCGTCGACATCAGGGAGTACGACCCGGAGGATTACCGGGCCAGGATCAGCGCGATGTTCCAGGACTTCGTGACCTATCAGGCCACCGCGAGCGAGAACATCGGCCTCGGCGACCTCCCTCGGCTCGAGGACAGGGAGGCGATCGCGGACTCAGCCGAGCGGGCCGGGATTGCAGAGCGCATCGAGCGGCTGCCCAGGGGCTTCGGCAGCCCGCTCGGCCGGTGGTTCGACCAGGGCGTCAGCCTGTCCGGCGGCGAATGGCAGAAGATCGCGCTGGCCAGGGCGTTCATGCGCAGGTCCGCGATCCTCGTGCTCGACGAGCCGACCTCCGCACTCGACGCGCAGGCCGAGCATGATCTGTTCACCCGGCTGCGCGCCCTGGCCGCGGGACAGACGACGCTCTACATCTCGCACCGCTTCTCCACCGTCCGCCAATCCGACCGGATCATGTTCCTGGAGGACGGCACACTCGTGGAGGACGGCACCCATACCGAACTGATGCGGCTCAAGGGCAGATACGCGGAGTTGTTCACCCTGCAGGCGTCGGCGTACCTCTGGGACGAGAAGGCCGCCGGGTGATCCCTCGCGTGATCACGCCCTCCCCGTTCGCAGGCCGCCTCACACCTGAAGCCCGAAAGTTTCGGAGAGACTCTGGGGCGTTTTAGGGCAGCCGGGAACTCACGACCACCTCTCCCGCCAGCGAGTCCGCGAGATCTGCGTACCCCCGGGCGCTTTTGACCCCTTGACGTACCACAATCGCGTTCCTATGGTCTGCATTACTTTCGTTACGTCACAGAAACTTTCGGGCGTACTCGCGTGAAGATGGAGTCATCGTGGTCAACAGAAGCCGGCGCCCACGCGGGCCACGTCTTCTCGCCGTTCCACTGGCCGCGATAGGTCTCCTGCTGGGCATGGCACACCCGGCCCTGGCGGACAACCCGACCCCCACGGTCGTCGACTCGACCCGTGGCGGCGGACTGTCGGTCGGCTTCACCTTCGACGACGGGCCGAACCCTCCCGACACTCTGCGCCTGCTCGACGTGCTGCGCGAGCACCACGCGAAGGCGGTCTTCTGCCTCTGGGGTGAGCATGTGCGGCAGCACCCGGAGGTCGTCCGGCGGATCGTCGCCGACGGGCACACGCTGTGCAATCACGGCATGCGCCACGACGACATGGCGGCCTGGCCGGCGGAGCGGGTCCGCGCCGACCTGCTGGAGACGAGCGCCGCCATCCGCGCGGCCGTGCCGGGAGCGCACATCCCGTACTTCCGGGCCCCGTACGGCAACTGGGGGCAGACGCCGACCGTCGCGGCCGATCTCGGCATGCAGGCGCTGGGCTGGCGTCTGGCCATCGGCGACTGGGATCCACCGGGGACCGCCGAACTGATCCGCCGCCTGAGAGAAGGGATCACGCCGGGGGCGGTGGTCCTGATGCACGACGGCGGCGGGGACCGGAGTCAGACCGTCGACGCCGTCGACACGGTCATCCCCGCGCTCCGGTCGGAGGGATGGCACCTGTCGCTGCCCGCCCGGCGGGGCTGACCTGACCGCAGTACCCATCAACCCCCCACTTTCACCCCCGAGGAGTTCGTGTGCTTCGTTCCGCACTGTCCATCGGCCTCGTGAGCGCCACGGTCCTGCTGAGCGGGGCGGCCCTCACCGGCTCGGCCTCGGCCGACCCCGGCGCCGCCCCCGCCCCTCATCCGCCCGGCCCCGGGCACTCCCAGCCCGTCCGCCCCCCTGCGGACTCGCTGCGCGCCCTCGGCGACCGGGTCGGCCTGCGCATCGGCACCGCCGTGAACACGGACGAGCTCGGCAGCAACGCCGACTACACCCGGATCACGGCCGAGCAGTTCTCCAGCGTCACCCCGGAGAACGTGATGAAGTGGCAGCTCGTGGAGCCCACCCGCGGCACGTACGACTGGGCCGCGGCCGACCGGCTGGTCTCCTTCGCGAAGGAGAACAAGCAACTGGTCCGCGGCCACACGCTGGTGTGGCACAGCCAGCTGCCGACCTGGCTCTCCTCCGACGGCTACACCACCACGCTGTCGAACGACGAGCTGAAGGCCCTGCTCAAGAAGCACATCCAGGACCAGGTGAAGCACTTCAAGGGCGACATCTGGCAGTGGGACGTGGTCAACGAGGCGTTCGACGACGACGGGAAGCCGCGCGAGACCGTCTGGTACAAGGCGTGGGGCGGCCTCGGCTACATCGCCGACGCCTTCCGCTGGGCGCACGAGGCCGACCCCAAGGCCCTGCTCTTCTACAACGACTACAACCTCGAGTTCACCGGGCCGAAGAGCAACGCGGTGTACGACTTCGTCAAGACCCTGAAGGCCCAGCGCGTGCCCATCGACGGCGTCGGCTTCCAGGGCCACCTGGACACCCAGTACGGCTTCCCGGACCTGCAGAACAACCTGCAGCGCTTCGCGGACCTCGGCCTGAAGGTGGCTGAGACCGAGGTGGACGTCCGCACGTTCACCGAGGCCGCGCCGAACGTGAACACCCCGACCAGCCCGCTGGCCTCCTACGCCCAGGAGAGCTACTGGTCCCGCGCCCTGAAGGCCTGCCTGGCGGTGCGCGAGTGCATCTCGTTCACCCCCTGGGGCTTCGGCGACACCTACTCCTGGATCCCCGGCTGGTTCAACAACCCGCAGGAGGGCGCCGCCCTGCTGTATGACGCGGACCTGAAGCCCAAGTCGCAGTACTACGTGATCCAGCAGGACCTCGCCCTGGCCGCGGGCGCTCCGCGTCGCGCCGACGGGGGCCCGGGCCGCCACTGACCGTTCCTCGGCGACGGGCACGGGGCGCGCTCACGAGGCCGCCCCGTGCGCCGTACCCCGCCGTACGACGCGTGGCGGCACTCTCTCAGGGGATGTGCCGCCAGGCGTGCGACCGCCGGGATGACCAGACCCGCCTGCGACACCTCACCCGCACGTGCACGCCGCGGCCCGGCATCTGCTGCGCGCCGCCCGGTGAGCGGGTGAGTGAACGAAACAAGCGCTGAGCAGCCGGCCGAGACTCAGGAGGCGCCGGTTCCCGTTTCCTCGGTCGGCGGCAGGTGAATCACCAGGGAGTGCGCCGGGCTGTCCACGACGCTCGCGACGACGAGACGGAAGGCGCGTCGGCCGAGGCCGGGAACGTCGAGCGTCCGCGTCCGCTGGTGCTGCCCCCGCACGTGCTGCTCGTGCCACCAGCCGCGGAAGTCGGCGCTGGCGCTCTTCAGGTCGCCCACCAGCTCCTGCATCCTCCGGTCCGCCGTCCTGGTGGCGTACGCCAGCCGCAGCCTCGCGATGACGTCGAGCGTGTCGTCGGCCCAGTTCACCAGTCGCTTCCTGGCCTCGGGCTCGGTGAGCATCCACCACAGGATGTTCCTGCGCGGCCGGGGCAGCGCGCCGAAGTCGGTGTACCAGTCGGCGGCGGCGCGGTTCCAGGCCACCACGTCGCCGTACCGGTTGCCGGCGTACAGCGGAAAAGGGCCGTGGCCCGCCACCTCCACCACCTGGGAGACCAGCTTCTCCGCCGACACGTCCAACCCGTACGGGGCCTCGGCCGGCCCCTGGCCGAACGCGAGCCGGTGGATGTAGGCGCGCTCGTCCTCGCTCAGGCCGAGGACGCGGGCCAGGCTGTCGAGGACCTGCGGGGAGGGGTGGATGTCGCGGGCCTGCTCCAGGTAGGTGTACCAGGTGGGGCTGAGCCCCGCGAGAACGGCCACCTCCTCCCGGCGCAGGCCCTTCGTACGCCGGTGGACTCCGGTGGGGAGCCCCGCCTCCTGGGGGCTTATGCGCGCGCGACGGCTACGCAGAAACTGAGCGAGCTCCTGTCTGTTCTCGCTCCTGTCGGACACGGCATCCCCTAACGCCTGCGGTGACAAGGCCAGGGCCGGTCAGCGTGAATCGGCTTGATCTCATTGTCGTGGAGTTGTATCGCCCGATGAAGATGCTTGCCCCGAGCGAAATATCGGCGATCAGTCCGGTGGCGTCACCGGGCGTGGAACCGTCCGGTCCACCAGCGGTTCGGCATGGTCACCACGGACGCCAGCGCCGCGAGTGCGATGAGGTAGACGAGACTCGCCGCGAACGCTCTGCCGTAGCCGGCGGGGGAGACGCTCGCGCCGTCGAGGGTGCCGAAGAAGACGATCCCGATGATCGCGACTCCGAGGGCCCCGGCCATCTGCTGGACCGTGGACAGCACGCCCGAGGCCGACCCGGCGTACTCCGGCTCCACGCCGAGCAGCACCTGGGACAGCAGTGGGGCGCCGACCATGCCGATCCCGGCGCCGGCCACAGCCGTCAGCACCTCGTACAGCGGCAGGTTCACCCCGGCGCCGGCGTCGCGGGTGATCAGTGCGAGGCAGACCTCCCCCGCGACGATCAGGATCGCGCCGGCGGTGAGCGTGCGGCGACCGAGCCTGCGGATGAACTTCGCCGCGTTCATGGATGTGGCGAAGAACGCCACACCCATGGGCAGGAAGACCATCCCCGCCCTGAGCGGGGAGTAGCGCAGACCGTCCTGCACGTACAGCGCGATCACGAGCATGAACGAGGCCATGCCGCCATAGACGGCGAGCACGGTGGCCAGACCGGTCACGAACGACCGGGAACGGAACAGGGACGGCTCGACCAGAGGTGTGCCGCCCGCCCGGGACAGGCGCACCTGCTGCCACGTGAACAGCGCGAACACCACGACGCTCGCCGCCAGGGAGACGAATGTCCAGGCGGGCCAGCCCTCCTGCCGGCCCTCCACCAAGGGCACGAGCAGCAGCAGGACGGCGGGGAACACGATTGTCACGCCGGCCAGGTCGAGACCGCGCGCGCTCGCGGACCGCGACTCGGGGACCAGGCGCGGCAGCAGGAGCAGCGTGACCAGGCCGATGGGCAGGTTCACCAGGAAGCAGGCCCGCCAGCCCAGCCCGAGCACGTCCGAGGCGATCAGCAGGCCGCCGATCACCTGCCCGCCGACGGTGGCGAGACCGAGGGCGGCGCCATATCCGGCGAACGCTCGCGGCCGGTCGTCACCGGTGTACGTGACGTTGATGATGGACAGGACCTGCGGGAACATGAGCGCGGCCGCCATGCCCTGCAGAGCCCGGGAGATCACCAGCATCTCCGGGCCCACCGCCAGGCCGCACAGGGCCGAGGCCACGGTGAACGCCGTGAGACCGATGGCGAACACCGAACGCCTGCCGTACAGGTCGCCGAGGCGCCCGCCGGTGATCAGGCCCGAGGCGTACGCGACGCCGTAGCCCGCGACGACGAACTGGACCTGCGCGTCGCTGGCGTTCAACTCCGCCTGGGCCGACGGAATGGCGACGTTCACGATGAAGAAATCAAGAATCGTCATGAACGTGCCGACGAGAATGACGGGAAGCGCGAACCAGCGGGTGCGGTCGCGCGCTTCCCCGATGCTCGCTGGGACGGATCCGGTGACGCTGCTCATGCCGTCACCTCACAGCGGTGCACGGCGTTCGCCGGAGGCGCACTTTCGACCGCCTTGCGAAACGCGCAGTGCAGGATGATTCGCTCGCTTCGCTTGCTCATCTTCCTCTCCTGGGGCGTGTGAACGGGAGATTCCGATGAAGCTTCTCCGGCGGCGGCCGCGTGCTCCAGAATCGACCTGTGCTGGTATCGCGAGTACCAGCGTCAGCCGCGGTCGCGGCTGGGGCGACGCCGAGCCCTTCGGCGTGACCGAGCGGGCCGGGCCCGGAGCGGACGTCCTGCTCGCGGCCGGCCCCACGCGTCCCGCTCCGGCGGCGTCAGGCCCGTCTCAGTGGACGGATTGCCCGGGCTCGACGACGCTGTCCGCTCGGGCCGGCAGGAGCACGGCGGTGACGACCACGGCCAGAGACAGCACGGCGCCGATGACGAAGGCCAGCCGCATGCCGTCGAGGTTGGCGAGCGCCTCCGTGACTCCCGCGGATCTCAGGGCATCGGCTCGCGCGCTCATCACGGTGATCACGAGCGCGGTGCCGAAGGCCGCGGCGACCTGCTGCAGGGTGTTCAGGATCGAACTGCCGTGGGAGTAGAGCTGCGGGGGCACCGCTCCTAGCCCGAGGGTGAACACCGGGGTGAAGGTCGCGGCCAGGCTCACCATCAACAGCGCGTGCAGCCCCAGGAGCTGCCAGAACGGCATGGTCATGGTGACCTGCGTGAGGCCGGCGAGCGCGAGCGCGATTCCGATCGCGCCGGGGATGACCAGAACCCGGCCCCCGAACCGGTCGAACAGGCGGCCGACGGCGGGACCGAGCAGCCCCATCGCGAGACCGCCCGGCATCACGAGGAGTCCGGTCTCCAGGGGAGTGAGCTCGCGGACGTTCTGCAGATACAGCGGCAGCAGGATCATCGAACCGAGCATCGCCATGAAGGCCACCGACATCAGGATGAGCGCGACCGTGTAGGTGCGGTGGCGGAGGGTGCGCAGGTCCATCAGCGGCACACCGCGCTTCTGCAACGACAGCTGGCGGACGACGAAGACGGCGATGGCGGCCAGGCCCCCTGCCACGATCGCGGCGGCCACGCGGACGTCGCCGCCCTCGAACCGGCTGAGTCCGTAGACCAGGCCGCCGAAACCGGCGGCGGAGGTCACCACGCTCAACCAGTCGATCGCACTGACCTGGGTCTCTCCGACGTTCTCGAGCTGCTTCAGGCCGCGCCAGGCGATTATCGCGGCGATGGGGAGCACCACGGCGAACAGCAACCGCCAGGAACCGAGCTGAAGGATCACGCCCGAGACCGTCGGGCCCATCGCGGGCGCGACCGAGATGGCCAGGCTGACGTTGCCCATCACGCGGCCCCGCTCCGACTCGGGCACCACCTGCATCAACGTGGTCATCAGCAGCGGCATCATCACGGCCGTCCCGGAGGCCTGGACGATGCGGGCGCCCAGCAGCACCTCGAACGACGGCGCGACGGCGGCCAACGCCGTGCCGAGCAGGAACAGACCCATCGCGGTGGCGTACGCGCGGCGGGTGGACACCCTTTGCAGGAACCATCCGGTGATCGGGATCACCGCGGCCATGGTCAGCATGAAGGCGGTCGAGAGCCACTGCGCGGTCTGCTCGGTGATGTGCAGAGCGCCCATCAGCCGCGGGATCGCGTTGATCATGATGGTCTCGTTGAGTACGACCACGAACGTGGCGAGCACCAGCAGCCGGATCACGGCCGGGGTGCGCCTCGGCACCGCGGTCGCGGGTTCGGCGGGGGAATCAACCTGTGCGATGGACACGGCACCTCGATCAGGGGTTGTCGGGGAACGACGTGGTCGCTGCTGGCGTCCCAGCCTGGGCTTCCACAACGATTTGCGGTTCATGGCAAGCCTGACAGGCGCCACCGACAAAACTCATCGCCCACGCCCGAGCCCCACGCCCACGCGCCATCACCGACCGCGGAGCGTGGGGCCCACGAGACCGGTCCCCCGGCCCCACGGGTGTTCGAGAGCGCAGCCGCGCCGGCTCTGAACGCGTGCCGGCCGGCGAAAAGAGGACGGTCGTCCCGCGAATGTCCCGCCGTGGATCGGCCCACCCGGGTCTCCCGGCGGCCCGTCATGGATCCGTAAGCATTCGCGAGGCCGGGCGGCGGTACGGTCGCGACTGTGCTTCCGAATGTCCTTTCCGGCGCGGATCGCGATTCGCCGCCATTCCGGAGAAAGAGGCCGGACGATGGTGCGTGATTCTGTCACGAGGGAACGGGTCGAAACACTTCTGCGGGGTGTGCCGGGCCGTTTCGGCAGCGTGCTGTATTCCGAGCGGGTGGCCGCCCGGCTCGGCCTGTGGCTCGGGATCAGCTTCACCGTGGCCTTCGCCACCGGCCTGTTCAGCCACTTCATGCAGCATCCACCCGGCCGCCTGGCGTGGCCGTCCCGGCCGGTCGGGCTTTATCGGATCACGCAGGGACTCCACGTCATCGGCGGGCTGGCGACGATTCCGCTACTTCTCGCGAAACTCTGGACCGTTTATCCGAAGCTGTGGCAGTGGCCGCCGTTCCGGTCGCTCTCCCATGCCGTGGAACGCGGGCTCGTGCTCGTTCTCGTCGGCGCTTCGCTGTTTCAGTCGATCACTGGACTGCTGAACATCTCGTACGTTTACCTGTGGCCGTTCTCTTTCCCCGCCGCGCATTACTGGACGGCCTATCTCCTCTATGGGGCTCTGATCATTCATGTGGTCAACGAATGGGCGAAGGTGCGCAGGCAGCTGTGGACACGGGAGCAGGTCGAACCCCGGGAGGTGGTGACGGCCCGGCGTCGCTTCCTCGGCACCGTGGCCGCCGCGTCGGGCCTCACCGTCCTGTTCACGGTGGGCGAGACGTACGCGCCGCTTTCCGGGCTCGCCCTGCTGGCGCCGCGCGAACCGCACACCGGCCCGCAGGGCCTGCCGGTCAACAAGTCCGCCGCGGCGGCGGGAGTGACCACCGTGATCCACGATCCGGGATACCGGCTCACCGTGACCGGCGCGGTGCACACGCCGCTGTCCCTGACGTACGACGACCTGCTGCGGCTCCCCCAGCACACCGTCCGGCTGCCGATCGCCTGCGTGGAGGGCTGGAGCGCCGAGGCCGAATGGTCGGGGATCCGGTTGCGTGATCTCGCCGCCCTGGCGGGCGTCGCCCCGGACGCCGTGCTCACGGTCGAGTCGCTGGAGAGAGGCGGGGGATACCGGTCGAGCGAGGTGCGCCCACCGCACTGGAACGACCCGCTGACGCTGCTGGCGCTGCGGATCGGCGGCGCGCCGCTCGCGCCCGACCACGGTTTCCCCGTACGGCTGATCGCGCCGAACAGGCCGGGAGTGCTGCAGACCAAGTGGGTGTCGAAGGTGGTGGCCGCGTGAAGAACGGCGTGAACGCACCGCGCCTGCTGGGATACGGGCTCGGCGGCGCACTGGTCGTGACCGGGTTCGCCGGCCTGGTCGTGGACGCCCACCTCACCGATCCGCTCGGCTGGGCCCTGTGGTTCGGCGGCCTGATCGTGGCGCACGACGGGGTGCTCGTGCCGCTGGTCCTGCTGACCGGCGTGGCCGTCGGCAGGATGCGCTCGCCGTCGCCGGTGCGGGCCGGGCTGACCGTCGCGGCCATGCTGTCCCTCCTCGCCCTGCCGATGGTCACGGGTCTCGGCCGCCGGGCCGACAACCCCTCACTTCTGCCGCTGGACTACGGGCGCAACCTGCTCGTCGTCCTGGGCCTGGTCGCCCTCGGGACGGCCCTGGCCGCGATCGCCGTACGGCTGCAGGCCAGGCGCCGGCGTGGATAGACGCCCGCTCAGCCGGTGGTTGGTCTCGGTCACCGCGTCGACGAGGTCCCGGTAGGGCTCGTCCCACGGGTCCTTCAGCCCGAATCCGCGGTGGGGGTTCTCGAGCCAGCTGCACCAGTGCCAGCCCAGGCACCACGGGCGGGCGGCGAACGCCTCGGCCGCCGCCGTGTAACCCGCTCCGCGTTCCCGCTGGTCCCGGCAGGAGCCCGTACGGCCCGGGCTCATCGTCGTCGGGCACCAGTTGCCGGTGTCGGCGATCAGGACGGGCCGGGTGGTGCGTTCGTGCCATCGGTCGATGCGGTCGAGCGCCGCGTCCAGGTGGCCGGGCCCGGGAGGGGGGAACGCCTGCACCGACAGCACGTCGACGTACGGCGCCATGGCGTCGAGCACCGGCTCGGGCACCCCGGCTCGGGTGCCGTAACGGTCGCCGAGGATCAGGTGGTGGGGGTCGTGACGCCGGATCGCCTCGGTGGCGACGCGATAGTAGGCCTCCGCGATCGCGGGGAGCTCGTCGGCCGGGTAGCCGCCGCCCGCAGGGTGCGGGCCCCAGCAGGGCACGTCGACGAGGAAGTAGCCGAGCAGATTCGGGTCGTCCGGGCGGCACAGCGTCCTGGCCAGATGATCGCACCACTCCGCGAAGGCCGGCGCGCGGGGATCGCGGTAGGCCGGCGACCCGTTCCACAGCTCGATCTCGGCCACCCGCAGCGACAGCGTGTACGGCAGGCCCGCCCCGGCGAGCTCGTCGGGCGGCAGGCCGTCCGAGTGTCCGAGGTCGACGGCGCCGCCCTCCGTGGCGAGGCCGGAGCCGCTGACGTACTCCGAGGTCCAGCCGATCGTGTTGAACCCCCACGACCTCATCTCGGGCACCAGTCCCTCACGCAGCCAGCGCCGGCGTGATCCCCTGTACCGGGTCCGGTAGATCCCGATGTTGTGCGGATACCGCAGGTTGGTGTCGTCCGCGTGGACGACCCCGATGGACAGGAACGGGGTCCCGTCGGGCGTACGCATCGACCATCGGTCACGGCGTTCCACGGTGAAGCCGCTTACGACGGTGGTGGCGGGGTTTCCGCTCACAGCGCGCTCCTCTTCACGAGTCTCTTCTGCGAGACGAGATGCCTCGTCTCGCATCAACCGTACACGAGACGAGATGTCTCGTCTCTTCCTCGGCTACAGTGTGCCCATGCCCGCCGATCCCGCCCGCCGCAGCCAGGAGTCCTGGCGGGCGATCCTCGACGCCGCGTACGCGCTGTTCGTGGAGAACGGCTACCAGTCGGTCACCATGGGCGGCATCGCCGCCAGGGCGGGGGTGGGGCGGCAGACGCTCTACCGCTGGTGGCCCTCCAAGGGGGCGGTCGTCTTCGAGGCGTTCCTCGACAAGGTGAGCATCGGCCCCTTCCCCGCCGGCGGCGACTTCGCCGCGATCCTGCGCGCCTACGCGCACGGATTCCTCACCCTGTACGTGGACGGGGCCGGGGGAAGCCGGCTACGCGAACTGATCGGCGCCGCGCAGACCGACCCCGACCTGGCCCGTGCCATGGCGGAGCAGTGGTTCGAGCCCCGGCGGGCACCCGTACGGCAGGCGCTGCGCGAGGCGCAGCGGGCCGGGGCCGTCCGCGCCGACGTCGATCCGGACACGGCTCTCGACCTCGTCTTCGCGCCGCTGCACTATCGCCTGCTGGTGTCGGGCCAGCCCCTGGACGCCGCGTACGCCGACACCGTGGTCGACCTCTGTCTCCACGCGTTGCGCAGTTAGCCGCGCGCTAGCCCAAGGTGCCGGACACCGCGGCCAGCAGACCTTCGAAGTCCTCGTTGCAGGGACCGCAGGCGCGCAGATGCGCGGCGATCCCCGGATATCGCCGCTGTGCGGCATCCGGGTGCTGGGTCACGAGTTCGACGTACACGTGGAGCAGGTCGATCGCCTTCTCGCAGCCCACGTCGCGCGGGTCCGTGCGCAGGAACCGGTCGAGCTCGTCCCAGCCGTTCATGACCGCCTCGAAGTGCCGATGTCCAGATAACCCCGGGCGACGAGCGCGGCGCGCAGCTTCCGCCTGGCGTCGAACATCGTCTTGTAAACGGCGTTGCGGTTCGTGCCCAGCTCGACGGCCAGAGCGTCCGGCGGGACGCCCTTGAGCACGATCGCGACGAAGATCTGGCGCTGCCGTTCGGTGAGTTCCTCGTCCACGGCACGGCGCAGCGCGGCGACCAGATCCCGCCACTCGAGGCGTTCCGCCGGGTCGAACCCGAACCTGCCCGGCAGGCGCTCCCAGTCCTCGCCCTCCAGCGGCACCCCCGGATCACGCCAGAAGTGGCGCCCGAGCTTGACCGACACCTCCAGCACGGCGAACTTGTAGGCCCAGGTGGTGAACCGGCTCTCCCCGCGGAACTGGCCAAGCTTGGCGATCAGGGCAAGCAGGGCGTCGGCCGCGGCCTGGTGAGCCACGTCGTCCAACTCGGGTCCGGACAGGCGCAGTCGCGGGGCACGCCTGCGCACCTCGTTGCCCGCCACGCGCAGCAGGATCGCGTGCAGCCGTTCCACGGCCGCCTCCCGCTCCGCTCGGGCGCCGCCGAGCGTACGCAGCCACTCGGCCGACTCCGCATCGACCGAGGCGAGGGTGGAGGTGGCCTGGTTCTCCCCGAGGCCGGGATCCGCCGCCATACGTCCGATGCTATTTGACCGCCCCCGGAAGGTAAGACCTCGGCCGACGGTGACGCGAAGACAGTGACAAACCCGATTTCCGAGACGACAGGGACATCGACATGACACTGCTCCAGCCCGGCGACCGCTTTCCCGATCTGGCCGTCGACCTTCCCGGCGGGGAGACCCTGCACCTGCCCGGCGCGCTCGCCGGAAGCTTCGGCGTCGTGCTCTTCTATCGGGGTTCGTGGTGCCCCTACTGCAAGGCGCAGCTGCGCGCCTTCCAGCGGTCGCTGGACACCCTCAGCGGTGTGGAAGCCAAGGTGGTGGCCCTGTCGGTGGACGACGAGGCCACCACGGAGGAGCTGGCCACCACGCTCCGGCTGGACTTCCCGGTCGGTCACAGCGCCGACCCCGACCTGCTGGCCCGCGCGACCGGCGCCTTCGTCAACGACGACCCCAGGTATGTCCAGTCGACCGGCTTCGTGCTCGACCCCGAAGGCCGGGTCGTCGTCAGCGTCTACTCCAGCGGCGCGATCGGCCGTCTCGTCCCCGACGACGTCGTCGGCCTGATCCGCTACATCAAGGAGCACTCGCCCGCCGCCTGAACCCGCCATAACAGGCGACGGGCGAGATGACACGGGCAGGCCAGCCCGCCACCGGCCTGCCCGTCCCGGTCCCCGCTGCTCGGCCGGGTCCCCGGCGGCCCCGGGACGGCTCCCTCAGCTGATCGTGATGTTCGAGATGTCGACGGTGATGGGAGCCCAGGAGAGGTCCGGCGTGCCGTCCTCGTTGCGCCGGTGGATGTGCCGCTTGACCGGGACGGGAATGCCGTCCACCACCTCATGCGCCCGGATGTAGTGCGCCACCTCGGTCCGGCCGTTCACGTCGGGCTGGTAGTCCATCCGTCGCAACAGCCCGGAGTCGTCGTAGTAGTACAGCTGGGTCGCGTTGTGCGTGTGGATCGACGGCGGATAGGTGACGCTCAGCACCCGCCACTTCTCGCCGGCTTCGGTCCACGGCTCCACCTCGTGCGCCTCGACCCCGGGCCAGGTGAAGACGTACGGCTCGACGAGGTAATGCCAGACGGCATAGCCGCGGAAGTACGCGATCTGGCCCAGGTTCCACGGCGTGTCCTGCCTGTAGCCGTCGAAGGTGGACCGCGGCTCGGACAGATCGGCCAGCACCTCGCCGTCCGGCCCGGTGACGGTCACCCGGTCCGACTCGCCGTCGTACACGACCGTACGGCCGGTCGCGGGCCGGCGATGGACGACGCGCTCCTTCTGGAGGCTCACCTCCACGACGTCGTCGCCGGCGAAGTCGGCATGACCCTTGAACTCCCAGAAGGGACCGCCGGCGGTGATGCGGGCGGTGAGGGTCGACAGGTTCTTCCAGCGTTCGAGTCCACCGTGGGCCTCCATGACGCGGGCGAGCAGTGCGTCCATCCTTACTCCTAACGTCGCACCTATTGCTCCTAAATTAGGATCGATCGGTCCTGAAGTAAATTCGACCTGTGTCACAGCGAAGTTATGGAGACGGATGCGGCACCGCCCTCGCGCTCGACGTCGTCGGCGAGCGATGGGCCCTGCACGTCGTGCGGGAGCTGGTCTTCGGCCCGAAGAGGTTTCGCGACCTGCGCAACGCCCTCCCCAACGCCAGCCAGAACGTGCTCAGCCAGCGCCTGCGCGAGCTGGAGGACGAAGGGGTGGTCCGCCGGGTGGAGCTCGGGCCGCCGGTCAGCGCCCGGGCCTACGAGCTGACCGACAGCGGCCGGGCCCTCGAACCGGTGCTGATCGAACTGTCCCGCTGGGGTGCGCGCCGGGCGACACTGGACGGCGCCGAGATGAGCACCGACGCGTTCATGCTGCTTCTCAAGGTCTTCTACCGGCCGCCCGCCCCGGAGACCCCGGCGCTGGCGGTCCGGCTGGTCGTGGGCGTCGACGCGTTCGAGGTCACCGCCACGCCGTCCGGGGTGACCGTGGTCCGCGGCGGACAGGCGGAGGTGCATGCGACGGTGCGCGCCGATGTCCGTACGCTGCGGGCCCTGATCTTCACCGGCCTCACGGTGGCCGCGGCGGCCGACGCCGGCGACGTGCAGTTGAGCGGTGACGCGGACGCGGCCCAGCGGTTCTTCCGGCTTTTCGACAAGGAACGCTGACCGGGGGACGTCCGATCCTCACGGGTGGACGCGGCGGCCGGAGCCGGCCGACCAGGGCCTATGGTTCATCCATCACGCGCCGGCCGGAGTCAGGAGCCGGACCGGGGAGGCGGTCTCCGTGGCCGTGCCGTGGGCGGTGGCGGTGACCCGGTGGACAGCGGCGCCGGGCACCCGTGAGACGGCCTCGGTGAGGACTCCGTCCGTGAAGAGGGCGGCCGCGCCGTCGTCGAGGGCCCAGCCGCCGGGCAGGGTGCCGTCGGCCACCGCGCTCAGGAAGGCGGGCCGCCGCTCGGCCTCCGCGTCGTAGTGGGGGCAGAAGCTTCCGTCGATCAGTCCCAGACCGTCCAGGAGAGGGCTCATCGGGCCGAACGAGTCGGTGAGGCAGGCGTCGAACCAGCAGGCCGCGCCCGCGCTGATTCCGCAGAGCAGCACTCCGGCCTCGTACGCCTCGCGCAGAACCTCGTCCAATCCATGTAGGCGCCAGACCGCGATCAGGTTGGCGGTGTTGCCTCCCCCGACGTACACCACATCCTGCGACAGGATCAAGGCGCGCAGGTCGCGGTGCTCGCGGCGGAACAGTGAGAGGTGGGTGGGCACGCAGTCCAGGGAGGAGAAGGCGGCGTAAAAGCGGTCGACGTATCCCGCCGAGTCTCCGCTGGCCGTCGGAACGAAGCAGACCTTCGGGCGCTCCTTTCCCGTTGTCGCGAGGACGAAGTCGTCCAGCAGAGTGTCGGGGTCGTCGGAGAAGCCGCCGCCGAGCAGGGCGATTCTTCGGGTGTGAGTCATGGGGCGTACTCCTTGTGCTCATGAAAGCTGACCGACCGGTGTAGCAACCTACGCACCTGCGGCGGGTCCGCCGAGTCGAGGGGCCCGGCAGAGAGGCGGTATTTCGATTGACACCGGCGCGAGCCGGTGTGGAGGGTGGCGGGGTGTCCGATGATCTGCCGGTAGAGGTGCGCGCGGCTTTCGGAGTCGCATCCGGCCCCGCGCGGCTGTTGCCCGGCGGGGCCGGCACCTGCTGGCAGGCGGGCGAACTGGTGCTCAAGCCCGCCCCGCGGCCGGCGGTGGCGTCGTGGCTCGCCGAGGTGTTCGCCGATCTGCAGGGTCCGGGTTTCCGGGTGCCCCTGCCCGTGCGCGCGGCCGACGGCTCGTGGGTCGCCGGCGGGTGGGCGGCGTGGACCACTGTCGAGGGCGAGCCGGACCCCGTGGCCCGGTGGCCGGAGCTCGTCGCGGCCGGCCGGGCTTTCCACGCGGCCCTCGCCGGGGTCCCTGCACCGGGCTGGCTGGGACGCGGCAGAAACCGCTGGGCGGTGGCCGAACGAGTGGCATGGGACCAGGCCGAGGTCGAGCTGGCGCCGGAACTGTCGGATCTGGTGGAGGGCCTGCGGGCCGCCACTCGGCCGGTACGGCTGCCCAGCCAGCTCGTGCACTGTGACATCGCGGGCAACGTGTTGTTCGCGGCTGGGCAGCCGCCGGCGGTCATCGACTTCTCACCGAGCTGGCGGCCGGCGGGCTACGCCTTGGCGGTCGCTGCCGTGGACCTGCTGGCCTGGTCCGCCGCACCACCGAGCATCCTCGACGAACTGGCCGGCGAGGACGACATCGACCAGTTGTTGCTGCGCGCCCTGATATGGCGCCTGGTCACCGAGTCGCTCGGCCGTCCAGACCCAGGCAGCAGGCAGGCGGTCCGCCGCGCCAACGAACCGGTGGTCGAACTGCTGCTGTCGCGCGTGTCCGGCCGGCCCGTGACCACCGGGCAGGCAACCGACGCCGGCATCGCCACCTCGGCCGGCCGCGCGCTCGGCTGCGAGATCACGAACCTGCGACCGGTCACGGGCGGGCACAGCAGGTCCGTGGCGCGAATCGCCGACCGTGCCGGTGGCGGTTCCGTGTTCGTCAAGGCCGCCGCGCCTGCCGACCGCGCCGAGCTCGGTGTCGAGCAAGCGGTGTACGAGGCACTGGGCGACCGCCCATTCCTGCCGCGGCTGCTGGCGAGCACGCGTGAGCCGATACCGATGCTCGTACTGGAAATGCTGGAGCAGGACCACTGGGTCCGCCATTGGACCGCACCCCTGGTCACAGCCACCAGGAAGCTGCTCCACGAGGTGCACACGCTGCCCGCACCGTCCGGTGTGCCAGTGTTGCGGGAGGCGTCCAACCCCTGGGAAGCCATCGCCGCCGACCCGGCCCGCCTGCTGCGCATGAGCGTATGTTCGCGCCGGTGGCTGGCCGAACACCTGGACACGCTCCATGCCGCGGCCGCCGAGGCACCCATCGAGGGGGGCAGCCTGATCCACCGTGACGTACGCGCGGCGAACCTCTGGTGCCACGACGGCCGCCTGGTACTGGCCGACTGGGCGTCGGCGGCGATCGGCGACCCCTGGCTCGACCACCACCTCTGGCTCGTCGCCCTACACGCCGAAGGCGGCCCCGCACCGGACACCGGCCAGGGACCGCATGCCACAGGCCACGCCGCGCTGATCGCCGGGCAACAGCCCCTGCTCACCCCGGCGCGCGACGCCAATCCGGCCCTGTTCGAGCAACGCCGGCGCCGCCTCACCGCCGCCCTGTCCTGGGCCGCCCGCCTCGTGCATCTCCCACCCCCGCAGCCACCCACCTGACACCCGACGCCAAGGCGGTCTTCAACAACTCCCCCGGAAAGGGAGCCGTAACGGCCGACAAGGCCGATCTCAACGGCCTGAACAGCAGGGGAGGGGTGCGGACGACGCATAGATCGGCCTTCCCAATACGACACCCTCATGAGCAGGACACGCACGGCTCTATCGATCGGCGAGGGGTGGAGGCTTTTTCTCCTTGCTGACCGTTTCCTCGTCGTCGTCCTGGCGCTGAATTCCACCCGGGCAGGTGCGGACATTCTTGGACCCGGCCGAAGATGACCGGCCGCGTCCAGCTGTACTGGATCGTGCCGCTGCGGGGCCTACGCCGTGGTGACCCGTGCGCTCTGTGACGGGATGATCTGGACCCGGCAACCGGGCACGCCAAGGTCGCGCAGACGGTTCTCCAGCTCGGCGGCCGGATCGTCATCGACGCCCTGAAGCCCAAGGCCGGGCACCCTATGGCGTCCCTGGACGCGGAGACTGGAAAGCTACTTCAAGGCACCCGCAGCGCCCAGCGGCGCGAGCGGTTCGACCACACCCCTGCCGCCATCGGCCGATCATGGCCCGGCTCGTGGCCCGGTGACCGGAGCGGTGTTCCGGCGACTGGGCCAGCTCATGATGGTGCTGCATTCCCCGTGGCTGCGTCCGCCTGCGCCACCGAGAGTCTCGTCCTGATTCATTTCTTCAGCTTTGTTCTCTCGGTGCCGCATAACTAATACAGGGATAGCCCTCTATCGGGGCCTTTCGTGGACCCGTATGTTCTACGTAGTAGTCATACCAAGGAGGACCTACCGTGGATATTGCGGCGATGGCATTGGCCGCCACCGCGGGTCAGGCGCTCGTTCAGGCTATGGTCACCGACGGGTGGGCGGGTGTGCGGGCAAAGGTGGCTCGGCTGCTCAGCCGTGGCAACCAGGACCAGGAGCAGCGTGAGCTAGACGAACTCGACGAGGCGGCGGGGGCGGTCCGCGCTGAGGCGATTCCAGCGTCGGTCGTGGCCGGACACCTTCAGGGTCGGATTCAGGCGCTACTGGAGAACTACCCGGAAAGCGTGGCCGAAATCGAGGCACTCGTGGCCGGACTCGGAGACACGGGCTCGATAAACATACACGTCGGCGGCAACGTTTCGGGCCAGATCATCGCGGGGTCGAACAATAACGCGACATTTCGGGTGATACATAAGCCTTGATCGAGAGGGCTTTAAATGGGGCACCAGGTGGACATCGGGGGCGACGTCTACGGTGTGGTGATTGTCGGCGACGGCAACGTCGTCACCTATTACGCCGACCGGGCCTCACGGGTCGAGCCAGGCGGGTCTGTGCCGGACGTAGCGCGGCGCCCCGCCCCTTCCGATCCGCTGCTTGCGGGTGTGCTGTGGGGGCGCGACGGCGAACTGGCGCAGATCGACAGGTGGTTGCGTACGCCGGGCGCGTTGGTGCAGGTGCACGGGGTACCCGGTATCGGCAAGTCGGCGCTGTTACGCCGGATCGCCGCCGACCGGCGCGCGGCCGGTGACGACGTGGTGTTCCTGTCCGGTGCAGGGCGACCGGCCGAGGATCTCGTGCAGGAGCTGTTTGAGGTCTGCTACGACAGTCCCGACCATCGGCCCTCGCCGATGCGGCTGCGGCGGCTGATGGGCATGGTCCGGGCGCTGATCGTGGTCGACGACTTCGATGGTCCTCCCGGCGACCTGGCCGCCTTGCTCGACGCGACACCCGCGAGCAGCCTGCTGATCGGGTCGTCCGCACGAGGTTTGGTTGAGGACAGCTACTACCTTGAACTGCGCGGTCTGCCGGAAGTGGCCGCGATGGCCCTGGTCACCCACCAGGCCGGGATTCCGCTTACGCCCGCGCAGGCAGTGGCCGCCCGCGATCTGTGCCGCCGCTCAGGCGGGCACCCTCGGCTGCTGCTCCAGGCGGCTGCCGTGCTCGCGCTGACGGGTGAGATCGGTGCCGATCCCCGTTCGGTCCTGGCGGCTTCGCTGGACCTGGACGCGCTGGCCGTCTACCGGGTGCTCGGCGCACTGCCCGGCCGACCAGTGACGCCGAGGCTGCTCGCGGCCCTGGCCGGGATCGCGTCCGCGGGCGGCGCGATCGCCACGCTGACGCGGCTCCGGCTGGTGGACCACTCGGGCGGTGCCGTCGTTCGGTCCGATGACAGCGCGCACGAGCAGTTCGATGCCGCCGTGTACGCCTCCAACCTGGCCGCCTGGGCCGCCACCGCCACGCGCGGGCAGATCGTCGGGAGCGCCCCGGCGGTAATAGGTGTTCTCGAGCTGGCAATGGCACGGGAAGCGTACGACCCAGCGCGGATCTTGGCCCGCACAGTGGCGGCGGCGCTCGGCCGGTCGCTGCGGTGGGGCGCGTGGGGTCGAGTGCTGGACCTTGGCGCGCAGGCCGCCGCGCGGGTCGGTGCGGCTGATGACCTGGCCTATTTCCAGAGTGAGGAGAACACCAGGAAACGTGCCCTCGGTCTGGCGGCCGGTCTCACAGTCGGCGGCGCAGGGGCGGGTGCCGCCATCGGTACGCTCGGCGGTAAGACGGGAGCCGGTATCGTCAGCGTCCAGTCGATCGCCATCGCGGTGGTCACCGCCGCGACGGTGGCGACCCTGGGGGTAATCGGGGTGAGCGTCGCGACAACGCATCCGAGTTCCAGCCCTGCAGCCTATGTCACGCCGACCATCTACAACCCCAGTCAGCCGGTCGTGCCGCCCCTTTCCGACACCGGTCAGCCGGTCACGACGCATCCGTCCTCACCTTCACCCCCGCCTTCGCCTTCGCCTTCGCGCTCACCGGAAACGGTCACGCCCAGCCCACAAAGGCCGCCCCCTGACGCCGGGCTGAAGCTCTCCGCGAGCTCCGTTTCCGCCGGGCAGGCGGTGACCGCGCGAGCCACCGGATTCTCGCCGGGCGAGCCTGTGGCATTCGTCTGGTCGGGTCCCGCTGGATCCGGGCAGCCCGCGACGGCCACCGCCGACGCCCAGGGCGCGGCCGCGCGCGACATCACGCCAGGAACCGCTCCCGGGTCGTACACGATCACCGCGACGGGTAGCGTCTCCGGACGGTCCGCGCATGAGACCGTCTCGGTCATCGCACTTACGCTGTCGCCGCCCAGCGTCGCCGCCGGTGGGAAGTTCACGGTTTCGGCGCGCGGGTTCGACGATGGCGAGCCGGTCACGTTCACCCTCGACGGTGCCTCACTCGGCACCGTCGCCGCGCAGGCCGGCGTCGCCTCCCTTGAGGCGACCGCGCCCGGCACCCCCGGCGATCTCGAGATCGTCGCCACGGGCCGTAGCCAGGACCGTCGCGCCCCCGCCCGCCTCCAGGTGACCGGCAGGGACCTGAGCGGGGCGTGGAAGTGGGGTAGCGGGAGCTTCGAGCTGCGCCCGGTCCGTGGAGGATGGGATGGCTACTCGCTCGCCGATGTGGTCGAGCCGATATCGCGCTGCGTGTTCCATACCGGAGATCTCACCCTGCGCATACGCGGAGCCGACCCCAACTACGCGGGCACGGAGGTTCTCTGGATCCACGGCCAGAACGGCCAGAACTGCGTGTCCAAGTGGGCCGCCGCGACGGCCGTGAAGGTCAGCGCGGGCGGCGACCGGATCGACATAGAATCCACCAGTCCGTTCGGACAGGGCACTGAGCGCAACGTCTTGACCCGATGAGTGCAGTTGCCGGGGGTGTCAGGCGAGGCTCCCGTCTGGGAGGCGGTAGCTGGGGAGGCCTGTGGGCGGATTAGCGCTGCCCCGGCCTGCGACACCCACGACGTGCGGAAATACCGACAAGATCATTCCGCGTTTATCCCGCGAATAGCGGCCGAGAGCTGCTCAGGGTGGCGTACAGCTGCGCATGGCCGGAACGAGCGACGGCGTCTGACCCGAGCGAAACCGCTGGTCAGACGCCGTTTGGGCTGGTTGAGCGGAGAGCGTGGGATTCGAACCCACGAGACCGGTCACCCGGCCTAGCGGTTTTCAAGAGCGCTACGATTTCTGCCTCATCAGTGGCTCTGACCTGGTGAAATGCTTGCGCAAAGCCACATAACGGCGAAGGTCATCCCGCATATATCCCGTGCCGGGTCCTGATTGCGGATCTGGGCACCGCTTCGATCACTTGGGCGTCGTTGGTGCTCCTGGTCGCCGCCTGCGTAGCCGTGATCGGCGGCAAGAAGCACGCCTTCCCTAAGGGTGCCTGAAGCAGATGGCCACGGGCCCCAAGGACCACTCGGGCACCCGCTTCATGCACGGGTGAGCAGGCCGGCGAGCGTGGTCTGAAGGATCTCTCCGTACATGGTGGCGAAGTCCACCCGGGAGCCCGCGAGCCGGGGGTCGGCCGTGGCCTCGACGACGGTCGGGGTCGGGTTGCTGAACGGCCACAGGCCCACCAGTGAGACGACGGCGTACTCCGTCAGGGTGAGCGCGGCGTCCGCGGTGAGGGCCGGCACCCGGTCCCTGACCAGCTTCGCCAGCCTGGTGCGGTGTTCCAGGTCGACGAGTTTGTAGATGCGTACGGTGTCGGCGGAGACGTTCCGCTCCAGGACGCTCGGCAGCAGGCTCCACAGTTGGCACAGGACCGGCCGGGCGGCGAGCGAATCGGCCCAGGCCCGCATCACCTGGTCGGGCTCGCACGGCGCGGCCGGCCACTCGTCCGCCAGCGCGTCGAGCCAGGCCAGCCGGAGCCTGGCGAGCAGCCCTAGGAAGACGCCCTCCCGGCTCTCGAAATAGCGCACCACATGCGTCTTGGACACCCCGAGCCGGCGCCCCAGCTCCCGGAGGCTGATCTCGTCGGCGGGCATCTCGGCCAGCAGCGCCTCCGCGGCGTCCAGGATCTCCTGCTTGCGGAGCTCCCGGTGCTCGGGCCGCCTGGCCCGCTGGAAGGACGGTGCCTCCACCTCGTCCATCGAACCTCCTCGCGCACCGCGGATCATGGCAGCTCCCACATTAGCGGTCCATCGGACACTTGATACGTGTCCACTGGACCGCTATAGTCATAACGGTCCGATGGACACCTATATGAGGAGTATTTCCGTGATCACTTACCCGAACCTGTACGTCGGCGGCCAGTGGGTCGCCCCGGCCACCGCGGATGTCCTGGAGGTGCGTTCCCCGCACGACCGCTCACTGGTCGGGACCGCGCCGCACGCCGCCCCCGCCGACGTCGACCGGGCGGTCGCCGCCGCCCGCCGGGCGTTCGACGAGGGCCCCTGGCCCCGGATGAGCCCGCAGGAACGGAGCGCCGTCGTGGAGCGGTTCTCCAAGCTCTACGCGGTCCGCGCCGAGGAGTTCGCGGCCCTGGTCACCGCCGAGAACGGCTCGCCGCTGTGGTTCACCCGCTGGACGCACCTGCAGTCCCTCCCGGAGATGACGGAGGCGTACGTGCGCGCCGCCGCCGCTATCGGCTGGGAGGAGGAGGTGGGCGCCGTCGGCGACGCCACGACGCGGCTGCGCCGGGAACCCGTCGGCGTGGTGGCGGCGGTGATCCCGTGGAACGCTCCACACCAGTCGGCCCTGGTCAAGCTGGTTCCCGCGCTGCTCGCCGGCTGCACGGTCGTCCTGAAGGCCTCCCCGGAGACGGCGCTGGACGCCCTGGCGCTCGCCGAGGTCTTCGACGCGGCCGGGCTGCCCGAGGGAGTGGTGAGCATCCTGCCAGCGGGCCGCGAGACCAGCGAGTACCTGGTCGCCCATCCCGGCGTCGACAAGATCGCCTTCACCGGCTCCACCGCGGCCGGCCGGCGCATCGCCTCCGTCGCCGGGGAGCAGCTCAAGCGGGTCAGCCTGGAGCTGGGCGGAAAGTCCGCCTCAATCATCCTTGAGGACGCCGACTTGACGGCGGTCGTGGCAGGCCTTAGGGCCCTGTCGCTGGGCAACAACGCCGAGAACTGCGTGGCCCACACCCGCATCCTCGCCCCGCGCAGCCGCTACGAGGAGGTCGTCGCGGCGCTGGCCGCCATGATGGAGGACGTCCGGGTCGGCGACCCCTCCGACCCCGAGACCTTCATCGGGCCGATGGTCCGCGCCGACCAGCAGCAGCGGGTGCGCTCCTACATCGAACTCGGCGTCGCCGAAGGCGCCCGGATGGTGACCGGCGGACTCGAGACCCCTGACGGGCTGGAGGGCGGGTACTACGTCCGTCCGACGCTGTTCGCCGATGTCGACAGCGACATGCGGATCGCCCGCGAGGAGATCTTCGGCCCCGTCCTGGTCGTCATCCCGTTCGACGACGAGGACGACGCCGTCCGCATCGCCAACGACTCCGAGTACGGCCTCGGCGGTGGCGTGTGGGCCGCCGACCGGGAGCACGGCATCGAGGTCGCCCGCAGGATCCGTACCGGGTGGATGACCGTCAACGGCGCCGCCCCGACCTACGACGGCGCCTTCGGCGGCTACAAGAGCAGCGGCATCGGCCGCGAGTTCGGCGTCGCCGGCCTCGCCCAGTACGTCGAGTACAAAACCATCGCCGCCTGAGGACCAGGAGGACCATCATGCGCGAAGCCCGTGTCACCCTCGGGCACACCGACATCTCCGTCCGGCCGATCGGCCTGGGCTGCATGGGGATGTCCCAGTTCTACGGCGACGCCGACGAGGCGGAGTCCGTCGCCACGATCCACGCCGCCGTCGAGGCCGGCATCGACTTCTTCGACACCTCCGACATCTACGGCGCCGCCGGCGCGGCCACCGGCCAGTTCCAGAAGGGCTTCGGCCACAACGAGGAACTGCTCGGCCGCGCCGTGCGCGGCCTGCGCGACCGGGTGGTCCTGGCGACCAAGTTCGGGGCGCGGCCCTCGGAGGAGGGCGGGGTGGTCTACGACGGCCGCCCGGAGTACGTGGCCGCCGCCTGCGAGGCCAGCCTGCGCCGCCTCGGCGTCGACCACATCGACCTCTACTACATCCACCGCCTCGACCCCACCGTGCCGATCGAGGACACGGTCGGCGCGATGGCCGACCTGGTGACCGCGGGCAAGGTGCGCGCCATCGGGCTCAGCGCGGTCGGGCCGGACATACTTCACCGGGCGGCCGCGGTGGCGCCGATCTCGGCTCTCCAGAGTGAGTACTCGCTTTGGGCCCGCGAGGTGGAGCAGGAGGTGCTTCCCACCTGCCGTGAGCTGGGCATCACCTTCGTCCCGTACAGCCCCCTGGGGCGAGCCGCGCTTGCCGGCCGCTTCACCAGCGGCACCTCGTTCTCCGGCGACGACTTCCGCTCCACTCTGCCGAAGTTCCAGAAAGAGAACTTCGCGGAGAACCTCCGCCTCGTCGAGGGGCTGAAGGCGTTCGCCGACGAGCGGGGACACGCCCCTGGGCAGGTCGCCCTGGCCTGGCTGCTCGCCCAGCCGTACGACATCGCGCCCATCCCCGGCACGAAGCGGGCGGCGTACGCACGCCAGAACGCCGCCGCGACGGCCGTGCCGCTGAGCGCGGACGACCTCGCCTTCCTCTCGGGCCTGTTCGACCCAGCGCTGGTGCGTGGCGGGCAGTACGGCGAGCTCAACGTCCGCCCCCAGCACTGATTTGCGCATTCCGACCCTCACAAACTACAAGCGATCGAGGAACCACCATGACCGACGACCAGCAGGAATCCGGCTACGCGGCCGCACTCGACACGGCCGCGCGGCTGCTCGGCAGGCGGCTGGAGCCGTTCCTGGAACCCGGCCCGGGCGAGCCGGCCAACGCCGCGGACTTCACGCGCCTGGCCACACTGCACACCTTCGGCGACGCATGGCCGCGCACCGACGTCCTCGACACCCGCACCCGCGCCATCATCTCCGTGACGATCGCCGCCACCCTGGGCACGCTCGAACCGCTGCGCGGACAGCTCCGCATCGCACTCGGCAACGGAGTCACTCCACAAGAGATCGTCGAGGCGTTCATCCACATCGAGGCGTACGCCGGCGCCGCCCGGGCCTTCGACAGCTATCAGATCGCCCGGCAGGTCTTCCAGGAGATCCACGCAGCCGAACAGCCCCGGTGAGAGCCGCGCGCAGTGGTCACCCAGGCCAACCTCAGGTGGCCAGGGTGCTGCTCGCGAAGAGGTTCTCCATGACCGCCGGGGCCGACGTCAGGCCCTGCTCAGCGAGCTGAACAAGCTGAACCGGCTCGTCGGCCGCCTGTGCCTGCGGGCCGAGGACATCGCGGATGACGGACTCAGCCTGACCCTGGCGGCATGGGACGACCTCGTCGACGCTGAACTCGCCGTCGAGACGCCGCGCCCGGTCATCGTCTGACGACTCTCGGTTCGCACGAAACGCCCCGCCTCTCTTCACGAAGGCGGGGCGTTTCCCGGAGGGGCTCCTCGCGGAGCCCGGTTAGCTCGACGAGTATCTGCTTGGCGAGCACGGTCGCGAGCGCGCGTAAGTCCTCGATCCCGAGGATGGATGCCGCTCAACCACGGCGCCGCCCACATCGAACTCGGCAGCTTCTCGACCTCGTGCCCTCGGTTGCCTTCGCAGTGACCAACCAGACTTTTCTCGGTGGCAGGCCGACCTGGAGCTTAAGGCCGCCAGGCGGCCGATTCCCTCGTCAACGCCGCATTGGCCTTGGGCAGCCGGTCGAATAGACAGTCGGAGCGGAGGCCGCAATCCTCGGTGAGATGGCTCGTCATTCCCACCCTGACGAGGCCTGGCATCGCCTTGTTGCTTAGGACGTAAACGAAGCCGACAGAGTACGTGGGGAATGCGCCTGCCACCCCAAGATCATCCCGTGAATATAACGTGGACAGCGGCCGAGGGTTGCTCAAGGTGGCGTACGGCTGCGCATGGCTGAAACGATCAACGGCGTCTGAACCGACCGAAGTCGCTGGTCAGACGCCGTTTTGGCTGGTTGAGCGGAGAGCGTGGGATTCGAACCCACGAGACCGGTCACCCGGCCTAGCGGTTTTCAAGACCGCCGCCATCGTCCACTAGGCGAGCTCTCCCCGGCGCCCACGCTGGGGCGCCACGCAGCAGCCTAGTCTCTCACTCTCCGGTACACGACCGCGACCGCGAAAGAGATCATCCTCGCTTACAGGTGGTCCGGGATCTCCGAGAACCTGGGCGCGGCCAGCGCCTGTGGCCCGGCGAAGCCGTCGCCCACGGACGCCGCCAGACGAAGGTAGGCGTCCCTGGTGGCCTGCTGGAGGCGGTCCAGGTCGATCTCCGCACCCTCCTCCAGGTGGGCGTCGTACGGCACGCGGACCACAGTGCGGCAGCGGGCGGCGAAGTGCGCCTCCAGCTTGTCGAGGTCCACGGTGGACTTCGACCGGGGCCGTACGCTGCAGAGCACCACGGTGGCGGCCCGGACGAGGTCGCCATAGTGGTGCGCCTCCAGCCAGTCCAGTGTGGCCGAGGCCGCCCGGGCGCCGTCCACGGACGGCGAGCTGACCAGCACGATCTGGTCGGCCATGCCGAGCACACCCGACATGGCGGAGTGCAGGAGACCGGTGCCGCAGTCGGTGATGCAGATGGAATAGAAGTTCTCCAGCACATTCGCCACCGCGTGGTAGTCCTTGGCGCTGAACGCCTCCGACACCGACGGGTCGCGGTCCGACGCCAGGATCTCCAGCCGCGAGGGGGTCTGCGAGGTGAAGGCCCGGATGTCCACGTACCGCTTGATCTGCGCGCGCTCGTTCAGCAGGTCGCGCACGGTGGCCGAGGTCTCCAGCTCGACCTTGTCGGAAAGCGTTCCACGGTCGGGGTTGGCGTCGACCGCGATGACGCGGTCGCCGCGCACCTGCGCCAGCGTAGCGCCGAGCCCGACGGTCGTCGTGGTCTTGCCCACCCCGCCCTTGAGGCTGAGCACGGCAACCCGGTGGTGACCGGTGGCGACGGGTGTGCGGGCGCGCTGCACGAGTTCACGACGCCGCCGCACCTCCGGGGCCTCACCCGGTTTGATTATCCCGGCGGACGCCTTGTAGATCAGCCGCCGCCAGCCCGTCGAGGGAGCGTTCCGCCGGCCCCTCAGCAGGGTGACCGGATCGAGGCTGTCGGCGGTCGGCTTCGACCCCGCCGACTTCCCCGTCGTACGCGCGGGCGAACTGAAGGCGGAGGCGGGAGCCGGCCGGCGCGGGGGCTGGTACGCCTCCCGCTCCGCCACCGCGTCCCGTTCCACGGCCGGCGCCTCGGCCGGTGCGGGGCTCGGCGCCGAGGCGCGCTCGGGCGCGGGTTGAGGCGACGGCGACGGCACCGGTGCCGGTGCGGGCTGAGGCGACGGCGCGGGCGGGGGCGGAGGTGCCGGCGCCGCGACCGGACCCGGCTCGTACGGCTTCCGCTCCTCGGCGGCCAAATCGTCCCGCAGGGAGCCGGTGAAACGGTCGTCCGCGAAGTCCGGCACGGCCTCGGCCCGTGGGGTGGCGAACGGAGACGGGATCTCCGGTGGCGCGGGCGGCTCCTCCGGCTCGTCGGGGACGGCAGGTTCCTGCTGGGCGGCCGGCACCGGCACGGCCGGCTCCAGCCAGCCCCGCAGCGACTCCTTGGTGGACGACGTGCCGGACGCCGGGGAGGCGAAGGGCGTGGCCGACTCGCTGCCGGAGAACGCGCCGAGGTTCTTGTACGCGTCGGTGTCCGCAGGGGAGCCGGGGAAGGCGTCACCGAACAGGGGCGTGGTGAAGGACGAGGGACCGCTCAGCCCGCCCGGCTGCGGGGCGGGGTGGCCGTCGTCGTCCGTTGAGGCCTGGTCGTCGCCCGGCGTCTCCTGCGTCGCGTTCGAGGTGTCCTTGGAAGACTCCGGTCCCGAGCCGGAAGAGGCGTCGGAGGACCCCGGGAACGACGGCTCGACAGTACGGTCCGGCGTCCGCTCGGAGGACGACTCCGACGCCGCCCCACTACCGAACGACGAGCCGAACGACGGGGCGTTCACCGGCCCCGTCGAGGTGGCGGGCTCCTCGCTCCTCGTCTCCGGCGGCGTGCCGAACGCGGTGCTCGCGGTGGGCGGCTCGGCCGGCGCGTCCTCACGCGAGTCCGCAGGCGAGGACCCAGGCGAGGGCGCGGGCCTGGTCACGAAGGCCGTCGTATCGCCGAAGGCCGCGGTGTCACTCAAGTTCGTCGTGTCGCCGAAACCCGAGTCACCGTAACCCGAGTCACCGAAGCTCGAGTTGCCAAAGGCCGAGTCGCCGAAGCTCGAGTCGCCGAAGGCCGTCGTGTCGCGGAAGTTCGTGTCGCCGTAGGTCGAGTCGGCGCCATAGCCAGCCCCAAAACCGGACTTTTCGCCGCTTTCACGCCCAAAACGCCCCGAATAGTCAGGGTCGAAGAGGGGATCGCGGACGGGACCGGTGGACGACGACTCGGATGTCTGCGCGTCCTCCTGCGTCGGGGCGCCGTACGCGGAGCCGGTCGCGCCGTCGGCCGCGCCGCGGAGCAGGCCGCCGGACGCGGGCTCGGCCGGGACGAGGCTCCAGGGGTCGGCCGGGTACGGCGAGGCGGGCTCGGAGTCGGCGGGCGGTGGCGGCTGTGGAGACGCGAGCGTGGCGGAGGTAACCGCGCTGACCGCTATCTCCACCTCGTCGGGCATTTCCTTGATCGCGTCAAGCCATGCCAGCTGGTCCTCGAGAGAATGCGGATCCTCACGATCATGTCTCGCCACCGTGTACCCCCTCGGGCTGGGCTAATGGGGTAGCAAACACATTGCAGATTAGCGCCACGTAATACGGTGAATGCGGGCAACCGCCGAGTTCTCCGCCACGCTACTTTAGGTCACATGCGTGCGATCGTGATTTCCGAACCCGGCGGACCTGAGGTTTTGGCCTGGAAGGAAGTGCCCGACCCGCGTCCCGGCGCAGGTGAGGTGCTCATCGACGTCGCCGCCTCGGCCGTCAACCGGGCGGACCTGCTCCAGCGCCGCGGCTTCTACCCGCCGCCGCCCGGGGCCTCCGAGATCCCGGGGCTCGAATGCTCCGGCACGATCGTCGAAGTGGGCGAGAACGTCCCCCATCTCGCGCCCGGCGACCGCGTCTGCGCCCTGCTGGCCGGCGGCGGGTACGCCGAACGGGTGGCGGTGCCCTGGCAGCAGGTGATGCCGGTACCGGAGGGCGTCGCGCTGGACGAGGCCGCCGGTCTTCCCGAGGTCGCCTGCACGGTGTGGTCGAACGTCTTCATGACCGCCCGCCTGCGCAAGGGCGAGACCCTGCTCGTCCACGGCGGCGCGAGCGGCATCGGCACCATGGCCGTCCAGCTCGCCAAGGCGTACGGCTCCCGCGTGCTCGTGACGGCCGGCTCCGCGGACAAGCTCGCGCGCTGCCGCGAGCTCGGCGCGGACGAGGGCGTCAACTACCGCGAGGAGGACTTCGCCGAGCGGTTCGAGGGGCAGGCCGACGTCATCCTCGACATCATCGGCGCGAAGTACCTGCCCGGGAACCTGCGCGCCCTCGCCACCGGCGGCCGCCTGGTCGTCATCGGCATGCAGGGCGGCGCGAAGGGCGAGCTCGACCTCGGCACGCTGCTCGCCAAGCGGGCCTCGGTCCAGGCGACCGCGCTGCGCAACCGTCCGGTGGACGACAAGGGCGTGATCTGCCGGGGCGTGGTGGACAACGTGTGGCCGCTCGTCGCCGCCGGAGCCGTACGGCCCGTGGTGCACGAACGGATCCCCCTCGACCAGGCCGCCCGCGCCCACCAGATGCTCGAGGAGGGTGAACACATCGGAAAGCTGCTGCTGGTCAGGTGAGTTAAGTTGAAGGGGTGAGCACGGTGTGCCCCGGCGAATCAGGAGTTGTAAGCGATCGATGAACGCAGACGAGAGCACGCCGCAGATCGTGGTCGTGGGTCCGCAGGGCCTTTCGGTCTCCGGCGGCAACGGTAATGGCGAGCACGAGGAGCGGTCCGTCGCCGACCTGGTGGAGCAGCCCGCCAAGGTCATGCGGATCGGCAGCATGATCCGCCAGCTGTTGGAGGAGGTGCGGGCGGCTCCCCTCGACGAGGCCAGCCGCAAGCGGCTCAAGGACATCCACCAGAGCTCCATCAAGGAGCTGGAGGAGGGCCTCGCCCCCGAACTGGTCGCGGAGCTGGAACGGCTGTCCCTGCCGTTCAGCGACGAGAACGAGACCCCGCCGAGCGACGCTGAGCTGAGAGTCGCGCACGCCCAGCTCGTCGGCTGGCTGGAGGGCCTGTTCCACGGCATCCAGACCACGCTGTTCGCGCAGCAGATGGCCGCCCGGGCGCAGCTGGAGCAGATGCGCCGCGCACTCCCCGGCGGGATGCCCCAGACCGGGCAGGACGACCAGGGCCACCGCGCGGGCGGCCCTTACCTGTAACCCCCGATACCCCGCCGACTCAGAACAGGGTCTCGAGGACGACCGCCACACCGTCGTCGTTGTTGGCCGCCGTCACGTGATCGACGGCGGCCAGCACGTCGCGGTGGGCGTTCGCCACGGCGTACGACGTGCCGGCCCAGATCAGCATCGGCAGGTCGTTCGGCATGTCGCCGAAGGCGACCACCTCCGCGGGCTTGATCCCCCGCTCCTCGGCCAGCGTGGCCAGCGCCGTGGCCTTCGTCACACCCTGCGCGCTCATCTCGATCAGCGCCCGCCCGCTGGAGTGGGTCGGAGTCACGATGTCGCCGACGATCTCCAGCACCCCGCGGTGCAACTCGTCGGGGTCCATCGAAGGGTGCTGTGCGAGCAGCTTGGCGCACGGCCGGGACGTCAGCGCCGCGACGGCCACCATCTGCCCGTAGGACAGCTCCCGGGCGTCCCAGCGCCCCAGCGCGTAGTCGGACTCGTGCGCGAAGCCCCCCTCGTACTCGACGGAGAACGCGAGACCGGGCACGTGCTGACGCAGCCGGGCGACGCACTCTTCGAGCACGTCAGCCTCGATCAGGTGCGACTCGACGATCTCCTCGGTGTGGAGGTCGTAGACGAGCGCGCCGTTCGCGCAGATCGCGAGCCCGCGGTGCCGTACGGCTCCCGCGACGCTGTGCATCCACCGGGGCGGCCGCCCGGTCACGAAGACGAGAGTGCCGCCGGACTCCTCCACCCGGGCGAAGGCGGCGGCGGTGCGTGGAGAGATCGATCCGTCGGTGCGCAGGGCTGTGCCGTCGAGGTCCGTGGCGACGAGGCGGGGGCAGGTCATGACAGGTTCCAGTGTGCACCGAGACATGCCGTGCCATGCCCTCTGCCACACGTAGGGCGAGAAATCTCCGCCGGACGTGGAACACCAACGGGCTACATAGTGTTAGATGTGAAGGCGTTGTATTAGCTGTTCCCGTAGCGAAAACCAGTTTGACTGTATGAGCCACCCGGGGAGCTGTGCGACACACCCGGGGTCCACGAGGTGTGGTCCCCAAGATTCACTTCCTTAGGGAGAGCAGTAATGGCTCAGGGAACCGTCAAGTGGTTCAACGCTGAGAAGGGCTTCGGCTTCATCGCACCGGACGGCGGCGAGCCCGACGTGTTCGTGCACTTCTCCGCGATCACGGGCAGCGGCTACCGCAACCTCGAGGACGGCCAGCGGGTCGAGTTCGAGGTCATCGCCGGTCCGAAGGGTCCGCAGGCGTCGAACGTCCGGGGCATCTGACCTGACTTGACGAAGGCGGGGTTCGCGGTTGCGAGCCCCGCCTTTCGCATGTCCGGGGGCGCCCGGCCGTGAGCCGGGGGGCGGACCCCCGGAAGGCCGAGCGCATGAAAGTTTCACGAACGGAGGCCTTCTCGACGCTCGGATGCCCTCCGAACCACGAGATTTACATCACATCTGACGGTCCTGCCATCAAAGGTGCGGATTCCGCTTTCGGCGGACGATGGAGGCATTCCCCACCGACGCGGGTGGCTATCCCGGAACCCGCCGCAGAACGTCACCGTGAGACGCGAAGACCCCCGGACGCGGTGGGCGGCACCACATCCGGAGGTCCTCGATCAGAGCCGTGGGTCTTCTACCGCGACAGCGGCTCCAGAACGTCGAGTCCCACGTACGGCCGCAGCGCCTTGGGGACGACCACCGAGCCGTCGGCCTGCTGGTGGTTCTCCAGGATCGCCACGATCCAGCGGGTGGTCGCCAGCGTGCCGTTGAGCGTGGCCACGTGCTGCGGCTTGCCGTCCTCGTCCCGGTAGCGCACCTTCAGCCGGCGGGCCTGGAAGTCGGTGCAGTTGGAGGTCGAGGTGAGCTCGCGGTAGCGGCCCTGCGTGGGCACCCAGCCCTCGCAGTCGTACTTGCGCGCCGCCGACGAGCCGAGGTCGCCGCCCGCCACGTCGATCACGCGGTAGGGGACCTCGACCTTCTCCAGCATCTCCCTCTCCCAGGCGAGGAGCCGCAGGTGCTCCTCGTGCGCGTCCTCGGGACGGCAGTAGGAGAACATCTCCACCTTGTCGAACTGGTGGACGCGGATGATCCCCCGGGTGTCCTTGCCGTACGACCCGGCCTCGCGCCGGAAGCAGGACGACCAGCCGGCGTACCGCATCGGCAGCGCCGCCCGGTCCAGGATCTCGTCGGAGTGGTAGGCCGCAAGCGGCACCTCGCTGGTGCCGACCAGGTAGAGGTCGTCGGCTTCCAGCCGGTAGACCTCGCTCGCGTGGGCGCCGAGGAAGCCGGTGCCGGCCATCGCCTCGGGCTTGACCAGAACGGGCGTGATCATCGGCGTGAAGCCGGCCTCGACGGCCTGCTGGATCGCCATGTTGAGCAGCCCGAGCTGCAGCCGCGCGCCGACGCCCTTGAGGAAGAAGAACCGGGCGCCGGACACCTTGGCCCCGCGCTCGGTGTCGATCGCGCCGAGCAGCTCGCCCAGCTCGACGTGGTCGCGGGGCTCGAAGTCGAAGACCGGCTTCTCGCCGACCTCCTCCAGCACCACGTAGTCGTCCTCGCCGCCGGAGGGCGCGCCCTCCTCGACGAAGTTCGGGACGGTCATGAGCAGCTCGTCAAGCTCGCTCGCCAGCGCGGCGGCCTCGGTCTCGGCCGCCTTCACCTGCGCGGCCAGTTCCTTCGCCCGGTCGAGCAGCGCCTGGCGCTCGTCTCCAGACGCGCGGGACACCGACTTGCCGATGCTCTTCTGCTCGGCGCGCAGCGACTCGAAGTTGTTGAGCGCGGCACGGCGGCGCTCGTCGAGCGACAGCAGGGTCTCCACGACCGAGTCGTCCTCGCCGCGGACGCGCTGCGACGCCCGGAGCCGGTCAGGGTCCTCACGAAGGGTTCGCAGGTCAATCACGGCTCAAAGGCTACCGGAGCCGGTGCGGCTCCCGCCCGTCAAGCGAGCCCGGCGCGGATCTTTCCGAGCCATTCGGCGGCCTCGGCGAAGTCCGTGTCGCCCGTACCCTCCTTGATCTGCGTCGGAACCCGGTCGGCCCGCGGATAGCTGCCGAGGAAACGCAGGTCGTCGCAGAGCCGGTGAAGGCCGGAGACGGCCTCGCCGACCCGTGCGTCGGCGATGTGACCCTCGAAGTCGAAGTGGAAGAAGTAGCGGCCGATGCCGTCGCCGGTGGGACGCGACTCGATGCGGGTCAGGTTGACCCCGCGCACCGCGAACTCGCTCAGCATCTCGAGCAGCGCGCCCGGGTGGTCGTCCCGCAGGAAGGCCACGAGCGAGGTGCGGTCGGCGCCGGTGGGCGCGGGCAGCTGCCCCGGACGGTTCACCCTGATGAACCGGGTGACGGTGTCGGAGCGGTCGCCGATGTCCGAGGCGATCTCGTCGAGCCCGTAGTACTCCCCGGCGATGGCCGGGCTGATCGCCGCGTCGTACGGAGACTCGGGCGAGGAGACCTCCTGCGCGGCGGCGGCCGTCGACGAGGCCGCGATCACCACGGCGCCGGGCATCTCGCGCTCGATGAACCCGCGGCACTGGGTGTGCGCCGCCGGGTGGGTGATGACCCGCTTGATCTGGGCCAGCTCGGTGCCGGGCCGCACCAGCAGGGAGAACTCGACCGGAAGCAGCCACTCGCCGGTGATGTGGAGCGGCCTCCCCCCGGCCAGCTCATCGAGGGTCTGCGTGATCGCCCCCTCGACCGAGTTCTCCAGCGGGACCACCGCGCCGTCCGCCTCGCCGTCGCGGGCGGCGTCGAGCGCGGCTCCGACGTTGGCGCAGGGCAGGCGCTCGGCATCCGGCTCCAGGAGTCGCAGGGCTGCCTCACAGAAGGTGCCCTGAGGCCCCAGGTACGCGAGCTTCGACATGTCCCCAAGGGTATCCGCAGGTCGGTATGGCAGGCGTGCGGAGACTCCCCTGCGCCGACCGGCTTTCGCCCGCGAACCGCCGTCCCGGCTGCTCAGTGGGGGAGGCGTTGCGGCTCGACCTCCGGCCCGATGCCGAGCCTGGCGGCGCGCACGGCGTGCTCCTCCTCCGGCGACAGCGGCTGCAGCCCCTTCCCCCCGCGTACGGCACGGGCGTACGTGCGGGTCTCGGTGCGTCCGTTGATCGACGTCAGCACGACGCCGTCGCCGAAGCCGTTGATGAGGGCGAGCGAGAACGACAGCCTGCCGGTCATCTCGTCGAGCGCGTCATATCGATACAGCGCCACGTCGCGGATCGCCCTGCTGTCCACCGGGCCGTCGACGGCGGCCCGCCGGTCCAGGGCGTCCAGGCACACCCCCACGGAACGGCGCGCGGCGCGCAGCGCGATCAGGCCGACGGTCGCGCCTGTCGCCCCCGCCAGCACAGCGGCCATCTCCACAACGGTAACCAGCACGGCACCGAGCGTAATGAATTGGTCAAGTGGCCGCAGCGGGAACGGCGACAGCGGCCCGCCGCCGGGGCAACCACTCCCCGAGGAGCCAGACCAGGCCGATCGCGCCGAGGCCGAAGGCGTTCTGCACGATCTTGCCCGCGACCGGGCTGAGCAGGGGTATCTCCAGCGCCTTGAGCGACACTCCCCACCACGGGATGGGCAGCACGTAGTAGAGCCACACGCCCGCCGCGACCAGAAGCCGTACCCGGTCGCGCCCGGACCCGGCGAGGGCCGCGAGCACGACCACGACCCAGGCGATGTGGTGGATCCAGGCCACCGGCGAAAGCAGCACCGCCATCAGCCCGGTGAGCGCCACCGCCGTCGTCACGTCGCCGTCCAGGTACGCCCGGCGGGCGCGGCGGAAGCCGTACCAGCCGATCAGGGCGACGGCGGCGAGCCAGAGCACCGTGGTCAGCCAGCCGGGCAGGTAGAGCCTGAGCAGCATGCCGCGCAGCGACTGGTTGGTGGTGGCGGCGTTCGCGCCGAGGCGCTCGGAGTCGAGCAGCGCCCCGAACCAGAAGTCCCGGGCGTCGTCGAAGATCACCAGGAACGGCAGCAGTGTGAGCAGGGCCGCCGTGAACACCGCCATGAAGAGGGCCCGGCGCTGTCCTTCATCCCCCTCCCGGGCGGGGAAGGCGGTGATCGCCAGGTAGACGAGGAACACCCCGGGGGTGAGCTTCACCGCCGTGGCGATGCCGATCAGCATGCCGCGCGGCCACCACGGCCTGCGCACCACGCAATCGAGCAGGCACAACGCCAGGAGGAACAGGTCCACCTGGCCGAACCTGAACTGGTCTCTGATCGGCATGAGATAGGTGCACGCGGCGCACAGCACGGCGAACAGCAGCGGCGCGGCCAGGGCGCCCCGCACGCCGTCCAGGAAGGCCCGGAAGGCGTGCCGGACGGTCACGGCGAGCACGGCGACGAGGGCGACCGTCCACACCCACTGCGCGACCGGCCACGACATCATGGCGAGCGGCACCGCCAGCATCGCGGCCACCGGCGGATAGGTGAACGGCAGCAGCTGGGGAGCGGGCGTGATCACGTCGTAGACGGGCAGGCCCCGCAGCAGCGCCCAGCCGCCCGTACGGTAGACGTCCAGGTCCACCAGACGCTGGTCCTCGGGATTGGTCAGCCAGTAGGCGATGAGCGGCGACGCCGCGGCGGCCAGCGCCACCAGGGCGAGCGCCCACGCCCAGGCGGGCCGGCGGGCCCCGGCGATGCGGCCAGTCGTCATGACCAGGCAGGCTACCGTGGACCGTGTCCGCACCGTTATCGATCATGAGGGAGCACGGAACAGTGCGTGGCAGGCTGGCGGGGTTCTTCGCGTCGATCCTGGTGCTCGTCGTGGCGGCCCTCGTCCTGCCCGCCGCTCCCGCGTCGGCCGCACGGCAGGCCGCCGCGGTGACGGGCCGGGTCGTGGTGATCGGGGTGCCCGGCCTCCGCTGGGACGACCTCGACCCGCGGCGGACCCCCGCGCTGTGGGGGCTGGCCGCCCGCGGCTCCAGCGCGTCGCTGTCCACGAGGGCGGTCCCTCCCGAGGGTCTGCCGGTCACCTGTCCGGCCGCCGGCTGGCTGACGTTCTCCGCGGGCCAGCGGGCCACGGCTCCCGGCCCGGGCTGCGCGCCCCTTCCGGAGCCCGTCACCGCCGCCGGCGGCGCGGCGACGATCCCGAACTGGTCAGAGCTGGTCGCCGCGCAGCAGGCCAGTCCCTTCAAGGCCCGGCTCGGGCTCCTCGCCGACGCCGTGACCGCCGCCGGGGGGAAGATCGCCGCCATCGGCCCGGGGGCCGCCCTGGCCGCCGCCGACCGGTCCGGCAGGGTCGCGACCTACGCCGCGACCCCCGCCGCGCTGCCCGACCTCACGCCGTACGCCCTCGTGGTCGCCGAGGCGGGGGAGATCACCAGAGCCTGGGCCGACGACTCGCGTGGACAGGCGCGGCGGGCGGCCGTGAGCGCGGCCGACCGGACCGTCGCCGAGGTGCTCGCCAGGGTGCCCGCCGGTTCGGCCGTGCTCGTGGCAGGACTGTCCGATTCCGGTTCCATAGCCCACCTGCACGTCGCGATCGCCTCCGGCGGGCCGTATGGGCACGGGTCGCTGACCGCGGCCTCGACCCGGCAGCGGGCGCTGGTCACGATCACCGACGTCACGACGACGGTCACGCACCTGCTCGGCGTCCCCACTCCCGAAGGCGCGGTCGGCAGGGCATGGTCCGGGGGCGGCGACGCGCCCTCGGTGGCCGAGCTGGCCGACGCCGACCTGGCGAGCCAGGTGCTGAGGGAGGTCAGGGAGCCGTTCTTCATCACGCTGGTCGCCGCGCAACTGCTCTTCTACGGCCTGGCCGCGCTCATGATCAGGCGCTATCGGCGGATGCCGACGACCACGCGGGTCGTCGCGACGGTCAGCGGCGCACTCCCGGTGTCGATCTTCCTGGCGCAGCTCGTGCCGTGGTGGGGCTTCGCGCACCCGATGCCCGCCCTGCTCGGCACGATCCTGGGCTTCGCCGTCCTGGTGGCCGGGCTCGCGTACGCCGGGCCGTGGCGCCGCCACGTGCTGGGGCCGCCCGCCGTGGTCGCCGGGATCAGCTCGCTCGCGCTCCTCGCCGACGTGGTGACGGGCTCGCGGCTGCAGGTGAACGCGGTGGCCGGCTACGAGCCCGTGACCGGCGGCAGGTTCTACGGCTTCGGCAACATGGCCTTCGCCGTCTACTCGACCGGCACGATCCTGCTCCTGGCGGCCGTCGCCTGCGCGCTGCGCCGCCGGCCGAGGCTCGCCGTGGCCGTCTGCGTGGCGTACGGCCTGCTCGCGATCGCCGGGGACGGCTGGCCGACGTGGGGCGCGGACTTCGGCGGGGTGCCGTCGTTCGTCCTCGGCGTGGCGGTGTGCGTGCTGATGGTCACGGGCAGGCGGGTGTCGGTCCTCCGGCTCGGGCTGGTCGCCATGGCGGGGGTCGTGCTCATCTCGCTGATCGCGGTGGCCGACTGGCTGCGCCCCGCCGACCGGCGCACCCACCTCGGGGCGTTCGTCCAGCAGATCATCGGCGGCGAGGGCGGCTCGGTCGTCGGACGCAAGCTCGGGGCGATGCTCCACACGCTGGGCAACCTCCCGCTGACGCTGCTGTCGCTGGTCGCGCTGGCGTTCCTGTTCCTCGTGCTGGCCCGGCCGTCCCGGTGGGGCGCGCCCGCGCTGAGCCTGGCCTACGAGCGGGCGCCGCAGCTGCGGGCCGGGCTGTTCGGCGCGCTGACCTCGGCGTTCGCCGGGTTCCTGATCAACGACTCGGGAATCGCGATTCCGGCGATGGCCCTGACGGTCGCGGTGCCGCTGGCGCTGGCGGCGTCCGTACACGCGCTCCAGACCGCGACGCCCACCACAGCAGCGCGATCGTCAGCGCCAGCAGGAGCGACGGCGCCACCCAGCCTCTGACCACGTCGACGAGCCACCCCAGGTCGTCCGGCTGGTCCGCCTGACGCGCGGGGAGGTAGGCGGACGCGAGCACGGCCAGCCGGGCGACCAGGAACGCCTCCAGGCCCGGCCACGCGACCAGGGCCAGCAGCGCGAAGCCCAGCCCGTCATACCAGGGCAGCGCGTACGGCGTGGCGAACAGCCAGGCCACGGCGACGGCCAGGGCGACGACCGGCCCCTCGCGCTCGGTGACGGGACGTCCTCGCAGGAGGAGGACGGCGAGCGCGGCCAGCAGGAGCAGCGACCCGGCCTGGATCCAGGCCCGGTAGGCCCCGGGACCGAACAGCGCCTGCAGCGCCCTCTGCGCGAGCTTCCACGGTGTGGCGAGCGAGACCGACTTGCTGGCGTTCAGCAGCTGGTCGAGCGAGTGCGGCCCGGCCAGCAGATAGGCCACGACCACGGTCAGCGCCGCCAGCCCGGCGACCAGGGCGAGCCGCCGGGGGCTCCTGCGCAGCTCCCACGCCGTGCCCAGCGCCACCAGGCCCACGGTGGCCTTGACCGCGACCCCCAGACCGAGCGGCACGCCCCTACGGGCGACCAGCCCCGCCACGACGAACGCGATCGCCACGGTGTCGAGGTGCATCCCGGCCACGAGCTCGTAGACGAGCAGCGGGTTGGCCGTCCACAGCAGTGCCGCGCGGCGCTGCCGTACGGGATCGCCGGCGGCGGCCCGGTGGAGCAGCAGGCCGGTGGCGACGAAGGCGGCGGCGTTGACCAAAGCCATCACGAAGACCGTCAGGCGGACCGAGTCACCCCCGACGTGGCTCGCCAGCGCCTGCACGGCCGTCGCGACCGGGCCGTACACGCTGGGCGTCCTGGTCCACTCCTCCACCCGGCCGATGACGGGATCGGCGGGAAGGTCGGCGGGCACCGTCAGGTACGGGTCGTGGCCGAGGGCCGCCATCCGGCCGTACGCGGCGTAGTTGAGGTGATCGGCCGACCCGGAGGGCGGCAGGAACGCGAGGACCGCGGCGGCGGCGCACCCGGCGACGACCAGCGTGCGCGCCCGCGGCATCCGGTCGGCGTACGCGAGGCCGGCGGCCAGGCCTGCCGTGCCGAGGACGAGCGCCGCGGCGGCCAGCGCGACGACGAGATGACCATTGGGCGCGAGATCGAGCGAGTAGGGGGGCTGCCATGACGGTCCGGGCAGCCCGGGCACCATCGCCGACGGCCCGAGGACCCCGATCGTGATCGTGAGGACGATCGAAAGGCCGCCGGCGGCCGGGGCCAGCCGGGCGGCGATCCGAGCACGCCCCCGCGAATCCACCCGCAAATTCCACCACACCCACGCCGTGATCTTGGATTTTGTCGCAAGTGGCGGCGTCGACCAGGGGCTATCCCTTTCGCGATCTTGCACTGGTCACGTCTCACAGGCGCCCACCTGCGACATCTCTACAAGATCACGGCGGGGGGTCAGGGGAGGTGGCGACGGATCGGGGGCATCAAGGGGTCACGGGCGGCGAGGGCCAGGCCGACGTCGCGGAGCTGCTTGGCCCTGTGCAACTGGGCGCGCCAGTCGGTGCCGGTCGCCCGGTGCGACATCTCGACCTCGGCCTCGACCACCCGGAAGCCCTTCTTGAGCAGGTCGACGGTCATGCCGGTCTCGACGCCGAAGCCGTGGGCGAGCGGCCGGGCCGCCTCGAAGGCCTCCCGCGTGAGACACCGCTGCCCGTTGAGCGGCTGGGTGGCCTCCCAGCCGGTGAGCCTCTTGATGCCGTCGCGGGCCACCCGTACGACGATGCCGTGCCCGCCGAGCTTGACCCTGGTCGCGAACTTCGCGATGGTCATGTCGGCCTCGCCGTCGCGCACCGGCGTGATCAGCGGGAGAGCCGCCGCCGCCGTCTCGCCCAGGTCGGCGTCGAGGAACAGCAGGTGCCGGGGATGGTCCTCGTCCAGGAGGCGCACGGCCTCGGCGCCGCTCTCCATCGCCGCCGCCTTGCCCCGGTTGCGGCTGTGCCGTACGACCCGGGCGCCCGCCGCCCTGGCCACCCGGCCGGTCTCGTCGGACGAGCCGTCGTCGACCACGACCACGAGATCCACACCGGGCAGCTTCAGGGCGGCGGTCACGGTGGCGCCGATCCTGTCGGCCTCGTCCTTCGCCGGGATCACCACCGCGGTGTCCGGCTCGGGCACTGCCATCTCCCCCATGCGCCTAGCCCTGATGCTCGGCCGTGAGCAGGTCGGCGGGCACCGTGTCGTGCACGGTGAACACCGAGTCCAGGCCCGTGACCTGGAGAATCTTACGCACCGCCGGTCTCGGCGCCGCCACCTCCAGCGTGCCGCCCCGCTCGCGCAGCCGCTTGAGCGCCGACAGCAGCACGTTCATGCCGGTGGAGTCGCAGAACTCGACTCCGGACATGTCGATGACCACCCGGTCGGGCCCGGTCTCCAACAGGCGGGTGAACTCCGCCTGCAGCCGGGGCGCGGTATATAGGTCGATTTCGCCGAAGACGGCCATGACGGCCTGACCGGCGTGGGATTGCGTCGCGACTTTGAGCTCCACGAGGCGCACACTAGCGTCGTCCCGGCCCCGGGTCACGCTCCATCGTAATCGTCGAAGAGTCGTCCGCCCTTTGTCCCCGATTCCGGCCCCATGTAAACGCCGAGTGCGCGAAGCTTGACGCTATGCGACACCGGCGTCGCCGGATGGAGGGCCCGGAACCTCCGCGTCTTGGTCGTCACTTCGCAAAGGAGGGCGGGCGCCGAGCACAGCGGGCCCGAGAGCAGATGAATACTGAGATACCCGAGGATCCACAGCGGCGCGTGCTGCGTGAGCATCTGGAGACCATCCAGGTGCGCACCGAGAAGGCCTCGTCGTGGCGCGACGCGGCCGAGCCGCTGCGCGGCCTCGTCAACCGCGAGGGGTACGTCCCGGTCAGCGCCCGGCTGGCGGCCGAGGACCTCGATTTCCTCTCCGAAGCGCGCGAGGAGCTGCTGAGCTTCTCCGAGCTCGGCATCCGGCTGCTCGACCTGCACCAGCCCAGAGACGCGGGCGGCATCTCGAGCGACCCGGCAAATCCGATTCTCCGGTGCCGGAGCTGCATGTGGCGCTGGCCGTGCCCCACGTTCCGGGCCATGGCGGAGGCGTTCACCCCGCGCCAGCGGGAGGCCGCACCCGGCATCCCCTCCTGGCGCGGGCAGCTGGAGCCCCAGACCGACGTGTGACCCCGCGTTTTCGTACCGGATCCGGCGACGCCAAGAGTCACCGAAGTCGTCATTAAGTGTTCGCCATGGAGGCGTTCCTACCGTCCTCTGTGTAAGGGCCGGCGCGCGAAGACGGGCGCCGGCCGACACAGGAGAGGACCGCGGAGCCCGGATGTCGGAGGGCTCGCCTGGTCCCGGATGGGAAAAGCGTCATGAAGCTGGTCTACAAGGTCCTGGCCGCACTCGTCGCGGCCGAGGTCGCGGTGCAGGCGATGATGGTCGTGCTCGGCGACGCCGGGCTGTTCAGGTACGTCGAGCAGGGCGGAGTGATCGACAAGGCGAGCGCGGAGAGCGGCGACATGGCGTTCCCCGAGTTCTTCGCCTTCGTGGTCCACGGCATCAACGGGATGATGGTCATCCCCACGATCGCGCTGCTCCTGCTGGTCTCCTCGTTCTTCGCGAAGATCCCCGGCGCGGTCAAGGGGGCCGCCCTCGTGGTCCTGCTCGTCGCGGTCCAGGTCACCCTGGGCCTCCTCGGCCACCAGATCACCGCCCTGGGCGCCCTGCACGGCCTGAACGCGCTGCTGCTGTTCGGCGCGGCCGTCCACGCCGCGCTCCGCGGCCGCCGGGCGGCCACGGGCGCGACCGCCCAGCCCCACGCCCGCGTCGAGACCGTCGTCTGACGACATCGCGCATGGAAGGGACTCGCCGTCGCGGCGCCCGCCTCCGGCTCGCCCTGGCGGGCGCCGCGACCATCGCCCTGCTCGGCCCGCCGGCCTGGATGTGGCAGGACAGTCTCATGCCTGGCGCGTACTCCGTCATGGACATGGGGTACGCGGACTACGGCGGCGCCCTGACCCACGTGGCCGCCGCGGACACCTCCGCGCACGGCTCGCACGCGGAGCACAGCGGGCACTCGGCGCACCCGGCGTCGGCGCGCAGCCTGACGTCGCTGACGGCCGACAAGGACCGCGCGGCCGACGTCGTGATCACCCTGGTCGCGCGCAGGCAGCGGTTCCGGCTGGCCGGCGGCCACTCCGTGGACGGATACACGCTGAACGGCGCCTCGCCCGGCCCGGTCATCCACGCGACCGCCGGGCAGCTGGTGCAGGTCCGCCTGGTCAACGAGTCGGTGCCGGACGGCATCACCCTGCACTGGCACGGCGTCGACGTGCCCAACGCTGCGGACGGGGTCGCCGGCGTCACCCAGGACGCGGTCGGCGTGGGCAGGTCGTTCACCTACCGGTTCGTCGCCGGCCAGGCCGGCACCTTCTGGTACCACTCCCACCAGATGTCCCACGAGCAGGTGCGCCGCGGTCTGCTCGGCGCCCTGGTGGTGACCCCGGCTGCCCGACCGCCGGCGGGCACGGCCGACGTCGTGGCGCTGCTGCACCTCTACGACGGGGTCCGCACGATCAACGGACGGGAGGGAGACGTCCGCGCCGAGGCGCGCCCCGGCGAACGGGTGCGGGTCCGGGTGATCAACACGGAGAACGGCCAGACGCCCGTATGGGTCGCCGGCGCCCCGTTCCGGCTCGCCGCCGTCGACGGCACGGACCTGCACGAGCCCGCTCCCGTACGGGACACCGCCGTGATGGTCACGGCGGGAGGCCGGGCCGACATCGAGGTGACCATGCCCGAGGACGGCTCGCCGGTGCGGGTGCACATCGGCGGCCCGGCCGGCGTCGTGCTCGGCTCGCGGTCGTACGACGTGCCCGCCGTCCCCCGGCCCGCGACCTCGCTGGACCTGCTCTCCTACGGCACGCGGGCGCCGCTCGGGTTCGACCCGGACCGGCCCGATCGGCGGTTCGACTACGAGATCGGGCGCCGCCCGGGCTTCCTGGACGGACGTCCCGGCATCTGGTGGACGATCAACGGTCACATGTTCCCCGACGTGCCGATGTTCGTCGTCGCGGAGGGCGATGTGGTGCGGGTGCGGATCGTCAACGACAGCGGCGAGCCGCACCCGATGCACCTGCACGGCCACCACGCCGTGGTGCTGAGCCGCGACGGCGTGCGCGCGACGGGAAGCCCCTGGTGGGTGGACTCGCTCGAAGTCGGTTCCGGCGAGTCGTACGACATCGCCTTCGTCGCCGACAACCCGGGCATCTGGATGGACCACTGCCACAACCTGCCGCACGCCACGGAGGGTCTGGTCGCCCACCTCATGTACGAGGGAGTCACCACGCCCTTCACTGTGGGCGGGACGGCGGGAAACGAGCCGGAGTGAGTCCCTGCCGGGGCCTGTACGCGAACCTGATCGCGTAGGTCGGCCGACGCGCCGTCAGGCCAGGGGCAGCGTGATCGTGAACAGGCAGCCGGGCCCCTCGTTGACCACGCCGATCTCGCCGTCGTGGGCCTCCACGATGCCGCGCGCGATCGCGAGGCCGAGCCCGGCGCCGCCGTCGGGCCCGGGCGTCCGCGCCGCCTCGCCACGGAACGCCACGTCGAAGACGCGGGGAAGGTCCGCCTCCGGGATGCCGCCGCAGCCGTCCAGCACCGACAGGCGGGCGATCGTCCCCTCCGCCACCGCCCGCACGACGACCGTGCCCCCGGCGGGCGTGTGGCGGATGGCGTTCACCACCAGGTTGCGTACGGCCCGGCCGAGTTGCCCGGCGTCCGCGGACACCGGGACCCGCGGGTCCGCCTCGCCGGTCAGGTGCACGCCCTCGGCGCGGGCCAGCGGTTCGACGGCGGCGAGGGTGTCCGCGACGAGGTCGCCGAGCCCCGTGCGGGTCAGCCTGGGCCGCAGCGTGCCCGCGTGGATGCGCGACAGCTCGAACAGGTCCTCCACCATCCCCGCGAGCCGGTCGACCTCCACCCTGATCTGGACGTGGTAGCGCTTGACGGTCTCGGGGTCGTCGGCCACCCCGTCCTCCAGTGCCTCCACCATCGCCCGCATGCCCGCGAGGGGAGTGCGCAGGTCGTGACTCACCCAGGCGACCAGTTCGCGGCGCGCGCTCTCCAGCGCCCGCTCACGCTCGTGGCCCAGCCGCAGCCGCTCGTACGCCTGCTCGAGTGCGGTGCTGATCGTCTGCAGCTCGGCGGGGAGCGGCGCGCGCGGCGGGGTGAACCGGCCGGAGGGCGGCACGCTCTCCAGCGCGCCGACGAGGCTCCTGCTGGCGTGCACCACAGTGCGGGCGTTCACCAGCGCGACGCCGAGGCCCACCAGGCCACCGATGGCGACGACACTGAGCACGATGTTCTTCGGCCCCCCATCGATGATCATGGCAAGGGTGATGGCGACCACCCCGGCCAGCGTCGCGGCGACCGTCACGGCAGCGACGACCGCGAGCATCACGCCGATGGACCGGCGGCGCAGCACCCGCAGCAGCGCCAGACCGAGGGCCGCGATGACGAGGCCGAGGCCGGCGGCGACCGCGACGATCTGGACGATCACGGCAGGGGCTCGTAGCGGTAGCCGACGCCCCAGACCGTGACGATGCGGCGCGGATCGGTGGGGTCGTCCTCGATCTTCTCCCGCAGCCTGCGCACGTGGACCGTCACCGTGGAGGAGTCACCGAACGACCAGCCCCAGACCTGGTCGAGCAGGGCCGTGCGGCTGAACGCCTGACGGGGGTTGCGCAGCAGGTAGACGAGCAGGTCGAACTCCCGGGCGGTCAGCGTGATCTCCTTTCCGCCCAGGCGCACCTCGTGGGCGCCGACGTCCACCACGAGGTCGCCGTCGCGCAACACTCCGGTGCCCGTCGGCACCAGTGCGCCGCGGGCCCGCCGCAGCACGGACTGCACCCGCAGGGCCAGTTCGCGCGGGCTGAACGGCTTCGCCACGTAGTCGTCGGCGCCGGTCTCCAGGCCGACCACCCGGTCCATCTCCTCCCCGAGGGCGGTCAGCATGATCACCGGGACGGGCCACCGCTCCCGCAGCTTGCGGCAGACCTGCAGGCCGTCGAGCTTGGGCAGCATCAGGTCGAGCACCATCAGGTCGGGCGGGTCGGCCAGGGCCCGCCGCAGCGCCTCTGCCCCGTCGCCCACGCACTCGACCTCGTGCCCGTCCCGCTCCAGATAGCGGGCCACCACCTCGGCGACGGTGGGGTCGTCGTCCACCACGAGGACACGGGCGGGATTCGGGGGAGTCTTCGGCGCAGGCACGGATTCAACGGTACGTCCGCCGGACCACCCGGCCGAGCCCCGTCACCGTCTCGTAAGAACCGGCCACGCGAGCAGTCCTGACCATTCGCCGCCAAACACGATGATTCACGTGAAACCTCATGGATCGCGGGTATGCGAACCGATTCTGGATCAAGCTCGCGGTTGTCGGTGTCACCGCGTACCTTGGGGCCATGGCCCGTACCGTACTGACCGTACTGGGGATCCTCCTGGCCCTGTGGCTGGTGTTCGGACTCGTGATCCCCGCACTGTTCGCGACGCTGAAGTTCCTGTTCATCATCGGGATCATCGCCCTCGTCGTCGTTGTCGCGGTCACCGTCGTCGGGAAGCTGTCCCGCTGAGGTGAACGCTCTCCAGGCCGCCGTCGGATCGCTCGTCTGGCTGCTGGCCGGGTTGGCCGCCGGGCCCTCGGGCCCCGGCGCGCTGACCGCGGCCGGCCTGGCCGGCGTGGCCGTCCTTGTCTTCGCCTGGATGCTCTGCCGGCTGACCGGCGTCCCCGTTCTGCGTCAGGGGCCGGGCAGGCCGTCGTACACCGGTGAGACGGCGATGGTCAGGCTGCGCGATCCCGGCGCGCCCGGCCGTCCCCGTCCCCGCGCACCATCAAGAAGCCCCGCGCTCGTCTGACCGGCCATCCGGTCGCGAGCGCTTTCGTCATGCCCTCATCCATCGGCAGAAGGCCACAGACGAAAGGCTTCCCATGTTCGACTTCGTGCTCGACCCCGCCTACCGGCTCATCGAGGCGCTCAGCCAGGTCACCGGCGGCGGGCTCGCGATCGTCCTCGTCACCCTCGCCGTACGGCTGTCGCTGCTGCCGCTGAGCGTCCGCGTCGCCCGTGCCCAGCGGATCAGGACGCGGCTCGCTCCCCAGGTGGACAGGCTCCGCACGCGGTGGAAGAACGACCCGCAGCGGCTCATGCGTGAGGTGAACGCGGTGTACGCCAAGGAGGGCGTCGGCCAGTTCACCGGTTACCTTCCGGCGTTCGCGCAGTCACCGTTCTTCATGGTGACCTACCGGCTGTTCACCGCCGCCGTGATCGCGGGGCACCCGAACCTGCTGCTGGCGCAGAGCGTGCTCGGCGTGCCGCTGGGGGAGCACCTCGCGGCCGCGGTCGCCGGGGCGGGCCTGGTCAGCCCGCCGGTCGCGGTGTTCGCGCTGCTGCTGGCGCTGCTCGTGGCCGTGGCCGTGATCGCCGCCCGCAAGGTCGAGCCCACGGCTCCGATGCGGCGCATCCAGCTCCTCACACCGTTCTGGACCGTGGCCGTGGCGGCCTTCCTCCCACTCGCGGCGGGCGTCTACCTGCTCGTGAGCAGCGCCTGGACGACGGCCGAGCGGGCCGTGCTCTATCCGCGCACGGCGTGACTGCGGGCAGCTGGAGTGCTGACAGCATGACCCGTGACCACGTGATCGTGACCTGGGCGGCCGGGGACGCCGGCGGGGACGGCCTGCGGACGACCGCGATCGCTCTCTACGAGCGGCTCGGCTTCATCGTCACCGAGTCGTGGGATTCCAGGGACGACCTGGCCTGCATGGAGCACGCCTTCGGCGGCGGAGGCGAAGCGTAACGACGGAAGAACGGCGCGACAGCGAGCACGCGACGGCAGAGCACACAGCGCGACGGCAGAGCACTCGGCGCGGCGGCGGAGGGGGCGGCGCGACGGCGAAAGCGCAGCGTGACGACATGGGCGCGGCGTAGCGGCGGGGACGCTCAGCCGACCTCGCGCAGCACCGGTGTTTCGGACAGCTCGTGATGCCCGTTCTGGGCTGGCCATGAGGCGGGGACGACGGCCCAGACGGTGGTCGTCTCCTCCTCGTGCCTCACTCCCCAGCGCTCGGCCAGGTATTCGACGATGCCGAGTCCGCGACCGCCGAGGGACGAGAGAGTCGGGCGGCCCGCGCGGGGTTCCGTATACGCGCCCCCGTCGCTCACGGCCACCTCGACCTGGGTGTCCGAGCACAGCCACGCCACTTTGAGCTGCCCGGACGGGAGAGGGTGGGCGTGTCGCAGCGCGTTGCTCAGCAGTTCGCTCATGATCAGAACGACGTCGTCGACAGCGGAGGCGAGCAGCCCCGCGCTCGAAAGATCGGCGCTGAGGCGCTGACGTGCGACGGCGACGCTCGACGGTGCGTACGGCAGCATCACGACGCTCGACGCACTCACCTCCCCGATCCCCCGTTCCTGCTGCACAAGCCAGTACGACCGAAATGCCCCGCTTACTCGGCCGGGAAACCGTGCCCCGGATCACAGCTTGTGCACATTGGACAATAGTTCAGTCCTTAAGTGGTGACGCCACGCTCCGATCTGTCTTATCAGGATGAAGATCCTGCGGAGTTCAACACCAGCCGCATCCGGGTTCCCCCACCGGATCGGGCCAGCGCGGCGACGTCTCCGCCCTGGGCGCGGGCGAGGTTGCGCACGATGTAGAGCCCGAGCCCGACCCCGCCGAACCTGCGCCGGTTGCCGCTGTCGGCCTGGACGAACCGCTCGAAGATCCGCTCCCGGTCGCCCGCCGCGATGCCCACTCCCTCGTCGTCCACCACCAGCACGACCCGGTCGTCCTCCGGCCACGCCTCGACCCGGATCAGGCCGCCGTCGGGGGAGTACTTGAACGCGTTCTCCAGCAGCTGGGCGAGGAGGATGTCGGTGGCCAGCGCGTCCCCGTACACGAAGGGGAGATCGGGTGGGATGTCGACCTCCAGCCGGTGCCGGTCGGACAGCACCGGCAGCCCGAGCGTCGCCGCGTGCACCCGGGCGGCCAGGTCGAAGGGCTCGACCCTGACCTTCAGCTCCTCCGCGCCCGCCCGCGCGCCGAGCAGCAGGTGGTCCATGAGCTGCCCGAGCGAGCGGGCGCGCTCGGCGATCGTGTGGACCGCCGAACGCCGCTCCTCGTCGGACAGGTGGTCCCACCGCGAGTCGAGCGTGCTGGCGAAGCCGTGCACGATCGTGATCGGCGTACGCAGCTCGTGGCTGGTGGTGGCGAGGAACAGGTCCTTGGCCTCCTCCAGCTCCTTGGCCCTGGTGACGTCGCGGAAGTCGACGACGGTCTCCCCCGTCTCCCGGATCTCCGCGCACAGCACGTCGAGCCATCGGCCGGACGGGAGCTGGAAGGTGAGCTTCTCCCCCGGCGCCGGCAGCGGGAAGGGCAACGGCCTGCCGATGACCCGGTCCGCCGGGTGGTCCGTCAGCTCGGCCGCCGCAGGGTTCCACCGGACGACCGCGCCCGCGCCGTCCAGCACCGCGATGCCGTCGGCGCTGGCGTCGAAGACGGCCCGCTCGTGGGCGCGCTGCCGCACCGCGTCCTGGTAGGCCATGGCGTTGGCGACCGCGATGCCGGCGTGCCCGGCGAGGAGTTCGAGCAGTTCGAGCTCCAGATGGCTCGCCTTGCGCCGGGCGAACAACGCGTAGAGCGCTCCATAGGGACGCCCGCCCACGGCGGCGATGCCGACGGCGATCGTGTGCAGGCCGGGCACCCGCGCCCAGATCAGGTCCTGAAAGCCCTCGGGGCCGGTCTCGAGCAGCACGGTCTTGCCGGTGCGCAGCAGCTTGGCGACCAGGCTGGTGTGCAGCCCCGCGGTGGCCCCGCGCAGCGTCTCCGGCAACTGGTGGACGCCGACCAGGCGCAGCCGCTCCCCCTCGATGGACACGAAACCGCCGGCGTCGGCGCCGGTCAGCTCGGTCAGGCTCGCGGCGATGCGGTCGAGCACGACGGGCAGGTCGAGCTCGGCGTTGATGTCGCCGACCACGTCCGTCAGCCGCCGCACCAGTCGGGCGCGGCGCACCATCCTGCCGTGCGCGGCGTCGTCGTCCTCGGCGGCGTGGTAGACGCTCACGTAGCCCAGCAGGACGCCGGACGGCGAGCACAACGCGCTCGTGTCCACCCGCAGATCGAGCAGCCGCCCGTCGCGGTGGAGGCGCTTGGTGGTCAGCGACACCCGGCCGCCCGCGCGTACGCGTTCGAGCACGGCGTTGTGCTCGGCCATCAGCTCGTCGGGCACAAGCGGGGCCCGCCTGCCCAGCAGATCGGACGCGGGCCAGCCGAACAGCCGCTCGGCCGCCGCGTTCCAGTTCAGCACCGCCAGGTCGCGGTCGAGCGCGACGATCGCGTCGGGGGAGCCGGCCAGGACCGCACGCGCGAGGCCCTCATCGGCGTCGTCGAGGATCGCGTCGCCGAAAGCCGCGTCGCCCAGGGCGGCATCATCCAGAGCAGCGTCATCCAGGGCAACGGCGCCGGAAGCCGGATGGCCGTCGTCGGCGGAAGCCGCGTCGCCCAGGGCAGCGACGTCCGGAGCCCCGGCGTCCGCACCCGCGGCGTCCGCACCCACGGCGTCCGGGACCGCGGCGTCCGGGACCGCGGGGGCGAGGTCCGCCGCCCGGCCGTCCACGCTGCTGTCACCCACGTCCCCATCGTGCCGTCTTTCACCTTTTGATCTTGGGGTTTTCCGTCACCTCGCGACCGCTCCGATACGCTGCCTGCACGCAGAGAAGAGAAAGTGGGGCGCCCATGTCCACCGAGGACCTCGAAGCCCTGCTCCGCGTGACCTCGCCGGGCTACGTCGGCGTGACCCCGCCCGAGGTCGCCTTCGGCACCATGGACGCGCCGGTGGGCCGCCTGGTCCTCGCGGTGACCGCGCGCGGCGTGCTGGCCTGCACCTACGAGGACGAGCACGAGGTCTTCGCCCGAGTCTCCCGCGCCGTCGGCTCGTTCATCGGGCCCGACCCGCGCCGCATCGATCCCCTGCGCAGGGAACTGGACGCGTACTTCACGGGCAGGCTGCGCACCTTCTCCCTTTCCGTTGACCTGCGCCTGGTCACCGGCTTCAGCCGTACGGTGATCCAGCTCATGCCGGCCGTGCCGTACGGCAGCGTCACCACCTATCAGGAGATCGCCGAGCGGATCGGGCGGCCGCAGGCGCCCCGCGCGGTGGCCAACGCCCTGGCCGGCAACCCCGTCTGCCTGCTCCTGCCGTGCCACCGGGCGGTGGATGGTCCCGGCTCGCTCGGCGGGTACGCCGGCGGCCCTGCGGCCAAGGAGCACCTGCTCCGCCTGGAGGGCGCTCTCTAGCCGGGTAGTTCCGAGAGCCGGCATCGCCTGGAGCACCCGCCGAGGGTCAGGTGCGGCGGGCGGCCCCGACGGTGCGCTCGGCGCGTACGGCGAGGTCGTCGCGCACAGGATGCAGCACAGGATGCGGCGCGGCATGCGGCGCGGGCTGCCGGCGTCCAGGAGCGCGCGCCGAGGGCGGCGAGGGCCTCGGGGTCCTCGGGGCTCAGTGCGGGTGCGTTCGAGACCGATCTCACCTTGAGAGGCGCCGGCCAAGACCATGCGCACGCTATCTTCCCGACGCACTGTTGGTATGTTTACCAACGGCGCGTCGGGAAGTCGGGGCGCTCGTCGTCCCTGAATTCCTGCTTCTGAGGAGTGTCATGTTCCTGGCCTGGCGCGAGCTGGTCTTCGCCCGCGCACGCTTCGGCCTGATGGGCGGAGTCGTCGCCCTCATCGCGATCCTCGTCGTGCTGCTGTCCGGCCTCTCCTCCGGGCTCGTCAACGACGGCGTCTCCGGGCTCAAGCGGTTGCCCGTCACCGCGTTCGCCTTCGCCGAGGGCACCAAGACCGACTCCGCCTTCTCCCGCAGCACCGTCAACGTGAGCCAGGCCGAGGTGTGGAAGGGCCGCGACGACATTGGCGACGCCGCGCCGTTCGGCAACACGCTGGTCAACGCCAAGGCCACGACCTCCGCCGGCGCGCAGGTGCCGATCGACCTGGCCCTGTTCGGCGTCGATCCCGGCTCCTTCCTCGCACCCTCCGTCTCCGACGGCGCCGGACTCGGCGACCCCGACGGGATCGTGGTCAGCAAGACCGTCTTGGACGAGGGCGTGGCGATCGGCGACACCGTCGTCGTCGACCGCCTCGGCACCCGGCTCAAGGTCGTCGGCACCACCGGCGACCAGCGCACCTTCGGGCATGTCGACGTGGCGTACCTGCCGTTGCGCACCTGGCAGCAGGTGCACGCCGGCGCCGGGCCGGGAGACGAGGTGCGTGACGGGGCATACGAGGAGGCCACGGCCATCGCCCTGCGCGCCCGGGACGGAAACCGGATCGACCTGCCCGGCGGCGACGCCGCGGCGGGCACCACGAGCATGACGCTCGGGGAGTCCTTCAACGCCTCCCCCGGCTACTCCGCCGAGACCTCCACGCTCACGCTGATCCAGGTCTTCCTGTACGCCATCTCCGCGCTCGTCGTCGGGACGTTCTTCACTGTGTGGACGATCCAGCGCAAACACGAGCTCGCCGTCATACGGGCCATGGGCGCCTCGACCGGCTATCTCATGCGGGACACGCTGATCCAGGCGACCGTCATCCTGACCGTGTCCACCGCCGTCGGCTTCCTGATCGGGGTGGGCGGCGGCAGCCTGCTCACCACGACTCCCATGCCGTTCCTGCTGGAGGTGGGGCCGATCGTCCTCGCCGCCCTGCTCCTCATCGGCCTCGGCCTCGCCGGCGCCGTGGCGGCCGTGGGCCGCATCGTCCGCGTCGACCCGCTCGCAGCCCTGGGAGGGCAAAGATGACCACCAGCTCGACGTCCCCGCGCCCGGACTCGCTCCGGTCCGGCGCTCAGGAACGCGGCGGCCTGCTGGTGGAGGGCGTCACCCTGACCCTCGGCGACGGGGACGCCACGGTCACCGCGCTCGACGACGTGCACCTCGGGGTGGCGCCCGGCGAGTTCGTCGCCATCGTCGGGCCGTCCGGCTCAGGCAAGTCGAGCCTGCTCGCCGTCGCCGGCGCGCTCACCACGCCGGACACCGGCCGGGTGCTGCTCGACGGCGTCGACATCACCCGGGCGAGCACCCGCGAGAAGGCGCGGCACCGCCGCGAACGGATCGGGTTCGTCTTCCAGTCCGGCAACCTCATCCCGGCCCTCACCGCGCTCGACCAGCTCCGCTTCGCGCTCGACGTGGGGGGCAAACGCCCGGCCGACGGTCACGACCCGCGAGAGCTGCTCGACCGGGTGGGCATGGGGCACCGCGCCGGGCATCGTCCCCACCAGTTGTCCGGCGGCGAGCGGCAGCGCGTGGGCATCGCCCGCGCACTCGTCACGCGTCCGGCTGTGCTTCTCGTGGACGAGCCGACCGCCGCGCTCGACCGCGCCCGCAGCGACGACATCGTCACGCTCCTCGCGCACGAGACGCACGAGTCCGCCGTCGCGACGATCATGGTCACCCACGATCACGATGTGCTCGGCCACTGCGATCGCGTCCTGTCGATGGTGGATGGGAGACTGTCGGAATAGGCCGACCACGGTGGAGGGGAGCAGGTGCCACGCATCCGGGCGTCTACCGTTGCCGAGCATCGGGCCGCCCAGCACCGGGCGCTGCTCGACGCCGCCAGGCAGATCCTCGCGGAGACCGGCCGGCCGCCGACGCTGACCCGGGTCGCGGAGCGCGCCGGGCTGGCCCGCCCCAGTCTCTACCAGTACTTCCGGTCCTCAGAGGACCTGCTGAACGCGCTGGTGGAGGACGTCTTCCCCCGCTGGTCGGCGGGGGTCGCCGCGGCGATGGACGCCGCCGCGACCCCCGGCGACCGCGTGCTCGCCTACGTGCTGACCAACTTCGAGCTCATCAGCGAGGGTGAGCACGCGCTGGCCACCGTCCTCGCGGAGGTCGCGCCGGGCGACACGGTCGCCGAGCAGAGCCGTGCCATGCACCGGCAGCTCCTGGAGCCGCTCGTGCGGGCGCTGCGCGATCTCGGCGTCTCCGCGGTGCCCGAGACCGCGGAGATGATCAACGCCATCGTGTTCGCCGGGTCCCGGCTGATCGAGTCCGGCACCGACCTGCAGACCGCCTGGGAGTCCGCACGGGCGCTGCTGGAACCGTTCGTGCGCACCGCGGGCACGACCGTCCGCCCGTCCTGACCCGCCGGACGCGCCCTCGAACGGCTCGTGGAGCGTCAGGTGAGGCTCGATGAACTCAACGGCGCGACCGCAGGCGGCGGGCCGGGACGGACAGCGCCACGGTCGCCAGCGCGGCCACCAGGAACGCGGCGAGCGCGGCGTTCATCCAGGGCTGGTGGACGAACCCGAGGGCGAGGCGGACCTCGGTCCAGATCCCGTCCCACCAGCCGACGGTCGGGGTGGAGGTCACGATCCAGTACGCCGCGAACCCGAGGATCCACGGCACGACCATGAGCCAGCGCGAGGGGGCGTCCTCGGCCGTGTTCCACCGGGCGGCCCCGCCGAGCAGGAAGTAGTCCACCACGAGCACGGCGAACATCGGCACGAACACCGCCCCGATCACGCTCAGGAACGCGCCGTAGGAGTTCACGTCGGCGAACAGCGCGATCAGCGTGGTGAGCACGCCGATCACGACCGAGATCACCCGGCGGTCCCAGCGCGGCGCGAGGTTCTGGATCGACACGGTCGTCGAGTAGACGTTCGCGAACGACTGGTCGGCCTCGCGCAGCACCAGGATGCCGAAGAACACGACCCCGAGAGGGGCGGCCACGAACGGGTCCCACACCTTGTCCCCGTCGTTGCCGACCAGGGCGAGCGCGGCGATGCCGAGGGCCAGGCAGGCCACCTGGGCGATCGTGTATCCGGCGACCACGCCGGTGAACGCCGCGCCGCTCGACCGCGAGTGCCTGGCGTAGTCGGCGGCCATCGGCACCCACGACACCGACAGCGCGATGACGTAGTCGACGGCGGGGGCGAAGGCGTCCCAGGTGCCGCCCCCCACGGACGGCCCCTGCCGGAACAGGGCGATCGACAGCCAGATCATCGCGATCACCACGCCCGCCGTGACGTACCGCCGCAGCAGCCGCAGCGCGCCGAGCGGCCGGATCGTCAGCGCGATCGTCAACGCACCCGCCGCCACCGCCCACACCGCGTACGGCACCGCCGTGCCGAACAGCGCCTGCGCGCCGTTGGCGATGACCCACAGCTCGAAGGCGCCCCAGCCGAGCATCTGCACGATGTTCAGCACGGTCGGGATGTACGAGAGCCGGGCCCCGAACAGGCCACGCAGCAGCACCATCGCGGGCCGCCCGGTGCGTACGCCGGGGATCGCGGCCAGGCCGACCATCGCGGTCCCGAGCAGGCTGCCGACGACGGCGGCGAGCACCGCCGCGGTGAACGTGAGCGGCTTGCCGCCCAGCGGGTCGAGCAGGAACAACGCGCCCGAGAAGCCGAGGAGGCTGACGCCGAGGTTGGCCCAGAAGGCACCCTGGTCGAGCAGGCCCAGCGTCCTCGGGGCTTCCTCGTCCAGAGTGAGCGGAACCTCCGCGTGCACGTCGTCGACGACGGCAGAAGTCATCACACGCTCCCTACGCCGGCATTATCCGGACAGGTTCATGCGGTCGGCGGCACGAGTTCGATCCGCCCTCTCAGCCCGGTCACGCCCGAGCTCCCGCGGGGTATTGATGATGTCTTTGGGATTATGACACTTCTTTGACCGTTTTCCTACGCCGCCCCCGTCCTACGCCACGTAGGGCGCCTCGCCGGTCTCGCTCACCATCGGGCGCCCGACGGCGGCCCAGGACCGCATGCCGCCGTCCACGTTCACGGCGTCCCGGCCGATGTGGTTGAGCCACATCGCGGCGTGCGCCGACCGGCCGCCGACCCGGCAGACCACGTACACCGGCCGGTCGTGCGGCACCTCGTCCGCCCGCGTCTGCAGCTCGCCGAGCGGGATGTGGACGGCGCCGGGCGCGTGGCCCGCCACCCACTCCTCGTTCTCGCGCACGTCCAGCAGGTACGCGTCCTCGGGCAACGCGTCGGGGGCGATTTCCGGCAATGTCATGCGCCCATTGTGACGGCACGCCACCGATGCCCGGGCCCAGGCGGCGAGCTGTGACCCACGGTGATCCGCGGACCGCGCCCTTTCAGTCCCGCCTACTTCAGCAGGCGCGACATGCGGCGGTCGGCCAGCGGCTTGCCGCCGGTCTGGCAGGTCGGGCAGTACTGCAGCGACGAGTCGGCGAACGACACCTCCCTGATCGTGTCGCCGCACACCTCGCACGCCTCGCCCGTACGGCCGTGCACGCGCAGGCCCGACTTCTTCTCCGACTTGAGGTCCTTGGCCGCCAGCCCCCTGGCCCGCTCGACGGCGTCCCGCAACGTGCTCACGATCGCGTCGTGCAGGTCGGCGACCTGGCCGTCCGTCAGCGTTCCGGCGATCTTGAAGGGGGACATCTTCGCGACGTGCAGCACCTCGTCGGAGTAGGCGTTGCCGATGCCCGCGATCACCTTCTGGTCCCGCAGCAGGCCCTTGATCTGCGCGCGGCTGCCGCCCACGATCGTCTTGAGCAGGTCCGGCGTGAAGTCCTCGGCCAGCGGGTCGGGCCCGAGGCCGGCGATGCCGGGAACGTCCTCGGGATCGCGCACCGCGTAGACGGCCAGGCGCTTCTGCGTGCCCGCCTCGGTCAGCTCGAACCCGGGGGCGCGGCCGTCCTCGCCCGGCGACAACCTCACCCGGACCGCGAGCGGGCCCTTGCCCGGCCGCACCGGTTTGGCGCCGGTGAGGTCGTCACGCCAGCGCAGCCAGCCGCCGCGGGCGAGATGGGTGACGAAGTGCAGGCCGTCGCAGTCGACGTCGAGGAACTTGCCGTGCCGCGCCACGCCGGTGACGAGCAGCCCGGCGAGCGCGGTGACGGGCGGGTCGACGGTCTTGAGCGCCTGGAAGGCGGTCACGTCCACCCCGATGACGGCACGGCCGACGGCGTGCTCGCGGAGGAACTCGGCGAGCGCCTCGACCTCGGGCAGCTCCGGCATGCCCTCACACTAACCCCGGCCGGTCAGGGGACGTCCCAGAACGCGAGTTCGTGCTCCATGCCGCGGACGAACATCTCCCGGGCGCGCGCCGGGTCCGGAGCCGCCTCGTCGATCATCACGGCGATGCGCGCGGCGAGGGCGGCGAACCCGGGGTCGGCGTAGGTGTCCACCCAGGCGCGGTAGCGCGGCTCGGCCGGCGGATCGGCGGCCAGGATCCGGCCGAGCGTCGAATAGCCCCACATGCAGGGGTAGAGCGCCGCCAGCCCCGCGCCGTAGTCCGCCGCCGACTCCAGCAGGAACGAGGTGTACGCCGCGCAGGCCGGCCCCTTCACCGCGCCGTCGAGGTCGGCGCCGAAGCCGGCCGCCAGCGACCGGTGCAGGTCGAGCTCGTCGTGCCACGTCGCGTGCGCCAGGTCGACCAGGTCGCCGAGGTGGGCGTCCGGAGCCTGCCAGGCCAGCCGCGAGAACACCCGGACGTAGTCGAGCAGGAACAGGTAGTCCTGCTCCAGCCATGACCGGAAGACCGCCTCGGGCAGGTCGCCCGCCGCGATGCCGCGTACGGTCGGGTGCGCGAGCTGGGCGTCCAGCATCGGCCGCCCGATGGCATGCAGGTCCGCAGAGATTCCCATAAGGGCTCATTGTGGCCGTAATCCGCGAGTTAGGCTCGACTCCGTGACACTGACGATCGCCGAGGAAGTGCTGCTCCTGGCCTACCGGGAAGACACCGGCAAGCCGGTCATCGGGTCGGTGGAGCTCGACTGCGCGCTCGCCGGGGCCCTGCTCGCGGAGCTGACCGTACGCCGCCGGGTGGACCTCGACGGCGCGAAGGTCGTGCCCGTCGATCCCACCCCTGTGGGCGAGGAGGAGCTGGACACGGCCCTCACCCGCATCGCCGAGGAGCGCGGTCCGCGCAAGGCCGACTGGTGGGTGGGCAAGCTCCGTGCGAGCAAACTGCGCAAGCGGCTGCTGACCCGCCTGGCCGCCCGGGGCGTGCTGAGCGAGCAGGTGGGCAAGATCCTGGGGATCTTCCCCACCACGCGCTATCCCGAGCTCGACCCGAGCCACGAGCAGGGCGTGCGGGAACGCGTTCATAACGTGCTGGCCGGAGCCGAGCCGGACGAGCGGACGGCGGTCCTGATCGCGGTCATGCACGCGGCGAAGCTCGACCGCAAGGCGTTCCCCGACGCGCCGAAGGGCCGGATCAAGGAGATCGCCGAGGGCCAGTGGACCGCTGAGGCCGTTCGCAAGACGATCGCGTCGATCCACGCCGCCGTGGCCGCGGCCACGACCGCCGCGACGGTCGCCGCCACCGCCGGGAGCTGACCCCCTGCCGCTCGTGCCGCGCACGTCGTGCGCCGCGCGAGCGGCGGTGCCCCCACGCGGGGACGACGGCCTACTTGGTGATGACGTCCTTGGGCACCTGCTTGTCGGCGGCGAGCGCCTCGAACAGGCGCAGCGCCTTCTGGGTGTCCCACTTGACCACCGCCTGGCCGCCGATCGTCGGCAGCGAGCCGATCGGCACGGCGGTGGCGACCGGCCCCTCGCGCATCGCCATGCCGACCGACAGCAGGTCGAACAGGCCGGTGCCGGGGTCGACGGCGACGGAGTCGGCCGCGCTCAGTGCCAGCGGGACCGAGGTGAACGGATTGATCAGCGTGCCGGGGCTCGCGGCCTTCTGGACGACGGCCGAGAAGAACTGACGCTGCCGCTGGGTGCGCTCGAAGTCCGGGATGGCGCCGGTGGCCCGGGTGCGGACATAGCCGAGCGCGGTGCCGCCGTCCATGTCCTGGCAGCCCTTCTTCAGGTTGATCCCGGCCTTCGGGTCCTTGATGTCCTGCTTCACGCAGATGTTGACCCCGCCGACCGCGTCCACGATGCCGACGAACCCGCCGAAGCCGATCTCCATGTAGTGGTCGATCCTGATGCCGGTCACCCGCTCGACCGTCTTGGCCAGCAGCTTCGGCCCGCCGAAGGCGTAGGCCGCGTTGAGCTTGGTGCTGCCGTGCCCCTCGACGGGGACGTACGAGTCACGGGGCAGGCTGACCAGGGTCGGCCGGCCGCTCTCGGGGATGTGCAGCAGCATCATCGTGTCGGTGCGCTTGCCGACCGCCTTTCCGGTGGCCAGCTTCTTGCGCTGTGCGGCCGTCAGGCCCGCCCGGCTGTCCGACCCGACCAGCAGCCAGTCCTGGCCCGGTGTCTCGGCGGGCCGTCCGTCGTAGTCGGTCAGCGACTCGACCGGCTTCAGCCGGGACCCGATCCAGAAATATCCGGCGACGGCGGCGACGAGCAGGAGCACGACCACCACGACGACGACCCGCAGGACGATCCTGCCCCTCCGTCGCGGCCCGCGTCCGCCGCCGCGTACGGACCCGTCGCGGCCCGTCGGCCCGCCGCCCCCGCCGTGCGGGGCGCCTGCCCGGTCTCCGGCCTCGTGCTTGTTCCCGCCGAGCGGACGGACCGGGCTGTCGCCGGAGCGCGGCTTGCCGTACACCTTGGACCGGACGCGGGGGACCGTGTCCTCCCTGCCGGACCCTGCCGGAGCGGCCGTCTGAGGCCGGCCGGGCATGGGCTGGGCCGCCGGTGGCGGAGCCGCCGGCGGCCGGGCCGCGCGCCGGTACGCACGGGTCGCCTCGTCCTCGTCGGCCACCTGAACCCCCAGCCCTCAGCGTCCTTGCGACTGCTTTGTCCGCAGCGGCGGAAGTCTTTACCGCTGCGCCCCCGTCTTCACGGTACCCAGACGTCCTCTAAGCAGTCAGTAAAGGCTGCTGGGAAACACAGGAGAGATTCCAGCCGTTACGGTGGTATACCACCACGCGAAAGGATCGTCGTGTCCGTTCCGGACCCCTGGAGTACCTGCCCGTGCACCAGCACGGGATCTCATGATCGCACGGCGGCCGCCCGATGAGCGCCGCTCTGGGCCTCCTGGCCGTTCTCCTTCTGACCCTGGCCACCGGATTCTTCGTGGCGCAGGAATTCGCCTTCGTGGCCGCCGACCGCGGCACCCTCCGCGAGCAGGCGGCGGCGGGCGACGTCGCGGCGCGCCGGGCGCTCGATATCACCGGACGCCTGTCGTTCATGCTCTCCGGCGCGCAGCTCGGGATCACCGTCACCACCCTGCTGGTGGGCTTCATCGCCCAGCCGGCGATCGCCGACCTGCTGCGCGGCCCCCTGGAGGCCGCCGGGCTGCCCGGTTCGGCCGTTCCCGGTGTCGCGGTGGCCCTCGGGGTCGCGATCGCCACGGTCGTGCAGATGATCATCGGTGAGCTGGCCCCCAAGAACCTCGGCATCGCCCGTCCCGACGACGTCGCGAAGTTCCTCTCCCGTCCGACGCACCTCTATCTCGTGGTCGCCGGACCGGTCATCCGCCTGTTCGACGCCGCGGCCACCCGGCTCGTGCGCCTGTTCGGCATCGAGCCCGTCGAGGAGCTCGAACACGGCGCCACCCCCGAGGAGCTGTCGCGCATCGTGGCGGAGTCGGCCGCGGCCGGCGAGCTGCCGCCCCGGCTGGCGGACATGCTGGAGCGGGCGCTGGAGTTCGGCGACCGCACCGCCGAGGACGTCATGGTCCCCCGCCCCCGCGTGGTCTCGCTGCGCGCCGAGTGGCCGGTCGACGAGTTCCTCGACGCCCTGCGCACGCACGGCCACTCCCGCTATCCGGTCCTGGGCACCGACGCCGACGACGTCGTCGGGGTGGCCGGGCTGCCCGAGTATCTGAAGGCCGGCTCGCCCTCCGACGGGCTCGTCGGCGGCATCACCCACGCGCCGCTGCTCGTCCCCGCGACCCTGCCGCTGCCCGAGCTGCTGCGGCGGATGACCTCCGCGGGTGAGACGTTCACCTGCGTGATCGACGAGTACGGCGGTCTGGCCGGCGTCGTGACGCTGGAGGACCTCGCCGAGGAGCTCGTCGGCGAGCTGGTGGACGAGAACGACCCCGAACCGCTCGGCGTCGTACGGCGCGGCGCGGGCGTCTGGGACGTGCCGGGCACCCTCCGCCTCGACGAGGTCGAGCGCGCCACCCACATCCGGCTGCCCGAGAGCGAGGACTACGAGACCGTGGCCGGCCTCGTCCTCGCGCTCCTCGGCCGGATGGCCGAGCCGGGCGACCGGGTCGTCTCCAGCCTCGTGCCCGAGCCGCACCTCTTCGACGACGGGGACGACGACGCCGAGCGGGCCGTGCTCACGGTCCTGAGCGTGCGCCGCCGCGTCCCCGAGTGGGTGCGGGTGTCGACGGAGGCGTCGGCGGACGCGCCGGCCCAGGAGCCGGCCGATGCCGACGCCGGGGAGCGGCACGGGCGGGAGAAGGCCCGCACGGCGGCCCGCGGCGGGGGCGGCGCCGACTACGCCCCCGAGCTCTTCTCCGCGCTGTTCCAGGGACGGCCCGCATGAGTTCTCTCACCGGCGTTCTGCTCGGCGTCGTCCTGCTCGCCGTCAACGGGTTCTTCGTCGCGGCCGAGTTCGCCCTGGTCTCCGCCCGACGCCACCGGCTGGAGGAGATCGCCGTCCACGGCGGCATGCTGGCCAAGGTCACGGCCCGCGCCGCGGTCAGGGGCGGACGCGAGCTGTCGCTCATGCTCGCCGGGGCGCAGCTCGGCATCACCCTGGCCTCCCTCGGCCTCGGCATGGTCGCCGAGCCCTCCATCGAGCACCTGATGGAGCCGGTCCTCACGCTGCTGCCGGAGTCGCTGCGCACGCCCGTGGCGTACGTCGTGGCGCTCGCCCTGGTGACGTTCCTCCACATGGTCGTCGGCGAGATGGCGCCCAAGTCGCTGGCGCTCACGCGGCCCGAGCGTGCCGCGATGGGGCTGGCGCTGCCGTTCCGCGGCTTCGCCTGGGTCGTCCGCCCGATCCTGGCCCTGCTGAACGCGCTGACCAACGGCATCCTGCGGCTGGCCGGCGTGCGGCCCCGCGACGAGCTGGCCACCACCCGCACACCCCGCCAGCTCGCCATGCTGGTCGCGGAGTCGGGCCGGATGGGCATGCTCGACCGCGACGAGCACGACCTTCTCACCCGCGCCCTGCGGGTCCACTCCCAGCCGGTCGAGCGGCTGATGGTGCCCGTCGGCGACGCGCCCTCGGTGCCCGCGAACGCCGACGACCTGCTCGTCCGCCGGACGGCCGCGCACGGCGGGAGCCTGCGCATGCTGGTCGTCGCGCACACGACGACCCCCGGCGACGTGGTCGGCGTGCTCCACGTGCGCGACGCGGTCCTCCAGCCGGGACGCAGGGCCGGCGAGCTGGCGACTCCCGCCCCCCGCATGGCGAAGGACACCACGATCTCCGACGCCGTGACCCTGCTGCAGGAGGCCCGCGCGCAGCTCGGGCTCGTCACGGACGCCGGCGGCACACCCGTCGGTGTGATCGATCTCACCACTCTGGTCGGCGAACTGCTCGCCGCCTGACGGATGCGGCGCGCCCGCCGCGTGAGCGGGCGCGCCGGCCCGGGGCGGCAGGGGCAGCGCAGGGCGGCAGGGAGCGGCACGACCCCGCCCCGGCGCCCGCGATGTCCCCGGAAATCTCCCACTGCGAGACGTCTGCGCCCACGAACTGGGACAGAGGGTAAAGATCACCCCGTGCAAGCGCGGGGAAAGTGGTTTGAAAGGCGGTCTCCTGAGAATGTGCAGTGCGCGACGGAGGGGCCCCGATCTTCGGGGCCCCCGCCGCGACATCGTCAGGAGTGCCCGTGCCGTACGGGCCGGAAGGGGAGGCCGGACGTGGACGCTTCGCTTGCGATCAGGCGAGGCCACCCGTCTGGCCGGGGGCCGCAGGGGGTGATCCCCCTCCCCGGTGCAAAGAAAGAACCCCGCCGGGCGGAAGATTTTCTTCCGGCCGGACGAGGCCGCTCACCTGCTCGGAGGTCCCGGGGGGTTGCCACTCTTGGCACAAAAAGAAAGCCCCGCGGAGGGGAAGCTCTGCTTCCGATCACACGAGGCTGCCCGTCTACCCGGGGGTTCCAGGGGGTTGCCCCCCTGGGCGAGACAAAGAGAAAGCCTCACGGGTGGGAAGCTTCGCTTCCGACCACACGAGGCTGCTTTCTCGTGGGCAAGGGGGGAGTTGAACCCCCACGTCCTTTCGGACACACGGACCTGAACCGTGCGCGTCTGCCATTCCGCCACTTGCCCTTGCGGTTGACCCCCATCTCTGGGTGCCTGGAAAGGTTAGCACGTATCCGCCCGTGCTTACGAACCCGGATACGATCCTTCTAAACGACGATGCGAAGGGGCTCAGTGCAGCACCGGAGCGGTCGCGACCATAGTGGCAATGGAAGGGAGGGATCCGGTGGGAGTCCTTCAGCGCTTCGAGCGCAGGCTCGAAGGGTTGGTTGAAGGTGCCTTCGCTCGGGCGTTCAAGTCCGATCTCCAGCCGGTCGAGGTCGCCAGCGCCGTGCAGAGGGAGATGGACGAGCGCGCCGCGATCGTCGCTCAGGGTCGCACGCTCGTGCCGAACGACTTCGTGGTGGAGCTGTCGACGACCGACAGCGAGCGGCTGGAGGTGTACGCCGACAGCATCAGCCACGAGCTCGCCACTCTCGCACGGGAGTACGCCAAGGAGCAGGGCTATTCGTTCGTCGGGCCGGTGCGGGTGCGTTTCGAGACCGCAGACGACCTCGCGGTCGGGCTCTTCCGCATCCGGTCGGGTGTGATCCGGGGCGCCACGGTCGAGCAGGACGAGATCCGACAGCCGCCGAGCGACGTGCCGGCCGGCCGGCCCAGCGCGTTCCAGGGCCGTCCCCGGCTGCTCGTCTCCACGCAGGACGACCCCCAGGGCCAGCGCTCGTACGAGCTGACCACACCGGTCACTTTGCTGGGCCGCGGAACCGATTGTGATCTTCGGCTGGTGGATCCCGGCGTATCACGGCATCATGCCGAGCTAAGAGTGGAAGGGCCGCAGGTCGTGCTCGTGGACCTGGGCTCGACCAACGGCACCTTCATCAACGGCCAGCCGATCCGCAGGATCGAGATGCAGGACGGGACGAGGGTGACGCTCGGCCGCACGACACTGGTTTTCAGGCGCGATTAGAGGTAGACAAACGGTCCATGTCCGAGCTAACGCTGCTGCTGATCCGGCTCGCCTTCCTGGCGGTGCTGTGGTTCTTCGTGATCGCCGCGGTCGGCGTCATCCGGACAGACCTGTTCGGTCCGCGTACGGCTCCCGCGCCCGCACGCAAACCGGTCAAGCAGCCCCGATCGGTTTCCAAGCCCAAAAAGGGCGAACCCCGCCAGCTGATCGTCACCGGTGGCCCCCTGCAAGGGACCATCATCAACCTCACGGAGACGCCAATCACCATCGGCCGGGCGAACGACGCCACGCTGGTTCTCAGCGACGACTACGCTTCGAGCCGGCACGCCCGGCTCTTTCCTCAGGACGGCCAGTGGATCGTGGAAGACCTCGGATCCACCAACGGCACGTTCCTCGAACGCTCGAAAGTGACCCGCCCGACCCCGGTGCCCCTCGGAGTTCCGATCCGCATCGGCAAGACCGTCATCGAATTGCGCAAATGACCATCGCACTCCGCTACGCCGCTCGCTCGGACGTCGGGCTCCTCCGTGAAGGCAACGAGGACTCGGCGTACGCTAGCGGCCGCCTGCTGGCCGTCGCAGACGGCATGGGCGGGCATGCCCACGGCGAGGTGGCCAGTTCGGTCGCCATCGCCGCACTGTCGTCCCTCGACCGGGACGCCTTCGGCGGTGACCTGCTCAGCACCATCGAGGCGGCGGTCCGGGACGCCAACCACCAGCTGCACGCGATGGTGGCCCGGGACCCGAGCCTCAAGGGCATGGGCACCACCCTCACCGCGATGCTCTGGAGCGGCTCACGCTTCGCCCTGGTCCATGTGGGCGACTCCCGGGCGTACCTGCTCAGGAACGGCGAGCTGTACCAGATCACGCACGATCACACGCTGGTGCAGTCACTGGTGGACGACGGGCGGATCACCCAGGAGGAGGCCGCCAACCATCCCCAGCGCTCGATCCTGCTGCGCGCGCTGGACGGGAGCGGCGAGGTCGATCCCGACCTGCAGGACCGGGAGGCCCAGGTGGGCGACCGTTACCTGCTGTGCTCGGACGGCCTGTCCACCGTGGTCAGCGCCGAGACCCTGCACCACACCCTGAGCACGATCGACGATCCCGAGGACGTCGTCCGGCAGCTCATCGACCTCGCCAACCGAGGCGGCGGGCCGGACAACATCACCTGTGTGGTCGCCGACGTGGTCGAGGTGGACGACCTGCAGCCGCCCCTGGGGACGGCGGCGGTCGTCGGTGCGGCCGGCTCCGGCCGGGCCCGCTCGGCGCCGCCCGACACCCCCGCGGGCCGGGCCACGACCGTCACCGCACCCCAACCCGTGATCATCGACGACGACCTGGACGACGAACCCGCGCGCGAGGCCCAGGCCTCCGCGCGGCGTTCGCGCAAAAGCCGATCGGGCCCGAAAGTGGCCGTCGGTGTGCTGGTCGTCGCCGCCGCGCTCGGGGTCGGCGGCTACTTCGGCTATCAGTGGACCCAGAGCCAGTTCTACATAGGCGCCAAGGGAGACGAGCTGGTCGTCTTCCAGGGCGTCGACGCGGAGGTCGGGCCGGTGTCCTTCAAGAAGGTCGCCTACACCGACCACCTCCGCGTCTCGTCGCTGCCGGCGGTGCAGCAGGACCAGGTCCGCAGCGGCATCCCGGTCGACGACCTGCAGGCCGGGATATCCAGGATCAAGAGCTTCGGCGACTCGGCGACGCCCACGGCGGACGCCAAGTCGACGCCGACCCCCACGAGGTCCAGTAAGTGACTGCTGTCGAAGCCACGCCCGTACCGATGACCGCGAAGCGGCGCGGCGCCCAGCTGGGCATGCTCGCCTTCGCCGTGCTGATCGTGATGGGCGCGTACGCCGGCGTCGGGCTCGGGATCAACGGCAAGGTCCCGTCCGGCATGCTCGGCTACGGCCTCGGCCTCGGCGGTCTGATGCTCGCGGCCTACCTGGTGCTGGCCAAGTGGGCACCGTGGGCCGACCCCCTTCTGCTTCCCCTCGTGACGCTGGTGAACGGCATCGGTCTGGTGATGATCTACCGGATCGAGCTGGCCGGGGAGCATCTCGCCTCGGCGGCGAACCAGCTCATGTGGACGGCGCTCGGCGTGGTGATGTTCTCCGCGACACTGATCGCGTTGAGGGACCACCGCGTCTTGCAGCGCTTCACCTACACCGCTGGCTTCGCCGGCATCGCGCTGCTGGTGCTGCCGATGCTGCCCTTCATCGGCAGGGAGATCAACGGCGCGCGCATCTGGGTCGGCATCGGCCCCTTCAGCATCCAGCCCGCCGAGTTCGCCAAGCTGGCCCTGGTCGTCTTCTTCGCGGGATATCTAGTCGCCAAGCGCGACGTGCTGGCTCTGGCGGGCCGCCGCCTGCTCTTCATCGACCTGCCCCGCGCCCGCGACCTCGGTCCCGTCCTCATCACCTGGGGAATCAGCCTCGGCGTCCTGGTGATGCAGAAGGACCTCGGCAGCTCGCTGCTGCTGTTCGGCGCGTTCGTCGCGATGCTCTACGTCGCGACCCAGCGCACCTCGTGGGTGCTCATCGGCATCCTGCTGTTCGTCGGCGGCGCCTTCCTCGCCGGGCAGATCTTCAGTCACGTCGAGGCCCGCTTCAACGTCTGGCTGCACGCCGAGGACCCCGCGCTGTACGACGCGGGCGGCGGCAGCTTCCAGCTCATGCAGGGCATGTTCGCCATGGGCTCGGGCGGCATCCTCGGTACCGGCCTCGGGCAGGGGTACCCGTACAAGGTCCCGCTGTCGTTCTCCGACTTCATCTTCACGGCGACGGGCGAGGAACTCGGCCTCACCGGCCTGATGGCCATCCTCATGGTGTACGCGCTCATCGTCGAGCGGGGGCTGCGCACCGCGCTGGCCGCCCGCGACCCGTTCACCAAGCTGCTCGCGGCCGGCCTGTCGTTCATCCTCGCCTGGCAGGTCTTCATCATCGTCGGCGGCGTGACCCGGCTCATCCCGCTGACCGGTCTCGTGACGCCGTTCATGTCCGCCGGAGGCTCGGCGCTGCTGGCCAACTGGATGCTCATCGCCCTGCTTGTACGGATGTCCGACGCGGCCCGCCGACCGCCGCCGCAGGCGATCCAGGACGAGGGACTGACCCAGGTGATGCAGCGATGAACAGCCCGCTCAAGCGTGTCGCCGTGGCCTGCCTGCTCATGTTCGGCCTGCTCATGGCCAACGTGACCTACTTGGGCTCGGTGAAGGCCGAGGGCCTGCGCAACGACTCGCGCAACGTGCGCATGTTGTTCAACCGCTACAACATCGACCGGGGCTGGATCACGGCCGACAACGGCAAGACGACGCTGGCCAAGACGGTGGACACCGGCGACAAGCAGTTCCGGTTCGAGCGGGAGTATCCGCTCGGCAAGCCGTTCACGCACGTGGTCGGCTGGTTCGCGCCGGAGAGCGCCTCGGGCATCGAGGCCGCCATGAACCGCTACCTCGACGGCAGCCACCCCGACCTGGTGGTCCGCCGGGCCATCGATATGGTCAGCGGCAAGCCCGCCAAGGGCGCGAGCGTCGACCTCACCCTGAACAGCAAGGCCCAGGAGATCGCGTACAAGGACCTGGCCGGCACCGGCAAGCGCGGCGCGGTCGTCGCGCTCGAACCGAAGACCGGCAAGATCCTGACGATGGTGTCGGTGCCGTCGTACGACCCGAACCCGCTGGCCAAGGCGAACAAGGACACCGTCAACAAGGCCTACAACAAGCTGGACAAGGACGACAACAAACCGCTGCTCGACCGGGCCATCGACCTGACGTTCGCCCCGGGGTCCACGTTCAAGACGGTCACCTCGGCGGCCTTCCTCAGCGACGACACCTCACGCGACGAGAACACGCAGGTCGACGCGCCCGACTCGCTGCCGCTGCCGGGCACGAGCATCTCGCTGCCCAACTATCACGGCGAGTCGTGCGGCGGCCGGGCGACGCTGGTGCAGGCGCTCACCATCTCCTGCAACACGCCGTTCGCCATCATGGGCATGGACGTCGGCTACGACAAGCTCAAGGAGCAGGCCGAGAAGTTCGGGGTCGGCCAGCCGCTGGAGATCCCCCTCAACGTCGCGGCCAGCAACATCGGCCCGGACGAGGGCAAGGCGGCTCTCGCCAAGACCGCGATCGGCCAGCAGAGCAACCAGATGACCCCGCTGCAGATGGCGATGGTCGCGGCCGGCATCGCCAACCAGGGCACGGTCATGAAGCCGTACCTGGTCAACAAGATCATGGGGCCGGACGGCGCGGAGATCGACGGGACCGACCCCGAGGAGCTGGACGAGGCCGTCACGCCCGAGGTGGCCGGCGAGCTGACCAAGATGATGATCGGCGTGATCGAGAACGGCACCGGCGGCGCGGCCAGGCTCCCCGGCATCACCGTGGCGGGCAAGACCGGAACGGCGGAGACCCTGCCGGGCAAGCCGTCGCACGCGTGGTTCATCTCCTTCGCCCCCGTGGAGGACCCGAAGGTCGCCGTAGCGGTCTTCGTGGAGTCCGGCAGCGCCGGCAACGACGCGACCGGCGGTGCAGTGGCCGCGCCGATCGCGCACGACGTGATGCAGGCGGTGCTCGGGCGGTGACCGACACATGAGCGACACCGTGCTCGGTGGCCGATACCGGCTGACCTCCCCCATTGCCGCGGGCGGCATGGGCGAGGTCTGGCGGGCCGAGGACGAGCTGCTCGGCCGGGAGGTGGCGATCAAGCTGCTCGGCCGCCATGTCGCGGGCGACGCCACCTTCCGCGACCGGTTCCGCTCCGAGGCCAGGATCACCGCCGCCCTGACCGATCCCGGCATCGCCCAGGTCTTCGACTACGGCGAGAGCGACGGCCTGGCCTACCTCGTGATGGAACTGGTGCGGGGCGAGCCGCTGTCGGCCATCCTCGCCCGCACCGGCGCGCTCGGGCCGGACGTCACGCTCGACGTCGTCGAGCAGACCGCCCGGGGCCTGCACGCGGCCCACCGGGCCGGCGTCATCCACCGCGACGTCAAGCCCGGCAACCTGCTCGTCACCGAGGCGGGCCAGGTCAAGATCACCGACTTCGGCATCGCCCGCGCGCTGGAGGCCGCGCCGCTGACCGCGACCGGCACCATCCTCGGCACCGCCCAGTACGTGAGCCCGGAGCAGGCGTCCGGCACCACCCTCACCCCGGCGAGCGACGTCTACTCGCTCGGGGTGGTGGCCTACGAGTGCCTCGCGGGCCGCCCGCCGTTCACGGCGGAGACCGCGGTGGCGCTCGCGCTGCGGCACCTCAACGACACGCCTCCGCCGCTGCCCGGGAACGTGCCCGCTCCGGTGGCGGCTCTCGTGATGTCCATGCTCGCCAAGGACCCCGCCGCGCGGCCGGAGACCGGGCCGGTGCTCCTCGACAGGGTGCGGACGCTGCGCGAGACCCTCGCGGGCACCGCGGCCTCGACGGCGGTCCTCGGGGCGCTGACCGACCCCGGGGGCTTCCCCGCGGCGGGCGGCGCCGGCCGTACGATGCCTCCGGCCGCGCCCGGCCTGACGACGCCCCTGGGTGAGCCCGCGGGGGCCGGCGCGCCGGGCCCCGGAGCCACAGGCTCGCGTCCCGGCGCCACCGCGCCGCTGGGGCCGGTCCCGCCCGCCCCGCGCAGGGCTCCCTCGGGCGTCCCCGACGCCCGTACGCGACGTCCCGGCGGCCTGGAGGGGCCCGCGGGCGGGCGGCGCCGCCGTACGACCCTGATCCTCGCGACGGCGGGCTGCGCCGCCGCGGTCGGCATCGGGGTCCTGGCCTTCACCGCGGCCCACACCGGCGAACCGCCGGCGGACCTCGGTGAGACGGCAGCGCCCGTCTCAACGTCCCCCTCGCCGTCGCCAAAGCCGTCGCCGGTACGTACGCACAGGTCAGAGATTCCACGGACGCAACGGCCGACCGCTCCGGCGGCGTCGGACGAGCCGAGCGCCGTTCCGTCGGCTACCGTAAGCAGGTCGGCATCAACGCAGACGCCCACACCGGCTTCGTCCCCGACCTCGACCCCTACTCCGACGTCCACCCCGGCCACGGAACCCAGTGAGACTCCGCCCCCTACGGAAGCCCCACCCGACACGAACCCTCCGGATGAGGGGGAGTGATGAGCAGAGGGGTCGATGATGGAGACCGGTGGCACCCCACGATGAACGGCAAGGGACAGTGCAGGAAATGACTCAGCCACGACTTCTCGGCGGACGCTACGAGCTGGATGGCGTCGTGGGGCGTGGCGGCATGGCCGAGGTGTATCGCGCCCGGGACATCCGGCTGGACCGTATCGTCGCCATCAAGACGCTCCGCTCCGACCTCGCCAGGGACCACACGTTCCAGGCGCGCTTCCGGCGTGAGGCGCAGTCCGCCGCATCGCTCAACCACCCGTCGATCATCGCCGTGTACGACACCGGCGAGGACATGATGGACGGCACACCGGTGCCGTACATCGTGATGGAGTTCGTCGACGGGCGGACGCTGCGCGACCTGCTGCGCGCCGACCGGCGACTGCTGCCCGAGCGGGCCATGGAGCTGGTGGACGGCATCCTGCGGGCGCTCGACTACAGCCACCGGGGCGGCATCGTCCACCGGGACATCAAGCCGGCCAACATCATGTTGACGGTCAACGGCGAGGTCAAGGTCATGGACTTCGGCATCGCCAGGGCGATGGCCGACTCCGCCGCCACGATGACCCAGACGGCGCAGGTGATCGGCACCGCGCAGTACCTGTCTCCCGAGCAGGCCCGCGGCGAGCGCGTGGACGCCCGCAGCGACATCTACTCCACCGGCTGTGTGCTGTACGAGCTGCTCACCGGCCAGCCGCCGTTCACCGGCGACTCCCCCGTGGCGATCGCGTACCAGCACGTGCGGGAGGATCCGATCCCGCCGTCGCGGATCGACCCCGAGATCCCGCAGTGGGCCGACGCGATCGTGCTCAAGGCGATGGCCAAGGACCCGGTCCACCGCTACCAGAGCGCCGCGGAGATGCGCGGCGACCTCCAGCGGGCCCTGTCGGGCATGCCGGTCGACCCGCAGACGATGGCGATGGCCACCCAGCAGTACAACGGGTACGGCGCGCCCGACCGCACGCGGACGATGACCACGGCCGGCGGCGCGCCCATGACGCAGAGCACCCGCGCCATCCCGGACTACGAGTACGCCCGTGAGGAGCGCGGCGGCGGCCGGTACGACGGGCGGCGGCGCAGCGGCGGCGGCAACACCGCGCTGAAGACCGCCCTGTGGATCCTCATCCCGCTGGCGGTGATCGGCGCCATGATCGGTGTCGGCTACGCCTTCCTCGGGTCCGGCGGCTCCGCGACCGCCGACAAGATCCAGGTGCCGTTGGTGACGAACCAGACGAAGGCGGCGGCCGAGCAGGCCTTGAAGGCGGCCGGGTTCAAGGTCGCCTTCGGGCCGGAGGAGTTCAACAGCGACGTGCCCAAGGGCGCCGTCGTGAGCACCGACCCCGCCGGGGGTGAGCAGACCGACCCCGGGGCCACGGTCACCGTCGTCGTGTCCAAGGGCGAGGAGAAGGTCACCGTCCCGGACGACCTGATCGGCAAGACGCAGGAGGAGGCCAAGGCCGAGCTGGAGGCGCTGGAGCTGAAGGTCAGCATCGTGCCGAAGGCCTCCGCCAAGGAGCAGGGCAAGGTCTTCGACACCAACCCCAAGCCGGGCGAGAAGGTCCAGAAGGGCGCCCTGGTCAGGCTGTACGTGCCCCAGGAGATGACCGAGGTCCCGAGCGTCGTCGGCCTCACGCTCGAGGACGCGACGCGGACGCTGAAGGGCGCCGGCTTCAAGGTCAAGACGTCGGAGCAGGCGAGTGACGTGGTGGCGCCGGGCAACGTGATCGACCAGTCGCCGCAGGCGGGGACCAAGCTCAACCCCAACACCACGATCACGCTGACGGTCTCCAGCGGCCCGTCGCAGCAGCCGCCGACCGACCAGCCCAACACCGACCTGCCCACGGACGGCACCGGAGACACCGGCGATCCCGGCGACGGCACCGGAGACACCGGTGACACCGGCGACCCCGGTAACGGCGGCGGCGGCGGTGTGCAGATCGGGCCGCCCGGAGAGGGCGGGGACAACCCGTTCGGCAACTAGTGCCGCGATGAGCGGACGGCGGCCATCGCGGTGCGGTGGCCGCCGTCGGCGTTTCGTCGGCCGAGGTCTTCGCTGGGACCATTCGTCCCGGGGAACGTCCCCGGTGAGCGGCCCGGATGAGGCATCGACGCCGGCAGGGCCGTCGACGGGGCCGTGGCCGCCGCGGCATCCCCGCACAGGCCGGCCCCAGGACAGGCGCCGGGCATGAGGAAGGGCTTCCGCCACTCGGGGGCAATGGCGGAAGCCCTCACTCTTCTAGTCGTAACAAGAGCGGAAAGCGTTACACAATCTGCGCGAGCCAATTTCCGAGCAGCCGATGACCGTGCTCGGACACGACCGACTCGGGGTGGAACTGCACGCCCTCGATGGGGGCGTCGCGGTGGCGCAGGCCCATGATGACGCCGTCCGGGGTGGTGGCCGTCACCTTCAGCGCATCCGGCACGGTGCCGGGGACCACGGCGAGCGAGTGGTAGCGCGTCATCGTGACCGGCGACGGGAGCTCCCGGAACACGCCCCGCCCGTCGTGGGAGATCAGGCTGGTGCGGCCGTGCATGAGCTCGGGCGCGCGGTCCACCGTGGCCCCGTACGCCACGGCGATGGCCTGGTGACCGAGGCAGACCCCGAGCAGCGGCAGGCCGCGCTCGGAGCAGTGCTTCACGAGGGACACCGACACCCCGGCGGCCTCCGGCGTGCCGGGTCCCGGCGACACGAGCACGGCGTCGAAGCCGTCGGCGTCGCCCACGGCGACGCGGTCGCGCGGCCGTACGTCGCAGTCCGCGCCCAGAGCGCGCAGATACTGCACGATCGTGTGCACGAAGCTGTCGTGATTGTCGACCACGAGCACCCGGGTCGGGCTCATCGGTGTCTCCCGCTTCACCGGGGTGGCTGGGTGTGCCAAGCGGAAATCGGACTTTCAGCGTACGGCAATCCCGCATGGGGGATCGCCCGGCGGGGCCCGCGCCGACTATCCTTGCTCGGGACTTCACCGCCACAGCGATTACGCTATTGACACCAGCCCGCACGACCGCGCGGGTACCCACCAGGAGAAGCTCCCGTGCCCAAGTCGAAGACCCGCAAGAAGGCCGTTTACACGCCGCCGCAGAAGGCACAGACGGTGAAGGTCAGCCCTCGTTGGCTCGCCCCCGTCATGGTGGCCTGCTGGATCATCGGTATCGCCTGGATCGCGATCTACTACATCGCGCCGAGCGTTCCCGGCATCTCCACTCTGGCGAACTGGAACCTGCTCATCGGTTTCGGGCTCATCATCGTCGGCGTCATACTGTCGACGAAGTGGCGTTAGGCTGCTTCCTTAAGATTCTTTCCACAGCCTTTATCCACAGCCTGTGGGCAGCAGGCGATAAGCGGCCCCTGGACGGGGCGCCGCGGGCTTGGCGCGGGGTTCGGGCCGGGCGGTGCGTTGCCCGGCCCGGCCGCGAGAAGCGTCAGCTCCGGCCGAGCATCTCGGCGGTGAGGATGCTCCCGCCGAGGCCCCAGCCGCCGTCAGGCACCTCTTCGAGCAGGACCAGGGTGGTCGCCCGGGCCCGCTCGCCGTACACACCGGCGTAGGCGTCGGTGACGGCGTCGATGAGCTTCTTCTTGGACTCGGGAGTCAGGGTGCCTGCGGGCACCTTGAGGTTGGCGAACGGCATGGTCGTTCCTTTCAATCTCTTCGGGTGTTTCCGGAGGTGTGTGGCAGAGGAGCGCGGCGGACGTCAGACGATGCCGCCGTTCGCGCGCACGACCTGCCCGTTGATCCAGTGCCCCGCGGGGCTCGCCAGGAAGGCGACGACCTCCGCGATGTCCTCGGGGGTGCCGAGCCGTTCGAGCGGGGGCTGCTTGGCCATCCGCTCGACGGTGGTCTCGTCCTTGCCGTCGAGGAACAGTTCGGTGGCGGTCGGGCCGGGCGCGACCGCGTTGACCGTGATCTGCCGCCCCCGTAGTTCGCGGGCGAGCACGAGCGTCATCGCCTCGACGGCGCCCTTGCTGGCGACGTACGCCCCGTAGGTGGGCAGTTGCAGGCCGACGACGGACGTGGACATCGTGATGATCGTGCCGCCGTCGCGCACGCGGCGCGCGGCCTCCCGCGCCGTGACGAAGGTGCCGCGGATGTTGGTGCGGTGCAGGGCGTCCAGGTCGTCGAGGTCGAGATCGGCGATCGGGGACAGCGACAGGCGCCCCGCCGAGTTGACGACGACGTCGATCCCGCCGAACTCCTTCTCCGCGGCGTCGAACATCGCCGCGACCGCGTTCTCGTCCGCGACGTCGGCCTGTGCCGCGATGGCCCGGCCACCGGCCGACGTGACGGCGTCGACCACCTCGGCCGCGGCCGAGGCCGCTCCCTGGTATCCCACGACGACGGCGAAGCCGCGCGCCGCCAGCGTCGTCGCGATCGCCCGGCCGATGCCGCGGGAGCCGCCGGTGACGACGGCCACGCGCTGAGCACTCATTGGACAACTCCCTTGATCATATCGACGATACGTACATCACGTATCGTCGTTACGCGAGAGACGTTAGCACGATCTCCATATCGGCGCTAGCGAAATTCCGTATCATGGTTACATGGCAGGTGTGGACACCCTACGTGCGGTGATGATCGAGGCCGCCGAGAAGCAACTGGCGATGTCTACGGACAACGACATCGCCACGCGGGCGGTCTGTGAGGCGGTCGGCGTGACCCAGCCTGTGCTCTACCGGCTGTTCGGAGACAAGCGGGGGCTCCTCGACGCCGTCGCCGACCACGGATACGAGCGTTACGCCGCGCTCAAGGCCGCACAGGAGCAGACGACCGACCCGGTGGCCGACCTACGGGCCGGCTGGGACGGTCACATGGCGTTCGCACGGGAGAACCCCGCCCTCTACCAGCTCATGTTCACGCCCCGGCCGTGGTCCCGATCCACGGCTCGCCACCGGGTGTTCGAGCTGCTGGAGGAGACGCTCGTACGGTGCGCGGCGATCGGCGCGCTGAGGGTGGTTCCGCCGGTCGCGGCCCGGCTGATCCTTTCCGCGAGCGTCGGGACCGCCCTCGACCACATCGCGAGTCCGGAGCTCTTCGACGACCCCGCGCTGTCTCACCGCATGCGCCAGGCCGTGTTCGCGCACGTGCTCACCGAGGCGACCGCGCGAGAGGACGCCGATCCCCTCCGCGAGGCCGCACTGCGCCTGCGCGCGCAGCTCGACCTCGCAGGTGCCGACGCCCTCGAGCCGGTCGAGACCGCCCTGCTCCGGCGCTGGCTCGACCGCATCACGCAGCCCGGCGAGGGGAACGTCAGGTGAAGGCGCCTTCGAGTGGCAGGCCGTACGGCGGCAGCGTGGTGACGAGCAGGACCAGCGCCACCAGCACCGCGGCGGCGATGCAGGTCTGCACGAGGGTGCGGTTGCGCGGCGGAGCGTAGGCGAAGCCGGCGGCGACGATCGTGCCGGTCACGAGCCCGCCGAGATGGCCCTGCCAGCTGATGCCCGGAACGACGAACGTGAGCACCACGTTGATGCCGATCAGCCAGAGGGCGCCGCGGGCGTCGTAGCCGAGCCTGCGGGCGACGACGAACAACGCGCCGAACAGGCCGTAGATGGCCCCGGAGGCCCCGACGGCCGACGTGCCGAACAGGTAGATGGCGACCGAGCCGCCCAGCGCCGACAGCAGGTAGAGCGCGGCGAACCGGCCCGCGCCGAGCCTGCGCTCCAGTTCCGGGCCGATCGCGTAGAGCGCCCACATGTTGAACAGGATGTGCCAGAACGACGGCGGCGGGGAGTGCAGGAAGGCACTGGTGATCAGCCGCCACCACTCGCCCATGTGGACCCCGAGCGACCACATCGCGAACCGCTGGATGACCTCGTCGGGGCGCAGGACCTCGGCCGCGTACGCGAGCACGTTGAGGATCAGCAGAGCCCACGTGACGCGGGGCGCGGCCACGGCGGCACCGCCGAAGGTCGCCTGGGCCTGCCGCACCTCGCGGTTGCCGTCGCGGACGCACTCGGGGCACTGGTGGCCGACCGCCGCCTCGCGCATGCAGTCAGGGCAGATCGGGCGCTCACAGCGCTGACAGCGGACGTAGGTCTCGCGGTCGGGGTGCTGGTAGCAGGTGGGCACGGCTTGCGCCCCCGGCTGCGGGGGCGGCGGAGGCTGGGAGGTCATGGGGTCCTTTCCTGACGAGTCCCTGTGTGGGGGCGCATCCATGAGCCAGCCTATAAGCCGGAGACGCCCCGGCCGCGTGTTCGCGGCCGGGGCGTCTCGGGAGCGCCGGAAGGGGCGCGGTCAGGACCGCTCGATGGTGACCTCTTCGAGGACCACGTCGTTGACCGGCCGGTCGTTGCGGCCGGTGGGGGTCTTGGCGATCGCGTCGACCACCTCGGTGCCCTCGATCACCTCACCGAAGATCGTGTGCCCCTGGTTGAGGTGCGGGGTCGGCCCGACGGTGATGAAGAACTGGGAGCCGTTCGTGCCCTTGCCGAACCGCTTGCCCGCGTTCGCCATGGCGAGCAGGTAGGGCCGGTTGAACTGGTTCTCCGGGTGGATCTCGTCGTCGAAGCTGTAGCCGGGGCCGCCGACGCCCTGGCCGAGCGGGTCGCCGCCCTGGATCATGAAGCCGTTGATGACGCGGTGGAAGATCGTGCCGTCGTAGAGCTTGGTGTTCGTCTGCTTCTCACCGGTCTCCGGGTGGGTCCACTCCCGGGTGCCCTCGGCGAGTTCGACGAAGTTGCGCACGGTCTTCGGCGCCTTGTTGGGGAAAAGCTGAACGCGGATCGTGCCGTGGTTCGTGCGCAGATTCGCGATGAGGTTGTCAGCCACGAGGGCCGCCCCCTTAGGTAGCTCGTGTTAGTTGTCCGGTGAACAGGGTAGCGAGCATGCCTTCAAGCACCGCTCGTGATTGAGCCACAACCATCCGGGAAGGGGTCGTTCCGGGGCCCCGTCGATTGGGGAGGTTGATCGTGTCCCTGACAATGAACAGAAGGCGCCGCGCCGAGGTGGTCATCCCGCAAACGTGGCTGAGCAGGATGAGAGACCAGGCGATGAAGGCCAGCGGCCGGATGAGCCCGGTGGCGGAGACCGCAAGGGATCTCGCCACGCACCGGATCGAGGACGCCAGGGTCTGGGCGGCGCCGAAGCTCGACCAGGCGGCGCAGTCGGTCGAGGAGCAGATCGCTCCGATCGTGAGCGCGTTCCTGGCCGAGTTGGCCCGCAGGATCGACGTGACCAGCACCAGGAAGACCCGACGGCGCTGGCCGGTCGTCGCACTGCTGGGCGGCGTCGCCATCGGCGCGGTCGGTGTGGCGATGTATCGGAACAACGCCCAGCGCTGGACCGAGACCATGCGGGAGAGCATGCGGCACACCGGCTCCGACGCCAGCAAGTGGGTCGGCGACAAGGCCGGAGAGGTCGAAGACAAGGCCGACAAGGCCGCTGACGAGATCTCGGGAAAAATGTCCTAGCACGTCCCTCACAGCCACCCGGTACGGCCGGCGTTCCCCCAACGCCGGCCGTACCGTGTTGCCCGCTTCGCTCATCGGCTCGCTCGGTGTTACCCGCTTCGCTCGGTTTTGTCCGATTCGCTCGGCGGGGAGCTCCCATCAGGTGATCGGGGTCTCCAGGCGGTGCAGCACGGCGGGGAGGCGGTCCTCGTAGACCACGGTGAGCCGCCGGGTCGCCCGGGTGATGGCGACGTACAGGTCCTGGCCGCCCTTCGGCGACTGACGCAGGATGCCTTCGGGATCCACCACCACCACGGCGTCGAACTCCAGGCCCTTCGAGCCGCGCACGGTGAGAACGGCCACCGGGCTGTCCAGGGGATCGACGGCCTCGGGGAACAGCGCGGCGACCTCCGCGTGCCGGGCGTCCGGCGTGACGACGCCGACCCGCCCCTCCTCGATCTCGCGCAGCTCCGACTCCACCAGCAGCCGCAGGTCGGTGCCGTCGGCGGGCACGGCGCGGGGACGGGCGCCGCCGAGCCTGACCGACTCGGGCGGCTCCTCCCCGGGCGCCACAGCGCGCAGCACGTCGGCGGCGACCTCCATGATCTCGGCCGGCGTCCGGTAGTTGACCAGCAGGCGCTCCTCCCGCCAGCGTCCCTTGACGTACGGGTCGAGCATCTCGCCCCACGACCGCGCGCCCGCCGCCGAGCCGGTCTGGGCGATGTCGCCGACGACCGTCAGGGAGCGGGCCGGGACCCGCCGCATCACCGTCCGCCAGGCCATCGCCGACAGTTCCTGCGCCTCGTCCACGATCACATGCCCGTACGCCCAGGTGCGGTCGTGACCGGCCCGGTCGGCCGTCGTCACGTACGGCCCGTCCTCGCGGTTGCGGCCCGCCAGCAGGGTCGCGTCGAGCACCGGATCGACGTCGGTGATCGTCAGGACCTCCCGCGCGTACAGTTCCTCCTCGCGGCGCTCGTCCTCCGCGCGGCGTCGCCTGGCCCCGGCCCCGTAGTCGTACTCGCCGAGCAGTTCCGCGGCCTCGTCCAGCAGGGGGACGTCGCCGACCGTCCACGGCGCCTCCCTGGGCCGCAGCAGGAGCGCCGACTCCTCCTCTGTCAGGTAGGGCCCGGCCGCCGCGCGCAGCCGCTCCTCGTCCGACAGGAGTTCTCGGACGAGCCGCTCCGGGGTGATCTCCGGCCACAGAGCGTCGAGCGCGTCGCGCACCGTCCGGTGCTCCCACAGGGTCGTGGCGGCGTACTCCAGGTCGCCGTCCTCCAGCGGCCGGTCGAGCTGTGCCGCCTCGTCGAGCGCGAGCGCCCGCAGCACCGGGTCCACGAACGTCCAGCGGGCGATGTTGTGCTGCCGCCGCAGGCCGCGGGCGCGGTCGCGGGCCCGCAGGCACGTGGCGTGGTCCGCCCGCAGCGTCATCTCCTCGACCACGACCTCCACGCCGCCGCGCACCGACGTGCGGACGGGGATCTTCACCTCCAGGTCGCCCTCGGGCACCCGCTCGCGGTCGCGGACCGCCTCCTCGACCACCCGGGCCATGCGCGGGTCGCCCTTGACGACGGCGACGGCCGGCTCGTCCTCGGCGGTGGCCCGCACCCCGGGGTGGAGGCCGCCCATGCTCGTCAGCACCACCTGCGTCTCGCCCAGCGCGGGCAGCACCTGGCTGATGTAGCGGGAGAACGTCGCGTTGGGCCCGACGACGAGCACGCCACGCCGCTCCAGCGTGTCGCGATGGGTGTAGAGGAGGTACGCCGCCCGGTGCAGGGCGGCGACGGTCTTGCCCGTGCCCGGTCCGCCCTGCACGACGAGCGCTCCCGCCAGGCCCGAGCGGATCACCCGGTCCTGCTCGCGCTGGATGGTGGCGACGACCTCGCCCATTCGTCCGGTGCGTCCGCGCCGCAGCGCCGCGAGCAGCGCGGCCTCGCCGACGAGCGTGCGGCGGTCTCCGTCGGCCATCCGGTCGAGGTCGAAGACCTCGTCGTCGATGCCCACGACATCGCGGTGCCGCGTGTGCAGGTGCCTGCGGCGTACGAGTGGGCCGGGATCGCTGGGGGTGGCGACGTAGAAGGGGCGGGCGGCGGGGGCCCGCCAGTCGACGAGCACGGACGTGTGGTCGTCGTCGCGCAGCCCGACGCGGCCGACGTAGAGGGTCTCGCCCCCGGCCTCGTCGATGCGCCCGAAGCACAGGCCGCGTTCGACGGCCGACAGTTGCGCGAGGCGGCGGGCGTGCTCGGCCGCCATCACCTCCCGCTCCACGACGGCCTGCCGGGTGCCCGTGCCGCCGCGGGCCAGGACGTCATGCATGCCGCGCTCGGCCCGTTCGCGGGCGACGTCGAGGCGGCCGTACAGCATGGACACGTAGGACTGTTCGATCCGCAGGGCCTCGGCGCGAGCGGAGTCGGATTGACGGTCACCCATTCCTGTGATAAACTCCTAGTGAGAGCGTCTGACTTTCAGATAACCGGGAATCTCTCACTATACGGCACCGCACCTCTGTGGCGTGTCATGTCTCCGTCCACTCCGTCTGGGGTGGATTTTTTTGTTTCACGGGACTTCTGTGACTGATGTGAGTGATGTCGCGTCTCTCCTGGGTAACGGGGAGACGGCGCGATCGGTGGGACGCATCGCCACATTCCGTCCGGATTCGCATCGCGCCCTGGTCAACCGTCGCGCGGCGCGGGACGTCTTTGGAAACAAGGAGGCCCGGATGGACGTCCTCGAGAGCCTCGTGGACGACGAGCTCCGCCTGGAGCTCGTCCTCATCGAGGCACTGCATCACGAGGCGGAACGGCTGGCCGCCCCGGCCGTCCGCTGAGATCACCGCCCGCCGCCTCACAGTGGGGCGGCGGGCGCCCTCTCACCCGTCAGGCCCAGGGGCGGAAGACGGCGCGGACGCAGCCGTCCTTCTTGTGCTTGAACATGTCGTAGCCCTTGGGCCCCTCGTCGAGCGTCATGGTGTGCGTCGCGAGGTAGGACGTCTTCAGATCGCCCTTCGCGATGCGGTCGAGGAGCTTCGGGATGTACCGCTGGCCGTGCTGCTGCGCGCCGCGCAGCGTGAGGCCCTTGTTCATCAGCGCCCCGAGCGGGAACTTGTCCACGAAGCCGGCGAAGACCCCCAGCACGAACACCGAGCCGCCCTTGCGGCAGGCGTGGATCGCCTCCCGCACCGCGATCGGGCGGTCCTGCTCCAGGCGCAGCTGCTGCTTGATCCCGTCGTAGACGCGCTGGATCCCGGTGCTGTCGGCCTCCATGCCGACGGCCTCGACGCACACGTCCGGGCCCCGGCCTCCGGTGCGCTCACGCAGCTCGGCCGTGACGTCGGTGCTCGTGTAGTCGATCACCTCGCAGCCGACGTGGCGGGCGGTCATGGCCAGGCGTTCCGGATAGCGGTCGATCGCGATGACCCGCTCGGCGCCGAGGAGCATGGCGGCCCGGGCGGCCATCTGGCCGACCCCGCCGCATCCCCACACCGCGACCACGTCTCCCGGCCGTACGCCGCCGAGCTCGGCGCCCATCCAGCCCGTCGGGGCCGCGTCGGAGGCGAACAGCGCGTCGAGGTCCGAGACGCCCTCCGGGATGGTGAACGCGTTGTAGTCCACGAAGGGCACCCGGATGTACTCGGCGTGACTGCCCCGGAAGCCGCCCATCGCGTGGGAGTAGCCGAAGATGCCGGCGGTCGTGCCGCCCCACATCAGGTCCGTGACGCCCGGCGTGGGGTTGCTGTTCTCGCACAGCGACCACTCGTCGTGACGGCAGGCCCAGCAGCGGCCGCATCCGATGATCGAGCAGACCACCACCCGGTCGCCCGGCCGGTGCCGGTTCACCTCGGGGCCGACGTCGACGATCTCGCCGATGAACTCGTGCCCGATGACGTCGCCGGCCCGCATGGCCGGGATGTAGCCGCCGAGCAGGTGGAGGTCGGAACCGCAGGTGGTGCTCGCCGTCACCTTCACGATCGCGTCCTGGGCGTTGAGGATCGCGGGGTCGGGCACCTGCTCGACCGACAGCTCGTTCACGCCTTCCCAGCACAGTGCCTTCACAGCCGCCCCCCTTCCGCCGCGCGTCCCAGCGCCATGTCGAGGACCTTGCCCGGCAGGGTCGGCCTGGTCGTCTCGAACTCCTCGTCCGAGCGCAGCACGTCTCCGGTCTCCAGCAGCGACTTCGTCTCGCGCAGCGCCGTACGGATCCCCGTCCGGGGATCCTCACCCCGCAGCCGGGCGAGGACGCCGTCGGCGCCGGCCCGCTGTTCCCTCGGCCGGGCGTAGATCTCGGTCCCCCGGTCGCCGGGTGCCCGGTTCATCCGCACCTCGGCGTCCACCCGGCTCAGCGGCTCGGGCAGGTGCCCGCCCGGGGCCACCTCGTCCGGCGGCCGGTTGATCGTGATGCCCAGCCAGCGGCTGGACTCCAGCGGGTCCTTCGCCGCGGCCGGCACCCGGCCACGCGAGGCCGCCCATCGCGCCATTCCCAGACCGGCAACCGCGAGCGCCGCCGCTCCGGCAACGAGACGTTTCATGGCTTCGCCCCCTCCACGGCCGACTTCCTCGGGTGTTACCCCCGCTCATGGGCTCTATCCCGCCCAGAGCTGGCGGGTGGAAAGGAGTTGGACGCCGGGTGGCGGTTCGGGACGACGGCGTCGCGGGCTGTTCGGCGTCGCGGGCTGTTCGGCCCCGCAGGCTATTCGGCCCCGCAGGCTATTCGGCCCCGCAGGCTATTCGGCGTCGCGGGACGGCGCGGCGGCGAGGGCGTCCGCGACGGTGGGGAAGATCGGGACGTGGGACGCCAGCCCGGTGATCCACAACGCGCGGGCGGCGCCCCGCTCGACCGCGACGAGGCCCAGCCAGCCTCCCTCTTCGAGCGCCCGCTTCCAGCGGGTGACCAGCAGCCCCGTCGCCCTGGAGTCGAGGAAGTCGAGTTCGAGCAGGTTCACCACGAGGTACGGCCCGAACTGGGCGAATGCCTTGTCGAAGAATTCCGTGGCCTGTTCGTGTGTGGTGAAGTCGAGCGTCCCCCGCACCGTCAGCACTCCGATGCTTCCGCTGCTCTCGGCGGCGAACGTGGCCTCGGCTGTCGAGAGGTGGGGAAGATCGGACATCAGAACACTTCCAAGGAGTTCGGCAGAATGCGCGCGACCAGGATGCAGGTGTCGTCGCCGGTGTTGCTCGGGGCCAGGGCCTCCATGACCGCCGCCACACGATCCTGCGGTGGCACCTTCGGCACGGTCCCGGCGATCGCCGCGCTGAGGATGTCGAGGCCTTCGAACAGGTCCCGGCCCGGGCGTTCGATGAGGCCGTCGGTGAACATGAGGAGCAGATCGTCCGGCTCCAGCTGCATCTCGGCGCAGCTGTAGCTCACGTCCTCGAAGACGCCGAGCAGCACGCCGGGGTGCAGCAGCCGGTGCACCCTGCTCCCTCTGACAAGCAGCATGGGCGGGTGGCCCGCGTGGGTCCACCTCAGCGTACGGTCCTTCATGCGGTAGTGGGCCACGACGGACGTCGCCAGCACGTCGGGCCGCATCCGCCGGAGCAGCCGGTTCAGCGCCACGAGGATCTGCGCCGGATCGTGATCGGCGAAGGCCAGCCCCGTGATCGCGTGCCGCAGCTTGGCCATGGCGGAGGCGGCGGCCAGGCCGTGCCCGGCGACGTCGCCCACGGCCAGCAGCGCCTCCCCGTGATCGAGGTGGATGGCCTGATACCAGTCACCGCCCAGCGGCGCCGTCTCGGCGGGAAAGTAGCGCACGCCGAGCTGCAGCCCGGGCACCGAGTCCTGCATCGGCAGGATGATGCTCTGCAGTCGCGCGGTGAGCTGCGACTCCTCCTCCAGTCGCTGGGTGACCTCGGCGAGCTCGTCGGCGGTCCTGCGCCAGTCCGTCACGTCCTGCACGACGCCGTGGATCTCGACGGGTCTTCCCTCCACGTCCCGGGTGACCTCGGCCGTCGCCCTGATGTGCCGGTACTCGTCACCGACACGGATGCGGATGTCGAACTCGTGCGGCCCGCCGCTGCCGCCCAGCGTCATCAGCGCGTGCTCGACGATCGGGACGTCGTCGGGGTGGGCGATCTCGCGGTAGTGCTCCAGCGCGAACGGTCCTTCGGCCGGGTCACGTCTGTGGATGACGTAAAGCTGGTCGGACCACTCGGCCTCGCCGGTGATCAGGCTCCAGTGTCCCCAGCCGAGGTGTCCCAGGCGCTCGGTGTGGAGCAGCCGGGCCGACAGGCGCTCCTCCCTGTCGTGGCGGACCCAGGAGACGAGAAGGCCGCCCTGCAGGGGGGCGAGGCGGACGCCGTAGGTGGACAGAGCGGGCACGCCGCCCCCGTCCTCCCGGTGCACGTAGGGGTCGACGTCCTCGGGTTCCCCGGTCTCCATCACACGGAGGTAGGCGTCCCACAGAGGGGAGCCGGCGACGCCCGGATACGCCTCGATCGTGCGCAGGCCGACGAGCTCCTTACCGGCCCTGTCGCGGATGTCCCTGGCCTCGGGACTGGCCGCGCACACCTCGAAGTCGCGGATCACACCGGCCTGATCGCGGATGGGCAGCAACCAGACGCCCTGGTTCGCGATGGCATCGAGCACGGCTTGCACCAGCCCGACCACGGCTTCGGGGGACGCTTCGAGAGGGTGGCCGCTCACAGGACTGAGCCGCGTCATGCGATCACCTCCGCCCATGGGCCACCTTCCCTGAGGTATCCACAAGAGCGGACTGTCTGGAGGATCGCTCTTGCCTTCCCGATGAGGTTACCTTCCGCGCGTTGGGATAGGCACCGGATGCCCCGTGGCCTACCCACGAGGTTCCGTCCGTCCCTGGCCACACTCCCCTTCGACTCCCGGGATCTTTTGCCCACTTTTTACCTGCTCGGGCGTACTCGGGACTCCAGACCGCCCAGCTCGCCTGCACCGCTCCCCGTAGTCGTCAAGAAAGGGTCCGCCCGCGCGGCACGCGCCGCCCATTCCCCGGCGGCGCGCACAATGGCTGGTCGGCCGCACGGCGGGCAGGGCGCGAGCACGGAGCGACCAGGGAGGACGAGCGATGACCAGGGCAGCGGTGAGAGCCGCGCTGGCCCTCGTGGTCGCGGCGGCCGCCGCGCCCGCACCCACGCCCGCATCCGCGCACGCGGCGGAGCCGCCGCCGTGTCCGCTGGTGATCGGCCACGGCGGCTACCCGAAGAGCGCCGGCGCCAAGGCCAAGGACGTGATCCGCCAGCCCAACGTGCTGCGGGCGGTCGACGACCAGGCTTCGTGGGGCGCCGACGGCGTCGAGGCCGACGTCCAGCTCACGCGGGAGGGCACCAAGGCCGTCATGTGGCACAACAGGACGACCAACGGGCTGACCGGGCCCCGGCAGGAGATCCGCGAGATCGGGTGGGCCGACGGGCCCGGCAACCTGCGTGACCGCCGCGTCGCCCGCGGGCCGTACGCGGGTGAGCGCGTGCCGACCCTGCGGGAGTGGCTCGACCACGTCCGCGCCCTGGGGCTGCTCGCGCTGCTGGAGATCAAGAAGGCCGCCGCGCCCGTCCTCGCCGATCCCGCGTACGGCGAGGCGGCCTGGCGGGAGATCATCGATCCCATCGTCGAGCGGCAGGACGCGCAGCCGATCCTCGTCTACTCCCGCGACAAGTGGATCAAGGCGGAGCTCGCCGACCGGCTGCCGGAACACCTGCGAGGTTCGGCGGCGAAGTGGACCGACGGCGTCACGTGGGACGAGCCGCCGCCGCCCTGGCAGCTCAACGAACCGCAGTGGCAGGCCGTGCTCGACCAGGCTCCCAACAGCGTGATGACCAGCCACACCGCGGACTACCGCGCCTGGCTCGGCGGCAGATGCCTCCGCTATTCCGGCGCCTGACCGGAGCCGGCGGCTCCGGACGCGCTGGTCGCGGACGCACACGGCGGTCTCCGCCCGTCTCCCGGCCGGTCCCGGGATCCGGCCGATGCCCCGCACCCGCCATAAATGAGGTGACGGACACGGGCGGGGAGGGGACGATGATGTGTCGCCCTCCTTCTTCTCTGTTCCGCGTCTTCTCTGTTCCACGTCCTCCGGAGTTGTTCTCATGCCTGGCCTCCGCCGTGATCTCGGCCTGCTCAGGGACCGGCGGTTCGCCCTGCTGCTGGCGGCCCGGACGATCTCCGTACTCGGCACCGCCTTCGCGCCGGTTGCCCTCGCCTTCGGCGTGCTCGGCCTCCCGGGCGCGACCGCCACGACGCTGTCCGCCGTGCTCACCGCCGAGGCGCTGCCGATGGTGCTGTTCATGCTCGTCGGCGGGGTGATCGCCGACCGGCTGCCGCGCCACCGCGTCATGATGGTGGGGGAGTCGCTCAACGCGGCGGCGTACTTCTGCCTGGCCGCGATGATGCTCACCGGCTGGACGCCGCTGCCCGCCCTCGTGACCGCGAGCGCGGTGAGCGGCATCGCCTCCGCGGTCCTGTTCCCCGCCCTCACCGGAATCATCCCGGACGTGGTGCCCGCCGACCGGTTGCAGACCGCGAACGCGCTGCTGGGACTGGGACAGAACATCGCCCGCGTCACCGGCCTCGTGCTGAGCGGCGCGGCCGTGGTCCTGCTGGGGGGCGGGTGGGCGCTGACGGCCAGCGGGGCGATGTTCGCCGTGGCCGCCGTGCTGATCGCGCTGCTGCGCCTCACTCCCGCCGAGCGCGCGGCCGGCGGCGGGCACTCGGTGCTGGCCGAGCTGCGGGACGGCTGGCGCGAATTCGTCTCGCGGCAGTGGCTGTGGGTGGTCGTCGCCCAGTTCTCGGTCCTGGTCATGGCGCTGCAGGCCGCTCACGGCGTGCTCGGGCCGCTGGTCGCCAAGCAGTCGCTGGGCGGGGCGCCCGCCTGGTCGGCCGTCCTCGCGGGCGAGGCCGTCGGCATGATCGTGGGGGTGGTCGTCACGCTGCGCCTGCGGCCCCGGCGGCCCATCCTGTTCGCCACGCTCCTCACGCTGCCCACCGCCGCGCCGTACGTGCTGCTCGGCCTGAGCGCACCGCTGTGGACGGTCGTGGGCGGGGCGTTCGTGATGGGGGTGTGCTTCGACATCTTCGGCGTGCTGTGGCAGACCACCATGCAGCGCGAGATCCCGGCCGAGTCGCTGTCACGCGTGAGCTCCTACGACGCGCTCGGGTCCCTGATGTTCGGGCCGCTCGGCCTGCTGCTGGCCGGGCCGGTGGCCATCGCGGTGGGGCCGCGGCCGGCGCTGGTCGCGTGCGGGGCGGTCATCATCCTGGTCACGCTGGCCGCGCTGCTCGCCCCCGGCGTGCGCGGGCTGCGGGTCGCCGACGACGAGCCCGCGGGCGTGCCGGCCGCGACGCACTGACGGCCGGTCGCACTGACCGCCACCCGCCGGCCGGGGCGCGGTGCCTGGACGCCGCGCCCCGGACCCGCGGACGCCTACCGGGCCCGCTTGGTCAGCCGCACCTCGATGCTGATCCCCTCCGTACGGATCTCACAGGTTCCGAACGCGCTCTCGGCGGCGAGGCGGGCGAACACGTTCCGGGAATAGGCGCGGCGGCGCAGCGCCAGCAGCGGCACCTTGGTCATCAGGGAGTTCAGCGGGGTGAGCCCCATCCCTGCGACCTCCTTGTCGATGGCGGTCCTGGACGCCTCCCGGCTCATGTCGTTGACGACCGCCGTGCCGCCGTGCCGCAGCACCCGGTGCATCTCGTCCAGCACGCGGACGGGCCGTCCGAAGTTCTTGAACGCGGCCTGACAGACGATCAGGTCGAACGAGCCGCCGGGATAGGGGAGGTCGGCGGCGTCGCCCTGCCGCACGTCGACGCGCACCCCCGCCCGGGCGGCGTTCTCCGCGGTGATCTCCACGAACGTACGGCTGAGATCGATCGCGCTCATCGCACAGCCCAGCCGGGCCATCTCGACGGCCAGATAACCGGGCCCCGGGGCCACCTCCAGGACGGCCGCTCCTGCGGGCAGGCCGGCGGTGACCTGCGCCGCGTACCGCCGTACGGCGGCGATCTGGGGCGCCGAGGCGCGCTGCCGCGCGTACCACCGGGCCATCGCGCCCTCCATGCCGGGCGCCTGCTTCTGCGAGATCTTCTCCATGGTCTCCTCCGGTTCCGGATCATGCGTGTCCGAACCGGCCCGTGGAGGAAGCCCGGCTATCCTTGCGGTTGCCACCTTCCGACCGGATTCCGCCCGCGGGTCTCGGTTCGAGGGTCACGGACTCCGGCCGGGTGTTCCCGCACCTCGGCCGGGGTCCGTCCTGACGAGTTCAGTCCGTTGTGAGGCCCCTTTCCGCGAGTTCGGCCACCTCGGGCGGCATCTGCCCGGACTCGTGCCAGGCCCGCCACATCGGCAGGCCGGGGAACGAGCCGGTGGTCAGCTCCTCCGCGAAGGCGCGCACCCAGGACGCCTCGGCGTCACGGACGGCCAGCTCATACTCCGCCTCGATGAGGAACAGCCGAGGCACTCCCTCCCGGCATGACACGTCGAGCATCTCCCGCTGCGCGGCGATGTCCTCCTGCAGCAGGGCCAGCCGCCGCAGCAGCAGTCCGGCCAACTCCTCCGGCGGAAGCACCCCGCTCACGGAAAGACCCGCCTGGAAGCCTGACTGCTCGCGTTCCGGGGTCGCGACCAGGTCGCGCACCCAGCCGGCCAGTTCCGCCCGCCCGGCGTCCGTGATGCGGTAGATCGTGCGCTCGGGGTGCGCTCCCTCCCGTGCGATCCCCTCTACGGCGATGAATCCGTGTTTCTCCAGGTTCCGGACGACGGTGTAGAACGAGCCCCACTTAACGCTCATGTCGCGGTCCTTGCCGCGGTCGCGGATCAGCCTGGCCATCTCATACGGGTGCATCGGCCGCTCGATGACGGTCGCGAGCACGGCCAGGCCCAGAAGGTTGCTCACCTTCCGCCGTCCGGCCATGGTCCTCACTCCATCCTGATACTCGTGAGCGACTATACGTCGGCGAGTAGTGTCTGGTCCATACACCGTGAACCCGAAGCGCGGCGAGTGGCGAGACATGGCTGTCAGTTCCCACCGAAGGGTTAGGCCGGCTCGATGCCATGGTGTCGTTGATGATCCCCCTTGCCACCCCACGCCTGGACTCGGACCTGATCGCCGAGTCCAGGGCGCGGCCCGAGGCGTTCGCGGTGCTGTTCGACCGCTACGCGCCGATGCTCTACCGCTACGCGTCCCGCCGCCTCGGTCCTGAGGTCGCCGAGGACCTGGTGGGCGAGACGTTCCTGGTCGCGTTCCGGCGCCGGGACCGCTACGACCTGACCCGCCCCGACGCCCGTCCCTGGCTGTTCGGCATCGTCAGCAAGCTCGTCTCCCGGCACCACCGCGACGAGGCCGCCCGCTATCGGGCGCTCACCCGCAGCCCGCTCGACGACGTCGCGGAGTCCCCCGCCGAGCGCGTCGAGGACGGCGTGAGCGCGTCGGCCGTCCGCCCACTGCTGGCCGGCGCGCTGGCGCGCCTGTCGAAGGGCGACCGCGACGTCCTGCTGCTCATCGCGTGGGCCGACCTGTCGTACGACGAGGTGGCGCAGGCCCTCGGCATCCCCGTGGGCACCGTGCGCTCGCGTCTGAACCGAGCCCGTCGCAAGGTGCGCGAGTCGCTCGGCCACACCAATCCGCTGCGGGACGAGGAGTAGCCATGGACGACCTCACGATGCTCCGCGACCTCGGCCGCGACCTCGAACATGAGCCCCCGGCCGGCCTCGCGCGCCAGCAGCGCCGCCTGCTCGACGAGGCGGCGGACGGGCGCCGCCGGCGCCCGACGTGGTTCACCGGTGGACGCCGGGCGGGCTGGATCGCGCTGGCGGCGGTCGCCGTGGTCACCGCCGCGCTGGTCGTGGTGCCGACCGTGCTGCTGCGCGGGACGACCGGCGCGCACACCGTGGCGCCGCCCGCGGGAGACCGTCCTCCCAAGAAGGGCCAGGCCCTGACCGTGCTGCTCCTCGGCTCCGACCGGCGCCCATCCTGGGGCGACCCGGGGTCGAGTGAGCGGAGCGATCTCATGATCCTCCTGCGGCTGTCCGCCGACCGGAAGCAGGCGACGGCCGTCAGCCTGCCCCGCGACTCCATGGTCCAGATCCCGCAGTGCCGGTCGGCCGACGGCCGGACCGTCGCCGCGCATACGGACATGATCAACCAGGCGTACGCGATCGGCGGCCTGGCCTGCGCGCGGAAGACGGTCGAGTCCGCCACGGGCGTGCGCGTCGACCACGCCGTGGCCATCCGCTACGACGGGCTGGCGAAGCTGGTCGACGCGCTCGGCGGCGTCGCGGTCACCCTCCCCCGCGCCGTGGACGACCCCAAGTCGAAGCTCAGGCTGCCGGCCGGCCGCTCGGTGATCGACGGCGAGACCGCCGTGGCGTACGCGCGCCTGCGCTACGTGGGCGACGGCTCCGACATCGCCCGCATCAAGCGGAACGTGGCCCTGATGCAGGCGATGCTGAAGAAGGTCTCGCGTATCGACAACCTCGCCGCCCTGGCCGCCCTCGTCCGCGTGGCCGCGACGTCGGTCACCACGGATCCGGCGCTGGACCTGGACACCCTGGTCATGCTGGCGGTGGACGTGCAACGGGCCGGCACCCGGGTCACGGCCCTGACCGTGCCGTGGCGGCCCTACGAGAAGGATCCGAACCGGATCGAGTGGAAGCAGCCCGAGGCCGCACGCCTGTTCGCCCGGCTCACCGGCGGCTGAGGCCGCCGGCGGTGACCCCTCGGCGCCGGTGCCGTCAGCGTCGTCGGCGCGCGGTCAGGCCCGCTGGACGGCCGGCTCCCACAGGGCGGCGGCACGGGCCGCGACGAGACCGCCGATGCGATCCAGCGCCTCGGCGGCGGGCATCGCGTCCAGGGCGCGGCCGTCACGCAGGCGCAGCGCGACCTCGTCGCCTGCGGCCTCCTTCGCACCGATCACCGCCTGGTAGGGCGCCAGCCGCGCCGCCCGGACGCGGGCGCCCAGGCTGCCGTGCTCGGGCCCGGAGACCTCCGCCCGCAGGCCCAGCTCGGCGCAGCGCCGTACGAGCGCCTCGGCCCGCGGCAGTTCGGCCTCGGTCACCGGCAGGACCACCACCTGGGTGGGGGCGAGCCACGCGGGGAAGGCGCCGCCGTACACCTCGATGAGGTGCGCCACGGCCCGCTCGACGCTGCCGATGATGCTGCGGTGGACCATGACCGGCCGGTGCCTGCCGCCGTCCGGGCCGATGTAGTGCAGGTCGAACTGCTCGGGCTGGTGGAAGTCGACCTGCACGGTGGACAGGGTGGCCTCCCGCCCGGCGCCGTCGGCGATCTGCACGTCGATCTTCGGGCCGTAGAACGCCGCCTCGCCCTCCACCGCCTCGTAGGCCAGGCCGGAGCGGTCGAGGACGTCGGTCAGCATGGCGGTCGCCCGCCGCCACATCTCGGGGGCGGCGACGTACTTGCCGCCGGCCCCGGGCAGGGACAGCCGGTAGCGGACCGGGCGGATGCCGAGCGCGGCGTACGCGCGCCTGATCATCTCCAGGGCCCCGGCCGCCTCGGCGGCTACCTGGTCGAGGGTGCAGAAGATGTGCGCGTCGTTGAGCTGGATCGCCCGTACGCGGGTGAGCCCGCCGAGCACGCCCGACAGCTCGGAGCGGTACATGCCGCCCAGCTCGGCGACGCGCAGCGGCAGCTCGCGATAGCTGTGCGAGCGCGAACGGTAGATCAGCGCGTGGTGGGGGCACAGGCTCGGCCGCAGCACGACCTGCTCTCCCCCGAGGTCCATGGGCGGGAACATGTCGTCGCTGTAGTGCGACCAGTGCCCGGAGATCTCGTACAGCTCCCGTTTGCCGAGCACGGGGGAGTACACGTGCCGGTAGCCCGCCCGCCGCTCGGCGTCGCGGATGTACTCCTCCAGGGTGTGCCGGATCACGGCTCCGTCGGGCAGCCAGTAGGGCAGCCCGGAGCCGATCAGCGGGTCGGTGTCGAACAGGCCGAGCTCGCGCCCCAGCTTGCGGTGGTCGTGCATCGCGGTCTCCTCGCGTCTCTTCTTGAGCGGGGCGAGCGACCGGACGACGAAGCCCCGGGGCACTCGCCCCGGGGCTTCGATGAAAGTACGTGTCAGCGCGCCGGGACAGTCTCCGGCGTCGTCGTCAGGCAGGCGCGCATCATGCCGCGAACGCTAGCACAGCCGTTGATCGTCTCCGAACCCTTTCTCGCCCGCGCGGCAGGCCCGCGCTCCCCGTCGTCGCCCTCACAGCGAGATGGGGCCGAGGTCGGCGGCGGTCTCCGCCAGCACGCGGATCGCGGGGCTGTCGGCGGTGGAGCGCCACGTCAGGGCCCAGTGAAGGGTGGGGGCGTCATGGATGGGCAGGAACACGACCCCGGGCGGTCTGTTGTAGCGGGCGGCGATCTCACCCAGCGGGTGGACGCAATGTCCGGCGGCCACCAGGGACAGGATCTCGTGGAAGGTCCGCGCCGCGGGCCCGCGCGGGATACGGCGGCCGAGCGGTGTACGCGTGGGGACCATGGACTCGACCCAATACTCGGGGGCGCCGGGGCCGAGGTCGACGACGTGGTTGTCGGCGAGGTCCTCCAGGGACGCGGTGCCGCGCTCGGCGAGCGGATGGTCCGCCGACACGGCCAGCACGCGGCCCCCGGTGAGCACGGTCGGGCCGACCGTGAGGTCCGGTTCTGCGATGGGCAGCCACAGCACGTTCATGTCGTGCTCTCCGGTGCGCAGGGCGGTGAACGGGTCGCTGCCGTAGATCTCGCCGAACTGGACGTCGCCGCCCGGGTAGCGGGCGCGGAACGCGTCGACGAGGGGGCGTAGTTCGTGTCCGGCATGACCGAACACGCCCAGCCGCAAGGTCTGACCCGCGCGCAGACCGGCCGCCTCGGCGCGGGCGAGTCCCGCCTTGATCAGGTCGAGGGCCTGCTGGAGGTCTTCGCGGAGGCGCCGGCCCACAGGGGTCAGGGCCACCCGCCGGCTGGTGCGATCGAACAGGGCCACGCCGAGGCGCCGTTCTTGCTTGCTGATGGCCTGGCTGACGCGGGCCTGGGACACGCGAAGCCGTTCCGCCGTGCGGCCGAAGTGCAACTCCTCCGCCAACGTGAGGAAGATCTCGATGTCGCGCAGCTCCACTGATAACCCCGCTGTTATGGATCGCCCCGCGAATCGTACATTGTTCCGCCGCTGACCTGCCTCGATGCTGGACACACGTCATCACCGGAGAGGCGGCAGGCGAACGGTCACCGCCTTCCCCTTTTCCCAGGAGCGACCAGCGTGACAACCGCGGCTCTGACCGGCGACTACACCCTCGACATCGCCCGCACCCGGATCGGCTTCGTCGCCCGGCACACGATCGGCCCCAAGGTGCGCGGACGGTTCGAGGAGTTTGAGGGCAGCGCGCACCTGGACGGCGACGACCCGTCCAAGTCGAACGTCGAGCTCACGATCCAGGCCGGCAGCATCCAGACCCACAACCCGCAACGCGACGAGATGCTGCGCGGCAGGTTCCTGAACCTGGCCGGCCACCCGGCCATCACCTTCGTCTCGACCGCGGCACGGCAGATCGGCGCGACCACCTACGAACTCACCGGTGACCTGACCATCCGCGGCGTGACCAGGCCGGTCACCGTGGCCCTCGATCGGATCGGGGCCGAGCACGATCCGCAGGGCGGTGTCCTGCTTCGTTTCACGGGCGGCGCCACGATCAACCGCAAGGACTGGGGCGTCGCCTCGATCGCCGCTGCGGGCCTGGTCGGCAAGAAGGTGGTGCTGGAGCTCGATGTCGCCGCGATCCGGCGGATCTGACGAAGGCGGGCTCGGATCATCGCGATTCCACCCCCTCCTCCAGACTAGGTTGCATTCCTAACTAGATAGCTTTATGGTCTAAATCGCCAACACGGCTAGGAAGGACGGCGATTTATGACCAGCTCCGCGAGCTTCTCGACCCCGGGCCTGCTCCTGGCGGTCGCGTTGACGGCCTATCTGGCCTTCGTCTCCCCCTGGCTGGGCAGGCGTCAGTACGACCGGCTGGCACGACGCCGGGACCACGAGCCCAGGGCGCTGGTGCGGGCGTACCGGCTGTGGATCGCCGAGGAGTGGGTCTGGGTCGCCGTCACGGCGGTGATCCTCGTGCTGTCTCCCGGGGTCCGCCTCGCGGACCTGGGCTTCACCATGCCGAGCCACTTCGGCGAGGTCGCCCCGGCGGTCGCCGGCATGTCGGGGGCGCTCGTGATCAGCATCGTGATGGCGCGCCAACTCGCGAGGTCCGGCAGGACGGCGCCCGGTCAGGCGGCTGTGCGGGAGCTGCTGCCGCGCACGACCGCCGAGCGGTGGCACGCCCTCGCGATGTCGGTGACCGCCGGCTTCTGCGAGGAGATCGTCTACCGTGGCCTGCTCATCGCGCTCGGCGTCGGGGCCCTGGGCCTGAGCACCACCGCGGCCGCCGCCCTGGCCCTGGCGGTCTTCACCGCGGGCCACCTCTACCAGGGATGGAAGAGCATGCTCGCAGTAGCTCTCGCCGGTTGCGCGCTCACCGCCCTCTACCTCGCCACCGGCAGCCTCCTGCTGCCGATCCTTATGCACGCCCTGATGGACATCCGCGGCCTCGTGTGCACGCCGCAGCCCGCCCCGAAGACGGTCGGTCACGCGGTCTAGGTAGTGGTCCTACCGTGCGAGGATGAAGCCCATGGCGACCGACCGCCGCGCGAGCTGGCTCAAGGGCGTCCTCGACCTGCTGGTGCTTGCCAGCCTGACGGAGGGCGAGAACTACGGCTACGAGATCGCCAAGATGCTCGCCGGCTCGGGGCTCGGGCAGATCCGCGGCGGCACGCTCTATCCCGTGCTCAACCGCCTGGAGGAGGCGGGCCTGGTGTCCGCAGAGTTCCGGGTGACCGAGCGCGGGCCCGGCCGGCGCTACTACCGGCTGACCGAGCAGGGCCGGCAGACGCTGGCCGAGCAGGGCCGCCTGTGGCTGGCGTTCGACGAGTCCGTACGCACGGTGCTGTCCTCGGGAGGGCTGTAGTGAGCGCCTACCTCGACGAGCTGGCGGCTCTGCTGCGCGCGGGCGGCGTGCCCGCGGAGCAGGCCGAGGCCACCGTCGCCGACCTGGCGTCGTACGTCGCCGAGACCGGCGGCGACCCGGAGGAGGAGTTCGGGCCCGTCGGCGAGTTCGCCGGGCAGTTGCTGGCGGCGCGGGCGCCCGAAACCGACGCGACGGACGCCACCGAGTGGCGGTGGACCGCCGACATCTTCACCGACCGCCAGATGCTGGCCCGGCTGGGCGACCAGGGCTGGGAGATCGACCGGGTCGACCACCTCGGCAGGTTCGTGAGCCACCGCGACCCGGACCGGCCGCAGCGGTGGGAGTATCGCAGGGAACCGTCGATCGCCGGTTCCGCGCTGGCCGCGCGGCTGGCGCCCGAGGGCTGGGAGCCCTGCGGCACCTGGATGTACTGGCGATACTTCAAGCGGCCCCGGGCCGCCAGCGTGGGACCGGCCGCGCAGCTCGACTCCCCGCCCGCGGCCCCCGGCCGCAGCGTCTTCTTCAGCCGCCGGTTCTACCTCGTGCTGGCCGTGACCCTGCTCGCCCTGGTCGTGCCCGGGATCCTGTGGAGGCCGTCGGACGGCGAAGGGCCGGGCTTCCTCGCCGGCATGGCCGTCGGAGGCGGCGTCGCGATCGCCGTCCTGGCGGTGATGTGGCTCAGGATGGCCCGCCGCCGTTCCTGAGCCCGCCGCCGGGCCCTCCGCCCCGGATGCTCAGCCCGTCTGCCGAGCCGACCCGGCCTGCTCACCGCCGAACACCTCGGCGACGAGGCGCTGTGTCGCCTGCTGGAACGCCTCGCCCATGGACAGGTCGGTGTCGTCCACATAGTTGAGGGCGGCGGTCAGCGTCGTGCTGCCGTCGGGCGTGCTGTACATCAGCGCCGCGTGACCCGCCATGCCGCCGTTGTGCGTGATGACGGTGCCGCCGCCCGGCGTCTCCTGCACGAACACCCCCAGGCCGTAGCCGGCCTTCGCCTCGGGCGTGCACATCTCGGCCAGCAGCTCGGCCGGCAGCAGCGTGCCGCCCAGCAGTGCGGAGATGAACGTGTGCAGGTCGCGGGTGGTGGAGATCATGTCGCCGCCGGAGGAGATCCAGGAGGGGTTCTGGCGGGTGACGTCGACCGTCCGGGTCTGGCCGTCCTCCTCATATCGGTAGTAGGCGTGGGCGTGCGGCTCGGGGATGCCGGTCTCGATGGTCGGCTGGATGGTGCCGGTCAGGTTGAGCGGCCCCAGGATCAGCCGCTGCATCTCCTCGGCGACCGAGCGGCCGGTGACCTTCTCGATCAGCAGCCTGGCCAGCACGTAGTTGGTGTTGGCGTAGCTCCAGTCGGTGCCCGGCTCGAAGCGCGCCGGCTTCGACAACGCCACCCGGACCAGTTCCTCCGGCCGATAGGTGTGGAACCGGTTGTCCACCCATTCCTTACCCGTGATGGTGGCGGTGATCCCCGGGACGAAGGTGCCGTCGTCGAAGTACTCGCCGGTGAAGTTGAACACCCCGCTGGTGTGCTGCAGCAGCATCCGCACCGTGATCCGCCGGTCCAGCCCGAACTCGGGCAGGTAGTCGTCCACTGCGGTGTCCAGCCCGATCCTGCCCTCAGCCACCAGCCGCAGGACCACGGTGGCGGTGAAGGTCTTGGTGTTGCTGCCGATCCGGACGTGCCCGTCGATCGGCGGCTCTTCGATCCGGCCCAGCTCGCGCAGCCCGGCACTGCCGGTCCACTCGCCGTGCTTGTCGTGCACCCGGAGCGTCACCCCGACGAAACCGGAATCGACCATCTCCTCGATGATCTTCTGCAGCTCCGGGCGGGCGTGGCCGGTGAGAGTGACGGACATGGTGGGGCTCCTTCAGGTCGGTGATGAGGTCGCGTGAACGGATGGGGACGGAGGCCGCGGGTCAGAGGCTGCGGGCGACGATGTGGCCGTAGGCGGTGGTCGCGTGGATGTCGAGCTGGGCGGCCGGCAGGACCTCGACCACGGTGTCGGCCCGCTCGGCCGCGATGAACTGGACGCGCCCGGCGGCGACGTCGAGGACGGCGGAGATCGGGGCGGGGGTGTTGAACTTCTGCATCGCGCCCTCCGGTGACTCGTTGTTTCGAACACTGGAAACGCTACGTTGCATTTCTAGATTGCACAACTTCACTCTTGCGTTTTGACGCTATAAACGCAGGTCATAGCCGTACAATCGTTGCACTGGTTCTACATTTAACGCAACATCGCTTCGACTGTTCGTTGCAACCGATAGAAAGTGAACGCTATGCTGGACAGGCCACAGGACCACGAAGGAGACCGCGATGCCGGGAGGCAGGCTCACCCAGCAGGACCGCCAGCAGATCGCGCTGGGACTGGCCGACGGCCTCGCCTACGCGGAGATCGCCCGAGGCCTCGGCCGCCCCACTTCGACGATCACGCGTGAGGTGATGCGCAACGGCGGCCCCACCGCCTACCGCGCCGACCTGGCCCACCGCGCCACTGAACACCGCACCCACCGCCGCAGGAAGACCGCGCCCCGGAACCCCGGAACCCCCTCCGAGGCCCACGGACGCGACGCCGAGGCGGTGCGTGAGTACGAGGAGGTGTTCGCCACGGTCTTCATGCAATCGGGCCTGCCCAAGATGACGGCACGGGTGCTGGCCGGCCTCTACACCACCGACGCCGGCAGCCTCACCGCCTCCGAACTCGCCGGACGCCTGCAGGTCAGCCCGGCGTCCGTCTCCAAGGCGACCACGTTCCTGGAGAGCCAGGGCCTGATCCGCCGGGAACGCGACGAACGCCGCCGCGAGCGCTATGTCGTCGACGACGACGTCTTGTACCAGTCGATGATGGCCAGCGCCCGTGCCACCGCCCACCTCGGCGAGGTCGCACGACAGGGCGTCGGCATCCTCGGCCCCGGAACCCCGGCCGCCGCCCGTCTGGAGAACATCGCCCGCTTCGTCGCCTTCGTCTCCGAGAGCATCGTCCGCGCCGCGGACCAGGCCCGCGAGATCCTCCACACGAGAGTCGGAACGACTTCGGACAGCACCACCTGAGCGATCGCGGGCGGACAGCCTGCGATCACCGCCGGCACGTCAGCCGGCTTCGGGACACACCCAACCGTTGTCACGCCTGTCCTCGGACGTCACTCGCGGCCGATTGGGGACTCATTGCACGGACCCGAGCGAAGGGCCCACTAGCCTGAGCGGCGATGGACCGTATGACGACGGCGCGGGGCGGCTTCGACCTCGCCCGCTTCCCCGAGGATCCCCGCGACCCGCTCCGCGCGTGGGACGCGGCCGACGAATACCTGCTGCGGCACCTCGACGAGCGCGAGGGCGGGCCGGTGGACCTGTCGGGAAGCCTGGTCGTGCTGGGCGACCGGTGGGGCGCATTGTCCACCGCACTGGCCACCGCACGGGCCACAGCACTGGCCGCGCAGCGCCCCGTCCACCGTCCCGTGCAGATCGGCGACTCCTTCCTCGGGCAGCAGGCCACCCGCGCCAACCTGGAGCGCAACGGCCTCGACGCGGACGCCGTACGGCTGCGCACGACCAGGGACGCGCCGCCGGACCGGATCGACGTGCTGCTGGTGCGGGTGCCCAAGAGCCTGGCCCTCCTGGAGGACCAGTTGCACCGCCTCGCCCCCCACGTGCACGAGGGCACGGTGGTCGTCGGCGCGGGGATGGTCACCGAGATCCACACCTCGACGCTGAAGCTGTTCGAGCGGGTCCTCGGGCCGACGCGGACCTCGCTGGCGGTGAGGAAGGCGCGGCTCATCTTCTGCTCGCCCGACCCCGGTCTGCCGCGAGGGGCCGATCCGTGGCCGCGGAGCCACACGTTGCCCGCCGACGCCGGGGTGGTCTCCGGGCTGACCGTCGTCGACCACGCCGGCGTCTTCTCCGCCGAGCGTCTCGACGCCGGCACCCGTCTCCTGCTGGGCAGCCTGCCCGCGCGTACAGGGCCCGAGCATGTGGTCGACCTCGGCTGCGGCAACGGGGTGGTCGGGCTCGCCGCGGCGCTGTCCAACGGCGAGGCCGAGGTGACGTTCATCGACGAGTCCTACCAGGCGCTGGCCTCGGCGGAGGCCACCTTCCGGGCGAACACCGCGGCCGGCACCGGAGCGGAGACCGTCGCCAGGTTCGTGGCGGCCGACGGCCTTTCGGGCTTCCCGCCGGGCACCGTGGACCTGGTGCTGAACAACCCGCCGTTCCACACCCATCGGGGCAGGACCGACGCGACCGCCTGGCGCATGTTCAACGGCTCGCGCGCCGCGCTGCGGCGGGGCGGCGAGCTGTGGGTGGTGGGCAACCGCCACCTCGGCTACCACGTGAAGCTGCGCCGGCTCTTCGGCAACTGCGAGGTCGTCGCGAGCGACCCCAAGTTCGTCGTGCTGCGCGCCGTCAAACGGTGATCAGAACAGGGTGAGCGGCTCGTCCGGCGCCTCCGCGGACATGGGCCCGGGCAGCGGTTCGACGCCGGGCACCTCGGCGCGTACGTCGTCGTGGAACCGCCGGGCGAGCGTCAGCGCGTCGGCGTTGTCCGGGGTGTGGACGAACACCGTCGGCGAGCGTCCCTCGCGCAGCCATCCGGCGACCGCGTCCACCCAGTGCCGCCAGCCCTCGGCCGTACGCTCGGGATCGTCGCGGCCGATGTAGCGGACGATCGGGCGGTCGGTGAGCGCGGCGGTCCGCAGCGGCACACGCGGCTTCTTCGACCAGGCGTCCCGTTCGGCGTCGCTGGTCGGCGGGCTGCGGAACAGCACGGTCGTGTCGAACGGCACCCACTCGGCGCCGGCCCCGGTCAGCACCCGCTCCAGGAGCCGCGTGGCCCGGGGGTCCTCGAAGAACGCGCGGTGACGGACCTCGACGGCGTAGCGGTGGTCGCGGGGAAGGCGGCCCAGGAAGGCCGCGAGCGCGCCCACGTCCGCCGGGCCGAACGAGCCGGGAAGCTGGATCCACAGCGCGTGGGCGCGCGGACCCAGCGGCTCGATCGCGTCGAGGAACGCGTGCAGGTCCTCGTCCGCGCCTGTGAGACGGCGCTCGTGGGTGATCGGCCTGGGCAGCTTGACCACGAGGCGGAAGCCGGGATCGGTCTGCCGCGCCCAGGACTCCACCGTGCTCCGCGAGGGCGTCGCGTAGAACGTCGTGTTGCCCTCGACGGCGTCGCACCAGGTCGCGTAGGCGCGCAGCCGCTCCCCCGGAGGAAGCGGGTGCGGCAGGAGGCGCCCCTGCCACGGCGCGTGCGTCCACATCGCGCATCCCACATGAAGCCGCATGGCCCCGACGCTATCCGGTCCTGATCACTCCCCCGCTCACTCCCCGGCGACGGGCGGCGGCACGTCCGTCACGGACCACGTGACGCGGTGGCGCAGCACCTCGCCGGGGGCGAGCGAGGTCAGGGGCGACATGGTCTCGGCCTCGACCAGCCGGGCGGTGGGACGCAGGCCCTCCAGCCCCGCGAGCTCCTCCTCCTTTGGGTACTGCATCCAGATCGCGATCTCGGAGCCCTCGTCCGGGTAGGGCGCGCCCGGCCGCACGTCGAACCGCTGCGTCAGCGTCGCCCCGCCGGGGGCCGTCACGGCGAGCCATCCGGCCGTGCCGCCGATGCCGATCTTGCCGACGACGTCGCGCACCGGCACCCGGCCCGCCGAGGGGGAGACCCGCTCCAGGACCGGCGCGCCGTCGGGCGCGAACAGCGTCACCGGCGCCCGGTGCCGGTCGGTCAGCCCGATCCACACCCCGCATCGGGGATCGTCGTGTCCGCGGAACGACTCGGTCTCGAACTGGGTCACCGTCCATGCCGCCCACCGCACCGGATGATCGGTGACGTTCTCCAGCTCGCTGTCGACCACGAGGACGGCCTCGGCAGCCGACATCGTGACCGTGCGGGTGACGGCCAGCCCGGTTCGCGGGTCGTCGCCGCTGCGCATCCGCACCCGCAGGCCGTCCCGCTCCAGCACGGTGTAGGCGCCGGCGTCGAGCACCGGGTCGGGCGGCCCCGCCCACTCCTCGCCCGACGACCATCCCTGCGGAGCCGGCCAGGTCTTGTCGCCGCCCCAGTTGGCCCAGCTCGCGAAGCCGGTGGGGGCGGGCAGCCGGCGCGCGGCGGGGGTGAGCGCGAGCGACGCGTCGAGCAGGTCCGGATTGCGCCACAGCCATTCGCGGCCCGCGGCGCGCAGCGAGATGATCCGCCCGCCGCGTCCCGGCAGGACCGCCGCCTCCCCCCAGGGCGCGGCGAGCCGGACCACGGGTTCCGAGCTCGTCATCGGTCGAGCGAGGGGACCAGGCAGACCTTGCCGGTGCGCCCCGAGTCGGCCAGCCGGTATGCCTCGTCGGCCTGCTCCAGCGGCAGCACGTCGGTCACCAGCCGCTCGGGACTCGCGCCCCACCGCACCAGGCGGAAGGCCAGCTCCTCCATCGACTGCAGCGAGGTGACCCAGGAGGCGTACAGGGTGAGCTGGCGGTGCAGCAGCAGGTCGGAGACCTCCGTCTCCAGCCGGCCGCCCTCGCCCACCAGGGAGACGCGGCCCCACTCGGCCGCGCCCCGGATCGCGACGCTCCGGCCCGCGGCCGAGCCCGAGCAGTCCATCGTCACCGAGCAGCCGCGTCCCCCGGTCGCCTCGTCCAGGGCCTCGGCGACCCCGTCGGCGGCGGTCAGGACCTCGTCGAACAGGCCGAGAGACCGGGCGTGCGCGGCGCGCTCCGCCGACCGCTCCACGCCGAGCACCCGGATCGCGCCGAGACCGCGGGCGATCATGGCGGCGGCCAGCCCGACCGGCCCGAGGCCGACCACGAGCAGGTCGTCGCGCCCGCCGACCCCGGTGCGCAGCAGGCCCTCGTACGCCGTGCCGAACCCGCAGGCGATCAGGGCGCCGTCCACGTAGGACAGCTCGTCCGGCAGCGGCACGGCCGTGCTCTCCTCGACCAGGATGTACTCGGCGTGCCCGCCGTCGCGCTGCCAGCCGTACGCCGACCTGCGCTCGGGGTCGGAGCAGCTGATCATGTGGCCGCGACGGCAGTTGGAGCAGCGCCCGCAGCCGGAGATGTGGTAGACGATCACACGGTCGCCGACGCCGAACCGCCGGCAGCCGGGGCCGGTCTCCACGACCTGCCCGCTGGGCTCGTGCCCGGCCACGACCCCCTTGTACGCCGGGCCCTCCTGGCCGACGTGGGTCTTGTGCCCCCGGTAGATGTAGGACAGGTCGCTGCCGCAGATGCCGGACGCGCCCACGCGTACGAGCAGCTGACCGGGACCGGGCGTGGGCACCTCGACGTCGCGAAGCACAGCGGTGAAGTCGCCGGGCAGGAAGACGCCTTTCATGGTGGTCATGAGCTACGGGCTCCGTTCCGCTGGGAGAGCAACACGTTGATCAGCACGGCGCCGACGATGATGACGCCGCGGACCACGTCCTGGAAGAAGGCGTTGACCCCGAGCAGCACGAGGCCGTTGCCGATGACGGTGATGAAGGCGACGCCCAGCAGGGTGCCGAGCAGGGAGCCCTTGCCGCCCGCGAGGGAGGTGCCGCCGATCACGACCGCGGCGATCACGTCGAACTCCAGGCCCACCGACGCGCCGCCGTTGCCGGACCCGAGGCGCGCCGCCAGCAGCAGGCCGCTGACCGCGGCGAGCAGGCCGGTCGTGGCGAACAGGATCACCCGGATCCGGGAGACGTTGATCCCCGCGAGGCGGGCGGCCTCGGCGTTGCCGCCGACCGCGAAGACCGAGCGGCCGTACGCCGTGCGGTTGGCCACGAAGAGGAACACGACGAACAGGATCGCCATGATGATGGCCGGGGTCGGGATGCCCAGGACGCTCCCGGCCAGCACGTCGAGGAACCCGTTGGCCTCCAGCGGGACCGGCAGGCCGTCGGTCATGTACTGCGCCAGCCCGCGCAGGGCGCTCCACAGGCCGAGCGTGGCCACGAACGACGGGATGCCCCAGCGGGCGCGCAGGAACCCGGCCCCGGCCCCGAGCAGCAGGCCCACCGCGAGACAGACCAGCACGGCGAGGGCGAACGGGATGTGCCATTCCCCGCTGGCCTTGGCCAGCAGGACCGAGGAGAACGCCACGGCCGGGCCGATGCTGATGTCGATCTCGCCGGCCACGATGACGAGGGTCATCGCCCACGCCACGACGCCGATCGTCGCCGCGTCGCGCAGGATGGCCAGCTGGTTCGTCACGGACAGGAAGCCCGGCGCCGTGGCGGAGAGCACCACGAACAGCACCACGATGGCCCCGATGAGCCCGATCTCGTTCAGCCGTTGCGTGTTGCGTCCCAGCCGCCCGCCCCGGGCGTCCGCCTTGGCCACGGGCGGGCCAGTGGGCGTGGTCGTGCTCATGTTCTCCCTCACTCCTCGGCAATCGCCAGGGCCATGACCCTGTTGAGCTCGATCTCGTCGCCGCTCAGCTCGGCCACGGCGCGCCCGCCGCGCAGGACGACGATCCGGTCGCAGACGTCGGCCAGCTCCTCCACCTCGCTGGACACGAAGACCACGGCGCGCCCGTCGTCGGCCAGCAGGCGCATCTGGTCGTAGATCTGGCGCTTGGCCTCCACGTCCACGCCGCGGGTGGGCTCGTCGAGCAGCAGCACGTCGCTTCCCGCGTGCAGCCATCGGGCGAGCACGGCCTTCTGCTGGTTTCCGCCGCTGAGCGTGCCGATCGGCGTCCCCGGACGGGCCGTCTTGATCGCCAGGCGGTCGATGAGCGCCCGGGCGGCCTGCCGTATCGCGCGGCGGTCCAGCACGCCCGACCTGCTCACCCTGCGCAGGTCGCTGATGACGATGTTCTCGTCGACGCCCATGAGCGGCACGATCCCCTCGCGCCGCCGGTTCTCCGGCGTCATGCCGAGCCCCCTGGCGAGCATCGCGGCGAACGCGCCGGGCCGTACGGCCTCGCCGCGCAGGCGGATCTCGCCGGAGGCCGGGCGGTCGAGCCCCACCAGGGCGCGCAGCGTCTCGGTGCGGCCCGAGCCGAGCACCCCGGCGATGCCCAGGATCTCGCCGGGCCGCACGTCGATGTCGAGGCCGTTCAGCCGGTCGCTGACCAGGCCGCGCGCCGACAGCACCGGCGGCTCTGCGCTGGGGCGGCGGGTCCGGGCCGCCACGGCCTCGGGCGCCGTGCCGAGCATCATCGCGACGATCTCGTGCGTCGAGGCCGTGCGCACCGGCAGCGTCTCCACGATCCTGCCGTCGCGGACGACCGTGGCGGTGTCGGCCACCTGCCGGATCTCGTCCATGCGATGGCTGACGTAGATGACCGCAACGCCCTGCTCCGCGACGGTCCTCACGACGTCGATCACCTGCCGGACCTCGGCGGCGGCCAGGGAACTGGTCGGCTCGTCGAGGATGAGCAGGGTGGGCCGCTGCGCGACGGCGCGGGCGATCTCCACGAGCTGCTGACCGGCGGAGCCGAGCGAGCCGACCGGGCTGTCGACGTCGATGTCCACGCCGATGCGCGCCATCGCCTCCTTCGCCTCGGCGCGCATCCTGCGCAGGTCGAGCGCGCCGCGCGAGCGCGGCCAGGCCCCCAGGAACAGGTTCTCCGCGACCGTCATCTCCGGCACCAGGCTCAGCTCCTGGTAGACGGTCGCGACCCCCAGGGCGGCGACGTCCCGCGTGCCGAGGCCCGCCAGCGGTTTGCCGCGTACGAGCGCCTCACCCGAGTCGAGGTGCTCGGCGCCGGACAGGACCTTGATCAGGGTGGACTTGCCGGCGCCGTTCTTGCCCAGCAGCGCGCGGACCTCGCCGCGCCGCACCGCGAAGTCGACGTCGCTGAGAGCGGTGACGCCGGGGTAGCGCTTGGTGCCCGCACGCACCTCCGCGACGACGTCGGTGTTCGACATGGGAGCCTTCCTGGGGAGCCTTCGGTGGGACGAGTGACTGCGCCTTCCATACGGGGGACGGTTTACGGGATCCCGTCGGCGTGCTCGGTCAGCCACTTCTCGTTCGTGGCCTTGTCGTCGGCGGTGTAGAGGATCGGGTCCACCGGGATGACGAACGAGTCGTTCTTGGCGCCGCCCGACGCCTTGCGGGCGGCCTCGTACGCGAGCTTGCCCACGGTCTGCGCGGGGACGTCGATCTCGGCCTTGAGGATGCTGCCGTCGACCAGGGCCTTGGCGATGTCGACGGTCATGTCGCTGCCGAAGACGACGGTCTTGCCGACGCGGGAGCGCGTGGTGACGGCCTTGACGCCGGCCAGGGTGCCGCCGCCCGCCACGGCGTAGAACGCGTCGAGCTCGGGGTTGGCGGTGATGATGTTCTCGGCGACCGGGGTGGCCTTGTCGACGACCGCGCCCTCCTGGTCGGCGACGTACTGGGCGCCCGGCACGGACTCGGCCAGGCCGTCCTTGAAGCCGCGCTTGCGCTCCTTGCAGACCTCGACGAAGTCGCAGTTCAGGATGGCGACCTTCGGCTTGTCGAGCTTCTGCGAGGTGAAGTACTTCCCGGCCTGCTCACCAAGCTTCTTGCCGAAGACGTACGGGTCGGACAGGACGTAGCCCCACACGTACTTCTTGGCGTCCGCGTCGTTGATGCAGGTGTTGTAGCAGACGACCGGGATGCCGGCCTTGCTCGCGGCCGCGATCGCCGGGGTGGACGCCGTGGCGGAGACGGCCGAGGTGATGATCGCGTCCACGTTGGAGGCGACCAGGGTCGACATGAACGAGGACTCCTTGGCCGCGTCGCCCTGCGCGTTGTTGCCCAGCAGCTTGAGCTGCGAGTCCTGGGCGGCGGCGGTCTCGATTCCCTTCTTCACGCCGGCGTAGAAGCCCTGCGAGTCCAGGTAGATCACCCCGACGCGCAGCTGCTCCTTCCCGCCCGAGGCGCCGCCGGACCCGGCGGACTGACCGCAGGCGGCGAGCACGGCGCCGACGGCCAGCAGGGCGATGCAACGCACCGCCGTGAGTCGAACTGATGCCACGAATGGCCTCCCATGAGTCTGTCTTCGGTTGGCGACGCCACCGGGTAGGGCGCGCTGCGCCACGTTCCAGATGATGAGGCGGTCGTAACGTGCCTGTCAATAAATTGTCATAAAAAAACACTTATCGTAGAGTGGCGGCGTGAACCTCCCCGGACCTTCCACGGAGGCCGGATGCTGCGCGGTCGTGACCGGCGCCGCGTCCGGCATCGGCGCGGCAACCGCCAGGCGTCTCGGCGCGACGGGCACGCCCGTCCTGCTGTGCGACATCTCCCCGGCCGGGGAGGACGTCGCCGCAGCTGTCGCCGAGGCGGGCGGCACGGCAAGATTCGTGCGCATGGACGTCAGCGACGAGAGCGCGTGGGGGGAACTCCGTCGCGTCGCCCACCGGGAGTACGGCCCGGTGCGGCACCTCGTCAGCAACGCCTACGTCGTGGACGTGAGACCCGTGCACGACCTGGGCGCGGCATCGTGGAAGCGCCAGCTGGACGTGAACCTCACCGCCTCCTACCTGGCCTTTCGCACGCTACACGAGGATCTGGATGCGACGTCGGGGGCGGTCGTCCTCGTCTCGTCGGTGCACGCCCTCGTCGGTCTGCCCGGCCATCCGGCGTACGCGGCGACGAAGGCGGCGCTGGTGGGGCTCGGCCGCCAGCTCGCGGTGGACTACGGTCCCGGGGTGCGCGTCAACACCGTGCTGCCCGGGCCGATCATGTCCCCCGCGTGGGACCGTGTCGCGGAGGAGGACCGGAGGCTGAGCGTGGAGGCCACGATCGCCAAGCGGTTCGGCGAGCCCGCGGAGGTCGCCGCGGCGATCGCCTTCCTGCTGTCGGACGAGGCGTCCTACATCACCGGCACCACCCTCGTCGTCGACGGCGGCTGGAGCGCGACGAAGAACTCCTCCTGAGAGGGATGACCGCAGAGCATGAGCACCTACAAAGGGCGTGGCATCCACGGCCAGGTCGTCGAGACCATCGGCCGCCGCCTCGTCACCGGGCAGTTCGCCGAGAACGGGCGCATCGACCTGGTCGAGCTGGAGGCCGAGCTGCAGGTGTCCCGCACCGTGGTGCGCGAAGCGCTGAAGGTGCTGGCGGGCAAGGGCCTGGTCGACTCGCGGCAGAAGCGGGGCACGGTGGTGCGCCCCCGCAGCGAGTGGAACCTGCTCGATCCCGACGTCATCAGCTGGGAGTTCGAGAGCCGGGGCAGCGAGATGCTCGGGCAGCTCGCCGAGGTGCGGCAGATGTTCGAACCGGCCGCCGCCGCGCTCGCCGCCGGCCGGCGCACCGACGCCGACCTCGCCGAACTCGAGGCGGCCCTGGAGGACATGACCGCGGCCAGGACCCCGGCCGAGGCGGCCTCCGCCGACCTGCGTTTCCACCGCGCCGTCCTGGCCGCGACGGGCAACGAGCTCCTGGTGCGCATGGAGGTCGTCATCGAGTCCGTGCTCGCGGAACGGGACCGCATCGTCCACGACGTCGTCACCGCCGACGACCCGGTGCCGAGCCACCTGGCCCTGCTCGACGCCATCCGGGCGGGGGACGGCGAGGCCGCCAGAACCCGCGCGCTCGCGCTGCTCGACAAGTCCATGGCCGACGTCGACCGCGCGGCCCGCCTCCAGGGAGACCGGTGAAGATCACGCGCATCGAAACGTTCCTGGTCCCGCCCCGGTGGCTGTTCTGCCGGGTCGAGACCGACGAGGGACACGTGGGCTGGGGCGAGCCGGTCGTCGAGGGGCGGGCCCAGTCGGTCAGGGCGGCGGTCGGCGAGATCGCCGAGCTGCTCGTCGGCGCCGACCCGCTGCGCATCGAGGACCACTGGCAGGTCATGACCAAGGGCGGCTTCTACCGCGGCGGGCCCGTGCTCGCCAGCGCCGTCGCCGGCCTCGACCAGGCCCTGTGGGACATCGCCGGCAAGGCGCGCGGCGTCCCCGTCCACGAACTGCTCGGCGGTCCCGTACGCGACCACGTCCGGGCGTACGCCTGGATCGGCGGCGACGAGCCCGGCGAGATCGAGGAGGAGGCCCGGCGCCAGGCGGAGGCGGGCTTCACCGCGGTGAAGATGAACGCCAGCGGCCGCATGTCCCCCATCGCGGGCCCGGGGGAGATCGACGAGGTCATCGAGCGCGTCGCGGCGGTCCGCGAGGCGCTCGGCCCGGGCCGGGACGTCGCGGTCGACTTCCACGGCCGGGTGTCCTATCCGAACGCCCGGCGGCTGCTGCCGCTGCTCGAACCGCTCACGCCGCTGTTCGTCGAGGAACCGGTCGTGCCGGAGTCGATGCCCCAGATGCGCAGCCTCGTGGAGGCGTCGAACATCCCCATAGCACTGGGCGAGCGGCTCTACTCCCGCTGGGATTTCCTGCCCGCCTTCCAGGCGGGCGTCGCCGTGGCGCAGCCGGACCTGTCCCACGCCGGCGGCATCTCGGAGGTCCGCCGCATCGCCGCCCAGGCCGAGGTGTTCGGCGCCCTGCTCGCTCCGCACTGCCCGCTGGGGCCGATCTCCCTGGCCGCCAGCCTCCAGGTGGCGTTCGCGACGCCCAACTTCCTGATCCAGGAACAGAGCATCGGCATCCACTACAACGACGGCAACGAATTGCTGGACTACCTGGTCGACCCGTCCGTCTTCGCGTTCAGCGACGGCCGGCTCTCCCGGCCGACCGGGCCGGGCCTGGGCATCATGGTCGACGAGGCCGCAGTGCGTGAGGCCGACAAGCAGGGCCACACCTGGCGCTCTCCGATCTGGCGCTATCCCGACCGCTCCTTCGCAGAATGGTGACCGGCGTGCAACCACACGATCTGCTCGATCTCCTCAGAGCCAGGCGGCTCCTGGCCATCGTCCGCGGCGACGACCCGGCGGCGGCGCTGCGCAGCGTCGAGGTCCTCGCCGAGGAGGGCGTGAGCCTGATGGAGGTCTCGCTCAGCGGCGCCGGCGCGCTGTCGGTCATCCGGAAGGCGGCCTCCGCCCTGGGCGCGGGCGTGCACCTGGGCGCGGGGACCGTGCTGACGGCGCGGGACGCCGTCGCGGCCCGGGACGCGGGCGCGACGTTCGCCGTCACCCCCGGTCTCGGCGAGGGAGTGGACGAGGCGCTGCGCCTCGGACTGCCCGTGCTCGCCGGGGCGATGACCCCCACCGAGGTCATCGCCGCGACCGCGCGGGGCGCCGCCGCCGTCAAGCTCTTCCCCGCCTCCGCGGGCGGGGTCTCCTATCTGCGCGCGCTGCGCGACCCGTTCCCGGCCGTGCCGTTCGTGCCGGTCGGCGGGGTCGGCCTCGATGCCGTGCACGACTATCTGGAGGCCGGCGCCGTCGCGGTCGGCCTCGGCTCGCCGCTGCTCGGCGACGCCCCGCGCGGCGGCGACCTGGACGGCCTGCGCCGCCGGATCAGGACCGCACTCGACCTGGTGGGCGCTCCATGAGGGCGGACGTTCTGACGATCGGCGAGGCGATGGTCACGGTCCGCTGCGCCGGACCGCTGCGCCTCGGCGGCGACTCGCGGGTGTCCACCGCCGGCGCGGAGGCCAACATCGCGATCGCCCTGGCCCGCCTCGGGCACACGGCCCGCTGGACCGGCGCCCTCGGGAACGACGAGCCCGGCGAGCTGGTGCTGCGCACGCTGCGGGCCGAGGGCGTCCTGACCGACCACGTCGTGCGGCGCACGGACGCCCCGACCGGCCTGCTGCTCCGGGACGTGGCCGCCGGGGGCCGGGCCCGGGTGCACTACTACCGCAGGGACTCGGCCGCCTCGACGCTGTCGTGGGACGAGGTGCGGCCCGCCGTCGACGCAGGTCAGGCGGGCCTGCACCTCACCGGCATCACGCCGGCGCTGGGACCCGCGCCGCTGGAGGCGGTCGCCGCCGCCGCCCGGCAGGCGCACCGGTCCGGCGCCTGGGTGAGCCTCGACGTCAACCACCGTTCCCTGCTGTGGTCCGGGGAGGAGGCCGTCCGGGCGCTGCGCCCGCTGCTGCCGTACGTCACGGTGCTGGTCGCGTCCGACGACGAGCTCGCCCTCGTGGCGGACGGCGACGGCGAGCGCGACCGCGTGGCGGCCCTGCTCGACGCCGGTGTCGAGGAGGTCGTCGTCAAGCGCGGCGCGGCGGGCGCGAGCTATCACGACGCGCGGACCTCGTTCGACGTCCCGGCTCGACGGGTGCCCGTGGTGGACGTCGTCGGCGCGGGCGACGCGTTCACCGCCGGGTATCTGTCCGGACGGCTCGACGGGCTCGACGCGTACGGCCGGCTCGAACGGGCGACCCTGCTGGGCGCCGCCAGCGTGGCCTGCGCCGGGGACTGGGAGGGGCTGCCCACCCGGGCGGAGCTGCCCGCGCTGGCCCTGCCGGAGGGGGACACGCTGCGCTGACGTCGCCGGAGCCGCTGGTGACCTCCGCGCGGTACGGCCTCGCCGGCCCGGCCCCGGCCGACGGGCGTTGTGGACGTGCGACGCGGGGGTAAGCCCCCCCACCGGCCCGCGCCGCCGTCCTCACCCGCTACCCGGAGTAGACCTCCAGCTCGCCGATCTGGGCGGCGGGCCAGCCGGTGTTGCCGGTCACGGTGATCCGCACGTAGCGGGCCGAGACCGGCGACAGGTTGACCGTCACGGCGTTGCCCGACGCCGGGTCGAACGTGTAACCGCCAGGCCCGGCCACCGTGGAGAACGACGACCCGTTCGCGCTCGCCTGCACCGACAACGTCTGCGTACGCCTCTCCCACGCCGCGGACGGCGGCAGCTTCAGCACCACCCGCCCGACCGTCGCCGCGGCACCCAGGTCCACCTGCACCCACTGCGGGAACGCGTTGTTCGCACTCTCCCAATAGGTGCTCGCGTCCCCGTCCACCGCGTTGCCGCTGCCGTAGTTCTGCGTGTGCCCGCTCTCCGACGTCGCCTTCCCCCGCGCGAGGTTCGTGTTCCGGTCCGCGTCGGTCGTCACGGACACGCCGTTCGACGCGGGTGAGACGTTGCCCGCCGCGTCCCGCGCCGTGACCGTGAACGTGTACGCGGTCGCCGGGCTGAGTCCGGTCACCGTGTGCGTGGTGCCCGGCACGGTGGCCGCGACCGTGCTTCCCCGGCGGACCTCGTAGCCGGTCACTCCGGTGTCGTCGCTCGCGGCCGACCACGACAGCGAGACGCTGGTGGCGGTCTTCGCGGTCACGGTGAGGTCGCCCGGTGCGGTGGGGGCCGTGGTGTCGCCGCTCCCCGCCGTGCCGTAGACCTCCAGCTCGCCGATCTGCGCGGCGGGCCAGCCGGTGTTGCCGGTCACGGTGATCCGCACGTAGCGGGCCGAGACCGGCGACAGGTTGACCGTCACGGCGTTGCCCGACGCCGGGTCGAACGTGTAACCGCCAGGCCCGGCCACCGTGGAGAACGACGACCCGTTCGCGCTCGCCTGCACCGACAACGTCTGCGTACGCCTCTCCCACGCCGCGGACGGCGGCAGCTTCAGCACCACCCGCCCGACCGTCGCCGCCGCCGCACCCAGGTCCACCTGCATCCACTGCGGGAACGCGTTGTTCGAACTCTCCCAATAGGTGTTGGCGTCCCCGTCCACCGCGTTGCCGGAGGCGAATCCCTGCGTGTGCCCGCTCTCCGACGTCGCCTTCCCCCGCGCCAGGTCGGCGTCGCCTCCGCCGTTCACGACAGGCGGCGTGGGGCGTACGGGGGTGAGCGCGATCTGGCCCTTGAGCATCCGGCCGCCGTCGCGGGTGAGCCGCAGGTAGTAGTCCGACGAGCAGACCGTGCCGTCCTCATCCAGCCCGAGGAGGCCGGAGCCGACCGGGATCATCGAGACGTTCTCCGCGGTCTTGGCGATCTGGTTGCCCTCGTTGAACTCGTCGAACATCGAGATGTAGACGCCCTGGGCCCCGGCGCGGACCATGTTGTAGAACTGCCGCCACATGAAGTCGCCGTGCGCGCGCTGCCGCGACTTCACGTCCCCCGGCAGCACGCACGGCTGGTAGTCGATGCCGTGGGCGTCGCAGTACGCCTGGTCGGGGACGTTGAGGTTGGCGTAGAACCGGTCGGAGTCGGCCGCGTTGCCGATCCGGCCGACCATCCACGGCGAGAGCATGTTCAGGGCGTTGAAGACGTCGATGAACCCCGGCCGGCAGTCCTCCACGCCCGTACGCCAGTAGGTGGGCACGCCGCCCATCACGTAGCAGCCCTGGGCCTTGAACCAGTTGACCACGTCGAGGCAGGCCGCCGGGTCGGACGGGTGCTTGTCCTCGTTGAACCCGAAGCCCCAGATGCCCACGACCGGCTTGCCGTTCTGGCGCGCGTACGCCGAGGAGGCCGTCAGGGCCGACATCTTGGTCGTCCAGTCGATCTTGATCTCCGGGTGGAAGTTCGTCCAGCCGGACACGTCGTACATGACGTAGAACTTGCGGCCGTTCGCCTCGGCGGCGCTGCGCACCTTGACGGCCATCGCGTCGCGTGTGGCGCCCTCGCCGCCGTTCGGGTTGAAGCGCTGCAGGGCGGCCGTGTCGATCTCGTTGTCCCGCATCCAGCGGAAGTGGGTGTCCACGGTCTGCTGGTCGTAGGAGGAGAACAGCGTCGCGGGCTGCCCGCTGCCGAGGTTGCCGTACGCGGTCGGGTAGGCGTGGGTGAACTCCCGCATGTCGGGCCAGGCCACGATGGCGGTGTTGCCGGGGGAGGGGGCCTGGGACCAGTTCTGGCTCCAGTGCCACCAGCCGTTGATGGGGGCTCCGTCGCCGGGGCAGGCGAACCAGCCCTGGTAGCCCACGGTGATCTTGCCCACCACGTCGCCGGGGCCGCTCGCCGCGCTTGCGGCGGCGGTCAGCGCGGACACCAGCTGACTGGACGACACCGCGGCGAGGGCGGATCCGGAGACCACGGACGTGATGAACGTACGGCGAGAGAACGGCACGTGCACTCCTCATGCTGGGCAGCGTTCGCTGGCCGCGCCGTCCTTCCGGTAGCACCGGGGACGCCAGGAGGCACGGGGCGGCCCGGGCCGTTTCCGTCCCGTGGGCCGCTTGCCGTAATGGTTACCGCGTCCGGCTTCTTCGTGCAATAGGTCAATTTCTTGCGGAGTCGGACGCCACCGGCACCACGGCCACCTGCGGAAAACCGCAGGAGAGAACGGAAACGCGCATCATTCCGGACACCGGGCGGCCGAACCTAACGTTCCCCTCCATGACAGAAGCGTTGATCGACGTGCCGCGCCGGGTGATCTCTGCGGTCGCGGCCCTGGGCGTCCTGGCAGCGGTGATCATGCTGACCGCGATGTCGGGAAGCACCATGCAGCCGCTCCCCGCGTCGGCCCCCGCCGGGGAGTTCAGTGCCGAGCGGGCGCTGTCCCACCTGCGGAAGTTCGCGGCCGAACCACGTCCCATCGGCAGCCCGGCCGGTGACCGCGCACGTGACTACCTGACCGCCAGGCTGCGGGCGGACGGCCTGAAGGTCCAGGTCCACCGGGCCGTCGGGACGTGGTCGTCCACCGGGCTGGCGACGTTCGGCATGGTGGACGACATCGTGGCCACGCTGCCCGGCACGGACCCGACGGGCACCGTCCTGCTGGCCGCCCACTACGACTCCGCGGCCATGGGGCCCGGCGCGTCGGACGACGGCGCGGCCGTCGCCGCCATGCTGGAGACCGTACGCGCGCTGCGGACCGGCGCCGCCCTCCGCAACGACCTGGTCCTGCTGATCAGCGACGGCGAGGAGGACGGCGTGCTCGGCGCCGAGGCGTTCGTCCGGGAGCACCCCCTGGCGCGTGCGGGCGGGGTGCTGCTCAACTTCGAGGCCCGCGGCGTCAGCGGCCCCTCACTGATGTTCGAGACGTCGAGGAACAACGCGGGCCTGGTCGCCGCGTACGCGGACGCGGCGCCGCGTCCCCGTGGCGACTCCTCGATGGCGGAGCTGTATCGGCTCCTGCAGAACAACACCGACTTCACTCCCCTGACCAGGGCGGGCTTCGCCGGTGTGAACTTCGCGTACATCGAGGACTCCGCGAAATACCACACCGCGGGGGACTCGATCGCGAACCTCGACCACGGGAGCCTGCAGCACCACGGCTCCACGATGCTCGCGCTGGCCCGCGCCTTCGGCGGGGCCGACCTGGCCACGCTCCCCTCGGATCACGACGCGACGTACTTCCGGATCTTCGGAGTCCTGGTCACCTACCCCGCGTCGCTGGTCTGGCCGCTCGCGGCGGCCGCCGTCGTGGCGCTCGCCGTGCTGACGCTACTCGCGCGGCACCGGGGGATCACCAGCATCCCCCGGGTCGTCGCCGGCGCCGCGTCCGCGATCGTGCCGCTCGTCGCGGCGGCGGCCCTCGCACAGGGGCTGTGGACCGTGCTGGCGACGTGGCGGCCCGCCTACGACGCCATGGGAGGTTTGCTGCATCGTCCGCTGCCCTATCGGGCCGCCGTCGTGGTCATGGCGATGCTCGCGGTGCTGCTCTGGTATCTGTGGGCGCGCCGCGCGATCGGGCCCGTGGGGGCGGCCGTCGGCGCACTGGCCTGGCCGGCCGGGCTGGGAGTGCTCTGCGCCCAGGTCGCCCCCGGGGCGTCCTTCCTGTTCACGCTGCCGGCGTTGTCCTGCGCGATCGGCGGGATCGTGGCCGTGCTGCTTCCCGGTCCACCGGGAGCGCGGCTGGGGCGGGTCGTCGCAGTGACCCTCGGGGCGGTCGCGGGCGCGGCGCTGCTGCCCGCCCTGGCCGGCAACGTCTTCGACGGGATGGGCCTCGCGCTCGGCGGGGCCGCGGCACTGGTGTTCGCCCTCTTCTGCCTCACCCTGCTGCCGATCGCAGAACCGGCGCTGCCACGGCCGGGGAGCCTGCCGGGCCGCCACGTTGCCGTCGCCGTGCCGTCGATCGGCGCGGTGCTCGTGCTCGCCCTGACCGGTCTCGGCCTCAACGTGAACAGGCCCGGCGCCGCGGCCCCCCAGCGGACCCATCTGGCGTACGTACTGGACGCGGACACGCGCACCGCCAAATGGGTCAGCGGGGACGTCGATCCGCCTGCCTGGACCCGGCGCTACGTGACGGGCCGCGAGGTGACAGCGCTGCCGCCCGGCTACGTCCGGGGGGAGCTGTGGACGGGTCCGGCCCAGGCGATCGACGCCGGCGGTCCTCGGGTGAGCGTGCTCTCACGCGCCGGGGACACCGTCACGCTGCGGGTGGCCGCGGGTCGTGGCGCCCGCTCGCTGACGCTGCGGCTCGACCACCCGATCACCTCGGTGACGGCCGCCGCCGACGGGATGCGAGCGGTCACGGCCGCCGTGACCGGCACCCGCGCTCGCACCTGGCCGGGTGAGATCCGCTTCCGCGGCATCCCGTCCCGGGGCGCCCGGATCACTCTCAAAATCCCGGGCACGCGGACGGCGCGACTCACCGCGATCGCGGAGACGGACGGTTTCACGGCCGTGCCGGGCTTCGTGCCGAGGCCTCCGGAGCTGGTCGCCTCGACCCGCGAGGACGGCGAACTCGTCGCCGTCACCCGGACCTACGTGATCTGATCGAGCCGGAACATCGCGGCCAGGTCCGCGGCCAGGTCCGCGACGCTTCGGGAGCCGTCGACGGGCAGCACCGGCAGCCCGAGTTCGCCGGCCTGGCGTCGCACCTCCTCGTCCCAGAGCCGGTCGCGGGCCAGGCGCCTGGCCAGCGCGACGGCGTGGTCACCGCCTCCCCAGTTGGCGCGCGCCCGGGCGGGATCGGCGAACCGGGCGCCGAGCGCACGGGCCCGGAAGCCGGGCGCAGGCAGGAGGAAGACGGCGTGTTCCGGCCGGGTGAGCAGCGGCGCGACCTCCCTCGGCAGGGTACGGAAGTCGTCGACGAGGACGGGACGGTCGGCGGGCAGGGCGAGCAGGTCGTCGAGGACGAAGCCGAAAGTCTCGCCGTGCAGGCTGGGCATGGCGTGGAAGATCTCCTCGGCGGTGCGGCTCGCCCATCTGTCCTCCCGGGGTGTCCGCAGCAACGCCCACAGATAGGGCTGTCGCTGCGGGTCGCACCTGTGGACGTAGCCGAGCTCGGCTCGGTCGCCGTCGTAGACGAGCACGTCGTGCCGTTCGGCCAGTGCCCGGGTGACGGTGCTCTTGCCGGCTCCGGCGCCGCCGGCTATCCAGCGGACATGCGCGAGCCTGCGGCGGAGATCGGCGGTGGAAGACCGGCTTGTCATGCCCGGCAGTCTCACAAACGCGAGCGGAGCCGGTCCAGGGCCGCGGCGGCTGTCAGCAGGTGGGCCGGTAGTCCACGGTGGGGAAGTGGGCGGCCCACTCCGCGCGGGTGAGGTCGCGGCCGATCGCCTCGCAGAGCTTCCCTGCGAGCGGGCCGGGCCGCAGCTCCCACCGGATGATCCGGCCGTCCTCCCCGCCCGAGATCAGGTCTCCGCCGGCGGTGAAGGCCAGGCCCCGGATCGGCGCGGTGTGCCCGGTCAGCGTGGCCGCCGGCGTTCCGGTCCCGAGGTCCCAGACCATGATCGTGCGGTCGTCCCCCGCGGACGCGAGCGACCGCCCGTCCCGGCTGAAGGCGAGGGCCTGGACCGGGGCGGTGTGGCCGGTGAGCGTGGCGTACGACGTCCAGGTCCGCGTGTCCCAGAGCTTCACGGTGCGGTCGGCGCCGGCCGTGGCGATCGACCCGCCGTCCGGGCTGAAGGCGACGTCGAGCACCGAGCCCTGCCCGGTCCTGAGGGCGCGCACCTCCCTGTCGCGGGCGAGGTCCCAGACGACCAGGTCACCGGCGGGGCCGGTGGTGGCGAGCAGCGGATCGCGGGGGCTGAACGCCAGCGCCGAGACGAGATAGCCACCCGCGAACGGCACCTCGACCGGCCTGCCCGGATCGCTCACGTCCCAGCGGAACCGGCCGAGCGCGGTGGCGACGAGGAAGCGCCCGCGCGGATCGAAGCCGACGTCGGTGGACGCGCCGAGCCCCCGGTACGCCGCCGTGCCGAGCCTGCGTCCGCTGCCGACGTCCCAGAGGGTGAGCGTGTGGCTGCGGGTGACGGTCGCGAGGCGGCGGCCGTCCGGGCTGAACGCGACGGCCCTGACGTGATCGGGGTGGTCGCCGAACGTGGCGACCGGCTTCCCGGTCACGTCCCACAGCCGGACGGTCCTGTCGCTGCTCGCCGAGGCCACGAGCCGGCCGTCCGGGCTGATCTCGATGTCGTTCACGGCCTGACTGTGTCCGCTGAACGGAGGAACGGCGTGCTCCCGGACCACGACGGTCCGGCCCAGCCCGGCCGAGGCGAGCGTCGAGCCGTCGGCGCTCAGGGCGAGGGACAGCGTCTCCGTGCGGCTCCTGTCCTGGTAGGTCTCGACCGGCTGCCGTCGCGCCACGTCCCAGACGGTGATGAGGCCGTCCTCGTCGGCGACCGCGATCCGGCCGGCGGCCGGGGCCGACATGTCCCAGGTGTACGGCGACCGCTTGGGCAGCCCCGGCAGCCGATTCACATGGTCATGGGCGATCCGCCAGAACCGCACGCCGTAGTGCGACGATCCCGTGGCGAGGATTCCGCCGGCGGGATCGAATCCCAGCCTGTGGACGTTCACGGCGTCGAGCGCCGCGACCTTCGCGCCGGAGGCGGCGTCCCACACGAGGGGTTTCTCGGTCCCGCCCGTGGTCGACACCAGGAACGCCTGGTCGGGGCTGAAGGCGAGCGCCACGACCTCCTCCCGGTGTCCCTTCAGCCTGCGCATGCTCCCGTCGCGCAGGTCCCACAGCTCGACCGCGCCCTTGCCCACCCCGACGGCGATCCTCGTCCCGTCCGGGCTGAGCGCCATCGCGTCGGTGAGCCGCTCCCGCTGCCGCTGGAACACGGGCCGGCGGGAGGCCACGTCCCACACGACGACCACGCCCCTGCTCGATTCGAGCGCGGCGTCCCTGACCACGGAGGCGAGCAGCCTGCCGTCGCGGCTGAACGCCGCCGCCCTGGCGTGGATCTCCCCCGGTCCCGTCCTGGCCAGGGGCCCGGGGAAGGCGGCGACGCGGGTGCGGGTGCGCAGGTCCCAGAGGGCGACGGCGCCGTCGGTGCCGGCCGCGGCCAGCCGCGACCCGTCGGGGCTGAACGCCAGCCCGAAGACCGCGGGTCCTTCCACGTTGAGCTCGATGCGGCGGCGCGCCGCGGCCGACACGCTCAGCAGGGCGCCCCGCGTCTCGGGTTCCGGGTCGAGCCGGTACGCCGCGATCGCCAGCAGGCCGGCGAGATCGGGATCGGTGGCGAGCAGCGATCGGGCCTGCAGCGACTGCTGCCGCGACAGGGCGACCAGCTGCTGGTGGCCTGCCTCCCTGCCCTGCCGTACGGCGACGCCGCCGCCGAGCAGGGCGAGCAGGAAGAGCGCGGCCATCCCGGCCAGCAGGCGTTGCAGCAGCCGGGTGCGGCGCCGCGCCGCGGTGCGCTCGCCGTCCTCCAGCGCGCGGCTGGCCCGCAGGAAGGCGCTTTCGACGTCGTTGAGCTCCTGCGGGTGGTCCTCCGCCCAGGTCCCGGCCACGAGAAGCTGGGCGCCTCGATACAGGGCGCCCGGGTCGCGGTCCAGCTCCCGCCACGTCTGGGCGGCGCCGGTGAGCCGCCGGTGGACGAGCAGGTTCTCGCGGTCGTCGGCGAGCCAGCGGTGGAGCCGCGGCCACGCCCTGATCAGGGCCTCGTGCGCCACGTCAACCGTCTCCTCCGCGAGGACGACGAGCCGTGCGGCGGCGAGCCGGTCGAGCACGCGGGCGGTCACGCCGGGGTAGGCCACGCCGGCGAGCTCCGTACGGGAGATGGGCCGCCTGGTGTCCTCCGTGCCGTCTCCCAGCGCGGTCAGCCGCAGGAAGATCCTGCGGGCGGCCTGCCGCTCCGCCGCGCCGAACTCGCCGAAGACCCGTTCCGCGCTCTGCGCGATCGCGCCGCGTACGCCGCCGGCCGCCTGGTAGGCCGCCAGCGTGAGCCTCGCGCCGGTCGCGTTCCGCCAGGTCTCCAGCAGCGCGTGCGAGACCAGCGGCAGGCTGCCCGGCTCCTCGGCGGCGTCGGCCAGCACCGTGGCCAGCAGGTCGGGGTCCACGGCGAGCCCCGCCCGGGCCGCGGGCCGTACGACGATCTCCTGGAGGTCCGGCGACGACACCGGCCCGACGAGCATCTGGGCCTCGCCGCCGAGCGCCTCGACCAGGGCGGGATGCTGGGTCAGATGGGCGAGGAAGTCGGCGCGGACGCCCAGCACGAGGACGACGCGGCGGCCGGTGCCGGACGCGCCGCCGAGTGCGACGCCGAGGAGCGCGTCGATGAACCGGCGGCGTTCCCCGTCGTCGGCGCACAGCGTGAAGATCTCCTCGAACTGGTCCACCACCAGCAGCAGGCGGTTCTCCGGCCCGCCGCCGACCGCACCTCCGACTGCACCGCCGAGCGCGACGGCCAGCGCGGCCGCCAGTGCGACGGCAGGTGCGTCCGGGTCGCGGGCCATGTCGTCGCGGAGCGCCACCGGGTCGCCGCCCGACGCCTTCGCCACCACGTCGGCCAGCGCGTCCAGCGGGTGTTCCCCCGGCGTCATGAGCAGGCCCCGCCACGGCGCGGCCGTACGGTCCTCACCCGAGACGGACCCCAGCAGACCGGCGCGCAGCAGGGACGACTTGCCGCTTCCCGACGCGCCGAACACGCCGAACACGGGAAGCCGCCCGGCCAGTTCGCGCAGCCGGTCGACCAGGAGGGACCGGCCGAAGAACCAGTCCGCGTCCTCCGGCTGGAACGCCGTCAGACCCTGGTAGGGGCAGTCGTCCGTCTTCCGCCGATCCGCCTCCTGGGGCGGGGCCAGGGCGGGAAGGAGGTGCTCGTCGCCCCGGAGCATGGCCTCGTGCAGCCGCTGGAGCACGGGGCCGGGCTCGATGCCGAGCTGGGCGTTCAGGACGTCGCGGGTCCCGCGGAAGACCTCCAGCGCCTCGGTCTGACGCCCGGACCGATACAGCGCGAGCATGAGTTGCCCGTGCAGGCTCTCCCGGTAGGGATGCTCCCTGACCAGGCCGGTGAGTTCCGCCGCCACCTCGACGTGCCGCCCCAGGGCGAGCTCGGCCTCCGCCAGCCGTTCGTGCGCCACGAGCCGCGCCTCCTCGAGTCGCCTGGCCTCGTCGGCGACGAGCACGCAGTCGGCGAACTCCGCGAACGCCGGCCCCCGCCAGAGGTTCAGCGCCGCGCGCAGCCGGTCACGGGCGGATTCGAGGTCTCCCCGGTCCAGGGCCGCGCTCCCTTGCGCGGCGAGGCCGCGGAACCGCGCCGCGTCGAGCGCGTCGGGGATGATCGCGTAGCCGCCCGGCCGTCCGGGCAGGACGTGGGCGCCGTACGCCCGCCGCAACTGGTGGACGTAAAGGTGGATGTTGCGCCGCGCGGACGCGGGCGGCCGGTCGCCCCAGACCGCGGCGATCAGCCAGTCGACCGACACCGGTTGGCCCGCCTTCGACAGCAGCGCGGCCAGGGTGAGCCGGAGCTTCGGCGCGCCGCCGACAGGGATCGGGTGACCATCGCGGGAAACGCTGAGCGGCCCTAGGACGTGAAATTCCACTCAGATCCGCCTCTGTCCGGACACCGGAGTGAAGAATCCAGGATCACCGCCCGATTTGTCAATGATCCAGTCAGGGCGACGATCCGCGGCCGGTCGAGCCCTTTCACCGGACGGCGGACACGTCCCCACCAGCGGCTATACGCCTCGTATACCGGGCCGTCCGATGCTCCATCCGACCCGATCCGGCTCGACGCCGGTCATGGCGACCGGACGAATCGCCAGGGGGGATATCGGCAGGGGCATATCCCTCCTGGCACTCGTCCGCGCGACCCGCCCGTCCGCCCACCACTCGTCCGCCAGGCTTCCGACAAAAAGAATTGTCTTGACAGAGAAACTAGTCGGCTGCGATCCTTGGGTCACGCAAGCGCGAGACCGAGGAGATCCAGATGCGCAAGATCGTCGCCAGCTTCTTCATGTCCCTCGACGGCGTCGTCGAGGCGCCCGACCAGTGGCACTTCCCCTACTTCAGCGAGGAGATGGGTGCCGCCGTCGGCGCGCTGATGTCCGAGTCGGACGCGATGATGATGGGCCGGGTCATGTACGAGAGCTGGGCCGCCTACTGGCCCGGCAAGGCCGGCACGGACGACCCCTTCGCCGACTTCATCAACAACATCCCCAAGTACGTCGTCTCCTCGACCCTCGACACCGTCGAATGGCAGAACTCCACCCTCGTCACCGGCGACTTCGCCGAGGAGATCACCAAGCTCAAGCGGCAGCCGGGCAAGACGATCGGCATCAGCGGCAGCACCGAGCTCGTGCGCTCGCTGATGCGGCACAACCTGCTCGACGAGCTCCGGCTGCTCGTCCACCCGATCGTCGTGGGGAAGGGTCAGCGGCTGTTCGAGGAGGGCCTGGAGATCCCGATGACGCTCGCGTCCTCGGAGACCTTCCCGACGGGCGTGCTGTCCCTCGCATACCGGCCCGCCGCCGAGCAGAGCACCGCCGGCCAGAGCACCGCCGGCCAGAACACGGGGGAGTGACCGCCGCGGCCGGACACGCGCCGCCCGGTCGTGCGCCCCGCGCGCCTCTCCCGTACCCGGACGTGCGGCCGAAGCGTGGGTAGTATCCGGCCATGTGACCGAAGCGCAGCCCGTGATCCGGCAGGTGTCCTCCCGAATCGTCTACAGCAACCCGTGGATGACGGTCCGCGAGGACGCGATCGAGCGCCCCGACGGCTCTCCCGGCCTGTACGGATACGTGGTCAGGCCCGACTTCGTGCTGATCGTGCCGGAGGAGGACGACGGCTTCCACATCGTGGAGGAGTACCGATACCCGATCGGCCGCCGTTCCTGGAGTTTCCCGCAGGGCGGCGCCGAGGCGGACAACCATGAGGACGAGGCCCGGCGCGAGCTGGTGGAGGAGACCGGGCTCCGGGCCGAGCGGCTGCGCTACCTGGGGCACATGGACAGCGCCCACGGGATGACCGACCAGGGGCTGCATGTCTACGTGGCCACCGGCCTCACCAAGGGCGAACCCCAGCGCGAGCACACCGAGCAGGACATGCGCCAGCGGTGGGTGCACCACACCGAGTTCGAGCAGATGATCCTCGACGGCGCCGTCAGCGACTCGTCGTCCGTCGCCGCCTACCTGCTCTGGCGGCTGCGCCGGGCGTGACCCCGGTGGTCCGTCTTACCGGCCGTACGGCCGTGTCGGTTTTATACAAGACCCGCGCCGGCGTTCCCGCATAGTCTCCCTCTGCAGCCAACGGCATACGGCTAAAGGAGCGGAACACATGGCCAGGATCGTCGCCAACTTCTTCATCTCGCTGGACGGCGTCGTCGAGTCCCCCGACCAGTGGCACTTCCCCTACTGGAACGACGAGATGGGCGCCGTGATCCAGGCGGGCATGCAGAACTCGGCCGGGATGCTGATGGGCCGCACGCTGTACGAGGAGTGGTCCGCCTACTGGACGACGACGGACCAGGACCCGGAGATCGCCGAGGCCTTCAACAACGCCCCGAAGTATGTGCTGTCGAACAGCCTGGAGAAGGCGGACTGGAACAACACCACCGTCGTCAACGGCGACGTCGCGGCCCGGGTGCGCGAGCTCAAGGAGCGGATCGAGGGCGGCGACCTCCAGATGTCCGGCAGCGCGACGACCGTGCGGTGGCTCCTCGCCCACGGGCTGCTCGACGAGCTGAACCTGCTCGTCCACCCGATCGTCGTCGGCCGGGGGCAGCGGCTGTTCGAGGACACCCCGACCCACAAGCTGAAGCTGGTGAAGTCCGAGACGTTCAAGACCGGCGTGCTCAACCTGAGCTATGTCCCGGACGCCGGCTGACGGCGCGCGTCAGAGGTAGTACCCCTCGACCGGCACGCGCGCCTCGTCGAAGAGCGCCGGCCCCTCCTGCCGGAAGGACGACGGGCCGGCCGGCGGCTTGAGCCCGCCGAGCTGATCGGTGGACAGCGCGAAGACGACACGGCCGAGTCCGGAGCGCTCGATGGCGCCCGCGCACATGCCGCACGGCTGGCAGCTCGTGTACATGGTGGTGCCGGCCGCGGCGGCCGGGTCGAGCTCGCGGGCGGCCCAGCGCGCGAGCTTCAGCTCGGGATGCGCGGTGATGTCGGCCTCCGTGAGCGAGGTGTTGCGCTCCTCGGCGAGCACGTCGCCGTCCGGGCCCACCAGCAGCGAACCGAACGGCGGGTTGCCGCCCGCTCGCGCCTCGGCGGCCAGCTCGATCGCCCTGCGGAGGAACTTCTCGTCGCCGGGTGTCATGGGTGCTCCTTCGTGTACGCGGCGGCCACTGTCTCGAGCATGTGCCACGCCGTCTCCGGATGGTTCGTCTCGCCGGGGTCCCCCTGGAAGGGGTCGAGCAGGACGGTCTCGGCGCCCAGGAGGCGCAGCCGTTCCAGGTCGGCCATCACCTGGTCGATGGTGCCCTCGCCGGCCCGGCGTCCCTCGCCCGTCACCGGAGCGCCGGTGAGCCGCAGCAGGATGCGCGGGGCGAGCACGGGTGCGGGACGCCCCAGGCTCTCCGCGACGGCGGCCAGCCGGTCCATCCGCTCGTCCAGCCACGGAAGGGTGAAGCGCAGCGGATGCCACGCGTCGCCGAGGAGCACCGCCCTGCGCAGAGCGGCGTCGCTGCCGCCGCCGACCCAGATCGGAACCTGCCCGGTTCGGTAGTCCTTTTCGTTCTGCCACGCCAGGCGCATCGTCCGCAGGTGCTCGTCGGTCAGCGCGCCGCGCCGCTCGTACGGCACGCCCAGGGCCTCGAACTCCTGCCTGGCCCAGCCCACGCCCACGCCGAGGACCAGCCGTCCCCCGCTCAGATCGTGGAGGTTGGCCGCCATCCGGGCGGTCAGCAGCGGGTGCCGGTAGGGCAGGATCAGCACGGTGGTGCCCAGCCTGATCCTGGTGGTGATCCCGGCGAGCCACGACAGCGTGGTGAAGGGCTCGTAGAACGGCGCGGGATACTGCTCGGCCACGTCGGGGGTCACCACGACGTGATCGGAGACCATGAGCAGGTCGAACCCGAGCCCCTCCACCGTCTCGGCCCAGCCGCGCAGCACGCCGGGGCGAGTGCCCGGCCCGAAGTTCGGGACGTTGACGCCTAGTTTCACCGCACCAGCGTATTAAGGCGATCACTTCGTCCGGAAGAACGAACTCCCTGGTTATCGGCGGGTCTGCCGTGGATTCCCCGGTATATTCGGCCGATGGCCGAGAGTCTTGACGCGACCGACTGGTCCATCCTGGCCGAGCTGCAGCGCGACGGCCGGGTGCCGCTCACCGAGCTGGCCCGGCGGGTCAGCCTCAGCCCCTCCGCGACGACCGAACGGGTACGGCGGCTGGAGGCGGCCGGCGTCATCAGCGGCTATCGCGCGGTCGTCGACCTGGGAAAGGTCGGTTACGCCGTGCTCGCCGTGGTGCGGCTGAAGTATCCGGGCAGCCGGCACGAGCCGCTGCACCGGCTGCTCGGCGAGCGTACGGAGATCCTGGAGTGCCTGCGCACCACGGGCGACGACTGCTACACGCTGAAGGTCGCCGCGACCTCCATGGCCCACCTGGAGAAGGTGATGGACGAGCTCGCCCAGTTCGGCAGCACCACCACCAACATCGTCTACAGCGAGACGCTCCCCTACCGCGGGCCGCATGCCCCCGTGCCGTCGAGCGCGTAGGCGAGGCCCCCGGACTTCCAGGCGCCGGCGGGGGTCACGCCTCCTGCGTCAGCGCGGCCGATCTCGCGACGGCCGCGCAGCGGTCCTCGCTGGGAGCCGCCCCGCCGGCGGCGTGCTCCAGCAGCGCCAGGAGGACCCGCCGGTCCTCGGACGGAAGGGTGGAGAGCAGCTCGTCCTCGGCCTGCGCCACCCGCCCGTCCACCTCGGCGAGGACCCGCCGGCCGTGGTCGGTCGGCACGATGCGCCGCGCCCGCCGGTCGGCCGGGTCCTGCCTGCGCTCCAGCAGCCCGCATCCCTCGAACTTGTCGAGCAGGTAGGTCATGACCGTGCGGTCGATGCCGAGCCGGGCGGCGAGCGCGGCCTGCGTGGGCGGCGTCTCGTGCACGACCGCGGAGAGCACCTGGTAGCCGCGCACCCCGTGCGGCAGGTCGCGTGACGCGTCCTCGACGCGTGCGCTCCACTCGCGCAGCAGCACGGTGAGGGACCACCCGAGCACAGAACCGTGCGACGAACCCTGCGACGAGCCCTGCGTCGAAGCCTGCGATGAGGTCGTCGTGGAGTGGGGTGCGCGTGCGGTCACGCCCTCCACTCTAACCCGGAATACGATGACCACTCGATAAGTTGTGCCACATATAGTCTGTTTGACAGATTAATTTTCAGAGAGGCCCGGCATGACGGACTACGGCCACGAACTGGCCTTCGGCACCTTCCTCACCCCCCAGAACCAGGACCCGCAGGGGCCGGTCCGGCTCGCCCAGGTCTCCGAGGCCGCCGGGCTGGATCTCGTCACATTCCAGGACCACCCGTACCAGCCGGGGTTCCTGGACACCTGGACGTTGCTGTCCTGGGTGGCCGCGCGGACCGAGCGGATCACGGTCTCGGGCAACGTGCTCAACCTGCCGCTGCGCCCGCCGGCCGTGCTGGCCCGCGCCGCGGCGTCGCTCGACCTGCTCTCCGGCGGCCGGTTCGCCCTCGGCATCGGCGCGGGCGGCTTCTGGGACGCGATCGAGTCGATGGGCGGCACCCGCCTGACGCCGGCCGAGTCCGTGACCGCGCTGGAGGAGGCCATCGAGATCATCCGCGGCATCTGGAACGTACGCGAGCGCCGCATCCTCCGCGTCGACGGCGAGCACCACCGCGTCGCGGGCGCCAAGCGCGGACCGGCCCCCGCGCACGACATCCCCATCTGGCTCGGCGCCTACAAGCCGCGCATGCTGCGCCTGGTGGCGCGCGAGGCCGACGGCTGGCTGCCCTCGCTCGCCTACCTCAAGGACGGCGACCTGCGGCGCGGCAACACGATCATCGACGAGGCCGCCGAGGAGGCCGGGCGCGACCCGGCGCAGGTGCGCCGCCTGCTGAACATCAGCGGCGCGGTCGCCGAAACCCGCCAGGGCTTCCTCCAGGGACCGGTCGAGCAGTGGGTGGAGGAGCTGACCGCTCTGGCGCTGGAGGACGGCGTCGGCACGTTCATCCTGGGCTCGGACGACCCGCGGCTCATCCAGGTGTACGGCGAGGAGATCGCCCCCGCCGTACGGGACGCGGTGGCGCGCGAGCGGGCGGCCACCGGCACCGTCCCCGCGACCGCCCGACGCGGCGCCGCCGCGATCGCGCTGCGCCGCGACGGGATCGACTACGACAAGATCCCGGCGAGCCTCGCGGCCGAGGCCGTCGAGCCCGGCGACCGCGCCTACGAGTCCGTGCGGCACAACTACCTGCGCGCCGGATCCCCCGGCCTGGTGCTGCGTCCCCGGACAGTGGGCCAGGTCGTCGAGGGGCTCGCGTACGCCCGGTCCCAGGACGTCCCGCTCGGCGTACGCTCCGGCGGGCACGGGATCAGCGGCCGTTCCACGAACGACGGCGGCATCGTGCTCGACGTCGGCGCGCTCGACGCCGTCGAGGTCGTGGATCCGGCCACTCGCCGAGTGCGGCTGGGCGCGGGCGCGACCTGGGGCCGGGTCGCCGAGGCGCTGGTGCCGCACGGATGGGCGATCAGCTCGGGCGACTTCGGCGGCGTGGGCGTGGGCGGCCTCGCGACGACGGGCGGCATCGGCCTGCTCGGGCGAAAGTTCGGCCTGACGATCGACCACGTCGTCGCCGCGGAGGTCGTGACCGCCGACGGGCGGGTGCTGCACGCCTCGCGCGAGGAGAACCCCGACCTGTTCTGGGGCCTGCGCGGGGCCGGGGGCAACCTGGGCGTGGTCACCTGGGTCGAGATCGAGGCGATGGAGCTCGGCGACGTCGTCTTCTCCCAGATGACCCTGGACGCCCGTGACACGGCGGGGCTCCTGGAGCGCTGGGGCGCCGCGGTGGAGAAGGCCCCGCGTGAGCTCACGAGCTTCCTCATCCTCGCCCCACCGCGCCGCGGCCAGGACCCGGTCGCCCAGCTCATGACCGTGTACGCGGGCACGGACACCGAGGCCGCGGTGAGCGAGCTCGAACGGCTCGCCGAGGCCGGTCCGCTGCTGGGGCACCAGGGATACGTGCTGCCCTATTCCGGCGTGGTGCAGCCGGCCGAAAGGCACCACACCGGCGGCGGGAACCCGGCCGTACGCTCCGGCCTGGTCACCCATCTCGACGGCGACGCGAGCCGCGCCTTCGAGCGGATGGCGCACTCCGGGCTGGCCTACTTCCTGCAGATACGCGCCACCGGCGGGGCCGCGCACGACCTGGCTTCCGACGCGACCGCGTATCCGCACCGGCACCAGAACTTCGCGCTCACCGCCATGGGCATGACCCAGTCGGCCCTGAACGCCGCGTGGGACGCCGAGGTGGCGCCGTGCACCGACGGCCTCTACCTGTCCTTCGACACCGACACCCGGCCCGAACGGCTGCTCGACGCGTTCGGCGAGGCCAATCTCGCCCGGCTGCGGCAGGTCAAGCGCGCCTACGACCCGGACAACGTGTTCCGCGCGAACTTCCCCATCCAACCGGCCGACGACTGAGCCCCGCGCGAGCGGATCACCCGCCTGCGCGGGTGATCCGCTCACCTACTACCCTTCGGGCATGGCCGGCCGGAAGCCGAGTTCACCGCCACGACCGATCGCACCCGGGGACGTCGTGGCTGCGTTCTCCGAGTCTCTCGACGCGTGGACGGCCGCCCAGATCACCGGCCTCAATCCGGACTGGCAGACGGCGGGAGTGCTCGAGCTGGACTGGTCGGGGCCGGAGCCCGCCTCCGTGGCGGACCTCGGCGAGGTGTCGCCTCTGATGCTGACGCACGCGAACTGGTTCGACAGCCTGTCTCATTGCAACTACGAGTGGGTTCTGCCACGCAGCTACCGGGTCATCGGCTCGTTGCCGGTGTTGTGCACCGAGCCCGCACAGAGTTACTCGATCGGGTGGCGGCTCGGCGAGCAGCTCGCCCTGCAGAGGCGCTGGGACAGGGGCGAGCGCACCCCCTGGTCGGATCCGCGCGAGCTGAGCATCACAGGCGCGGACGTCGACCGGATGACGAGCGAACCGGCCGAGCCCCGCCCGGACATCCGCCACCTGCGCGTCACGGAGGTCGAGTCGCTCGACTGCCAGCGGCTCGCCGAGCGCTTTACCGAGCTGAGGACGCTCTCCCTGTCCGGCGACCTCGGCCTGCTCGTCCACGCGTCCGCTCTCAACCGGCTGGCGTCGCTTCGACAGCTGTGGATCACCGATCTCTTCGGCATGAGCGCAGCCGATGCCCTGCTCCCCGAACGCGTTCCCACGCTGGAGTTGTTGTATCTGTGCAGCATCCCGCACGAGTACGCCGTGGCGATGCGATCGAGATGGCGCCCTCAGGTCGCGTACGGCACCTACGTCGACATCACCGCCGCCCGCAGACCCGAATGGATCGCGGAGAACCGCGGTAACCCGTTGCGCCACTGCTTCAACCTGCTCGATCGCCGGACGGAGTTCATCGAGACCGTGGAACGCGAGGAACTCTTCGCCGCCCTCGACGTCATGGTGAGCGAGGCGGAAGCGGCTCTCGGCGTGCGACTCGAATCGGTGGCGGACATGCTCGCGGCCGGCGTGGACGCCGTACGCGACTGGTAGAACGCCGTCCGGCCGGGTGTCAGGCCCGTTGGAACCGGGCTCCCCACTCGTGGACCTCGTCGAGCAGTTCGGGCGGCGCGAGGACGCGGAACTCCGCGCCGGCCATACCCAGCGCCATGGCCGGCCAGTGCAAGGAGTGGGTGACCATCCGGATCCGGCAGCGTCCGGCGTCGACCTCCTCGACCGTGCACCAGTGGCCGATCCGTCGGCGCACGGTGACCGCCGGAGCCTCGACGAGCGCCTCCACCCGGTAGGGACGGGGCAGGTTGTCCATGGCGGCCCGGACGAACTCGGCGGCATCGGCGGCGGGCAGGTCCCGGGGGCGGAACCGGGTGCCGGTGCTCTCGGGCTCGGTCAGCCGGTCGGCCCGGAAACTCCGCCAGTCGTGCCGGGTGAGGTCGTACGCGACCAGATACCAGCGGCGACCGAGACGGACCAGCCGGTGCGGTTCGACGTGCCGCTCGGTTCGCCTGCCGTCCGCGGAGGTGTAGGTCATGCGGAGCTGTTCGCGGTCGCGGCAGGCCAGCGCGACCGCGGTGAGCACACCCGGGTCGACGCTCGTCCCGGCCTGGCCGTCCCATCCGGCGGGCACGGTCATCGTGCGCAGCGCCTCGACCCGATGCCGCAACCGGGCGGGCATCACCTGCACCACCTTGGCCAGCACCCGCACCGACGACTCGGCGATGCCCTCCACCGCCCCCTGGACTGCGGTCTGCAGTCCCACGGCCAGCGCGACGGCCTCCTCGTCGTCGATGACCAGCGGCGGCAGTGCGGCGCCTGCGGCGAGCTGGTAACCGCCGTCGACGCCGCGCTGCGCCTCGACCGGATAGCCCAGCTCACGCAGCCGGTCGATGTCCCTGCGCAGGGTGCGTACGGAGACTCCCAGCCGTTCGGCCAGTTCACCGCCCTGCCAGTACCGGTGGTTCTGGAGCAGGGAGAGCAACCGCAGCGTCCGCGAGCTGGTGTTCGCCATGTCCCCGATTCTCGCGCCGATTCAGGTCAGAAAATGGCCGCTATGGCTCCTAGCGTGGTCCTCGACCGAAGGTGGACCAACGGAAGGCAGACAACTGTGACCGTCAACGAGCTGAGCACTCCCGGCCTCACCGACACGCCGGCCGTCACCGGCGAGCGCGCCGACCTGCTGGCGGCGCTGTCCAAGAACCGGCACTTCCTGCGCTTCACGACCCGCGACCTGACCGACGAGCAGGCTGCGCAGCGCACCACGGCCAGCGAGCTCTGCCTCGGCGGCCTGATCAAGCACGTCACCCTGGTCGAGCGGAGCTGGGCGGACTTCATCCTGAACGGCCCGTCGGCGATGGGCGACGCCACCACCATGACCGAGGCCGAGCATGCCTGGTGGGCCGACCAGTTCCGGATGCTGCCCGGTGAGACACTCGCCGGTCTGCTGGCCGCCTACGCCGAGGTGGCCCGCCGTACGGACGAGCTGGTGGCCACCCTGCCCGACCTGGACGCGACCCAGCCGCTGCCGAAGGCCCCCTGGTTCGAGGCCGGCGCGCGATGGTCGGCCCGCCGGGTGCTGATGCAGATCGTCTCCGAGACCGCCCAGCACGCCGGCCACGCCGACATCATCCGCGAGTCCCTGGACGGGGCCAGAAGCATGGGCTGAATCGCGATCCGAGGCCGGCCGGGCCTCTCCGAGGGCCGGCCGGAAAATGTCCCCGGCATAGTGGTTACCGCCCCTATGGTCTTTTCGTGAATGAATCGCTACGGCTGGTGCCGATCACTCCTGCCAACGTCGAGACGGCCATGGCCGTCAAAGTCCGCCCCGGCCAGGAGCGCTTCGTATCGCCGGTGGCGAAGTCCCTGGCCGAGGCCTACGTACAGCCGCAGGTGGCCTGGCCTCGCCTCATCCTCGACGGCGATCGTCCCGTCGGATTCCTCATGGCCTTCATCGACATCGACTGGGACGGCAAGGGAATCGACTTCCGGTCAGGCCTGTGGCGTCTCAATGTGACAGCCGAGGCCCAGGGACAGGGGGTCGGCCGATTCGCCGTCAGGGCCGTGGCCGCCGAAATCAAGCGTCGCGGCGCCACGCGGATGTACGTCACGTGGGAGCCGGCGGAAGACGGGCCAGAAGGCTTCTACCTGAAGCTCGGGTTCCAGCTCACGGGCGAGGAAAGCGGTGGCCAGAGAGTCGGAGCGCTGGACCTGATCTAGCCGACCTGCCGCGGTCGGGCGGCGACCTCACGACGAGGGCCGCGCACTCCGTGGGCGTTCACTCGGTCAGCCGAGCCGCCGCCTTCCGCGCCGCTCGCAGGATCTCTTCGGAGACAGGGGAGCCCGCCGTCGCTCGCGCGAGCAGGAGAGCGCCCACGAGGGTGGACAGGGCGGCCAGCCCGGCGTCCCCGGGCGCTATCCAGCCGGCCATGTCGCGAATTCCGGCGGCGTAGGTGTCGCGCCACTCGGGATCGCGGGCGAAATCGCCGGCGAACCCGGCTGCCGGGCATCCGTTGCCGGGGTCGTCACGCGCCTCGGGTGACAGGTAGGAGTCGATCAGCGCCGACCACGCGGCATCGTGACCCGCGTGGTCGCCGTCCAAGGCCGCCAGATGCCGCAGCATGCCGGAGAAGGCCTCGGCCGTCGCCTCGTCGACGAGCGCCGCCTTGGAGGCGAACTGCTTGTAGAAGCCGCCCTGCGTCATGCCGACCGACTGCATGACGTCGGCGACGCTCACATCGCGCACCCCTTTCTCGCGGAAGAGCCGCGAGGCGGATTCCACCACACGCTGTCGATTGGCCCGTGCCTCAGCCTGTGATACTCGGCTCATCTTCGATCCCTCGTCGCTTCGATCGATCACGAGAACGTGCCGGAAGCTTGATGCCAGGCGGCCGGGGCGGCGCACCCACGCGACAACCAGATTACAAGCGTAATCTATGCGTGCCGTCCAGGCCAGAGATCCGGGGAGAGCGACCGCAGACCCGGCAGCCCGGCCAGAGAATCACCCAGACCAACGTGAGGTGCATCACGAAACCCCGTCACACGCACACCCTTCTAAGATCATGGATGTAATCTAAAGGCGGCTGTACGCCCCACGACGGGGAGACCCTCTGAGGAGTCCCGATCTCGCCTGACGACCCCCGAGTCGGCGAAACGCCCCCGTCCGAATCCACCGATCGGTCGTCGGCCGACACACAAAGGGATGACGCATGAGTTCCACCACCTCCCGTTCCCTCGCGCGGGGAAGGCATGAAGTCAGCATCGAGGGCACGCGGCAGGTCTTCCACATCGCGGGCACCGGTCCGGTGTGCCTGGTGCATTCGGGAGGTCCCGGCATCGCCTGGGAGTACCTGCGGATGCCGGCCCTGGAAGAGCACCTGACCATGGTCTATCTGGAGCCGATCGGCACCGGGTCCTCCGGCCGCCTCGACGACCGCAGCGACTACCGGATCGACACCTACGCCCGGTTCGTCCATGGCGTGGTCGAGCATCTGGGCGCACCCACCGTCTTCCTGCTCGGCCATTCGCACGGCGGATTCGTCGTCCAGCGCTACGCGCTCGACCACCCCGATCGCGTCGCCGGAGCGATCCTCTACTCCACCTCGCCGGTCACAGGAGAGGAGTTCTGGGCCGACGCGATGGCGAACATCGGCAGGTTTCCGCAGCGCCTCCCGCACCGGCCCGCGGCCCGCGAGATCCCGGACGCGTTCCAGCGAGCGCTGGCGGCCCAGGACGACGAGGCGTACACCACGTCCCTGCGGGAGATCCTGCCGGCGTACTTCGCCGACTACTGGGCGCACGAGCAGGACCTGGCGCCGTTGCGCGCCGCCCTGAACGCGTGGATCGACCCGATGCACGGCGAGGAGCCCGCGCCGTTCGACGTGCGGGACCAGCTCCGTTCCCTCGATGTCCCCGCACTGATCATCTCCGGTGTGCACGACTTCTTCGGCGGCACGCGCTGGGCACGCGTGGCCCACGAGGGCATCACGGGCTCCCGCCTGACCGTGCTCGAGAACAGCGGGCACATGGGCCATCTCGAGCAGCCTCAGGAGTTCATTCGCGCGATCACCGAGTTCGTTCACCCCTGACCGCCTGCCGAGGACGCCGGAGGTTGTCCAAGGCAGGCAGGCGGGCTTGAGTCTCGAGTAGCTCGAAGGTGCAGGCTCGTCGTGTGACTGACGGAACAGAGCTGTACACCGTGGGCCAGATCGCTCGGCGTACCGGTCTTTCGGTGCACACCATCCGCTTCTGGTCCGACAGCGGCCTCATCGCGCCCACCGACCGCTCGGCCGGTGGGTACCGCCTCTACGACGCCGCCGCCGTGGCCCGGTTCGACCTGGTCCGGGCCCTGCGCGAACTCGGCATCGGGCTGGAGGCCGTCCGGAGGATCCTGGCGCGGCAAGCCACGGTGGCCGAGGTGGCCGAGGTGCACGCCCAGGCGCTGGACGCGGAGATCAAGGCTCTGAAGCTTCGCCGCGCCGTGCTCCGTACGATCGCCAGGCGCGGTGGCACAACCGAGGAGACGACGATGACGCACAGGCTCGCCCATCTGTCCGCCGCCCAGCGGCAGCAGGTCATCGACGAGTTCGTCGAGAACACGTTCTCGGGGATCGCGCTGGATGACGACGCCGAGGTGGTCGCCGAGTGGATGCGGGAGCTGCCCGGCGAGCTGCCGGACGACCCCGCACCAGGCCAGGTGGACGCCTGGATCGAGTTGACCGACCTGGTCACCGACGAGGACTTCCGGCAACGGCTCCGGCGGATCGCCCTGGCCGGCGCCTCATCCGTGGCGTCGCGCTACGGCCTTGAGCTCCGGTCGCTGGCTCTGCGGCACGCCGACCGGGCGAGGGCCGAGTCGATCGCACCTGACTCGGCGGAAGGCCGGTCGATTCTCGACCAGATCGTCGAGCCCGGCCTGCCGGGCGTTGAACGCGACGAACTGCGTCGCTGGCTTGAGACCGTCGCCGACGCCCGGGTGGAGCGCTACTGGGAGCTGATCGCCGTGCTCAACGGGCGTGAGCCCGCCCCGCCGGCCATACCCGCTCTCTCCTGGCTGCTCGCCGCCATGCGCGCCCACGGCTGAGCCGTACACCCGGATCAGGGATGCACGGGGCGGATGAAGAGGTGGGGGCGGCCCGGCCCTTCCGTGGAGGCGGTCTGGGACGCGACCGGACCGCCCCTCCTACAGCGAGGTGAGCCGTTCGGCCTGGTAGGCCCGATGCAGCACCTGCACGAATGACAGCGCCTCAGGCAAGGGCACAGAGCCGATCCGGTGCACCGGCACTCCCGGGGTCCACGAGTTCATCACCACAGCCCCCGCCAGAGCCGGCAGGTCCGCGAGCGTGACCTCCTGTACGCGCTGGGGCACACCGAGGCGATCCAGTTGCCTGCGGACGATTCCCATCGTGGTGCCGTTCAGCATCTCGGCCTCGGGCCACACCACCGCGGTGCCGTCCCAGAAGGCCAGGTTCCAGATCGACCCCTCGCTGAGCTGGCCCCGCCGGTCGACGAAGGCGACGTCGTCGAAGCCCTGTCGAACGGCCTGCCGCGGAAAGTACGTCTTGGCTATCTCTCCGACGTGCTTCACGGCCGGGAGGACCCGTTCGTACTCGACCACAGCCAGCGCGAGCGGTCCCTGCGGGCCGGACGCGGCCGGTCCGGTACGCACCAGCAACTCGGGCTCCCCATGAGTCCCCGTCACCGTGAACTCGGCCGCCGGGGGATAGACGGTGGCCGTGAGCGAAAGGTCGGCCGGACCGGCCTCTACCGCCGCCCGCAGGCAGGCCCGCACGCGATCGTCGGGCAATGCCCGGCCGAACAGTTCCAGGGAGGCGGATCGCAGCCGTTCCAGATGGAGGTCGAGGCCCCGGACCTGGCCTCCACGCACCTGCATGGCGGTGAAGTGGGCATAGGCCCCGAAGGCGAGCGGCGCCAACTCCTCGGCGCTCGCCACCCGGCCATTACGGTGCGCAACATAAGAGGACATACATCGCTCCCGCGGTGCGAATAGGTTGGGCTGCGGACAACCGCCCGAGATGTCCGGCCATGGAGCGACGTTAGCGCCTCTCATCAATCGAGGCCCAGGCCGGCAAACCGGTCCCTGGCCTGGGCGTCCACGTGAACGGATGAGCCTGGCCGGCCGTGCTGCCCGACGGCGCGCAGGCGCACGGGGAGCTCCTGTCTACAGTGGAGCGACGGGAAAAGGGCCGCACAAAACGCGCACATCCGGTCCGGCTCGCCACCTTGGCCGGATACGGAATGGCGAGGCGGTTCAGGCGTTGCTGACGGCGATGAGGAACGCCCGATCCTCATCGGGCCTGCCCCTGCGCGAGCCCCTCACCGACGGGAACAATGCGAGGACGCCGCTCTCGACTGGAAGAGGAAAAGCTGTGGCGACCAGGTGGAGTCTGACGATCGACTGCGCGCAACCGGCGAAGCTGGCGAGGTTCTGGGCACTGGCCTTGGGATATGCCGAGAAACCGGCCCCGGCGGGCTTTGAGACGTGGGAGGACTGGTTCGCGCATCACGACATCCCGGAGGAGGAGTGGGGTGAGGGCGCGTATCTGTCCGATCCCGATGGGGTGGGTCCTGACGTGTCCTTCCTGCGGGTTCCGGAGTCGAAGGTGGTGAAGAACCGGCTGCACCTCGACATACAGGTCGGCGGAGGCCGTAGCACGCGGTGGGAAGTGCGGTGGCCGCGTGTGGCCGAGGCGGTCGAGCGGTTGACCGCCGCGGGCGCGACCGTCATTCGCCAGGACGAACTCCAGGGAAGGCCTGATCACGTGGTGATGGCGGACCCGGAGGGAAACGAGTTCTGCCTGGTCTGACGCGAGCGGCCGAACTGCCGACGGCCGGGACCGGCCCCCATGCCGCATACCCGCCGCCGAATGCGCACCAGGCCGCGAGGCGGCGCGATGCGCGCCCTCGACAGGCCGGCCGAGGCGTATCCGCTGCTCCGATGAACGGCGGACTCGGAAAACGAGCGGATCATGAGTGGGCCCTGACGCTGGTGTGGATCCGAGCCCCGGAGGAGGGCGATCTTCTTCACGACCCGCACAATGCGGCAACGTCGCCGGCGTCTCTTTCCTGTCCCGAGCCGGGATGGTGCCGTGAATTCGTCACGTCGCGGGCTCCGATATGAACCGATAGTTCCAGTGCGTCGGGCCCAGTAACTGGACGTGACCCGCTTGACTCGAATGTGCAGGATTCTTGTCCGGACTTGTCCGGATACGGCAATCACGCCAGAATCAGTTCAGCCTTCAACTATTTGGTGAAGGGTCACTGCACGGATGAGGAGAGGCATGAAGCGCACCATCTCCGTTCTCGCCGTCACCACCGGCGTCCTCGGCGCCACGCTCACCGGCATCGGTCCCGCATCCGCAGCCACTCCTATCGTCGACTGCTCCACGGGTGGATACACACGGGTTCTGACCAGCTACGTCCCCACCAATGTCCAGCGGCCGGCGGTGGACGGTCACAGCTACAACATCGGCGGTCCGTTGGCGTACACCTATGAGGTCTGCCTCGACATCCCGGACACCTCGACATTCACCATCGAGGTGCGGATCTGGAACAACGGCACACAGACCGTGTTCGTGGACGACCGGCCCGGAGACAAGGTCTTCCGCTACTCGCTCGACCCCAACAGCTTCTGGCAGGTCTACGGCACGATGACCGGGCCCGACAGCACCTACATCTACTACACCTGGAACGAGAAGCAGATCCAGGCCTGACTCTGAACGGACCGGCCGCCTCGCTGGGCCGAAGTGGCCGGCCCTGCCGCTCTCAAGCGGCTCGGTGCGCAACTGGATTCGCAGCTCGGCCTCCCTGGACTCAGAACCGGTAGCGGAGAACGCGCGCTCCTTGTCGCGACAACGTCGTGCTGCGGGCGGTGAGCCGGGTCAGCGCCCGCAGCGGTTGCGGGAACCGGGCTACGTCCGGTGCAGCATATGTTCGGCTCGAAGGTGCACCACTTCGGGGAAGTCGATGTCGTACCAGTCGACGCCGGGCGGGGGCTCGCAGCGGAACATCCTGGTGTCCAGGCCGCAGCCCAGGTCGAGCACCACGCATCCGGAATGAGCGGCGACGTACGCGCGGACGACGTCGTCAAGTTTCTTGGCGCGCAGAGCGGTGGTGACGACAAGGTTGGGCTTGACCTTCAGCTTCCGGAAGTCGTAGTCGGCGGAGTCCGTGTCGGCCGCCGGAACCACCACCGCCTCCATCAAGGGAACGGCGCGGATGTACTTCCCGGCCCCGGGCAACGACATCCGGGTCACCGTCGACGCGCACGGTGAGTACACCAAGGAGAGCCCCGTCTCCCCCACCCGCGCCTGGGGCACGTTCCGCATTTATCACGCCGTCGAGGAGCCGGGGAGGCCGCGCCAGTGAACTGGGGCGAGCTCAAGGTCGACTGCCTGACCACCGGCGGCCCCACGGCGACCGTCACGGGAACGCTCGTCCAGGCCACCCGGGCGGCCCGTGGGAGGACCCGGTGACGCGCAAGGTCCGCATGGGTGTGAGCTTCTACGTCGCCGCCAAGGGCAGGGGCCCCAGCCGGATCGGCCTGTCCGGGGCGACGTCACCGGGAGAAGCGCTGCTGACCAGGTGCATGGCCCCCGCCCCCGACGCGCCGGTCATCGGGGGCGGCTACGTCCTCAGGGACAAGGGCCCGCTCCGATGACGCGCCCCTCGGCGCCGGGGAAGACCAGGCCGAATTCGTAGGCGAGGACCGCGGCCTGGGTGCGGTCGCGAGCACCCAGCTTGTCCAGCACGTGGCGGACGTGCGTCTTGATCGTCTCCACGCTCACGTAGAGGGCCGCCGCGATCTCCGCGTTGTTTCGCCCGAGCGCGATGTGCCGCAGCACATCGTGCTCGCGCGGGGTCAGCCCGACCGGCACGCGCGGCCTCGACGCGCCGTGATGCGGCCCGGCGATGCGGCGCAGCGCGTCGGGGAAGAGCACCGCGTCGCGAGAGTGCACCAGCCGGACAGCGTCCACCAGTTCGTCCGCGGGCGCGCGCTTGAGCACGTAGCCGGCGGCGCCGGCGCGCAGCGCGCCCCAGACCAGCTGGTCGTTCTCGAACGTGGTGACCACGATGACCCGGGTCGTGAGGGAGCGGCGGGCCAGCTCCCGGCTGGCGGCGAGACCGTCCATCCGGGGCATGCGGATGTCCATGAGCACGACGTCCGCACCGATGCCGGCCTCGACGGCCTCGTGGCCGTCGGCCGCCTCGCCCACAACCTCGATGTCGTCCTCAAAAGACAGCATGGTGGTCCACCCCGTGCGGATCAGCCTCTCGTCGTCGGCCAGGACGACCCGGATCACAGCGGCAGCGTCGCCTGAATGCACCACGTGCCGTCCACCTCCGTTCTCGTGCACCTACCGCCGGCCAGACGGGCCCGCAGGCGCATGCCGGCCAGGCCACGCCCTTCTCCGTCAGGCCGCGGGGCGGCGCCGGCCACCTTGTTCTCCACCGTGAGGATCAGGTCGGCGCCGGTGGCCACGTCGATCGTGATCGGCCCGTGGCCGTGACGCAGCGCGTTGGTGAGCGCCTCCCTGACGATCGCGAATGCCACCCGCGAGGTCGGAGCCGGGACGCGGTCGAGGCGGCCGACACTCGCCCGCACATCGAGGCCGCGGACCAGCGTGGCGAGCGAGTCCAGGGTGGGCGCCTCGGCCGGGTCGCCGTCGTCGAGCACGCGCAGCAGCACGTCGAGCTCCTGCTGAGCGTCCCGGGCGGTGCTCACCAGATGGTCGAGCGACTCGCCGGCCTCGGGCACTCGCGCCTTCCGCAGCGCCGCCTGCGCGGCCATCCCCTGCACCAGGACGACACTGAGGGCGTGGCCCACCGAGTCGTGCAGCTCCAGGGCCAGGCTCTGGCGGCGGCCGAGTTCCTCGATCACGCGGGAGGGCTCGGCCTGCAGGAGCCGGCGCGCCACCCACCGCTGGCCGAGCCCGGCCCCGACGATCGCGGCCAGCGTTGCCAGCGTGAGGACGCACACCCCAGCCAGCTCGCCGGGAGCCACGCGCCAGCGAGCGACGTCACCCAGCCGGACCAGCCCGGGAGACAGCAGCAGGACGCCCGCGCCCAGGGTGGCGCCGCCGTACAGGTGCAAGCTCGTCAAGGCGACCAGGTAGAGCCGATCGGCCCTCTCAGGCACATCGACGCCGAGCAGTTCGGCCAACGCGGCCACCTCAAGACGTCGCATCGACGGCACCGCGGCGACCAGCATGGAAGCGGGCAGGCAGGCGGCCCACAGTACGAACACGCGGCCCCGAGTCTGCTCCGCCAGGATCACCAGGCCCAGCACCACCGCCGCCGGAGTCAGCAGCGCGGCCCCCAGCAGCTGGTAGATCCCGGCCCTTACGGCACGAGCGACGAGGCCCTTCACGACGATCGACGTTAGCCGACCAGCCAACGCTCGGCCTCCCTCGCGAGGGTGATGAGCGCGCTCCGGACAAGGGCGATCCTCGAAGGCGTCCACCCGTCGACGTTCCATCAGAGAGCTTTTCATGACCGTTCGCACCATCTTGAGGAAGGCCCATGGCGGTACCGCGGCCGGCGTGCCGCGCTGGGCCGTCCTGGTCGCCTACGCCATCCCGCTGGTCGTACTGCCCTCCAGCCTGTGGCGTATCGCCGGGTTCGTCTTCCATGTGCCGCTGCTGGAGTTCGGCCCCATGCCGCCGGGCGGCCACAAAGGGCTGGACGGCGGATGGTGGTACGTCCTTCTGCTCAGCGTGGTGAGCGAGGCGGCGGCCTTCTTCGCCGTCGGGCTGGTCAGCGAGTGGGGAGAGATGTGGCCGCGCTGGGTGCCGGTTCTTGGCGGCCGCCGGGTTCCGGTCATGGCCGCGGTCATCCCCGCCGGTCTGGGCGCGCTCGCGCTATTGATCTTTCCGTACGCGATGACGAGGATCGGTCTCGGGCTGGCGATCGACGACGCACCCCTGAGGCTGGTCACACACGGGTGGCAGACCGTGATCTTCCACGTCATGTACTGGCCGCTGGCCACGTGGAGCCCCTTGCTGGCCCTGCTGACCGTGCACTACCACCGGCGCCGCACCAGAAAGTCCTTCGGGTAGGCCGACAAGTTCGACGAACCGGTGGACCGCCCACGTCCTCTCCGTAGCCGCCGGGGTCCCGTGAGCGGCGGCCTCAGCCCTTGAAGGCGCCGTTCATGATCCCGGACACCATGCGCCGCCCGACGAAGACGAACAGGACGAGCAGCGGGAGGGTGGCGAGGAAGGAGCCGGACATGGCGAGCCCGAGGTCGATGTTGAAGCTGTTCTGCAACGCCTTGATCGCGATCTGGACGGTGTACATCTCCGGCGACTTCAGCACCACGAACGGCCACAGAAAGTCGTTCCACGCGGTGACGAAGCCCAGCAGACCGAGCACGAAGGCGGCGGGACGCACCAGCGGGAACGCGACGCGCCAGAAGATCTGCCAGGTCGAAGCCCCATCGATGCGGGCCGCCTGAAGGATCTCGTCACTGATCGCGGACGAGATGTGCTGGCGCATCCAGAAGATGCCGAAGGCGTTGGCCAGCCCGGGGACGATCAGCGCCTGGAGCGTGTCCACCCAGCCCAGCCACGAGGTGATCATGTACTGGGGGACGATGGCGAGCTGGGTCGGCACGGTCATCGTCAGGACGACGAGCAGGAACAGCGCGTCGCGGCCACGGAAGCGCAGTTTGGCGAACGCGAAGCCCGCCAGCGCGCACAGCACCGCCTGGCCCACGCCGATCGTCCCGGCCACGATCAGGCTGTTGACGATCGACCGGACGAACGGCACGGTCGAGAACACCAGGCCGGCGAGGTAGAAGAAGTTGTCGCCCGGCACGATCTCGGGCGGCAGATTCGTCGCCGTCGCGGTGTCGGTGGTGGCGACGATGAACATCCAGTACAGGGGGAACAGGCAGGCGAAGACGGCGAGCGCGAGCAGCGCGTAGGTCCACCATCGGACACGCTCGCCGGAGCGCCGTCTCCTCGTAGTCTTCATGATCGCCCCCTTAGCCCTTGACCGGGCGGATCCGGGTGGACAGGAAGTAGTTGAGGCCGGCGAGCACGACGACCATCACGAACAACGCCACCCCGACCGCCGCGGCGTAACCGAACTTGAACTGGATGAACCCCTGCTCGAACAGGAAGAGCGTGAGCGTCTGACACTGGCGGACCGGTCCGCAGGTGTTGGCCGCGCCACGGTTCATGAGCAGGGCCTCGGTGAAGATCTGCAGCCCGCCGATCGTCGAGGTCACGATCGTGAACACGATGACCGGCCGTAACGAGGGGAGGGAGATGTGCAGGAACTGCCGCACACCTCCGGCTCCGTCGACGGCGGCCGCCTCGTAGATCGCTCGGGGAACCGCCTGCAGTGAGGCCAGGTAGAGCAGCGTCGTGTAGCCGAACCACCGCCAGGTCACCATGACGGCGATCAGCACATGGCTGCCGATCACCGACTGGGTGAAGTCGATGTGCTCGAAACCCACCAGGCCGAGAAGCCAGTTCAGCAGCCCGTAGTCGCGGTCGAACATCTGGACGAACACGATGGCGGTGGCGGCCACCGAGGTGATGTACGGCACGAGCATCGTCATGCGGAAGAACAGAGCGAGGCGCAGCCGTACGTGGTTGAGCAGGTGCGCCAGCACCAGCGCGATCAGCAACTGAGGCACGGTGGACAGCAGCCAGATGCTCACGGTGTTGCGCGCCGCGTTCCAGAACCGCACGTCCCCGACCAGCCGGCTGAAGTTGTCCAGGCCGACGAACACGTGCTCGCCGATCGGGTTCCAGTCGAACAGCGCCACATAAAAGGTGAACAGCAACGGGATGAGGCCGAACACCGCGAAGATCACGAAGAACGGGGTGATGTAGGCGTAGGGGGCGATGATCTCGGTGAAACCGCGCCGCGCCGCCTCCGCCGGCGGGGCTGGGGGCAGGCCCGCCTTGGTGGCGCTGATGCTCGTCGTCACGGTCTGCTCACTTCCCCGCCGCCCGCACGGGCCGTGGGGACGGCCCGTGCCGGCGGCGCACGTTACCTAGCCGCCGATCGCGTTCTTGATGTTGGTCACCGCCGCGTCCCACGCCTTCGCGGGATCACCCTTGCCCTGCTCGACGTTGGCGATGGCGTTCGTGAACTCAATACCGATCGTGGTGCTGTCGGGCCCGATGAGGAACGGCTTCAGGCCAAGCAGAGAGTCGGTGTAGATCGTGCCGATCGGCGCGCCGGAGAAGAACTCGTCCTTGGCGGAGGTGAGCTTCGGGTCCTTGTAGACCGACGGGGTCGCGGGCAGCGACCTGGCCTTCGAGAAGTGGTCGAGCTGGCCCTGCGGCGACTGGGTGGCGGCGATGTAGTCCCAGGCGGCCTTCGGGTTCTTGGCGCCCTTGGGGATGGCGAGGAAGCTGCCGCCCCAGTTGCCCGAGCCGCCGGGGATCGTGGCGATGTCCCAATTGCCCTTGGTGTCGGGGGCGTTGTCGCGGATGGAGCCGAGCATCCAGACCGGTGCGGCGATGACGGCGAAGTCCCCCTTCTTCATCGCGGCGCTCCAGCCCTCGGTGAAGGTGCTCTGCTTGGCGGTGATCCCGGCGGCCACGGCCTTGAGCGCCAGGTCGAAGGCGGACTTGACCTGGGGGCTCCGTTCGTACACCAGATTGCCCGCGGGGTCGTAGTACTTCTCCTGCCCCTGGTTGACCACCTGCGAGTAGATGCTCCCGCCGGCGTTGTCGACGAACGCCTTGCCGGTGGCCGCCGTGTACTTCTTGCCGGTCTCAATGAAGGCGTCCCAGGTGGGCCAGAGCTTGCTGACCTCCTCGCGGTCCGTCGGCAGCCCGGCCTTCTTGAACAGGTCGGCGCGGTAGGCGATGGCCATGCCGCCGACGTCGGTCGGGATGCCGATGATCGAACCGTCCTTGGCCGTGGGCTGGCTGATCACCCAGTCGAGGTAGTCACCCTTGATCTTGTCGGCGCCCATCGTGCGCAGGTCGACGAAGTTCTGCGGCTGCTGGACGAACTTGGGCAGGTCGTCGCCCTGGATCAGCACCAGATCGGGCACCTTGCCGCCGGCCAGCGCCGTCGTGAGCGCCTGCGCCGTCTCCTGCGCGTTCCCCACCTCGGTCAGCTTGATCTGGATGTCCGGCCTCTTCGCCTTGTACTCGGCGGCGGACCCCTTCGCGTCGATCCCGGTGAACGACCAGAACTCGAACGACTTGCCGTCGGACCCGCCGGAGGAAGTCCCGGACGACGAGCCTGAGCACGCTGCCATGCTGAGGGCCGCGGTAGCGGCGAACACGACCGCTGAGACGTTGCGTAACTTCACGGCGACCTCTTTTCGCTCGGTGTGGTCAGGGACGTGATGTGCGGTCCGGCACCGGGAGGATGCGCTGCGCTCAGCGGACGCCTCCTACGCGTGTAGGACGGCGACGGCGCCGTGCCGCTTCAGGCTTCGGTTCGCACGTGCCCGACAGGTTCAGCACCGCCATGCCGACCTGGTCTTTCGTTTACAGAGCCTTCTGACATCACCCTTGAGCACGAAACTTTCGGAATGTCACGTGGATCATTGCTCCAGGACACTAGGTCTCCGTTCACCTGAGCGTCAATATTTTCCCGGTGAAGTGTCTGAAACAATCGGGCCGGTAGTTTTATGTTTCGGACGGCGCCCGCGGGGGTTCCCCTGGACCACATGCGCCCCTGGAACACACCGCGCCCCCTCCACCTGCACGGCCGAGGCGGCCTGCCCGGCACCCCACCCGGATCGGGGAACGCGCCCTTATAGGGCATGAGCCCCGGCGGCTCGGCGATCGCCCTCAGGGGGTGACAGAACCGCCGCGCGATCGCGTACCCGTGCGGCGTGGGCGTCGTCGTGAGGCAAGCTGATGACGTGAGTGTCCACGTACCTCGCGACGATGTCGGAGCCCCACGGGCCCAGGCCGGCCCCAACCCGCAGCACCTGCTGACGACCTTGCTCGGTGAGTACCTCGACTCCGCCGACGCGAGCCTTCCCTCGATGGCGGTGGTCGCGATGCTCAGGGAGTTCGGCATCAGCGAGCCCAGCGCGCGGGCCGCGCTGTCCCGGCTGACCAAGCGAGGGCTGATCGCCGTACGGGGATCAGGACGGCCGCCCGTCTACCACCTCACGCCTCAGGCGATCGCCAGGCATCGCGTACGGATGGATCACTTCCTGAGCTTCGGCGCACGCCCGCCGCGATGGACCGGCGACTGGGTGACGGTCTCCTTCTCGATCCCCCAGTCAGGGCAGGCACAATCCGGTCAGGCGCGGTCCAGGCAGGCACAATCCGGTCAGGCCCCACGGCACGCGGTCCGCAAGGCTCTGGGGGCGCTGGGTTTCGCGCGGCTGTACGACAGCGTGTGGATCCGGCCTGGATCCGACTCAGGCCCGGTGACCCAGGCGCTGCGTGACATCCTCGACGACGTCGACGGCGCTCGATGGTCGGTGATGAACACGCGGTTCGCCGAGGAGACCGGCCCGCACGGTCCGGCCGCCGCCTACGACCTGGCCGGCCTCGCCTCGGCCTACGAGGCTTTCCTCGCGCAGTACTCGGACCTGCGGGCGGCCGTCCTCCACGGGGAGATCGACGCGACCCGGGCGCTGGTGGTGCGGACCTCCGTCATGGACTCCTGGCGGAAGTTCCCGGACATCGACCCGAACCTCCCCGAGCACCTCCTGCCGGCGCCATGGCCCCGCCAGGCCGCCAGGGAACTCATGCTGGAGATCCATTCCGCGCTGGGCTCGCTCGCCGAGGCTCGGCTCATCGAGGTCGCGACGCCGTACTGGCCGGACGCCGCGTCATGGATCACCCACTTCCAGGCATCGGAGGACCCCGTTGCGACCCCCGTCGGCGGGGGCGGCTGAAGAAACTTTCACGCACCCGAGCGGCTGCCCGTACGCCGGGGCGCGTTTCGTGCCCGCTGCCGCGCGTGGCTTCTCGACTGACCCGCCACCGGCAAGGGCCCGCCGGAGCGTCAGACCGGCCGGGCATCGTGACCTGCCGCGAAATCCTCGGCGCCGGTCCGTCCGCCCGGCGCCGGGCAGGACCGGTTGCGCCCTCCCGATGGCCGGGCGGCCCACGCCCGGATCCGGATGAAGCAGGAGCGTCACCGGTCCGTACGCGTACCGGCCGACTGACCGAATGCCGTTGCTTGACACTTTTTATTACCGCAGTGATAGTAACTGCACGCTGCTCTCATCGGCTCGTTTCGCCTGGCACGGGCGCAACGCGCAGTCGATTGTTCGCCACATCAATCTCCAGATTCGGGCGCGAAGCGCCGTCGTGACACTGTCGGAGGGCGAAATGAGAAAACGCTCGATCATCAGCGCATTAGTGGTGGCCGCGGTCGCCCCGGTCTGCGCCGGAATAGTGGCGCTGACCACGACGCCGGCCGCCGCGGCGGTCGGCGGCTCGGGCCCTTACCCGGCTGATTACGAGACCTCCACCAGCCTGCCCAACCACACCATCTATCGGCCCAACACCCTCCCGTCCGAAAAACTCCCCATTTTCGTGTGGGGCAACGGAGGCTGCTCCGCCGACGGAACGGGGCAGTTGCCCTTCCTCCGCGAGATCGCCTCGCACGGGTTCCTGGTCATCGCCAGCGGCAGCCCGAACGGCTCCGGATCGACGACGTCCCAGATGCTCACCCAGTCCATCGACTGGGCAGTCGCGGAGAACAGCCGCCAGGGCAGCAAATACAACGGCAGGATCGACACCGGCAAGGTCGCCGTAGGAGGCTGGTCCTGCGGCGGGCTGGAGGCCTACGCCGTTTCGAACGACTCACGTGTCACCACGACCACCATCTTCAGCAGCGGATTGCTGAACGACTCCGACGACTACCAGCTCCGCCGGCTGACGAAGCCGATCGCCTACTTCATCGGCGGTCCCAGTGACATCGCCTACCCCAACGCCATGGACGACTGGGGCAAGTTGCCGGCGGGGCTGCCCGCGTTCATGGGCAACCTGAACGTCGGGCACGGTGGCACCTACACGCAGACCAACGGCGGCGAGTTCGGCCGCGTGGCGGTGCTGTACCTCAAGTGGCGGCTGAAGGGCGACACGACGGCCGGCGCCAACTTCGTCGGCTCCAACTGCGGCCTGTGCAACACCCAATGGCAGGTCCAGCAGAAGAACCTCACGCTCGGCGACGGCAGCCCCTCCCCGTCACCCGGCGGCAGCCCGACCCCCAGCCCGACCGTGACTCCGACCCCCGGTGGCGGTAGCGGGCCGGTCAAGGGCGTGGCCTCCGGCCGCTGCCTGGACGTCCCCGGTGCGAGCACCGCCGACGGCACCCAGGTGCAGCTGTGGGACTGCAACGGCCAGACCAACCAGACCTGGTCCTCCACCTCAGCGGGCGAGATCCGCGTGTACGGCAACAAGTGCCTGGACGCGGCCGGCACCGGCAACGGCGCCAAGGTGCAGATCTACAGCTGCTGGGGCGGCGACAACCAGAAGTGGCGTGTCAACACCGACGGCTCCATCCAGGGCGTCCAGTCCGGGCTGTGCCTGGACGCCACCGGGCAGGGCACCGGCAACGGCACCAAGATCCAGCTGTATGCCTGCCACGGCGGCGCCAACCAGAAGTGGGCCTGGAACAGCTAGCCCGCACCTGTGGCCTGCGGTGCACATCACCCGGCACCGCAGGCCACGCAGGCCGCCCCTCGCCCCGCGGGCCGGTGGGGGTCTGGAATCTCACCAGCCGGGGACAGAGACGAGCCGAAGCGCGCCACGCAGTGCCAGACCTTCTTCAGTGCCTGCACGTCGTAACGCCCGGTGCGGGCAGCGTCTCCGATGATCCGCGGATCGAGCAGGCCGTCGACCGCGATCTCGGCGCCGAGCGCTACGTACTCCTGTCCCCGGTAGTTCGGGTGGCGCCGCAGATGCTCGATCGTGAGGCGGAATCCGGAATGCCATTCCACCGGGCATGGAAGCCGGCGGGCCGCGGCCTCCACAGCCGTGCCGCGATAGCTGGGATCGAGGACCAGGGCCTCCACGTCCCGGTCGAGCCTGACCGGCCCGTGCACCTGAGCCTCGATGTAGTCGTCCAGGAGGTCCGGGTCGTCAGCCTCGGCCAGCTCGATCAGCGCCATCCGGGACGCGACACCGAACGCCGAAGGCTCGAAAAAGCTGTCTGGGTAGCAGAATGTGGCTCGGCGAAGAGTCTCGGCCGTCAGTCTGAAGTGGGCGGAGCCGAACCGTGGCGCGGCGCCGATGGACCTGCGTCGGAAGTTCAGCGCGCCGTAGACGGGGCGCTCCTCTGCAGGTGCGTGGTCGTACGCTCCACCGAAGATCCTGCTTTCCCAGCGCCACCGGTCGCCGCCGGGGTGAGCAGTGAGTCCCCCGTTGCTTGTTCCGGTGACGAACTGCGACAGATAGACGCCGTCGTCGGCCAGCCGGAGCAGGATCTGCCGGCCGCCGGCCGAGCGGTCGGGGTGGAAGTTGAGGGTCACACGCGACCGAGGGTCGAGCGGATCCCCTGACGACCGGGCCTCGACATGGCGAAGGGCTTGCTCTCGCGGCGATGCAGGCGTGGGCGCGCTCATCCGCGCAGTCTGCCTGAGCGTGATCTGTCGTCGCACCCCGAATAGGCTTCGGGCTTCGGCCCGGCCGTCTCTCCCCCACTGCGACCGGATTCATAGCGGTTGCCGTGTTTCGGTGCCGTACGAGACCACAAAGGCCACCTCCGGATCATGGGAGGTGGCCTGTGAACGCGTGGAGCCCAGCCGTTGTGTCTTATCTCTGCCGAGCACGATCAGGCGATGCCCGCCGATGAAATCGTGCAACTCGCACGATGCATGACCCTTATCGCGGCAGCTGGTCAGCCTCGCGCTTCGTCGGCTGTGGCGCAGCGTCCTCCACGAAGCGAGGACGGCAAGCGAACCAGCCGGCGATCATCCCGGGGATGGCGCTCGCGGCGAGCACCAGGAGCGGGATCGACCATGATCCGGTCGCCTCGTGCAGAAGGCCCAGACCGATCGGGCCCAAGCACGCCAGCCCATAGCCGATGCCTTGCACGAATCCCGACACGGCGGAGGCCGTCTGCGGGCTCTTGGTTCGGCGGTTGATGAGGGTCATGCAGAGCGGGAAGGTGCTCACTCCGATTCCCAGCGCGCACATCCACATCAATGTGCCGTCGAGCGGCGACAGGAGCAGGCCCAGGTATCCCGCTACCAGGAAGATCGCGCACCCGACGACCACGATGAACGGGTTCGTCATGCGCGTCGCCAAGTGCGGAACCACCAAGGCCGCGAGCATGCCCCATGCCGAGTAAAGCGCGACCATGGAGCCGCCCAGGGTCGCACTGCCTCCTGCGTCGGTGAGCACTGCCGGGACCCAGGTGATGATCCCGTAGTTGGACAGCGAGATCATCGCAAAGAGGATCACCAGGCCCCAGACGGTTGATGATCGGCTGATCCTCGGCCTCGCATCGGTCGCCGTCACGGCCGCGGGCACGTGGTGATCGGCGGGCAGCCTCACTGCCAGGACGAGCCAGACCACAGCGGCCACAGCAGCGGGTCCCGCCCACATACCTACCGAGAACCGCCACGTCGCCGCCTCTGCTACCGGGACCGCGAGGAGCGGGGCGATGAACTGGCCCGCCTGCATGAGGATCAGGTAAAGCGAGGTCCCCAGGGCCAGTCGATCGGCGAACCAGGCCTTCACCAACGGAACGACCACAACGTTCGCGGCTCCGATTCCGGCCAGCGCCAGCACGGTCGAAAGGACCAGCAACACGGGCATCGGAGAGAAGGCGCGCATCAGGAGCGACAGAGCCGTGAGTCCCAGCGCCACAGTGGCCGTGCGCTCGAGTCCGAACTTCCTCGTCACCGCTGGGGCGAGAAACCCGAAGATGCCGAAGGACACCGCCGGCACGGTGCCGAGCAGGCCGGACAGCGTCACCCCGAAGCCGAGATCGGCTCCGATGATCTCCAGGAGCGGAGTGAACCCGGTCACGGCCGTTCGCAGGTTGAGCGCCGTCAGGGCGATGGCGAGCCAGGCCCACAAGGTCAGGCGCCCACGCTGTAACGGAACGACCGGTGAGGAGAGCGATGTCACGTTATACTCCGATAGAAGGTCAGCAGATGATGGGATTATGGGATGACTCAGGAAGAGTCTGCCACGCGACAGCCGATGCGTCGAGTGGGACTCATCGATCAGGCTGCCGAGCGCTTCCGCGAGGAGGTGGCCTCTGGACGCTGGCCGGTCGGTGAACGGATACCGACCGAGGCCGCACTGGTGTCGGAGTTCGGGATCGGCCGGAACACGGTGCGCGAGGCGGTGCAGTCGCTGGTGCACGCAGGTCTGCTGCGCCGCGAGCAGGGCCGCGGCACCTTCGTCATCTCCAGCTCCGAGCTGACAGGCACTCTTGAACGTCAGCTCGCCGGTGGCACCCGTCGCCACTACCTGGAACTACGCCTTGCTCTTGACAGCGCTGCGGCAGCACTGGCCGCGCTGAACCGCTCGGATGCCGACGTCGAACTGCTGCGCGAGCTGCGCGACCGTCGGGAAGCGAGCTGGTCGGCCGACGATCCCGACCTGCGAGCGAGCGCGGACCTCGCCCTGCACCACGCGATCGTGGCAGCGACGCACAACCCTCTCTACGTCAAGCTGTACTCCAGCATGCTCGACATCTTCGCCGCCCACATGCGCGACGAGAAGAGCGAAGACGAGGACGCGGCACACCGCCACCATCACGAGCTGGTCGAGGCGATCGCGGACGGGGACGCCGACCGTGCTGTCACAAAGGTGGTCTCCATCTTCAAGCCCTTCATGGGCTGAACCACGCGATCGCCTCCCCGCTCGGACGAGGCGTCTCTCCCCCGGACAGTTCTCGTAGCGGACTGGCCGGTGACCGCGGCAGCAGACGCCGCCCCCTCGCTCAAGCCGCGCAGAAGGCGGTGAGGATGTGCCGCCGGCGCCGGCCGAGTTCGAGGGGTTGGAGGTCAAGCCGTACGTGCATCAGGCGACGGGGCGGCCGGCCTTCCGGGTGGCTAGGAGGAGTTCGGCGGTCTTCCGGGCGGTCCGCGCGCTCGTTTTCGAGTGGTCGAGGTGCGCGGCCGCGTTGGCGCCGTCGTACACCTGCACCAGCGCAGCCACCAGCTCGTCGTCGTTGTCCGCGGGAAGGGGACCGAGGAGACGGGAGAACAGGGCCGGCAGCCAGGTGCGGTCGTACGCGACGGCTTTCTGGACGTCCGCGTGGTGAGGGTATTCGGCTGCAGCGTTGGCGAACGCGCACCCCCGGAAGCCAGGCTCCGAAATCACCTCGTCGAGAACATCGAAGACGGACAGGATCCGCTCCTCAGCCGGCTCCTGGGCCCGCGCCTCCACCTCCCGCGTCACACGCGCGCGCATGACGTCGCTGCGGCGACGCAGATACTCCGCCACCAGGTCTTCCTTGGTCCGGAAGTGCACGTACATGCTCGACTTGGCGACGCTGCTTTCGGCGATCACCCGGTCGATGCCCACGGCGTGGATTCCCTCGGCATAGAACAGCCGGTCGGCGGTCTCGAGCAGCCGTTCACGCACCGTACCCGGCTTCTTCTCCATGCCAGCAGTATCGAACGAACAGATCTGTTTGACAAACACGCCTGGGCGTCTCTACGGTCAGGTATCGAACGAACAGGTCCGTTCGATCCGGTCACCAGCCCGCCAAGGTGACGACGACCCGGCTGGCCACGAGGCTCGGTAGTGGGGTCCAAGCACGGCCGGTCTTCGACGGGCAGAGGGTCACGGCGGAGGCCAGGCTGCGTGAGCACGGCATGAATCTGGTCGATGTACTTCCCTTGCAGCGGCCACAGCGATCATGGTCACAGCGGAGGTTCAGGTGAAACTCGGACTGCGTCTGCCCCAGAGATTGGGAGTCGACCTACAACACGACCTGGTCGAAGCGGCCAGAACAGCCGAAGCGGCCGGGTATGCCAGTTTGTGGACGTACGAACGGCTGCTCTTCCCGGAGACGCCCGCGGAACCATATGCCCCGCCGGACGTGCCATGGCCGGAAACCCAGCGGCAGGCCGCCGACCCCCTGGCAGTCCTCACGGCAGCGGCGGTGGCGACCGAACAGGTGCGCCTCGGTACTTCTCTTCTGATCGCTGCACTCCACACACCCGTCCAGCTGGCGAAGGCGTTGGCCACGATCGATCAGATCAGCGGCGGCCGCCTTATCGCGGGTATGGGCGCCGGCTGGTCCAGCGACGAGTTTCGGGCTACCGGCACCACTCGAGCAGATCGCGGCCGCTTCCTCGACGAGACGCTGGACGTCTTCGACGCCGTGTGGGGGCCCGACCCGGTGTCCTATCGAGGTCCTCGCGTAGTCATCGACAACGCCTCGGTCCTGCCCAAGCCCGTTTCGAGAATCCCCGTGTTGCTGGGCGGCGGTGGCAGCGCCAGGGCCCTGCAGCGCATCGCCGAGCGCGCAGACGGCTGGCTGTCGTTCCTGACCAGGCCGGGCCCGGAAGGAGCCGCAGAACTGCACGCAAGCTGGGACCGTATCCGGGAAATGGCTTCCGAGTACGGCCGGGACGCAAGCCGAATGGAGATGGTCGTGGTGGGAAACGTCACCTTCACCGACCGTCCGGCAGGACCTGACCGATCGCCGTTCGTCGGCACTCTCGACCAGATCATGGATGACATCCACACGGCCGCAGAGGCGGGCGCACACGAACTCATCGTGGATCTGAATCTGCAGGACTGGTTCAGCAGCACTCCGCAGATGCTTGAGACGGCGGTGGAGATCCGCGAGCGGACCGCGCTCTCATAACCGATGTTGCCAATGCCGCCCTCTCCACTGGGGTGAGCATCTCCGAGCGTCTCACGAGCGGAGTTCGCCGCCATGTCCCGAGGTACGCCGCGTCTCGATGACCGGAAGTACGGACATGGACCGACACGGCAACGACGATCTCTACGACCCCTACGATCGCGCACACAGCAGAGGCGATTTCAACGAGGGCGAACAATTACCCCCACGGCGTAGATCGTCTCGCGCATATCCCGCACGCTTATTGGTCGGCTACGGCGTGGGCCGGCCGAGGATTCCCGCTACGGCCGTCACCCCACGCGGAGCCGCGCCAGGTGGTAGTCGAGCAACGCCGCGACCTCCTTGGGCGTGTAGTGCCCGACCAAGGTGGCGTTCACGATGCCCTGCGCGAAGGCGTACAGGATGCTCGCCTCCTTGGCGGCATCCAGATGGGCGGCGAGCTGCCCGGCGGCCTGGGCGGCCCTGATCTGCTCGGCGAAGAAGGACAGCAGGTGCGAGTACCCCATTCGCATCGCCACCGCCTGATGGTCGTCCACCACCGAGCTCGCCTGGAACGCCAGTCCGACGCGGTTCAGGTAGCCGCGCTCGTCGTCCAGCGGCAACAGCTCCAGCACGGTGTCTCGCAGCAGGTCGAGCGGCGTGGACTGGCGCGCGGCCACGGCTGCCACCCGGTTGCCGATCCACATCCCGATGTGTTCCAGTGCCAGCAGCAGCATCTGGTTCTTCGTCGCGACGTAGTACTGCACCGCGCCCATGGACATTCCGGCCTCGGCGGCGACCTCCCTCAGGCTGACGCTCTCCATGCCCCTGTCGTGGATGATGCGGTGCACGGCCTCGGCGATGTGCCGTCGCCGGTCGTCATGGTCGACGATCTTCGGCACGGCCCACCACTTTCTCATGCGAGTGCATGGTAAAAGCTTACTGCCCCGTTTTACCATGCGACTGCATGACAAAACGAGACAGGTGGTGACGTGGATGCGGGTTCTGATCATAGGAGTCGGTACGCGGGGGGACGTGGCACCGTACGCGGGGTTGGGGGTGCGCTTACGCGAGGCCGGGCATGAGGTGGCCATCGCCGCCCACGAGCCGTACGCGGAACCAGTGACTGACGCGGGCCTGGAGCATCTGCCGCTTCCCGGAGATCCGCTCTCCGCACTGACCGGCCGCATCTCCATCGGCGCGTTCAAGGAGTACAGCGAGCAGCTCATGGACGGGCTGACTCGGATCGCCGAGCAGCAGGAGGCGGACCTGCTCCTGCTGGGCGTGGCGGGCGCGCAGGGCTCTCACGTCGCCGAGGCGATGGGCGTGCCGAGCATGGGCGTGCACCTGCAGCCGATAGACCCCACGGGTGAATTCCCGCCGGTCATGAGCCTGTTCCAGGGGTCGCTCGGGCGGTGGGGGAACCGCAGGGCGGCCCGGCTCGCGTTCGAGGTGCCCGCCGCCGGCCCGCTGATCGCCGGGATGAGCACGAAGATGCGGGCCCGGCTGGGGCTGCCCCCGATGACCCCGCGCGACCTCTACCGGCGCCGGGAGAGCACACACTGGCCGGTCTTCCACGGGGTCAGCCCGCTGGTGCTGCCACGCCCGGCCGACTGGCGGCCCGGGCTGGAGATCACGGGTTACTGGTGGCCGCTCCAGCCGCGGGACTGGCGGCCGGATCCGGTGCTGCGCGACTTCCTCGCGTCGGGGCCCACCCCGGTCTTCGTCGGCTTCGGCAGCCTGGCGGGCACGCGGGCCGAGCAGTACACGGATCTGGCCGTGCAGGCGCTGCGGCGGGCCGGGCTGCGAGGCGTGCTGCAGACGGGCCTGCGGGGACACATCTCCGACGACGTACTGGCGGTCGGCGACGTACCGCACGACTGGCTTTTTCCTCGTATGGCCGCCGTCGCCCACCACTGCGGCAGCGGCACCACCGGGGCCGGGGTCCGGGCGGGCGTGCCCGCCGTGGCCGTGCCGGTGATGAACGACCAGCCGTTCTGGGCGTCCAGGTTGACGGCACTCGGCGTGGCTCCGGCCGCGATCCCGTTTCGCCGCCTGACGCCCGCACGGCTGGCCGCCGCGCTCACCAGCGCCGTAACCGACCCGGCCTACCGCCAGCGCGCCCAGGCCCTGTCGGTCCGGGTCTCGGCAGAGGACGGCGCGGCGCCCGTCATCGAGGCGGTGAACCGGCTCCGAGTCACCCGCGGGCCCGGCCTCCGACCAGGATGAAGAGCATCAGCAAATTTGGCTGACCAGCAGAAACGGCGCTCCGGATCGGTACCACCGTAGGTACGGCAACTCGCTCAACCGGGCATCGCGCTGCGGCGCTCGGACATCGACATCAACGCACGTACGATCCGCGTGCGGGAACATCTCATCGACCTGGATGGCGGAGAAGTGGTGCTCGCGCCGCCCAAGTCGTGCATCGGCGCCAAGAGGTGGCACCGCGCCCAAGTCTGCCCAGGTAATGCGCTCGGGCCAGCTCTTGGCCTCCCTGGCGAAGTCGGCATCGCTCCGATGGCTCGGCCTCTTACACCTCGAAGCTATGTGATCCAGGCTCACGGTCAGTCCAGTGCGGTTGATCCTCGTGATGGCGACCCGCAGCATCCGGTCCCGCGTCTCCGGTCGGACAGGCAGCGGTCACGACGGGCAGCCCGGTCGGAGTGTGTGGAGATTGGCCCATTGCGGCTTCTTAAGGGATTTCAGACTCTATGTCTCAAGTTTTCGCATCGCCAATCCTTGAATCAGGAAGACAGCCGCAACTGCCCGCGCGTGAGCCAAAGGAGGACGCGATGGCAAAGCTGGGAAGCTGGCCCTGGTCCGAGGACCGCGTTCGAGCGATGTACCGGGGTGGACGCGCCAACGCCACGGCCCGCCGCCTCGCGCGCCTGTGGGCGGTGATGCTCGGTCTCGGCCTGGCGCCCCGGCGCTGGGTGACGCTCGAGGTCGTCGGTCGCCGCACCGGGCGTATTGTTCGGTTCCCGCTGGGCATGGCCGATTGGCGTGGCGAGTGGTACCTGGTGCCGATGTTGGGCGAGAACTGCAACTGGGTCCGCAACGTACGGGCAGCCGACGGCCTGGTGAAGATCCGGCACGGACGCACCCGGAACTGCCGCCTGGTCGAGATACCGGTCGGGCAGCGTGCACCGATCCTCAAGCGGTATCTGCAGAAGGTCCCCGGTGCCCGGCCGCACATGCCTCTCGACCCGCACGCGCCGCTGGCCGAGTTCGAGGCGATCGCGGCGCGCTACCCCGTCTTCCACGTAGGGCCCGCGGTCGTACCGATCCGCCGTGGCAACCAGGAGGAGAGCAGGACATGACACGTACGCTTTCGCCCTCCACGCACACGCCGCAGGGATCCCGCCACAAGCGCGGGACCACGGCGGCCATCAAGATGGCGCCGACGGCCGGGCCACCTCGGCCGACCTGCGCATCAACCTGCGGGCTCTGACCTCCGGCGGCAGGCCGGCCCCGCAGTTCGGCAAGACCCTCGACGCCGAGCACCATCCGGCGGCGACCGTGAGCCTCGGTCACGGTCGCCGCCGGCCCTCGACTCCCGCCTCGCCTCCGGCACCGCCACCACCCTCACCGCCCCTGGCCGGCTGTACGGCGTCAGCCGTACCGTGACCGCAAAGCTGACGGCGTGCCGGTCCGCGGACGACCTGCAGGTCAACGGATCGATCCCAGACACCCTGGTCGGCTGGGGCATCCCCACGCCCGCCTGCCTCATACCGCACTCTGGGGGACCGCCAATCGCGACCGCTCTCGCCGCGCAGCGCGGGCGGGCGGGCGGGCGCGGACAGCAGAACAGCCCGACCGAAGCACCTCTCGGTCGGGCTGTACCGCCAATATCGAGTGGAGCCTAGGGGATTCGAGCCCCTGACTTCCTGCTTGCAAATCGGCCTGATCACCAGGGACAACGGCCCCGATCTGCGCTTCAAACAGTCGGCGAGTGACCGTGAGTACCCCCTGTTGACCGCCCTTCACGGCCCGCTAATGGCCCGACAATCAGGCTCGCGACCTGCCGGCGGGCACGGGCGCCCCCTGGTCCATCCCATCCTCTTCGTGGCTGCCGACGCTCAGGACGCAACCGCCGTCTCGATGGTCGGCTCGCTGTAGACCGGAACCCCTACCTACAGGGGTTGTGTCCGACATAATATGGGCCTGAAGAAGTTGCGCTTCTACCGGTCGGCGAGGAGGCACCGCATCGGGCAGGCGCATGCCCTGCATGTTGTCCGATCTGGGCCCCCAGTGATCGTGCTGGCTAGAGACCCGACGTTGGAGGATCGATGGGTCTGGATCGGCCCCGACGATCGGGGCACAGAGCTGGAGGTGATCGGCATCCTCACCGACAAAGCTCTGGTGATCATCCACGTGATGCCGACCGCGCTACGGAGAAGGACGCCATGACTGAGCACGAGGCAGCCTGGCCACCCGAAGACATCGAACTGGCCCTGGACCACGATTTCGATATCGACAGCGACTCCGAAGAGATCTACGACGCCAAAGGCAACCTGATCACGGACGAGTACGTACGGGACGCAATCGGCGACGTCCACCGCGCGATCGACGAAGGCCGCGTACCCGTGCCTACCAGTCGCCCCGGACGTCCATCTCTCACAGGCGAGAGCACACATTCCCCAAGGGTCTCCTTCAGACTCCCCGAGGAGTTGCGTGAACGCGCGAGGGCCCGCGCCGAGCAAGAGGGCAAGAGTGTCTCCGCGCTGGCACGGGAAGCCTTTGAGCAATTTCTCAGAGCGGGATGAGCACGCGCGACGGGCGACAGCACCAAGTGGCCAAGAACTCGACAACCGAATAACGATCAAAGCCCAGGTGGGGAAACTGGCCCCTGGCCTGGTCTTTTGAGTTGGTGGACCCTAGGGGGATTCGAACCCCTGACTTCCTGCTTGCAAATCGGCCTGATCACCAGGGGAAACAGCCCCCACCTGGGCGAGAGACAGTCCGCGAGTGACCGTGAGCACCCCCTGTTGACCGCCCTTAATGGCACGTTAATGGCACGGCGATCACGCGATCCGACCTGCCCAGACAGGGGGCTAGCGCGGCCCGTCTCCTGGTCCGCCCCCGTCCTCCTCGTAGCTGCCGACTCCCAGGACGGGACCGCCGTGTCAAGGGTCAGCGAAGCTGATCGCGAAGCGACGCCGCAGGCGCCCTTGACTCGGCGGTCACGCCCTGGACACTCGATCAGCGAGGAGGATGAAGGGCCATCGGATTATGAATAGCTAAAGTCCACTGGTTAGTATGAACGCCGGACAGCCACCTTATGGCCATGGCGAAGCCTCTCCCGTCTCGGTATTGACGTGGAGGTCAATTACTTCCTCCGTACCCAATCCGCAGACGAGGCGTACGCGAGGGGCAGGGATGGACCACGGGCGATTCCTGACCTCCTTGCAGAGAGCATCAATGCTAGCCTGTTCCCATGCGGAGGCAGCAGTCGCGATCAGGATTTGATCAGCATTCAACTGTTCGGCAAGCAGAGCTCGTTTTGCGACCGTTTGCAGGAGCCTTCGGCCATCTCCTAGGGAACCGGGTCGTTTCGCTTCTGCGGTAACTAGCTGCCCATCGCTCACCGCGAGCAAATCCGCCTCTGCGAGCGGCACAGCATCGGGGCCAATCAGTTCCAGTTCGGCTACATCGGTGTAGCTACGGCTTCTGGTGCGGAGGTAGTGCGAAAGGAGAAGGGGGATGTCGCCGTCCTGGCTGAGATGCTCGCGAACGGTTGGGTGCAGATCGTAATACCAGTAGGGTTCAGTTTCCGGCTTCTTCCAGCGGGGCTGAGACAGGTTACTGGGTGCCGAGCATCTAGGGCAGCGGTTGACCTGCCCCAGATCGTCTATCGGGACAAATGCTGGCTTGCCGCACTGCGCACAGCCGATGATGAGGCCTCGCCGGAGAATGCCTAGTGCCAACATTTCGTCTACCTGACTACGGAAAGCAGTTACCTGCTTATCTTCCGCCTTCCCATACCTGAGGATCCCGGAGAAGGTTAGGTATCCTTCCCAGAGATTCTCACCAGCTCCTGTGGGGAGAATAACTCCATCAGTTTCCTCAAAGTTGAGGTCGGCCTTCTTACTGGTGGGTCGATATGTTCGCAGGACCGGCAGCATGGGGCCGGCGAACTGTGCGGCTAGGGCGTTGCGGTTCTGCCAGAGATGCCGCATCACTTCGACCCGCCGTCCGGCTGCTGAGAAGGCCATACGCCTGCCGTCTTGCCTGGCTCTAAGATCGGCCCAGGTGGCCAGGCCGGGTACCCGAAAACGGGGCCGTGCTAGGCGGGACACAGGCGGTGTACCTGCCGCGATGAAGTTATAGCGCTCCGATTCGTACGTGATGCCGTCACGTCCGCTGCGAATCCATGTCAGGTAGGGATCCTCTCCTTCAGGGAGTAGGACATGACCGTCAAGTCCCCGACCGCGAGGCATGATCGCCTCTATCAGCTCGATGTCCACCTGCCAGTGGAGTGTCGTGCACGCCACGAGAGCTCGATGATTGATGACCGGGGGCGGACAAGGAACGACCATCTCGATATCGTCAGTATCGCTGCGGGCGATGGGAATGGCGTAGTCCTGGTTGAACTGGTCGGCAACAGCTAGGAATTGGACCGAATCTACAGGCCACTCAACGACGCCCCGTGTCACCTGCTCCTCGTACTGCCGAACTGTGCGCTCTTCTTCTCCTTCAAGCCACACGTCGGGCTGCCGCAAATCTGCCACGCTCGTGTCGAGCGCGAAGTCATCGACCGAGGTGGTGGTGACGGTAACGCTTTCGCCCTTCAGGACACGATCAGATATCGCCATTCGAATAGCGAGGTGTACGAGTGAATCCGCCGTGTTCTTCGGGAGCCATGTGGTGGGTAGCCAGATCCCGCTCCCGTAGAGACGCTGGTACGCATAGGCAAGGGCGAAATCGTCTGCCGCGTCGCCAACGGACACCACGGTACGACGCCGTGATCTGAGCCCCCGGCCGATCAGCGTGAGGCCCTGCACCGTCCTCTGAAAAGCGGTGACCACAGTGGCCGGGTCGAGACTGGACGCTGCACCGGGATGCCACACGATGTCAGAGGGCGGCGCACCAAGACCGTTGGCAGGGTCAACCAACCAGGAAACTAAGTTCCGAAACTCACGCTCGCCCAGACGAGGCTCCGTACCAGGACGCGGTTCCTCAACCGCCCCGCAGAGAGCGGCAACCGCAACACCGAGTGGGCCACCCCACTCGGGTGGAGCGCTGAGGCAGGCATTCACGGAGTTGCCCGGGATGTCATCTGCCTTTGTGAGGTGCGCGACATTGCCGTTGATGGCCAGCGAAATTACGTGCTCGTCCCATTCCTCTGTGTCATGCTCTTGGCGACGTCGATGGGAGGAACAGACCTCGGCTACTTGCTTCCGCGCCTGGTGAGCGGTTGCTGATGATATAGGGCTGTCTCCCAACTGTTCGATAAACTGGTCGCGAGAAACTCCCTCCAACTGCTTACCCTCAGAATCTGAGAGATTGAGTGAGCCAGGTGTTGCCCGTTCAATTGTGCGCGCGGTCGGGTCCAGGGCAACGACGTAGTCGGGGTCGTACGCTCGGGCCGCTGCCAGCATCTGCGGGTGCACCTGACCCCGAGTGTGCGGGATGAGAATGAACCCCTCACCGCCCCAGAGCTTCGTACAGGCATGCAGGGCCAGTCGCGCCCAATAGTGCCAGTGCTCGCCACCCTCGAAGATCACTGCGACCCGCGGAGGGCGCAAGCACATTCGAAGAGTCGCGTATCCAGAGCTGTCCGCCAACGTCTCTCCCGGTATGCCTAGGGTGGGTCGGTCAGGCGTCAGGCCGCCGACCGCGCCCTACATCCCATCACGTGTTGGAGCCCGACGCCGAGCGGAGGAGCCGCGTTCGTCCGGCCAGGGCCGATAGGTACGGCCTGACGGGGGTTGGCTTCAACTCAGGCAGGTAGGGCCTTCATCGCCGCCAGGAAGCCAGTTTCAGGAGTCAGGATGCGTTCTCGCGCCTTGGGCCGGCCTGAAGCCGGCCGCGCGCGAGAACGGCCTCAAGGCCGCACGCGCAGCGCGCGGCCAGGCGCAGGGCCGCACGCGGTGCGAAGCAGCGCCTTGATTCTCACGAGCACAATTCGGCAAGATAGGTAGAAGTTACGGACTGCTCACTCGCAGTTGGGCATCGTCCGCAGGTCCCCTCCGAACGCGACCGGCAGAACAAACCGGTTTGTAGCCAGCAATCCGGATACGACATGATGGAGTTATGCCGAGACGACGCCGCCATGATGGCGTTATGCATTTTCGTTGGCCGATCCCTGTCGCTCCCGATGCACTTGGCCATGCTCAGTCCATCGAAGTTGGCAACTTCTACTCAACTCTAATCATGCCCGTCGCCAGTAGCGACGGGCGTGGCCTGATATCACCGCCCGACTCACGTGGACGTCCGCTACAGATGCCGAGTCCTGTTAGGTGGGGATATCGTTCAACAGATTCGTTATATTACGCTGAAGCTGCTAGAATTTCGATCCTTTTACCACCAGCGACTGATCATGAATTGCTGGAAGAGCTTAGTCGACTAAGCCGCGAATTCAAAAGCTGGTTTGAGATTGTGCGGTACTGGACTGCCGCATGGAGCGGAGAACCCCTGCGGCCCGCCGAGGATTCTCATGGATCAGATTTTCACATCCTCACACCGCGCGGCCAACTACTGGGATCTGGAGTCAGAATGCAGGGCGTCTTCATCGGCGCTCGCCCTCTTAGCCGCGAACAGGTTCAAGGGGCGTTTACGCGCGCATCACGTAAGACGCACTTACCCGCCGAACATCGTTTGATCATGAATGCAGAACAGGCGGTGATGGAAGGTGACCTCCGGCAGGCTGTCATCGATGCAGGAACCGCGGCCGAAGTGGCACTCTCGACAGTAATAGCTACCGATCTGCGAGCACAGGGCATCTCAAGCGAGGTTTCCGAACAGGTAATTGTCAATGCCAACGGATTGGTTGGCCTGATCTCCCTCTACTCATCGCTTGGCCACACGCCTGCAGTATCCAAGAATAGAGCACGTTCCGAGATAGCTGAGGTTCGTAATCGAGCAGCGCATGGAGGTCATGTCCCGTCAGCCGCTGACGCAACCCGTGCTGTACGACATGCTCGGGCTCTAGTAGATGCTGCCTGCCCGCTCCCTACCGCCTAAGCTCTTCAACCTCCAGAGGACGGCCGATTTGCGTTGCTACAGTTACCGCCCTTCTCCTTGGCAAGGGCAAGGGATAGCCGGACGTGGTACAACGCTCGCGTGGAAGAGCGGCGGGATCGGTTGCGAGAGCTGGGTGAGCTGCTGCGGCGGCTGCGCAAGGATGCAGGTCTGACGGGTAAGGAACTAGCACAGCGGGCCGGAGTGGCACAGCCAACGATCTCTCGGATGGAGACCGGGCGGCTGCTCCCGACTCCCGAGACGGTTGAGCGGGTCTCCGCGGCCTTACAGCTCGACCAGGACGCACGGCGGGAGTTGGACACCTTGCTCGTGCGGCTGCGTGACGAGGTGTCGCGGCTGAGGAATGGACTTGCTGGCCGGGAGGCGGCCAATGCTGCACGGGTGCGCTCGTCGAAGTGGATGGCCGTCTTCTCCTCGGCGATGATTCCGGCCTTGTTACAGACGGCCGACTATGCGCGGCTGGCGGTGGCGATTAGCCGCGATGTCGATGAGGACGATGCGGCCAAAGCCGCCGCGGTACGGGTCGATGCTCAAGCGGTGCTGTTTGAGGAGGACCGGCGGTTCGCCTTCGTGCTGACTGAGGGTGCGGTCCGTACATGGCCGGGGTCGCCGTCGTTGATGCTGGCCCAGCTAGATCGGTTGGCCCAGGTGTTGACGTTGCCGCATGTTCGGCTCGGCGTCGTGCCGTGGAAGGTGCAGGCTCCGGCCTTTCCGCTGCACGGGTTCTCCATCTACGACGGAACTGTGAGCGTGGTGGAGAGCCTGACCGGTGATCTCACGCTGACAGAGGCGGCCGAGATCGGCGCTCATGAAGAGGCGTTCGAGGCGTTCGCGAGTGCGGCCGTGTACGGGGACGAGCTGAGGGCGCTGCTAGGCGAGATCGCGGCGGACTTCCGGGAGCTGGCGAAGCAGCTCAATGAGTGACGCATTTATGCGTCACTCATTGAGAACCTTCTAGCGTTGGTCATACGCTCAGTCGAAGGCATGTCTAGCCCCCTATACGACGGAGCGTGTCCCATGCCCCCATGGCGCCTATCCCGGCACTTCCTCGGCCGTCCCGCCTCGGTCACCGAAGCCAGACGCTTCATCACCGCAACCCTCGGAGCGTGGCCGGTCGTCGAGTCTGCCGAGCTCATCGTGAGCGAACTGGCGACCAACGCCGTCCGGCACACCGACTCGGCCCGGTTCGGCGGCAAGTTCATCGTCAGCATCCAGGCCGAACCCGATCAAGTCTGGCTCGGCGTCACCGACGAAGGCGGCCCCGGCGCCCCCCGGCTGGTGCGGCCCAGCGACGACGAAGGCGGCCGCGGCCTACTGCTGGTCGCCTCCCTGGCCGACAACTGGGGCGTGTACGGCAACCAGACCGGCCGCACCGTCTGGGCGCTGCTCAAGGTCGACCCCATCGCAGCCGCCGCCCAGGCGACGTGCCGGTCATGAGGTGCGTGAGCCCGCACGTCCCCGTTCGCCGGCAGCCCGGGTGCACGAAGCTGGAATGGTTCGAGCCCTCGGACGGGGCGCGGGTACGAGTGCTCGCCTGGACCTGCGACTGCCTGGCCATGGTGTACGAGCTGTGCCAGGCGGGCGGCCAAGGGTTCATCCGGCGCACCCTCCAGAACGAGGACGCACGCGAGATCCGCGAGACTCACCACTGGCCCATCGCCCAGTCGCGCGAGACCTGGGCGGCTCTGCTGACGGGAATGGCGCGGTGAGCCCGCGCGGTGTCCCCAACCGGCGCTCCGCGATCCGGGCCGTAGACCCAACCACTGGCAAACCCGCCAAAACCGTACTGTCAAGAGGGATAGACGGCATATCGTCTAGGGGCCTAGACTCGGATGCGCACCACCGAGGAGGAACCGTGCCACCGAGCGACCTGGACAAAATCGCCGCCATCGACGATCCCTACCTGCTACTCCGGGTCGCCACCGAACGACTCAACGCCGCCCAGCAAGAAGTCACCGAACTGGCCCGGCTCCGCCGCCGCGTCATCCAAGAACTCCACGCCCAAGGCATGTCATACGCGCAGATCGCCGAGAAGGCCGGCCTGTCCCGCGGGCGAATCCACCAGATCCGCCACACCGGCCCCGCCCCCGAAGGCGCCTTCCTCGGCGTCGGCACCGTCACCGTCGTGACTCCCCTGCGGCACGACGCCGCAACCGGACGCTCCATGGTCGCCCTGGACGACATGCGCGCCGGCAAGCGCCTGGAAGACCTCGCCCGCACCTTCGGCCTCACCGTGGCAACCGACAACGTCACCGTCAATGGGCAGATCGACCTCAACCGGCCCGGCCTGCTCGTCATCTGCGGCCCCCGTATGTCCGAGGCCATGCGCCAGGCGTACGAGGCGGACCCGGTCATCCACTGGGACCGCGATGACATGGGCTGGAAGCTGGTGGACACTCGCACCGGCCGCCAGTACCGGTCCGGCTCCCAGCTCGACCCCGCCCAGCCGACCGACTCGGCCTTCCTCGGCCGGCTGCCCCGCCCGGACGGCAACGGCTCGTTCCTGGCCATCGCCGGTATCCACCCCAACGGCTCCCTCGGCGTCATCCACCTGCTCGCGAATGAGATCGCGACGTTGTGGGGGCAGGTCGGCGACCGCCGCTTCTCCTGCGTGGTCGGCGTCGAATACGACCCGCAAACCGGGGAACCAGTGCGGGCGGAACTGGCCAGCCCGCTCTACCGGCACGAGGACACCTGATGCGCGTCGCCTTCGCCAGCGAACCCGGCCACCCCGACCGGCCCAACGAAGACTTCATCGGCGCCACCGCCGACGCCGTCGTCCTGCTCGACGGCGCCAGCATCCCCCCAGGCATCACCTCGACCTGCTCGCACAGCGTGCGCTGGTACTCCCACACCCTCGGCTCCACCCTGCTCGCCGAGATGACCCAAAGCGCCGGCCCCCTGCCCGAACTCCTCGCCCAGGGCATCAAGCACGTCACCTCACTGCACGACTTCACCTGCGAACTGACCCACGGCGGCTCCCCCTCCGCCACCGTCATCATGCTCCGCCAAACCGCCGACCACCTCGACTGGCTCGTCCTCGGCGACAGCACCCTCATCCTCGACACCGGCACACCCGAGCCGATGGTGATCTGCGACGACCGGCTAGAGCAGGTCGCCGCGCCCCATCGCGCACGGCTCGACAGCCTGCGGGGTGGCACTCCCGAGCATGCCGAAGCCCGCCGCGAGTACGTCGAAACTCTCGGCCGATACCGCAACCGCGACGGCGGCTTCTGGGTCGCCTCCACCGACCCCCTCGCCGCCGACCAAGCCCTCACCGGCACAACCCCCGCCGACCAGGTACGCGCCGCGGCCTTGCTCACCGATGGAGCCGCCGACGCCATCAGCCGCTACCGGCTCATCACCTGGCGGCAACTCCTCGACGTCCTGGCCCAGAAGGGACCGGCTGCGCTGATCCGCAAGGTCCGGATAGCCGAGCGCTCGGATCCCCACGGCGAACGCTGGCCGCGTAGCAAGACCCATGACGACGCGACCGCTGTTCACTGCGACCTGCCGTGACAGAGGATCCAGGTTTTGCGGCGATCGCGAGGCATTTATTGGGCAGGACCTGGGCGGCCTGATTGCCTATTGTCGGAGGCGCGCGCATTACGAGGTGGCGTAGTGCCTGGAATCACGTCGATGTTCAGATATTCCTTAATAAGATGTTTTAGCTCGGCGCCATTGATCAAGGTTATCCTGTTTCGCTGGGCGAACTGCTCGCTAGCGCGTCCAAACCAAGACGTAGTAACCAGAACGCCTGTCGTTGCGTTATGGTCGGCCATGACACCGGTCAGTGCGTGAACGGCATCGAGACCGACAAGTCCTGACCATCGCTTCGCCTGTATGAGGCAGACTCCACCAAAGAAGAGATTCTTGCTGGTGGCGACAGCGTCTACGCCGCCGTCCTTCGAGGGGATAGTCGTCCATGCTTCAGCGCCCATAGCTACAAAGAGTTCCCTCACCAGATGCTCAAACTCAGTGGGCGACAGTTTGAGTAGGTTACGGCGGGAGTCCAGCCCTGAGACAACGTCCATATCTTCAGTGAACCGGAATCGTTTGAGGTCGAAGGTGATGAAGGGCTCGATGGCTTCCAGGTCGTAGGGGTTGGGAGATACGAGGGCGTTAAGGCGCTTCAGGCAGGCGACTGGATTTACGTCGGCTAGGACGAGCTCCTCGAAGACGTTTCGTTCGGCCTGAACGCTCAGCAGGTGGGGCCGGACCTTCTTGCCGGTCGCCTGATCTATGGTGTTGCGGCGTCCGTTGAACACGACCGCCTCGACGACGTCCGGGGTAGCGGTGAAGATTTCGTGCAGCGTTCGTAGAGCTACACAGGCGAGAAGCGTGGCATACCTCTGCTTGACTTCCGTCTGCGGTCGGGGCACTGGGTCGATGGCGTCCCGCTGTTTTACATACTTGTATGCGCGAACGTCTGGGATGATGCTCTGCGGAGGTAGCTCGAATTCGACAACCAAGTCGCGATTCTCAGGACGGTAGGCTACCTGGTACATACGCGGGAAACCGCTTGGATATGTCGACTTTTCCAGCACCTTTCCAACAAACCATTCAACCGCTTCGGGTTGACCGGCATCTAGTCCTCTTCGCAAGTCGCTCAAACGTGCATTCTCCGCCGTCACCTTTGTTCTAGAGGCCGCAACGTGGAGATCATAAGCAGACCGAGCGGAATTAAGATCACTAATACGGCGCTTCTCGCGCTGTTGGTGATGCACGACTGCGCTATTAAAGCGCTCCCGCGCCTCTAATAGCGCACGCTCATAGCGGGACTGCCCGCCGAGATATTTGCTTAGTCCAGACGGCGGCAAGGGCGCGTATTCCTCCCACTTGGGAGCAGGCTCGGCGACAGCGAGGCGACCCGGATCGAAGGGTGCTATGGAAGCGGTCGTCCGCATGTCGTCGAAAGACAGGGGACGCACTTTCAACGCATCTATCAGGATCCGGTCCAGCTCTTCGATACGTTTCGCGACTTTTGCGCTTCTTCGCTCCGCTGTCGCTTGCTGCTTCTCCAGATGCACTCGTTGGCGTTCGCGTTCCTGCTCCTTAGCCCGTCTTGCCGCCTCGCGAGCCTGTCGTTCGGCTTCCCGGCGAAGAGCTGCTTGACGCCGTTCCCACTCGCTACGACCACTCGCCACTCGATCGGCCTCCGTTCATCTATGCATAGATCGATGCGGATGTTGAACCTTCGGCACCTACCGTGACTTCTAGTCGAGAGTAGATCGACTGCGTGTGTTCGTCATGACTGCTTCCACGTCTGAAGTCCCTAACCGCGTTTACCCCCCTAGACAGGTGAACAGATCAGGGCTATCGTCTTCCGCATAGCCCCCTAGACAGTTCTCGTGACGGATCGGCCGCCACCGTCTAGGGGGGTTGACAAGGAGGTGGTGAACGATGGCACTGCAAGGACCCATCCCGATCAGCTTCGAGCTGCTGTTCCCGCACGGCTGCTACGTCGTGGGCGAGGTGACCGCGGCGAAGGACTTCGACGCCAAGCGGGACACCCAAGCCAAGGACAAGGCGACCGGGCTTCCGGTGTGGCAGGTCCCGGTGATGGACGCTGACCCCTCGCTCAAGGCCGCGCAGAAGACGGTGACCGTGAAGATCCTCGCCGAGGTTCAGCCGGTCGTCCCGCCGTCGCTGCCCGGTGTGCCGCTTGCCCCGGCCGAGTTCGACGGGCTGGAGGTCAAGCCATACGTACATCAGGCGACGGGGCGGCTGGCCTACTCCATCTCGGCCCGGGTCATGCGGGCTCCGCGTACGGGGGCCGGCAAGTCCGGCAACGCTGCGAAGGATGCGGCGTGATGGGGCGGCGGACGGTACGACCCTCGGCCGTGATCAGCCTCAACACCGGGGGCGGGGCCTCGGCCAAGACCGTGCCGTACCCGGCGCGGACGCCGGTGCTGGCGCTGGACTTCGGCTCGACCTCGGTGCTGGTGAGCACCTCGGACAGTGACCAGGTCAGCCCGGCCGATGTCGAGTTCGCCCGGCAGCTCGCCCGTGAGGCGGCCTCGTTCGCCCGGTCGGTCGAGCGGCGATTTCACGGCCTGGCCAACGGTCGCGGGGTGGCCTGATGACGCACGGTCCCTACACCCACGTGTCGATGTCGATCGACCCCGGCCAGCGGCCCCGCATCGGCATCTCGTTCTACACCTCGATCACTCGCGCGCGCGCTCGGGTGCTGGAGTCCGGGCGGCCGTACCTGGTCCTGGAATCCGACGAGGCAGACGTGACGGTCTCAACCACCGGGGCCGGCACCGTCACCGCCGACGACCTGGACATCGCGCGGGAGATCTTCAACGCCGCCGCCCGGTACCTGGCCGACTGCGAACGCCTGCACGCCGAACACACCCTGGCCACCGATACGGCGGCCTAACGCAAGCGGGGCCGCTGGAAGCGGCAACTTCCGGCGGCCCCTCGGTCTCTCCCTGACTGCGCATCACAAGAGAGGAGTTCAGCTTATGCTCAAGCGCCTTCCCGGTGGCGAGGTCCGCAACCTCGTGTCCACCACACCCGACACGGCGGTCGTGTTCAAACCGGCCGTCGTCCAGACCCCGGCGATCCTCACGATCCTGGTCTTCTTCGGCCGCCTGGTCGCCGGGCTCGTCCGTACCCTCCTCGTCCACCCCATCGCGGTGGCGGTGCTCGCCGTCCCCGGCGTGATCTGGGTCCGGTACGGCTGGCCCACGGCGGTCGCCGCTATCACCATCCCCGTTTCGCTGTTGTTCGGCTGGGTGCTGACCGACAGGGCCTCGTTCGCCCGCTGGATCGGCTGGCGGCTGCTGGCCTTCTGGCGCCGCTTCTGGATCTACCGGCGGCACTGGCAACCGGTAATGATCGTGTCCGGGCTCGGCCGACACCTCCAGGGCCGCGACTACCTGCCCCGTCTGCTCCGGGTCGATTGCGACGGCTGGGCCGACCGCGTCACCGTGCGCATGCTGTCCGGGCAGGCCGTCAAGGACTGGTCCGACCGCACCGACCACCTCGCCCACGGCTTCGGCTCCCCCTCCTGCCGGATCGCCGTCGCTCAGGCCGGGCGGCTCGTGCTCACCTTCCCCCGGCGTGACCCGCTCGCCGAACCCCTGCCCGCCGTCCCGGTTCCCGAGACGGCGACGGTCGGACCGGTGGAAGTCGGACGGTGTGAGGACGGCACACCGTACCGGCTCAAGGTCCACGGCACGCACGTCCTCATCGCGGGCGCGACCGGGGCCGGCAAAGGCTCGTGGCTGTGGTCGACGATCCGCGGCCTGCTTCCCGCGATGCGGGCGGGCCTGGTCCAGGTCTGGGCGCTTGATCCCAAACGGATGGAGCTGTCCTTCGGCCGGGCGCTCTTCGGCGCGCGGTATGCCGCCGACCCGAAGGAGTGCGCCGACCTCCTCGATGAGGCCGTGAGCGTGATGCAGGAGCGGGCCGACCGGTTCGCCGGCCTCCAGCGCTCACACGTCCCCACTGTCGATGACCCGTTCGTCCTGGTGCTCGTCGACGAGGTCGCGTTCCTCACCGCCTACCAGTCGGACAAGGGCCTCCGCCAACGGATCACGGCGGCCCTGGCCACGCTCACCACACAGGGCCGTACGGTCGGCATCGGGGTCATGGCCGCGCTCCAGGACCCCCGCAAGGAGGTCATGAACATCCGCAACCTGTTCCCCGACAAGATCGCCCTCCGTCTCGACGAGAGCGAACAGGTGGACATGGTGCTCGGCGACGGCGCACGCGACCGGGGCGCACTCGCCGACCACATCTCACCTATTCCAGAGCTCGGCGCGGGCGTCGGATACGTCCGGCTGGAGACCTCCCCCGATCCCGTGCGAGTCCGGGCCGCCTACGTCTCCGACGCCGACATCCGGCAGATGGTCGCCGAGTACGGCGGTCGAAGCGAGGCCGCATGAACAGCCAGGCGCACTTCCTCGACGGACTGCGCTGCTCCATCTGCGACGCGCTCAACGTCCTGTGGCTCGACCCCCTGCGCGGCCTGGTCGAGTGCCACGAATGCGGCCAGACCGCCCTCACCATCCCCGAGACCGCAGAGGAGGACAGTTGATCGACCTCACCGACGCCCAGCAGGCCGGGGGAGACCAGCCGATCTCCCCCGCTCGGCTCAACGACCGATCCACTCCCCGCGCCGTCCGTATGGCACAACCGCTCGCGCGGGACGTCGTCGAGGAGATCGCCAAGCAGTACGGCGTGTGCATCCGCCCCGTGCCGCTGCGGCGGCAGGACATCCTCACCGGACAGGTTGAGGTCATCGACGTGCCGTGCGGGGCCACCTTGGAGAGCAAGTGCCCGCCGTGTGCCAAGCGCAACCGGCAGCTCCGGCGGGCGCAGTGCCGGGAGGGCTGGCACCTCGACCACGAACCGGTCAACCTCCCCGACAACGCCGACGACTATCAGCGTCACCTCGTGGAGCTGCGGGCCGACGCCCAAGCCTGGCGGGACGAGGTCGAAAAGGCCGGCGGCGACACCACCGACCTCGACGCCGCCATCGAGGACCTGGACGAGGAGATCAACCGTGCGGGCATGCGCGGCAACGTCCTCGGCCGCACCTCCGGCAAGCGCTCCCGCTCGACCAAGCGGCGGCAGGACGCTCCGGACCTACCTAAACGGCAGATGACCAAGACCACGCTCGGGCGGACCTTCACCGGCTCTGACGGCAAGACCCACCGGCCCTCGATGTTCGTCACCCTCACCCTGCCGTCGTACGGGCGAGTGCTGGAGGGCGCGCCCCTGGACCCGGACCGCTACGACTACGCGCGGGCGGCCCGCGACGCGCTGCACTTCTCCAAGCTCGTGGACCGCTTCGTGCAGAACCTCCGACGAGTGGCGGGCTATGACGTGCAGTACTTCACCACCGTCGAACCTCAGAAGCGGCTCGCCCCGCATCTGCACATGGCGATCCGCGGCACGCTCCCGCGTGCGGAGCTGCGGCAGATCATCGCGGCCACGTATCACCAGGTGTGGTGGCCCTCGACGGACACTGTCCGATTCGAGGGTGACCACCTGCCGGTGTGGGAGGACGGGGCCGGCTACCTCGACCCGGTCACGGGGGAAGTGCTGCCGACCTGGGATCAGGCCCTCGACGCTCTCGACCAGGACGACGAGGCCGAGCCTCTGCATGTGCTGCGCTTCGGCGACCAACTCGACATTCAGAGCGTGCTTGCGGGCACCTCGGACGCCGACCAGCTCGTCCAGTACCTGTCGAAGTACCTCACCAAGAGCCTCGGCGACGCCCTCGGCACCGACGATCCACGCCGCAAGGCGCACGCGGAACGGCTGCTGGAGGCATTGCGGTTCGAGCCGTGCTCGCCGACGTGCCCGAACTGGCTGCGGTACGGGGTGCAGCCCAAGGGCGCCAAGCCCGGCATGGCTCCGGGCCGGTGCAAGGGCAAGGCGCACAAGCCCGACCACCTCGGCTACGCGGGCCGCCGCGTCCTCGTCTCCCGGAAGTGGTCGAACAAGACCCTCACCGAGCACAAGCAGGACCGGCGTACCTGGGTCCTGGAAGCCCTCGGCGTCGAAGACGAGCCGGTCGACCCCCACCGCTACATCTGGCGACCGGTCAAGCCCGGAGATCCTGAACTCGCCCCGATCGGCGTGCGCCTCCTCCGTTCGGTCCATGAACGCCAGCGCTGGCGCAACCACCTCGACCGGCTCGAAGCCGAGGCAGACGGACAAGTTCTTTCGGCAACTGAAGGGAGGGCAGCATGACGAACGCGATTTCACCGACCACGCCACTCCCACCAGAGGCCCAAGGTCGTCTTCTCCGTGTCGAAGAGGCGGCCGAACGGCTGAACACCTCTGTTCGCTTTCCTCGTCGGCTGATCGCCGAACGCCGTATCTTCTTCGTCCGCATCGGCCGGGGCGTTCGCATTCCCGAAGCCGCACTCGAAGCGTTCATCGCGGCCGGGCTCGTCGAGCCGGTCAAGGCGCCGAAAGGGCGGGCGGCCTGATGGCGAACCGAGATGGTCACCGGCGTTTCGGCAATATCCGCAAGCTTCCCTCCGGCCGCTTTCAGATTCGCTATCCCGGCCCCGATGGGCGCATCCACACGGGCTCCACGACCTACGCCACGAAGACGGACGCGGATCGTGCGCTCACGCTGCTTGAAGCGCAGATGATCTCTGGAGAGTGGACGGACCCCGACCGTGGAAAGGTCCTGATCGGCGACTACGCCCGGACCTGGATCAAAGAGCGGCCGGGCCTGCGGCCCAAGACGGTCGAGCTCTACACCTGGCTCCTTGAGCGGCACATCGCTCCCGGCCTCGGCGAAGTGCCGGTCGGCAAACTCACCACAGCGCTTGTTCGTTCATGGCGTGCCGCCCTCATAGATAAAGGTGTATCCGTGTCCACCGCTGCCAAGGCGTACCGGCTGCTGCGGGCCGTTCTCATGACGGCGGTCGAAGAGGACAAGCTGATCAGCCAGAACCCATGCCGGATCAAGGGCGCCGACAACGAGCAGACGCCGGAGCGGCCCATTCTCACCGTCGCCCAGGTCTTCGAGTTGGCGGACCGGATGGCGGACCGGCGATTCCGGGCGCTGATCCTGCTGACCACCTTCGCGAGCCTGCGATGGGGCGAGGTGATCGCGCTGCGGCGCTCGGACATCGACATCGAGGCGCGCACGGTCCGCGTCCGGGAACAACTCATCGAGTTGGACGGGGGAGACATGGTGCTCGCTCCGCCCAAGTCGCGGGCCGGCAAGCGCACCGTCAGCATCCCCTCGGCCATCGTTCCGGCACTCGTCGACCACCTCGACCAGTTCACCGGCACGGGCGAGGACGCGTTCGTCTTTCTCGGCAAACGCGGCGCCTACCTCCGCGGTGGCAACTTCCGGCGTGAGGCCAAGTGGGCGGAAGCGCTCAAGGAGATGGGCGTCAAGGGCCTGCACTTTCACGACCTGCGACACACGGGCAACACGCTCGCCGCGCAGTCGGGTGCGAGCCTCGCCGACCTCAAGGCGCGGATGGGCCACGACAGCGACCGGGCCGCGCTGATCTACCAGCATGCGACGCGTGACGCCGACCGGAAGATCGCCGATGCGCTCAGCGCGCGAGTCGAGGCGGAGCGCGATGCCGGCAAGAGCTAATGGCACGTTAATGGCACGAACGCCGCTTCCCATGATCGGAGAAGCGGCGTTTTGGCTGGTGGAGCCTAGGGGATTCGAACCCCTGACTTCCTGCTTGCAAAGCAGGCGCTCTGCCAGCTGAGCTAAGGCCCCCTGACGGGTGCGAACTGCGCATATGTGCAGATCCACAGGCCGCCGGTGCGTACACCGTAGCAACAGCCCGCACCCGAGCGCCACTCGATACCGCCGTGCCGCCCGCGTGGCTTCCCGTGCCGGGAGGACCCGTAGGGAGACGAACAGCGATCAGGTGGCCGCGGTGGCCACGGGCGAGGCGTCGACCTCGTTGCCGAGGACGAGCCCGGGGAAGTCGGCGACGGATTCGATGATGTGCGTCGCGCCGCCGCCGAGCAGCCGATCCTTGCTGTGGACGCCGGTGAGCACTCCGGCGACGATCGAGGCGCCCGCGCGCCGGCCGCACAGCATGTCGCTCTCGGAGTCGCCCGCCACGGCGACCTGCCGTACGTCGTCGACACCGGAACGCAGGACGGCGGTGAGCACCATGTCGGGGTAGGGACGGCCGCGTCCGGCATCTTCGGGACACAGCGCGAGATCCAGCATGTCGACCCAGGTGAGGCTGCTCAGCACCCGTCCCAATGTCGCCCGGCTGAATCCGGTGATCAAAGCGATTTTCAGGCCCGCGTCGCGCAGCTTCGCGATGGCCTCGACGGCCCCCGGCAGCGGCACGAGCCCGGCCCGTTCGATGGCTCCCTCGTAGGAGCGCTCGAAGGTCAGGTTCGCCGCCTGCGCCTGGGCCTCGTTGCCGGGGAAGATGCCCCGGAAGACCTCGATTTTGGGACATCCCCGAGACCTGTGCACATGCACCATGGCACGGGCATAGGCACTGGTCCCGGGGACGATGCCCTGCGTGGCGATCGCCTCGGCGAACGCCCGTTCCACCATGTCGATGTCACCGATCGTGGTCCCGGCCAAATCAAGACAGGCCAGCTTCACGGGGCTCATTCCCGTACCCTTGCCACGATCAAGCACCATCCCTGGTGGTCAGTTCTCGCTGCCGGTGGCCTCGGTCCACAGGTCGAGCTCGGCGCGGTCGGCCTGCACCTTGCGCCAGACCAGAAGCCCGCCGACGGCGACCAGAGCGAGAACAAGCAGCTTCTTCACGGTGTGACCCCACTTCTCGACGGTCTCACCTGCCGGGTGAGACAACGCCCGGTTCTACGGTTCCCTGCAGCCTAGCAAGGCTTCGGCGCCCGACCCGGATTGCCCGAAATTCCGGTGCACCAAAATAATGATTACGGCCCGCCCTGCCTGTCTGCCGTCCGACCCTGGCGGCAGGGCGGCGAGATCAGAAGTGCCCAGCTCATAACGGCGCTAACCATGTGCGCAGACGAGGTTCGGCGAGATGGGGAGGCCTGGTTTCGGTCAGGCGGCCCGTGCTCCGCTCTCAGCGGAAGTCAGAAGTCGATCAAGAAACCGTCGTGCAGAGGCGGATCGTCGTTCCCTCGGCCCCCGTACGCACGACGAGGTCGGCCAGGCGGTTCATGAGCCACAGTCCGCGTCCCCCGAAGTCGAACCGCGTCACCGTCTGCTCGCGCTCCAGCACCTCGTCGGGTATGCCGGGACCTTTGTCGGTGATCTCAGCCACCAGCACCCCCGCCTCACGCCACATGGCGATCCCGCGCGGCGGCGAGCCATATCGGACGGCGTTGGTGACCGCCTCGTGCACCGCGAGCACGAAGTCCTCCAGGGCCACGCCCTCGAGTCCGGCCTCCTGCGCCGACACCATGACGAGATGCCGCACCCTGGTGACCGAACTTCGGTCGAATTCCAGGCTGAGCAGGCTACCCGCCAAGGTTCTCACCGCCCTCCTGCTTGCCCCACGGTGTGGTAGTACTCCATTTACCGCCCACGCGCACCTGACACGTATTTTCGGGTACGGCTTGCGCCATCGTCTCCTGCGGGCGTGCGGCAGCGAGGTGCGCACGTGACGCTAGCGCATCGTCACAGTTCCGTCATGAACTGCCGCAGCATCCGCTTGGTCTCCGAGGCCGGTCTGGCCTGGATGCACAGTCGCTCCATGACTGCGAGATAGCGGTCGATGTCCTCCCGTTTCTCCAGGTAGATGGCGCTGGTGAGCTGTTCGAGGTAGACGACGTCGGGCAGGCCGACCCCCGCGAAGCGCAGGATGCTGAACGGCCCGCCGGCGGCGGCGTGCCCCCCGGCGCTGAACGGAACGATTTGGAGCGTTACACGCGGCAGGGTGATCACCTCGAGCAGGTGCTCGATCTGGGCCCGCATCACCTCGGCCCCGCCCACCGGACGTCGCAGCACGGCCTCGTCGATCACCGCCCACAGAACGGGCGGATCCGGCCGGACCAGCACCTCCTGGCGGTCCATCCGCAGCCGGACGCGGCGCTCGACCTCCTCGTCCGACGCGTCGGGATGGCCGAGCCGCACGACCGCTTCCGCGTACTCGGGGGCCTGCAGCAGCCCGGGCACGAACTGCACCTCATAACAGCGGATCGCGCTCGCGGCCTGCTCCAGGCCGACGTACGCCTCGAACCAGGAGGGCAGGACGTCGTCGTACTTGTGCCACCAGCCGTGCGCGTTGGCCTGGGCGACGAGCGAGAGCAGCGCCTCCCGCTCGCTCTCGTCGGTGACGCCGTACAGGGTGAGGAGATCGGCGACGTCACGGCGGCGGAATCCGACGCGGCCGAGCTCCATCCGGCTGATCTTCGAGTGGGAGGCGCGGATGGCCTGGCCGGCCTCCTCCAGGCGGATATGCCTGCTTTCGCGGAGCCGTCGCAGCTGGGTGCCGAGCAGGATGCGCAGGACGGTGGGGCTGCGGCGTGACCGTGCCGCCAGGTCGAGCGGGAGAGGCACACCCTCCGTAGGGGCCGCAGTCATATGGGGTCCTTTGAGGTGCACCGACGTTTACGTCACGTTAACGATACCCGCCGCTTCGGGCCGCGCAAGTGGCGCGATCACTTCTCCACTTCGCCGAGAAGGTCGTCGAATTCGCCCTCCTTCGCGGAGCGGAGGAATGCGGCCATGTCCTGAAGAGGCACGATCAGCGCCGGTCCGGTCGGGTGCCGGGAGTTGCGCAGGGCCACACGCCCGTCGGGCAGCGCGGCGATCTCGACGCAGTTGCCGCTCGGATTGCTGTGCCGGCTCTTGCGCCAGGCCTGCTGCCCCAGATGAGATGAGGGCATTCCGTTGTAGATCACGGACACGGGGCGCCTCGTTTCGGAATCCCAGCCCAATCAACGACATTCGTGCGTTTGCACGTGCATCTGTACTTGCACAGGAGCATCAATGGGAGCAGTATGACTTACTGAGTCATCCCCGCCACACGGTCGACATCAACCTCATAAGGCTCTCAATGACTGGTTATCGGACAGACCGCGCTTCCCTCGCAGAAGCCGATAGCGTTGCCCGGGACCCCTGGCTGGGCACACTTGAGCAGGTCTTTCCGGGAGACAAGCGCTGGCCGTGGACCTGCGGCGAAGAACCATGCGGTGTCCCCCAGGTGGCCGTGCACGAGTTCCACCGTGAGAGTCTCGCCGCGCGCACCGCGCGGCACTTCACCGCCGGGGTGCTGCGGACCTGGTCCATGGAGGACGTCGCCGACGACGCCGCGCTCGCGGTCTGCGAACTGGTCACCAACGCGCTGCGCCACGGCCTGCGGCACCAGGCCATCCATCCCCTGCCGGTGCGCCTGTTGATGTTCCGCTCGTCCCGCGCGCTGCTGTGCATGGTCACCGACCCCAGCAACGACCCGCCGGTGCTGCGCGAGCCCGACTACGTCGCGGAGACCGGGCGCGGCCTGCAGGTGGTCGCCGGAGTCAGCCGCATGTGGGGCTGGGCACGGCTACGTCCCGTGGGCAAGGCCGTGTGGGCCGGCTTCACGGCAGAGGCCGCCGCCTACTGCTGATCCGCCGCCCGAGAAGGCTCGGGCCGCATCGCGACGTCCGCGCCGCAGTCCCGAACGCGCCCGAATCCTCATTCAGGCACCTGTTGCACCGGTAATATCGGTCATCAGGGCTGAACGGAGGATCATGCCGGGTTTCTCCCCGGTCGAGCCTGTGGGTTTCGACCCGTCCGTTCCCAACGAGGCCCGGGTCTACGACTACTGGCTCGGTGGGAAGGACAATTTCGCCGCGGACCGCGAGGCCGCGGAGGCGGCGCTGCTCATCGCGCCAGAGCTCCCCCTGATGTGCCGCGAGGGGCGAAAGTTCCTGCGCAGGACTGTACGGTTCCTGGCCGCTGCCGGGATCCGCCAGTTCATCGACATCGGCTGCGGCCTGCCGACACAGGGCAACGTGCACGAGATCGCACGGGAGTGCGCCCCCGACGCCCGCGTGGTCTACGTGGACAACGACCCCGTCGTGGTCAACCACGGCCAGGCGCTGGTGGAGGAGAACGAGCGCGTCGTGGTGATCCACGGCGACGTACGCGACCCCGACGCGATCCTCACGCATCCGCGGCTGCGTGAGCTCGTCGACCTCGACGAGCCCGTGGGCCTCCTGCTCGTCTCGGTCCTGGCGGCGATCAACGACGACGACCTCACGATGGCCATCACCGCACGCCTGCGCGAGGCGATCGCGCCCGGCAGTCATATGGTCATCAGCCACGCGATCTCCGACCTCCGGCCGGAGGTGACCGACAAGCTCGCCCTGCTGTTCGCCGGCGAATGGGCGGTCAAGGACGACGGCCGCCTGCGGCTGCCCACCCGGGCCGAGATCCTGCCGCTGTTCGGCGACCTGGAAATGGTGGAGCCCGGCCTGGTCCAGGTGCCCGAATGGCGGCCGGAGCCCGGCGAGCTGCGACCGCAGAAGGACACGGTCTGGTCGGTCGGTGGCGTGGGCCGCAAGCGCCGGCCCGAAGCGTCGGGTCTTTGACCTTCGTTGAATATTAACTGGGCTAACCATTGACAGATGCGCTGTCGGACGGCAACGCTCAGTGATTATCTCCATTTCCAGCGAGGAGGTGGGACCGTGACGCCGTTCACCGTGTCCTGCTCCGAGAACATGTGTCCACGACCTGCGGATATCCCGCCATACACCGGCTCGCCCCGCCGGTGCGCTTCGTGAATTCGGCCGGCGGCCACTGCGGCGTCCTCTACACGGACACCTACCTCAGCATCAGGTGGTCTCCCGCGGACTCGTCGGTGATCCTCGACGGGGAGGTCGACCTCTCGAACAGCGCCGCAGTGGCGAAAGCGCTCGCCGAGGCGAAGAGCGAGCGCGGCGAGATCACCGTCGACATGAGCGCCCTGCGGTTCATCGACCTGGCGGGGCTGCGGGCTCTGCTGACTCCGGCGTCCCCTGCGGCGGACGACGCCGTACGGCTCCGCAACGTGCCGCCTCACCTGCGCCGCCTTCTGGAGATGCTCGACAGGTGACGGCCCCGCCCGCCGGGCTCAGGCGAGCAGCCGCCGCGCCAGCGCCTCTATCCGGTCCCGCCATGCCCGCAGAGGTCCGTCGGGGTCGGGCAGGCCGCTCTCGGTGACGACCAGCCGGGCGCCGTGCCCGGTGCCCTGCGACAGTTCCCAGCGCACGTGCCTGCCCTGCTCTCCGGACTCCACGTACGCGGGAAGCTCCGCGGCGGGTTTCCCGACGGCCGTGACGATCCCCTCACCGAGGCCGCCGGGCACCGGCGCCCCCGGTGTCGCGGCAGGCGCGCCGGCGGCCGCCCAGACCTCCTCGACCGGCCGGGTGAGCTGCCGCTCGAAGCGCACCCGCCACCCGCCGCCCGCCTGCTCACCCGGCCGCTCGGCCGGCCGCTCGGCCGAGCCCTCCGCCAGCCCGAACGCCTCCACGTACGCCTCGTGAAGGTGGGCGAAGTTCCCCTCGGGCCACTCGGCGGGCCGGCCGCCGACGATCGCGTCCATGGCGTCGAGGCAGACCTGCCAGCCGGACGCGTAGCTCGCCGCGGCGGGCCGGTCGTGGAAGACCTGGGTGAACACGAGCAGGCAGCCGCCCTCCTCGGGCAGCAACTCGAAGCGCAGGACGTTGTCGCCCTCGCGCGGCATCTCCCGCGGCGCGTGCTGGACGAAGGCGAACAGGCGGGGCGGGTCGAGCTCGGTGATCTCGGCGTCCGTCGTCGTGCCGCCGCCGTCGAACGTGATCTTTCCGCCGACCCGCAGGTCCATCTCGACGACCGTGAACGGGAACCACTGGCCGAGCCGGTCGGGCTCGGTGACCGCCCGCCAGACCTTCTCCGGAGGGTGGGCCAGCCTGCGCTCCATGCGCAGGGCCGCCTGCTCGCCGAACATGCCGAGCGTCGCGTTCACGATGTCTCCTCTGAGTTTCCGGAAGTCGCGTCCAGGTGCCGTTCCAGCGCGTCGAAGCTGTCCGACCACAGCCGCCGATAGGGCGCGAGCCAGGCGTCGATCTCGGCGAGGGGCTCGGGGCACAGTTCGTACCACCGGCGCTGGGCGTCCCTGCGCACACGGACCAGCCCGGCCTCCCGCAGCACCTTGAGGTGCTTGGAAGTGCCGGGCTGGGTCAGGCCGAGCCGCTCGGTGAGCTCCCCGACCAGGCGGGGACGTTCGAGCAGCAGGTCGAGGATGCGCCGCCTGGCGGGCTCGGCGAGTACGTCGAAGGTCACTGACACGACCTCGAACATACCCGCTCAGCTATATAGCCGCAAGTGCATATGCTCAGCTCGCGATCTCGTTCAGCTCCTTCAGCGCCGCCTCGTCCGGTCGCCACGCCGCCGCCGCGACGTTGGCCTTGATCTGCTCGGGCCGGGTCGCCCCCGCGATCACGGAGGAGACGGCCGGCTGCGCGAGCAGGCCGCCGATCGCGACGTCCAGCAGGGTCACGCCCTGCCGTTCGGCGAACTCCCGCAGCCGCTCCACCACCTCGAACCGCGCGTCGGTCAGATACTGCGGCCGGCCCGCGAGGCGGGTGCCCGCCGGCGGCTCCTCCCCGCGCCGGTACTTGCCGGTGAGCAGGCCGTTGGCCAGCGGGAAGTACGGCAGCAGGCCGACGCCGTGGTGCAGCAGCGCCGGGACGAGCTCCCGCTCCACGCCCCGGTCGAGCAGGCTGTACTCGTTCTGCGCGCTCACGAAACGCTCGAAGCCGCCGGTGCGGGCGATCCAGTCCGAGTCGGTGACCTGCCAGGACGCGAAGTTGGACGAGCCCACGTAGCGGACCTTGCCCTCCCGCACCAGGTCCGTCAGGACCGACAGGGTCTCCTCGATCGGCGTGGACGGGTCCGGGAAGTGCAGCTGGTAGAGGTCGATCCAGTCGGTCTTGAGGCGGCGCAGGGACCGCTCGACCGCCAGGCGCACGTACCGCCGCGAGGCCCGCGCGCCCCAGTCGGGCCCGTTGGCGCCGTTCACGTCCCCGCCGAACTTGGTCGCGATGACGACCTGGTCGCGCCGCCCCTTCAGCACCTCGCCGAGCAGCGTCTCCGACTCGCCGTAGATGTCCGCGGTGTCGATCAGCGTGACGCCGGCGTCGAGCGCCGCGTCGACCACGGCGCGCGTGGCGTCGAGGTCGATCCTGCGGCCGAAGTTGTTGCCGCCGAGGCCGAGAGCCGAGACCACGAGTCCCGAGTCGCCCAGCCGCCGGTAGGTCATTTCGGTCATGCCCCTGCATCCCCTTCTCACGTGACCTCTCCCTGCGGGGAGAGCTCTCCTCACCGTATTTCGGCCTCCTTCCGCAGCGGACGGCGGACCGTCCGCGAGAGGATGCCGGACATGACCTCCGTACGGCACAGCGTCCGGGCCATCCTGTTCGACGGCGACGACGTCGTCCTGTTCCGCCGCGTGCGGGCGGGGCGGGAGCCGTACTGGATCACGCCGGGCGGCGGGGTGGAGCCCACCGACACAAGTCCCGAGGCGGCCCTGCGCCGCGAGCTCGACGAGGAGCTCGGAGCGACGGCGGGACCGGTGCTGCAGGTGTTCACCCTCGTCGAGCCCGGCCGCCTGAGCACGGTCTTCGCCTGCCGGCTGGTGTCGCTCGACCTGTCGCGCCGCAGCGGCCCGGAGTTCCTCGAACCGGACATCGGCCTGCACGAGGTGCGGCGGGTGCGCCCGGAGGAGGTGCGCGCGCTGAACATGGTCCCCCCCGAGCTGGGGGAGTTCATCTCCGCGAACGCCGCGACCCTGCCCGCGCTGCTCGACGCCGCGACGTACGCCCCCGGCCGCTATCGGCCGGTCGTCGACGTGCACCTGCTGCTCATAGACGGCGGGGCGCCTGTGCACAGCGGGGTCTCCACGGGCGGCGCGAGGGTGCTGCTCGGCCGCCGCCAGGGCACCGGCTATGCCGACGGGGAGTGGCAGATCATGCCGTCCGGGCACCTGGAGGAGGGGGAGTCGGTGGTGGACACCGCCGTCCGCGAGGCCCGCGAGGAGCTCGGCATCGAGGTGGACGGCTGCGAGGTGGTCCACGTCATGCATCACCGCAACGCGGGCGGGACGGCACGCATCGGGATGTTCCTCGTGCCGCGCTCCATCACCGGCATACCGGTCAACGCCGAGCCGCACAAGTGCGCCGAGCTGGCCTGGTTCCGGCTCGACCGGCTGCCCGAGCGGACCGTGCCGTACGCGCGGGCGGGCGTCGAGGCCGTGCGGCGGGCGCTCGCCTCGCGCCCGCCGGGCCTCCCCGCGGCCGTCGGCACCGCCGCGGTCGTCTCCGGGCCGCCGGTCTTCTCCCTGCACGGATGGGACGTCCCCGGCTCCGCCGATCTGGCGTCCGAGGCCGTACGCGCCGGGTTCGAGGAGGTCACGGTCTGCCTGGTCGCCCTGCTCGACGGCGCGGTGCTCGTCCACTCCGACGACGAGACCGACCGCCTGCCCGCCACGGTCGTACGGCCGGGGGAGGGAGTGCAGGCGGCGCTGGCGCGGCTCGCCCCGGTGGAGGAGGTGGCCTTCGCCGGCGCGGACGACTACGTCTCACCCCTGGGACGCATCGGACGCCGTCTCGCCTTCTCGGCCCGGCCGGCGGAGGCGCCCGAGGGCCTGGTCCCGCTCCCGGCCGGGTCGCTCGGACGCCTGCCGTACGCGGAGGGGGTGTTCGTCCGCCACGCCTCTTCGGGGCTTTTGCACGGCCTGTCCAGTCGATAGCCTTATGCGGGGCGTGCCGGGAAGTCTGGTCGGCGAAGGGGTCCCCCGTATCCGGGGGACCGTATCGGCGACCGGAAGGCAGACGTGAGCACAGCCGCACGTGGCAGGCAGGTGAGAGCATGCGTGCCCGAGATCTCGTGATGCCGTTCCCCACCGTGGAGCTCGACTCCCCCGTAGCCGACGCCGCTCGCCTCATGGCCGAGCGCGAGCTGCCCGGACTGATCGTGCTGGACGAGCGCGGAGCGCCGGTGTCGATCCTGCCGGGCACGCAGGTGCTGCGCCTGGCCGTGCCCCGCTACTGCCAGGACGACCCCGCGCTGGCCCGGGTGATCGACGAGGCGCACGCCGACGCGTTCGTCCGCGCGCTGGGCGAGCGCACGGTGCGCGAGGCGCTGCCGGAACGGCCGCGCGAGCTTCCGGTGACCGATCCCGACGCCACGCTCCTGGAGATCGGCGCGCTGATGGCACGCACCCGCAGCCCCCTGGTCGCCGTGCTCGACGGCGGCCGCCTGCTGGGCGCGGTCACGCTCTCCGCGCTGCTCAAGCGGCTCGCATGACGGTGACCGCGTGGGTGGCGGCGATCGTCTTCGCCGCCACGTACGTCCTCATCGCCAGCGAGAAGGTCCACCGGGTCAAGGCCGCGCTGGGCGGCGCCGCGATCATGCTGCTGGTCCACGCGACCGCGGCCGGCTCCGCGTTCTTCTCGCAGGAGTCCGGCGTGGACTGGAACGTCGTCTTCCTGCTGCTGGGCATGATGATCATCGTCGGGGTGCTGCGGCAGACCGGCGTGTTCGAATACCTCGCCATCTGGGCGGCCAAACGGGCCAGGGGACGGCCGTTCCGGCTCATGGTGCTGCTCCTGGTGATCACGGCCGCCGCGTCGGCGCTGCTGGACAACGTCACGACCGTGCTGCTGATCGCGCCCGTCACGTTCCTCGTCTGCGAACGACTCGCACTGCCGGTCGCGCCGTTTCTGATCGCCGAGGCGATGGCGTCCAACATCGGCGGCACCGCGACCCTCGTCGGCGACCCCCCGAACATCATCATCGCCTCCCGCGCCGGGCTGACCTTCAACGACTTCCTCGTCCACCTCACACCGCTGGTGATCGTGCTGACGGCGGTCTTCATCGGACTGTGCCGGCTGCTGTTCCGCAAGGCGTTCCGGTACGACCCCGAGCGGGCGGCCGAGATCATGCAACTGGACGAGCGGGCGGCCATCGAGGACAAGGTCATGCTCGTGCAGAGCCTGTCCGTGCTCGGCGTGGTCATCGCGGCGTTCGTGCTGCATCCGGTGCTGCACTACGAGCCGTCGGTCGTGGCGCTGCTCGGGGCGGGGCTGCTCGTGCTGGTCACCAAGATCACCACCGACGACGCGCTGCGCGAGGTGGAGTGGCCCACGCTGGTGTTCTTCGCCGGGCTGTTCGTGATGGTCGGCGCGCTCGTCGAGACCGGTGTCATCGCCCAGGTGTCGCAGGCCGCGGCGGAGGCGACGGCCGGGCGGCCCGGCGTGACCACCATGGTCCTGCTCTGGGCGTCGGCCGGGCTGTCGGCGATCGTGGACAACATCCCGTATGTCGCCACGATGAGCCCGATCGTGGCCGACCTCGCGCAGCACGTGCCCGGCGACCACAACGTGCTGTGGTGGGCGCTCGCGCTCGGCGCGGACCTCGGCGGCAACGCCACCGCCGTAGGGGCCTCCGCCAACGTCGTCATCCTCGGCATCGCCGAACGCAACGGCACGCGGATCAGTTTCTGGCAGTTCACCAAATATGGCCTGGTGGTCACCGTCGTCACGGTGGCCCTGTGTGTGCCCTACCTCTGGCTGCGTTACCTGCTCTGAGGCCTGCGCGGTCGCCCGTACGAGCCCTGGCGCGAGCCCCGGCACGAGCCCCCGCGCCGGGCCCGGTCAGGCCGCCTTATCCACAGCCTGTGGACAAGGCGGACTCGGTCATTCGTGGAGCGTCTGGCCGGCAGGGCGTCGCCGTCCCAGGCGACGGCCGGTCTCCTCGATCACCTCTCGCAGGACCGCCGCGAGCTCAGGGCGCTCCGTCAGGGCGTTCTCGATCCGGGCGCGCCAGGCGCCGACCTCGGCGGACAACGCGTCCCCACCTGGGGCGCGGGGGTCCTGCACCGGCCGGGCCTCCTCTCGCTGGAGGCGCAGACGAGTGCGGGTCAGGTCCTGCTCGTACGTCTGCCCGAGACGTTGTGCGAGCGTCTCACCGAGCCACCAGTAGGCGTCGGCCGTCGCAGCCGCGACGAACACCCTGGCGCTCTCCCACGCCACACGTTCCCTGTGGATGACGGCCACGCCATGACGGTACGTCCGAACGTCACGGTGGGCAATGGCCGCCTCGCCGTCGGTTTTTGCCGGGCTTTTGGGGCCTCGCCGGGCGCGCCCTGAGTTTGTCGCAACCTGCGCACGGATACGAAGAGTGATGATCGAGCACGGTGAGTTATATCTGAGATGAGGAATCTAATGCACCGCCCTATTCGTCTTATGTCCCTGGCCGTCCTGACCTGCGCGGGCCTGCTCGCCGCCGCCCCCGCCTACGCGGGCTGCGGGTGTGACGCGCCGAAGGCCGCCACGCCCGCGACCGCCGCCGTGGACCTCGGCGCGAGGGCCGACGCGGGCCTCAACGTGGGCCTCGGCCTCGACGTCGCCCTCGGCCTGGACCTCGGTCTCGGCCTGAACGCGCAGGCCGGCGCCCGCCCGGGGACCATGAGCTGCGGCAAGCCCACGGTGCTGCGCCGGTGCCGCTGACGGAGCCGGCGTGACCCGGCCGGCGCCGGGTCACGCCACCCGAAAAAACCTCGTGCACGATTGGACCGTTCACGTGCAGATGGCGGCCGAGGCTTCTAGAGTGGGAAGATGACCGGCACCACGAGCGAGCGGTTTCCCCGCGTCCTCGACGACAAGATGTGCTTCGCGCTCTACGCCGCCTCCCGCGCCGTCACCGCCCTCTATCGACCGCTTCTCGACGAGATGGGTCTCACGTACCCGCAGTTCCTGGTCCTACTGGTGCTGTGGGACGGCCCCGAGGAGGGCGTCACGGTCAAGGAGCTCGGCGGGGCGCTGCACCTCGACTACGGCACGATGACGCCACTGCTCAAGCGCCTTGAGGCGAACGGCCTGCTGCGCCGGGAGCGCCGCGTCGACGACGAGCGCACGGTGCAGATCACGCTGACCGAGAAGGGCGCCGAACTGCGAGGGCGCAGCGACGGCATCTTCGCCTCCGTCGGTGACGCGATGGCGCTCGAACCCGAGGAGTTCGCCCGCACCCTCACCACACTGCGCCGCCTGACCGCGAACGTCACCACCCACGCCGACCGGCGAGGCTGAGGGCCGCCCTCACCGCTCAGCCGGCAGATCCCGCGATGCCGGGCGCCCGAGCGTCCGCTCAAGGGCGATACGGGTAAGCCAGCCGAGGGCGGCGGTGAACAGCGGCGGCCACGCGATCGGGCCGAACGAGTAGGCGACCAGCACCACGAGCGGGATCCACACGCGGTGGACGGCCTGGTAGAGCACGCCGGGCGGCCGAACTCCGGCGAGCCGCGCGAGGTCGATCAGCGCGAAGAACACGAGTGCGGCGACGGTGGTCGGCACGCCGTACTTGACGCTCTCGAAGACCGCGAACGCGGCCAGGAAGAGCGCGAACGCCCCCCAGCCGATCTTTCGCAAACCGGCCACCGCCCTTCGCCATGGGCCGCGGCGCGACCTGCACATCCGTGATCTTACTCGCCTACCCCTCTGCGAGCCCATCGAAAGCGATTACCTTGCGCACAACTTAATTGTGCCCTAGTCTCTGGGGCGTTCGAGGAAACCGGTTGCAAGGCCGGGGTCACGCACTGGAGATCAGAAGGAGCGCGTCATGGCGTACATCACCGTCGGCCAGGAGAACAGCACCGACATCAACCTCTACTACGAGGACCACGGCAGCGGGCAGCCCATCGTGCTCATCCACGGCTACCCGCTGGACGGCCACTCGTGGGAGAAGCAGATCCCCGCCCTGCTCGACGCCGGCTATCGGGTCATCACCTACGACCGCCGCGGCTTCGGACAGTCGAGCCAGCCCACCGTCGGCTACGACTACGACACCTTCGCCGCCGACCTGAACACGCTGCTGGAAACCCTCGACCTGCGCGACGCGATCCTCGTCGGCTTCTCCATGGGCACCGGCGAGGTCGGCCGCTACCTCGGCACGTACGGCTCGGCGCGGGTGGCCAAGGCGGCGTTCCTGGCCTCCCTCGAACCGTTCCTGCTCAAGACGGAGGACAACCCGGAGGGCGTCGACGGCAGCGTGTTCGAGGGCATCATCGAGGCCGTGACCAAGGACCGCTACGCCTACTTCACCGACTTCTACAACGCCTTCTACAACACCGACGAGAACCTCGGCACGCGCCTGAGCGAGGAGGTCGTCCGGGCCAGTTGGAACACCGCCGCGGGCGCCTCGTGGTACGCCTCGTCCGCCGTCGTCCCCACCTGGCTCACGGACTTCCGGGCCGACATCCCCAAGATCGACGTGCCGGCGCTCATCGTCCACGGCACCGCCGACCGCATCCTGCCCATCGACTCCACCGGCCGCCCGTTCCACCGGGCGCTTCCCCAGGCCGAGTACGTCGAGATCGAGGGCGCCCCGCACGGTCTGCTGTGGACCCACGCCCAGGAGGTCACCGACGCGCTCCTCGCCTTCCTGGCGAAGTGACCCGCGGGCGGGGTCTGCCGTCCTGAGATCGTTGTCGCGTGTTCACCCCCACGTCCGGTGCGCGGAAGGAGGGGTTCACGACGAGGAAATGGGATCACCTGGCCTGCCGTATGCACCGAAAGGTACGCCTGTGAGTTCCTCCCTCTCCCGTCGCGATCTCATGCGCTCGGCCGCCGCCGGCGGCCTCGGCATCGTCATCGCGGGCAGCATCGAGGCCATCGCCGGTCCCGCCGCCGCCCAGGCCGCCCAGGCGGGTGCCGGCAAGACGACCGGGTATGGCCCGGTCGTCGCCGACCCCGCCGGTCTGCTCGCCCTGCCCGCGGGCTTCTCCTACAAGATCGTCGCTCAGGCCGGCACGACGGTGCTGGAGTCGGGTGAGCCGACCCCCAGCGACGCCGACGGCACCGGCTGCTTCCGCGGCCGTGACGGCTGGGTGCTGGTGAACAACCACGAGATCGGCGGCGACGAGCCGTACGGCGTGCCCGCCCTGCCCGGGCTGACCTACGATCCGGGCGCGAAGGGCGGCACGACGACCATCGAGGTCGACAGGGACGGCAACCGGGTCCGCGAGTACGTCAGCGTGGCCGGCACGCACAACAACTGCGCGGGCGGCATCACGCCGTGGGACACCTGGCTGACCTGCGAGGAGACCGAGCAGCGGGCCGGCGGAGCCTTCCAGAAGGACCACGGGTACGTCTTCGAGGTGGACCCGTTCGACCGCGAAGCCAACACGAACCCGGTGCCGCTGAAGTTCCTCGGCCGCTACTCGCACGAGGCCGTCGCGGTCAATCCGCGCAACTCCGAGATCTACCTGACCGAGGACGCGAGCGGCCCGAACGGCCTGTACTTCCGCTGGACGCCGCCCCACGGCTTCCACGGCCGCAAGGGGGCCCTGCGTGCGCTGGCCCTCGGCCCCGGCGGCGACACCGCCGGGAAGCTGCAGGCCATGCGGTGCCGCAAGGGCAGCAGGCACATCGCCGACCTGTCCGAGGCGACCCAGCCGGGCACCCGCTACAAGGTCGAGTGGGTCGACGTGCCGGACCGGGACGCCAAGACCACCTCGGTGCGCAAGCAGTTCGCCGACGACCAGGTCACCCGCAGCCGCAAGCTGGAGGGCGCCTGGTGGGGCGACGGCGGCGCGTACTTCGTCGCCAGCTACGCCCGGCACGACGACGGCAGCGTCAACGAGCACGACGGCCAGGTCTGGTTCTACGACCCCGAGTCGGAGACCGTCACACTGAAGACGATCTTCGGCGTCAACCCCGACCCGGAGCAGGACACGAACTACGACGGACCGGACAACATCACCGTCTCGCCGTACGGCGGCGTCATCCTCGCCGAGGACGGCGAGGGCCTGTCGCACCTGGTCGGCGTGACCGACAAGGGCGCGCCCTACCCGATGGCCCGCAACGAGCTCAACGACAGCGAGTTCACCGGCCCGACGTTCAGCGAGGACGGGCGCATCCTGTTCGCCAACATCCAGACCCCGGGCTACGTCTTCGCGATCACCGGTCCCTGGACCCAGAAGCACGGCGGCCACGGGCACCACTGACCGGGCACCACTGACCCACGGGAACACCCGGCGAGCCTTCCTGCCCGCCGGGTGTCACGTGTCTCAGGCGAGGAGGGCGGCCAGCGCGAATCCGGCGGCCGCGGCGAGGACGCCGAGGACCAGGCTACCGAGCGCGTTGAGCCCGGCCTCCAGGACCGAGCCCTCCTCCAGCAGCCGTACGGTCTCGAAGCCGAACGTGCTGAACGTCGTGAACGCGCCGCAGAAGCCGGTGCCGAGCAGGGTGACGATCGCGGCGGGCAGCCCGAGGTGATCGTGGGCGCCGAGCAGCAGCCCGAGCACGAACGACCCGGACAGGTTGACCGACAGCGTGCCCCAGGGGAACACGCTGTCGTGCAGGCGCTGCACCAGGCGGTCGGCGAGATAACGGGCGGGAGCGCCGACGATGCCGCCGAGGAAGACGAGCAGCACGGTCACGACTCGGCCCGCCCCGGCTCGCGCCCCACGTAGCGATAGACCTCCACGGGATCGACGATCACCAGGCCCTCGGTCACCAGTTCGTCCAGTTCCGCCACGAACGCGCTGATCCTCTCCGGGACGTCCACGATGACGACGGCGATGGGCAGGTCCTCGCTGAGCGACAGCAGGCGGCTGGTGTGGATGCGCGAGGAGGCGCCGAATCCCTCGATGCCCCGGAACACGCTGGCCCCCGCCAGGCCCATCCGCCGCGCGCGGTGCACGATCTCGGTGTACAGCGGCCGGTGCCGATACTGGTCGCTCTCGCCTATCAGGATCGTCAGCCGCTGCGCGGGGCCGTGCAGTCTCATTCGCCCCTCCTCCGGCGCCGTACGGGGAGGCCCGCCAGGGCCCGGGCGAGGACGATGCCGCACCAGACCGCGACCAGTCCGGCGACCAGGCTGGCCGCGGCGTACGCCCCGGCCACCGGCCACGCGCCGAGCGACGACCTGTCCACGATCTCCACGCTGAAGGTGGAGAACGTCGTGAAGCCGCCGAGGACGCCGACCCCGAGGAACGGACGGACGTAGCGGCGCGGCGGCCAGACGTCCAGGACGAAGACCATCAGGAGCCCGAGCGCGAAGCAGCCGCTGACGTTGACGAGGAACGTCCCCCAGGGGAATCCGGTGGCCGGCGCGGGGAAGGCCTGGCCGACCAGATATCGGGCCACGGCGCCGGCTCCGCCGCCGATCGCGATCACGGCGAGGATGTCCCAGGTCCGCGCACGGGCCGGGGGCGCCGACGGACGGAACATGTCCGGTTCGTGACGGAGGTCCACATCGGGGTCGATCGGCAGATCCGCCTCTTCCCGATCGCCGTGTACGCGCCGGCTCACCCCGTCCTCCTCACCTCGCCACCCGGCCTGCCGCCCTGTCCGCCGCCCGGCCTGTCCGCAGGTCCGCGCGACGGTCGAGAAGGGGAGCGGATTCCGCACGAGTGCATCCCAGTTTAGGTGCCGCACCGGAACGGCCCATCCGGACCGTCGTGGTCGCCGGGGCGGCGATTCGCGATCAGCGGCAGACGCCCCTATTCATGAATTGCTGACGACCACAAATTAAAGGTCGGGACAGAACGACGGGCAGGGCTTCCGGTAGTCACCGCTTTCCGGACCCGTATCCCCGGTGACCTGCATGAATGAAACTCCTACATATCGCGATAAATTCAGCAATCAATCATAATAGGGTTCTATTGACAGCAAACCGGGACGACCATTTGACTGGTGGGATATGGGCGTGATCACGAAAAAGAGGCCGGTGGAAGCGGCACCGGCGCACGGCGACGGATCGGGATCGCGCACGGCTGCGGTCTCGCCTTGCTGAGCGCCGCCGGAGTCCCGGGCCAGGCCGGACTCGGCTCGTCGTGCGGCCCCCACGTCACCGTCGACCTGCGCGGATCGCCCGGCTCGGTGTCGTGGCGGCTCCCGGAGCCCGGACCGGCCACGGACGCCACGCCCTGCGTCGTGCTGGCCGACCGGGCGGGCTGCGCCGAGTTCGCCGTCCTCCAGGACACCCTGCATCACCTGGGTGTGCCGAGCGTACGCGTCGACGCCGAGAGCGTGGCCGCACTGCGGCTGTCCGCCACGCTTGCCGCTCCCGCCAGAGCGCACAGGCCCACGGAGGACAGGCCGGCGGTGGACAGGTCGGCGGTGGACAGGCCCACGACGGACGGCGCACCGGCCGGGAGCGGCGGGGTGGCCGGAGGGAGGCCGTGTGCCGTGCTCGATCTGGACGGCCGCCGGATCGCTCCGACCGTCGTCTGGGCGCGGCACTTCTCCCCCCGGGCCATGCCCGCGTCGGCGAGCGCCGCGCAGACCCTCCTGCGGGCCGAGTCCTGGCACGCGGTCGTCCGCCAGCTCTGCTCGCTCGCGCCGGCGAGCCTGCCCGGCAACCGTCCCGGCCGCCTGGAGCAACTGGAAGGCGCGGCGGCGGCCGGCATCCGCGTCCCCCGCACGATCGTCACCACCGACCCGGCCGGGGCCGCCGCCGCGATGCCGGGCCGCAGGGTCGTGGTCAAGGTCGTCGGGGAGCACTTCGTCGAGACCTCCCCCGGGCTCCTGACCGGGGTGCTCCCCGAGATCGCGGCACGTGCGGAGGTCCTGCGCCGGCCCGCCCTCGACTATCCGGTCATCGTGCAGGAACACGTCGAGCACGACGCCGAGCTGCGGGTCTACCACGTCGCCGGGGCCGTGCACGCCTACGCCGTCGGCAAACGCGCCCCCGACTCGCCGTGGCGGGAGGCGGCCGAGGTGACGGTCACGCCGGTCGCCGCCCCGCCCGCGGTCGCCGACGCCGTACGCGGGCTCGCGAGCCTGTGGGGGCTGACCTACGGCGCCTTCGACCTGCTGCTCAGCGCGGGTGAGGTGGTGTTCCTCGAAGTCAACACCGACGGCGACTGGCGCTGGTTCGAGGCGAAGGCCGGCGGGCGCCCGGTCTCCACGGCCGTCGCGCTCGCGATCAGGACGCTCCACCTGACGGCCCTGGGGAGCGCCGGACCTCCGTCGCCGCCCGAACTCGTCGACTTTCTCCTGCTCGGCACCCGGACACTCGGCTCCGGCCGATGACCGAGGTCGCCACACCGGCCCGGACCAAGGAAAGCGCCATGGGTGACGTGAGCTCGCCGCGACTGCACTGTTCCGTACTCGGCTCGCTGGAGGTCCGCGTCGCGGGCCGAAGGGCCGTCATCGGCGCTCCGAAACAGCGGCTCCTCCTGGCGATACTCCTGTGCCACGCGAACGCGGTCATCCCGTCGGACCAGCTGATCGACGCGTTGTGGGGCGAGACCCCGCCGCGTACGGCCCGCAAGAACCTCCAGGTCTACATGTCCGCGCTCCGCAAGATCGTGGGCGACCGCATCAGCTTCCAGGGCTGGGGCTACCGCATCAGCGCCGATCGCGAGGAGCTCGACCTGCTGCGCTTCCTGGAACTGGGCAGGTCGGGGCGGGCCGCCGTCCGGAGCGGAGACCTGGCCACCGCCGCCGCGCTGCTGGGCGACGCCGTCCTCCTGTGGCGGGAACAGCCGCTTGAGGAGTTCTGCCGTGTCCCGCTCGTGGCCGCCGAGGTGGGCCGATTCACCGAGCTCTACCTGTCGGTCTACGAGGACTGGGTCGAGCTGGAGATCGAGCTGGGCCGCTGCGTCGAGGCCCTGGGCTCCCTCGACGTCGTCGCCGCGCGGTTCCCCGCCCGCGAGCGCATCGCGGCGGCCAGGATGACCGCGCTGTCGCGGTGCGGGCGGGCGGCGGAGGCCCTGGCCCACTTCGAGGGCCTGCGCCGGCACCTCGCCGCCGAGATGGGCATCGATCCCAGCCCGGTGATCAGACAGCTCTACCAGGCCATCCTCCGCGGCGACGGGCCCCCGCCCGCGCGTCTTCCCGGCCTGGCCGGCGTCGCCCGCCCCCGGCCCGTACGCGCCCTCGCGAACCGGCTGCCCCGTGACGTCGACGACTTCGTGGGCCGGGAGGAGGAGGTGCGGCGCGTCCTGGACGAGCCCGCGGCCGTCACGGTGATCGCGGGCGGGCCCGGCACCGGGAAGACCGCCCTCGCCGTGCACGTCGCGCACATGCTGGCCCCCCGCTATCCGGACGGCGCCCTGGTGATCGCCTTACGGCGCCACGGTGTCCCCCGGCCGGCCGCGGACGTCGAGAGGGAGATCCTGGAGGGCGTCGGACTGGAGGTCGCCGGTGTGCGCGAGGACGACGTGCTGGCCTCCGTCTGGCGGTCGTGGCTCGCCGACCGGAAGGTCCTGCTGGTCCTCGACGACTCACCGGACGAGTCGAGCGTCCGCATGCTGCTCCCCGGCACCACGTCGAGCAGGGTGCTGGTGACGAGCCGGAGCAGGCTCAGCGGGCTGGAGTCGGTGGCCAGGATCTGTCTGGAGGACCTGTCCACGAGTGAGGGCGTCGAGTTCCTGAGCCGGTTGATCGGCCGCGACCGGGTGGCCGGGGACCTGCCCGCCGCGCTGCGGATCTTCCGCAGGTGCGGGCTGTCGCCTCTGGTCCTGCGCCTGCTCGGGGGCCGCCTCGCCGGGCTGCGGCACCTGCCGATCGGCCTGCTGGCGGAGCGGCTGGAACGGACCGAGAACGTGCTGGACGAGTTCGTCGCGGGGGACGTGTCGCTGCGCCGGCGGTTCGAGGAGTCCTACGCCGACCCGGCGTGGCCGCACCGCGCCGCGTTCCTCGCCCTGGGCGCGCTCGACGGCCCGGTCTTCGGGCACGAGGAGCTCGTCACGGCGCTGGACGGCACGGAAGGGCCGGGCGAGCGGGTCATCGAGTCCCTGCTGGAGGCGGGTGTCCTGTCGATCCCTCGGATCGAGACCGACGCCATCGAGACCGACGCCATCGAGACCGACGCCGAGGTGGCCGCCCACTCCCTGACGTACGCGATGTCACCGCTCGCCCACCGGTTCGCGGCCGAGCTCGCCCGGAGTGGGAACCGCTGAGGGCGGGAGCCGGCTCGCTCCGCCCGGCGGCCGCGTCCCGTAGGGGCGCGCGGTATGGGGCCGGTATGCGCGGCCCGGCCAGGCCCGATCGGGGTCAGTATGGCGTCGGCATGGCGTCGCCATACTGCCCCTGAACCCTCCGTACCTACCGTTGGCGGCGTACCACTGTGGCCGACAGGTCCCGCACGACCAGGAGGTTGCCGATGAACAGCCGCGAGGTTCAGGGCGGGCCGGCGCCGTTCGACCCGTTGACGGCCCTGCGCGAGGCGGGCCACCCGGTGGACCTGCTCAACGAGCGGCAGCGGCAGGTGTTCGCCGAGCTGAGCAGGCCGGAGGTCGAGCTGCTCAACTCGATCAAGACCCGTCTGGACGCGGCGGCAGGCGAGGTCGAGGGACAGGAGCTGAAACTGGTATGAGCACGCGGGCGGCCCGCCCTGCGCGCCGGAACGTCGTCGTCGTCTTCATCGACCTGGTCGGCTCGACGGAGCTCGCAGAACGGCTCGATCCCGAGCTTCTCCGGGACGTGCTCGACCGCTACTACCAGGCGTGCACCTCCGGCATCGCGGAGCACGGCGGGGTGGTGGAGAAGTACATCGGAGATGCGATCATGGCCGCCTTCGGCATCCCCGCCGGCCGCGAGGACGACGCGCTCCGGGCGGTGCGCGCCGCGCACGCCGCGCTGCAGCGGGTGCGCGAGCTGAGCGAGGACCTCGCCCCCACGCACGGCATCCGGCTCGACGTGCACTGCGGCGTGAGTGCCGGGGAGGCGGTGGTCATCGCCACTCCGGGAGCGGACCTGCGCGTCATCGGCGACACCGTCAACACGGCCGCCCGCCTGCAGTCGGCCGCGGGCGTCGGCGAGATCCTCGTGGGAGACGAGGTCGCGCGCATGGTCCGCGCCCAGGCGCGGCTCGAGCCCGTGCCGCCGCTCACGCTGAAGGGCAAGAGCAACCCCGTGCGGGCCTGGCGGGTGACCTCGCTGGAGCCGGACACCGGCCACGACGACGACCGGATCCCGCTCGTCGGCCGCACCGGAGAGATCGGGCGGCTGCGCGCGGCGTACCACGAGGCGGTGCGGGACCGCCGGTGCCGGCTGGTGACCGTGCTCGGCGTGCCGGGCATCGGCAAGTCCCGGCTCGTGCGCGACTTCGTCCACGAGCTGCCGGCCGGGGTCACCGTGCTCACCGGCCGGTGCCGCTCGTACGGCGTGGGGATCACCTATCGCCCCATCGTGGAGATGGTCGAGTCCCTCGGCGACGACTGGCGGGACCTACAGCCGGCGCTGGAGGAGTCGAGCCGCTCCACGCTGCGCGGCCTGGCGACCGCGGACGCCTCGCGCGCGCCCCGCACCGGGGAGGACGCGGGCGTCGAGGAGATCTCGCGGGCGGTGCGCGCGCTGTTGGAGTCGCTGGCCCGGCGTGGCCCGCTGGTGGCGGTCTGGGAGGACCTGCACTGGGCCGAGCCGACCCTGCTCGACCTGATCGACGACCTCGCGGCGTGGCTCGCCGACGTGCCCGTCCTGGTCGTACGGGTGGCCAGGCCCGAGCTGCTGGAGGCGCGGCCCTCCTGGGGGGACGACACGGACCGCGCCGCCGCGTTCGAGCTGGGGGCGCTCGACGCCGCACAGATGGAACGGCTGGTCGCCGAGCTGGCGGCGCATCGGCTGCCGGACGCCGAGGTCGTCGCGCACGACCTGGCCGCCGGCCCGGCCCTGTGCCGGCGGGTCGCGCGGAGCTCCGACGGCAACCCGCTGTTCGCCGAGCTGCTGCTGGAGACGCTGGCCGAGGAGGGGGAGGACGCGCCGCTGCCGCCCACCATCCAGGCGTTGCTCGGCGCGCGCCTCGACCGGCTCGACGAGGGGGAGCGCGACGTGCTCGAACGCGCCGCGACGATCGGGCACGTCTTCACCCGCGACCAGCTCGGCGTCCTGTGCGCGGCGGAGCCGCAGGCCCGGCTCGACGTCGACGAGCTGCTCGGGCGCCTGCTCCGCACGCGCATGGTCCGGCGTGGGGAGGCGCCGGGTTCGTTCCGCTTCACCCAGACGCTGACCCGCGACACGGTCTATGCCATGACCCGCAAGGACCTGCGGGCCACCTGGCATCTGGCCCTCGCCGACCGGATCGCCGGGCGGGCCGACCCCGCCGGGGACTCCGGCGCCGCCGTCTCGTCCCGTGCCGCCGCCTCGTCCCCTGACGGCGAGGAGAGCTCGCACGGCGACCTGGCCCATCACCTGGAGACCGCCTGCCTGCTCAAGCGCGAGGTGCGGCCGGACGACCCGCTGCTGCCCGCGCTCACGGAGCGGGCCGCCCGCGCCCTGGTGGGCGAGGGCACCCAGGCGCTGCACCGCAAGGACCTGCCCGCCGCCATCGGCCTGCTGGAGCGGGGACGCGACCTGCTGCCGGCCGGTCATGCCGAGCACCGGGTGCTGGCGGTGCGCATCTGCGACGCCGGGCTGGCCCGCGGCGAGGCCGACCGGCCGTACGACGCGCTGGACGTGGCCGAGCGGATGCTGCCGGACGATCGGCGCAACCGGCTCGTCTGCGCCATCCAGCGCGAGACCCTGGCGGCACGCTTCGGCGTCAGGGCCGCGTCGGCCGAGCCGTTCCGCGACCTGCTGGCCGCCGACCCCGGCGACGACCTCGGCTGGTGCCGTTTCCACCATCTGGAGGCGCTGGTGCGCATCGGCGAGGGCCGGTTCGGGGCGGCCGAGGCGGCGCTGCGCGACGCCCTGGCCCGGGCCCGCTCCCTCGGCGACAGATATGAGGAGAACCGCCTGCTCAGCGGGCTCTGCGAGCTGGCGCAATGGTCTCCCACGCCGCTGGCGGAGGGGCTGAGCCTGTGCGTCGGCGTGTCGGCCAGGTTCCGCGCCGACCGGGCGATGCTCCTGCCCGTCCTGGTCACCGAGGCGCGGCTGCTCGCGCTGGCCGGCTACGTCACCTCCGCCAGGGCCGTCCTCGACAAGGCCGACCGGTACGCCCGCGACCTCCACCTCGACCTGGCGGCGACCGCGGTCCTCCAGGTGCGCGGACTGGTGGAGTCGCTGGTCGACCGGCACGCCGAGGCGGAGGCGCTGTTCCGCAGGGCGGCGGCGGACCTGCATCGGGCGGGCCAGTCCGAGCCGGCCAGGACGCTGGAGCTCTACGCCGCACGCGAGCTGCTCCGGCAGGGGCGCCATCCCGAGGCCGCGCGGGAGCTGGACCGGCTGCGGGCCGGGGGCGGACGGCTGCAGGCCCGCGGCGAGCTCACCCTTCTCGCGCTGAGCGCCCGGGTCGCGTCCCTCGACGGCGACCACGGCGCGGCGGACGCCCTCGCGGCCAGGGCGGAGGATCTGCTGGCCCGCACCGACGACCCCTGCCTGCGCGGGGACGTGCTGGCCGACCTGGCGGTGGCGCACCGCGCGGCCGGGCGCACCGGCGCGGCGGACCGGGCCGCCGCCCGCGCGCTGGGCGACTACGCGGCCAAGGGAGCGGAGCTGCCCGCCCGGCGCGTACGCCGGTGGATCGAGGAGGAGAGGCGACCGTGACGCAGCCCCCATGGCGCCGGGAGCGGCGTGAGCACTTCCCCGGCGTGCCGGCCTGGAGCCTGGCGACCTCCCGGCTGGCTCCGGAGGAGTTCGGCGTGAGCCGACTGGAGGACGTCACCAGGGAGTGGGCCTGGGGTGGTGACGGCACAGGTGGTGACGGCACAGGTGACGGCACGGGAGTCGACAGCACCGGCGACGGCGTCGCGGGCCGCGCCGACGGAGCGGGCGTGCGCGTCTGCGTGCTCGACACGGGCGTGGACGGCGGTCATCCGCGGGTCGGCGGCCTGGAGCGGTCGCTGGTGGTCGCCGACGGCGAGGACCTGACGGTCGTCGACTGCGACCCGGTGGACCCCGTGGGACACGGCACCGCGTGCGCGGGGGTGATCCGCTCGATCGCCCCGGCCGTCTCGCTGACCTCGGTGCGGGTGCTGACCGACGGGCGCTCCGGCAGCGGCGCCGCCCTCCTGGCCGGGCTGCGCTGGGCCGTCGAGGAGGGGTTCGACCTCGTCAACCTCAGCCTGTCCACCACCAGGAGCCGCTATCTGCCCGAGCTGCACGAGCTGGCCGACCGCGCCTACTTCCGGCGCTGCCTGCTGGTGGCCTCGGCCCACAACATGCCGGTGGTCAGCTTCCCCTGGACCTTCTCCTCGGTCATCTCGGTCGCCAGCCATGACGAACCCGACCCGATGACCTATTACTACAACCCCGCGCCACCGGCCGAGTTCCTCGCCCGGGGCGTCCGGGTGCCGGTGGCCTGGCGTCGCGGCCGGGAGATCCGCAGCACCGGGAACAGCTTCGCCGCTCCGCACATCACCGGGATCTGCGCGCTCATCCTGAGCAGGCACCGGTGGATGACCCCCTTCCAGCTCAAGTCCGTGCTCTACCTGGCCGCCAGCAACGTCGTCGTATCCAAAGGAGGCGCGCATGTCCGTGCATGAACGGCGCTCCGACAGCGAAATCACCGAGCGCAGACTGCTGCAGTCCACCGTCGAGGTCGCCCGGCACGTCTTCGACTCGGCCGCGGCCTCGGTCTTCCTCGTGGACCAGGAGACCGGCGACCTGGTCTTCGAAGCCGTGTCGGGCGAGGGGGAGCAGCACCTGGTCGGCACGCGCTTCCCGGCCGGCACGGGCATCGCGGGCTGGGTCGCGGCGAGCGGCCAGCCGATGATCGCCGACGAGGTGGCGGCGGTGCCGCAGTTCGCCCACGACGCCGCCGAGTCCACCGGCTATGTCCCGCACAGCATCATGGCGGCGCCGGTCATCCGGCAGGAGAGCTGCATCGGTGTGCTGGAGGTGCTCGACAGGTCCGCCACCTGGCGCGGGGACCTCGCCGACGTGGACCTCCTCGCCATGCTCGCCGCCCAGGCGGCGTACGGCCTGGATCTCCTGCTGCGGCTGCGGAGAGCCGAGACGACGCTCCCGGCCGCGCCCGGCGGCGACGACGTCCACGTGCTGCTGCAGCGGATCTCCGACCGGGTGCCGCGAGGCGGCGGGGCCGCCGACCCGACCGCCCTGAAGCTCCTCGCCGTGGCCGAGGAGCTGCTGCACTAGATCGTGTCCCCTGGCGTGGCTTGGCCGAGTCTGGGATCGCGGCGGAGATTGCCGACCTGGTCGAAGGCGGTATTAGCCAGGACGAAAGCCACGATCGTCAGGGGGACAGCCGCTCATGGAGATGCCCGTAGTCAACCGTTGCGAGGCCACCTCGTGCGCCTACAACCGCGACGGCAGGTGCCACGCCACCGCCATCACGGTCGGGGACGTGTCCCACGCGCACTGCGACACGTTCTTCACCGCACCCACCGCGGGAGGCGACCAGGAGACCGTGGGCCGGGTGGGCGCGTGCAAGATGTCCGACTGCCGGCACAACGTGTCGCTGGAGTGCCAGGCGCCCGGCATCGACATCGGCTACGCCCGGGACGAGGCCGACTGCCTCACGTACGCCCCGGCGTAGCGCCTCCGCCCTCAAGACGAACCGGAGCGAAGCGGGCGATGGGGTTGACCAGCTCGCCGGCCATCTGCTGCGCGGCCGACGGGTCGGTCAGGTCCACCATCTGCCGGTTGTTCCGCAGTTGCAGGCGGTTGAGGCACGACAGGGCGAACGTCTCCGCGAACAGGTCGTGGCGCCGGAACCGGTCCGCGAGGTGCGGGACCGACCGCTGGTAGGCCGTCGCGCACTCGGCGACGGTCCGCCAGAAGACGTCCTCGTCCAGCACGCCGTCCGTGGCGAGCACCGCGTTGAGGAAGCGCAGGAAGCAGTCGAAGACGTCGGTGAAGATCGACAGCAGCCGGTGGTCCTCGGGGACCTCGGCGCGGATCCGCCGGACCTCGGGCGGCAGGTCCGCGGCCGGGTCCATGACCACGATCTCCTCGGCGATGTCCTTGAAGATCACCCGTTCCACCGCACCGCCGTCCAGGACCAGGATGACGTTCTCGCCATGCGGCATGAACGCCAGGTCGTAGGCGTAGAAGGCGTGCAGCAGCGGCACGAGGTACGCGTCGAGATAGCGCCGCAGCCACACCTCGGGGGCGAGGCCCGACTGCTCGATCAGCGCCGCCGCGAACGACCGCCCCGCCTCGTCCCCTGACCCTCCAGAGGAAACGTGGAGCAGGGAGGCCATGGTGGCCAGGCGCCGGCCCGGTTCCAGGCCCGCGACCGGGCTCTCCCGCCACAGCGCCGCCAGCATCTTCCGGTAGGGCGAGTAGCGATCGGTGGCCGCCTCGAACCGGCGGTTGCGGTAGCCGACGGCCGCCCGCTCACGGATGATCGTCAGGCGGGTCGCGCGGAGGACCTCGTCGTCCCTGATCAGGTCGGCGAGCCAGTCGTTGATCGCCGGAGTGCCCTCCATGTACGCCGCCGACAGACCTCGCACGAAGCCCATGTTCAGCACCGACAGGGCCGTCTTGACGTAGTGCCTGGACGGCTCGCTCGCGTTGAAGAACGTGCGGACCGACTGCTGCGCGAGGTGCTCGTCGTCGCCGGGGCCCAGGCAGACCAGCCGCCGCTCGGCGACCTCCGCCGCGAACGTCACCGAGATCCGGTTCCACCACTGCCAGGGGTGCACCGGCACGAGCAGATAGTCGGCCATGTCGAGCCCCAGGCCCGCCAGCGTGCCCGCGAAGCGCGCCAAGACCTCCTCGCCCAGTTCGCCCCGCATGAGCCGTTCGTAGTCGATGTCGCGCGTGCAGGTGAACGTGGCGTGGTCGCGATGGGCGGCCAGCCAGATCAGCCGTACGGGTGCGGCGGCCTCGGGAGCGTAGCGGTGGTGGTCGTCGATGCCGTAGCCGATCCTGCCGCTGTTGGCCACGAAACACGGGTGGCCCTCGGTCATGGCGGCCTCGATCTCCTGGAAGCCGGCCCTCGTCAGCTCGGCCGTGCCGACCGGCGGCCGGCTCAGCTTGTACGCGAGGCTCGCCAGTGTGGAGGTGATCTCCTCCAGGTAGACCGGGAGGATCTCGTCGCTCAGCCCGAGCGTGCCGCGCATCTCGGTGACGAACTCCAGCGCGTCGAGCGGCAGGGGCTCGCCGGAGGGCCCGTGGCGGGTGACCTCGCCGATATGCCAGTGGTGGAGGGACATGACCGCGGCGGTGAAGCGATACTCCACCTCGCCGGAGTCGCCGCGCACGGCCCACCGCCCGTCGCCGAGCGGCTGCGGGGTGAGCAGCCGCTCGTGGGCGAACTCGGCGAGCGCCTTGCGCACCAGCCGCCGGTTGGCCTTCTCCCAGGTGGCGGGGGTGAGATGGGAGACCGCCTGGACGGGATTCACGCCGTCGCCTCCCGGGTCGCCGCGAGGAACCGCTCCCGGGTGCAGACGCTCAGCAGGGCGTCCTTCTCCGGCTTGGCGACGGTGCCGACGACCTCGAAGCCGACGGCCGTGTTGAGCGCGTGCACCGCCGTGTTGCGCACGTCGGGCTCGACCACCACCCGCCGGGTCGCGGGATCGGCGAACAGCAGTTCCATGACCGTGGTGATCACGGCACGGGTGAAGCCGTGGATCGGGGTCTCGGCGGGCGCGCACAGGAAATGCATGCCGGCGTCGCCCTCCTCGGCGTCGTAGAGGCCCGCCAGCTCGACCCGGGCGGGGTCGTAGCGCTCGGCCAGGAAGGCCGGGCGGCCGTTCACCAGACCGAGGAACGCGTCCCGGTGCGGGTGTTCGACGATCTCGCGATACTCCTTCTCCACCCGGGTGACGTCGGCGTCCTGCATCATCCAGAACACGGCCTTGGGGTGGGTGACCCAGGCGTGCACGGTCTCGGCGTCGGCCGCCGGGTCGAGGCGGCGTACGGCGAGCTCGCCGACCCGGTCGTCGGCGCGGCGGAAGAGGACGTCACTCATGCGACCACGCCCTCGGGCGCGCCGAACTCCTGGAAGGCGATGGTCTTCTCGATGGGGTAGTGCTCCCGGCCGAGGATCTGGCCGATGATCCACGAGTTGCGGTAGGGGCCCATGCCGAGGTCGGGGGAGGTCACGCTGTGGGCGTGGGTGGCGCCGTTCTGCACGAAGATCCCGCGGCCGGTGACGTCGACGCTGTAGTTCCTGGCCACGTCGAACCGGCCGTGCCGGTCCCACCGGATCCGGTCGCGCACGGGTTCGAGGAAGTCCGGGGGCGTGTAGCGGTAGCCGGTGGCCAGCACGAGGCCCTGCGTGACGAGCGTGAAGTCGCGCTCCTGCTCCACGTGGCGCAGCCCGAGCGTGTATTCGCCCCGGCCGGCGTCGTAGGCCGCCTCGCGCAGCTCGGTGCAGGTCAGCAGCCGGGTTGGGATCGGGCCGTCGACGGTCTTCGCGTAGAGCAGGTCGAAGATCTCGTTGATCAGCGCCGCGTCGATGCCCTTGTGGAGGCCCTTCTGCTCGCTTTCGAGGCGATATCGGGTGTCCTCCGGCAGCGCATGGAAGTAGTCCACGTACTCGGGCGAGGTCATCTCCAGGGTCAGCTTGGTGTATTCCAGCGGAAAGAACCGCGGGGACCTGGTCACCCAGTTCAGCCGGTAGCCGCGCGCGTCGATGTCGGCCAGCAGGTCGCGGTAGATCTCCGCGGCGCTCTGCCCGCTGCCGACGATCGTGATGCTCTCCTTGGCCTGCAGCGCGGCCTTGGCGTCGAGATAGCCGGTGTTGTGCACGAGATCGCCGCCGAGGTCGCGGCAGGCCTCCGGCACGTACGGCGGGGTGCCGGTGCCGAGCACGAGGTGCGGGGCCTGGTGCTCGGTCTCCTCACCGTTCTCCGTCACCGCGCGTACGACGTAGTGCCCGTCGGCCTCGTCGTACGCCACCGAGGTCACGCGGTGGCCGAAGCGGACGCTGCGCAGCCGCGCGGCGGCCCACCGGCAGTACGCGTCGTACTCGGCGCGGAGCTGGTAGAAGCTCTCGCGGATGTAGAAGGGATAGAGCCTGCCGGTCTCCTTCAGGTAGTTCAGGAAGGAGTACGGCGAGGTCGGGTCGGCCAGCGTGACGAGGTCGGCGATGAACGGCGTCTGCAGCGTCACGGAGTCGAGCATCATCCCGGGGTGCCAGGCGAAGCCGGGCCTCGCCTCCAGGAACACGCCGTCGAGCTCGGCGATGGGCTCGGCCAGGCAGGCCAGGCCCAGGTTGAAGGGCCCCAGCCCGATCGCGACGAAGTCATGAGCAGACATGCGTCATCTCCGGGTGGTCGGCGAGCGGGGCGAGGTCGTCCACGTACCGCTGGGCGTGTCCGGCGAGGAGGTCGAGGACGTGTGCGACGTCGTCCAGCGTGGTCTCCGGGTTGAGCAGGGTGAACTTCAGGTAGTGGCGGCCGTCGACCGTGGTCCCCGCGACGACGGCCTCGCCGGAGGCGGCCAGCGCCTCGCGGGCGTGCAGGTTCGCGTCGTCGGCGAGCTTGCGGCCGACGCCCCCGTGCTGCAGGTGATCCGGCGGCAGGTAGCGGAAGACCAGCGTGCTCAGCGGCGACCGCGTGACGACCTCGAAACGCGGGTCCGCCGCGACCAGGGCGTGCGCCTCCGCGGCGCGGTCGACGACCTCGTCGAACAGCTCGCCGACCGCGTCCGGGCCCATGACCCGCAGCGTCAGCCAGAGCTTGAGCGCGTCGAAGCGGCGGGTGGTCTGCAGGCTCTTGTCCACCTGGTTGGGGATGCCCCGCTCGGCCATCCGCCGAGGGTTGAGGTAGTCGGCGTGGTGGGCCGCGTGCCGCAGCACCGCGCCGTCGCGCACCAGCACGGCACTGGAGCTGACCGGCTGGAAGAAGGACTTGTGGAAGTCGACGGTGACCGAGTCGGCCCGCTCGATCCCGTCGAGCAGGTGCCGCCGTCTGCGGGAGACCAGCAGCCCGCAGCCGTAGGCCGCGTCCACGTGCAGCCACACCCCCGCCGCTGCGCACAGGTCGGCGATCTCCGGCAGGGGGTCGATGGAGCCGAAGTCGGTGGTGCCCGCGGTGGCCGCCACGGCCATGACCACCAGTCCGGCGCGGCGGCAGCGGTCGAGTTCGCGGGCGAGCGCGGCCGGCCGCATCCGCCGTTCGTCGTCGGTCTCCACGGTGACGACGGCGTCAGGCCCGAGGCCGAGCAGATTCGCCGCCTTGCGCACGCTGAAGTGCCCGGCCTCTGACGTGATCACGCGCAGCCGCGCCGGCGGGGCGTCCGTACGGGCCTCCTCGCGCGCGAGCAGCAGGGCGTGGAGGTTCGACTGCGTGCCGCCGCTGGTGAAGACGCCGTCGGCGGCGGGGCCGAAGCCGATCCGGCCGGCCGTCCACTCGATCAGGCGGCGCTCGATGAGCGTGCCGCCCGCGCTCTGGTCCCAGGTGTCGAGGGAGGAGTTCACCGCCGACAGCACCACCTCTCCCAGCAGCGCGGGGATCACCACCGGGCAGTTGAGGTGGGCCAGGTAGCGCGGGTGGTGGAAGTAGACGGCGTCACGCAGGTAGACCCGTTCGAGCTCGTCGAGGGCGGCGGCGTGATCGTGCAGCGGCCGTTCGAGGTCGATCGCGGCGATCTCCGGCGCGAGCCGTTCCGGGGACACGCCGCTGAACGGCCGGTCGGCGTGCCGGATCCGATCGGCCACCCGCTCGGTTCCCTCGGCCATCGCCCGCCGGTATCCCTCCACCGTGCGGTCGTTGAACAGGTACGGTCGCGCGGCCCCGGCATGGGGATAGGTCATTGTCATCCTTACCGCTAGGAGTTAGGTTAGGCAAACCTAACTATTGGGAGTCGACACGTGTCCCCGGGTGATTTCTCCGACGTGGGGTCAGCCGAGCTTCTTGGCGTTCCGGATCGCCGAGGCAAGGTTCTCCAGGATCGGCGCGGCTCCGGCGTACGAGAAGCGCGGCACGGGATCCCAGCCGATGACCTGGTCGGCCTTAACGGCGGGCAGCGTGCCCCAGGACGGCTTGGACGTCAGGTCCTTGAGCTGCAGCGCGGTGCTTCGGTTGTCGAGCAGGATCAGGTCGGCGTCGTACTTGTCGGCGTTCTCCCAGCTCAGGTTCTCGTAGTAGCCGCCGTCGCCGGGCTTTTCCGGCTTGACCACGTCGACCCCCAGCTGGGTGAAGTACATGAGGTCGGTGTTGACCTCCGGGTTGGAGACATACAGCACGTCGGGGCTGCCCGAGGCGGCCAGGACCTTGATCCCGGGGTTGTCGGCGACCGCCTTCCGCACGCTCTCGGCGGCGGCCTCGAACCTGGCCTTGGCCTCGGCGACCTTAGGAGCGCCGAGGTCCGCGCCGAGCGACTCGGCGAGGGCGGCGTACCGCTCGATCGGCTCGGTCATCGGCACACGGGCCACGCTGACGGCCACGGTCGGGGCCAGCTTGACGATCTTGTCCTTGCTCTCGTCCGGGACGTACCACAGGGCCCCGGGGTCGTACATGTGCGTGACGAGAAGGTCGGGACGCAGCGCGGCGTACTTCTCGATGTTGAACTCGCCCCAGACGTTGCCGAGGATCGTGACCTTGTTCACGTCCAGGTCGCCGGCCTGCGGGTCGGGCGAGCCGTCGGCGCGCTTGGTCTCACCGAAGACGCCCGCGACCTTCTGCTGCAGGCCGTAGTCGGCGAGCACCGCCGCCGTCCCGGTGAACGCCACGACCCGCGACGGGACGGCCGCGGCCGTGACCGCCTCCTTCCTGTCGTCCGTGAAGGACCACGATTTCGCGCTCTGACCTGCGGAGGAGGGCGCAGGATCGCTCGACCCGCAGGCGGCCAGCGCCAGGGTGAGCACGGCCGCTCCGCCCGCCGCGAAGAAGCCGCGACGTGACGTGGGGGAGTTCAGGTTTCGCACGGTTCGTCTTTCTCTCGCATGCCCCGGAGTCTTGGGGGCTGATCGTTAGTTAGGTTACCCTTACCTAAGTTCTTGTCCAGAGGGGTGATGGAAATCGCCCCCCGCCCCCACCGGAGCCGGTCGTGGTCGTCATGGAGTCCGCGCAGATCAGCGAGCCTGCGGGGCCGCCGCGAAAACGCGCGGAAAACGGCCGGCGCGCCGCGGCGCTGCTGGGCTCGGCGATCGCCCTGGGCGCCGTCCTCGTGCTCAGCCTCGGTCTCGGCGCCCGGCAGCTCTCCCCGGCCGAGGTCTGGCACGGGCTCGTCGACGCCGGCTCGGCCGCCTACACGGTCGTCCACCAGATGCGGCTGCCGCGCACCCTGCTCGGGCTGCTCGCCGGAGTCGCGCTGGGAGTCGCGGGCGGCGTCATGCAGGCGCTGACCCGCAACCCCCTGGCCGACCCCGGCCTGCTGGGGATCAACGCGGGCGCCTCGGCGGCGGTCGCCACGGCCTCCGGGATCTTCGGGGTGGCGACGTTCCAGGGCTACGTCTGGTTCGCCCTGGCCGGCGCGGCGGCCGTGTCCGTGCTGGTGTACGCCGTGGGCGGCGGGCGCGCGGCGACCCCGGCCCGGCTGGCGCTCGCGGGAGCCGCCGTCAACGCCGCGCTCTACTCGTACGTGAACGGGACGATGCTGCTCGACGCGGCCTCGCTGGAGACCATGCGCTTCTGGACGGTCGGCTCGCTGGCGAGCGCGCCGGGCGCGACCGCGGCCATGATGGCGCCGTTCATCGCGGCGGGCCTGCTGCTGGCGCTGGCCCTGGCCAGGCCGCTCAACGCGCTCGCGCTCGGCGACGAGTCGGCGCGCTCGCTCGGCGCGCATCCCGCCAGGGTCCGCGCGGGCGCCATCGTGGCGGTGACGCTGCTGTGCGGGGCGGCGACGGCGGCCTGCGGGCCCATCGTCTTCGTCGGGCTCATGGTGCCGCACCTCGTCCGGGCGCTGACCGGCCCCGACCAGCGCTGGATGCTCCCCTGCTGCGCGCTGCTCGCGCCCGTGCTGCTGCTCGGCGCCGACGTGCTCGGGCGGCTGGTGGTCAGGCCGGGCGAGCTGCAGGCGGGCATCGTCACGGCGGTGCTCGGCGGCCCACTGTTCCTGTACTTCGTGCGAAGGAAGGTCCGCGCATGACCGCCGTGAGGTCCATGCCCGTCCGAAGGATCGCCGGCGGCATGCCCCTGCGGTTCAGGGCCGTCGCCGTCGGAGCCGGCTGCCTGCTGCTCGCGCTCGGCTTCGGCGTGCTCGCGGTGGGCGGCGGCGACTATCCGATGAGCCCCTCCGACGTCGTCCGCACCGTCCTGGGCGGCGGCAGCCCGGCCGAGGACTTCGTCGTGCACGAGCTCCGGCTGCCCCGCGTGGTCACCGCGCTGCTCGTCGGCGCCGCCCTCGCACTGGCCGGCGCGGTCTTCCAGTCGCTCGTACGCAACCCGCTGGGCAGCCCCGACCTGCTCGGGTTCACCCAGGGCTCGTCGGCGGGGGCGCTCCTCGTGGTCGTCACGGGAGGCGGCAGCGCGGCGCTCGCGGGCGGCGCGGTGCTCGGCGGGATCGTCACCGGAGTGGTCATCTACGCGCTGGCCTGGCGCGGTGGCCTGCACGGCCACCGCCTCGTGCTGGTGGGCATCGGCGCCACCGCGATCCTCACCGGCGTCAACGGCTACCTGCTGACCCGGGGGCGGCTGATGGAGGCGGCGCGGGCCATGCTGTGGCTCACCGGGAGCCTGGACGCGCGCGGTTGGGAGGACGTCCTCCCGCTGCTCGCCGCGATGGCGGTGCTGGCGCCGGTGGTGCTGCTCGGCTGCGCGCGCCCGCTGGCCATCACGGAGATGGGCGACGACCTGGCGCGCGGCCTCGGGGTGCGGGTGCAGGGCATGCGCCTGGTGTTGCTGGGCGCCGCCGTGCTGCTCACGTCCCTGGCGGCGGCGGCCGCCGGGCCCGTGTCGTTCGTCGCGCTCACCGCCCCGCACCTGGCCAGGCGGATGACCGGGGCGCCCGGGCCGAACCTGCTCGCCGCGACGTGCACGGGCGCGGCGCTGCTGACCGGCGCCGACCTGGCCGCGCAGCGGCTGTTCGCGGGCCACCAGCTGCCCGTCGGAGTGGTGACGGGAGTGCTCGGCGGCGGCTACCTCGTCTGGCTGCTCGCCGCCCAGCGGAAGGCGGGACGGATTTGACCGACACGATCGTGGACAGGAACGCCATGGCAGGACCGCACGACGACGGGCCGCGCCTCAGCGGCAGCGCGCTGACCCTCTCCTACGACAAGATGGTCGTCGCCGAGGGCCTCGACGTCGACATCCCCGACCGGTCCTTCACCGTGATCATCGGGCCCAACGCCTGCGGCAAGTCCACGCTGCTGCGGGCGCTGGCGCGCACGCTCCGGCCGGCCGCCGGAACCGTGCTGCTCGACGGGCGGGACATCACCTCCCTGCCCGCGAGGAAGGTCGCCAGGACCCTCGGCCTGCTGCCCCAGACGTCCGTCGCACCGGACGGCATCACGGTCGCCGAGCTGGTCGGCCGCGGGCGCTATCCCCACCAGCGGCTGCTGCGCCAGTGGTCGGCCGACGACGAGCGGGTGGTGCGCGAGTCGATGGAGGCCACCGGGGTCGCCGACCTGGCGGGACGCCTGGTCGACGAGCTGTCCGGGGGGCAGCGCCAGCGCGTGTGGATCGCGATGGCACTGGCGCAGGAGACGCCGCTGCTGCTCCTGGACGAGCCGACGACCTATCTGGACATCGCCCATCAGATCGAGGTCCTCGACCTGTGCGCCCGGCTGCACGAGGAGCGTGGACGCACGCTCGTGGCGGTGCTCCACGACCTCAACCACGCCGCCCGCTACGCCACCCATTTGATCGCGATGCGCGACGGCCGCGTCGTGGCCGCCGGGCCGCCCGGAGAGGTCATGACGGCCGGCCTGGTGGAGGAGGTCTTCCGGCTGCCCTGCCGGGTGATCGACGACCCGGAGACCGGCACTCCGCTGGTCGTTCCCGCCGCCCGCCGCCGTACGGAACCGGCCACGCGATGATGCGGACTCCGCCGGGAGCGGCGTCGTGAGCAGGCTGTATCGGGACGCCTGGGGCATCCCCCATCTACGCGCGGGCGATCCGTACGAACTGGCCTTCGCCCAGGGACGAGTCACGGCCCTCGACCGGGCCTGGCAGATCGAGGTCGAGCGGCGGCGGGCGACCGGCACGTCGGCGGCGGTCCTCGGGCCGGACGCCGTCGCGTGGGACCGCTTCGCCCGGCAGGCCCGGCTCGCGGACACCGCCGAGCGCTGCCTGCACGCCCTGGACGACGACACGGCGCGCTGGGTGAGCGCCTACGTGGACGGCGTCAACGCCGGGCTTCCCCAAGGAGCGCGCCGGGCTCCGGAGTTCACGGCGGGACAATACGAAACAGCACGGCACGAGGCGGCAGAGCACGACGTGACAGGGCCCGCGGGCGGGCTCGGTGCGGGCGGCGTCGGTGCGGCCGGGCTCAGTGCAGGCGGGCTCAGTGCAGGCGGGCTCGCGCCGGGCCGGTGGGAGCCGTGGACGCCGATGGCGATCTGGCTGTCCCACCACATCCTCTTCGCGCACTTCCCCGCCAAGCTGTGGCGCGAGGCGGTGGCCGAACGGCTCGGTCCCGATGCGGTCGCGCTGTTCGCGGCCGACGGGCCGGGCACCGGCGGGAGCAACGGCTGGCTGGTCCCCGGGGATCGCACCGCCACCGGCGCGGCCCTGATCGCGGGCGATCCCCACCGGTTCATCGAGGACCCCGGCTTCTATCAGCAGATCCGCCTGGCCTGTCCCGAGTTCGACGTGGTTGGGCTGGCCGTGCCGGGCGTACCGGGCATCGCCCACTTCGGGCACGCCGGCTCGGTCGCCTGGGCGATCACCAACGCCATGGCCGACTATCAGGACCTCTACCGCGAGCGGCTCCGGCGCGGGGACGGCGGCGTCGAAGCACTGGGACCGGACGGCTGGCGTCCCTGCACCGCCCACGTCGAGGTCGTCGAGGTGGCGGGGGAGGCCCCGGTCGAGATCGAGGTTGTCGAGACCGCGCGCGGCCCGGTCGTCATGGCGGACGCCCGCGTCGCGTGGGAGACCGGCCACGGACGCGTGTGGGAGGCGATGAGCCTGCGTTACCCACCTCGGGTGCGCCGTGACCTGGGGTTCGCGGCGCTGCCCGCGCTGCTGCGGGCGACGACCGTGGCCGACGTGGACCGGGCGCTCGACCGCTGGGCCGAGCCCGTCAACGTCGTGCTCGCCGCGGACACCGCCGGTGGCCTGCTGCACCGGGTCGCCGGGGTGGTGCCCGCCCGTCACCCGGACAACGCGCTGCGGGCCGTGCCCGCCTGGGAGCCGGGCCACGAGTGGCGCGACCGGCAGGCGCCCATGCCCCGCCGCACGGTCCGCGGCATCACGGTCATGGCCAACGAACGGGGGATCGCCGCGCCGCTCGGCGTCGAGTTCGCCCCGCCCCACCGCGCCGACCGGATCAGGCGCCTGCTCGACGGCACGCCGCGCTGGTCGGCCGGGGACATGGCGGCCGTCCACACCGACACCCTGCTGCCCGGCGCCGGGCCTCTCCTCGACCTGCTGGACGGGCTGGACGGGCTCAGCCCCGAGGCCGTACGCCTGCGGGGCCGGCTGTCGGCCTGGGACCGGCGCATGGACGCCGACAGCACCGGCGCGGCGGCGTACGCGGTGGTCCGCGCCGAGGTGGTGCGGCGCCTGGCGGCCCACCCCGCCCTGGCCTCCCTGGCCGGACTGGACGCGGGGGCTCCCGAGGTCTTCCGGCCGTGGCTCGCGCTGACTCCCCGGGTCGCGTACGCCTTGGAGAGCCTGCTGACGACCGGCGCGCTGCCCGGGCTGGATCGGGCGGCCCTCGCAGAACTCGCCAGGGCGGCGCTGGAGGACGTGGCGGCAACCGGCGAGCCGGCCGGCGTCCGGTGGGGTGACCTGCACCGGCTCGCCCCCTGGCGGGCGCTGCCGTCCCCTGCCGTCTCATCCCCCGCGATCCCGTCCCCTGTGGACAACGCGGGCTCGGTGGACGGGCCGGGATCGGTGGACGGCGTCGCGCCGATGGAGGCGGGCCTGCCGGGCGACCACGACTGCGTGCTGTCCACGTCGAGCGTGCCGGGCGTCACCCATCACTGTGCCCGGGGCCCGGCGGCGCGCTACGTCTGGGACCTCGCGCGGCGCGACGGAAGCCTGTGGATCGTCCCGTTCGGTGCGAGCGGCGTGCCCGGCGACCCGCATTGGCGCGACCAGCACCCGCTGTGGCTGCGCGGCGCGCTCGTGCCGGTGATCACGGATTGGGACCTACTCACCGAGGAGCGGCATGACCTCTGAAGCGCACACCACGGCCTCCGCACGGCGACGCGAAGCCGTGTGGGAGCAGGTGGTCGAGGGATTCGGCGCCTTCCGCATCGTGCCGGTGGACCCGCCGGCCGACGCCGACCTGATCCACTCGTGGGTCACCGAGGAGCGGGCCCGGTTCTGGGGCATGCTCGGCGCGAGCCGGATGCGGGTTCTGGAGATCTACGACTACCTGGACGGCCTGGCCACCCATCACTCCTATCTCGTCCATCGCGACGGCCATCCGGTGGCGCTCTTCCAGACGTACGAGCCCGAGGCCGACCCGGTCGGGGAGTGCTACGACGTCCAGCCGGGCGACTTCGGCGTCCACCTGCTCCTCGGGCCGGCGACGGGGGAGGGCGAGCGCGGCTTCACCCCCGCCCTGGTGTCCGTGCTCCTGGCGTACGTGTTCTCCGATCCGCGCCACACCCGGATCGTGGCCGAGCCGGACATCCGCAACGACAAGATGATCGACCGGATGCTGCGGACCGGCTTCACCCTCGGGCCCGAGATCGACCTGCCGGACAAGCGGGCCCGGTTGCTCTTCCTCGCCAGAGACCACCACTGACATCAAGGAGTGCGGAGTGCTGCTCGACGCCCTTTCCAGCCACTTGGAAGGCCTCGCGGCGGAGCGGGGCGGCGTGCTGGGGGTCCTGCCCAGGCTGGTCGCCGACGACTCCCCCGGCTGGGTCCCCGCCGCCGACCTGGTGCGGGAGCCGTACGAGGGTCTGCTCGCGCTGGTGGACGAGACGGCCGGACGCTGGAGCGCGCCGCGTCACGTGGCGGCGGCGCTGCTGTGGAAGACCTACGGCTACTGGCACACGATGCCGATGGCCCTGGGCTGGGGGCTCGGCCGCCGGGTGCCGCTGATGCGCCTGGAGGACACGCTGGTCAGGCCGTCCGCCGCCGGAGTGACGGTCGCGGCGTCGCGGGTGACCGTGGCCGTGCTCCCCGGCGACCCGCTGGCCGGGGCCGAGGGCACCGTCGTCGTCCCCGACCTCGCGTCGGCCATCGGGGAGGCGCTCCTGGAGAGCCAGTATCCGTTCGTCAGGACGCTCAGCACCCTGACCAAGGTGGGCGAGCGCACCCTGTGGGGCTCCACCGCGGAGGCGTTCGCCCACCCGCTGCTCACGCTCGGGTCGTACGCCGAGGCGGCCCGCCTGCTGGCCGAGATCGGGCCACCGGTGGCCGGACTGCTCGCGGCCGACGGCGACGGATATCGCCGCCGCACGTGCTGCCTGTGGGTCACGCTGCCGGACGCCGAGCCCTGCTCCACCTGCTGCGTGTGCTGAGCCGCGTTCGTCGACGGCCTCGCCGCCGGGCGCGGCGGCCGTCGCCGCCGCGCCTGCCGGAGGCCGGTGCTCAGCGCGTCCCGAGGCTGCGGGTGGTGCCATCGGCGACTGCCTGGAGTTTGTCCGGGTTGGCCACGTTATGGATGGTGGTGATCCGGCCGTCGGTGTCGAAATCGAAGGTGACGGTGGCGACCACGCGACCCGGAGCGCTGAAGACGATGCCGGGACCGCCGTTGATCTCGACGAGCTCGGCGTTCATGTCGGCGGGCTCGACGCCCTGGTAGCTGACCGTGCCGACGGCCGCGAACCAGGCGGCCACCGTCGCCGCGCCCACGACCGGGCGCAGGGCCTGGCGGACCTTGCCGCCGCCGTCGGTCCACAGGGTGACGTCCGGGGACAGCAGTTCCATCAGGGCGTTCACGTCACCGCCGGTGGCGGCGGCGAAGAACCGCTCGGTGACCTGACGCTGCCGCGACCGGTCCGTCGCGAAGCGCGGCCGCCGGGCCCGCACGTGTTCGCGGGCGCGGTGCGCGGCCTGCCGCACGGCGGCCTCGGACCGCTCGACCGCCTCCGCGATCTCGGCGTGGCTGAAGTCGAAGACCTCCTTCAGCACGAACACCGCACGCTCGAGCGGGCTCAGCGTCTCCAGCACGACGAGCATCGCCATCGACACCGACTCGGCGTCCGCGACGGTCTCGGCGGTGTCTCCGCTGGTCAGGATGGGCTCCGGAAGCCACGGCCCCACATAGGCCTCACGCTTGCGCTGCGTGGAGCGCAGCCGTTCCAGCGCCACGTTCGACACGATCCGCGTCAGGTACGCCTTCGGGTCGGCCACCTGCGAACGGTCGGCCGCCGACCAGTTGAGCCAGGCGTCCTGGACCGCGTCCTCGGCGTCGGCCGCGCTTCCGAGGAAGCGGTAGGCCACCGAGAACAGCAGGTTCCGGTGCTGGACGAACACCTGCTGGTCGAGGTCGGCGGTCTCGGTCAGGTACGGGGGCCGGGCCATGTCGGGGGGCCGGGCCATGTCGGGGGGCCGGGCCTTGTCGGGGGGCTGGGTCATCACGCCTCCCGGACGCGGGTGAAGCGGCCCCCGCGGGGCCAGAACACGCCCGAGGCGGGCATCTTCTTCATGCGGCCCCACGTGGGCCACGGTGCGGCAGTCACCGTCTCCTTGTATCGGACGGCGACGCGGCCCGTCAGGTGCAGCCGCCGGGGGCTGTCGTCGGGGTGAGTGAACTGCACGACCGCGTCGTGCCGGCCCAGGCTGACCGGCGTGTGGTAGTAGCCGAAGCGGAACGGCTTGGGCCGCTTGCCCTTCAGCTCCCGGAGGATCGACAGCGCGGCGTGCACACCGGTCGGCATGCCGCTCTGGCAGGTGCCGTGCATGACGCCGTACCCCTGGCGGATCGCCGCCGCGTCACCCACGGCGTACACCTCGGGGTGGGACACCGACCGCAGCGCGGCGTCGGTGACGATGCGGCCGTGCTCGTCGACGGTCAGCCCGGCGGCGGACGCCAGCGGCGACACCCGCGTGCCGCTCGTCCACAGGACCGCGTCGGCCGCCACGCTCTCCCCGCCGGCCAGCTCGACCGTGCCGGGCAGCACCTTCACCACCTCGGCCCCGCTGCGCACCTCCACCTTCAGGCGGTCGAGCGCGGCCCGGACGTATGCCCTGGCCTTCGGGTTCATGGCCGCCCCTGGCTCGCTGCGGCCCAGCAGCACGACGTTCAGCTCCGGGTGCCGTTCGGCGATCTCCGCGGCCGATTCGACGCCGGTCAGCCCACTGCCGACGACCACCACCGTGCCCCTGCCGAGCCGCGACAGCCGGTCGGCCAGCACCTCGGCGTCCTGGGCGCTGTTCAGGGTGTACGCGTGGTCCTCGACCCCCGGGACCGCCGCCGTGTCGGCCACGCCGCCCAGCGCGTACACCAGCGTGTCGTAGGGCAGGACGTGTTCGTCGTCGATCCGCACGGTCTTCGCGTTCACGTCCACCGCCGTCACCCACCCGCGCTCGAAGTGCGCGCCCGTGCCCTCCAGCAGTTCGGGGATGCTCAGCTCGGCGAGCCGCTGCCCGCTCGCCGTCATGTGCAGCCGCAGCCGCTCGGTGAACCGCTCCTGCGCGTTCACCAGGGTCACCCGCACGTTCTCGCCCGGCCCGACCCTCGACGCGAGCTGGATCGCCGCGGACAGGCCCGCGTATCCCGCACCCAGGATCACCACTCGGTGGATGGTCGCCGCGCCGGCTTCGTGCTGTGCGCTCATCGTTCCGCCTCCTCGTCTGACCGTTGACGACCAGCAGATGGAAGCGGCCCGCCCATTCGTGACATGCACCCGATGTGATCCGCGCCACACTAACCATGGCCCACCGATCCGATCGCTCCATTACCGACCTGCGAAGTTAACACTTGCGTTAACCTGCGCGTCGTGGCTCAATGGGAAGTGGTCCTGGTCGCGGAGGTCGCGGCGTGGTTCGAAGCACTCGCCGAGGAGGACTGGGATAGTGCGGAGCAGGTCGAGGACGCCATAGACATGCTGGCCGAGGCCGGCCCCGCGCTTGGGCGTCCACTAGTAGATCGCATCAAGGACGCCGAGCTTCACCATCTGAAGGAGCTGCGACCGGGATCTGTGGGTGGCAGCGAGATCCGCATCCTGTTCGCCTTCGATCCGGTACGCCGAGCGGTGCTCCTGGTTGCGGGCGACAAAGCGGGGAACTGGCAGAAATGGTACGACGTTAATATCCCGCTGGCCGAAAAGCGCTACGAGGCTCATCTCATCGAGCTGAAAATCAGGGAGTACGAATGACCTCTGTGGGCTGGGAGGAAACCAAGCGCAGGGTGCATGAGCGCCGTGAGGCCTCAGGACTGCCGGTGCGGTCGGAGGAACAGAAAAGGACCGACATGGATCGGTTGGCCGCGGAAGCACGCGCCCACCGGCTTGCGGAGATTCGGCAGGAGCAGGACTTGACCCAGCGGGATGTCGCCGCGCTGATGGGTGTTTCCGCTCCTCGAGTGTCCGCGATCGAGCACGGAGAGATTGACAGAGCCGAGGTGTCGACCCTCCGGTCCTACGTCGAGGCGTTGGGCGGCAGGTTGCGGGTGGTGGCCGACTTCGGAGACACGGAATACACGCTCGCCTGAGCCCTGTGAACAGTGGGTGAAGGGCGGGGTCAGGTCCGATCGGGTGTGACGGCGGCGGCGATGTGCGCCGCGACCTCGGTCGGGGGGAGGTGCGTCGTGTCGATGATCCGTGCCTCGCGGCTGAGCCAGGGGAGTGCGTCCTGGTAGGCCGTCAGATGGTCCAGCCGCCATGACGGGGGCAGCTGCGGGTCCCCCTCGATCCTGCGGACGAGCGTGGCCCGGTCGGCGTGGAGCACGAAGTGGTGCAGCGGGATGCCCGCCGTCTCCAGGCCAGCGCGGATCTCCTGCCAGTAGTCCTCGGCCAGGACGGTCTGGGCCAGGACGAGGACGCCGCCGAGCTGCCCGGCCAGTCGCGTGACGGTCTCTACGACGAGCGTCCGCCAGAGCGCCCAGTCCTGGAAGTCCTCGACCTTGGGCAGGCCCGTGGCATGCCTGAGCATGATGCCCACCTGCTCGGGGTCGAAGAAATGAGCCTCCGGGATCAACCGCACGAGCTCCGCCGACGTGGTGGTCTTCCCCACGCCGAACGTCCCGTTCAGCCAGACGATCATGCGGATTCCCTCCGGCGTACGGCGGCGGCACGGGCGGCGAGGAGCACGGACAGGGCCTCGCAGTCGTCCGGGGTGAGCGGCGCGAAGGGGAGCAGGTAGAGCCCGCCCCCCGGGCCGTCGACGAGCTCGACCGGCAGGGAACGTGCGGGCACGTCCGCCTGCGCGGGGATGGTCGGCGCGGGATTCGTCGGCGCGGTGGTGGTGGTCATGATGAAGGGATTCTTCCGCACCCGACCGACAGTTCCGCCCCCACGAGGCGTCCCGACGTTCCCTTCCCCGAACCCGTCCCGAGCCGTCCCGACGCGTCCCAGGCCGTCCCGAGCCGTCCTCCTCCGAAGCGCCGTCCCGAAGCGTCGTGCCGGAGCGATCGAAGGGCCGCCGCGGCACGACGTCGGAGTGCGGCCGTCAGGGAGTGAAGCGGTAGCCCATGCCCGGCTCGGTGATCAGGTGGGCGGGGTGGGCGGGCTCCTTCTCCAGCTTGCGCCGGAGCTGGGCCATGTACTGCCGCAGGTAGTGCGTCTCCTTGACGTACTGCGCGCCCCACACCTCGCTCAGCAGCTGCCGCTGGCTGATCAGCTTGCCGGGATTGCGCACGAGGAGTTCGAGGATGTGCCACTCGGTCGGCGTCAGCCGTACGTCGCCGGAGACGGTCTTCTCGGCGAGGTCGATCACGTGCTCCCCGACCCGTACGCGGGCGGGCTCGCTCTCCCGGGAGCCGGTGCGCCGGGTCACCGCGCGCACGCGGGCCAGCAACTCGTCCACCCCGAAGGGCTTGGTGACGTAGTCGTCCGCGCCGGCGTCCAGCGCGTCGATCTTGTCCTGGTTGCCGGTGCGCCCCGACAGCACGATGATCGGCACGCTGCTCCAGCCGCGTACGCCGTGGATGACCTCGACCCCGTCCATGTCGGGCAGCCCGAGGTCCAGCACGATCAGGTCGGGACGCCGGTCCGCGGCCTCGCGCAGCGCGGAGCCGCCGTCCACCGCGACGACGACCTCATAGCCGCGCGCGGCCAGGTTGATCCGCAGCGCGCGCAGGATCTGCGGCTCGTCGTCGACGACGAGGATCCGGCTCACGGCGCTCCACCGCCGAGATCCGGAGAACCGTCGAGATCCGGAGAACCGTCGAGATCCGGAGAACCGTCGAGCCGCCGGGAACCGCCGTGTTCCGCCGGGCTCTCACGCAGGTCGTGGAGGTGTACGGCGACGGGCAGGGTGAGGATCATGGTGAGCCCTCCCCCAGGCGTCTCGTCGGGCGTCAACTCTCCTCCCATCGCCTCGGTCAGTCCGCGTGCCAGGGCCAGGCCCAGTCCGACCCCGCTGTGGTTGTCCCGGTCCCCCAGCCGCTGGAAGGGCAGGAAGATCCGGTCGTAGGCGTCGCGTGGCACACCGGGCCCACGGTCGATTATCCGGACCTCGGCCCGGTTGCCGTATCTGCTGGCGGTGACGAGCACGCTCTCTCCGGCGGGGGTGTAGCGGACGGCGTTGGCGACGAGGTTGGCGAGCACCCGCTCCAGCAGCGCCGGATCGGCGACGACCTCGGGGAGGTCGTGCGGGATGTCGATCTTCACCTCGGCGGTGAGCGGCTCGATGTCGTCGACCGCCCGGGGCACGACCTCCTCGACGGCGACCGGCTGGGCGGCCACGCCGAGCACCCCGGCCTGCAGGCGGCTCATGTCGAGAAGGTTCGCCACCAGGCGGTCGAGCCTGGCCAGCGACTCGTCCGCGGTCTCCAGCAGCTCGGCGCGGTCCTCCGCGGACCACTCGACGTCGGTGGCGCGCAGGCTCTCCACGGCGGCCTTCGCGGCGGCCAGCGGGGTGCGCAGATCGTGGCTGACCGCCGCGAGCAGCGCGGTGCGCATCCTGTCGGCCTCCGCGAGCGGCCTGGCCTGCCCGGCCTCCTCCTCCAGCCGTTCCTGCCGCAGGGCCACCGCGACCTGCGCGGCGAACGCCTCGATAACGCGGCGCTCGGACGCGTCGAGCAGCCGGCCGCGCGCGGCGAGCACGAGATCGCCGTCGATGTCCACGTCGATGCCGGCGGCGTCCGGGCAGGTGCACGGCTCTCCCCCCGAGGTGGCGACGATCCGCCAGGAGGAGGGGTCGGACCGGTCGTCCGGTCCCTGCCCCGCCTCGGGCCGCCGTTCCAGCAGGGTGACCGAGACCAGGCCGAACGTCTCCCGCGTACGCGCGAGCAGGGAGGGCACGGCGGCCTCGCCGCGCAGCACGTGCCCGGCCAGCGCGGACAGGATCTCCGCGTCCGCCCCGGCGCGGGCCGCCTCCCTCGTACGGCGGGCCGCCACGTCCACGATCATGCTGACCGCCGCCGCGACGAACACGAAGACGACCAGGGCGAAGAAGTTCTCCGGATTGGCGATCGTCAGCGTGTGCAGCGGCGGGGTGAAGAAGAAGTTCAGCAGCAGCGAAGTCGCGACCGCCGCCGTGATCGCCGGCCACATGCCGCCGATCAGCGCCACGCCCACGACGGTGGTCAGGAACAGCAGGATGAAGCTGGGCAGCGCCAGCGTGCCCCGGAAGGGAAGCAGGACGGCGGTGAGCAGCGGCAGGCCGGTGAGCGCGACGACCCACCCCGTCAGCCTGCGCTGCCGGGTGAGCGCCGCCCGCGACCGCTGCGGGCGCTCCCGCCCCTTCTTCGCCTGCTCATGCGTGATCATGTGGACGTCGATCGAGCCGGACCTGGCGGTCGTCTCGACGCCCACCCCCCTGCTGAAGATCTGGGCGAACCGGCCGCGCCGGGAGGCGCCGAGCACGAGCTGAGTGGCGTTGACGCCGCGGGCGAACTCCAGGAGCGCCCGCGGCACGTCGTCGCCCACCACCTGGTGGTAGGTGCCGCCCATGCTCTCCACGAGGGCACGCTGGCGGGCCAGCAGCGCCGGGTCGCCGCCGGCGAGCCCGTCGGCCCGGGTGACGTGCACGGCGAGCAGGTCGGCGCCCTTGGTGCGGGCGGCGATGCGGGCCGCCCTCCGGACCAGGGTGTCGCCCTCCGGTCCCCCGGTCAGGGCGACGACGACGCGCTCGCGCGCCTCCCACGTGTCGGCGATGCCGTGCTCGGCGCGGTAGCGGTCGAGCTGCTCGTCCACCTCGTCGGCGAGCCACAGCAGGGCCAGCTCGCGCAGTGCGGTGAGGTTGCCGACGCGGAAGTAGTTGGCGAGCGCGGCGTCCACCTTCTCCGGCATGTACACGTTGCCGTGCGCGAGCCGCCGCCGCAGCGCCTCCGGAGTCATGTCGACCAGCTCGACCTGGTCGGCCCGCCGTACGACCTCGTCGGGCACGGTCTCGCGCTGGGGGATGCCGGTGATGTGCTGGACGACGTCGTTGACCGACTCCAGGTGCTGGATGTTGACCGTGGAGATCACGTCGATCCCGGCGTCGAGGAGTTCGTCGATGTCCTGCCAGCGCTTGGCGTTGCGTGAGCCGGGCACGTTGGTGTGCGCCAGCTCGTCGACCAGGGCGACGCGCGGGCGCCGGGCGATGACCGCGTCGACGTCCATCTCGGTGAAGGCCGCACCCCGGTAGGTCAGGGTCCTGCGGGGGACGATCTCCAGTCCCTCCAGCAGTTGCGCCGTGCGTGCGCGGCCGTGGGTTTCCACCAGGCCGACCACGACGTCCGTGCCGCGTTCCCCGCGGCGGTGCCCCTCGCACAGCATGGCGTAGGTCTTGCCGACCCCGGGTGCCGCGCCGAGGTAGATCCGCAGCCGCCCGCGTGGCATGGCCGCTCACCTCTTCCTGTCGAGGGCCAGGTTGAGCTCCAGCACGTTCACGCCGGGCTCGCCCATGAACCCGAGCGCCCTGCCGGTGGTGTGCTCCGCGATCAGGGCCCGCACCCTGTGTACGTCCAGCCCTCGTTCCCTGGCGACCCGGGGGGCCTGCAGTTCGGCGTAGGCGACGGAGATGTGCGGGTCGAGGCCGCTGCCGCTCGCGGTGACGGCGTCCGGCGGGACGACCGCTCGGGCGTTTCCGCGGACCGGCACGGTACGTCCGGCCGCGTAGTCCTCGCCCGGCTTGCCGCACTCGACCTTCACCCCTTGGTAGACCGGGATGAACGGCGTGGCCGGGCACGCCTGGTTGACGCTGACCACCCGGGTCGGCGTGCCGACGGCGGGGAAGACCTTCAGCACCGCGCCGACCCCGTCGCCGGTGCAGTACGGCCGGGCCCCGCTGACGCCTTCCAGCGCACCGACCTCCTTGGAGCGCGCGCAGACCTGGGTCAGCAGGGAGATCCTGCCCTTCCTCGCGGCCTGGCCGGTCCCCCGGGGGTCGGGCAGCCGGTCGACGACGTCCTGCGGGCCGAGGTTGCTCGCGCCCGAGGCCAGCGGGTCGTACCCGCCCGCGGAGGGACGGCTCTGGAAGTACTTCGTGAGTGGGTGGCCGTCCCTGCCGGTGAAGCTCTGCCCGATGAGGGCGCTGCCCACGTCCCTGCCGTCCTCGCGCAGGATCGAGCCGCCGGCCCGGTGGGGGAGGAGGACCTGGGCGATGCCGGTCACCAGCAGGGGATACAGCACGCCCAGGATCACCGTCAGCACGGCGACGGCCCGGACCGCCGCGAGGTGCCGGCGGAGCGTGTTCGGCAGGCGTTCCATGACGTTCGCAGCCATCAGGACATCCCAGGCAGGAGTTGGACGAGCAGGTCGATGAGTTTGATGCCGAGGAACGGGACGATGATCCCGCCGAGGCCGTAGACGGACAGGTTGCGGCTGAGCAGTTTGGGGGCGCTGGAGGGGCGGTAGCGGACGCCGCGCAGGGCGAGGGGGATCAGGGCGACGATGACCAGGGCGTTGAAGATCACCGCGGACAGGATGGCCGACTGGGGGCTGTGCAGCCGCATGACGTTCAGCGTGTCCAGGCCGGGATAGACCGCCGCGAACATCGCGGGGATGATCGCGAAGTACTTCGCGATGTCGTTGGCGATGGAGAAGGTCGTCAGCGCCCCGCGGGTGATGAGTAGTTGTTTGCCGATCTCGACGATCTCGATGAGTTTGGTGGGGTTGGAGTCGAGGTCGACCATGTTCCCGGCTTCTTTGGCGGCCGAGGTGCCGGTGTTCATCGCGACTCCGACGTCGGCCTGGGCCAGGGCGGGGGCGTCGTTGGTGCCGTCGCCGGTCATGGCGACCAGCCGCCCGCCTTCCTGCTCCTTGCGGATGAGGGCGAGTTTGTCTTCGGGGGTGGCCTCGGCGAGGAAGTCGTCCACGCCGGCTTCGTCGGCGATGGCTTTGGCGGTCAGCGGGTTGTCTCCGGTGATCATGACGGTGCGGATGCCCATCCGGCGCATCTCGTCGAACCGCTCGCGCATGCCCTGTTTGACGACGTCCTTGAGGTGAATCACCCCGAGCACGCGCGCGGTGCCGCCGTCGGTGATCTCGCCGACGACCAGGGGGGTGCCGCCGGAGGCGGAGATGCCGTCGACGAGTTGCCCGATGTGGGTGGTGGGGTGGCCGCCGTTGTCGCGGACCCATTTCATCACGGCGGTCGCGGCGCCCTTGCGGACCTGCCGGCCGTCCAGGTTCACCCCGGACATGCGGGTCTGGGCGGTGAAGGCGATCCACTCGGCGTGGGCCAGCTCACCCGGCCGCCGCTCACGCAGGCCGTAGGCCTGTTTGGCGTGCACAACGACGGAGCGGCCCTCGGGAGTCTCGTCGGCGAGACTGGCCAGCTGCGCCGCCTCGGCCAGGTCGAGTTGCGAGGCGTCCTCGACCGGGACGAACTGCGACGCCTGCCGGTTGCCCAACGTGATCGTGCCGGTCTTGTCCAGCAGCAGGGTGCTGACGTCTCCGGCGGCCTCGACCGCACGGCCGGACATGGCCAGCACGTTGCGCTGCACCAGGCGGTCCATGCCCGCGATGCCGATGGCCGACAACAACGCCCCGATCGTCGTCGGGATCAGGCAGACCAGCAGCGACACGAGCACCACCCCGCTCACCCCCTCGGCGCCGAGCGCGGGCGTGTCCGGTACGCCTGGATTCTGCGCCTTGGAGTAGATGGCCAGCGGCTGCATGGTGACGGTGGCGATCAGGAAGATGATCGTGAGCGCGGCCAGCAGGATGTTCAAAGCGATCTCGTTGGGGGTCTTCTGCCGATCGGCGCCCTCGACCAGAGCGATCATCCGATCGATGAAGCTCTCCCCTGGCTTCTGCGTGATCCGCACGATGATCCGGTCCGACAACACCTTCGTGCCGCCCGTGACCGCCGAGCGGTCCCCGCCCGACTCGCGGATCACCGGCGCGGACTCACCCGTGATCGCCGACTCGTCCACACTGGCGATGCCCTCCACCACATCGCCGTCACCCGGAATGACCTCCCCGGCCTCGACCACGACATGGTCACCCTGCCGCAGTTCCGGGGCGCCCACCACCTCCCACCGGGCCGGATCGCCCGGGTCCGCCAGACGCCGGGCCATGGTGTCGCGCTTGGCCGCCCGCAACGTCGCGGCCTGAGCCTTGCCCCGGCCCTCGGCCACCGCCTCGGCCAGATTGGCGAACAGCACGGTCAGCCACAACCACACCACGATCGCCCACGCGAAGAACGAGGGATTACTGAACGCCAGCACGGTCGTGAACGCCGCACCGACCTCGACCACGAGCATCACCGGGTTACGCCACAGCGTCACCGGGTTCAGCTTCCGCAGCGCGTCGGGCAGCGAGGTGACGAGCTGCCGCGGATTGAGCAGGCCGCCGCCGATCCTGCCGCCCGTGCGGGGTGATGCCGTCGTCGGCATGGCTAGGAGAGTCCTTCCGCGAGCGGCGCGAGCGCGAGGGCCGGCAGGAACGTGAGGGCGACGAGGACGACTGTGACCCCGGCCACCATCCCGACGAACTGCGGGCGGTGGGTGGGCAGCGTCCCCGCGGAGACCGGCACCGGCGCCTGCCTGGCCAGCGAGCCGGCCAGCGCGAGGATGAAGACGATCGGCAGGAACCGGCCGAGGACCATGCACAGGCCGAGCGCAACGCACCACCACGGCGTGCCCGCCGAGATCCCGGCGAACGCCGACCCGTTGTTGTTGGAGGCGCTGGTGAACGCGTAGAGGATCTCCGAGAGCCCATGGGGGCCGCCGTTCGACATGGCCGCGAGCCCCGCCCGGTTGCCCATCGCCGCGGCCGTGCCGGCGAGCACGAGCGCCGGGGTGACCAGGAAGTAGAGCGAGGCCAGCTTGATCTCGCGCGAGCCGATCTTCTTGCCCAGGTACTCCGGCGTACGGCCCACCATGAGCCCGGCCACGAAGACGGTGATCAACGCCAGCACGAGGATGCCGTACAGGCCGGAACCGGCGCCGCCCGGCGCGACCTCACCGAGCATCATGTTCAGCATCGTCATCATGCCCCCCAGGGGGGTGAAGGAGTCATGGGCGGAATCGGCGGCGCCGGTCGAGGTCAGCGTCGTGGCCGCGGCGAACGTCGCCGAGCCGGGTACGCCGAAGCGGACCTCCTTGCCTTCCATCGCCGCCCCGACGGCGCGGGGGACGGTGGCGCCGCCGGAGATCTCAAAGACGTTCGTCAGCAGCACGCTCACCAGGGCGATCACCGCCATGACGGCGAGGATCGCGTGTCCCTGACGCACCTGGCCGACCATGCGGCCGAAGGTGCGCGGCAGCGCGACCGGGATCGCCAGGAGCAGGATGATCTGCAGCCAGTTCGTCCACCCCGCCGGATTCTCGAAGGGATGGGCGGAGTTGGCGTTGTAGAAGCCGCCGCCGTTGGTGCCAAGCTCCTTGATCGCCTCCTGGCTCGCCACCGGCCCGCCGGTGATGCTCTGCGTGGCCCCGGCCGGCGTCGTCACCGTGTGCGGCGACGCGAGGTTCTGCACCACGCCCCCGGCGACCAGAACCACTGCGGCGACGAACGCGATCGGCAGCAGGACCCGGAACGTCCCGCGCACGAGGTCGACCCAGAAGTTGCCGATGGTGTCGGCCTGCCTGCGGGCGAAGCCCCGCACGAGCGCGATCGCGACGGCCATGCCGACCGCCGCGGACACGAAGTTCTGCACCGCCAGGCCGGCCATCTGCACCAGGTGACCCATCACGGTCTCGCCCGGATACGCCTGCCAGTTGGTGTTCGTCACGAAGCTGACGGCCGTGTTCCACGCGACGTGGGCGGGCACCGGGGGCCGCCCGAGGCCGAGGACCAGCCGGTCCTGCAGTCGCTGCATGCCGTACACGACCAGCACGGAGACCGCGGAGAAGGCCAGCAGGGCGCGTGCGTAGACCGCCCAAGGCTGCTCGGCGTCCGGCCGCACGCCGATGAGCCGGTAGGCGAGGCGCTCGGCCGCGGTGTGGCGGGTGCCGGTGTAGACCCGGTACAGGTAGTCGCCCAGCAGCAGGTGGACGACGGCGAGCACCGCGACGACGGAAAGCACGAGCAGGGCCCCCGCCGCTGCCGCGCCCATCAGAAGCGCTCCGGGAACAACAGGGCCGCGACCATGAAGACCAGCAGCGCAGCGGCCACGCCGAGACCGACGGCGTTGATCACGCTCACAGGCGCTCCACCGCCCTCACGACGAGCCCTGCGACCACGAACACCGCGATCGTCAGAGCGACGAAGATGACGTCCGCCATCCCCACTCCTCGGTTGTGATCACGTCCGCCGGACTACGGCGGTCTCAGCACAAGCAAAGTCCGGAATCAGGGGCATTTGGCGGCTCTTGACGGCTTTCATACGGGTTCGAACCGAGTATTGACGCGCTCTGTACGCCGTCCACGCCGAGGGTTTCGCGCGTACCCGTGCCGGAAATCAACGCGGTTCAACCGGCGAGCGGCGCCCCCCGATCATCTGTGTCGGCTGGGGAGGGGACGCGGTGTGGGCGAGGTGACCGGCCAGATCGTGGAGGTCGTGCTGAAGGCGCTGGCCGGGGGCGTCTTCGTGCTGGCCTTCGCGGCGCTGGCCGAGATGCTGACGCCGAAACGGCTCGCCGGGGTGTTCTGCGCCGCCCCTTCGGTGGCCCTGGCCAGCCTCATCGTCACCGCCGGCATCGCCGGTGTCCCCGACGTCCTCGCCTCGGCCCGGGGCATGCAGATCGGCGCCGTCGGGTTCACCCTCTACTGCCTGATCGCCGTCCCTCTGTTGCGCAGGTGGGGCGCCTGGCGGGGGGCGCTGGCCGCGCTCGCCGTCTGGGGCGTCGTCGTGGCCATCGGTCACGCGCTGGCGCCGCAGGGCCTGCTCGGCGTCCGCACCACGACGGTCCCCGGCTCGCCTCCCGGGCCGGCGGCCCTGGACCTCGCGCCACCGGCGCGCCCGTCGTGAGCGCCCGCCGAGACGACGGCCCGGCTCCCGGCGGCGGGCGGCCTGCCGACGACGGGCCACCTCCTGATGGCGGCCGGGCTTCCGACGACGAACAGGCCTGCGATGACGAGCGAAAGGTGCGGCTGCGGCTCAGTGAGCTACGGCGACCGCCCAGGCGCGACTGGGCGGTCCGGTTCGCGTTCGGCGCCGGAGTGTCGGCCCTCGCCGGGGTGGTGTCCGTGCTGGCCGGCCCGCGCGCGGGCGGGATCTTCCTCGCGTTCCCGGCGATCCTGCTGGCGAGCGTCACCCTCGTCGCCAAGGAGGAGGGCGTACGCCAGGCCGGGCAGGACGTGCGGGGCGCGACCTTCGGCGCCCTCGGACTGATCGGCTTCGCCGTCATCGTGGCGCTCACGGTGACCACCTGGCCACTGTGGCTGTCCCTCACGGTCGCCACCCTGACCTGGGCGGCCCTCTCCCTGGCCCTGTACGCCACCGTGACCCGGCTGCGCCGCTAACCCTGCTTTAACCCTGCTTTGCGGGCCCCGGTTTCAGGCCGTCGCGGGCGCGAGCCGCCCCTGACGCACGCCGGCGAAGAACGTGCGGCCCGCCATCGTCATGGCCGGCTGGAACTCGCTCATCAACTGCGCGCGGTACGGCGCGTCGGCGAAGCGCGGCTCCAACTGGAACTCGGCGGCCAGCGACCACCAGGTGACCGGCACGACGCCGGACATCGCCATCCGCTGCACCGCCGCGTCGTGGGCCTCCCTGCTGAGGCTCGCCGTGGCGTCCACCACGACGTACGCCTCGTAGCCCTCGCGCAACGCGCCGAGCGCGGTCTGCAGCACGCACCCGTCGGTGGCGATGCCGCCGATGACCAGCCTGCGGCGGCCGGTGGCGCGAACGGCCTCGGCGAAGGCCGGATCGAGGAAGGAGTTGAACGCCGTCGTGCGCTCGATCACCGGCCGGTCGCCGATGACCTCCAGCAGTTCCGGATAGAGCGGGCCCGAGGGCTTGGACGCCTCACCGTTGGTCACCACCAGGCCGCTGCCGTACGCCGTGGCGGTCCTGGCGAGGCCGGCGACGTTGGCGATGTGCTCGCGCAGGTCGTGTGAGCGGAGCAGGTTGGCGAAGCCGACGGCGTAGTCGACCAGGACCACGGTGGTGTCGTCGGGGGAGAGCGGGGCGAGGTTCATCGCGATCACTCCTGGTATGCGGGGACTTCTACTGACCACGTGGTCAGTAATGTACGCCGACGTCGCCCCTAATGTCCACGTGTACAGTAAGCGGCATGGTGTCCGACGCGTCACAGTCCAGCGCCGCGGAGCCCGCGCCCGCCCCCCGGAGGAAGCGGGTGCGCGACCCCGAGGCGCGACGAGCCGCCATCCTCACCGCGGCACGCTCGGTCTTCGCCGAGCGCGGATACGCGAAGGCGACCATCAGGGAGATCGCGCAGCGGGCCGGGGTGACCCACGGGCTCGTGGTGCTGCACTTCTCCTCCAAGGAGCAGCTCTTCCTCGCCGCCGTGCCGGGGACGCGCGACCTCGCCGACAGCGTCCGGGGGGACGCCGAGGGCCTGGCGGGGCGGGTCGCACTCGCCTACGTCGCCCGCATGGAGTCGGCCGACAGCGCCGACCCCTTCATCGCCCTCGTACGCAGCGCGGCCGGTGACCAGGAAGCCGCCAAGGCACTGCTGCGGGCGATGCGAGAGGAGAGCATCGCCGCCTACCGCACCGTGCTCACCGGCCCGGACGTCGCGCTGCGGGTCGACCTGCTCGGCGCGCACCTCATCGGGGTCACGTTCAGCCGGTACGTCCTGGCCGACGGTCCCATCGCGGCGATGCCGGCGGGCGAGCTGACCGGCTACCTCACGATGACGCTCGACGGCATCCTGTTCGGCTCCGCAGGGGCGGCCCCCGCATCCTCCTGATCGGGTCACGGCCCCGATCATCTTCCGCGCGACGTGTGAGGATATGATCCGTCCACTCTTGCGGACTTTGCGAGAAAAGGGCTGATTTGTCGCACCCCCCACGCCCCGGACCTCTCCCCGCCGGTGACGGGCGGACATCGATGACGGGCGGACACCGGTGACGGACGAGACGCTGGCGCGCCTCCAGTTCGCGACGACGGCCGGTTTCCACTGGCTGTTCGTGATGCTCACCCTCGGCCTCGCCCCGCTGATCGCGGTGATGCACACCCGGCACGCCCTCAGGGGCACACCGCTCCTGGAGCGCATGACCCGGTTCTGGGGGCAGATCTACGTCGTGAACTACGTGCTGGGCGTCGTCACCGGCCTGGTCATGGAGTTCCAGTTCGGGCTGGCCTGGAGCGGGCTGGCCGAGTACGCCGGCAACGTCTTCGGCGCTCCGCTCGCGCTCGAGACGATCGTCGCCTTCTTCGCCGAGTCCACCTTCCTGGGCATGTGGATCTTCGGCTGGGGGAAGCTGCCCAAGGCGGTGCACGTCACGCTGATCTGGCTGGTCACCCTCACCGCGTACGCCTCGGCGTACTGGATCATGGTGGCCAACGGCTTCCTGCAGCACCCGGTGGGGCACGAGGTGCGCGGCGGCGTCGCCTACCTCACCGACTTCGGGGCCATGCTCACCAACCCGAACGCGATCAACGCGCTGGTGCACGCGGCCACCGCCGCGCTGATGGCCGGCGGAGTGTTCGTGGCGGGGGTGAGCTCCTACCACTTCCTCAAGCGCACGGCGGAGCGGGAGTTCTTCCGCGCCTCACTGCGGCTCGGCCTGTTCGTGGCCACGCCCGCGGCGTTCGTGGCGCTCTACTACGGGTTCGTGCAGATCCCGACGCTCGTGGACACCCAGCCGATGAAGGCGGCGACCCTGCAGGGTCACATCGACGACGTCGGCTCCCTGCGGGTCGAGGACGTGCAGGCCCAACTGGTGCAGCGGTTCGGCGCGGGGGACTACCGGCCGCCCTCCTGGATCGCCACCGCCTTCGACGTCATGCAGGGCACCGGTTATCTGATCTTCCTGCTGATCGTCGTGGCCCTCGTCCTGCTCTACCGGGACTGGTACCTCCGGTTCCGCCCGGCGGCGTACCTGCTGCTGGTCGCGGTTCCCCTGCCCTTCGTCGCCGCGCTCGGCGGATGGCTGCTGCGCGAGGTGGGGCGCCAGCCGTGGGTGGTGTACGGCGAGCTCACGACGGCCGCCGCGCGGTCGCATGTCGGCTCGATGACGGCGTCCCTGGTCCTGTTCTGCGGGGTGTTCCTCGCGCTGGCGGTCGCCGACGTGGCGCTGATCGCCCGGTACGCCCGCCGCGGCCCGGCCGCCACCGACCTGGGCGGCGCACCCGGCGACGGGCAGCCGGAGCGGCCCACCGCGTCGCTCGCTTTGTGAAACAGGAGCCCTTGTGACTTTCGGACTCGTGTGGCCGGCCCTGCTCGGGCTGCTGCTCGCCGGTTACTTCGTCCTGGCCGGTTTCGACTACGGCGTGCAGATGCTCACCCCCTGGCTCGGCCGCGACGACCGCGAGCGGCGCGCGCTGCTCAACGCCTTCGGCCCGTTCTTCCTCGGCAACGAGGTCTGGCTGGTGGCCGCGGCGGGGGTGCTGTTCGGCGCCTTCCCCTTCCTGGAAGGGCGACTGCTGTCCGGGATGTACTTCCCGTTCGCGGCGATCCTGGCCGGCATCGTCGTCGGCAACGCCGCCGTACAGTTGCGCAGCCGCCACCGGGGCGCCTCGGCACGCCGGCTCTGGGATGGGTTGATCTTCCTGGGCGGGCTGGTGCCCGCCGTGGGGTGGGGGCTCGTGACCGGCCGCCTCCTCGCCGGGGTGCCGCTGGACGCCCGGAACGTCTTCTCGATCGGACCGGCCGACCTGCTTCACCCCTTCGTGCTGCTGTGCGGCGCCACGACCGCGGCGGTGTTCCTCGCGCACGGGGCGGCCTTCCTGGCCTGGCGGACCGGCGGCGAGCCGGGCGCGCGGGCCGCGCGGGCCGGCGGTCGTGCCCTGCTCATGGCGGCCGTGGCGGCGGCCGCCGTCCTCGTCACCGGCTTCCTCACCTCGGCACGGCACGCCCTCGTCAACCCGTGGCCCGCCCTCGCGACCGGCGTTGCCCTGGTGGTCGTGCTCCTCGCCGGGGCGGCTCTGCTGCGCGCGGGCCGTTCGGGCCGTGCCTTCGCCGCGACCTCGTGTGCGGCCGCCCTGCCCGTCGTGGCACTCGGCGCGGGCCTGCACCCCTTCGCGCTGGTCTCCTCCGGGGCCCCCGGCACCGGCCTGCGGCTGGCGGAGGCGATGGCGGAGGCGGGCACCCTGCGGATTCTGACGGTCTTCGCCGCGGTCATGGTGCCGCTGATGGTGCTCTCCCAGGTCTGGAACTGGTGGATGTTCCGCGACCGGGCCGGTCGTACGCCGACGTACCTGTAGGTCCTCGCGCCAACACCGAGACCGATTCTTTACGAATGCCCGTCACTAGGATGGGTACTCCGATCAGGCAGTAGGCGGCGGGGACCGCCCCGGGGGTGGTGGCGCGGTGACGGTCAGTGCTGAGGTGCAGATCACGGACCTGACGATCAACGATCACGCATGCCTGACCTTCGGTGAGCCGGAGGAGTTGCTCGACCTCACCGCGGCGTTCGTACGGGACGGGCTCGCGGGAGGACTGCGCGTCGTCTGGCTGTGCGAGGAGCCGCAGGGAGCGGCGGCCGAGCTGAGCCGCCGCGGGATCGCCGTGCAGTCCGCCACCGAGAGCGGCCGGATGGACGTCGTCGCCTCTCAGGAGGGCCTGCTGTCCGGCCAGACCTTCGACCTCGATCACGCGATGGGGTGGCTGAGCTCCCAGATGGAGCTGACCTCGCACGAGGGCTACTCGGGACTACGGGTTGCCCTCGACATGGGCTGGGCGCTGCGGCCGGTCCACGGCGTGGAGCAGCTGCCCGCCTTCGAGGAGAAGATCGCGACGATCCTGTCGGACAGCAGCGTGTCGGTGTTGTGCCAGTACGACCGGGAACGCTTCGACCCGGTCACCCTCGCCTCGGTCTCCCCGTTTCACACGCGGGCGGTCACCGCGGCCACCTACTACGACGACCCGTTGCTGCGGATCTGCCGCCAGTACGCGCCGCCCGGAATCCGGCTGGCGGGACAGATCGACCGGGCGGCCGAGGACGCCCTGGTCCTGGCGCTGAGCGAGGCGATCAGGACGGACGGCCCCGTCACGATCAACATGGCCGAGCTGTCCTTCATCGACCTGTCCTGCACCCGGACGATCATCGACGTGGCGCGGAGCCTGGCGCCCGCCCGTGCGGTCGTCCTGCGCTGCAACCCCGCCATCGCGCCGCGGTTCGTGCTGCTCGGCGCACAGGGCATTCCCGGGATCAGCCTGGTGACCACGCATGAGCGATGACGGAACCTCCCACGCCACCCACGTCGCCTCGTGCTCCGGCGGCGAGAGGCGGGACGCCGGAACGCCGGTGCTGATCCTCGACCAATCGTTCGACCGCGGGTCGCTCTACCCCCTGCGGGAGACGCTGGAAGCCCACGTCGTCCACGCCGGGCTTCCCCACGGACGGTCCATAGACCTGGTCCTCACCGTCCACGAGCTCGCCACCAACGCGGTCTTCCACGGCTCGGGAACCGGACGGGCGAGGATCCGGCAGCTCGACGGCGTGCTGCGGTGCGAGGTCGCCGACCCCGGCTCGTCCGAGCACGACGCCGCCGCATGGCCGGTCAGGCACGGGCACGGGCTGTGGCTCGCCCGCTACCTGTCGGACCGGTTCACGATCGGCTCCGGTCCGGACGGCACCCGGGCCACGGCCGATTTCGCCCTCCCCGGGCCCGCGTCACGCCAATCCGCCACCCCCCGGCTGCGCCGTCTCGACTCGCACGCCGTCCTGGAGCTGGACGGCGCCCTCGACGAGCAGGCGGCCCCCCAGATCACCGCGGCGGTCGGCGAGCTCGTCTCCGGCACACCGGCGCCGAGGCTGGTGATCGACCTGTCCGCGGTGACCTACTGGGACAGCACCGGCATCACCGCCCTGATCGTGGCGCAACAGCGCGTGTCGGAGACGGCGGCGGGGATCCTGGTCCTGACCGGCCTCGCGGCCGAGTTCGCCGATCGCCTCGACGCGCTCAGCCCGGTTCCGTTCACGACCCGCGAGACACCCGCCGCGGCGGTCCACCTGTTTCCGCCCTCCTGAGGCACCCACATGTGCTGAAATGTGCCGGTGAATCGGACGAGGCAGGCGATGGGTGAGATGCTCATCTACCTGTTCGCGGCCTTCCTGATCACCGGCGGCGTCCTGGCGTTCTCCTACGTGCCCAGCGGCGAGACGGTCTCCTACACCGGCGACTACGAGCCGCTGCGAGGCGTGCAGATGAGCGCCGCCTACCATTCGATCCTCGACATCAGCTTCGACGATCACGGCGGCCTGCTCGCACGGCAACTGCACCACCGCTGCGCGATCCTGCTCGGCCTGGGGACCGTCGTCTGGGCCCTGCTCGGCCGGTTCCGGTACGCGCTCCCGGTGCTGGGCCTGGCCGCGGTCGCCGAACTCGGCGGCTACGGGTCCGCCGACGACCTGCTGTCCGGCACCTTCCTGACCAGGGTGCCCATTCCCGTCTGGTACGGCCTGCACCTTGTGGCGGCGCTCGCCGTGGGCGCCCTGCTGGTCGTCTCCTCCCGCCGGGAGGCCGCCCGGCAGCCCAGGACGGCCGGCTTCGTGGCGGCGACCCTCGGCCTCACCGCCATGCTGATCTTTGTGCTGTGAGCGGGAGAGCCGTCACAACTCGACGACGACCTTGACGTCCTCCGGCCCGGCGGTGAAGGCGTCCCGGAACGACTCCAGCGGCACCCTGCGGGTGATCAGCCGGTTCAGCCAGGCGAGGTCGGCCTTGGCCAGGGCGTCGGCCGCGGTGGCGTAGTGGCCGCAGTTGGCGTTGACCGAGCCGATGAGCACGTCGTTCTCCAGCACGATGTCGCGGTTGAGGCTGCCCGCGTCGAGCGTGATCCGGCGCCCGGCCGAGGAGACGCCGGTGAGACAGACGATGCCGTACGGCGCGGTGTTGGCCGCCACGGCGAAGATGACCGGCCCCGCGCCGGTCGCCTCGATCACCACATCGGGGCGCACCTTCGCGGCGACCTCTGCGGCGTCCCCGGCGTGGTAGACCGCGCCGAGGTCCCGTACGAGGGCCGGTTTGGGGCCGTCCGTGACCCGGTCGAGAACGTGCACCTCCAGCCCGCGCTGCACGCCGAGCAGCGCCGCGAGCAGGCCGATCGGACCCGCGCCGGTGACCAGCGCGGTCTTCGGCGCGAACCAGGCCCGGGCGCCGACCTTCTCCACCTCGTCCCAGGCCTTGGCGACGACGCTGGTGGGTTCGAGGAGCATTCCGACGTCGGCCAGCCGAGGGTCGAGCCCGACGGCGTAGCCGGGCTCGACCACCCAGCTCTGACTTGCGTATCCGTCGAGTTCCTTGATGCCGCGCTCGGTGTAACGACCGTTGCGGCACATGTCGAACTGCCCGTGCGCGCAGGCGCCGCACGGCACCGGGTCGGGCCGGCGGACCACTCCGACCACGAGGTCACCCGGGGCGAAGCCGCTGCCGGACGGCGCCTGCCGCACCCTGCCCAGCGATTCGTGGCCGATGACCAGGCGCTCGCGGCCGGGCGGGGCCCAGCCGTACTCCCCTGCGGCGATCTCCTTGTCGGTGCCGCACACGCCGACGGCGAGACCGTCGACGAGCAGGTCCCCCTCGCCCGGCTCCGGATCGGGGACCTCGGTGACGGCCAGGGAGTCCTTCAGCGACGGAATGACGGTGAGAGCGCGCATCAGCGCTCACCTCCAACGTGATCGCGGCCGTGCGCGGTGCGCTCGGCCGGCCGGGCGCCGGACAGGTGAAGGGCGGCGTTCACCAGCCCGACATGACTGAACGCCTGCGGGGTGTTGCCGAGCTGCCGCCCGGTCCCGGGGTCGTACTCCTCGCTCAGCAGCCCGAGGTCGTTACGGAGGCTCAGCAGCCGTTCGAACAGCTCGTACCCCTCCCGGTGGCGGCCGAGGCCGTACAGGGCGTCGGCGAGCCAGAACGTGCAGGTGACGAAGGCCCCCTCGGTGCCGGGAAGGCCGTCCACGTTGCCGTCGGCCTGCGGCTCGTAGCGCAGCAGGAACCCGTCGGAGCACAGCTCGCGTCGCACCGCCTCTACGGTGCCGGCCACCCGCGGGTCGTTCCACGGCAGGAACCCCACCCGGGGGATCAGCAGCAGGGCGGCGTCCAGCCCCTTCGAGCCGTAGAACTGGGTGAACGTGCGCCGCTCCGCGTCGTAGCCGCGGTCGCACACCTCGGCGTGGATCTTGTCGCGGGTGGCGCGCCACCGATCCGCGGGCCCGTCCAGGCCGAATCGTTCGACGGCCCGCACGGCGCGGTCCAGGCCGGCCCACGCCATGACCTTGGAGTGCACGAAGTGGCGGCGGTCGCCGCGCACCTCCCACAGCCCGTTGTCCGGGTCGTCCCAGTGGCCTTCCAGGAAGTCCAGCAACGCCCGTTGCAGGTCCCATGCCTGCTCGTCGGCGTGGATGCCGGCCGTCCTGGCCAGGTGCAGCCCGTCGAGGACCTCGCCCCACACGTCGAGCTGGAACTGCCCGGACGCCGCGTTGCCCACCCGCACCGGAGCCGAGCCCTCGTAGCCGGGCAGCCAGTCCAGCGTGTATTCCGGCAGGCGGCGGGTGCCGTCGATGCCGTACATGATCTGCAGGTCGGCCGGGTCTCCGGCCACGGCCCGCAGCAGCCACTCCCGCCAGGCCCTGGCCTCGGCGACGAAGCCGGTGCCCAGCAGCGCCTGCAGCGTGAACGTCGCGTCGCGCAGCCAGCAGAACCGGTAGTCCCAGTTGCGTGGCCCGCCCGGCTGTTCCGGCAGCGAAGTGGTGACCGCGGCCACGATGCCGCCGGTCGGCGCGTACGTCAGCGCCTTCAGCACGACCAGTGATCGGCGCACGGCCTCCTCCCACCGGCCCTCGTATCGGAAGCCGCGCATCCACGACGTCCAGAACGCCTCCGTGTCGGCGAGGGCCTTCTCCGCGTCCACCGGACGTGGCATGCGCTCGTGCGAGTGCCGGTAGGTCAGCACGAACGGCACCCGCTGCCCGGCAGCCACCTCGAAACCAGCGTAGGTCGTCATGTCCTCGCCGCTGAGCGGCACCGGCGTCTTCAGCCAGGCGGCGTCCGGTCCGGCGACCGCCGCGAGCCGTCCGTCCTGGTGGCGCACCCAGGGCACGATGTGCCCGTAGTCGAACCGCAGCCGCAGCGCCATCCGCATCGGCACCCGTCCGCTGACCCCCTCCACGACGCGCACCACGTCGGCCGCCTCACCGCGTGGCGGCATCGCGTCGATCACGCGTACGGATCCCTCGGGGGTGTCCCACTCCGTCTCCAGGACGAGGGAGTCACCGCGGTAGCGGCGGCGCGTGCAGAGCCCGCCCGCCGCGGGGGCCAGGCGCCAGAACCCCGCCCGTTCGTCGCCGAGCAGGGCGGCGAAGCACGCGGGGGCGTCGAACCGGGGCAGGCACAGCCAGTCGATCGACCCGTCGCGTCCCACCAGCGCGGCCGTGTGGAGGTCGCCGAGCAGCCCGTAGTCCTCGATCCGCAGTGCCACCGCGCCTCCCCCTCCGGCGGTCGATCTCGTCCTCGCGGACATGGGCCGAGCTACCCGGGCAAAGACCACGTATGCGCTGGGCAAAGAACCGCTGATCGTGGGGGCGGGGCTTCACCGCCTACCCACCTTTTTGTGGGTACTTGTCGGCTGGGGCCGAGCGGCGTGAAGCTGGTTGCGGGCAGCCGGAAGGCGGCCCGATGCCAGGCGGGAACGGGGGTGACGGCGGTGTGTCAGGAGACCGGCAGGGGCCCTGCCTGCGCCTCCCCGGACGGCATCCCCTCGGATGGCGCCTCCCCGGACGGCGCCTCCCGGGCCAGCTTCTCCAGGCGGCGATGTCCCCAGTCGGACAGCGGCGCCAGCGCCTGGGAGAGCTCACGGCCGAAATCGGTCAGTGAGTACACCGTCTTCAGCGGGCGGCCGTCGTGCACCTCACGGTGCACCAGCCCGTCGGCCTCCATCTCCCTGAGCGTCTGAGTCAGCACCTTCTCGGTGAGGCCCGGCAGCCGCCGGACCAGCTCGCCAGGGCGACGCGGAGCGGATTCCAGGAGCCAGAGCAGGATCGTCTTCCACTTGCCGTCGATCACGGCGATCGCGGCGGTGACCCCGCAGACGTTCGTGTCTCCGGCACGGCTACGCGTCATCTTTCCATTCCGTTCAGCGCCTTCGCTGTCATGCATGCAGGAGTCGAGACATGAGCCAGCACGCCCACCAGTCTGCCGTCACCGTGCTCGGCCTTGGGCCGATGGGCCGGGCCCTGGCCGGGGCCTTCCTGGACGCCGGCCTCCGGACCACGGTCTGGAACCGGACGCCGGGCAAGGACCGGCAGTTGGCCGAGCGGGGCGCGTACGGCGCTCCCACACCGGAGGCGGCTGTCGCCGCGAGCGAGCTGACCGTGGTCTGCGTGGTGAACTACGACGCGGCGGACGCCGTCGTGCGGCGCGAGGCGGTCGCCGGCGCGCTCGGGGGACGCACGCTCGTGAACCTGACGGCCGACACGCCCGGCCGCGCCCGGAGCACCGCGGCCTGGGCCGCCGGGCACGGCATCGAATATCTCGACGGCGCGATCATGACGCCGACCACGACCATCGGCACCCCGGCCGCGGTGTTCCTGCACAGCGGCCCGGAGGAGCTCTACCGGCGGCACCGGCCGGTGCTGGAGGCCCTCGGCGGCACGCACACCCATCTGGGCGAGGAGATCGGCCGGGCGGCGGCCTACGACATCGCGTTGCTCGACGTCTTCTGGACCGCGATGGCGGGCTACGCGCACGCGCTGGCGGTGGCGCGGGCCGAAGGGGTGACCGCGCGGGAGCTGGCGCCGTTCGCCAAAGGCATCGGCGCGATCCTGCCGCCCATCTTCGAGGAGGCGGCGGCGGAAGTGGACAGCGGCGGGTTTTCCGGCGAGGGCAACCCGATCACCTCGGCGGCCTCGTCCATGGCCCACGTCGTCCATACCTCCGAGGCCCACGGCATCGACGCGAGTGTGATGCGCGCGGCCGAGGGCTGGGCCCGCCGCGTCATCGCAGAAGGCCACGGCGCCGACGGGTTCACCCGGATCACCGAGCTCCTCACCGCCCACGCCCACGCCTGACCCGGCTTCCGGACGCCCCCAGTCCGGCTTGCAGACGCCCCCGGCCTGTCGTCCCCGGCCCGGCTTGCAGACGTCCCCGGCTTGCGGACGTCCCTGGCCCGGCTTGATGACGTCGAAGGGCGCCCGGCGACACCGGGCGCCCCAGTCGTGGTCGTCAGTCGGTGCCGAGCTCCATGGCGGCCTGGTCGAGCAGCTCCTCCTCGCTGGAGACCTCACCGCGAGAGGCGATCGCCTCGGCTCCGCCCTCGGGCATCGCGCCGATCAACCCGGTCGACGCCGCCTGGGCGGCCCCGATCAACGCCGGCTGCTGGCTGCCGACCATGCCGAGCCTGGCGTACTGCTCCAGCTTGGAACGAGAGTCGGCGATGTCGAGGTTGCGCATGGTCAGCTGACCGATGCGGTCCACCGGGCCGAAGGCGGAGTCTTCGGTGCGCTCCATGGAGAGCTTGTCCGGGTGGTAGCTGAACGCCGGCCCGGACGTGTCCAGCACGGAGTAGTCCTCACCGCGCCGCAGCCGCAGGGTCACCTCTCCGGTCACCGCCATGCCGACCCAGCGCTGCAGCGACTCGCGCAGCATCAGCGCCTGCGGGTCCAGCCAGCGGCCCTCGTAGAGCAGCCTGCCCAGCCGCCGTCCCTCGATGTGGTAGCTGGCGAGGGTGTCCTCGTTGTGGATCGCGTTGACCAGCCGCTCGTAGGCCGCGTGCAGCAGCGCCATGCCCGGCGCCTCGTAGATGCCCCGGCTCTTGGCCTCGATGATCCGGTTCTCGATCTGGTCGGACATGCCCAGGCCGTGACGGCCGCCGATGGCGTTGGCCTCCAGCACCAGATCGACGGCGGAGGGGAACTCCTTGCCGTTGATCGTCACCGGACGTCCCTGCTCGAAGCCGATCGTGACGTCCTCGGTCGCGATCTCGACGGCGGGGTCCCAGAAACGCACGCCCATGATGGGCTCGACGATCTCGATGCCCGTGTCGAGGTGCTCAAGGGACTTGGCCTCGTGCGTCGCGCCCCAGATGTTGGCGTCGGTGGAGTAGGCCTTCTCCACGCTGTCCCGGTAGGGCAGCGCGTGGGCGAGCAGCCACTCGGACATCTCCTTGCGCCCGCCGAGCTCGTTGACGAAGTCGGCGTCCAGCCACGGCTTGTAGATCCGCAGAGAGGGATTGGCGAGCAGACCGTAGCGGTAGAACCGCTCGATGTCGTTGCCCTTGAAGGTGGAGCCGTCTCCCCAGATCTGCACGCCGTCCTCGAGCATCGCGCGCACCAGCAGGGTGCCGGTGACGGCCCGCCCGAGCGGGGTGGTGTTGAAGTACGTGCGGCCGCCGGACTTGATGTGGAAGGCCCCGCAGGCCAGGGCCGCGAGTCCCTCCTCGACCAGGGCCGCCCGGCAGTCGACCAGCCGGGAGATCTCCGCGCCGTACGCGGTGGCACGCCCCGGCACCGAGGCGATGTCAGGTTCGTCGTACTGGCCGATTTCGGCGGTGTAGGTGCACGGCACTGCACCCTTCTCCCGCATCCACGCGACCGCTACCGAAGTGTCGAGGCCACCGGAGAAGGCGATCCCGACACGCTCGCCGACAGGCAGAGAAGTGAGCACCTTGGACACGAGTAGAATATATACACGGGAATGCATGATCATGCAATCCCCTGCGACCGGGATGCGTCATCGGCGGGGCCTCACGGGACGAGCACCGATCACCGGGGGAAGCCGTAGACCTCCTCGCTCACGAGCCTGGCCGCGCCGATGACGCCGCCCTGCGGGCCGAGATCGCTCATCGTGATCGGCAGATTCCTGGTGGCGAGGGGCAACGAGCGGCGGTAGATCGCGCCGCGGATCTCGGCGAGCAGGACGTGACCCAGCAGGGTGAGGCGACCGCCCAGCACGATGAGACTCGGGTTGAAGAACGACACCAGACCTGCCAGCACCTCGCCCACGCGCCGTCCGCCGTCCCGCACCATCTGGAGGGACGTCGGGTCACCGGCGGCGACCGCCTCGCCCACCTGTGCGGCGGTCAGCGTGCCGTCGCGTTCGAGGAGCTCGCCGAGCAGGGGCGAGCGCTCCGACCTGGCCGCGACGAGCGCGTCGCGAGCCAGCGCGTCACCGCCGAAGGACGCCTCCAGGCACCCCGTGTTGCCGCAGGCGCAGATCTCGCCGGAGCCGGCGACGCTGATGTGCCCGATATCCCCCGCGCACCCGTCCATGCCGCGATAGAGCTCACCCTTGGCCACGATTCCGCAGCCGATGCCCGAACCGAGCTTGACGAACAGGAAGTTCTCCGCGGTGCTCGCCACACCGGCGTGTCGTTCGCCCAGTGCCATTACATTGACAACGTTGTCCAGCACGACCGGACAATCGAACTGCCTCCGGAGGACATCGCGGACCGGATAACCGTCCCACCTCGGGATGATCGGTGGTGAGACCGGGACACCGCGGGAAAAGTCCACCGGAGCGGGCACGCCGACGCCGACTCCCGTCGGCTTGTCCACTCCCGATTTCAGGAGCAGCCGCCGGCCCTGTTCCATGGCGAGTTCGAGCACGGGCTCGGGGCCCTGACGCACGTCGCATTCCATGCGTTCGAATGCGAGGACGCGCAGCCCGCCGTCGGTGACCGCGGCGGACACCGAGGTCGCGCCGATGGCGACGCCGACGAACCTGACCCGGCCGGCGAGATCGACGACGGTCGACCGGCGCCCTCCACGAGACGCGGCCGGCCCGATTTCCTCGACGAGTTGAAGTGCCGTAAGCCGGCCGAGTTCCGTCCCGATCGTCGTACGTGACACTTGGAAGTGTTCCGACAGCTGAATGCGGGATTGCGGACCGGCGTCACGCAATCGCGTGAGTATTTTGGCCTGGAGCCGCGTTTCGGCTCGCCCTGGCCCCGAAGTCTCCACCGCCCAAGTTTCTCATCGGGCGGCTCCTCATACGTCCTCCACGCATAGTCCGGCGCCGCCCGGAATTTTTTTCGCCTTCACTCCTCGGAGAAGGATTTGTGAGGAAGTCCGGTCCGATCCGGGCACCACCCCGGAAATGAAACTTTCATCGCCTCCTCGGCGGAACTCCGCGTTTCACCGGCCGCGTTCGGCGACCCGGCCGAAGGTTCCCCTTCCGGCCGGGCGCCGAGAGCCGGACCGCGGAAGGGGTCACCCGTCGGCGGACTCGGAGAGGGCGCGCCACTCCCGCCAGGTGTCCAGGCGTCCGGCGTAGGCCCGCTCGGCGATCGGCAGGCAGTAACTCCCCAGGAACAGGCGCAGCGGGGGCCGTTCCGCGTCCACGACCGAGAGGACCGCCTCGGCCGTGGCCTCGGGGCCGATCGGTTCCCTGCCCGCCGCGGCGGCCCGGCGGGCCTCCCGGACGTGCTCGTACGCGGGATGCGGCTCGGCGTGGACGGCCGACGATCCGCTCCAGTCGGTGCCGTAGGGGCCGGGCTCGATGATCGTCACCTTGATGCCGTACGGGGCGACCTCCTGGGCGAGCGACTCGCTGAACGCCTCCAGGCCCCACTTCGACGCGTTGTAGAGCCCGAGCATGGGAAACGCGGCGACGCCGCCGATGCTCGACACCTGCAGGATGTGGCCCCGTCCGCGTTCCCGCATCCCGGGCAGCACGGCCTGGGTGACCCAGAGCGCGCCGAGCAGGTTCGTCTCCAGCTGAGCTCTCGCCTGGGCCTCGGTGACCTCCTCCACCGCTCCGAAAAGGCCGTACCCGGCGTTGTTGACGACGACGTCGATCCCGCCGAAGCGTTCGGCCCCCCGGTCCACCGCGGCGAAGGCGGCCTCCCGGTCGGTGACGTCGAGCGTCAACGGGAGGATCGCGTCGCCGAACTCGTCGGCGAGCGGCTTCAGCGCGGAAACGTCGCGCGCCGTCGCGACGACCCGGTCGCCGCGCCGCAGCGCCGCCCGCGTCCACACGTTTCCGAAGCCGCGGGACGCTCCCGTGACGAACCAGGTGATTACGTGTTCGGTATTCATGGCAGTCACTCTGCCCCCCGCGGGACGGCGCAGCCATCACCGTGACAGGGTCACCATCGGGCGTTGCGTACAGTGGCGCGTGACATGCCCGGCACCAACACTCTCGGCAGCTTCATCAAGGCCCGCCGCGCGCTCGTACGCCCGGAGGACGCCGGGCTGCCCGCGCTCGGGCGACGCCGCGTAGCCGGGCTGCGCCGCGACGAGCTGGCCGCGCTCGCGGGCGTCAGCCTCGCCTACCTGACCCGGCTTGAGCAGGGCCGGGACCGCAATCCCTCCGAGCAGGTGCTCGACGCGCTCGGGGCCGCCCTGCGCCTCGACGCAGACCTCACAGCCCACCTGCACGCCCTGGCCCGCGACGCGTCGAGACCGAACGGCGGCCAGGCCCGCCGGCCGCGTGATCGACCGGCCCCGGGGGCAGGGTCTCTCCTCGACGCGTGGGCGGGCATACCCGCTTACCTGCGGGGACGCCGGTTCGACGTGCTGGCCGCCAACGGGCCGGCGATGGCCCTCGCGCCCATGTATCGGCCCGGCCGCAACCTCGTCCGAGACGTCTTCCTCGATCCCGGCGCGCGGGCGCTGTTCCCCCAGTGGGACGCCGTCGCGGCCGGCTCTGCCGCCGCGCTCCGGGCCGGGGCCGACCTCGGCGACCCCGCCCTGCGCGAGCTGGTCGAGGAGCTGTCGGCGGCCTCCGAGGACTTCCGCCGCCTGTGGGAACGCCACGACGTCCGCCCGACGCGAGACGAGACGAAGGAGTTCGCCCATCCCGTCGCCGGGCCGCTCGTCCTGCGGCGTCACAGCCTGACCGTCGGCGGGACGGACGGCCAGGTCGTCATCGCCTACCAGGCCGAGCCCGGAACGCCCTCGGCCGCCGCGCTCGCCAGGCTCACCGCTCCTGGGCAGGATCACGACGCGTCCTTCCCCTTGCCGTAGGCCGCCCGTGCGTCACACCGGCCAGCCGCCCCCCTTGCGCGCCGACCTGAGCGGCACGGCATCCGGCAGCGGGGAGGCCGCGCCGGGAGACAGGGCGTCGAGGACGAGCGCGAGGTAGCGCCGCCAGCCGTCACTGCCGGGTTCCATCGTCCACAGCACGCCCATCAGCATGACCATGATCCTCGGCAGGTCGCCGGGGACGAGGTCCTCGCGGATGACACCGGCCTCCTGCCCGCGCCGGGCCAGCAGGGTCAGCGACTCGATGAACGGGCTGCTGGCCTCGGCGGTGACGGCGCCGGAGTTGCGGGCGGCGGCCAGGGTGTTGCGTTCACGGGCCGCCGTGGACATCGCCGCTTCCAGCACCGTGGCCAGACCGCGCCGGGGATCGTCGTCGTCGAGCGCCCGCTCGATGGCGGGGGCGATGTCCTCGGCGAAGCTCTGGTCGAGGGCCGCCCTGACCAGGCCCGCCTTGTCGGGGAAGTGGCGGTAGAGGGTCGCGATGCCCACACCGGCGCGGCGGGCGATGTCTTCGAGCAGCGCGTCGGGCCCCTGCTCGGCCCAGACCTGCCGGGCCGCACGCAGAATCCTGCCGGAGTTGCGTGCGGCGTCGGCGCGCAGCCGTCGCGAGGTCTCGGTGGTCACCCCCACAGGATAGCCAAGTGATAGGTGACTATCGATTAGGTCGGCACGGGCGTCAGGGCCGGTCCCATGTGACAAGCATGTGCTCGGGTCCCCGGGTGGACAACCCCGTCTTCCACACGACGTCGTCCTCGGAGCCGGCGAGGCGGAGCCCCGGCAGCCGGGTGAGCAGCGTACGCAGCGCGACCTGCAGCTCCATCCGGGCGAGCGGGGCGCCGAGGCAGTGGTGCGCCCCGTGCCCGAACCCCACGTGCGAGGCCTGCTGACGGTCGAACTCGAGGTCGTCGGGGTTCGTGTAGACCGACTCGTCGCGGTTGGCCGACACCAGGCTCACGACGACCGGCTCACCGGCGCGCACCGTGACGCCGCCCAGCTCGACGTCCTCCAGCGCGTAGCGCGCGATGGAGGCGCCGCCGCCGAGCGGCACGAAACGCATCAGCTCTTCGACGGCCCTGGGGATCAGATCGAGGTCCGCGCGCAGCGCCGCGAGCTGCTCGGGGTGGGTGAGCAGCACGTAGACGAAGTTGGGGATCTGCGTGGCCGTGGTCTCGTGGCCGGCGACCAGCAGCGCCTCGGCCAGCGACAGCATCTCCTCCTCCGACAGTCGCTCCTCGTTGTCGCGGGCCGCGACGAGCGCGCTGAGCAGGTCGTCCTTCGGGGTCTGCCGGCGCTGGGCGATGAGCCCCGCCATGTACTCCCGGAGCAGCCCCATGCAGCGCACCACCTCCTCGGGGGTGAACCGCGTGGTGGACAGAAGCGCGTCCGACCAGGTGCGGAAGTCGACCCGGTCCTCGACGGGCACGCCCAGCAACTCGCAGATGACCGTGATCGGCAGCGGCAGCCCGAAGTCCTCGACGAGGTCGGCCGGGGCGCCCTTCGCCAGCATCGCGCCGACGAGATCGTCGGCGATCTCCTGGGTCCGGGGCCGCAGCAACTCGATCCGCCGTACGGTGAACGCCTTCGACACCAGCCTGCGCAGCCTGCTGTGCTCGGGCGGGTCGAAGCTGAGGATGCCGTCGGGGCGGGACCGGTGGGGCCGCATCCGCGGCTCGTCGCGGCCGATCGCCGCGGCCCGGCTGAACCGCGGGTCGCCGAGCACGACCTTGACATCCTCATAGCGGGTCGCGAGCCACGCGGGTTCGCCGTAGGGCAGCCGGACCCGGGACAGCGGTTCCTCCTGCCGCAACCGGGAGAAGAGGGGGTCCACCTCCAGCCGGTCCACCTGGCCGAAGGGGAAGATCCGGGGTTCGACAGTGGTCATGATGCCTCCAGAGCGGATCGCCGTTTCACCACGAGCCGTCGAGCAGCCACTTGATAGTCAACTATCACATGACTCGTGTAAAGAGATCAACGCAAGCGAGAGCAAAATCTCATTTAAGGCGATGACCGGAGGAGGAGGCGGGAACGCCCGCTATCGGGCGCCGGAGTCACCGCCGGCGACGCCGACGAGGTCCGCCAGCCCGGAGATGGTCAGGACGGGGGTCAGCAGAGGGTTGGCGATGAGCGTGATGTGGTCGGCGTGGGCGAACAGGACGCTCAGCCCGGCGCTGTCGAGGTATTCGACCGAGGTCAGGTCGAGGACGACGGGCCCCGGGGTGCTCTCGAGAGCGGCCGCGAGGGCGTCGGTGTTGCTCATGTCGATCTCACCGGCCGCGGTCAGGAGAGCGGCGCCGTCCGGGCGAACCCCAGGAGTGAGGGTCAGGGGTGTGGTCATCAGGCGATCCTCATCTGCATGTCGACGGTGGTCCCGTACGGGCCGGGGGTGATGGTGACCTGCTGCATCATGGCGCGCATGAGCGCGACGCCCCGGCCGCGGTGGGAGTTCGCCTCGGGCTCGGGGGACTTCCAGCGGCCGGTGTCGGCGACGGTGAGGCGCAGGTTGTCGACCGACGCCTCGGCCCGCAGACGGACGATGTCGCCGGGGGCGTGCCGGTGGCCGTGCTCGATGGCGTTCGCGCACGCCTCGCCGGCGGCGACCAGGACGTTCTGGACGATCTGGGTCGGCAGGTCGCACTGGCCGAGCCAGCTCCGCAGCGCCTTGCGGACGGGCGCCAGCTGGGACGACTCGGCGGGGAAGGTCATCTCCAGCGGGGCCGGGTGCCGGTAGAGCAGCAGAGCGACGTCGTCGTCGTAGCCGTCCGAGGGCGCCAGGCGGATCATGACCTGGGTGGCGAGGTCGTCGACAGCGACGTTCCTGCCGTCCTGTACGGCCTGGCTGGCCTGGTCGATCCCCGAATACAGCGGGCGGCGGCGGCGCTCGACCAGGCCGTCCGTGTACAGCATGAGCGTGGCGCGCGCGGGGATGGTCGTCTCGCTCTCCGGGCGGGTCGCGCCCGGGCGTACGGCCAGCGGAACGGAACGCCCGCCGTCGAGCAGGCCGGTGCTGCCGTCGGGGTGGGCGAGGATCCCCGGCGGGTGTCCTGCGCTGGAGTAGGACAGGCGCCCGCTCTCCGGATCGAGGACGGCGCAGAAGACGGTGGTGCACCTGGCGCCGGGGACCCCGGCGGCGAACTGGTCCAGGGCCATGAGCACGCGGGCCGGGCTGTCGTCCTGCAGCAGCAGCGCGCGGCACGCGCTGCGCAGCTGTCCCATGACGGCGGCGGCCTCCACCCCGCGCCCGACGCAGTCGCCGACCACGATGCCGATGCGCCCGCCGGGCAGGGCGATGGTGTCGTACCAGTCGCCGCCGACCTCCAGGGGCCTGGTGGCGGGCTCGTAGCGTACGGCGAACCCGTCGGGAAGCTGGGAGGGGCCGAGGATCGCGCGCTGCAGCGCGATGGCGGTCTCGCGTTGCTGGTCGATCTGGTGGGCGCGCACCAGTCCCTGGGCGAGACGCCCGGCCAGCAGCGACAGCAGCACCTGGTCCTCGCCGGTGAAAGGCCGATGGTCGCCCAGGTCGATCCACAGGGCCAGCTGGCCCTCGGGGTGCTCCAGCAGGATGCCGGCCCCGTCGCGGTCGGCGACCGGGGTGAGCAGCGGCCGCCGCAGCAGATCGGTGAGGACGCGGCGGCGCTCGCCGGGCAGCCCGCGCCAGTCCACCGGCTCGCCCGCGACGGTCAGGGTCGCTTCCTCACCGTGATCGAAGACCGCGGCGAGGACCGACCGGGCGCGCCACAGGCTCCGCAGCTCCCGCAGGGCGCCGATCAGCGCGTCGGAGAGGCTCCCGGCCTGGGACAGGCTGGTGCTCAGCGAGGCGAGGGCGGTCTCGCGCTGGATGGCGTAGTGCTCCGCGGTGACGTCGCGGAAGGTGCCGACGACGACCTGCCGCCCGGTGTCGGGATCCTGCGCCTGGTTGAAGGTGACGCTGACCCACAGCCGGTGCCCGTCGCGGTGGGTGACCGGGATGGTGTAGCTGCCCTGGCCCGGGCCGATGAGGCCGCTGAAGGCGTCGGCGACCTGCTGGTGGGCCGCGGGATCGGTGGCGGCGTCCGGCCACCACGGGTGGATCGGCGTGTAGGGCAGGTTCTCGGGGCCGTAACCGAGGATGTCGGTGAAGGCACTGTTGATCTCGACGACGGCGCCCTGCTCGTCGCAGACGAAGAACGCCTCCTGCAGCGAGTCCACCAGCGCGCTGCGCCAGCGCGCCTGGTGCTGGCGCAGCCGCGCCATGTCCATGTTCGCCCTCACCCGCGCGAGCAACTCCGCGGCGGCGAAGGGCTTGACCAGGTAGTCGTCGGCCCCGGCCTGCAGCCCCTCGATGGACGCCTCCTGACCCGCCCGGGCCGACAGCAGCACCACGGGCACGGCGGCCGTACGCGGATCGGACCGCAGCGCCGCGACCAGGGACAGACCGTCCAGGCGCGGCATCATCACGTCGCTGACCACGAGGTCGGGGGCGTCCGCGCGGATGCCGTCCAGGGCCTCCATCCCGTCGCCGGCGGTGCTGACGAGATAACCGGCGCCCTTGAGGAGACGGACGAGATATCCGCGCATGTCGGCGTTGTCGTCGACGACCAGCACCCGCGCCGGGGCGGACGAGCCCCCGGACCGGGCGGCGGAGCCGTCGTGGGACGGCAGCCCCATGGTGTCCCCGGTGGCCTCGCCGGTCTCGTCCCCGGGCAGCCAGCGCAGCGCCTCTTCGACGTACGGGTCCGCGGTGGTCGCGCCGGCGCCGGCGCCGCACGTGGTGATCGCCTCTGCGGGCAGGTGCGCGGAGCCGTACGGCAGGCGGATGGTGAAACGGGTGCCCTCACTCTCGGCGCTGTCCGCGCTGATGGTGCCGCCGTGCAGGCCGACCAGCTCCTGCACGAGGGCCAGCCCGATGCCGCTCCCCTCGTTGGATCGCGAGCGCGCGTTCTCGATGCGGTGGAACCGCTCGAACAGCCGCGGCACCTCCTCGGCCGGGACGCCGATGCCCGTGTCGGTGACGGTCACCACCGCGTGGTCGGCCTCGCCGCGCACGGTGACGCCGATCGCGCCCTCGAAAGTGAACTTCAGCGCGTTGCTGAGAAGGTTGAGCACCACCTTCTCCCACATGCCGCGGTCGATGTAGACCGGCTCGTCCATGGGAGGGCAGTCGACCCGGAAGTCCAGGCCCGCCTTGTCGATCGCGGAGCGGAAGAGGCTCGCCAGCTCGGCCGTGACGGCGGCCAGGTCGACCGGCTCATAGCTGGCCTGCATCCGGCCGGCCTCGATGCGGGAGAAGTCCAGCAGGGTGTTGACCAGCTTGCCCAGCCGCAACCCGTTGCGGCGGATGACCTCCAGCTCCTCGCGCACCTGCGGGTCCGCCGCCTGCAGACGGCCGCGCAGTTCCTCCACCGGCCCCATGATCAGGGTCAGCGGCGTGCGGAACTCGTGACTGATGTTGGAGAAGAAGACGGTCTTCGCGCGGTCGAGCTCGGCCAGTTCCTCCGCCCGCCGCTGCTGGGCCTGGTAGCTGCGGGCGCTCGCGACGCCCGCCGCGACGTGTCCCGCGGCCAGCTCGATGAACCCGCGGTACGCCTCGTCCAGAGTACGGAAGCGGTTGAGCGCGGCCACCAGGAACCCGTACGGCGCGCTGCCCTGCTGGAGCAGCGGCACCACCAGCGCCTGCGTGGGCGGCTCGGGCCAGGCTCCGGCCGGGAGACCGGCGAACGGGGCCCGATGGGGTGGAACAGGGTGGAGTGGAACAGGGTCGAGCGGCACGATCACCGACTCTCCCCGGGCCAGCGCCGCCGCGGGCCACACCGCGTCCGGGTCGTCGGCCGGCAGCGTGAGCGGGGCGGCCGGGTGCCCGGCGGAGATGCCGGTCACCCCTGCCAGCCGTGCGCCGCCGCCGTCCTCGAACAGGTAGGTCAGCGTGAACGGAAGGTCGTGCAGGTTGCGGCCGAGCTGGCGACAGGCGAAACCCAGCATCTCCTGCTCGGTGCGGACCACGCTGGGGTCGGACCCGAGATCCCGCAGCGTCGCCATGCGCCGCTCGCCGATGACCCGCTCGGTCTCCTCGCTGACGACGCACAACATGCCGACCACGGCGCCGGAGTCGTCACGGAGGGGGCTGTAGGAGAACGTGTGGTAGCTCTCCTCCGGATAGCCGGCCCGCTCCAGGAACAGCAGCAGCGCCTCGTCCCAGGTCGCCTGCCCCGTGGCCAGCACGGTGTCGATCCGCGGGCCGATGTCGTCCCAGATCTCCGCCCAGACCTCGCTGGCGGGCCGGCCCAGCGCCCACGGATACTTCCGGCCCAGCGTGTCGCGCCGGTAGGCGGCGTTGCAGAAGAAGGTCAGCTCCGGCCCCCACGCCATCCACATGGAGAACCGGGACGACAGCAGGATGCTCACCGCCGTCTGCAGGCTCTGCGGCCACTCCTCCGGCGGCCCGAGCGGAGTGGCCCCCCAGTCCACCGACGCCAGGTCCCGGCCGACCTCGTCGTCGGCGAGGAACACCCCGGCCCCGGCCGCTACCGGCAGCCCCTGCTCAGCGTCCTCACAGCGCGTCACTAGACACCCTTTCGTTCACGCCGAGCCCAGCCCCACCCGCGCCGCGCCGCACCGCACCGTGCCGTGCCGTGCCGTTGCCACGCGGCGGGTCCCGCAGAGGGGTGGGGGAGGTCGGTGACATGTGCGCAGCAGGATACTCCGGCCCGTCGAACCCGGATTAATCGTGCGAATGCGTGTCCGGCGGCAAGTCGAGGGTGAGGTGTGGGCGGAGCAGCGCGAGGACCCGCGGCACCTGGGGGTGGATCGGATGGGACCTGCGGGTTCTACGCTGAAGTGGACACGTTCCGGCGGTGTTCCCCCGTGCCTCTGTGACGGATTTCGTCCGTCCGGGCCCGCGCGGCGCCGTCGGCCGTGGTTCTTCGCCAGGCGCCGGCGAGAGCCCGGCATGTGGAGAGCGGTGGAGAGCGGAACAGTGAAAGGATCGCGAGGGTGACGGCAGGAACCGGTGACATCGAGAAGGCGGCCGACGTGCTGCGCGCCGGAGGCCTCGTGGCCCTCCCGACCGAGACCGTCTACGGTCTGGGCGCCAACGCCGAGGATCCCGCCGCCGTCGCGCGCGTCTTCCAGGTCAAGGGGCGTCCGCCCTCCCACCCGCTGATCGTCCACATCGCCGGCGCGGAGCACCTGGGCGACTGGGCCGAGGACGTGCCCGAGACGGCGCGCCTGCTGGCCGAGCGCTTCTGGCCCGGGCCGCTCACGCTGGTCCTGCGGCGTGGTCGCCGGGTGCCCCTCGAAGCGACCGGTGGCCTGGAGACGGTGGCCGTACGCGTGCCCGATCACCCCGTCGCGCTCGCGCTGCTGTCGGCCTTCGGCGGGGGTGTCGCGGCCCCGTCCGCCAACCGCTTCGGCTCGGTCAGCCCCACTACGGCGGACCACGTCCGTGCGGAGCTCGGCGACGCCGTCGACTTCGTGCTGGACGGCGGCTCCTGCGGGGTCGGCGTCGAGTCCACCATCGTCGACGCCACGGGCGACGTCCCGAGCATCCTCCGGCCCGGCGGGGTGACGCGCGAGGACCTCGAAGCGGTGCTCGGGCACCCGCTCGCGGTTCCGGCGACGAGCGCCGTCCGGGTGCCCGGCCAGCATCCGTCACACTACGCACCGCGCGCGCGGGTCGTCCTCGTCGAGCCCGGGAAGGTCGTCGCCGAGGCGGAGCTCGCACAGGAGCTCGGGCACCAGGTGGGCGTCTTCCTTCCCCCCTCCTTCGCCGGCGCCCAGGTGAAGGCGCACGCCGTGGTGGCGGTCCCCGGTTCGATGGACGCCTACGCGCGCGGGCTGTACGGGTTCCTGCGCGAGCTCGACCAGCGGGGGTGCGACCTGATCATCGCGTCACTGCCGGTGGAGGAGGGGCTCGGACTCGCGATCGCCAACCGGCTCCGCCGCGCCGCGGGGCCCCGGCTCTCCGAGTGACCGGCGACGCTCCTCGCTGATCGCCGTCCCTCGCCCGCCCTCCGCGACCAGGCCATGGACAAGGCAAGCGACTGCCTTCTCCACGTGTTGATGCGATGTCCCCCGGCCGCCGCGGGTGACAGTGGAGCCCGGCACGGCGCACCACCGGAGGGGAGCAGAACCATGACGATCGGCCAGACCGTACCCGATACCAGGTTGGCGACGGAGGCCACGGAGTTCGTCCGCGAGGTCACCAGCGACCTGATCTACCACCATTCACGCCGTGTCTACTTCTTCGGCAGCCTGATGGGGCGGAGAAGGGACCTGAGTTTCGACCCGGAGCTGCTCTACATCGGCGCCATGTTCCACGACCTGGGGCTCAACGAGGAGTATCGCGGCAGCGGGCGGCGCTTCGAGGTGGACAGCGCCGATGCCGCCCGCCGCTTCCTGCTGGAACGCGGTGTGCCGGAGGACAGCGTCCGCCGGGTGTGGACGGCGATCGCCCTGCACACCACCCCCGGCATCCCCGAGTTCATGGAGCCGGAGGTGGCGCTGGTCACCGCGGGCGTGGAGTACGACGTGCTCGGCATCGGCTATCACGAGCTCGACGACGCCCGGCGCGCCGAGATCACCACCCTGCATCCGCGGCCGGGTTTCAAGGAGGCGATCCTGCGGGCGTTCACCGAGGGCATCGCGCCCAGGCCCGAGACCACGTTCGGCAACGTCAAGGCCGACGTTCTCGAGCGCTACGTGCCCGGCTTCCGGCGGGGGAACTTCGTCGACACGATCCTCGGCTCCCCTTGGCCGGAGTAGGTCACCGCGAACCGTGACCGGGGACGACACGGGCGATCCTCCCGCCCGTGTCCCCCGCGTTTGTCCCCCGCGTTTGTCCCCCGTGCGAGCTACCGGCGAATGTCCACTGTGCGGTGACGATCCGGGAACGCCCGATCCGTAGCGTTACGACGCAGCCACGGCGCTGCGCCGGCTTTTCCCGCTACGCCGCCGTGCGCGTCACCCCCGGCGTCGACTCCCTCACTGGAGGACCTCATGCTTCCCAGGATCAAGACATCCGTTGTGGCCGCGCTCTGCTGCACCGTGCTCGGCGCGGCGGTCGCCGGCTGCGACGGCGAAGCGCTGGAGAACTGGGACCCCCTCGCCCCCGCCACGCCGACAGCCGATGCCGCCCCGATCTCCGGGACCGAGAGGATCGAGGTCGGGGGCCGGTCGGTGAACGTGTCCTGTTCCGGCGACCCGGAGAAGGGCAGGCCCGTCGTCATCCTCCTGGCCGGGGCAGGCGACGGGCTGGACAAGCTGGCCGCCGTCCAGAAGACGCTGAGCACGCAGAACCGGGTCTGTTCCTACGACCGGCTCGGCGAGGGCGCGAGCGACCAGCCGGACGGCCCGCAGAGCTTCTCCAGCACCGGGAAGATCCTGACGGGCGTGCTCGACCGCGTCGCAGGCGACGGCCCGGTCGTCCTGGCCGGCCACTCGCTGGGCGGGCTGATCGCCGCCAGGTACGCCCCCGAGCACCAGGACAGAATCAAGGGACTCGTCCTGATGGACGCCACCCCGCCCACCATGCTGAACGACATGACGAAGGCGATCCCCGGGTCCGCCACCGGCCCGGCGGCCGAGTTGCGCGCGCAGAACCTCGCGATGTTCAAGGGCGAGAACCCGGAGAAGCTCGTCGTCGAAGACGGCAGGGTCAGTTCCGCCGGAGACATCCCGGTGGAGGTGATCCAGCACGGCACGCCGTACCTCGCGGCCGTCCCCAAGTACGGCCCGCGCCTGGAACAGGCATGGGCCGCGGGCCAGCGCAAGTGGCTCGCGCTGTCCAGCGGCAGCAAGCTGAGCACGGCCGCGAAGAGCGGCCACTACATCTACGTCGACCAGCCGGATCTGGCCGTCCAGGCGATCGAACGCGTCACCGCGCGGGCCGCGCGTCAAGCTCAAGCTGAATAGCCGCAGATCCCACGGGTGCGGAGGCTGCGCGCCGCCGATGCGCCGGGACTACTCCGTGCCGTCAGCCGGCAGGCGCTCCGGCAGCCCGAGCCGGGGGAACCGGTCGGCGTGAAAGACGACGATCTCGGTGATCGCCCCGCCGACGACGCGCAGGACGTCGATCGTCAGCGGCAGATACGCGCCCTCCCGCTTCTGCCAGAGGTAGAAGGCGACGGCGGGCTGCCGGTTCACGGAGGTCTGGACGGCGCGCAGGTTCTCCAGGCGGTCGAAACCGTCCTCAACCCAGTCCTTCACCACCGCTTCGCGGCCGGCGCACAGGCCCGGCGTGGGCGGCATCGAGCAACGGACGTCGTCCCGCAGCAGTGCGGCGAGCCCGTCGATGTCCGTGGCCACGCTGGCGTCGGTGAAGCGCCGCACCAGCTCGCGCGTCCCGGCGTCCTCCTCGCCGCCGGTCCAGTCCTGCCGCTCGGCGGGCAGGTGCTCCCGCATGCCGGCGCGGGCCCGCTGCAGCGCGCTGTTCACGGAGTTGACGGAGTCGCCGAGGAGCCCTGCGACGTCCTTCGCCGGCCAGCCGAGCACGTCCCGCAGGATCAGCACGGCCCGCGGACGCGGCGCGAGGTGCTGGACGGCGACCAGGTAGGCCAGCTCGATCGTCTCCCGCGCGACGGCGACGCTCTCCGGCTCGTCCGCGTCGCCCGCGGGCAGCTCGTCGAGCAGCCGGTCCGGATAGGGCTGCAGCCACAGCACCTCGCCGCCGGTCGCAGGCTCCGGGCGACACTTGGCGAGCAGGTCCAGGCAGGCGTTGGTGGCGATCCGGTACAGCCAGGCGCGGAACGTCGAACGCCCCTCGAAGGTCTCCCGCCGCCGCCAGGCCCGGAGGAACGTCTCCTGCACCGTGTCCTCGGCGTCCTCGAACGACCCGAGCATCCGGTAGCAGTGCACGTGCAGCTCCCGCCGGTGCCGCTCCGCCAGCGCCGAGAACGCCGGCTCGTCGACGTCGCCCAGACCGCCCACACCCATGCCGCTCACACTCAGACCACTGGCACCCAGACCGCTCACACCCAGCTCCTCCAGCCGCGTGTCCGCACTCATCACGTCATCCTTCCGCCTCGACGTGTTCCGTCGTAGGTGTGACGGGTGCGGGCGCGACAACTCATCACCGGCGTCGGCCGGCATGGCCGATCGATGACCGAGCGTGCGTGCCGGCTCGTTTCCGGGGCTGTCCGCGTAGATCCCGAACTCGGCTGACTACGCTGGATTCGCACGCTGTGGGAGGTCGCGGCCCGTGAACGGCTGGGCGCAGAGGACCGAACAGGAGGCCCGTTGTGATCGGAATGCAGATCATCGGAGGACTGCTGGCCGTCGCCACGCTGACCGCGGCCACGCCTCTCTCCACCTCGGACCAGCCCACCCCCGCCACGACGTCGCCCGCGGCCGTGGAATCGAGGAACCCCGCCGAGACCCTCACGCCACTGCTCCAGCAGAGCCTCCCGAATGTGAAGGGCAAGACCTTCACCTCGGCGATCGTCGACTTCCCGCCCGGCGCGCGTGCGAGGCCGCACCGGCACGGCAAGGCGTTCGTCTACGCCTACGTTCTCGAAGGCAGCGTACGCAGCAAGCTCGCCGGCAAGCCCGCGTGCACCTATCACCAAGGCGAGAACTGGGTCGAGCAGCCGGGCGCCCACCACGTCCTCACCGAGAACACCAACCGCACCGAGCGGGCCAGGCTTCTGGTCGTCTTCGTCTCTGACACCGGAGACAAGCTCAAGGTCGACGACCCGACGTCGTAGCCCGTCCTCCGCGGCGAGCGGCGCCACGGACACGGCCCGGCGTATGGTCGTCGCCCGCCGGCGTTGGCTGATGTTTCGAGTCCTGTACCAAGCGAAATCGACGCGTTGAGCGAGGCTTCGATGGAACTGCAGCGCATCGGCAAAATAGTGCATGGCCTGGGGATTTCGACCATTCGGTATGGTCTTGCGCTCAACCTTCTGGAGATCGGCCGACTGAAATTCGAAGACTACGAGGTGGACAACATCCGCCCCCTCGTGACCGCAAGCCCCCCGCTCGCGTGGCTCATCGCCCGGCTGGGGGAGAAGAAGGTCGCCGGATTGATCGGCGTCACCGAGATCGCCCTGGGCTCGCTGATCGCGGCGAAACCGATCGCGCCGAGAGTGTCGGCCCTCGGCAGCCTCGCCGCCGCCGGCATGTTCGCCACCACCCTCAGCTTCCTTGCCACGACGCCCGAGGCGTGGCAGGAGACCCACGGGGATCCGAAGCTGTCCATCACGGGGCAGTTCCTGCTGAAGGACATCGTGCTCCTCGGAGCCTCCTTGCTGGCGGCCGCGGACGCCCTGCAAGCCGCCGAGAGCCGGTAGCTCGGTTTCACCTGACGTACTCCGAAGGTCGTACGCCGGCCTGCCCTCACTCCTGATGCGGTAGCCGCGACAGGCTTCCCTCGGGTGACGACGGCGGCGAGCGCGGGCGGCAGCATCTCCAGTGGCCATCTCCTCTTCGGAAAGGACGCTGCCGATGCTGTTCATCGAGCTTCGAGTGCCTGTGGGCGTCTTCGACGAGCCGGCTCGACGGCGACTCGCCGAACAGCTCACGGGGCGGCGGTTGCTGTCCGCCGAGTCCGGCACGGCGGGCGCCGATCCCGGCGTGATCGACCTGTTCGACTCGCTCACCCACGTGGTGGTGCGGGAGGAGGAAGTCTGGGTCGCGGGCAAGACCCCGCACGATCGTGCCCAGCGCCCGTGGTGCGTGGTCAATGTGATCGTCGGGATGTGGGGCAAGGAGATGAGCGAGCACCTCATCTCCCGGATCACCGAGGAACTGGCGCAGGCCACGGGCGCATCCGAGCCCCGGGTCGTGGTGAACGTCATCAGCGTGCCCGAAGGAGGCTACGGACTGTACGGGCGGGTCCACCGCTCCGCCGACGTCCTGCAACTGATCGAAGAAGCCAAGACCGGCTCCGCGGCGCCGGTCCCGGACGACATGATCGTGGATCCGGTCTGCGGCGCGACCGTGCCGCTCGCCGACGCCGTCATCCTGGAGCGCGACGGGCGGACGTACGGCTTCTGCTGCCCGCACTGCCGCGGCCACTACGCCAAACAGCTTCGCGAGGCGGAGGCGTCCTGACGACGGCCGCGGTCGCCGGTGGGGCCCGTCAACCGCGATCGGGCGTACGGAACGCTCGGCTGTAATTGCCTTTGCCGCGATTTGCCCGGCCCGTACGCAACGCTGTGGTCTTCTCCGGGTATCGGGCGTTGATGAGCACCACCCCCATCGCCGACCTCGCGTTGGTGTCCGATCGCCATTCCGCCGGCCTCATCAGCAGGGACGGATCGGCCGAGTGGCTGTGCTTCCCCCGGTTCGACGGGCCGTCGGTCTTCGCCCGCCTGCTGGACGACGAGGCTGGGCACTGGTCGATCCGCCCGGCCGTCCCTTTCGAGACGACGCGCCGCTACCTGCCGCAGACGATGGTGCTGGAGACCACGTTCCACACCGGGAGCGGCGTGGTCGTTCTCATCGACGCCCTGCTCACCGGACCGGACGACGGCGGCCACCGGCTCGGCGTCGGAGTGCCGCACCTGCTCGCCCGGCGGGTGTCCGGCCTCGGGGGCGAGGTGCCGATGGAGGTCGATTACCGGCCCCGGCCGGAGTACGGCCTGATTCACCCGATCCTGTCCGTCGTCGACGGCGGCGTGACCGCCCACGGCGGAGCCGAGTGGCTCGTGCTGACCACGCCGGTCCCCCTCCGCATCGACGACTGCAGCGGACACGGCGTGTTCACGGTGCGAGAGGGCGAGACACTGCACTTCGGGATGCAGCGCTCGACGCTGCAGGAGACTCCCGCGCGGGTGTGGGACCAGGCGGAACTGGCGGCCCGGCTGGACGGCACGATCGCCGCCTGGCAGTCGTGGTCCAGCCTCCACCAGGCGTATGACGGCCCGTGGTGCGACCTGGTGCACCACAGCGGGCGGGTGCTGCAGGCGCTGTCCTTCCAGCCCAGCGGCGCGATCATCGCGGCCGCCACGACGTCGCTGCCCGAGTGGGCCGGCGGTGAGCGCAACTGGGACTACCGCTACACGTGGGTCCGGGACGCGTCACTGACCATGAGCGCCCTGTGGGTCGCGGCCTGCCCCGACGAGGCGAGCGACTTCTTCTCCTTCCTCACCACCGCAGCCCCGTCTCTGGACAAGGACCGCGCGCTGCAGATCATGTTCGGCGTCCGCGGCGAGCACGACCTGACCGAACGCACCCTTCCGCACCTGCGCGGCTGGCGCGGCAGCCGACCGGTACGCGTCGGAAACGGCGCGTGGAACCAGCGGCAGATCGACGTGTACGGCGAGCTGCTGGACGCCGCCGCGCGCCTCGAACACCAGATCGGCGGCATCGACGACGACGTCAGGCGCTTCCTCGTCGCCTGTGCCGACACCGCGGCCGAGCGCTGGACGGAGAAGGACCAGGGCATCTGGGAGATACGCGGGGAGCCACGCGACTTCCTGTACTCCAAGCTCATGTGCTGGGTGGCGCTGGATCGCGGCATCGCCCTCGCCGGTCTTCTGCGGGCGCAGGATCGTACGCAGTCCTGGCGGCGGACCCGCGCCGAGATCCGCGACACGCTGCTGCGCGAGGGCTGGAACGAGCGGGTGGGGGCGTTCACGCAGTCCTTCGGCTCCGACGAGCTGGACGCCAGTGCCCTCATGGTGCCGATCATCGGCTTCCTGCCACCCGACGACCCGCGGGTGCTGTCCACGATCGACGCGATCGCGGAGCGGCTCACCGACGATCAGGGCCTGGTCTACCGCTACCGCACCGCGGACGGCGTCCACGGCGTCGAGGGCGTCGACGGCCTCGCCGGAGAGGAGGGCACCTTCCTGTTGTGCTCGTTCTGGCTGGCGCAGGCGCTCGCCGTGTCCGGGCAGGTCGGCCGGGCCAGGGAGGCGTTCGAGCGAGCCGCCGCGTACGCCAACGACGTGGGCCTGCTGTCGGAGGAGGTCGACCCCGGGAGCGGCGAGCTGCTCGGCAACTTCCCGCAGGCGTTCAGCCACATCGGGCTCATCAACGCCGCCTGGGCCATCGACGAGGCCGAACGAACCGCACGGGCCGGCGGGGCGGCCTGAACAGGCGCGGGGGAAGCAGCCAAGTCGCGGACTCGGAGACGAAATCCCCACCCTTGCGCTAGTTGTACGCCACCGTTCGCCCCGTATCGTCCCCCTCAGTGATCCCGGCTGCGTGAGAAGGGACCCGCATGTCCGACGACGCGGTGCGACGCGTTTTCCGATCAGTCGATTCGTTCGATCCCGACGATTTCGGGCGACTGCTGGCCGAGGACGCCACGCTGGTATTCGGCAACGCCGAACCGCTTGCGGGACGCGAGGCCATCGTCGCCGGACTGCGGGAGTTCTACTCCACCATCGGCGGCCTGCAGCACCGGATCGTCCGGAACTGGCGGGTGGACGCCGACATCATCGCCGAGACCGAGGTGACCTATCGGAGACTCGACGGCAAGGACGCGAGCGCCGTAGCCGTATCGATCTGGCGCACCCGCGACGACGGCCTGATCTCGGACTATCGCATATTCGTCGATCTCGCCCCCGTCTACGCGATCTAGCACTCCACCGCCTTCGCGGTCGAGGTGGCACGAGAACGGCACAGAAGCCGACGCCTGATGGGCGCGAAGATCGGAGACCGGATCGGGCTGACCGTCGCCGCTCTCAGCGCCCTCTGGCCGTGATGGTCCGCCATTCACCCTCCCACCCGGCCACGGCGCGCCGCGCGGTCCACGCGCGGCGTCCGGACCGGACGAGATGACCGGCGGTCCAGATGCCGCCGGCCACGGTCGGTCCCGCGAGCAGGGCGATCACGACGACCATGGCGGTCGGCGCGGGGCCGGGAGCCGGCTCCTCGCCGCCGTCGACCCACAGGGCCAGCCGGTCTCCTGCCCGGTGCCCGGAGGTCGTCACCGTTCTGCCCGTGTGGGTGCGGCCGTCCCGGCCGGTCCAGACGACCTCCACCGCCGTGGCGGGCAGAGCGGCGGACCGGGCCGCGGCGACGGGGGTCCGGAACACCCGTACGACCTGGGCGGTCACCTGCCGGTGGCCGTCGGTGTAGGCGTCCGCGTCGTGGATCAGGAGCGCGCTGACGATCGCGCTGGTCACGCAGGCGACGGTCATCAGGAGCGCCGGCGTCAGGACGCGCCCTGTCGATGAGGCGTGCACGATCTTCCTTACGGCCTTCTCAGAGGCCGACGTCACGGCGCAGCAGGTCGTCGAGGCCTTCGCGGCGCACGACGAGGCGGGCCTTGCCCCGGCTGACGGCGACGACCGGCGGGCGGCCGGTCATGTTGTACGTCGAGGCCATCGAGTGGTTGTAGGCGCCGGTGGCGGCGACGGCGAGCACGTCTCCGGGGCGGATGTCGGCGGGGAGCGCGGCGGCCTCGGCCAGCGTGTCCCCGCTTTCGCAGTGGTGGCCGACCACGGTGAAGTCGCGCTCGCCCTCGTGCGTCGCCCGGCCGATCATGCGCATCTCATACCGCGAGCCGTACATCGCGGGCCGGGGATTGTCGCTCATGCCTCCGTCGACCGCGACGTACGTGCGGCGCAGCCCCTTCTTGACGGCGATCACCCGGTAGAGCGTCACGCCGGCGGGCCCGGCGACGGCCCGTCCGGGTTCGACGGTCAGCCGCGGCGCCGGCAGGCCGATGCCGGCGCAGCGCCTCTCGACGGTCGCGGCCAGCGCGCCGAGCCGGGAGGGGGCCAGGCCGGTCTGCCCGCGCGTGTACGCGATCGCGTGACCGCCGCCGAGGTCGAGCTGGGGCAGCGTCACGCCGTGCGCGTCGCGGATCCGCGCGAGCTGCTCCACCAGCACACGCGCGCTCTGCTCGTACGGCTCGGCGGCGGTGATCTGGGATCCCAGGTGGCAGTGCAGGCCGACCAGTTCCAGGCGCGGCTGGCGGAGGATCCGGTTCACCGCCTCCCTCGCCCCACCGGCCGCGATCGACAGCCCGAACTTGTGGTCCTCCCCGCCCGTGCGGATGGCGGCGTGCGCTCCGGCTTCGATGTCGGGAATCACCCGCACCAGCACCTTCTGCCGCATCCCCGCGGGGACGAGCGCGGCGAGGCGGTTGATCTCGGCGAGATCGTCGATGACGATGCGGCCGACGCGCTCGTCCACCGCGGCGCGCAACTCCGCCGGGGTCTTGGCGTTGCCGTGGAGGATGATCCGGTCCGCCGGGAAGCCGGCGGCCCTCGCCACGGCCAGCTCACCGGCCGAGCACACGTCGAGGGCGAGCCCCTCGGACCGCACCCAGGCGGCCATGGCCCGGCACCAGAACGCCTTGGCGGCGTACGCGACCTCGGCCCGGGGCAGCGCGGCGCGGTAGGCGCGGCACCGCAGGCGCACGTCCACCTCGTCCATCACGTACGCCGGGGTGCCGAAGCGCGCGGCCACCTCCATCAGGTCGACGCCGCCGACCTCCGCATGCCCGTAGGCGTCGAAGCGCGCGGTGGCCGGCCAGGGGCCGTCGGCCGTCTCCGTCGTACGCGGTGGTGTGATCAGCAGGCTCATTTCGTTCTCTTCTCCGCCAGGAGCGCCTGGCCGAGTCCGGTGACCGTACGGGTCACGATCTGGGTGCAGGTGGTGTCGGCGCCCGCGTCGCGGAGCGTCGCCACCGCCAGTTCGAGGTCGTCCATGCTCCGGCAGGCCACGCGTACCTCGATGTCGGCGTCGCCGAGCAGGACCAGCGCGCTCAACACCGCCGGTATCCCACGCAGCCGCCGCTCGTAGGTCGCGCACGTCACGTCGTGGCGCAGCCGGACGCGTACGACGGCCTGGATCGGGCGGCCGAACGCCGCGGGGTCCACCTCGACGCGGACGGCGGCCAGCGCGCCGCTGTCACGCAGCCTGCGCAACCGGGCGGAGACCGTGCTGTCGCCGAGCGCGAGGTCGCGGGCGAGGGCCCGCACCGGAGCACGGCCGTCTCGCGTCAGCGCCTGGAGCAGCGACCGGTCGACGTCGTCGAGGGATCTCACCACACACCGCCTCCTGAACGGCCCTGACGAGCCGAACGGGCAACAGCCCGGAAATGGGACACACGACACGCTAAGCACGGGCCGGCCCAGAGGCGGGCGATCCTGACGCGATCCCTACGGCGGGCCCGCCTAATCTGACGCCCGATTGACACGCGCTGCTTGTGAGGGGACGGCCGGCCGGTCGCCCCGCGGGAGCGGACGCCGCGCCCCCCGAGACGCGTGAGCCCGCCCACGAGACCTCGTGACCCGAGCGCCGTCGTCACGTTCGGTGATCGAACAACTTCCGCTCTTGACGCCTTCTTGACGCCCTGGCCTCTCTGACAGCGATAAACGCGCCAGTAGTGTGCATGCGTTGCTTTACGCGTCCTTGATGCCGGAGGTGGCCAGGTTGGGGCGTTCTGTCGCCACGCCGACGGGTCCGGTGCGTACCTGGTTGCTCGAAGGTCTCCAGACCGATCGCAAGGAGATCGAGCACGGGCCGCACGCGAAGCACCCGTGGTGGCGGGTGATGTGCCTGACCGGTGTGGACTACTTCTCCACGCTCGGCTACCAGCCGGGGATCGCGGCGCTCGCCGCCGGGTTCCTGTCTCCGCTCGCCACGGTCTTCCTGGTCGCTCTCACGCTGCTGGGCGCGCTGCCGGTCTACCGCCGGGTGGCGGCCGAGAGCCCGTACGGCCAGGGCTCGATCGCGATGCTGGAGAAGCTGGCGCCGCAGTGGTGGGGCAAGCTGTTCGTCCTGGCCCTGCTCGGCTTCGCGGCCACCGATTTCGTCATCACCATGACGCTGTCGGCCGCCGACGCGACCGCGCACATCCTGGAGAACCCGTTCGCGCCGCACTGGCTCCAGGGACAGCGGGTGCCCGTCACACTGTTCCTGCTGGCCCTGCTCGGCGGAGTGTTCCTGATGGGCTTCACCGAGGCGATCGGCATCGCGGTGATCCTCGTCCTCGTCTACCTCGCGCTCAACGCCGTCGTCGTGGTCACGTCGATCATCCACGTCCTTCAGGCGCCCCAGATGGTCGTCGACTGGACGCACACGCTGGACGCCGGCTACAGCGGCCCACTGGCCATGATCGGCCTGTCGCTGCTGGTCATGCCGAAGCTCGCGCTGGGCATGTCGGGCTTCGAGACCGGCGTCGCCGTGATGCCCGTCGTCAGGGGCGACGTACGGCAGCGCATCACGGGCACCAAGCGCCTGCTCACCGTGGCCGCCCTCGTCATGAGCGTCTTCCTGATCTTCTCCAGCTTCGTCACGACCATGCTGATCCCCCACGAGGAGTTCGGGGAGGGGGGCAAGGCGAGCGGCCGTGCGCTGGCCTACCTGGCGCACACGTTCCTCGGCGAGTGGTTCGGCAGCGTGTACGACGTCTCCACGATCGCGATCCTGTGGTTCGCGGGCGCCTCGGCGATGGCCGGCCTCATCAACCTGGTGCCGCGCTACCTCCCCCGGTACGGCATGGCGCCCGAGTGGACCGGGGCGGTGCGGCCCCTGGTGCTCGTCTTCGCGGCGATCGCGTTCGCCATCACGATCATCTTCGACGCCGACGTGGACGCCCAGGGCGGCGCCTACGCCACAGGCGTGCTGGTGCTGATGCTGTCGGCGGCGGTCGCGGTGACCCTGTCGGCGTTCAGGAGGGGCCAGACGGCCGCCTCGATCGGCTTCGGGCTGATCGCGGCGGTCCTCGCCTACACGCTGGTCGACAACGTGATCGAGCGGCCGGACGGCGTGAAGATCGCTTCCTTCTTCATCGCCGCGATCATCATCACCTCGGTGATCTCCCGGGCCACCCGTTCCACGGAGTTGCGAGTGACCGAGGTCGACCTGGACCCATTGGCCGAGCAGTGGGTGAACGGGGCCGGCGGCCTGATCCACCTGATCGCCAACGAGCCCCATCAGCGTGACCAGGACGAGTACAACGACAAGCTGCGCGAGCAGTGGCTCAACCACCGGCTGCGCAGCGACGAACCGGTCATGTTCGTCGAGGTGACCGTGCCGGACGCCTCGGAGTTCGAGACGGAACTGCACGTCCGGGGCGAGGAGCGCTACGGGCACAAGATCCTGCGGATCGAGAGCTCCGCCGTGCCGAACTCACTGGCCGCGCTCCTGCTCCACCTCCGCGACCGCACCGGCGCGGTGCCGCACATCTACTTCCACTGGGCCGAGGGGAACCCGGTGCTCGCCATGCTGCGCTACCTGGTGTTCGGCGGCGGCGACGTGCCTCCGCTCACCCGTGAGGTGCTGCGCAAGGCGGAGCCGGACCTCGAGCGCAGGCCTCACGTCCACGTCGGCTAGTGGGCTGGTCCCCGCCTCTCGGTGTGCTTCTCGGGGTCCTGCCGGTCGAGGTCGTGCCGGAGACCGCTGGGGTTCTCCTGTCCGCGTGAAGGCGGATTCCCGGCCGTCAGCGGCTCTGCGAATCGGTCTTGGTCGGTGAGGTTCTGTTGGAGGATGCACATCACGCGGTCCTGGGGATCGGCCGGCTCATCACGCCGGCGGGGTCGATCACGATGCCGATCACGCCGAGATCATCGGTCATGCTCCGCAGCGCGGGCTCACTCAGGCGGACCCAGTCCTGGCCGCTGCCCAGCACCTTCGTCAGCCGGAGCGGCGAGGTGAAGGCCACCGCCGTCCGCGTGCCCGCGGCCGTACGGAACAGGCGTAGCGCCAGGGAGAACGAACTGCGGCGAACCGGCACATATAAGGGATCTTCGAGCATCTCATGCCTTCCAGAGGACTCTACGAAGGCGACGTTAGATTCCACGCGACCAGCGGGAACGCCATCGCTACGGAATCCCGACGCCATGCCGCGGAAAGCTGACGCGACGTTGACGCATGGCCGCGGTCCTGGTCGCGCCCGCGCGTGACGGCGCGCCGGCCATTCGACTGCTTCTCCACCCAGCCGGCCGCGTAGGAACCGCGTAGCTATTCCGGCGTCCGGCGTATGAAAGGCGTCAAGAACATCAGGGCCTCCTCGAACCTGGCGCTTTGCTGGTTTGTGGCCGTCTGTCCGGCGGCCAGGCAAGCATCCGGATTTGAGGAAGTGAGATGGCTGACGTCATCTTCGTCGCCCTGACGGTCGCGATATTCGCGATCTGCGGGCTCGTAGTGAAGGCGGTGGAGCGCCTGTGAGCGCTGTCAACGCCGTGGGTCTGGTCGTGGCCGCCGGCCTGGTGATCTTCATGGTCGCGGCCCTGCTGTTTCCGGAGCGTTTCTGATGTCGCCGACCACGGCCGGGATCCTGTTCATCGCATCCCTCGTCGTCGCCCTGGTGCTGACGCACCGGCCGCTCGGCGACTACATGTACCGCGTCTACAGCGGCACGCGGCACCTGGCCTTCGAGCGAGTGATCTACCGTCTCATCGGGGTCCGGCCGGACACCGAGCAGCGATGGGGCGTCTACGCCCGCAGCGTGCTCGCCTTCTCGGCCGTCTCGATCCTGTTCCTCTACGGCTTCCAGCGCCTGCAGGACAAGCTGCTGCTGAGCCTCGGTTTTCCCGGGGTGACGGACCACGTGGCGTGGAACACCGCGGTCAGTTTCGTCACCAACACCAACTGGCAGGCGTACTCGGGTGAGTCCGCGATGGGCCACCTCGTGCAGATGGCCGGCCTGGCGGTGCAGAACTTCGTGTCGGCCGCGGTGGGCATGGCCGTCGCGGTCGCGCTCGTGCGGGGCTTCGCCCGCAAGCAGACGGAGAATCTCGGCAACTTCTGGGTGGACCTGGTCCGCGGCACGATCCGCATCCTGCTGCCGATCGCGTTCGTCGGGGCGCTCCTCCTGGTGGCCGGCGGCGTCATTCAGAACCTCTCGGGCATCCACGAGATCTCCACGCTGGCCGGGGGCACGCAGGGCATCACCGGCGGGCCGGTGGCGAGCCAGGAGGTCATCAAGGAGCTCGGCAACAACGGCGGCGGCTTCTACAACGCCAACTCCGCCCACCCCTTCGAGAACGCGGCCTCGTGGACGAACTGGCTGGAGATCTTCCTGATCCTCATGCTGCCGTTCGCGCTGCCGCGCACCTTCGGCCGCATGGTCGGCGACCGGCGGCAGGGCTACGCGATCGTCGCGATCATGGGCGTGCTGGCCCTCGCCTCCGTCGCGCTGGTCACCGGGCTGGAGATCGCACACCACGGCACCGTTCCTCAGGCGGTCGGCGCCGCGATGGAAGGCAAGGAGGTCAGGTTCGGCGTGCCGAACTCGGGGACCTTCGCCGCGGCCACGACGCTGACCTCGACCGGCGCCGTCGACTCCTTCCACGACTCCTTCACCGCGCTCGGCGGCATGATGACGATGTTCAACATGATGCTGGGCGAGGTGGCGCCCGGCGGGGTGGGCGCCGGCCTGTACGGCATGCTCGTGCTCGCGGTGATCACCGTCTTCGTCGCCGGCCTCATGGTGGGCCGTACGCCGGAGTACCTGGGCAAGAAGATCGGCTCGCGAGAGATCAAGCTGGCCTCGCTCTACTTCCTGACCACCCCGGCGCTCGTGCTCGTGGGCACCGCCCTGGCCATGGCCTCACCCGAGCAGCGGGCGAGCATGCTCAACTCCGGGCCGCACGGCCTGTCCGAGGTGCTCTACGCGTTCACCAGCGCCTCCAACAACAACGGGTCGGCGTTCGCCGGCATCACCGTGAACACCCCGTGGTACGACACCGCGCTCGGGCTGTGCATGGCCTTCGGCCGGTTCCTGCCGATCGTCTTCGTGCTCGGCCTCGCCGGCTCGCTGGCCAGGCAGGCCCCCACGCCGGCCTCCGCGGGGACGCTGCCCACCCACCGCCCGCAGTTCGTCGGCATGGTCGTCGGCGTGACGATCATCGTGGTGGCGCTGACCTTCCTCCCCGCTCTGGCTCTCGGCCCGCTCGCAGAAGGAATCCAGTGATGACAGTGCTCCAGGCGCCGGAAGCTCCGGGCCAAGCGCCCGCTCCCGGGAAGGGCGGCAAGGTGAGCAGCGGCCTGCTCGACCCCAAGCAACTCGTCACCTCGCTGCCCGACGCGCTGCGGAAGCTGAACCCGGTGACGCTGTGGCGTAACCCGGTGATGCTCGTGGTCGAGGTCGGTGCGGCGTTCACGACCGTGCTGGCGTTCAGCGATCCCTCGTTGTTCGCCTGGGCGATCGTGGTGTGGTTGTGGCTGACGGTCGTGTTCGCCAATCTGGCCGAGGCGGTGGCCGAGGGCCGGGGCAAGGCTCAGGCCGCGACATTGCGGGCGGCCAAGCGCGACACCACGGCGCGCCGTCTCAAGGACTGGCGGCCGGGACAGGCGGCGGTCGAGTGGGACAGCGTCGGCGCGCCGGAACTGCGGCAGGGTGACCATGTCGTGGTCGAGGCGGGAGAGGTGATCCCGGGTGATGGCGATGTGGTGGAGGGCATCGCCAGTGTGGACGAGTCGGCGATCACGGGTGAGTCCGCGCCGGTGATCCGCGAGTCGGGCGGGGACCGCTCGGCGGTCACGGGCGGCACGAAGGTGCTGTCGGACCGGATCATCGTACAGATCACGCAGAAGCCCGGAGAGAGCTTCATCGACCGGATGATCGCCCTGGTCGAGGGCGCCAACCGGCAGAAGACCCCCAACGAGATCGCTTTGAACATCCTGCTGGCCGCGCTCACGATCATCTTCCTGATCGCCACCGTCACCATGCAGCCGCTGGCCATCTACTCCAAGGCGCAGAATCCAGGCGTACCGGACACGCCCGCGCTCGGCGCCGAGGGGGTGAGCGGGGTGGTGCTCGTGTCGCTGCTGGTCTGCCTGATCCCGACCACGATCGGGGCGTTGTTGTCGGCCATCGGCATCGCGGGCATGGACCGCCTGGTGCAGCGCAACGTGCTGGCCATGTCCGGCCGTGCGGTCGAGGCCGCCGGAGACGTCAGCACCCTGCTGCTGGACAAGACCGGCACGATCACGTTGGGCAACCGGCAGGCGGCCGAGTTCCTCCCGGTGCCCGGGGTGCCCGTCATGGAGCTCGCACAAGCGGCGCAGCTGTCCAGCCTGGCCGACGAGACCCCCGAGGGCCGTTCGATCGTGGTCTATGCCAAGAACGCCCACGGCCTGCGTGAACGGCGTCCGGGTGAGCTGGCCCACGCCGAGTGGATCGCCTTCACCGCCCAGACCCGCATGTCCGGGGTCGACGTCGACGGGCGCCGGGTCCGCAAGGGCGCCGCGACCGCCGTGATGAAATGGGTCCGCGACAACGGCGGCCAGCCGGGCGGGCACGTCGGGGAGCTGGTCGACGGGATCTCCGCCTCCGGCGGCACCCCCCTGGTCGTCGGCGAGATCACCGACGGCGGCACCGCGCGCGTGCTCGGGGTGATTCACCTCAAGGACGTCGTCAAACAAGGCATGCGCGAACGGTTCGACGAGATGCGCCGGATGGGCATCCGCACCGTCATGATCACCGGAGACAACCCGCTGACCGCCAAGGCCATCGCCGACGAAGCCGGCGTGGACGACTTCCTCGCCGAGGCCACCCCCGAAGACAAACTCGCACTCATCCGCAAGGAGCAGGAAGGCGGGCGGCTGGTCGCCATGACCGGCGACGGCACCAACGACGCCCCCGCCCTGGCGCAGGCCGACGTGGGCGTGGCGATGAACACCGGCACCTCGGCCGCCAAAGAAGCCGGGAACATGGTCGACCTCGACTCCAACCCCACCAAACTCATCGAGATCGTCGAGATCGGCAAACAACTACTCATCACCCGCGGAGCGCTGACCACCTTCTCCATCGCCAACGACATCGCGAAATACTTCGCGATCATCCCCGCGATGTTCGCGGCGGTCTATCCCGGCCTGGACACGCTGAACGTCATGCGGCTGCACAGCCCCCAGTCGGCCATCCTGTCCGCGGTGATCTTCAACGCCCTGGTCATCGTCGCCCTGATCCCCCTCGCCCTGCGCGGCGTCCGATACCGCCCCTCCAGCGCCTCCAAGCTCCTCAGCCGCAACCTCTATGTCTACGGCCTCGGCGGGATCATCGTCCCGTTCCTCGGCATCAAACTCATCGACCTACTGATCCAGTTCCTTCCGGGGATGTCATAAATGGAACGCCTGCCAAGCTGGATTCGCCAGCACCTCGCGGCGCTGCGCGCGCTTCTCGTGCTCACCCTGGTGACCGGAGCGATCTACCCACTGCTGGTCACGGGCATCGCGCAGGCCGTGATGAACGGCAACGCCAACGGTTCCCGCCTCCAGGAGGGCGGCAAGGACGTGGGCAGCGCCCTCATCGGGCAGAGCTTCACCGACGGGGACGGCCTCCCACTCACGAAGTACTTCCAGAGCCGTCCCTCCGCGGGCGGGTACGACCCGCTGGCCTCGGGCGCGAGCAACCTCGGCCCGCAGGACGTTCTCGACACCCTCCCGGTGCCGGGCGCGAAGGACGACGAGGGAAACCCCGACACCGGCAGGCAGAGCCTGCTCACCCAGGTGTGCGCCCGTTCCAAGGAGGTCGGTGCGCTGGAAGGCGTCAGCGGGGCCCGGCCGTACTGCACCGGCGACGGGGTCGGCGCGGTGCTGAAGGTCTTCCCCGCCGTCGGCACGCCGACCCGGGTGGTCAGCGTCAACCAGGCGTGCCCGGCCACGCCGTTCATCCCGGTCTACCAAGGGGTGAAGGTCGAGTGCGGCAAGCCGGGCGAGGACTACGCGGCGGGCCGTACCGTGCCGGTCCGCGGAGACGCCCGAGCGGTCGTCCCGCCGGACGCCGTCACCGCGAGCGGCAGCGGCCTCGACCCGCACATCTCCGTCGCCTACGCCGAACTGCAGGCTCCCCGGGTCGCCAGGGAACGAGGGCTGGACGTACACAGGGTGCGGGCCCTCATCGGGCGGCATACCACCGGCAGGGCGCTCGGGTTCATGGGCGAGCCCGGCGTGAACGTGCTGGAGCTCAACCTGAATCTGGACAGGCTGAAGGGATGAGGTAGATGGCGCGCGGGCGGCTGCGGATCTACCTCGGCGCGGCACCCGGGGTCGGCAAGACCTACGCGATGCTCAGCGAAGGTCGCAGGGCCACGGAGCGGGACAAGGACGTGGTCGTGGGTATCGTCGAGACCCACGACCGCCCCCGCACCGCCGGACTCCTTGAGGGCATGGAGGTCCTCCCACGGCGACGTGTCGTCTACAAAGGTGCGACCTTCACCGAGCTGGACGTCGAGGCGGTCATCGCCCGCGCACCAAAGATCGTCCTGGTCGACGAGCTGGCGCACACCAACGTGCCCGGCTCGCGCAACGTCAAGCGCTGGCAGGACATCGACGAGCTCCTCGACGCCGGGATCGACGTCGTATCAACGGTGAACATCCAGCACCTGGAGTCGGTCAACGACGTCGTCCAGGAGATCACGGGCGTCCCGCAGCGGGAGACCGTGCCCGACGAGGTCGTACGGCGGGCCGACCAGGTCGAGCTGGTCGACATGTCCCCCGAGGCGCTGCGCCGCCGGATGGCCCACGGAAACGTCTACCCACCTGAGAAGGTGGACGCCGCGCTCGCCAACTACTTCCGGGTCGGCAACCTGACGGCGCTCCGCGAGCTGGCCCTGCTGTGGGTGGCGGACAAGGTGGACGAGCAGCTCGACCGCTACCGCGCCGAGCACGGCATCGCGGGCACCTGGGAGGCCCGGGAACGCGTCGTCGTCGCGCTCACCGGCGGGCCGGAGGGCGACACCCTCATCAGGCGAGCGGCCCGCATCGCCGCCAGGAGCAAGGGCGCCGACCTACTGGCCGTGCACGTCACCCGGGCCGACGGGCTCGCCGGCGGCGACCCGGCGCTGCTGGCGCACCAGCGCACGCTGGTGGAGAGCATCGGCGGGACCTACCACCAGGTCGTCGGCGATGACGTCCCCCGCGCGCTGCTCGACTTCGCCCGCGGCGTCAACGCCACCCAGCTCGTGCTCGGCGCCTCCCGGCGCGGCCGGTTCGCCCAGATCTTCTCCCGCGGTGTGGGAGTCCAGACGACGGCCCGCTCCGGCTCGATCGACGTCCACATGATCACTCATGAGCAGGTCAGCAAGGGCAGGCATCCCTCACGGTCGCAGGCCGCGCTCACCCGCAACCGGCGGATCGCCGGCTGGACCACGGCGATCCTCGGGCTTCCCCTCCTGACGCTGGCGCTGCTGCCGTTCCGCCACGACCTGTCGCTGCCCAGCGAGATCCTGCTGTTCCTGCTCGCCGTCGTGGGCGTCGCCCTGATCGGCGGCAGGTGGCCCGCGGTCACCGCCGCGGTGGGCGGCTCGCTCCTGCTGAACTACTTCTTCACCCCGCCCGTCAGCCGGTTCACCATCGCCGACCCGGAGAACCTGCTCGCCCTGACGATTTACGTACTGGTCGCGATCATGGTGAGCACCGTCGTCGACCTCGCCGCCCGGCGCACGCGCGAGGCCGCACGGGCCCAGGCCGACGCCGAGGTGCTGTCCACCCTGGCCGGGCACGTGCTGCGTGGCGAGCACGCGCTGCCTTCGCTACTCGCCAGGCTGCGGGAGACCTTCGCGCTCACCTCGGTCACGCTGCTCGAACGCCGCCCCGACGCCACGACGAGCCCCGACGTGCACTCAGAACCTGAGGCGTGGCGCATCGTCGCCACCGCCGGGGGTGCCCCCTGCACGTGTCCGGCTGTCGCGGACACGGATGTGGCCGTCGACGACGACCTCGTCCTGGTCCTGCGCGGGCGGCTGCTCGACGCCGCCGACCGCCGCGTGCTCCAGGCCTTCGCCGCCGAGGCCGCGGTGGCCCTCCGACAGGAGCGTCTGCGTGAGGAGGCCGAGAAGGCCAAACCACTGGCGGAGGCGGACAAGATGCGCACCGCGCTGCTGGCCGCCGTCAGCCACGACCTGCGCACTCCTCTCGCCTCGGCGCGCGCGGCCGTGGAGAGCCTGCGCGCGACCGATGTCGACTGGTCCGCGGAGGACCGCGAGGAGCTGCTCGCCACGGCGGACGAGTCGCTGTACAAGCTCGACCGGCTCGTCGCGAACCTTCTCGACATGAGCCGGCTGCAGGCCGGAGTGCTCGGGCTGTCGCTTCAACCGGTGGCGCTGGAGGAGATCGTGCCCCGATCGATCGACGACCTCGGACCGCTGAGCGACCAGGTGGAAGGGGACATCGCGCTTGAGCTTCCCGAGATCGTCGCCGATCCCGCACTGGTCGAACGCATTCTGGTCAACCTGATGACCAACGCCGTCCGCTACAGCCCGGACGGCGGGAAGGTTCTCATCACCGCGAGTTGGCACGGCGACAACGTGGAGATACGCGTCGTCGATCGTGGTCCCGGCATTCCATTCGAGGCGTACGACCGCGTCTTCATGCCCTTCCAGCGCCTCGGAGACCGGGACAACCACACCGGCATCGGCCTCGGCCTCGCGCTCTCGCGCGGCCTGGCGGAGGCCATGGGAGGCAGCCTCACGCCCGAGGAGACCCCGGGCGGCGGTCTCACCATGGTCCTCACCCTGCCGATCTCCTCGCGAGCCGCCATCGCACAGGGGGGAACGACATGACCCGAATTCTTGTCGTCGACGACGAGCCCCAGATCCTCAGGGCACTGCGCATCAACCTGGCCGCCCGCCGATACGAGGTCGAGGCCGTCGCCGACGGCTCCTCCGCCCTGCGCGCCGCCGCCGACTGGCGCCCCGACGTGGTGCTGCTCGACCTCGGTCTGCCCGACATGGACGGCGTGGACGTCATCCACGGCCTGCGCGGCTGGTCCTCGATGCCGATCCTGGTCCTGTCCGGACGCACGGCCACCACCGACAAGATCGCCGCTCTGGACGCCGGCGCCGACGACTACGTCACCAAGCCCTTCGGCATCGACGAACTCCTCGCCCGCGTGCGAGCGGTGACGCGCAGAGCGGCCATCCAGGCGCACGAACTCGCGTCCGTCAAAATCGGCGACCACGTGGTGGATATGACGAGCAAAACAATCTCGGGGGGACTGCGGCTCACCCCGACGGAGTGGCACCTGCTGGAAATCCTGGTCCGCAACCCCGGCAAGCTCATCAGCCAGCGGCACCTGCTCGCCGAAGTATGGGGCCGCACCCACGTCAAGGAGACGAACTATCTGCGTCAGTACATGGCGCAACTTCGCAAGAAGCTCGAACCCGACCCCTCTCACCCCGTGCACCTGGTCACAGAGCCGGGAATGGGCTACCGGTTCACGCCCTGAACCAGGCGGTTCCGACTGACGAGCATGAGTTCGCCCTCGACGCCCTCGCAGGAGGGGAGGGACGTCAATATCGCGTCAGAAGTCATCTCGGAGGCGTAGGAGTATCGTATACAAAACGGCGCAAAAGACTTTGAATGCGCTTTCATCGAGGCATGAGGTTTCGCGTCATTCGCCCCGCCCCACTCGAATTTCTCTTGGTGGGTGGATTCGTATCGGCCGTACTGTCCTGCGCCGCCGCATCGGCCTTTTCCACCATCGCTGATCGGGTGATGACCGTCGCGATCGTCGTGGCCGTTTACGCGGCACGAGGCCGGAGCCTGATCAACGCGTCGGCCACGGCCACCATGGCGTGGATGTTCCTCACCGGGTTCCTGGTGAACGACGCCGGAACCCTCACGTTCTCCCCGGCCGACATGGCCAGGCTGGGGATCCTCCTCGCCATAGGACTGCTCGGCGGCGCTGTGGGCGTGCTGCGTGGCCTTCGTCCTCGTCATCCGATGCGTTACCGACGCTCTCCCCTCCTGACCCGGTCTCTCCACCGGCGCAGCCGGGACCTCCCGGCGCTCGCGGGTGCCCGGCACCTTGGCGCCGAGCGCGACCCCGGGCTCGTCGACGCGGATCAACACTCCGGCCTGGTCGAATCTCGGCAGCCCGGATCTGCCACGTTCATCTGGCGTCGAAGGTCGTCCTGGACTCCAGAATGCCTGGGGCGTTGTCCTCGGCCCATCCGGCCAGGTCGCGGACGATTTTGAGCAGACTGAGCCCGCGCGAGGTCAGCGCGTAGTCGACTCGCGGGGGAGTGGTGTCATGGACGGTCCGCGTCACCAGACCGTCCCGTTCGAGGCCGCGCAGTGTCGTGCTGAGCATGCGCTGGGTGATGGGCGCGCTCATCCGGCGCAGTTCGTTGAACCGCCGGGTGGTGTCGCTCAGCTGGCAGATGACCACCACCGACCACTTGTCGCCGACCCGTTCGAGTACGTCGCGGATCAGGTCGCGCGCCTGCTCGCATCGGTCTGCGGCGGTGTCGTCCGCCTGCGGGATCGGATGCGTCATACCATGCAGTATACGAGCTATACCAGGTTCCTGTAAGGAACGGTTCTCTCGGCGATACCTGGGCATGTCGAAGTGCCTTCTTGCCGCCTCCGTCAGCCTCGTGCAACGGTACTGAAGTCGTACCAGGTATAAGAAGAGAACCACCGAGGAGCTGCGGCTATGCAAGCAGTCGGCCTGTATGAGTTCGGAGGGCCCGAGGTGTTGCGGGTCGTCGACCTGCCGGAGCCGCATGCCGGGCCCGGCGAGGTCCGGGTGCGGGTGCGTGCGGTCGCGGTGAATCCGGCGGACACGCTGTTGCGCTCCGGCGCGCTCGCGCGGCTGTTCACCGGGGTGCGGGCGCCGTACGTGCCCGGGATGGACGTCGCCGGCATGGTCGACGAGATCGGACCGGGCACGGAGACCGCGCTGGCACCGGGAGACCCGGTGATGGCGATGGTGCATCCGATCGGCCCGGCCGCGGGCGGCTACGCCGAATACGTGGTGCTGCCGGTCGGCTGGGTCGTCCGCGCCCCCGCGGGCACCGACCACACGGCGGCGGCCACGCTGCCGATGAACGGACTCACCGCGCTGCTGACGCTCGATCGGCTCGCACTCGCGCCCGGCTCGGTCCTCGCCGTGATAGGGGCCGCCGGGACGCTCGGCGGCTACCTGGTCGAGCTGGGCAGGCACGCCGGACTGAACGTGGTCGCGGACGCCGCGCCCGCCGACGAGGACCTGGTCCGCCGCTCCGGCGCGGCGGACATCGTGGCCAGAGGATCCGACGTCGCCGAGCGTATCCGGGCCCGGTATCCGGACGGTGTGGCCGCGATCGCCGACACGGCGCTGGTCGGGCCACGCCTTCTTCACGCCGTACGCGACGGCGGTCAGTACGCACGCTTCCGCACCGCCGGCGAGCCCGGCGGCCAAGAGATCGACGGCGGCGGCCGTGTCACGGTGCTGACACCGTTCGTCCCCGACTACGCGGGGCGGACGGACAAGCTGGAACAGGTCCGCCTGCTCGCCGAGTCGGGCCTGCTCACTCCCCACGTCGCGGCGGCCCTGCCCGCGGCCGAGGCGGCCGAGGCGCACCGGCGGATCGAGGCCGGCGGTCTTCGCGGCCGGCTCGTGCTCACCTTCTGACATCGCCAACCCGCACATCAAGGGAGTAGTCATGCCTGCACGTTTCGCAGAGAAAGTCATCCTGATCACCGGTGCCACCTCCGGCATGGGCCGTGCCGCCGCCGAACTGATCGCGGCCGAGGGCGGACACGTTGTTCTGGCCGCACGTGGCAAGAACGCCGGCGACGCGCTGGCCGCCGCACTGCGCTCCGCCGCAGGCGAGGCCACTTTCGTACCCGCCGACGTGACAGTGGAGGCCGAGATGGCGGAGCTGGTCCGGCAGGCGGTGAGCCGGTACGGCCGACTCGACGGCGTCTTCAACAACGTCGGTGCCGCCACCGCGGTCGGGCCGGTGACGGACGTGGACGGCGACGCCTGGCACGCCGACCTGGCCCTCAACCTCAGCAGCGTCTTCTTCGGCCTGAAGCATCAGATCCCCGCGCTACGGGCCGCCGGCGGTGGCGCCATCGTCAACAACGCCTCCGTACTCGGCGTCACCGGGCAGGCGGGCATGGCTTCCTACAGCGCTGCCAAGCACGGCGTGCTCGGGCTGACCCGGTCGGCGGCGCTCGACGTGGCCGGGTCCGGCATACGAATCAACGCCCTGGTCACCGGTGGCGTCGACACGCCGCTGCTGCGCGGCAACCTGGGTCCGTCACCGGAAGAGTCCCTGCGCGCGGCGGGGGCGATGCACCCGATCGGACGGATCGCTCAGCCGGAGGAGATCGCCGCGTTCGTGGCGTTCCTGCTGAGCGACGAAGCCCGGTTCATCACCGGTGCCGCGCTCGCCATCGACGGCGGAATGACCGCCGCCTGAGGGTGTGGGGAAGACCCGCCTGATCACGAATCCGGGTGAACCGGGCTCAGGCCGGCCGGGCGGCGGGCCGGAGGCCGTCCATCAGGAGGTCCAGCAGGCGACCGGCCTTGGCATCATGCTCGCGCCGTGGGGCCACGGTGAAGATGCCGATGAGGGAGGCGGCGATGTCTTCGGCGGCGACGTCGGAGCGGAGGTCGCCCGCCGCGCGACCGGCGTCGAGAATCGTGGTGATGGCCGCCAGTAGCTCCCCCCGGGTCTGTGCATGGGCGATCTCGCCCGACTCGATCATCGAGAGCAGCGTGTCGAGCATGCCGTTCTTGGTCGCGATCCAGTCCCCGAACAAGTCCATCCAGCGCCGCATCGCCGCAGCCGGGGGCAGCCGCCCGAGCAGCTCGCGGGCGCCGGTCGTCAGCCGCACGACCTGGTCCCGGTAGACCGCGTCGACCAGCGACTCACGGGTCGGGAAGTGCCGGTAGAGCGTGGCGATGCCGACTCCGGCCTCGCGGGCGATCGCCCGCATCGACGGCTCGGCGTCGGCCGACATGAACGCGCGGGTCGCCACCGCGAGCAACTGGTCGCGGTTACGGGCTGCGTCCGCCCGTGGCACGCGCATCTCCGCCTCAGCCAAAATGGAACACGCTCCGGTTGTGTTAGGGTCACGCACGGAAACGGAGCATAGTCCGCTTCAAGGCGTTCCCTCGACCCCAAGGAGACAGGCGTACATGCAGGAACAGAGCGATCAACCGCCGATGGGCAGGAGCAGGGCGGTCCGGCTCGATTCGTTCGGCGGCCCCGAAGTCCTGGACGTCCGTGAGGTCCCCGCTCCGCAGGCCGGCCCGGGACAGATCCGCGTGCGGGTCACCGCGGCCGGTCTGAACCCGATGGACTGGATCATGACCGCGGACGCGGACACCGCCGCCCGGTTCGGCTTGAGCCTCCCCGCCGGGTTCGGCACCGACTACGCGGGACTGGTCGACCAGGTCGGTGACGGGGTGACCGGTTTCGCGCCCGGCGACCGGGTGTTCGGGGGCGCCCTGTCCCGCGCGGTCGCCGACTTCGTGGTTGTCGACCCGGCCGGGGGGATCGCGGCGAACGAGGCCCATCACACTCCCGACGGCGTCGACGACCGCACCGCCGCCACCCTCACGATCGCCGGCCGCACGGCATCCGCCGCCATCGCCGCGGTCGCCCCCGGCCCGGACGACACCGTGCTGATCGGCGGCGCGGCGGGCGGTGTCGGGGTGTTCGCCGTCCAGCTGGCCCGGATCGCCGGAGCGCGCGTGATCGGGACGGGGTCGGCGACATCATCCGATTTCCTGCGCGATCTCGGAGCCGAGCCGGTCGCCTACGGCGACGGCCTGGCCGGCCGGGTCCGAGCACTCGCTCCCGGCGGTGTCACCGCCGCCATCGACCTGCACGGTACAGAAACAGTGCACGCCGCGAGGGAACTCGGCGTCCCGGACGGCCGCATCTGCACCATCGCCGCGCACGTCGACGGCGTGCCGGCGGCCAACGGCGCGAACGCCGCCCCCGGCGCTCTGGAAGAGATCGCCCGCCTGGTCGCGGCGGGCCGGCTCCGGGTGCCTGTCGCGGCACACTTCCCCGTCGAGCAGATCCGCCGCGCGACCGAGCTCCAGGCCGGCCGGCACGTGCACGGCAAGGTCGTCATCGACCTCTAGATCACGGCCATCGCGACGATGAACGCGGCCGCGTGAACCGGGCCGGGGAGGAGCGGATCTCCCCATCGCCTCAGCCGGCGACCACAGCCGGGGGTCTGCGCGCCCAGCCGCTTCGGGTGCGTACGGCGCCCGCAGCGCGGCAGGCCAAGTAGATGACGAAGGCGATGGTGGTGACGTACGGGCTGATCGGGATGCTGCTGCCCAACGCGATGAGGATGCCGCCGACCACGGACGTGACGGCGAACAGGACGCTGAGCAGAGGGATCAGGCGAGGGGAGGCCGTCACCCGGGTGGCGGCGGCCGCGGGGGTGACCACCAGGGCGAGCACCAGCAGAGCGCCGACGATCTGGATGGTCGTGGCCACGGCGAGCCCCAGCACCAATGTGAACACGGGGGACAGAGCCCGGACGGGCACGCCGCGGGCGGCGGCGACGTCGGGATCGAGGCTGGCGAAGGTCAGCGGACGCCAGATGACCGCCAGGACGAGCAGGACGACGACCGACACGCCGATCAGCCAGGCCGTCTGCGGGGTGTCCACGGCCACGATCTGCCCGGTGAGCAGCCCGAACTTGTTGGCGGAGCGGCCTTTGTACAGCGACAGGAACAGCACGCCGAGTCCCAGTCCGAACGGCATCAGGACGCCGATGGCGGAGTTGCGGTCCCGGACACGTACGCCCAGGGCGCCGATTACCGCGGCGGCCAGGACCGATCCGGCCAGGGATCCTGCCACCACGTTCACCCCGAGCAGGAGTGCGGCCGCCGCGCCGGCGAAGGAGAGCTCGGCGATCCCGTGCACGGCGAAGGCCAGATCTCGCATCATCACGAATGTGCTGATCAGGCCGCCGACCACGCCGAGCACGGCCGCGGCGATGATCGAGTTGGCGACGAGGGACAGCAACTGTCCGTAGTCGTCGTAGTTGAAGATCTGGTGCCAGATATCGGGATTCATGGCTGGGCGCCTCCAGCGGGATCGGGGTGGTGCGGAGTGGGAGCGCCGGCGATCAGATAGCGACCGTGGGCTTGGACCACCTCGACCGAGCCGCCGTACAGGTCGGACAGAACGGAAGACTTCATCACCTCGTCGGGCGTGCCGACGCGGAACCGGCCACCGGCCAGGTAAAGCACCCGGTCGACCAGCGGCAGGACCGGATTGAGCTCGTGGGTGACGAAGAGCACCGCGGTGCCATGGGCGCGCCGTCGCCGGTCGAGCAGGTCGACGATCGCGTGCTGGTGGTGCGGGTCGAGCGCGAGGAGGGGCTCGTCGCACAGCAGAAGCGTGGGATCGGTGGCCAGGGCCTGCGCGATGCGCACCCGCTGCTGCTCGCCGCCGGACAGCAGGCCGAGGGGGATGTCCGCGTACTCGTGTGCCCCCACCTCGGTCAGCAGGTCGTCGATGCGACGCCGCAGCCCTCTGCTGCCGAGGGGCAGGCCCCAGCGATGGCCGTCGACGCCGAGCCGTACCAGGTCGCGGGCGCGCAGTGGCGTGTGCGGGGCGACGGCGCGCTGCTGGGGGATGTAGCCGATCAGATCGCTGCCCCGCCGGGGTGGGCGGCCGTCGATCAGCAGGGTCCCGGCGGAGAGGGGCAACTGGCCCAGGATGGCGTGCAGCAGGCTGGTCTTGCCCGATCCGTTCGGCCCCAGCACGGCGATGAACTCGCCGCGGCGCAGCTCCAGATCCAGCCCGGACCACAGCACGCGCTCACCACGGCGCAGTTCCGCATGGGTCAGGCTGAGGACGACGGGTGTTCCGCCGGCGGGGACGGCCTGCGGTGCGATGGTGCCCAACTGTTCGATCATCGGCCCAGGGCCTTGCCGAGCGCGTCGAGGTTGGCGGTCATCCAGCCGACGTAGTCCTCACCGGAGGGCAGGGTCTCGGTGACCGGGACGACGGGGATGCCTTTGCCGGTCGCCGCCTCGCGGACCTTCTCGGTCTCCGGGCCGGCGGTCTGGGAGTTGTAGACCAGGGCCTGCACCTTCTTGCCGGTGAACAGGGCCAGGGTGTCCCGCAGGACGCGGGGGGAGACGTCGTTGCCTTCCTCGATGGCCTCGCTGAACTCCTCCGGGGCGGCGTTGGTCAGACCGCACGCCTCGATCATGTACAGCGGGACCGGCTCCGTGATCGCCACGGCGGTGCCCTTCGCCGTCTGCGCGATCGCCGCCTCCTGCTCCTCCAGCGGTTTGAGCTTCTGCTTGAAGTTCTCGGCGCCGGCGGTGAAGGCGGCGGCCTCGGAGGGGGCGGCCTTGCCCAGCGCGGCGGCGATCGAGTCGGCCAGCCGCGCGACGGACGGGAAGTCGTACCAGACGTGCTCGTTCAGCTCCTCCTCGGCGGCCGCCGTCTTCCCGGAAATCTCGACCGCGTTCAGCACCTGGGCCGAGGTGTTGCCGGCGGCGTCGCGCATCGTGTCCATGAAGTCGTCGTAGCCGCCGCCGTTCTCGACGATCACCTTGGCCTTTGACAGCGCCAGTTGGTTCTGCGGATTGGCCTCGTAGGAGTGCGGGTCCTGGTCAGGGCTGGCGATGAACGCGGTCACCGCAACCTTGTCGCCGCCGATCTGCCGGACGATGTCGCCGTACACGTTGGTGGAGGTCACCACGGCGACCGCGCCCGGGCCGGTGGACGCGCTCACGGTCGGCTGGGGAGGTGTCGCGGGGGAGGACGGGCCGCCGCAGCCGGCCAGCAGCGCAGAAGTCAGGCCCCCGAGGACGAGCAGGGAGGGACGACGCAGAGGGGAGGTGTTCATGTCGATCCTTGTCACGATTGAAAACGGTTTTCATTTTCAACCTAGCATCGTCACCTGGATCAGCCGCATTGGTGGCAGGAGGCGCAGAAGGTCGCCGCAAGGCCGTCGAGAGCCGGCGGCGCCGTCCTCTGTATCGGTCATGAACGCGGCCGGGAGGCGTAGGGGAGCAGCGCCATCTCACGGGCGTTCTTGATGGCGCGGGCGATCTGGCGTTGTTGCTGCACCGTGACGCCGGTGACGCGGCGGCTGCGGATCTTGCCGCGGTCGGAGATGAACCTGCGCAGCAGGTCGGTGTCCTTGTAGTCGATGTAGCTCACGCCCTGCAACGGGTTGCCCTTCTTCCGGAGGGTGCGGCGGGGCTTCATGCGATCTCCTTGAGGTCGAGGATGTGGGCGAAGGGGTCGTCGTAGCCGGCCCACACGTCGGAGCCCGCCAGGGCCTCCTCCTCGGTGAGCAGGCAGGAGTCGAGCAGAGCGTGGAGGCGCTCGCGGTCGAGGTCGGGCCCGCTGAACACCAGGTGCTGGACGCGGTCGCCGGTGATGTCGTCCCAGTCGAGGTCGGCGGCCGTGCGGCGGGCGGGGGAGACCATGTCCCAGGCGGCCTCCGGGAGCGCGGCCAGCCAGGGCCCGGCGTCCTCGACCGACACGATGCCCGCGACCGCGTCCCAGGCGAGCAGCCGATCGGGCCGGCTGGCCAGCCAGAACCGCCCGCGGGAGCGTACCGATTGGGTGACCAGCTCATCCACGGCCTCGAACAGGCGGGCGGGGTGCAGCGGGCGCAGCCGACGCCAGACGACCGTGGTGATTTCGTCGGTCTGTGCGTCGCAGGGCAGTTGGGCGGTGGCGGGGTCGACGCGTTCGGCCAGTTCCCGCGAGCACAGCCCGGCGCCGGTCACGCCCGGCAGCGACTCGGTGAAGACCGGGGTGCAGGGTGCGAGGTGGGCGAGCACGGCGCGGGAGAGCTCCGCGTCCTCTTCATCGCCGCCGTGCAGGGTCAGGGCGGTGGCGTACTCGATCTGCCTGGTCAGGACTTCGGCGAGATAGCGCTGGTCGCCTGCCGCGGCCGGCTGGCCGGTCTCGCTCAGCCGGTCGCCGCGGGTGATGTCGACGGGCATGTGCTCGGCGTGCAGCGCGGTCAGCACGCAGGTCAGCCGCAGGATCTCGTGGGCTTCCTCGCAATCGAGAGCCTCGGCGACCGAGCGCGGCTCGACCGAATCCCACAGGTCGACCACGAGCAGCGACGCGGTGGCGGCGTGCCGCACCAGCTGAGGGAGAAGGTCCTCGCGGACGGTGCAGGTGACACAGCCGTGCGCGAGCCGTACGTCGGCCAGGTCGAGCACGGTGGAGGCGTCGCGCACCACGCGCTCCACCCGGCCGGCGGTCACCTCCCGCAGGTCGTGGTGGACGGCGAGGGAGCCGGGGTGGTCGCGCAGGAGGCGATCGACGACGCGCGTGCGAGCAGAGGCGTGCAGGCCCGCGACCAGGACGACAGGGGTGGACATGGGGCCTCCGAGCGAGTTGCGGGAATGAAAACGATTGTCGTTATCATTACACAGACCGATGGCGAGAGAGGAAGGCCCATGGCCAGAAACGAGCTACGCCCCGTGATCAAGCTGCGATCGAACGCGGGGACCGGCTACACGTACGTGACCCGCAAGAACCGCCGTAACGACCCCGACAGGCTCACGCTCCGCAAGTACGACCCGATCATCCGCAGGCACGTCACCTTCCGGGAGGAACGATGAAAAAGGGCATCCACCCCGGCTACCACCCGGTCGTGTTCCGCGACCCGGGCGCCGGGTTCGCCTTCCTCACCCGCTCGACCATCACCAGCGACAAGACGATCGAGTGGGAGGACGGCAACACCTATCCCGTGGTGGACGTCGACGTCTCCTCGGCGAGCCACCCCTTCTACACGGGGCGCAGCCGGGTGCTCGACACCGCCGGCCGGGTCGAGCGGTTCAACCAGCGCTACCGGAGGGCCTGATGTCCGCGCACTGCCAGCTCACGGGAGCCGCTCCTGTCTTCGGCAACCGCGTCTCCCACTCCCACCGGCGCACCCGCCGGCGATGGAACCCCAATATCCAGCACCGCCGCTACTGGCTGCCCAGTGAGAACCGCCATGTCCGGCTCACGCTCAGCGCCCGTGCGATCAGAACCCTCGACAAGATCGGCATCGAGGCCGCCGTCACCCGGATCCGGGCCCGGGGAGAGAAGATCTGATGGCCAAGAAGAGCAAGATCGCCGCCAACGCGAGGCGCAAGGCCGTGGTCGCCCGCTACGCCCAACGGCGTGCGGAGCTGAAGAAGGTCGTACGCACCGGCACTCCGGAAGAGCGGGCCTCGGCTGTGCGCGAGCTGGCGCGCCAGCCCCGGGACGCGAGCGCGACGCGCGTGCGCAACCGAGACGCGGTGGACGGCCGCCCGCGCGGGTATCTCGGCACGTTCGGGCTGTCCCGGATCCGTTTCCGGCAGATGGCTCACCGGGGCGAGCTGCCGGGTGTGACGAAGGCGAGCTGGTGATCGTGGCCGTCCCCAAGCGCAGAACCTCGCGCAGCAACACCCGGCATCGCCGCAGCCAGTGGAAGGCGACTCCACCCGACCTGGTGCCGATCACTGTGAACGGACGCGAACTCCTGGTGCCCCGCCGATTGGTCCGCGCCTACCAGCGCGGGCTCATCGTCCCCGACTGACGACAGCCGACCTCACCTCAGAGGCATGCTTCGACGGCGTCGAGATCCACGGCGCCAACGGCTACCTCGTCCACCAGTTCCTGTCCAGCAACGCCGACGAGCGCATCGACCAGTACGGCGGATCGGTCGACAACCGCATCCGCTTCGCCGTCGAGGTCGCCTCGGCGATCGCTGGTGCGCTCGGCAGTCAGGACAACGGCCGGTCGCGCGACTGCTCATCCTGGAGGAGCGGACTTCGGTCGCCCTACGGCGAGTGTTGTTCTCCGACGACGAGCGCGCGTGACCGTCTGGTGCTTGGTGCATCTGGCAGAGGGAACCGGCCGTGCCGCCCTGGTCGTGGAGCAGGTGCTTCCGGGCACGCTTCACGAGCTGGAAGACGCCTACGCCCTCTAGGAGAACAGCCGCTCCAGGACGACCGCGACGCCGTCTTCGTCGTTCGACAGGGTGCGGCGTTCGATGGCGGCCAGCACGAGTTGGTGGGCGTTGGCCATGGCATACCCAGTGCCCGCGAACGTGAGGACCGCCAGGTCATTCGGCATGTCGCCGAACGCGACCACCTCGGCGGGATCCACCCCTAGCTCCTGGCAGAGCAGGGCGAACGTACCCGCCTTGGTCACGCCGGGCGCGCTGATCTCCACGAGGCCGTGCACGCCCGTGTGGGTGATCTCCGCATGCCCCTCGACGACGGGCAGCGCCATCGCAAGCATGTCGTCGGCGGTGTGCTCGGTCGAGACGGCGAGCAGCTTGACGAAGGGCTGGTCCTCGTCGCAGATGTCAGGTACCTCCTGTATGAAGGCCGCGTCGTGGACGTCGGGCCAGGTGTAGCCCCCTTCGACCAGCACTCTCCTGCCCGTCTCCGCAGCGAACGCTACGCCCGGCACGGCCTCGGCGAGGGCGGCGGTGAGCTTCCTGATCGTGGCCGGGTCAAGGGCGTAGCTAGCGGTTAACCGATGGGTGGCGAGGTCGTACACGATGGCGCCGTTGCTGCAGATCATCGTGCCCGTGACGCCAGCCTGCTCGGCGATCGGGACGACGCTGCGCGGCGGTCTTGCCGTCAGGAACACGATCTGCGCGCCAGCATCACTGGCCAGTCGAAGGGCCTGCCGGGTACGTGTGGATACGGAGCCGAGGGAGTTGAGGAGGGTACCGTCAAGGTCGGTCGCGACGATGCGGGGAGAAGTCACACCGGGATTGTCACATCGCTACGACAGGCCCGGCAGAACGCCGCGCTTAGGACTGGGCCGGGCGCCGACGAAATGCGATTCGAGGGGGGACCACCTGCCGGTGTGGGAGGACAGGGCCGGCTACCTCGACCCCGACACCGGCGAAGTGCTGCCAACCTGGGAACAGGCCCTCGATCGGCTTGACCTGGACGACGAGGCGGAAGCCCTGCACATGCTCCGCTTCGGCGACCAGCTCGACACACAAAGCGTCCTCTCCGGGACCCCCGACGCTGAACGAGCGATCAGCCCTGGACGGCCGACGAGGCGAGGGCCTTCCTGCGGGTCGCGCGCTATGACCCGCTGTATCCGGCCTTCGTGCTTCTCCTCGTGTACGGCCTGCGCCGTGGCGAGGCGCTGGGGCTCCGCTGGGTGGACGTCGACTTTGACGAGGGCCACGTCCACATCCAGCGTCAGCTCGTCCGGGTCGGAAGGAGCTGCACCACGAGCCGGTGAAGACGAGGGCCGGCAACCAGTCACTGCCTCTCCTCGGCGTCGTGCGGGAGGCGTTGGAGATCCAGCGGGACGACCAGAAGATCCTCCGCGAGGAGGCGGGCAAGGACTGGACGGACACCAGACTCGTCGTCGCGCCGCGTGACGCCATGGAAATCCTCGGGCACAGCCGGATCTCGGTGACGATGGAGATCTACACGCACGGGGACGGACGGGCCGCTGGCGCGCGTCGCCGTGGAACGGGCGCTCTCGATCGATCCCCACTACAGCCTGGCGCACCTGATCCGCACTGCCCTGAACTGCGGTCTGCCGCCGGAGGCGGCCGCCGGGATGGACTGCGCGGGCATGGCCGACGAGGTCGCCGACAAGGCTGCGCAGTGCCCCGAGGGGACCCGCCCGGTATTGCCGGTGGGGTGGTGAGGCATGGGCTACGCCTCCACCCGGTCGCTCGCCCTGATCGGCCTGTCCGCCCACGTGATCGACATTCAGGCCCATGCCGTACCCGGCGACGCGGAGTTGTATCTGGTCGGCCTGCCGGAGACGTCGGTCGGGCCTGCCCGCGCGAGGATCTGGGCCGCGATCCTTAACAGCGGAACGTCCTGGCCGGGAGGATCACGGTGAGCGTGGCACCGACTATCCCGGTTTATGATGCGGCGGCCGATCTCGCGCTGGCCGCGGCGCTGCTGGCCGCCGCCGGTGTCATCCCGCCCGAACGGATCACGGGCGGGTGTTCCTCGGCGAACTGGCGTTGGACGGCGGGATACGCCCGGTTAGAGGCGTCGGTACGGCAACAGCCGTAACAAGTTCGGCGGGAACCGTAGTGTCATCGGCCAGTTGGATGTCACCTTGGTGTACTGCCTGGCCACGTTGATTCTCCGGTGTGCCAGTCATGGGCCGATCGGCTGGAGGTGCTTTGAACAGCGACGGAATGTTCCACATCGACGAGTCCGGTCGCCTTCTCGCGATGCGTCTAGCGCCGTACGAAGCCGAAGAGGTGCTCCAGACATTGTTGGCCACTCACCCGGATCTTCTGGCGGGCGGACAGATGACACCCGGTGACCCTCGTCGCTGGCTGCTGATCCGGCGGGAGGCCAGCGTCCCGGACCGGGACGGAGGCGGTGGACGCTGGAGTCTCGACCACCTCTTCGTCGACCAGGACGGCATCCCCACCTTGGTCGAGGTCAAGCGCGCCAGTGATAGCCGCATCCGCCGCGAGGTCGTCGGTCAGATGCTCGACTATGCCGCCAACGGCGTCCTCTACTGGCCCGTGCACAACCTGCAGGCGCTGTTTGAGCAGACCCAGCGCGAGTCCGGCCACGATCCTCAAGGTATGGTCGCGCAGCTCTGCGGGGACGACACGGTCACCGTGGAGACCTTCTTCGCCAAGGTGGGCGACAACCTGCGAGCAGGCAAGATTCGCATGGTCTTCGTCGCCGACGCCGTGCCCGATGATCTCCGCCGCATCGTGGAGTTCCTCAACGAGCAGATGAATCCCGCAGAAGTCCTCGCGGTAGAGGTCAAGCAGTACGTCGCCGAGGACCATGGATTGCGAACACTCGTCCCAGCCGTGTACGGACGCACCGCAGCCGCCTCCGCCAAGTCCGCCATTGCCCAGCCAAGCCTGAGAGAACTTCGCGACAAGGCCGACGAAGACGTCCGCGCACTCTGGACTCTGCTCGAGCAGTGGGCTGACGAGGGGGGACGGCTGCTGACCAACACCGCTGCGGGCGTAATCGTCTCGAGCCGAAACGATCTGCGCATCGCGCAGCTCTATCCAAAGAATCGAGCGCTGTGCATCAACCTTGACCCGCTTCGGGGACGGGGACGCGAGGAACTCGCCGAAGCCTGCCTGGCGACCTTACGCACGCTGACGAACAAGCCGCTGACATCGGCTTATCCGTTCTTTCCCGCACACGATGCCGTAGCCAAGTGGGACGACATCGTCAAGCTCCTGGACCAACTTGCCACTGCATAAGGCGTCGAGAACGCATCCCGATCCGAGGAACGTCCGCACCTGGCACCGAACAGGGCCCTTCACCGGCGAAGGGTGAAAATGGAGCTTCCAACTGAAGGACGTTAGCTTATCCAGCCGACAGTCCGGAATCTGCTGGGCACTCGATGAGAATGCACTCATCCGCCATGGCCTCAGCGTGTCGACCACAGCGCACCCCTCACGTCGTTGAGTGAGGGGTGCGTGCAGGCGCGCAAGCCCGTACGGGCCGAAAATGGCTTGCCTCGCCTGGCGGGCTCAGGAAACGTTGTGTCCATGATGCTCTAACGGACAGCACCCCGCTACTTCGAGATGCCACGGCGCCGACTCGCGCCGTAATGCCGCCCGTCCATAACCTGTTCAGCAAAGAGAGCGTCTTTGTCTCAGCAACGCTCCCGGCAGGAGTTTCTGCCGCCGTCCATCCCCGCCACGGGGTCGGCCACCGTCGCCGTGTTCGCCTCCCCCACCAGTTGGATCGAGTCCGATGCCGTCGCGCAGTGCCACCAGGTGGCCGTCCTCGACGGCATGATGCACGTCGCCGCCATGCCGGACCTGCACCCCGGCAAGGGCGCCCCCATCGGTGCCGCCATGACGTCGACCAGGCTGTACCCGTTCCTGGTGGGCTCCGACATCGGTTGCGGCATCGCCGTGTTCCCCATCAAGCTCAAGCGCGCCGTACCCGAGAAACTCGCCGCCCGGTTCCCCGATCTCGATCGCGCGCTGCATCCTGAGCAGGATGCCGACGACCCGGCCTGGGCCGTTGTAAGGGGCGATATTCCCGCCGGTCACGTCGAGGGCCTCGGGACGGTCGGCCGAGGCAACCACTTCGTCGAGCTGGCGCGCATCGGGACCGTCTTCGAGCCGGGCCACGCGAGCCGTCTCGGACTCGCCGCCGGCGACCTGGTCCTCATCGTCCACAGCGGTTCCCGAGGGCTGGGCGAACGGATCCTGCGAGCCCACACCGCGGTCCATGGCGCGGGCCCCGCCGCTGATCCCGGCGCCTATCTGGCGATGCATGACGACGCCGTACGCTGGGGATCACTCAACCGGCGGCTGCTGGCCGCCCGGGTCGCCCACGCGCTGGGGAGCGAGCCCACCGAGCCAATCGTCGACCAGTGCCACAACCTGGTCGAGGTCCGCGACGAGATCTACCTGCACCGCAAGGGGGCCGCGCCGGGCGACGGCCGCGACGTGCTCGTCGCCGGTACGCGAGGCACCCCTTCCTACCTGGTGGCCGGCCACGCCGGGTCGCACGCCAACTATTCCGTGGCGCACGGCGCGGGCCGCAAGATGTCCCGTGCGGACGCCCTGCGCCGGGGCCGGGCCAAGCACAGGGTCGAAGAGCTGCGCCGCACACCGATGGGGTCGCTGGTGGTGTGCGGCGACCGCCAGCTCCTCTTCGAGGAGGCACCGACGGCCTACAAGCGCATCGAGCAGGTCATCGCCGACCTCGTCGACCATGACCTGGCCACGCCCGTGGCCACCAGCATTCCTCTGGTCACCTACAAGACGCCCGACCTCGGGTCCACACCCCGAACAGACCACCGGGACCACCGCCGCAAGCGAGGCCGGCCGTGAGCGTTCACCTGCTCGTGTCGGCCGGGCGTGGCCCGCAGGAGTGTGCCTGGGCGCTGGCCCAGCTGCTGCACCGGTTGGAAGCCGACGCCGCCCGGCAGAATCTGGAGATCCATCGGGCCCAAACTGTCCCCGGTGACCGGGGCGGCACCTACCGATCGGTCCTCATCCAGATCGCAGGAGACGGCGCCGAGGCATTCGCCGCCTCGTGGACCGGCACCCTGTGCTGGCAGGCTCCCAGCCCATACCGGGCCAACACCGGCCGGAAGAACTGGTACGTCCTCGCCCAACCGTGCCGGGTCGACACCCCGCGCACGACATTCGCGGAAGCAGACGTCGACATCGTCGCCTGCCGCACCGGCGGCCCCGGCGGCCAACATCGCAACAAGGCCAGCACGGCGGTACGGGCGACCCACCGGCCCACGGGGATCGTCGTCACGGTCGACATCGAGCGGCAGTTCAGCCTCAACCGCCGCATCTCCATGCGGCTGCTGCGACAGGCCATCGAGCACAGCGACGAGGAGGCAGAGCGCGCCGCCATCACCGCCCGCTGGCGCATCCACGTTGACCTCGTACGCGGCAACCCCACCCGCATCGAACGTCCGGAACCGTCTAAGCAGGACCTGGCCCCGCAGAAGCAGACGCGCCGACGACGCCGGGCTCGTGACGGCTGACGGGCTTCCCCGGCTGCTGCACGCGGCTGGACACTGGCAGACCTACGCGGCGCCGACTCGATCACGTTCTGTTCCCCGCGGCGGACGGGTACGGCTTTCTGCAATACACGGACGAGAACGGTGTCCACTGGACCCATGTGACGACGGGCGTGGAGCACCTGCGCCTACTCGTGGCCGCGCCGCAGACCGTGCTGGCCGACCTTGAGATCCCGGAGGACAAGTTCCCCCGCTCCCGTGAGGGCTGGCCCGACGAATGGCGATGAAGGACCCAGCGTCGTGCTCAGATCAGGTGCCACCAGCGCTCGTCATACAGCTTCCGCCAGGTCGAGGCCCCGGTTCCGCCCGTCCTTGCGGTGGCCACGAGCTCCACCGTCATCGACCCTGCGGGCCCGTATGCGAGGCCGAGCGTGCCATGCGACAGGTCGCGCGTGCCGGAGACATCCGCCCAGTCGCCGTTGATGCCGTCCGGGCCGATCGTGCCGCGGAACACGGTGAGGAATTCGGCACCCAAGTCCCGGCTCATGCCGAGCCACCAGAGCTCGTTGCCGATCTGGCGAATGAAGTACGTGCCGCCGTCGTCAGCCTGCCAGGCACCGGTCAACTCGGCTCCGGCGGGGCGGCGGGCAAAGTCCTGAAGAACGTCCACGCGGTAGACAGGATGCAGTTCGGCACGTCCGGGTCTGGCGAGATCGGCATTGAGCGCGCCGATCACCCGTACCCGTGTACCGGGCTCCAGCCGCAGATCGACTGGACGGCCCTCGGTGGTATGAGCGGGATGGAATGGATCCTCAATCGGGAAATGGTCCGCAAGTCCCTCCCCGCGAAATCGCTCGTCATCGATCCCTGCCCTGCCACGGAGCACCCGGAAGGCGATCCGGCCATCCGACAGGAACGCGGACCCGTTGATGGGGAGCCCGCAGATGAGCACGCTGTCGCCGTGCTGCTCGCGCCAGCCGGGGAGCAGCACGCGCGGTGCCCGACCGCAGCCAGCCTCATCGTTCGCCCGCCCGTACATGATCATTCGGCAGGTGACAGGCTCTCCGCCAGCCAGTACGCCGTCGTCGGGTCCGAGAGTCAGCGGCCTGTCGGAAGTGAGGCCAGCGGCGTGCGGGTCGAGCGCCTCGGGCCTGCCCGGAAGATCGGGCAACAGGTCGAAACTCAGCGTGCCATCGCCGCCACCCTCACCGCGGACAAATGCGCAGTACCCGTGCTCCGCCGCGGACCAGTTCAGGCCGGTTCCGGACTCGGCGACCCGCCCGGTCACTATGACGAAGCCCCCGGCCGGGCGCAGGCCTGGCCCACTCGCGTCACCGTTCGGAAGGCCACCGGCCCGCCGGACACTCGCTAGCCGCGCCTCGATGTCGCCGGGGATTCCGGCCCCGGCGGCGCGCCGCCGCCATACTGAGCCGCCGAATCCCCCAGTGGTCAGCTCGTCGCGGCGGCGCAGCTCGTGCCGCAGACCCGCAGTGCCCGGTACCGGCGGGAGCGTCACCACGTCGAGCGCGATGTGTCCCTGCGCGAGGACGGAACCTCGGGGCGCGTCTACCCAGTCCCCGTCGATCATTCCAGTCTCCGGGCATAGGCGGCCGTGGAACACGTTGGCGAAGAACACGCCCTGGTGAAACTGCGTCCACCCGTGCATGCCAATCCACCACACCACGCCGTCGTCGTTGTGCGCCACGTGGTAAATGGCCCCGTCGTCGGCCGCCCAGATTCCGGTCAGGTTCATCGGCTGCGGCACCCCGCCTCCTGGGCGCCGGGCAGAGTCCCGCCACCGAGCCGGCTACCCATTGGACGGGCCTTGAAGGTGGCCGGAAAGAGCGGCGAGCGTCCGTCGGTGGGCGAGATACCCGGACGCGGTATGGAAGTCGAGCAGCCCAATCGTCTCCTCATAGTTGGCGTCCGGAGTGAACCGCCGGGTGAAGGGGCGTGGGATCGCGATGATGTCCCCCACGTCGGCGATGTTGATCCAGTGCCTCACCCCCGGCGGGCGCTCGCCTCGCTCGCCTGGAGCGGGCCTCAGCCTTTCGAAGATCACGCCTGGCATGCCGAGCGGCGAGCCGAGCGTCACCAGCAGCTCGACCTCCAGCTCGGGTCGGTGCCACAGGGCCTCGTACGCGACAACAGACCCGAGCGAGTGCGCGATGACCACCTGCGCGCGGTGTGCTGCTATGGCGTCTGCCACCGCGTCGCGGGCGGCGTGATGCCCAGCGCCGTCGCGCATGTAGGCCGCGACCTCCCGGAAGAACACCGCGACGAAAGTGCGCAACATAAGCCGGTTGAGCCGGCGCCTCTTCGCGATGCGATCGATGATCATTCGGATGGGTACGGTGGCATAGCCCTGCGCCACGTCGTCCGGCATCGGTTCGAGCAGCCCGGCCCACTGCGTGATCATGTCCTGTACATCGCCGGGCAGGTGGTCGAGCCCGTCTCCGCCCTGCGCAACGACAGCATTGAGGAAGGGCGCGTAGTAGGCCATGCGGACGTCGAACCCCACCAGGTCACCCAGCCCTGTCCCCAGCCCATCGGCCCACTGCTCGCCGAGCACGGCGGCGGCCTCCGCCGGGGGGACTCCCGGTTGGTGGTTCCAAACCCCGTGCACACCAACGATCCGAATTGTCAACGGCCCGCTCCCATCTGTGCCCCGACCCACTCCAGCACCGTCACCTCCCAGCCGAACGCCACCACGATCTCGCCTTCCGGGCCGCCCGCGAGCGCGTGCGCCGCGTTGGGAAGCGTGACATGGGCCTCTCTGGCACCGGTGGACATGTCCCACAGTTGCAGCGTGCCATCATGGCCGGCACCGATCGCCATCCTTACCCCGCCAAGATCGACGCAGGCGACGGCGTTTACGGGGGCGGTGTGGCCAGTAAGCACGCGCAGTTCGGCGCCAATTTCGGGATCCCAGACTCGAACGGTGTGGTCCTGCCCGCCGCTGACCAGTACGGTGCGCCCGTCGAAGACTGCGCAGGCGACGGAGCTAACCGGGGCGGTGTGGCCAGTAAGCACGCGCAGTTCGGCGCCAATTTCGGGATCCCAGACTCGAACGGTGTGGTCCTGCCCGCCGCTGACCAGTACGGTGCGCCCGTCGAAGACTGCGCAGGCGACGGAATTAACCGGACCGACGTGACCCGCCAGCGTGTGCACCGCGGTCCCGGTCATCGGATCCCAAACCCGCACCGTGCCGTCGTTACCGCCGCTGACTACGGTCACTCGGTCGTCAGCCACCGCGCAGTCCACCGTGTTCGCCCAGCCCACGTGCCCTTCGAGAACCGCACCAGGCGCTCCGGTTCGCAGGTCCCACACGCGTATGGTGCCGTCCCGTCCGCAGGTCACGGCCAGGGCGTCAGCGCCGCGGTGCGCGCATGCGACGGCGTTCACCCGGCCTCCGTGGCCTGTGAGGAGCAGAACCGGCGCGCCAGTCGCGAGGTCCCACACACGAGCGGTGTGGTCATGGCTCGCGGTGACGACGACCGCCCTCCCGTCCACGACAGCGCAGGCAACGCCTCGGACCAGGTTGCCGTGCCCGAGTGGCCGAGGCGCGCCAATCACCGCGCTCAGATCCCAGATCCGGGTGCCGTCGTCGCCACCTGTCACCGCCACAGGCCAGCCCTCGACAGTCGCAAAGGCGACCGCCGTCACACGCTTGACGTGGCCAGTCAGCACCGCGATGACCGTGCCCGACTGCAAATCCACAACCATGACAGTGCCCTCGTTGCTGCCGATCACCGCCACGTCCCGCCCATCCAGCACGGTATGGGCAACCGCGTTCCCCCTGTCACTTTCGCTAGGCCGGGCCAGCAACTCACCGGTGGCGAGGGCCCAGGTCCGGGTGCCGTCATGGCTCACCGTGATCACAACCTGCTGGTCGTGTACAGAGGCGCAGCAGATCCCGTTGACTGTGTCGGACTGGGCGGCCATTGCCCCGAGGCCAGTCCCGTCGGCCAGATCCCAAACGTGGGTGCCGTCATGACCACCGGAAACGCCAACTGCGCGCCCGTTCAGCACCGTGCATGCGATCGCGTTCACCCAGCTCGCGTGGCCCGCGTAGGTCGCTGTGCAGGCACCCAATTCGAGGTCCCACACCCGTGCGACGCCGTCCGTGCTCCCGGTCACCACTATCGGCCTGCCGCCCACCTCCGTATATGTCACCGCGGTGACCACGTCGGGGTGCTCAAGGACGGCAGTACACTCTCCGGTCGACAAGTCCCATACCCTTGCCGTCCCGTCGGTTCCGCCGGTCACCGCAACCGGCCTGCCGTGGAGATCGACGCAGGCCACCGCGTTGACCCAGCTTTGGTGACCGGACAGTGTGGACGTGCACGTGCCCGTAGCCAGGTCCCAGACCCGGGCGGTGGCGTCGCGGCTTGCGGTGACCGCTACAGGCCGCCCGCTCACCGTGCAGCAGGCCAGCGCGGTGATCGCCTGTGTATGGCCAGTGAAGACAGCGCGTACCGCCGCCGACACCTGGGCTGCCGTAGCCCACCGAGGCCGTAAGGGCGGCCATGCTTCGCTGCGTGGTCGAGCCAGGCGACTAGCCAGCCGCCGCTGCCCGTGCCGCATAGCGTCGATCGCCAGAACGTCCCGGCGGGACGCGGGGTGGGCCCGTTGCTGCCGTTGTAGGGAGGTGCGGTAGACAGCGGCGGCGGCGCGGGCGTCCGCCGAACCAGCCGCGTTCAGCAGCCCAGCTAGTGCGTCCGAGTCCGCGTGCACGAGGAACTCGGGATCGGCAAGCAGATCGTCGAGGCGCCCCACCGAGGCGGCGTGGTCGGCGACATGGCGCAGTAGGTAGGGCTCCGCTGTGTGCCAATCCCCGCCACCTTGCGGTGTGAAGCCTACCGTCGCAAGCATCCGGTCGAGCAGTGACCGTTCGAACGCCGTAGCCCTCTCCACCGCCTCGGCTTCCCAGGCAAAGCCGGGCCCGTTACCGAAATGGAGCCCTGCTCGCAGATAGTCGGCAAGGCCCTGGTGAAACAGCCGGTACACGGTGACGCCTTCGCTGTCGATACCGTTGCGGAGATAGAATCCGGCTTGCCGCAGCGCCTCGCCAACGTCCACCTCCGGCTCGGTAGAGGCACTCGCCGATCGGCCACCCGAGACACCCGCCTCGATGACAGCACGAGGCATGCCGTCGCCGCGGGCGAACGCGACGGTGCCAAGCACTTCCCGTAGTCCGGGTACGCCGCGAAGCCGCAAATCTAGGTCGAGGACCTCGGGTAACGTGCGGGGGATGGCCGCTGCGGCCGCGGCCGCCTCCGCCCCCTCCAAGGCTTTTCTATGGCGCGCCAGATAGTTGGTGAACAGGCCGGCGACCAGGAACTCCCCCCACCGTGGCTGTCCGTCATCGAGTCGCTCGCTAGCCAGCACGCTGGCGACCGTCTCCGCTATCGCCCGCCGTGCAGCCCTGTGCTGGTCCGATGCGTAGGTGCCGTAGGCGCGCAGCAGGTCGCCAACGTATCGGGCTAAATCATCGCGAAGCACAGCCCGCGGAACGGTGTCCAGATCTAATAGGGCACCGTCCCGATCCGCGCGCCGCAACAGCGGGGCCAAACACGCCCATGGCCGCGTTCCCACGAGGATCCGGCACGCCGCCGAGCCGTCGTTGCGACGGATCTCGGCCAGCGGCAGGATCAGCTCGCTCATCATCCCGCCAGCATCTATCGCCTCGTCCAGTGCGTCGAGCACGATTACACCCGGCCGCCGACGCCGGATGAGTGCCTCGGCGAGCCCTTCGACGGTCGGTTCGTTCGCGTGGGGCAAATGGAGTTGGCGGTGCAGCGATGCGACGACGTCCGTGAGCCGCCGGCCCCGCGCGTGTATGGCGGCCAAGTCGGGGTTCACTAGGGGCATTTCGTCGCCCCGGCTCTCGTAGATGTAGCGGGTGCGGTCCGCGAGCTCCGGATGCGTTGCGCAGACGAGCATTCCGAGAAGTGAGGACTTGCCCACACCGGGGCTGCCGGTCACCACCTGTAATGGGCCGCCGCTCCCGTCCAGCCAGGCCCCCAGGGCGGCCATCTCCCGATGTCGGCCTCGAAACAGTGCCAGCGGGCGCTCGTCCGGATCAGCCACCCCACCGGACGCCCTGGATATGAAGTGCCACGGGTCCATCAACTCGTCCAGCGCTTCCCAGAACTCCTGCAACTCGCACCTCAGATCACTACGGTCCCGGCGGCGCATGTCGACTTCAACCCGATATCCCGGATTTCGAAAGAAGGGCAGCTCGATTTCGGACGCTATATCCACACGGGTTCCGACTACCAACTGCCCGTAGCCATGCGCCGACAGCCGATTAACCTCCGCCCGGACCGCGCGCGCCACCGCGGGCAGCGGCACGAATGGCAGGGAGGCGTGCACGTCCAACGCACCCTGTGCGATGCCGTCCAGCACATTCGCCACGGCCAAGGTGAACCAGCCGTTGAAACCGGGCCGCTGAGGCAGGCAACCGGCCAGGACCCAGGCCCTGCGGCGCTCGTCGGCCACAGCGGTCTGCCACGCCAGCCGCGCGGCCTGCCCGCCTCCACACACGTCGACTAGGAACAGCACCGTCGGCCCGCCGAGACCACCGTCCGTCGCGTCGTCGTCTTCCTGTTCGTCTAGCCCGGACGCATCGGCGAGCCAGCTGTTCAGGTCGGAGCGCGAACTAGACCTTCCGTCCGCGCCCACTACTCGTACCGATCCGAAGCCCTCCTCACCGTGACTTAGCACGTGCACGATCACCATGTCGTCCGGCCTACTGTCGCTCAGCAGGTCCTCGACGAGATCGCCCATCTGCCGGGCGGTCGGCTCCTCGCCCTTCAGCGGAAGGGAGGCGTATCCATGCTGGGACAACGCGTCGAGCAGTCGGGCGGATCGGTCACGCGCGAAAGGCAGCGGAGCATAGATTCCGGTGGGTGGAAACGTAGATATAGCCATGCTGACCGCCCGCCTGCGCATTCCCTACCTCCAAACGCGACGGAGCGATGCGTGTTCATGCTAAAGGAACGCTGGCCATTTGCACCATCACCGACGATCTCGAACTTCCTAGGCCACTGAGACCGCCCAGCAGAATGATCTCTGTTGCGATTTGATCTTTCGCGGTAACCGGCGAGATGAGTAAGAAGTCCTAACAGAATGATCAGCGGGTGCCTGCTGGCCATCGTTGAGTTTCAGGAGGCCCAGACCAGTACCGACTGCAGAGCCTCGAAGGAGTGCTAGAGCTTTCCTCAGCTCGTTCTTGATCGAACCTGAGGCCCTCGGACGTGGTCACCAGGACAAGCCGGTCGTTCTCATGGCCAGCAGTGAGGTGCTGCTGTACGAACTGTCTGACTGTCTTGGCCAGCTCACTCGACTCCCTTGAGGACAGGCTGATTGAGGGCTTGGCCTGAATCGCCAATACGGTGCCGTCAGTCTCGACCCGGCAATCATCGACCGGGTCACCCGTCTCACAGGCAATTCGACATACTCGCCCCGACCAACGATGACCGGAGCCGACGTTGAGCGTCTCAGGAGCGAACTGTTCTTGCTCGACGCCATCGCCTTTCAGCTGTATGCCTCCAGCGGCGCCATCGATCGCACTGGGCAACCCCCCACACCCGAGCAGGTCCGACTCATCGATGAAGCCGCCCCACTGCCCCAGACACTCGCGGCCGTCCCCGCCGCGAGCGTCGTTACACCACCTCATCGAGATCTACGAGCACGTCTTGGATCAGCGCCCTCAGCAGGCTCTACTCGCCGTACGGGACATCCTCACCAGAGTAGGCACGCAGAGTGGCTACACCGGCGACTCTCTCGGGATCGACATCTGCGTACGCTTTGTCGAGAGAAATCTTCCTGACCACCGCAGCATCCTGCAGGCACCTGGCCACCTGACTGCGCTGCGCGAGATCTGCGACACCTTCATCGACGCTGGTTGGCCCCAAGCCCACCGCCTTATCTACGGCATCGAACAGATTTTCCGCTGACCAAGTCTCGCTCCCACCTGCCCCGAAGCTAAGCCAGGGTGAGCAGCATCAGGCCCTCCGCCGGCGCATCTGCCCGCTGCTCTTAGCATGTCTGGGTCAGCTCAGCTGGCCATTCGAACGCTTCCCTGCGGGCAGCAAGGCGAGCTTGAGCCTGTTGACGCTTCACGACGCCGCTCCACACTTGAACCGAGAGCGGTAGCTCAGGTTAGTAGGGCCGCGAATCGCGATGCCATGCAAACCTTCTTGAACGCGTCGATGCCTACTCGTGACGGACAGCGCGACGGTCAGATGACGGTCAAACGATCAAGAGGCCAGGTCCCTGATTACGGGAACTGGCCTCTGAGCTGGTGATTCGTGGTGGGGCTACCAGGACTTGAACCTGGGACCTCTTCCTTATCAGGGAAGCGCTCTAACCGACTGAGCTATAGCCCCGCACCGCGCAACGAAGGTTACCGCATCCCGTTTCCGGTGGCGAATCCGTCGTTCCGAACGAGGAAAAGCTTACCGTCTCCGGGCCCGTGGTCGTGCCATCGAGGCGCATCCGTACGGCGGGCCGCTCGTGTGGGCGGCCTGCCGTACCGGTAGGGTCACTCGGCTTCGCTGAAGGTGACCTCGACACCGCCCACGAGGTCCGCGGAGATGTTGTAGATCACGGCACCGAGGGTGGACAGCGCGGTGATGAGCACGACGTTCAGCGCGCCCAGCAGAGCCGCGTACCCGAGGATGCGGACCGGCTCGAACCAGCTCGCGATGTCGATCGTGCCGGCCCCGGCGCCACCGGCGCCGCTGGTGAGCTGGTTGACGGTGTCGGTGATCGAGGAGAAGACGCCGAGCGCCGACAGCACGCCGTACAGCACGGCGACGGCCACGAACAGCACGACGAAGCACACCAGCGACACGACGAAGCTGAACTTCATCGCCGACCACGGCTCGATCCTGCGCAGGACCAGGTGGGCCTTGCGCGGCGGGCGCACGCCGAGCTTCTTGTCCTTGTCCTTCTTGGAGGGCTCGGCCCGGTCTCCGCCCGGCCCCGGCCCGAAGCTCAGGCCGCGTACGGAGCCGCCGTCCACGGGAGGACGAGCGTCCGTGGAGGGACGAGCGTTGTCCACAGACGGACGGCCGTTGTCCACAGGGGGTGTGGACGTACCGAGGCCGGCGGGCCGGGGGTACTGCGCGGTCGCTCCACCGCCGTCAGACCTGCCGTTCTCGGACCTGCCGTTCTCGGACGCGCCGTCCGTGCCCGGCTGCCGCTTCCATGGCTGGTCGGCGGCCGAGGTCCGGATGCGCATGGTGTCGTCGGCCTTCGCCTTGTCGGCGGCGGTCACGTCATCTCCTTCGGAAGCCACCTTGGCGACGCTACCGCCATCGTGCGCCCGTGCGGTAACGCCGTTCGAAGACGACGCCGGGCGGGCGCCCGTGGGTCTCTGCTTGCCGCCCGGTGTCCGCGGTCCGCCGGTGTCACTCATGCCACGCCCTCATCTGACGGCTCGGGTGCGCATCCGCGAATCGCGCTGTGCTCAGCGCTTCGCCCGCTACGCTCGCTCATGCCTCGCCTCCTGCCCCGTTCTCCTCGGTCTCCAACGACTCGGCGTTGCGAGCGAGGGCCACAACGCTGTCACCCTCGGCCAGGTTCATCAGGCGGACGCCCATGGTCTGGCGGCCCGACTGCTTGATCTCGCCGGCGCTGGTACGGATCACCCCACCGGCAGAGGTGATCGCGAAGACCTCGTCCTCGGGACGCACCATGACGGCTCCGACCAGCTTGCCACGAGCGCTGACAATCTTCGCCGTCAGTACGCCCTTGCCGCCCCGGCCCTGGACCGGGTACTGGTCGGCGGGTGTCCGCTTCGCATACCCACCCTCGGTCGCGATCAACACGTCATCGCCGTCGCTCATGACGTTCATCGCGAGCAGTTCGTCACCGTCAACGAAGCGCATGCCGATCACACCGCTGGTGGCGCGGCCCATCGGGCGCAGCGCGTCGTCCGAGGCCGTGAACCTGATCGACTGCGCGTTCTTGGACACGAGCAGCAGGTCGTCACCCTCGGAGACGAGACGGGCGGCGATCACCTCGTCATCCTCGCGCAGATTGATAGCGATCAGGCCACCGGATCGCGGCGAATCGTATTCGGACAGCCGCGTCTTCTTCACCAGGCCGCTGCGGGTGGCCAGCACCAGGAAGGGCGCGACGTTGTAGTCCCGCAGGTCGAGGATCTCCATCACGTGCTCGTCGGGCTGCATGGCGAGCAGGTTGGCCAGGTGCTGGCCGCGGGCGTCCCGCCCCGAGTCCGGCAGCTCGTACGCCTTGAAGCGGTAGACCCGGCCCTTGTTGGTGAAGGCCAGCAGCCAGTGGTGCGTCGTGGTGACGAAGAAGTGCTCCACGATGTCGTCCTGGCGGAGCTGCGCGCCCCTGACGCCCTTGCCGCCGCGCCGCTGCGCCCGGTAGAGGTCGGTGCTCGTCCGCTTGGCGTAGCCACCGCGCGTGATCGTGACGACCACGTCCTCCTCGGCGATCAGGTCCTCGATGGACATGTCGCCCTCGTACGCGATGATCTCGGTCTTGCGTTCATCGCCGTACCTGGAGACGATCTCGCCGAGTTCCTCCGACACGATCCGGCGCTGCCGCGGCTCGGAGGCCAGGATGTCCTGGTAGTCGGCGATCTGCGCCATCAGGCCGTCGTACTCGTCCTGGATCTGCTGCCGCTCCAGCGCGGCCAGCTTGCGCAGCTGCATGTCGAGGATGGCCTGCGCCTGGACCTGGTCGATGTCCAGCAGCGTCATCAGGCCGCCCTGCGCCTCGGCCGCCGAGGGCGACCGCCTGATCAGGGCGATGACGTCGTCGAGCCGGTCGAGCGCCTTGAGCAGACCGCGCAGGATGTGGGCCCGCTCCTCGGCCTTGCGCAGCAGGAACCGGGTCCGCCGGACCACGACCTCGATCTGGTGCGTGATGTAGTGCCGGACGAACTGGTCGAGGCGCAGCGTCCGCGGCACACCGTCCACCAGCGCGATCATGTTCGCACCGAACGTGGTCTGGAGCTGGGTGTGCTTGTAGAGGTTGTTCAGCACGACCTTGGCGACCGCGTCGCGCTTGAGCACGATCACGAGCCGCTGGCCGGTACGCGAGGACGTCTCGTCGCGGACGTCCGCGATCCCGGTGACCTTGCCGTCCCTGACCAGCTCGGCGATCGTGAGCGCGAGGTTGTCCGGGTTCACCTGGTACGGCAGGGCCGTGACGACCAGGCACTGCCGTCCCTTGGGGTCCTCCTCGACCTCGACGATGGCCCGCATGATGATCGAGCCGCGGCCGGTGCGGTAGGCGTCCTCGATGCCACGGCGGCCGACGATCAGCGCGCCGGTCGGGAAGTCGGGACCCTTGACCCGCGCGAGCAGCCCCTCGAGCAGTTCCTCGTCGGTGGCCTCGGGGTTGTCGAGCGCCCACTTGACGGCCTCGCCCACCTCGCGGAGGTTGTGCGGCGGGATGTTCGTCGCCATGCCGACCGCGATGCCGGCGGATCCGTTGACCAGCAGGTTCGGGAACCGCGACGGAAGGACGATCGGCTCCTGCGACCGCCCGTCGTAGTTGGGCTGGAAGTCGACGGTCTCCTTGTCGATGTCCCGGAGCATCTCCATGGCGATCGGCGCGAGACGGCACTCGGTGTACCGCATCGCGGCGGCCGGGTCGTTGCCCGGTGAGCCGAAGTTGCCCTGGCCGTCGACGAGCGGGTAGCGCAGCGACCACGGCTGCGCGAGCCGTACGACGGTGTCGTAGATCGACGTGTCGCCGTGGGGGTGGTAGGAGCCCATGACGTCGCCGACGACGCGGGAGCACTTGAAGTAGCCGCGGTCGGGCCGGTAGCCGCCGTCGAACATCGCGTACAGCACGCGGCGGTGCACGGGCTTGAGGCCGTCGCGGACATCGGGCAGCGCGCGGGACACGATGACGGACATCGCGTAGTCCATGTAGCTGCGCTGCATCTCGGCCTGGATGTCGACCGGCTCGATGCGATCGGCGGGAGGCCCAGGCGGCGTGTTCACTTCCGTCACGAAAAGTCCTTCTGGTCGGCCACGCTTGCTCAGACGTCGAGGAAGCGGACGTCGCGTGCGTTGGTGATGATGAAGTTCCTGCGGGCCTCGACGTCCTCACCCATCAGCACACTGAACAGGTCGTCGGCCTGGGCGGCGTCGTCGAGGGTGACCTGGCGCAGCACCCGGGTGTCGGGGTTCATCGTGGTGTCCCACAGCTGGGCGGCGTTCATCTCGCCCAGACCCTTGAACCGCTGCACGCCGTCGTGGAGCCGGGGGTCGCGCCGGCCGCGGGCGACGCCGTCCTCGATGATCGCGTCCCGCTCCCGGTCGGAGTACGCGTACGACGCGTCCTCGCCCTTGCGGTCCCACTTGATCTTGTAGAGCGGCGGCTGGGACAGGTAGACGTGCCCGGCCTCGATCAGCGGACGCATGAAACGGAACAGCAGCGTCAGCAGCAGCGTGGTGATGTGCTGGCCGTCCACGTCGGCGTCCGCCATCAGGATCAGCTTGTGGTAGCGCAGCTTCGAGATGTCGAACTCGTCGTGCACGCCGGTGCCGAGGGCCGTGATGAGTGCCTGGACCTCGTTGTTCTTGAGGACCTTGTCGATCCGGGCCTTCTCGACGTTCAGGATCTTGCCGCGGAGCGGGAGGATCGCCTGGAACTTGGGGTCGCGCCCGCCCTTGGCCGAGCCGCCGGCCGAGTCGCCCTCGACGATGAACAGCTCGCACTTCTCCGGCTCCGACCACTGGCAGTCGGCCAGCTTTCCGGGGAGGCCGCTGCCGCTCTCCAGCAGCGATTTGCGCCGGGTGAGGTCGCGGGCCTGCCGGGCCGCGATGCGGGCCCGGGCCGCCTGGAGCGACTTGTTGATGATCTCCTTGGCCTCGCCCGGGTTGCGCTCGAACCAGTCGCGCAGGTGGTCGTTGCAGGCCTTCTGGACGAACGACTTCGCCTCGGTGTTGCCCAGCTTCGTCTTGGTCTGGCCCTCGAACTGCGGGTCGGCCAGCTTCACGGAGATGATCGCGGCCAGGCCCTCGCGGACGTCGTCGCCGCTGAGGTTGTCGTCCTTGCCCTCCTTGAGGAACTTCTGCTCGCGCGCGTACCGGTTGACGATGGTGGTCAGCGCCGCGCGGAAGCCCTCCTCGTGGGTGCCGCCCTCAGCCGTGTTGATCGTGTTGGCGAACGTGTAGACCGACTCGGAGTAGGAGGCGTTCCACTGCATGGCGATCTCGACCGAGATGCCGTCGCCGTGCTCCTCGAAGTCGATCACCGAGTTGTGGATCGCGTCCTTCTTGGAGTTGAGGTGCTTCACGAAGTCGGACAGGCCGCCCTCGTAGTGGTAGGTGAGCACCTTGGGCTCGCCGTCGATGATGTGGTCGGGCCGCTCGTCGGTCAGCGTGATCTTGAGACCCTTGTTGAGGAAGGCCATCTCCTGGAACCGGCGCGCCAGCGTCTCGAAGTTCCAGGCGGTCGTCTCGAAGATCGCCGGGTCCGGCCAGAAGCTGATCGTCGTGCCGTGCTCCTCGGTCGGCTCGCCCTTCTCCAGCGGCGCCGTCGGCTTGGCCGTCACGTACTTCTGCCGCCACACGTGGCCGTCGGTGCGGACCTCGACCTCCAGGCGCGTCGACAGCGCGTTGACAACCGAGGCGCCCACGCCGTGCAGGCCGCCCGAGACGGCGTACGACTTGCTGTCGAACTTGCCGCCGGCGTGCAGCACGGTGAAGACGACCTCGACGGCCGGCCGGCCCTCGGCGGCGACGATGCCCACGGGAATGCCGCGTCCGTGGTCCATCACGCGCACGCCGCCGTCGGCGAGCAGGGTGACCTCGATCAGGTCGTTGTAGCCGGCCAACGCCTCGTCGACCGCGTTGTCGACGATCTCGTAGACGAGGTGGTGCAGCCCGCGCTCACCGGTGGAGCCGATGTACATGCCAGGGCGCTTGCGGACCGCTTCCAGCCCTTCGAGAACGGTGATAGAGCTAGCGTCGTAGGACAAGTGCGAAATCCTCCTGCCGCGGACACGCGGCGGGCGACACCGTGGATTGGCTGCCCCTGCCGTGCCCGTCACCGTCGTGAGTGCCCCGATGCGCACACCCAAGGGAGATCGGCCCATGGGACCGGGGTGACGCAAACCGGACGTGTCCTTGAGTCCGTTTGCATTCTACCGGTCCGACGGACATCAGGTGGCATTCACGGGGGCTGTGGTGCCCTGTCGCTTGACGATCATGTTTCTGAGCACCCCCCACACGGAACGGGGGTCGGAGCCTCACACGCGATTTTGGGCCGGTTCGGCGCTCTTCACGGGTCGGTTCGGGCTCTGCGCGGAGCGGTTCTGCGCCCGTAACGGGCCGCGGACGGGCGGCGGACAGGCCGTGGCGGCGTCGTGGCGGCGTCGTGGCGGCGTCGTGGCGGCGTCGTGGCGGCGTCGTGGCGGCGTCGTGGCGGCGTCGTGGCGGCACTGTGGAATGCGCCCCCGTCCCGCCCTCAGGCGTACGTGTCGCCCGGCCCGCGGCTCCCGCGTACGCGCAGGCCGCCCTCAGGGCGGTGGCCCGCGCCGGGGCCGTGCACCTTGACGCGGGTCACGGTGCCGTCGCCGAGCTCCTCGTTCAACCTTCTGACCAGGGTGGGCGCGAGCAACCGGACCTGGGTCGCCCAGGCGGTCGAGTCGGCGGCGACGACCACCTCGCCGTCCTCGAAGGTCTCCGGCCGGGTGTGTGCGGCCAGCTCGGGGCCGACGATCTCCGCCCAGCGGCCGAACACCCCGCCCACCGCGACCGGCTGCTCCCAGCCCCTGGCGGCGAGCAGATCGCGGATCGCCCGGCCGAACGGCAGCGGGTCGCCGGAGTCACGCCGCGGGCCGCCCGAGCCGGAGCGGCGGCGCGGCTCGCTGCGGGGGAGCTGCCCCCGCTTCAGCGCGTCGGACTTCGCCTGCGCCAGCTTCTCCCGCGCCAGCGCGGCGCCCCGCGCGACCGAGCCCTTCGGGGACTGTCCACCGCCTGTGGATATCTCATCGGACACGGGTCACGCTCCCATCCATGACGTCGAACCGGGCGCCGGCCAGTTCGGGAGGCACGTCGTCCGGCACCGCCGCCGTGATGAGCACCTGCTCGGCCGGGGCGACGATCTCGGTGAGCCGCCTGCGTCGCTGGCCGTCCAGCTCCGCGAAGACGTCGTCCAGGATCAGCACGGGGTCGCCGCCGTCGGCTCGCAGCAGGTTGTAGGCGGCCAGCCGCAACGCGAGGGCGAACGACCACGACTCGCCGTGGCTCGCGTAGCCCCGGGCCGGCAGCTCGCCCAGCCGCAGCAGCAGGTCGTCGCGGTGCGGGCCGACGAGAGTCACGCCGCGTTCGAGCTCGGCCTGACGCGCCTCCGCGAGGCCCGCCCGCAGGTGCTCGGCCAGTGGTTCCCAGTTTGTCCCCAGGGTGGGGATATCTGTGGATAAGCCCGACGGCCGGTATTCGAGGTCGGCGAGTCCGGACGATGGGGCGAGCGTGGCGTACGCCTTCGCCGCGAGCGGACGCAGCGCGTCCACCAGGCGCAGCCGCGCCGCCAGCAGTTCCGCGCCGTGGCGCACCAAGTGGGAGTCCCAGACCTCGAGCGTGCTCAGGACGTCCCCCGCGCCGGCGGCGGCGAAGGCCGCGTCGTCCTCCTGCCTGCGGCCGCCGCGCCGACGTCCCGCCCGCGTCGCCGCGGCCGTACGCAGGAGGGCGTTGCGCTGCTTGAGCACCCGCTCGTAGTCGGCGCGCACGCCCGCGAACCTGGGGACGCGGGCGACGAGCAGGTCGTCCAGGAAACGGCGGCGCTCGGACGGGTCGCCCTTGACCAGCGCGAGGTCCTCCGGGGCGAACAACACGGTCCGCAGCAGGCCGAGGGCGTCGCGCGGCCGGGGGACGGGCGAGCGGTTCACCCTGGCGCGGTTGGCCCGGCCCGGGTTGATCTCGATCTCGATCAGCGCCCGGCGGTCGTCCCTGACCACCGCCGCCCGCACGATCGCCCGCTGCGCGCCGTGCCGCACGAGCGGCGCGTCGGTGGCCACGCGGTGGCTCGAATGGGTCGCGATGTAGCCGAGCGCCTCGACCAGGTTGGTCTTGCCCTGCCCGTTCGGGCCGACGAACGCCGTCGCCCCTGGTTCCAGCACGAGTTCGACCTCCGGGTATGACCGGAAGTCGGTGAGGGACAGGCTCGCCACGTGCACCCCGCCAGGCTAGTGCCGGTGCCCGGCCTTCGTGTCCCGGCCGCGGCGGGCTGTGGAGAAACGACGCAGTGTGGAGAAGCGGGTGGGTGCGGGGTGGTTCGTCCACAGCCTGTGGAGGAACCACGCAACCGGCCCGCGGTCAGGCGACGTCACCTGGGGTGAGGCCCGGTATCCACATGCGTGTGGACGAAGCCGGGGCCGGGCGTGGACGCCGAGGTCCGGCCGCTGGTCAGCCCTCGGCCTCCACCGGCGGGGTGACGTCGGCGCCGGGGGCGTCGGCGCCCTTGCCGGTCTGGCCTTCGACCGAGGCGACCGCGTGCCCGCCGAACTGGTTGCGCAACGCCGCGACCATCTTCATCGCCGGGGAGTCGGTCTGGCGCGAGGAGAAGCGGGCGAACAGCGCGGCCGTGATGGCCGGCAGGGGCACCGCGTGGTCCACAGCCGCCTGGACCGTCCACCGGCCCTCGCCGGAGTCCTCCGCGTAGCCCTTCAGCTCGGTGAGGTCGCGGTCCTCCTCCAGCGCCCGCACCAGCAGGTCGAGCAGCCAGGACCGGATCACCGTGCCGTGCCGCCAGCTCTTGAACGTCTCGGGGACGTTGGTGACGACGTCGCTGGCCTCCAGCAGCTCCCAGCCCTCGGCGAAGGCCTGCATCATGCCGTACTCGATGCCGTTGTGGACCATCTTCGCGAAGTGCCCCGCGCCCACGCTGCCCGCGTGGACGAAGCCGTCCTCGCCTTCGGGCTTGAGCGTCTCGAAGATCGGCATGAGCCGGCGGACGTGCTCCTCCTCGCCGCCGGTCATCAGGGCGTAGCCGTACTCCAGCCCCCAGACGCCGCCGCTGACGCCCACGTCGACGAAGCCGATGCCGTGGGTGCCGAGGTCGGCCGCGTGCCGCTGGTCGTCGAGGTAGTGCGAGTTGCCGCCGTCGATGACGATGTCACCGTCCGACAGCAGGTCGCGCAGCTGCTCGACCGTGCTCCGCGTGGGCGCCCCCGCGGGGACCATGACCCAGACCGCGCGCGGCGCCTGAAGCCTCTCGACGAGCTCCTTCAGGCTGCCGACGTCGCTGATGGAGGGATCGCGGTCGTAGCCGACGACCTCGTGGCCGCCGCGCCGCAGCCGCTCGGCCATGTTCCCGCCCATTTTGCCGAGCCCGATCATGCCGATCTGCATCTGAGCCACCCCTCAACGTCTGCGTCGTCCACGAGGCACGCGTACCCCTACGTCAGGGGTCCATGCCCGCAGGAGATCGTACGCCCGGGGTGTTCCGGCCGTGTCAGCTGGACAGGCGGATGGGCATGATGAGGTAGCGGTAGTCCTCGCTGCCCCCGTCGTCCACAGGCTTGCCGCCGGTGAGGATGGCCGGCTTGGTCGGCGTGGTGAACTGGAGCCGCGCGACGTCGGAGTCGATCGCGCCGAGACCCTCCAGCAGGAACTGGTGGTTGAAGGCGATGTTGATCTCGTCGCCGTCGAACTCGACCGGCAGCGCCTCCACGGCCTGCGCCTCGTCGCCGCTGCCTGCCTCCAGGACGACCTCTCCACCCCGGAAGGCCAGCCGTACGGGGGTGTTGCGCTCGGCGACGAGCGCGACGCGCTTGACGGCCTCCACGAACGAGGCTGTGGACAGGTCGGCGCGCGCGGAGAACTCGGTGGGCAGCAGCGAGCGGTATTTGGGGAACTCGGGGTCGAGCAGCCGGGTCGTCGTCCGCCGGCCGGAGCTGGAGAACCCGATCATGCCCTCGCCGGTGCCGCCGGCCGAGCTCAGTGCGATCTCGACCTCCGCGCCGGTGCCGCCCAGCGCCTTGGCGGTGTCCGCCAGCGTGCGGCCGGGGATCATCGCCACGGCCTGGAAGTCGGGCTGCTCGGGCTGCCACTTGAGCTCGCGTACGGCGAGGCGGTAGCGGTCGGTGGCGGCGAGGGTCACGGTGTCGCCCTCGATCTCCATCCGTACGCCGGTGAGCATCGGGAGAGTGTCGTCCTTGCCCGCCGCGACGGCCACCTGGCCGACGGCGGAGGCGAACACGTCGCTGCCGACCCGTCCGGCGGCGGGCGGCATGGCCGGCAGGGAGGGGTAGTCCTCCACAGGCATGGTGAGAAGTGTGAACCGTGCGCTGCCACACGTGACGACGGCCTTGGCGCCGTCCACAACCAGTTCGACCGGCTGTGCGGGGAGCGCGCGCGTGATCTCGGCGAGGAGCTTGCCCGAGACGAGAACCACGCCCGGCTCTCCGGTCTGCAGGTCGAGGGTCACCTCGGCGGAGACCTCGTAGTCGAAGCCGGAGAGCTTCAGCCGCTGGTCGTCGGTCACCTCCAGCCGCATGCCGGCGAGCACCGGCACCGAGGGACGGGCCGGAAGGCTCCGTGCCGTCCACGCCACGGCCTCGGCGAGCACGTCGCGATCGATCCGGAACATCACGTGGATCAGCCTCCTGGGTGTCGCTGCTTCGTCAAGTCTTCACTCTCCCGCACCTGTGTGCCTCCAGAACCCCTTCTATGGTTCTTGAGTTCTTAGGGAGAGAGATACAAGTCGTCTTATTAGGCAGTGTGGATATGTGGATGTCGAGCATTTTCGCAGCTCAGCGGAGCTGCTTCATCCACTGCCGGTGTGGGGGAAACGTGGACGGACCCCCTGTGGACTGTGGGCGGCCCCGCTGTCCCCACACCCGTTCCCCAGGCGGAGGGCCCTCTGTCCACGAGTAATCCACGAGGTTTCCACCGGTTGTCCACGGGGTAAAAGGGACAGCTGAGTTGCGTGTGACGAGTACGCACAGGGCGTCCCCAGGTCGTCCACGAGTATTCCCCAAACCATCCCCAGGTTCTCCCCAAAGTTGTCCCCAAGTGGGGACGGCGCGTTGGCGGGCCGGAGAGGGTGGGGGTAACGCGACGGAGCCGCCGCCGAGGGCGGCATTTTTGATCCACAGAGTTATCCACAGCTGTGTACTAAGCGTTGCGTGCCCGCTGCTTGATCCGTGTCGTCAGCTCGTTGACCTGGTTGTACATCGAGCGCCGCTCGGCCATGAGCGACCGGATCTTACGCTCCGCGTGCATCACGGTCGTGTGATCGCGTCCGCCGAACTGCTGGCCGATCTTGGGCAGCGACAGGTCGGTCAGTTCGCGGGCCAGATACATGGCGATCTGGCGGGCGGTGACCAGGGCGCGCGAGCGTGAGCTTCCACACAGGTCGTCGAGCGATACACCGAAGTACTCGGCGGTTGTGGACATGATGAGGGAGATGGTGATCTCCGGGCTCGCGTCCTCGCTGATGAGGTCCTTGAGGACGATCTCGGCGAGCTGGATGTCCACAGACTGCCGGTTGAGACTGGCGAACGCGGTGACCCTGATGAGCGCGCCCTCGAGTTCGCGGATGTTGGTCGCGATGCGGCTGGCGATGTACTCCAGCACGTCGGGCGGAGCGGCCAGGCCCTCCTGGATCGCCTTCTTGCGCAGGATCGCGATGCGGGTCTCCAGCTCGGGCGGCTGGACGTCGGTGATCAGCCCCCACTCGAACCGGTTGCGCAGCCGGTCCTCCAGCGTCACGAGCTGCTTCGGCGCCCGGTCGCTGGAGATCACGATCTGCTTGCTGGCGTTGTGGAGGGTGTTGAAGGTGTGGAAGAACTCCTCCTGCGTCTGCTCCTTGCCCTCGAGGAACTGGATGTCGTCCACGAGGAGGATGTCCACAGCCCGGAAACGGGAGCGGAACCCGTCGGCCTTGTGGTCGCGGATTGAGTTGATGAAGTCGTTGGTGAACTCCTCGGAGCTCACATACCGCACCCGGGCGCCGTCGTACAGGCTCTGGGCGTAGTGGCCGATCGCGTGCAGCAGGTGGGTCTTCCCCAGCCCGGAGTCGCCGTAGATGAACAGCGGGTTGTACGCCTTGGCGGGGGCCTCGGCGACCGCGACGGCGGCGGCGTGCGCGAAGCGGTTGCTGGCGCCGATGACGAAGGTCTCGAACGTGTACTTGGCGTTCAGCCGGGCCGGCTCGCCCGAGGTACGGCCGCCGCGGGCGTCCCAGCGGTTCTGCCCGGGGCCGCCGGGCACAGGACCGGACACAGGACCGGACACAGGGCCCGGCATCGGCTCGGGCTTGGGCGCGGCGGGCGGTTCGGGGGAGTAGCCGCCGTGCCGCTGCGGGTGGTCCGGCGGGGACATGTGCTGCGGAGGCTGTGGATACTGCTGGCCCTGTGGATAGTGCGGCCCGTGCGGCTCGGCCTCGCGATGGATCGGGCCGTCCTCAGCTAAGGGAAAGCGCGGAGCCTGAGGGCGGGGCTGTGGATAATCTGTGGACGGCGCCTGTGGGCGATGGTCGGCCGGCGGCGCCACGGAGGGGTCCGAAGCGGCGGGCAGGCCGGCGCCGGGATCCACCATCACGGCGATCCGCACAGGCCGGCCGAGCTCCTGCGACAACGAGTGGACGATCAGCGGGCGCAGTCGTACCTCGATGACCTCTTTGGCGAAGTCGTTGGGGGCCGCCAGGAGAATCGTGTCGTTGATGAGGCCGGAGGGCTGCGTCATCTGGAGGAACGCGCGCTGCTGCCCCGAGACGCCCTCGTCGAGCAGGGTCCTGAGCGCCCGAGCCCATACAGCGTTGAGATCGACGCCTTCCATGGCTCGGCCCCTCCTCTCGTTACGCGGCCCCGCTCGCCCGCCGCGATCCGTGTCGTTTCTCAGTCCTGCGCGCCTCGCCGCGCCGGTCCTCGTCCGGCTGCCATCCACATATGATCCACATGATGTGCACAGCCCGTGCATCCTCCCCGGGCACATTCACGCTGATGAGGGGAAGGGCCGGACGGCCGACGGTAGCGGTATGCGCAACCTGCGTTCAAGGCGTTGTCCACAGCCTAACGGCCCATGGTCGCTCGCCGTACTCGCTTGCCGTCACGTGTGCCGGTTTGACCTGACGTACGGTGGGCCCGTAACGTGTCCCGGTCGGCTAATCACGCGACGGCTATTTCGCATGCCCGCGCATCTGACGAGCCGTGACCATGGAATGTACCGCGCCCGCGGAACGCCGCGGACGTACCTGAAGCCTGGAGCCCACTCGTGAGCAAGCGTACTTACCAGCCGAACAACCGTCGCCGCGCGAAGACCCACGGCTTCCGGCTGCGCATGCGCACCCGGGCCGGCCGCGCCATCCTGGCCGCGCGCCGCCGCAAGGGCCGCGCCGAGCTGACGGTCTGACCATCAGACGCCGCCCGCCCGTGCCGAGCGGAGCGGGCGGCCATACGTCGAGGAAGGCCCGGTGCTGCCGTCCGCGTCCCGCATGCGGCGGGGTGACGAGTTCGCCGACGCGATTCGCCGTGGGCGGCGCGCCGGGCGTCCGACGCTGGTCGCACACCTGAACCTGCGTGACGCCGACGAGCCACCGCTGGTCGGCTTCGTCGTGAGCAAGGCGGTCGGTGGCGCCGTCGTGCGGAACCAGGTCAGGCGCAGGTTGAGACACCTCGTGCGGAGCCGCCTGTCACTGCTGCCGAGAGGTAGCCTTCTGGTGGTACGCGCCAATCCACCGGCCGCGTCCGCGCGTAGCGAGCACCTGGCCGCCGAACTCGACGTCGCGCTGAGTCGTTTACTCCGGCGGCGCGGGTCCGATTCCCGGACCCCGACGGATGGACGGTCATGACAGCGCAGCAACCGACCCCGGCTGTGATGCCCGGGGAGGCCGATCGGCCCGCGACCTGGCCGGTCGCTCGCGTGCTGCTCGCGATCATCCGGTTCTACCGCGCCTTCATCAGCCCGATGCTGGGGCCGAGGTGCCGGTTCGAGCCGTCCTGCAGTGCCTATGGTCTGGAAGCCGTCGCCGTTCATGGAGCGGCGCGCGGGGTATGGCTGACCGTCAGGCGTATCGGACGGTGTCACCCGTTCCATCCTGGAGGTTTCGACCCGGTGCCCCCACGCCGAGTCCGGTCTCACGACGAAACGCAAGGGAGCTAGCTCGGTGGAGCTGCCATTCCTGAATTGGCTGTATACGGCGGTGGCCTGGGTGATCACCCAGATCCACGCCGGCTACAGCACTTTCATCCCCTCCAGCAGCGGTCTCAACTGGGCGCTGACCATCATCACGCTGACCGTGCTGATGCGTCTGCTGATCTTCCCGCTCTTCATGAAGCAGATGCGCTCGTCGCGCAAGATGCAGGAGCTGGCGCCCAAGGTCCAGGAGCTGCGGAAGAAGTACAAGAACGACAAGCAGCGCATGAACCAGGAGGTCATGCGGCTGTACCAAGAGGGGGGCGCCAACCCGCTCGGGGGCTGCCTCCCGATCGTCGCGCAGTTCCCGATCTTCATCTCGATGTTCACCGTGCTGCGGGCCATCGCCGAGGACCGGGCCGTTTTCGGCATGACCAAGGAGCTGGTGAACAGCGCGCGTGCCGCGCATGTCATCGGCGCGCCACTGGCGGCGAAGTTCTTCGACAGCGCTGAGGTCATCAGGAGCCTCGGCGCCCAGCCGCTGATGACGAAGATCGTGCTCGCCTGCTTCGTGGCCATCAGCTCGTGCACCACGTTCCTCACCGTCCGGCAGAGCGTGAAGCGCTCGGTGGCGCAGATGCCGGACAACCCCATGGCGCAGCAGCAGAAGATCCTCATGTACATCTCGCCGCTGTTCGCCGTCTTCAGCCTGAACTTCCAGCTCGGTCTGATCCTGTACTGGGTGACCACCAACCTGTGGACACTCGGCCAGCAGCACTGGTTCTACAGCCGTCACCCGATGCCGGTCGTGGACGAGAAGGGCAACATCACCACCCCCGAGCCGACGAACGGCATCTTCACCAAGTTGGTGGGAAAGCCCAAGGCGGCGCCGCAGCCTGAGCCGGAACCCGCCCCCAAGATCGTCCGTCAGCAGCCGACGCGCCAGCCCCGCAGCAAGCGCACCGGCAGCAAGAAGTCGTAGGAGAAGGAGAGTCCGGACGTGACCGAAGCTGAGGAGACCCTCAAGCCTGCTCCCGACATCGAAGCCCTGGAACAGGAGGGCGAGATCGCGGCGGACTACCTGGAGGGCCTGCTCGACATTGCCGACCTGGACGGCGACATCGACATGGACGTCGAGGGAGACCGTGCCGTGGTCTCGATCGTCGGCATCAAGGGCGACGAGCTCGTGGGCCCCGGCGGGGAGGTGCTGGAGGCGCTGCAGGAGCTGACACGCCTGGCCGTGCACCGGCAGACGGGGGAGCGTTCGCGGCTCATGCTCGACGTGGGCGGTTATCGGGAGCGGCGCCGCGCCGAGCTCACCAAGGTGGGCGCCGCGGCGGCCGACGACGTCAAGCGCACCGGTGAGCCGAAGGCGCTCAAGCCGATGACGCCGTTCGAGCGCAAGATCGTGCACGACGCGGTCGCCGCGGCGGGCCTGCGCAGCGAGTCCGAGGGCGAGGAGCCCCGCCGCTTCGTGGTGGTCCTGCCCGCCTGATCGCTTTTCACAGTTCCGACGCGGGGAAGCCGCCGGTCCCGACTAAGGGACCGGCGGCTTTTCCGTCCTGTACGTCCCTTCCTCGCCCTTCTCCTTCGGCCGGGTCCGCACCGCCGGATGTACGGCCGGCCGTCGCCGAAGGGGAAGGACGGTTACCCTTGGCCAAGAGCGTTCCTGGATGAGTGAGTGATGACGGAGAGCAACGAGCTGCCCGAGGCGCCCCCGGTGGCCCGGGAGATTTTCACCGGTGAGGCGTTGGAGCGGGCCCGGGTGTTCGCCGAGTTGCTCGCCGGGCCGGGCGTGGTGCGGGGACTGCTGGGACCGCGCGAGGTGCCCCGCATCTGGGACCGGCACCTGCTGAACTGCGCGGTCGTGGAGGAGGCGGTCCCGCCGGACTCGACTCTGATCGACATCGGCTCGGGCGCCGGCCTGCCCGGCCTTGTGCTCGCGATCGTCCGGCCCGATGTGACGGTGACGTTGCTGGAGCCGTTGCTGCGCCGCACCGTTTTCCTGTCGGAGTGCGTCGAGGCGCTCAAGCTCGACAACGTGGAGGTGCTGCGCGGGCGGGCCGAGGAGCTCGCCGGCAAGCGCGTCTTCGATGTGGCGACGGCGCGGGCGGTCGCGCCGCTCGACCGTCTGCTGTCGTGGTCGATGCCGCTGCTGCACGAGGGCGGGGAGTTGCTCGCGATGAAGGGGGAGCGGGCACAGGAGGAGCTGGACGCCGCCCGTCCCCAATTGGATTCGTTCGGAGTGAGGCACGTCGAGTTGGTCACAGTGGGGCGCGGTAGGGTCGAGCCGCCCGCGACCCTCGTTCGCGTCGTCGCCGGACGGTCTCCGCGGACGGACACGCGGAGGCGACGAAAGAGGTGAACCGGTGGCGGACGCCGGATCAGGCGGTGTGACAGCGGGTCTGGGTTGGCCGGAGACTCGGCTCCCCCTACGCTGGGAGATCGCGACAGCAGGCCGGTCCTCCGGGGTGGGCTGGCCTCGTCCCCCTGTCTCGCCGGTCGAAAGGACGACGACCGTGTCCCAGACCCCCCTTAACTCTGGCGATTCGCCGCTGGTACGAGAGGCACTGAGTTCTGTGGTTTCACGTGAAACAGCCGCCACGCCCCCGCAGGCGGCTGCGCCTTCCGTCGGTTACTCGACGCGCGACGAGGGGGCCTGGCCCCGGCCTTCCCGGTGTCGCGTGATGACGGTGGCCAACCAGAAGGGCGGCGTGGGGAAGACCACCACGGCCGTCAACCTCGCGGCGGCGTTGGCCATGCACGATCAGCGCGTTCTCGTGGTCGACCTGGACCCGCAGGGCAACGCGTCCACGGCGTTGGCGACCGAGCACCGGTCGGGGATGCCGTCGGTGTACCAGGTCCTCGTGGACGACATGCCGCTGTCGCAGATCGTGAAGCCGGTCCCCGACATGCCCAATCTGTACTGCGCTCCGGCGACACTCGACCTTGCAGGTGCGGAGATCGAGCTGGTTCCGATGGTCGGCCGGGAGACCCGTCTGCGGCGGGCGCTCGCCTCGTTCGACGCGATGGAGTTCGACTACATCCTCATCGACTGCCCGCCGTCGCTGGGCCTGCTGACCGTGAACGCCATGGCGGCGGCGCAGGAGGTGCTGATTCCCATCCAGTGCGAGTACTACGCCCTGGAGGGCCTCACCCAGCTTCTGCAGAACGTGGAACTGGTGCGCGCACACCTCAACCAGACGCTGTCGATCTCGACCATCCTGCTCACGATGTACGACGGGCGCACCCGCCTCGCCTCTCAGGTGGCCGAGGAGGTTCGTTCCCACTTCGGGGACACCGTGCTCGACGCCGTCATCCCCAGGAGCGTCCGCGTCTCCGAGGCTCCCAGCTACGGCCAGTCGGTCATGACGTACGACCCGGGATCGAGCGGGGCACTGGCGTACATGGGCGCCGCGCGTGAGATCGCCTATCGCGCTGCGGCCCTCACCGGCGCCTGACGGAGCCGAGATCCTGGCGTAGGCGCCGCCGCATGGACGGCGGAAGAGACGGCGGCGTGCGGACGAGGGCGTGATGGCCGCACGTCACGGCCTCCGCACGCGCCGGCTTGGCCTGATTCGGCGCGTCATGGCTTGGGACGTTCATGGCTTTGGGCAAGACGCCACTGCCACTACATGTGCCGGCTCGGGCAAGATCCGGTGCGTCACGGCTCGGGACATTCACGGCTTCGCCGGGGACGTCACTGCGCCGGGCAGAGACTCCGGTCTTCGCGAAGCCCGCTCCGGTCAACCCGCGGGGCCGCCGGGTCTGGGCGTTGGCTGTGGTCCTCACTCCCGCCCGCTCCGCTCCGTACGCCTGACCCACACACGGGGATCTGGCGGAAGGGGTGTGCACAGCCGGATGCGTGGAGACTCATGGCAGGGCTTCGCAGCGGTACTCTCTCCTGGTGTGTGCGTGCTGGTGCCCAGTGACCCCGAGTCGCTGGGCACCGGCTTCTGTGCGGGTGCGGGCATGAAGGAGCAGCGGTGAGCCAGCAGCGTCGGGGACTGGGCAAGGGTCTTGGGGCTCTGATCCCCACGGGACCGATCGTCGATCCGGCGTCCGCCGCGAGCGCTCCGCCTCCCGGTTCACAGGCGACCGTGCCGGGGGCGCAGGCGGTGGGCCTGCGTCCGGTCGAGGGCGCCTACTTCCAGGAGATCGAGGTCGGCTCCATCTCCCCGAACGCACGGCAGCCGCGAGAGGTGTTCGACGAGGACCGGCTCGACGAGCTCGCGGCGTCCATCAAGGAGGTCGGCCTGCTGCAGCCGGTCGTCGTCCGCGCCGTGGAGGACGACCGCTTCGAGCTCATCATGGGGGAGCGGAGGTGGCGCGCCTCGCAGATCGCCGGGCTCGACCGCATCCCTGCGATCGTCCGCAGCACCCAGGACGACGAGATGCTCCGCGAGGCGCTGATCGAGAACCTCCAGCGGGAGCAGCTGAACGCGCTGGAGGAGGCGGCCGCCTATCAGCAGCTTCTGGACGACTTCGGAGCCACCCACGAGGTGCTCGCCAGGAAGGTCGGACGGTCGCGCTCCCACATCAGCAACACCCTGCGATTGCTGAACCTTCCTCCCGAGGTGCAGCGGCGGGTGGCGGCAGGGGTGATCAGCGCCGGGCACGCCCGGGCGCTGCTGGCGCTGAACGACCCCGCGACCCAGGAGCGGCTGGCGACCCGGATCGTGGCCGAAGGGCTGTCGGTCCGGACCGTCGAGGAGATCGTGGCTCTGGGCGAGGCGACCGCGGGGCCGGCTCCCCGCAAGCCTCGGGCGAAGAAGCCGACCGCTCCGGCGCTGCGCGAGCTGGCGGAAAGCCTCTCGGACCACTTCGAGACGAAGGTGAAGGTCGATCTCGGCAGCCGTAAGGGGCGCATCGTGGTCGAGTTCTCCACGATCGACGACCTGGAGCGCATCATCGACACGATGGCGCCGGATGCCGCCCACGCGATGCGCAGCAGGGGCATCACGGCGGAGTGACCGCAGAGTCTGCGCTGATACTCGCGACCTGACGCAGGTTTCACGTGAAACATCGCGCCCAGTGCCAGGTGAGTGAGGTCCTGCGACGTCCAGACTGCGGGCAGGTCCGCGTCCGGTTCGCTTGACGACAGCCTGCGCGAGCCCCATCGCCGACTTCATCGCCGACCCACGCCTCGTTGTGCTCCTTGCCGCTGCGCAGCCGGATGGCCGTGGCGCTCACATGGCTGGACGGCCGCAGGAGGCCGGCGGCTCGGCTGTCTCGGAGGCTAGCGGTAGCCGGCGTTGATCCGGGTTGCCCACGCGTTGTCGACCGGGTTGATGGGTGCGATGCCCGAGGGCGGGGCCGAGCCGATCGCCTCTCGTGGGGAGCTCTCCACCGAGGGGGAGTTGCTCGACCAGGCAGCCCTGGAGTAGACAGCCGTGGCGCAGGCAGCCCTGGAGCTCGGCACCGACTGACAACCACGACCGGGGGACCCATGCCGCCCCGAGGCGAATGGCCATGATTGCCTGAGCCGCGTCGCCGGCCTGGAGAGAGTTCCTAGGCCGGCGACGCCGACGTCGTGATTCGGGGCACCCAGCGCATGAGGCAGATGCGACTCCCGGCCGCAGCGGCAGAACGGCCGCCGCGAGTGTCGGCCGCCATGGGGGAGAGCACGTGGGATGGCCGGAGACGCCGCCACAGGGACCGCGCGGACCTCAACCCGCCACGTTGCCCCCGTGTCACCGGCGGAGGGAGCGGAGCGGAAGGGGGCGAGGACCGCAGCGAAGACCCAGAGCGGATGGAGCGGACGCCACCCCCGCCAGCGTCCTGCTCACCGCACGGCGCACCGACCGGTCCCTGCCGAGAAGCTCGCACGCTCCATCGGCGTGGTTTCCTGGGCGGCTGTCTCGCGCAAGAGGGCGCCGCACTGTCACCGGGCACTGAGATCGAGCGTCCTCGCCGTCGTGACCCCGCCGCCCGTAGAAGGGCGGCCCGTTCGGTTGAGCCGCCCCTCCAGGTTGAGCCTGGAGGGGAGTGTTTCACGTGAAACGAAGGCGGATCAGCCTCGGGTGGCGGCGAGCTCCAGGAGTCCCTTGCACAGCGTGCCGAGATCCCGCCCCGCAGCCTCCGCCGCCATGGGCAGCAGAGAGGTCTCCGTCATGCCAGGGGCCACGTTCACTTCGAGAAAGTACGGCTTGCCGTCGGCGTCGACGATGAGGTCGGTGCGGGAGATGTCCCGAAGGCCGAGCGCGGTGTGGGCGGCGACCGCCATGCCCGCGCATGCCTCGGTGGCCTCGTGGGAGAGCCGGGCCGGCGCGAAGAACTCCGTCTGTCCGGCCGTGTATCGGGCTGCGTAGTCGTACACGCCTCGGTCGGGCACGATCTCCACCGGCGGCAGGGCGACCGGCCCATCGCCGAGATCCACCACGGAGACCGCCACCTCCACGCCCTGGACGTACCGCTCGATGAGCGCGGTGTCGCCGTAGGCGAAGCAGCCGACCATGGCGGCGGGCAACTCCTCGGCCGTGCGCACCATGGAGGCGCCCAGCGCGGAGCCGCCACGCGAGGGCTTGACGAAGAGCGGCAGGCCGAGCCGGTCGATGATGCGGGCGAGCACGGCCGTGGCACCGAGATCGTGGAACGTCTCCTTGGGCAGTGCCACCGAGTCGGGCGTGTTCAGCCCCCAGGAGCGGACGACCGCCTTCGCCGTGGGCTTGTCGAAGGCGACCCGGCAGGCGTCCGGGGTCGCGCCGACGTAGGGGACGTCGAGCAGTTCCAGCACCGAGCGGATGGCGCCGTCCTCTCCGGCGCCGCCGTGCAGGGTGACGAAGACCGCGTCCGGAGGGTCCGCCAGCACGGCGGGCACGAGGGTGGCGTCGGCGTCGCGGGTCTCCACGTCCACACCGGCACTGCGCAGCACTTCCGCGACGCGGCGTCCGGACCGGATGGAGACCTCACGCTCGTAGGAGAGCCCTCCCGCGAGGATGAGCACGTGGCCCAGGTCACTCATCACGCCTCACCGCCCATGCGCTCCGCCACGGCGCCGACCGCGGTCCGGCGGTGATCCGTTCCGCCTGGCCCGAGTCGCGTCCCCCTCCACGGACGCGCGGGGGGCGATCCTTGGGTCATCGTTCGCTCGCTCACGAAGAGGGCCTTTCTCGCCTCGAGAAGTCAGTACGGCCAGCCTGAACAGGCTAGTGCCCCGCCCGTGCCGCCGCGTCGTCGCCGTCACGTCTCGGACAAGGTCGTACTTGTGCCGGAGCCGCCCATGAGCGGTGCCATGGGCGGCTCCTCTGTCACGTGCGGGCAGCGGCCGTACCGTGTCTAGTGCGCTGTCCGCCACCATTCACCGGGCGGAGAGAGCGGAGCGGAAGGGAGCGAGGACCACAGCGAGAACCCAGAGCAGGTGAAGCGGAGCGGGCTTCGCGGGGACCTGCGTTTCCTTCCGGCGCAGTGACCGACCCGGCCAAGGTTCGTGGACACCCCGCTAGGCGAGATCCGGGCCGGGAGTGTCGACGCCGGCGTGCCCCGGGGTGGAGCCCGTGCCGAACGTGTCCCGCAGCCTGAGCTCCTGCTCGATCACGCCGGCCAGGCGGCGCACGCCCTCCTTGATGCGGTCGGGCTCCGGGTAGCAGAACGACAGGCGCATGTTCCGCGCGCCGCCGCCGTCGGAGTAGAAACCGGTGCCGGGCACGAACGCGACCCGCTCGGCGACCGCACGGGGGAGGATCGCCTTGGAGTTGAGCCCCTCGGGCAGTGTCATCCAGACGAAGAACCCGCCGGCGGGGCGGGTCCACGTGCAACCGGGCGGCATGAGCACGTCGAGCGCTCCGAGGAGCGCGTCGCGCCGCTCGCGGTACAGCTCACGGAACGACTTGATCTGCTCCCGCCACGGCTGGGTGGCGAGATACTGGCCGACGGCGAGCTGGGTGAAGGACGAGTGCGACAGCACCGCCGACTCCATGGCCAGGACCAGTTTGTCGCGTACGGCGTGCGGGGCGAGGGCCCAGCCGACGCGGAAGCCGGGGGCGAGGGTCTTGGAGAACGAGCCGAGGTAGACCACGCCCTCGGGGTCGTCGGCCCGCAGCGCGCGCATCGGTTCCCCGTCGAACCCCAGCAGGCCGTAGGGGTTGTCCTCCACCACGAGGACACCGGCGCGGCGGCAGATCTCCAGCACCTGGCGGCGGCGCACCTCGTTCAGCGTCACGCCGGCCGGGTTCTGGAAGTTGGGGATCGTGTAGAGGAACTTGATCCGGTTGCCGGCCGCATGGAGCGCGTAGATGGTCTGCGCGAGGGACTCGGGGATGAGGCCCTGGTCGTCCATCGCGATGTGCACGACCTTGGCCTGGTAGGCGCTGAACGTCCCGAGCGCGCCGACGTACGAGGGTCCTTCTGCGAGCACGACGTCGCCGGGGTCGATGAAGATTCTGGTGATCAGATCGAGCGCCTGCTGCGAGCCCACGGTGACGACCACGTCGTCGGCGTTCGCCTCGATGCCCTCCATGCGCATGACCTCACAGATCTGCTCGCGCAGGGCGGGGTCGCCCTGCCCGGAGCCGTACTGCAGAGCCACGGAGCCGCGCGAGGCGACCAGGTCGGCGACGAGCTCGCTGACGAGGTCGAGGGGGAGCGCGTTCACGTACGGCATGCCGCCGGCGAGCGAGACCACCTCGGGCCTCGACGCGACGGCGAAGAGAGCTCGGATCTCGGAGGCGACCATCCCGGCTGCGCGGGCGGCGTACCTGTCGACGTAGGCGTCAATGCGCGACCCATGAGTCGCGTTCGTCCGACCGTGATCAATCTCTTGTGCCACGGTCCACCTCCGATCACGTAGCCGAGAAATCCAGGGTACGGTAACGCGCCACTCCGATCACAACAGGGTATTGACCATCAAGGGCCCCTTTTCTTGCATTCCCGCACCACTGGTTTCGGCCCGCCCAACCCCTTTAATGGTCGTCGGCGGCCGTTGTGGCGGACCCGCTCCCGCCCTTCCGCTGAGTTACGATGCGAGCTGGAGACGCCGTATTCGCGCGCTTTTCTGGCAGGACTCCTGACGGGGATTGGGGCATCACGTGTCGCGTCGGCTGGTCAATGTCACCCTGGACAATCTCGATGACCTGCCGCGGCGGTGCCGGCGGTGCGTGTTCTGGGAGCTCGACCCCGTCAGCGGTGAGCGCGCCGCGGAGGCCGGCGACCCGGCCCTGGAGAAGGAGGCGTGGATCTCCGCGACCCTCCTCGAATGGGGAAGCTGCGGGAAGATCGCCTATGTCGACGGCGTGGCGGCCGGATTCGTGCTCTACGCCCCGCCCTTGTACGTCCCGCGCTCGGTGGCGTTTCCGACCTCCCCGGTCAGCTCGGACGCCGTGCTGCTGATGACCGCGCACATCGTGCCGGAGTTCACCGGCGGCGGGCTGGGCCGGATGCTCGTGCAGGGCGTGGCCAAGGACCTGACCCGCCGCGGCGTACGGGCGATCGAGGCGTTCGGCGACCTGAAGTGGGAGCAGGTGGGCGGCTGCGTGCTGCCCGCGGACTACCTGCTGTCGGTCGGGTTCAAGACCGTACGCCCGCATCTGCGCTTCCCCCGGCTCCGGCTGGAGCTCAAGACGGCCGTGTCGTGGCGTGAGGACGTCGAGGTGGCACTGGAGCGCCTGCTGGGGTCCATGTCTCCGGAGCGGGCCCTGCGGCCCGTCTGAGGCGCTTCCAGCGATCCCGTACACGCTCCGGGAGCCGGTCCCGTACGCCCCCCAGGGAGCCGGTCCCGTACGGACCCGGGAAACGCGAGAGCCCCCCGCACACGCGGGAGGCTCTTCGGGTGGTGCCGGCGGAAACCGCGTCAGATGACGCCGTCGAGCTCGCGCAGCAGCATGGCCTTCGGCTTGGCGCCGATGATCTGCTTGACGACCTCTCCGCCCTTGTAGACGTTCATCGTCGGAATCTGGAGCACACCGTAGTCCCGCGGCGTGACCGGGTTCTCGTCGATGTTCAGCTTGACGATGGTCAGCTTGTCGGCGTTCTCGGCGGCGATCTCCTCGAGGATCGGCCCGACCTGACGGCACGGACCGCACCACTCGGCCCAGAAGTCGACCAGAACCGGCTTGTCGCTCTTGAGGACCTCGGCCTCGAAGCTCGCGTCGGTCACGCTCTTGATCGCGCCCACGGTATCTCTCCCCTTGCGTGAGTGGTGTGGCGGTGCAGTCAACCGCGGGGACGGTCCCCGCATTCCCGATGCCGGGACTCAGGCGTTCAGCGTCAGCCAGCGCTCGGCGTCCAGCGCCGCCGCACATCCGGTCCCGGCCGCCGTGATGGCCTGACGATAGGTGTGGTCCACGACGTCCCCGGCCGCGAACACCCCGTCGATGTTCGTCCGCGTCGACGGCGACTCGACCTTGATGTACCCCTGCTCGTCCAGATCGATCTGGCCCTTGAGCAGCTCGGTGCGAGGATCGTGTCCGATCGCGATGAACAGGCCGCCCACCGCGAGATCGGACTCCTCACCGGTCTTGACGTTGCGCACCCGCACACCGGAGATCCGGTCCTCGCCGAGCACCTCGACGATCTCGCTGTCCCAGACGAAGCGGATCTTCTCGTTCGCGAACGCCCGGTCCTGCATGATCTTGCTGGCGCGCAGCGAGTCGCGGCGGTGGATCACCGTCACCGACTTGCCGAACCGGGTCAGGAAGATCGCTTCCTCCATCGCCGTGTCGCCGCCGCCGACGACCACGATCTCCTGGTCGCGGAAGAAGAACCCGTCACAGGTGGCGCACCACGACACACCCCGCCCCGACAGCCGCTTCTCGTTCTCCAGCCCGAGCTCGCGATAGCCCGACCCGGTGGCCAGGATCACGGCCTTGGCGTAGTAGGTGTCGGTGTGGGTCTTGACGACCTTGGGGTTCGCCTCCAGGTCCACCTCGACCACGTCGTCGGCCACCAGTTCGGCGCCGAACCGCTCGGCCTGCTTGCGGAAGTTGTCCATGAGGTCCGGTCCCATGATGCCGTCGGGGAACCCGGGGAAGTTCTCCACATCGGTCGTGTTCATCAACGCGCCGCCGGCGGTGACCGACCCCTCGAAGACGAGCGGCTTGAGGTCCGCGCGCGCGGTGTAGACGGCCGCCGTGTAACCGGCCGGACCCGACCCGATGATGATCACGTTACGAACGTCGCTCAACGGACCCGCCTTCTTCGCTCCCGGTGGATGTGCAGTGCCGTCAACAGATCCTAGGCCCCGGTCATTCCCGTGCCGAGCCCCGATACGGCGAAGCCCCCCGGAGGTCGCGGGGGGCTTCGTCACTGCCGATGGTACGGCTCGCGCCGCGCGGTCACTTCCAGGAGGCCAGAACCTCGGGCCGCAGCTTGTGGCACTGCGAGTCCACCACGACCACCCGGACGGCGTTGCTGCTCTTGTCCTCCCAGAACGCCATCACCGTGGCCTCGTTGCCGTTGTAGAGGGCCTTGTCGACGCCGATCGGTGTGCGGTCGAGCTCGGTGGAGAACCGTTTGACGCAGGTGTCGAGGTCCTCGTCGTCGTTGGTGCCCGAGCCGGGCGCCACGCCGAAGTAACCCAGCAGCGGCCCGTGCAGCTCCCGGCTGGTGTAGTTGTGGCCGCTGGCGTACGTCGAGTAGGTCAGCGCCTCGACATTGTCCGGGCTCTGGCCGGGGTCGCCCTGGCTCACCACCTGCTGGGCCGGCGAGTCGCCGAACGAGAGCAGGCCGGTGGCGAGACCGCCGCTCCCGATCACCACGGCCGCCGCCGCGGCGACCGCGGCCGGCAACGCCCACGTGCGCCGCCTGGACGCCTTGCGGCCCGCCGTACGCGGTCCCGATCGGCGCCTGGCCGGCACGATCGTCCCGTCGTCGGCGACGACGCCCAATGGAGCCGCCGTGGCGGCCACCGGCGCCGGCTCGCGCTCCGGCTCCACGTCCGCAGCGGTTTCCGCGATGGTTCCCACGGGGGTCGCGACCGGAGGCTCGACCGTCTCCCACGGAACGTCGTCCCATGGGGCGCTGTCCCACGGAGCGGTCTCCTGTGGAGCGCTTTCCCATGGCGCGTCCCGCAGGACGCGGTCCCAGTCCGGAGCCTCGGCGGCCAGCGCCCGGTCGATACGCCTGGCGACGCCCAGGGGCATCGCCGGCACCGGCATCGCCGCCAGGACCTCGCGGACCGCGGCCAGGTCGGCGAGACTCTCCCCGCAGGGGTCGCAGACCGCGAGATGCTCGCGGACCCGCCGGGCCGTCGTGTCGTCGAGGAGACCCTCCGCCAGTTCGGCGAGAACCTCCAGGTCGTAGTGCGTGTCACCCGTCACGAAGTTCTGCTCCCTTCCCGGATGAGACGCGAGTGAGGTCGGATCGGTTCCGCAGATGCGAAAGAATCGGGGCGAGTTTGGCGCGCCCCCGTGCGCAGCGGCTCTTCACGGTGCCCGGTGGGACGCCCAGCACCGCCGCCGCGTCGTCCACCGCGTACCCCATCATGTCGACCAGCACGAGAGCCGCCCGCTGGTCGGGCGGCAGCAGCTTGAGAGCCGCCGTGACCTCCAGGGAGACCTCGCGCTCGCCTGCCTGGTCGGTCGCCGGGGACTCGCGCTCCGCGGCCTCGATGAGCTCGTCGTCGGCGACCGGGCGCACCGACTTGCGGCGCATGCGGTCGAGGCAGGCGTTGACCACGATGCGGTGCAGCCAGGTCGTGACCGCCGCCTCGCCGCGGAAGCTGTCCGCCTTCCGGTACGCCGAGACGAACGCGTCCTGGACCGCGTCGGCGGCCTCGTCGGGATCGCCGAGCGTACGCAGGGCGACCGCCCACATCCGGTCGCGGTGCCGCCTGACGATCTCGCTGAACGCGTGAGGGTCGCCGCCGAGATGGCGGGCCAGCAGGTCGGCATCGGACGTCGCGCGTCGCGCGTGCTCAGCCGTCGGGGGATTGTCTGGTGGGGAATTCACAAGTCCCTGCTATGCCGATCCTGGGGAATGCACCGTTACGTCGTAGATAGTGCCACGATACTGCCCGTTGTAGGGGGGAAGCCGAGTGAACCAGATCAAAACGTACTGACCCGTCGTGGCCTTTTCCGGAGTGAGCGTCACCGAACCCGATGCGCCCTTCTTCTCCGCCACGGTCTTGAGTGAGGACAGTTCCGCCGCGTCGCCCACCTTGAGCTGCACGGTCGATCCGCCGGCGTTACCCAGGGAGACGACCACGTCGGCGATGGGGACCGGCTTGCCCATGTCGAGGATGAGCCCGACCCCGTCCTTGAGCCGCCCCAGGTCGGCGCTGCTGTAGCTGTCGGTGTGCCAGTCGGTGGACGGCTTGCCGTCCACGGCGAGCGGAGCGATCTCCGGCTTCTCGGCGCGGTCGGTGCCCAGGGGGTCGAACCCGGCCGCGCTCACCGGCTTGACGGTGACCGGCTTCCGCGAGGGGGAGGGGGACTGCGCGGCGCCCGACTCGGCCACGCCCCGCGGGGTGTTGCCGAGGTTCTTGCCCACGGTCCAGGCGCCCACGCCGACGGCCGCCATCACGAGCAGGACGATGACGGTCAGCAGGATCTTGCTCGCGGCGCCGCTCTGCGGGCGCGGCGGCAGCGGCGGCGGCGAGGTCATCGCCATCTGGTGCGCCAGATGAGACGGCATGCGGGGCGGCATGGTGGACATGCCCAGCCCGTCCGGCGCCTCGCTGCGCAGGTTCAACGCGGGCGGCGCGGTGGTGACCGGCGCCGGCGCGGGGCGGGGCACCACGGCGAGCGCCTCGGCGACGTCGGCCGGGGTGGCGAGCGGCGGCTGCCCCCGCCGCGGCTCCTGCAGCAGCGCGCGGCAGGTGATGGCGTCGAGATAGCCGGGGACTCCGGCGGTGACCTGCCGGGGCGTGCAGATCTTGCCGTCGTCCAGGGGCGCGGCGGGCAGCCCGCAGTCCAGGTCGCCGGGCCAGTGGCCGGTCAGCGCCGCGTAGAGCAGGCGGCCCAGCCCTTCGGCGTCCTCCCTGGCGGGATCCTCGCTGCTCAGGTCGAGGATCGCGGCGTCGACGGCGAGGCCGAGGAGCTTGACCGTGCCGCCGCTCGTCCAGACCAGGCGGCCGGGGGTCAGGTGCAGGTGGGTGAGCCCCGCCGTGTGCGCGTGCGCCAGCGCCTCGGCGGCCTCGGCGACCAGGGCCGCGCCCCGCTCGGGCTCGACGGGCCCGCTCTCCAGCAGGTCGAGGAGCGACTCTCCGCTGACCCACTCGCTCACGACGTACGCCGTGCCGTCCTCGTCCGCCGCGTCGAAGACCTGGGTGAGGCGGGGGTCGGTCAGGCGGCTCGCCTGGCGGGCGGCGGTGACCACCTCCTGGACCCGGGAGAAATCGGGTGTGAACGTGTGGACCGCGACCGGGCGGGCGAGGATCTCGTCCAGGGCCTTCCACAGGGTCGCGCCGCCGGACTCGTGGACCCTGTCCTCCAGGCGGAACCGATCCGCCAGCCGGGTCCCCGGTTCGACCGTGGACATGCTCATGCGGCCGCCCCGCTCCGCGGCTTGTCGGCATGCATCAGCCGATGCCGGGTGGTTCCGCCCACGCCTTCCCGCTTCCGCTCGCCGGTCCGAAACTCCAGATCGCGCCCCTAAGACCTCCTGCCTGCCGTGGTCGCCGAGCGGAGCACCGCCGGGTCGGCGAGACCCCGGAGACGAGCATCCGCGGGGCCGGAACAGGCCCGCACGGCCGCCGCCGCCGGTCCTCCTCCGCCTCGCGGTCGCCCGCCCGGCCGAATCCATCGGTAGGGCAAGTTTCTGCGGGACGTTCCCTGAGTGTGTCTCAACACTCCCTGGCGCACCATGCTAGTGCCGTGCCGCTTGTGCCCGCCTTCCCGATCGAAGACGTCCGAATCGGACTTTCGAGTTACCTTCCAGTTGCCGGTCGTTCTTGAGGACTCTTACCGTCCTACCCGGCTTGCGACAAGTCCAATGATGGAGCGGACCTCGGGAACCCGCAGCCGGTGCGCGGCCAGCATGTAGAGCAGCATTCCGGCGCCGCCGCCCACCACGAGCACCACGGCCGAGCTGACGGGGGTGATCGAGGTGATCTCCCTGGCCAGCCACAGGACCGCCAGCGCCAGCGCGGCGGCCGGGATCGCCGCCGCATACATCCGGCCCAGGCCGGCGGTGACCTCACGGCCGCCGAGTCCGCCGATCTTCCGGCTCGCCAGCACCCACCCGACGCCGCAGAGCGCGACGTACGTGATCAGGTAGGCGAAGGCCAGCCCGATGACGACATACCGATCGGGGAGAGTGAAGTAGGCGACGAGACTGAGTGACGCGTTGATGACCACGTTCACCCCGGCCATGATCGCGGGCGTGCGGGTGTCCCCGAAGCTGTAGAAGACCCGCAGCAGGAGCTGGAAGACCGAGAACGGCATGAGCGCGACGCCGAACACCTGCAGCACATGACCGATGTAGATCGCGTTGGCCGTCGTCATGTGGCCCCAGGAGAAGATCAGTGTGGTGACCGCCGGGCCGAGCACCATCAGCAGCAGGCCCGAGGGGACGATGACGCAGGAGACCATCCGCACACCGGAGGAGAACTCCTCGCGGGCCGTGGCGAGGTCCCCGTCCGCCACGAGCCTGCTCATCCTGGGCAGCATCGCCGTGATCACCGACACCGCGATGATCCCGTACGGGAGCTGGAAGAGCTGGAACGCGTACGCCCACGCGCTGTTGCCGGCGCCCGGGGCCCGCTCGCCCGCGCCGGTGGCGAGCTTGGTGATGACCAGGAGCCCGATCTGGTTGACGCCGACGAAGACGAACGTCCACACGGCGGCCCTCGCCGCCTCGCCGAGCCCGGTGTTGCGGACCCCGAAGCGCGGGCGGAACCGGAACCCGACCCGGTGCAGCGCGACGATCAGGACCAGCGCCTGGGCCAGAATGCCCGCGGTGGTGCCGAGGCCGAGCAGCGTGAGGTCGCGCTCGGTCACCTTCTCGATGTCGGACGTCCCGACGACGTAGTAGGCGGCCAGGACCCCCATGACCACGATGTTGTTGAGCACCGGCGCCCACATCGGGGCCGCGAACCTGTCCCGCGTGTTGAGGATCGCCCCGGCCAGTGAGCCGATCCCGAAGAACGCGATCTGCGGGAGCAGATACCTGGCGAGCGTGGTGGCCACCGCGACCTTGTCCTCGGACCAGTTCGAGGCGGTGTAGAGCTCCATGATCGGCCGGGCCAGCAGCACGCCGATCACCGCGACGGCCGTCAGCACCACCACGCCCAGCGTCATCAGCCGCTGCTCGAACGCCTGGCCCCCGTCGGGGTCCCGCTTCTGCGCCCGCACGATCACCGGCACGACCACGGCGCTGAGGATGCCCTGGAGCAGCAGGTCGAGCAGGATGTAGGGGATCTGGTAGGCCGCGTTGTAGGCGTCGCCGAGCGCGAGGGTGCCGATGGCGGCGGCGAGCATCGCCGTACGGACGAAGCCGGTGAGCCGCGAGACCATCGTCCCGGCCGCCATGATCGCGCTGGCCCGCAGCATCCTGCTCATGGTTGTCCTTCGGTTCGCGGCGGCCGGACTTGGGGTGGCCGCCTTCCTCCAGTGGTCCCGGGCGTGAGAGTGGTGGTCCGGATTATGGCGACCCAGACTACGGCGATTGGGTGCGCTCGGCCGGGACGGCTCCCTGCCGGTCGCCGGGCGGGCCCTCCTCGTCACCGGAGCCGTCGAACGGGAACGCCTTGCGTGACCTGCGGCGCAGGACGCGCATCACCACGGCGGCCAGCATGATGACCACGGCCGCCCCCACGATGACGAGGGCGATGCCGGTGTAGCCGGTCGCGCGCACCACGACGCGCACGGCACTGCCGTACTTCTCGTCACCGTCGGTCAGCAGCTGCACCGCGATGCTCGCGTCGCCGCCCTCGTTGCGCACGATCACCGGCACGTTCACGAGCTGGCTGCGCCCCGCGAGGATCCTGGTGGTGGGGGTCATGTAGACCCCTGCGGGCGCGTCGATCGCGAGCCGCGACTTGCTGGCCGACGTGACCCGGATCTTGATCTGGATGTCCTTGTCCAGGTTGTTGGCCACGCTGACCGGGACCTGGCCGTTGCTTCCCGCGACCGCGCGCGGGGTGTCGAGCACGGACACGTCGTCGATGCGTTCGTCGATGGCCTTCTGCACCTGCCCGGCGAAGGACAGCGCCCGCTTGCCGTCGCCCCGCCAGGAGGCCGAGGACAGCCGGAGTATGGCCGTGTGGAAGACGTCCGTGTGCTCCTCGGTCACGGTGGCCACGGCGTCGGCCTTGCGCTCCAGCTTGCGTACGGTCGCGAGGTAGGAGCGGCTCAGCTCGGCCTGGCGGTCGCGCTCGGTGTACGTCAGGTCGGCGCGCGGCACCCCCGCCCGGCCCGGCTTGATCGAGTCGAGCGAGGTCATGCGCAGCCAGGGGGCGCTGGAGGCGGCCTGCAGGAGGCTGGAGACGAACGCCGGGTCGGGCGTCCACAGATGCGACTCGGGGGTCGCGATCACCGTGCGCGTGGCCGCCTTCGCCGTGTCGCCCTGCCCGGTCCCGCCGGTCTGGCCCGTCTGTCCGGACGGGCCGGTCTGCTGCTCGAAGGCGATCATCGCGGTCTCGGCGAGGAACCGCTGCCGCGCGAGCATCGCGGCGCCGGGAGCGGACATGTTCCCGCCGAGGACCTCGCTGAGCGTGGGGTCGGCCAGCAGCGCGGTGAGCGGGTTGTCCGCGACGGTGTCGAGCGTGGCGGCGCCGTCGGGAGTGGTCTGCGCGGGCGGGGGAACGGGCTGACCGTTCTGCGGCGCCTCCTGCCCCGTGTTCTGCGCCGTGGCCCGCGGCGGCAGCGCGTCTCCCGAGAGCAGCACGGACGTCACGCCCGACATCGCCAGCTCGTCCACCGCGTCGCGGTCGATCTTGCCGTTGGCCGGCCACGCGGTGGTGCCGTGGATCTCCCGGCCGAGCAGTTCGCTGGCGAGCGCCGCCCCGCGCTGGACGGACGCGGCGGCCTGCTTGTCGAGGCCGTGGTGGACCAGCGCGGCCATGTCCGGGTCGGCGTACGGCGTGGCGAGGACGGTCTTGTCCGTCAGCGCGCTGCGAAGGCCGTTCAGCCACTGGCCCGCGGCCGGGTCGGCGTCCTTGCGCGTGCCGCGCACGTTCCTGGGACCGGAGGACAGGACGCGGACGTCGTCGAGCAGGGCGGGGTCCACGAACCAGGTCACCCCGTCGCCGGTGTCCTGCGCCGTCTGGAGCAGCGACGCCAGGCGGCCGGAGGTTAGCGAGGCCGACAGGTCGTCGTCCATGAACGTCGCGTCGTCGGCGCGGTGGGGCCGGTCGACGATCGGCAGGGCGACGGCCAGCTTGACCTTGGGGATCTGCTCGCCCTTGGGGGCGTACGTCAGGAAGGTCCGCTCGACCCCGAGCCGCTGCCCGGTCCCCGCGTCAGTCAGCTCGATCTCGAAGGGATAGACCCCGGGCCGGGGCATGCCCAGCTCCGCGGGGGTCACGGTGAACCGGAACGGAAGCTTTCCCGACTGGTCGAGCGGCGTGGCCTGGATCCTGGTGCTCCAGTTGGTGGTGCCGTACCCCTGCTCCGAGAGGTAGGCCGCCATCTCGGCACGGGAGGCGAACGGTCTGCCCCGGGAGTAACGGACGGCGACCCGGACGAATGATCCCGGAGTGCCGGAGACGGTCCCCGCGACCGTGATGGGGGAGGTGGCGACGCGCACGACCTCCGGCGTGATCTCGCTGACGGAGAGCGGATCGGCCGGTGCCGCGGCCGCGACACGACCCGGAGGAGGTGCCGCGACAGCCGTACCGGCCATGCCCGCGGGGGAGGCGAGCAGGGCGGTCAGCAATGTCAGCAGCGCGGCCTTACGGATCATGTGCCGGCCGGCGGTGAGGTACGGCGCACGCCCAGAATGCTATGGCCTAAGCCGTCCGCATAGGACTCACCAGGCTCGCCAGTCCCCTCCTGTGGGTGGCGCTCAGGTCGACGGGCTTGGCCGCGACCAGGTCGAACAGGTGGATGGCACGCAGGCGCAACGCCGTGCGGCGCTCGCCGGTCGCGGTGTGGACGACCTCGTCGGGATCGATGCGGTCCATCAGGCGCTGGTCCACCAGAACGGTCAGGTCGTCGGGCAGCAGGAGCGGGCAGACCAGGCCGTGCGCGTAGTCGGTCGCGGAGTTCACGGTGAAGGCGGACGCGGGGGTTACCCTGTGGGCGCGCAGGACGGCGCCCACAGCCGCCGGCACGGGGCAGGCGTTCACCGCGCTCACCACGGCCACCTCGTGGGTCCGCCCACGCGCCGACACCTCGAACAGCGACACGCACAGGCACTTCTCGGGAGTGACCCCCAGCACCTCGGGGAGCTCGTCCGAGCATGTCAACGGGCGCGGAAGACGTACGATCTCATGGTGGATCTGGTGGGCGAGGAGCCAGCGGTGAATCGCGAGAGCGTCTTTCATCTCGTGTGCTCCTTGCGTCGTCCAGCGCCCCCGAACCGTCCGTAGCCTGGTGATCGCTAGGTGTGTCTCCCCTGGGTGACACCCGAACACCTGGGCCATCGGGGGAGAGTTTCTGTTCCGTGACCGAAGGACCTACCCAGCCTTGTCCGTTTCAAATCTGAGCGACAGCCAGCAGCACGCCGTGAACGAACTGTTCCGCCGGATCGCCCCTGTCGCCGACGAACTCGGTGAGCTGTTCTCGGCCCGGGGGCACGAGCTGGCCCTGGTCGGCGGTTCCGTCCGCGACGTCCTCCTCGGCCGCGCGAGCAAGGACCTCGACCTGACCACGGACGCCCGCCCCGAGCGGGTGCTGGAGATCGTCAAGGACTGGGCGGACGCCGTCTGGACGATCGGGATCGACTTCGGCACCGTCGGCGTGCGCAAGGGCGGCTGGCTGCTGGAGATCACCACCTACCGCAGCGAGTCGTACGACCCCGCCTCGCGCAAGCCCGAGGTGATGTACGGCGACTCGCTCGACGGCGACCTCGCCCGGCGCGACTTCGCCGTCAACGCCATGGCCGTCCGCCTGCCCGGCCACGAGTTCGTCGACCCGTACGGCGGGCTGCCGGACCTGGCCGCCAAGACGCTGCGGACCCCGGGCAGGCCCGAGCAGTCGTTCGACGACGACCCGCTGCGGATGCTGCGGGCGGCCAGGTTCGCGGGCCAGCTCGGGTTCACCGTGGCCCCCGAGGTCGTCGAGGCGATGACCGCGATGTCCGACCGCATCGAGATCGTCTCGGCCGAGCGCATCCGCGAGGAGCTCGACAAGCTGATCCTCGGCGCGCACCCGAGGCTGGGGCTGGCGCTGCTGGTGAACACCGGGCTCGCCGCCCACGTCCTGCCCGAGCTGCCCAAGCTGCGGCTGGAGATCGACGAGCACCACCGGCACAAGGACGTCTACGAGCACACGCTGATCGTGCTGGAGCAGGCGATCGGGCTGGAGACGGCCGGTCCCGACCGGGTGCTGCGGTGGGCGGCCCTGCTGCACGACATCGGCAAGCCGAAGACCCGGCGCAACGAGCCCGGCGGCCGGGTGTCGTTCCACCACCACGAGGTCGTCGGCGCGCAGATGGCCAAGAAGCGGCTCACCGAGCTCAAGTTCCCCAAGGACGTGGTGTCCGACGTGTCCAGGCTCGTGGAGCTGCACCTGCGCTTCCACGGCTACGGGACGGGGGAGTGGACCGACAGCGCCGTGCGCCGCTACGTCCGCGACGGGGGGCATCTCCTCGAACGCCTGCACAAGCTGACCAGGGCCGACTGCACCACCCGCAACAAGCGCAAGGCCCAGGCCCTGTCGCGCACCTACGACCAGCTGGAGGAGCGCATCGCCCGGCTGGCCGAGGAGGAGGAGCTGGCCAAGATCCGTCCCGAGTTGGACGGCAACGAGATCCAGGAGATCCTCGGCGTGCCGCCGGGACCGGTCATCGGCAGCGCCTACAAGCACATGCTGGAGATCCGCATGGACCAGGGCATGATCGGCAAGGAGGCCGCGCGGGAGGCCCTGCTCGCCTGGGCGCGCGACAACGGGATCGTCTCGTAGGTGGACGCCGGGGAGGTCCTCCGGCTCGACCGGGAGCACGTCTGGCATCCGTACACGGCCGTGCCCTCGGGGACGCCCGTGCACGTCGTCCGGCGGGCCGGGGGCGTGCGGATCACCCTCGGCGACGGCCGTGAGCTGATCGACGGCATGGCCTCCTGGTGGGCGGCCATCCACGGCCACAACCACCCGCGGCTCAACCGGGCCGCACGCGATCAGATCGACGACATGGCGCACGTCATGTTCGGCGGCCTGACCCACGAGCCCGCCGTACGGCTCGCGCACCGGCTGGCCGGGATGACCGGGCTCGACCGCGTCTTCCTCGCGGACTCGGGCTCGGTGGCGGTCGAGGTCGCGATCAAGATGGCGGTGCAGTACAGCGGGCGCTCGGCCCTGCTGACCGTGCGGGGCGGCTACCACGGCGACACGTTCGGCGCGATGTCGGTCTGCGACCCGGTCAACGGCATGCACCATCTGTTCACCGGAATGCTCCCGCGACACGTCTTCGCGCCGGCGCCGCCGGACGACTACGGCCGCCGCCCGGCCGCGAACTCGGAGGCAGGTCCCGACGAGGTGTATCTGGCGGAGCTGACCGCGGCCGTCGAGGCTCACGCGGACCGGCTCGCCGCGATCATCGTCGAGCCCGTCGTGCAGGGCGCGGGCGGCATGCGGTTCTATCACCCGGCCTACCTGCGCCGGCTGCGCGAGCTGGCCGACGAGCACGGCATCCTGCTGATCGCCGACGAGATCGCCACCGGCTTCGGCCGCACGGGGGAGATGTTCGGCTGCGACCACGCCGGGATCAGGCCGGACATCATGTGCGTGGGCAAGGCGCTCACCGGCGGTTATCTGACGCTCGCCGCCACGCTGTGCACCGCGCGGGTGGCCGACCGCATCGGCGTGCTGATGCACGGCCCGACCTACATGGGCAACCCGCTCGCCTGCGCCGTGGCCGGCGCCTCGCTCGACCTGCTCGCCGAACGGCCCTGGCGGGAGGAGGTCGCGCGCATCGAGGCGGCCCTGCTCGACGGCCTCGCCCCGGCCGCTGCCGCCCCCGGCGTACGGGACGTACGGGTGCTGGGCGCGATCGGAGTGATCGAGACCGACCAGCCCGTCGATGTCGCGAAAATTCAGGACATCGTGATGGGGTATGGCGTGTGGCTGCGGCCCTTCGGCCGTCTGATCTACACGATGCCGCCGTACGCCTGCACGCCCGACGACGTCGCCCGCATCGCCGATGCCATGGTGGCCGCCACGGCGGCGCTCTGAGTCAGTCGGCGTCAGCCGGAGTCAGTCGGTGGCGGGGACCGGCGGCCTGCGTACGGCGGAGGGCAGGGTCAGCCGATACGCCACCGCGCCGAGCAGGTAGCCGACGGCGATCACGGCGAGCGCGAGATAGGACTTGCCGTCGGGCGGCAGCAGCGCCGCCGCCAGCACCGCGCCGAGGACGGTCATGCCATTGAACAGCATGTCGTAGACGGAGAAGGCGCGGCCGAGATAGGCGTCCTCGACGTCACGCTGCACGACGGTGTCCACGCAGATCTTCACGCTCTGCCCCGCGACCCCGATCACCAGCCCGGCGCCGAAGAACGCCCACTCCCGGAACGTCGCGCACAGTGCGAACTCCAGGACTCCGCAGGTGACGAGCATCATCGGAATCCAGACCTCGATGCGGATCCGCTCGGTGGCCCACGGGGTGACCACGACCGCGGCGAAGCTTCCCGCGCCGACCGCGCCCAGCACGAGCGCGATGCCCTTCAACGCCTCGTCGGCGTCGGTGGTGAAGTGGTAGCGGTAGAGCATCACCACGGCCGCCGTCGAGATGCCGAACATCAGGCGGTGGGTCGCGATGCCGCCGAGGGCCGCCGCGGCCGAACGCCGGTGCGCGATGTGCCGCGCGCCGTCCACCAGGCCGGCCAGCACGTGCCGTACGGCCTCGCGGGCCTGCGGACGGTCCGGATCGTACGCGGGGCCGAGCAGGGAGCGCTCCATCGTCCGCGCGATCAGCGCGCTCAGGCCGAAGACGAGGCCGGAGCAGACCAGCAGCACGGCGACGCCCTTGTCGTCCGATCCGGAGATGATGCGGAGCACGACGCCGGCGCCCGCTCCGACGAACGTCACCACCGTGCCCGAGGTGGGCGTGACCGCGTTGGCCATCATCAGCTGATCGGACGGCACGACGTGCGGCAGCGCGGCGCTGAGGGCCGACAGGAAGAAGCGGTTGACCGCGAGGACGCCGAGGGCCGCCGCGTAGAAGACGACGTCGGAGGCCCCCGCCGCGATGAGGCAGGCGGCCAGCACCAGCAGCGTCCCGCGCACGATCGGCGCGATCACGAGGATCTGCCGCCGGGACCAGCGGTCGATGAACACCCCGACGAAGGGCCCGAGCACGCTGTACGGCAGGAGCAGCACGGCGAGGCCCGCGGCGATGTCGGCGGCGCTCGCCTGCCGTTCCGGGCTGAAGAACGCGTAGCCGCCGACGGCGAGCTGGAAGATCCCGTCAGAGAACTGCGAGACGAGCCGTGTGGCGAAAAGCCGCCGGAAGTTTCGGCCCCGCAGGACCACCCGCAGATCGGAGACGTAGGACACGGCGACAGCCTACGCGGGCGATCACGCACGGGCATCAGGAGCAACCCCGATAAAGCCCCGTACATCTCACTGAGATCGAGGTGATCACGTACTCTCGCAGAGTGACTTCACAGGAACATGTCGTGCTGCTCGACGGCGAGGGCAACCCGATCGGCACCGCTCCCAAGTCCACCGTCCACGGCGCGGACACGCCGCTGCATCTCGCATTCTCCAGCTACGTCTTCGACCACCAAGGGCGCGTGCTGCTGTCGCGGCGGGCGGGCACGAAGCTGACCTGGCCCGACGCGTGGACCAACAGTTGCTGCGGGCATCCGCTGCCGGGTGAATCGCTGTCGTCGGCGGTGATCCGCCGGCTCGGGTTCGAGCTGGGCCTGGCGGTCGAGTCCGTCGACCTGATCCTGCCGGGCTTCTCCTACCGGGCCGTGATGGACAACGGCATGGTGGAGAACGAGCTGTGCCCGGTCTACCGGGCCGTGGTGACCGAGGAGGCCGCGCCCAACGCCGAGGAGGTGGGCGAGGTCCGCTGGGAGCCGTGGACGCGCTTCGCCGCCGAGGTGATGAGCGGGGAGCTGGACATCTCGCCCTGGGCCCGGGAGCAGGTGCCCCAGCTCGTCGCGCTCGGGCCCGACCCGCTGGCGTGGCCGGTGGCCGACGCCGCGGCTCTGCCGCCGGCCGCGCGCCCGCTCACGCATCGCTGAGGTGTAGCGGGCGGGGACATGCGACCGCCCCGGTCCGATCGATCGGACCGGGGCGGGACACGCGGTGGACGACGGACGTCAGCGCTCGAGCTGGCCGCGGATGAACTGCTCCACGGCCTCGCGGGCGTGGTCGTCGGAGTACTGCTCCGGCGGCGACTTCATGAAGTAGGACGAGGGCGACAGCAGCGGGCCGCCGACGCCCCGGTCGAGGGCGATCTTGGCGGCGCGGACCGCGTCGATGATGATGCCGGCGGAGTTGGGCGAGTCCCAGACCTCGAGCTTGTACTCCAGGTTGAGCGGGGTGTCGCCGAACGACCTGCCCTCGAGGCGGACGTAGGCCCACTTGCGGTCGTCCAGCCACGGCACGTGGTCGGACGGGCCGATGTGGACGTCGGCCTTGGCCATCTCGTGCGGGATCTGCGACGTGACCGACTGGGTCTTGGAGATCTTCTTGGACTGGAGACGGGTGCGCTCCAGCATGTTCATGAAGTCCATGTTGCCGCCGAAGTTGAGCTGGTAGGTGCGCAGCAGCTCGACCCCGCGGTCCTCGAACAGCTTGGCCAGCACCCGGTGCGTGATCGTGGCGCCGACCTGGGACTTGATGTCGTCACCCACGATCGGGACGCCGGCCTCGGTGAACTTCGCGGCCCACTCGGGGTCGGAGGCGATGAAGACCGGCAGCGCGTTGACGAAGGCCACCTTCGCGTCGATGGCGCACTGCGCGTAGAAGCGGTCGGCCTCCTCCGAGCCCACCGGCAGGTAGGACACCAGGACGTCGACCTGGGCGTCCTTCAGCGCCTGCACGACGTCGACCGGTTTCTCGTCGGACTCCTCGATGATCTCGCGGTAGTACGTGCCCAGCCCGTCGAAGGTCGGGCCGCGCTGCACGGTGACGCCGAGCGGCGGCACGTCGCAGATCTTGATCGTGTTGTTCTCGGAGGCGACGATGGCCTCCGACAAGTCGCGGCCGACCTTCTTGGCGTCCACGTCGAAGGCCGCGACGAACTCCACGTCGCCGACGTGGTAATCACCGAACCGCACGTGCATGAGGCCCGGCACACGGCTGCTCGGATCCGCGTCCTTGTAGTAATGGACGCCCTGCACCAGCGATGAGGCGCAGTTGCCCACACCGACGATGGCTACGCGCACCGAACCCATAGCACTCGCTCCTTTACCTATCTGCCTCGGGCGTGTCCGCCCTCTGGGTCTCTTCCTGTACGGCTTGCGCGGGATCCGGGGGGTGATCCCCCTCGCCGGGAACCGAACGGCTCCGCCGTTCCGAGTCGATCAGCTCGTTCAGCCAGCGGACCTCGCGCTCGACCGACTCCAGCCCGTGGCGCTGGAGCTCAAGCGTGTAGCTGTCCAGCCGCTCTCTTGTGCGGGCGAGAGCCTCACGGACGCGGTCGAGGCGCTCTTCCAGGCGGCTGCGGCGGCCCTCCAGGATGCGGAGCCGCACTTCCGCCTCCGTGTGGCGGAAGAAGGCGAAGTGGATGCCGAAGCTTTCGTCCTCCCAGGAGGACGGGCCCGACTGGCTGAGCAGCTCCTGCAACCGCTCCTTGCCCTCCGCCGTGATCTTGTAGACGATCTTCGACCTGCGGCCGAGAACCGTGTCCTCAGGAGGCTCCTCCTCGGCGATGAGGCCCTCGTTGAGCAGACCCCTGAGGCAGGGATACAGCGAGCCGTAGGAGAACGCACGGAACATGCCGAGCAGCGTGTTGAGCCGTTTGCGCAGCTCATAGCCGTGCAACGGCGTTTCGTGCAGCGATCCCAGGACGGCGAGCTCCAGCACACCTCCACGAGAGCCCGTCACTGGAACCACCTCCTGTGTCCGACCGATGTATCGACTCGATACATCCGCAGGATACGTCGGGGTGTCATAGATGGCAACGGGTCAACGGTTGGGCAAGATTTGGCAAAGGGTCGTAATCTGGCCGTATGTGGTCACAGCGGTCGGTCGTGGACTACGGCCTCGCTAAGCGGGCGGCCGTGCAGTCAGTCCGCTCCGGCCGCATGCGGGCGCGGGACGTGTGTGACGCCCACCCTTACCTGCTGCGCGCGGCTCGGTTCCACGGAGAGCCGACGGCTCGCAGCTGCCCCATATGTGAACGAAGGAACGTGACCAACGTCACATACGTATATGGGGATGAATTAGGACGAGTGGCCGGCCAGGCAAAAGGGATGGCCGAGCTCAGCGCGATGGCCCGGGAATACCGCGAATTCCGGGTCTACGTGGTGGAGGTCTGCCAAGGTTGTTCCTGGAACCACCTGGCGGTGTCGTTCGTCCTCGGAACAGCCGATCCCCCGGGCCCTTCCCTGTAGGGCGACCTCCACCTCCAGGAGGCAGCCCGCCGGCCTGCCGGCCGACGTCGACAAATTCCCCGAACCATCTGACGAGGACGCGTGACTTACAGCAGCTATGGACCGGAGCCGACCGGCCGTCCCGAGGACGCCTCGGGCTCCGGTGGATCATCCCGCCCTGGGCGCCGTCGTCGCTCGCCCCGGGAATCCGACGAGTACGACGAGTACGGCGAGCCCGCCCCGCCGCGACAGCCCGGCAGGGGACCGGCCCCGCAACCGCCTCGGGCCGCCCGGCCGGCCGCACCCGAGCACCACCGCCGTGAGGCGGCCGCCTTCGAGGACACGGCGGCCATGAACGCGGTGCCCCCTAGGCCGGAACAGAGACCGGAGCAGGGCCCGCCGCAGAGGCCGGTCCGGGGGCAGCAGGGCGCCCGGGGACCGGTGAGCGGCGGACGCCCGCCGGCGGGCCGTGACCCGCGCTACGCGGCCGGTCCCGGCGGCCCCGCGGGTCCCGGCGTTCCCGGCGTTCCCGGCGGGGACGAGCGCACCCAGGCGCTGGGCATGCCGACGGGCGGCTTCCCCCGCGACGCCCGAGGGGACGGGCAGAGCACCGAAGCGATGCAGACCGGCGGCCGCCGCCGCAGGCCCTCGGGCCGGGGCGGCCACGGTCCCGGCGGCCCCGGAGGCCCGGGGGGTCCAGGGGGCCCGGGTGGGCCCGGCGGGCGCGGCCCCCGGGATCCGGGCGACTTCGACGACTTCGACGAGGACGACGAGAGGCCGCGCCGTACGGGCTGGAGGCGCTTCGTCCCGAGCTGGAAGATCCTCGTGGCGGCCTTCACCGTGCTGGCCGCCGGCACCTTCGGCATGATCGCGGTGGCCTACGCCAACACCCCGCTGCCCGCGGCGACGCAGGCGGAGGCCGTGGCGCAGGGCAGTGCCATCTACTACAACGACGGCAAGACGCTGATCGGCAAGGTGGGCACCCCGCGCGTCATCCTGGACAACATCAACAAGGTGCCGAGGCACGTCCAGGACGCCGTCATCGCGATCGAGAACGACACCTTCCGCGACGACAGCGGCATCTCGATCCCCGGCATGATCCGGTCGGTCTATATGACGGCGACCGGGCAGCAGCTCCAGGGCGCCTCGACCATCACCCAGCAGATGGCCCGCAACTACTACGACGGCCTCAGCCAGGAAGTGTCGATCAAGCGAAAGATCAAGGAGATCTTCGTCTCGGTCAAGCTCGACAAGTCGATGACCAAGGACCAGATCCTTCTGCAGTACCTCAACACGGTGCCCTTCGGCCGTGCGTACGGCATCGAGGCCGCCGCGCAGGCGTACTTCAAGAAGCACGTCGAACAGCTCACCCCGGAGCAGGGCGCCTATCTCGCCGCGCGCATCCAGACGCCCGCCCTGGACGCCGACTCCCCACGGCTGCAGAGCCGGTTCAAGGACGTCGTCAACGCCATGGCGAAGCTCGACCCGGCCAAGTACGGCAAGCTGCCGAGCACGGCCAAGTTCCCCAAGACCGTCCCGGCGAACACCAGAGACGAGTACGGCGGCCTCAGGGGTTACATGATCGTCCAGGTGCTGCAGGAGCTGAAGACCCGGATGAACCTGTCGCCCGACCAGGTCAGGAGCGGCGGCTACAAGATCATTTCTACCTTCGACAAGAAGCTCATGCAGGCCGCCAAGAAGGCGGTGACCGCGACCACCTCCACCATGTCGAAGGAGTTCCACGCCGGCCTGGCCGCCGTGGATCCCAAGACAGGGCGCGTGCTCGCGTTCTATGGCGGCAACGACTACGTCAAGGATCCCTGGAACGAGCCGTTCGACTCGAAGAAGCAGGCCGCCTCAGCGTTCAAGCCGTACGTGCTGGCCGCCTGGCTGGATGCCGGCTACAGCCTGAACAGCTGGCTGCCCGGCAACCAGACCGTGCCCAAGGAATTGCCGGGTCAGGCGAAGGGCGGAATCACCAACGGCCACTCGGTGCCCGCCGCCATCAACGCCATCTATGCGACCTCGCACTCGATCAACACGGCCTTCGCCTCGATGGCGTACAAGCTGGACGAGGAGAACGGCACGATCGGGCAGCTCAGCGCGGTGAAGCAGATCGCGGAGGACGCCGGGCTCGACAAGACCCGGCTGGAGGACGACGTCAAGGAGCACCAGTACCAGTTCTCCATCGGTAGCGCCCTGGTCACTCCGGTCGAGCAGGCCGCCGGATATTCGATCTTCGCCAACGAGGGCAAGCACGTCGACTACCACGTCGTCAAGGAGGTCCGGAAGGACAAGGCGGTCGTTATCGCCGAGCGGCGGGACATCAGGCAGGTGATCACGCCGGAGGCGGCGGCGGACTCTGTGGCGGCCATGGAGGAGGTCCTCAAGACGGGTACGGCGATGGGCAAGGGCATCGGCCGCCCCGCCGCGGGCAAGACCGGCACGAACAACGACGAGAAGGAAGCCTGGTTCGTCGGCTTCACCCCGCAGTTGTCGGTCGCGGTCGGCATGTACCGCGAGCAGTGCCTGACCAAGAGCGGCAAGATCGTGGAGCCGATCTACTCCAACTGCCCGGTTACCCCCGGCGGCAAGGAGAGCAAGAAGTACGGCCCCAACACCCCTTACACCCGGCCGCATGAGGTGTCCCTGGGCTTCGAGGGCGCCGGCCCGCCGACCACGATCTGGCGGACGTTCATGATGGATGCGCTCGCGGGCAAGCCGGTCGAGCAGTTCCCGCAGAAGGCCGGACTGGGCAGTCCGGAGAACATCGTGCCGAGCCCGACGCCGTCGCCCAGCCCGGAGCCGGACGACGCCGGGTTCCCGACGGACTTCCCGACGGACTTCCCCGACGACGGCAGCTGCTTCGACGGCGGCCCGGGGTGTGACAGCGGCGACGGCCTCGGCGACGACCAGGGCACGGGCGGTCAGGACGGCGGCCCCGGGGGCGGCGACGTCCCGTTGAACATCAACCAGGCCCCGGCCGCCATGCCGACCGGTTCGGGAAACGGCAGAGACGGCACCGGCGCCTGATCCACGATCCGGCGTCCCGAAGGGGCCCGCGGCGACTCCCGCCGCGGGCCCTTCCGGTGCGCGGAGTCGCCAAGCCGAGGCGTTGAATGGTGCAATACCGAGCATGACGACCCGGATCACGAACGCCTTCGCCCCGTTGCTCAGGGTCGCCGCGCGGGCGATGCCGTACCTGCCTCTCGGGCTTCTCGCGGGGCTCGGCGCCGTTCTCGCATACCTGTGGAAATATCCCTGCCGGTTCGGCGGAGCATGGAACGGCGGTGTCGGGCAGTTCACGAACTTCTGCTACACCGACATCTATCCGCTGTTCTGGGCCGAGAAGCTCAACGAGGGCAAGGTCCCGTACGTCGACTACCCGGTCGAATACCCGGTGGGCATCGGCGGGATCATGGAGTTCGCCCGCCGGCTCGCGAGCGGCGACGGGGTCGTGTTCTACGACGTCACCGTGATCCTGATGGGGATCGCGCTGGTCGCGGGCGTGCTGCTCACGGCCGCGCTCGCCGGACCGGCCCGTCGCTGGGACGCGCTCTGGTACGCCGTCGGCCCGGCCGTCATCCTCTGCGCGTACATCAACTGGGACCTGGCCGCGGGCGCCCTCGCGCTCGGTGGCCTGCTGGCCTGGGCCCGCAACCGGCCGTGGCTCGCGGGCGTGCTGCTGGCCCTCGCCGTCGCCACGAAGTTCTACCCGCTGATGTTCTTCGGCGCGTTGTTCCTGCTCACGGTGCGTACGGCGAAGTGGGTGCCGTTCCTCAAGACGGTCGCCGGGGCCGCGGCCGCGTGGCTGCTGGTGAACGTGCCGATCATGCTGGTGAACTTCGAGGGCTGGGAGAAGTTCTACGCGTTCAGCAGCGAGCGCGGCGCCGACTGGGGTGGGCTGTGGTTCTTCTTCCAGAAGACCCAGTGGTTCGGCATGGAAAGGCCCGGTTTCCTGGCCTTTCTCGGCGACGCCGAGAAGCTGAACACCATGGCCATGGTCGCGCTGGCGGTGCTCCTGCTGGGCGTCGCCGTGCTGGCGCTGGCCGCGCCGCGCCGCCCGCGCCTGATGCAGCTGTGCTTCCTCGCCCTGGCCGCCTTCATGATCACCAACAAGGTCTGGTCGCCGCAGTACGTCCTGTGGCTGGTGCCGTTCGCGGTGCTGGCCAGGCCGAGGTGGGGGGCGCTGGCCGCCTGGCAGGTCGCCGAGTGCTGGTACTTCTTCTCGATCTGGCTCTACCTGGTCAGCCAGTATCCCGACCACGCCGGGGAGGGCATCGGCGACGACCCCTACTTCCTGTCGGTCTGGGCCAGGGCGCTGACCATCGTCATCCTCATGGCGCTCGTCGTGCGCGACATCCTGCGGCCCGAGCACGACGTCGTACGCCAGAGGGAGGCCGACGACCCGTCGGGCGGGGTGTTCGACCACGCCGAGGACCGTCTCGTGCTGCGCCGTTCGCTCCTTGCGCGAGGCGTGCGGCAGGAGCCGGAGACGGCGTGAACCCGTGAAAGTTACATCGGATTTCGCGCCCGTCGCGGCGCGGCCCTGAGCCGTCCGAGCGGAGGCATCGCGTAGCGTCGCGTGAGAGTCTGCGCGACGAACGGGGGAGACACGATGCGCCGGAGGCCACCATGGCTCCTGCTGCTGGTGTGGGCCGCGACCAGGGGGATGCTCCTCCTCGTCGCGACCCAGACCATCCCGACCGGGCACGGCGAGGCGTTCAGGAACGACGTCACCCTCTATCGTCGCTGGTCCGAGATCCTGATGGAGGGGGAGTTCCCGGCGGGTGACGAGAAGTGGCAGTATCCGCCCTTCGCGGCGGTGCCGCTGCTCGCCCCCCGCCTGCTGCCGCTGGGCTACCACGTCGCCTTCTTCCTGCTGGCGGCGCTGTGCGACCTCGTGATCCTGCTCCTGCTGTGGCGGTTCTCGAACTCGCGGCGCGGCGGGGGCCGCACCGGCCCGTGGGCGTGGACCGTGGGCGCGGCCCTGCTCGGCCCGGTGCTCGTCTCCCGCTATGACCTCATGGTCACGCTCGTGGCGGTGCTCGCGCTGACGGCGTCGGCCAACCCGGCGGTGCGCGGGTCGCTCATCGGCGTCGGGCTCCTCGTGAAGGTCTGGCCGGTCGCGCTGCTCGCCGGCCTGCGGCGGTGGCGCGAACTGCTGACCGCGTCGGGGCTCACGCTCGTCGTCGCGGTCGCGGGGTGCGGCGTGGCCGCCCTGCTCATGCCGCACGCGCTGGACTTCCTGACCGCGCAGGAGAAGCGGGGGCTGCAGATCGAGTCGCTGGCCGCCACGCCGTTCGCGCTCGCCCGGGCCCTCGGCTGGTGGGACGGCTACACCACCTACCGGCACGGCGCGATGGAGGCCGTCGGCGGCGGTGTGGGCGTCGCGACGACGCTGAGCCTGGTCGCCACGCCCCTGGCGCTGGCGCTGATCGGCCTGTGGTGGCTGCGCGCGGCCCCCAGCCCGCGGTCGTACTACGACGCGGCCCTCACCACCGTGCTCTTCCTGGTCGCCACCAGCCGGGTGCTGTCACCGCAGTATCTCGTGTGGGTGATCGGCATCGCCGCCGTCATCCTGTCGGTGCGGCGCGACCGGCCGGGCCCGACGCAGCGCCCGGCCGCACTGCTCGTCATGGTCGCCGCCCTGCTGACGGGCATCATGTACCCCTGGGTGGAACTGGACTACAGCTGGCGGGGCGCCCTGCCGGGAACGCTCGTGCTGGTCCTGCGCAACCTCGTCTTCCTCGCCGCGGCCGTCACGTCGTACGTGCAGCTGTGGCGTGCCACGCGCAGGCCCGGGAGGGTGAGGGACGAGCGGGGCCTTGAGGCGGCCGTACCCGCTTCCTGACGGTTTCAATCCGCAGAGTTATCCACAGGGTGTGGACGAGCGTCTACAGGTGCTTTCGCAGGAACGCGATGTCGTCGGCCTGGCCCTCGAACGGCGTCTCCACCACGATCGGCGCGCCTGCCGCCCGGCAGACCTCCAGGATCAGCTCGGGGTCGATCTGGCCGCTGCCGAGGTTGGCGTGGCGGTCGGCCCCGGAGTCGAACGCGTCCCGTGAGTCGTTGCAGTGGACGAGGTCGATGCGGCCGGTGATCGCCTTCACCCGCTCCACGAGGCCGAGTAGTTCCTCGCCGCCCGCGTGGAAGTGACAGGTGTCCAGGCAGAAGCCGACGACCGAGGGGTCAGGCGCCCCCGACGTCACCGCGTCCCACAGCCGGGCGATGCGCTCCAGCTTGCGCGCCATCGCGTTGCCGCCGCCGGCCGTGTTCTCGATCAGCACGGGGATCGGGCACTCGGTGCGCTCGAAGACCTTGCGCCAGTTGTCGAAGCCGGTCTGCGGGTCGTCGCCCGCGTTGACGTGCCCGCCGTGGACGATCAGGCCCTTGGCGCCGATGGCCGCCGCCGCCTTGAGATGCGAGTCGAGCAACTTGCGGCTCGGGATGCGGATGCGGTTGTTCGCGGTGGCCACGTTGATGACGTACGGCGCGTGCACGTAGACGTCCACGTCCGAGGCGCGCAGGGCGTCGGCGGTGGCGGGTGTCACGGGCCCCTTCCACCCCTGGGGGTCGCCGAGGAAGAACTGCACCACGTCGGCGTCGCGGGCCGCCGCGTGCGCCAGCGGGTCGTCCTGGTCGACGTGGGCTCCGATCCGCGGGCGGGCGCCGTCGTGGCTGTCCATGCCGTTCCTCCACCTTTGCTTGCCTGTCAGGGGGCTGCCGGACGCGGAGGGCGAACTCTAGGCGCTCTCCAAGAGCGTTTCAAGAGGACACGCTGTTTCAAAAGTGCGAGCCAGGGCAGTCGCGTGGTCACGCGCCCCCGAAATCCGCGCGCGATACTACTTCGTCGTCAAGGAGACGAGCATGAGATATCGCTTAGGCAGCTTCATCCTTCTCATCTACATCCTCGTCGGCCTCTATGTGGCCTGGCTCCACCACTACATCACCCCCACCCTCCTCAAGCAGGTCGCCCAGGCTCTGATCGCGGTCTTCCTGTGGTTCCTCGTGCTGCTCGGCGTGGACCTCCACATCGGCGGCTGATCGGCCACGCCGCGACCGCCCGGGCTTCGGTCGCCCGGGCTTCGGTCGCGTGGGCTTCGGTCGCGTGGGCTTCGGTTGCGTGGGCTTCAGCCGCGCAGGGTGAAGCCGCGGGGGAAGAAGCCCCCGTGCGCGATGCCCAGCGCGGCGCCGACGAACGACCCCACGATCCCCACGATGATCAGCGCCCGCTGTCTGGTGGTCGACGAGGCGTACTGGGCGTACAGGCCGCCCCAGAACCCGATCGCGCCCACCCACGACGCGATCATGTGGGCCATCACGATGAAGCCCGTGACGAACGCCACCAGGCCGCACACCAGCGTCGCGATCGTCATCGCGTTCTCCCGCGGGTGCGGCCTGCCGTCCGTGTTCAGCGTGAGGTGACCGGGGTGCCTCCTTTTGCGGCCGATGGCGTTTCGCATCGCGCCTACCCCCTCTCCGACCTCCAGTTTCGCTCTCCGGGCCGGGTACGGCCAAGTGGCTGGTAGCCTTATTCGACTGCGTCTGATAAGGGCCGGGGGCACTGCCGCCCGGCGCCGAGCGCAGGGTCCTCCTGTCACGGCAAGGCGTCGTGACCGCAAGAGTCCAGAGGAGGTTGGATCACACATGCGTCGCTACGAGATGATGGTCATTCTCGACCCGTCCCTCGACGAGCGCACCGTGCAGCCGTCGCTCGACCAGTTCCTCACCGTCGTCCGCAATGACGGCGGCACCGTGGAGAAGGTCGACGTCTGGGGCCGCCGCCGCCTGTCCTACGACATCGCCAAGAAGTCCGAGGGCATCTACGCCGTGGTCGACCTGACCGCCGAGCCCGCCACCGTGAAGGAGCTGGACCGCCAGCTCAACCTGAACGAGGGCATCCTCCGCACCAAGGTCATCCGCCCCGAGCTCCACTGAGCTCCACTGGCAGAACCCGAAGCCCGGCGGTTTGTCGGGCCCGGGCCGTACTCTGAGCCTTTGACGGCTCAGCTGACGGGATAGGAAGGCGAAAGCGACCGATGGCAGCAGGCGACACCCAGATCACGATCGTCGGCAATCTTGTCGACGACCCGGAGCTGCGCTTCACCCCGACGGGGCAGGCCGTGGCCCGGTTCCGCATCGCGTCCACTCCGCGGTTCCTCGACAGGCAGACCAACGAGTGGAAAGACGGCGAGGGCCTGTTCCTCACCTGCAACGTCTGGCGGCAGGCGGCGGAGAACGTCGCCGAGAGCCTCCAGCGCGGCATGCGGGTGATCGTTCAGGGACGGCTGCGCCAACGGTCGTATGAGACCAAGGAAGGCGAGAAGCGCACGGTCTACGAGGTCGAGGTCGACGAGGTCGGCCCCTCGCTGCGCAACGCCACGGCGAAGGTCAACAAGACCTCGCGCCAGGGCGGCGGCGGTGGCGGCGGCTTCGGCGGCGGACCGTCCAACGACCCGTGGGCGACCGCGGCACCCGCTCCGCAGGGGGGCTACGGCTCCGGCGGCGGTGGCGGTGGCTTCGGCGGCGGCCCGCAGGGCGGTGGCGGCTTCGGCGGCGACTTCAGCGACGAACCGCCCTTCTAGGTCACCGGGGCCTTCCGGTCCCACCACCGTAAACACAACCGAGCGACCATTCCCGCTTCATGCGGGGCTCTGAAAGGAGCACCACGATGGCGAAGCCGGCAGTGCGCAAGCCCAAGAAGAAGGTTTGCCTCTTCTGCCATGACAAGATCTCCTACGTCGACTACAAGGACACGGGGCTGCTGCGGAAGTTCATCTCCGACCGCGGCAAGATCCGTGCCCGCCGGGTGACGGGCAACTGCACCCAGCACCAGCGCGACGTGGCGACCGCTATCAAGAACGCCCGTGAGATGGCCCTGCTGCCGTACACGAGCACCGCGCGCTGAGAAAGGAGACTCAGGACAAATGAAGCTCATCCTCACGACTGAGGTCTCCGGCCTCGGCGCTCCCGGCGACATCGTCGAGGTCAAGGACGGCTACGGCCGCAACTACCTGATTCCTCGTGGCTTCGCCATCCGCTGGACTCGCGGCGCCGAGTCGCAGGTCGCCTCGCTGAAGAAGGCGCGTGCCGCCCGCGAGATCCGTGACCTGGGCTCCGCCAAGGAGGTCGCCGGCCAGCTCGGCGCCCTCAAGGTGCGCCTCAAGACCCGCGCGGGCGAGTCGGGCCGGCTGTTCGGCTCGATCACGACCGGCGACATCGCCGACGCCGTCAAGGCCGCCGGCGGTCCGCAGCTCGACCGCCGCCGCATCGAGATCGGCAACGCGATCAAGAGCGTCGGCACCCACAAGGTGAGCGTCCGGCTGCACCCGGAGGTCGCCGCCACCCTCGACGTCGAGGTGGTCGCGGGCTGACACCCGTCGCAGTCCGTCGAGGGCCCTTCTCCGTCCACCGGAGAGGGGCCCTTCGCGGTTCCCCGAGTCGTCCGGCGAAGAGACGATTCCCCTCAGGTAAACGGGGGTTATACGGAACGCTAGTATCTTGCCGTCCGATTTACCGGATTTCGTGGAAAGACCCTCTGATGGAGGCTGTGATGCGCCGTCCCTCACTTCTGCTGGCGTCCGGCGCCCTCGTGCTGGCGGCCGCCGCCTGCGCTCCGGCGGACGACACCTCCACCACCGCGAGCGCGGCCGCGAGCCCGGCCGGTTCCGGCGCCGCCGACGCGTGCGCGAAGGAGAGCCTGAAGCTCACCACTCCCGGCAAGCTCACGATCGGCACCGACAAGCCGGCGTACGAGCCGTGGTTCAAGGATGACAACCCCTCCAGCGGGCAGGGGTTCGAGAGCGCGGTCGCCTACGCGGTGGCCGGGAAGATGGGCTTCACCAAGGACGAGGTCGCCTGGGCGGTCGTGCCGTTCGACTCGTCGTTCGCCCCGGGGCCCAAGCAGTTCGACTTCGACGTCAACCAGATCTCGATCACCCCCAGCCGGGCCAAGGCCGTCGACTTCAGCCAGGGCTACTACACGGTCAAGCAGGGCGTCGTGGCCCTCGACGGCACGAAGTTCGCCTCCGCCACGAGCCTCGCCGAGCTCAAGGACGCCAAGATCGGCGTGCAGGCGGGCACCACCGCACTGGAGGCGGTGCGGTCGGTCATCCAGCCCGCCAAGGACCCGAGCGTGTTCAACCAGCAGGTCGACGCGGTCAACGCGCTGAAGAACAAGCAGATCGACGCCATCGTCGTCGACCTGCCGACCGCCTTCTACGTCACCGCCGCCCAGGTGGAGGGCTCGAAGATCGTCGGCCAGTTCGCCGCGAACGGCGGGGAGCCCGAGGAGTTCGGCCTTCTGTTCCAGAAGGGCAGCCCGCTGGTGAGCTGCGTCGACAAGGCGCTCGGCGAGCTGAAGTCGTCCGGTGAGCTGGCGCAGATCGAGAGCCAGTGGCTGACCGCCGCCGCGGGCGCTCCGGAGCTGAAGTGACCGACGGGCAATCCGCCGCCTCGCCCGCGCCGTCGCAAGACGCGGAGCAGGTGGGGCCCGCGTGGGTGAAGAGCGAGCGGCAGCTCCGCCGGGAGGCGGAGCTGCGCGGCCGGGCGCGGCGGTCCATCTCCATCGCGACCGCGTCCACGATCGTCGTGGTGGTCGCCCTGGTTGTCGGAGTGGCCTCCTCGCCGGGATGGCCCCGGGTCCAGGAGTTGTTCTTCAGCCCCCAGGCGTTCGTCGACGCGCTGCCCGACGTGCTGCGCGGCTTCCTGCTCAACATCAAGATTTTCCTCATCGCCGAGGTGTTCATCCTGGTGGTGGGCCTACTCGTCGCCGTCGTACGCGGCCTGCGCTCACCGGTGTTCTTCCCGCTGCGCGCCCTGGCCGTGCTCTATACGGACGTCTTCCGCGGCATTCCGACGATCCTGCTCATCTACCTGGTGGGGTTCGGCATCCCGGCGCTCCAGTTGCAGGGCACGCCGAGTGACCCCGTGACGCTCGGCATCATCGCGCTCGTGCTGTCCTACGGCGCGTACGTCGCGGAGGTGTTCCGCGCGGGGATCGAGTCGGTGCACCCGAGCCAGCGGGCGGCGGCGCGGTCGCTGGCCCTGAGCCACGGTCAGACCATGCGCCACGTGGTGCTGCCGCAGGCCGTCCGCCGGGTGATTCCGCCGCTGCTCAACGACTTCGTCTCGCTGCAGAAGGACAGCGCGCTGGTCTCCGTGCTCGGCCCGCTGGAGGCGCTGCGCCAGGCCCAGATCCACGTCGCATCCTCCTTCAACTACACGCCCTACCTGGTCGCCGCGCTGCTCTTCATCGCGCTGACGGTGCCGATGGCGCGGTTCACCGACCATCTCGCCGCGCGGGCCGCCCGGCGCCGTACGGGAGGCGGCACGGCATGAGCCTGCTGAAGATCGAAGACGTCTGGAAGCACTACCACGGGCTGAGCGTGCTGCGCGGGATCGACCTGGAGGTCGCGCCGCACGAGGTGGTCTGCCTGATCGGGGCGTCCGGCTCGGGCAAGTCGACGCTGCTGCGCTGCGTCAACCTGCTGGAGACGATCGACGACGGCGCGATCCATCTGGACGGCGCGGAGATCACCGATGTGCGGGCCGACGCCGACGACGTGCGCCGCCGCATCGGCATGGTGTTCCAGGCGTACAACCTGTTCCCGCACATGACCGTGCTCGACAACATCACGCTCGCGCCGCGCAAGGTCCACGGCGTGCGGACGGAGGAGGCCGAGGCGCGGGCGCGGGAGCTGCTCGACCGGTTCGGGCTGGCCGATAAGGCGGGGGAGTATCCCGACCGCCTGTCCGGCGGCCAGCAGCAGCGGGTCGCGGTCATCCGCGCGGTCGCGACCGACCCTCGCCTGCTGCTGCTCGACGAGGTCACCTCGGCGCTCGATCCCACGCTGGTCACCGAGGTGCTCGGCGTGATCCGCGAGCTCAAGGAGACCGGGATGACGATGATCCTGGCCACCCACGAGATGGGCTTCGCCCGCGACATCGCCGACACCGTGTGCTTCCTCGAAGGCGGCGTGCTGCTGGAGAGCGGCCCGCCCGAGCAGATCTTCAGCGCGCCGGAGCATCCGCGCACGCGGGCGTTCCTCCAGCGCGTGCTGGAGGCCCGCCGCATGTGAGTCAGGCGGCCGTCCGCGAGGCGCCCGTGACCATCCAGGCGGTGCCGTACGCGCGGAGGGCGAGCGTGACGAGCCGGGCGGCCATCCAGACGCCGAGCGCGAGCCACAGGGCGACCAGGGTGCCCGCCACGGCGGCGAACGGCAGGTAGGCCAGCGTCGTCCACAGCCCCGCCCAGGCGAGGTAGCGCTGGTCGCCGGCCCCGATGAGCACCCCGTCGAGCACGAACACGACGCCCGCGATCGGCTGCAGGAGCGCGACCGGCCACAGCACGGCGAGCAGCTCGGCGGCGGCCTCGCCGTGCGCGTCGAACAGGCCGGGGACCAGCGGGCGCGCCAGCAGGACGGCCGCACAGAACACGACGCCGCATCCGATGCCCCACATCACCATGCGCCTGGTGGCCGCACGGGCGCCCGCGGCGTCGCCCGCGCCCAGTGCGCGGCCCGTGATGGCCTGCCCCGCGATCGCGATGGCGTCGAGGGCGAAGGCGAGGAACGTCCAGATCCGGGCGGCGATCGTGTGCGCGCCGATCTGGTCGTCGCCCATCCGGGTGGCGAGCGAGGTGGCGACGAGCAGCACGGCCTGCAGGCATGCCGTACGGACGACCAGGGCGAACCCGGCGGCGCCCGCGGCCCGCACTCCGGCGAGGTCGGGCAGCAGCGAGGCGCCGTGCGCGCGGGCGGTCCGCACGACCAGCGCGAGGTAGGTCGCGGCGGCCAGGGACTGCGCGACGACCGTGCCCCAGGCCGATCCGGCGATCCCCCAGCCGAGGCCGAGCACGAACCAGATGTTCAGCAGCCCGTTGAGCCCGAACGACGCGACGGACACGGCCAGCGGCGTGCGGGTGTCCTGCAGCCCGCGCAGGACGCCGGTGCCGGCGAGGACCAGCAGCATGCCGGGGGTGCCCAGGAGGCTGATGCGCAGATAGGTGACCGCCTGCGCGGCGAGCTGGCCCGTCGCTCCGAACAGGTGTACGATAAATGGAGCAAGAGGCCAGCACGCCACACTGACGGCCAGTCCGATGATCGCGGCCAGCCACAGGCCGTCCATCCCCTGGCGCATCGCCTGCCTGACGTCCCCCGCCCCCAGCCTCCGCGCGACCGCGGCCGTGGTGGCGTACGCGAGGAACACGCACAGCCCGACGAGGGCCGACAGGGCCGCGCTGGCCACGCCGAGAGCGCCGAGTGCAGGATCGGGGAGGTGGCCGACGATGACGGAGTCGGTGAGCAGGAAGAGCGGCTCGGCCACCAGTGCCCCAAATGCCGGGATCGCGAGCCTGAGGATCTCCCTGTCGTGGGCACGGCCGTGTCCCGTCTCGGTGGTAAGTGGCATAAGACTATTTTGCGGCTTACTGGGCCATGCTCGATCGGTATCGGAAATCTCCGGTGACTTTCTTTCCTCCACAGGCCGTGGATATCGAAATCCCAGGTGGGAGCGCCCTTCGCCGACGTGGTCACATCGCTGTCCACAGGGTCGTCCCCAGGGTTTTCACATGTCCGGGGAGCGGACTGCACATGTTGTCCACAGGGTTGTCCACTGGTCAAGTTGCCGCCCGGCCCTGAGGTTGGGGAGACTTGCGGACCGGGCTGGGGATGCTGTGACCGCTGGGCAGGGGGTGTGAGGGTGAGCGTGCTCGACTTCCCGGGGGGACCGGGAGGCTCCGATTCGACGTTCGAGCGGACGCCACCGCACAACATCGAGGCCGAGCAGTCGGTGCTGGGCGGCATGCTGCTGTCCAAGGACGCCATCGCCGACGTCATCGAGGTGCTGCGCGCCGACGACTTCTACCGGCCGGCCCACCAGATCGTCTTCGAGGTGATCACCGACCTGTACGGCCGGGGCGAGCCCGCCGACTCGGTGACCGTCTTCGACGAGTTGCAGAAGCGCGGCGAGGTCGCCCGGGTCGGCGGCGGCGCCTACCTGCACACGCTGACCGTGATCGTGCCCACCGCGGCGAACGCCGGCTACTACGCCAAGATCGTCCGGGAGCAGGCCGTCCTGCGCCGCCTCATCGAGGCCGGCACCCGCATCGTCTCCTACGGGTACGGCGGCCAGGGCGAGGAGGTCGACGACCTGGTCGACCGCGCGCAGGCCGAGATCTACAAGGTCACCGAGCGCCGCACGTCCGAGGACTACCTCCCGCTCGCGGAGATCATGCCGTCGGCGCTGGACGAGATCGAGGCCATCGGCAGCCGTGGCGGCCAGATGGTCGGCGTCCCGACCGGCTTCCAGGATCTCGACGCCCTGACCAACGGCCTCCACCCCGGCCAGATGATCGTCGTCGCCGCCCGTCCCGCAATCGGAAAAAGCACATTGGGTCTGGATTTCGCCCGATCTGCGGCGATCAAGCATGGGATGACCACGGTCGTCTTCTCGCTGGAGATGTCGCGCAACGAGATCACCATGCGTCTGCTGTCCGCCGAGGCGCGGGTGGCGCTGCACACGATGCGCTCGGGCATGATGAGCGACGACGACTGGACGCGGATGGCCCGCCGGATGGGCGAGGTCGCCGAGGCGCCGCTGTTCATCGACGACTCCCCGAACATGTCGATGATGGAGATCCGGGCGAAGTGCCGCCGCCTGAAGCAGCGCCACGACCTGCGCTTCGTGATCGTCGACTATCTCCAGCTGATGAGCTCGCCCAAGAAGACCGAGAGCCGCCAGCAGGAGGTCTCGGAGCTGTCCCGTGCCCTGAAGCTGCTGGCCAAGGAGCTGGAGGTGCCGGTCATCGCGATCTCCCAGCTCAACCGTGGTCCCGAGCAGCGTACGGATAAACGCCCACAAGTGTCAGACCTGCGTGAATCGGGCTCCATCGAGCAGGACGCCGACATGGTCATCCTGCTGCACCGGGAGGACGCGTACGAGCGGGAGTCGCCGCGCGCGGGCGAGGCGGACCTGATCGTGGCCAAGCACCGAAACGGCCCCACGGCCACGGTCACCGTGGCCTTCCAGGGCCACTACAGCCGCTTCGTGGACATGGCCACGCACTGACGCCGGGACACGCGTACGACCGCGTCGGAAGTCGTCACTCCGCCGCGGACTGCCCGGCCTTCTCCTGGTCCAGCGCCGCCACCCGTCCGGCGGCCCACTGGGCCCAGTCGCGCTGCGCGGCGGTCAGGCGCAGGCCCCACTCAAGCGCGATGTCGCCGTACAGCCGCAGCGCGTCGTCGCCCTGGCCGATGACGAACTCGCGGATGCCGAGGAGCTGGTCGTGCTCGTGGACGGCCCGGTCGGCCAGCCGCTCCAGGTAGCCGCGGGCGGCGTCGCTGCCGACCTGATCGAGGAAGAAGACCCGCAGCAGCATGTCGCTGCGCCGGCTCATGGTGGGCGGCACCTCGACCAGCCAGTGGTGCAGCTCGGCCCGGCCCTCCTCGGTGATCTCGTATTCCTTACGCCCGCGTGGGCCCTCCGCCGCGACCTCCACCAGCCCTTCCTTGGCCAGCCGGCCGAGCTCGGCGTAGAGCTGGCTCTGGGTCGCGGGCCAGACGTTCTCCAGCGACAGTTCGAAGGTCTTCAGCAGGTCGTAACCGCTGGCGGGCCCGGCCGACAGGAGGCCGAGCATGGCATGACGAAGGCTCATGGTCCGATCCTACATTCCTGTGTTGACATGTCGCTAGTGGAGGTTCTACTTTCGACATGTCACTTATGGAACGTCGAATCGAAGGAACCCCCCGGTGCTCCGCTACGTCCTCACCTTCCTCCCGTGGATCGCCTTCGCCGTTCTCAGCACGAACGGCGAGGCCAGGTTCGGAGCCGCGGCCGCGCTCCTCGTCTCGCTCGTGCTGCTCGCCATCGACCGCCGGGCGGGGCGCGGCTGGGACGAGATGGTCATCGAGCTCAGCTCGGGGGTGTTCTTCGCCGGTCTGACGCTCGCCGCGTTCACGGTCACGCCGGCGCCCTTCGGCGAGTACGGCCCGGCCGTCTCGGTGGCCTGGCTGGCGCTCACCGCCTGGGGGTCGCTGGCCGTCCGCAAGCCGTTCACGCTGGGCATCGCCCGCCGGACGACCCCGGCCGCGGTGCAGGCGACCCCGCTGTTCTACCGGGTCAACGCCGTCATCACCGCCGTGTGGGCGGTGGGCTTCACCCTCAACGCCGTCGGCCTCGCCCTGCTGCTCGCGTTCGCCCCGCACGCCACCGTCGCGATCATCGCGGTGAAGGTCTGCGGCTTCGCGCTCCCCGCGCTGTTCACCATCCGCTACCCCCAGATCGTCCGCGCACGCTACGCCGCCTGAAGGGAACCACCGAGATGAGTGCCTCCTACCTGACCGGCCGTCTCGCCCCCGTCCCCGACGAGATCGACGCCGTCGACCTGCCCGTCGAGGGCACGCTGCCGCCCGAGCTCACCGGCCGCTACTTCCGCAACGGCCCCAACCCCCGCCCGGGGGAGGACGGCGGGCACTGGTTCGTCGGCCACGGCATGATCCACGGCATCCGGCTGCGCGACGGGCGGGCCGAGTGGTACCGCAACCGGTGGGTCCGCACCAAGCGCCTCGCCGGCGCGCCGTACGTGCACGAGCGCGGCGTGGACCTCGCGGCCGTGCCCGCCAACACCCACGTGATCCGGCACGCCGACAAGATCCTCGCGCTCGTGGAGAACGGCCTGCCGTACGAGATGACGCCGGAGCTCGGCACGGTCGGCCCCTGCGACTTCGGCGGGCGGCTCGCCACCGCGATGACCGCGCACCCGAAGGAGGACCCGATCACCGGGGAGCTGCACTTCTTCGGGTACGGCTGGGCCGAGCCCTACCTCACCTATCACCGGCTGTCGGCCGACGGCGAGCTGGTGGAGACCCGGCCGGTGGACGTGCCGGGTCCCACCATGGCCCACGACTTCGCGATCACCGAGCACCACGTGGTGTGGCTCGACCTGCCGGTCGTCTTCGACTTCGACCTGGTGGGCCGCGGCATGCCGTACCGGTGGGACGACGCGTACGGCGCGCGGCTGGGCGTGATGCGCCGCGGCACCGGCGAGGTGCGGTGGTTCGATGTCGACTCCTGCTACGTCTTCCACGTGGGCAACGCGAGCGAGGACGAGCACGGGCGCGTCGTCGTCGACGCGGTGCGCTACTCGCCGGGGGCGTTCTGCGGCTTCTGGCCGACCATCGGCGGCGTGGCCAACCCGGCCGCCCACACCGGCGGCGCGGCCCTGCACCGCTGGACGCTCGACCCCGCCACGGGCGTCGCGCGCGACGGGCAGCTCGACGACCTGGACGTCGAGTTCCCCACGATCAACGAGACGCGCACCGGCCTGACCAGCCGTTACATTTACGCGGTGAGCAAGGGCGCGATCGTGAAGTACGACACCGCGAACGGCGCGAGCCGGGCCCACCAGACGGGCGAGCGCTCGCCGGGCGAGGCCGTGTTCGTCCCCGCCGCGGGCGCCAGGGCCGAGGACGAGGGCTGGCTGTTGTCGATCGCGACCACCGAGCACGGCGCCGAGCTGCTGGTGCTCGACGCGTCGGACCTGGCCCGGGTGGCGTCCGTACGGCTGCCGCGCCGGGTGCCGGCCGGGTTCCACGGCTCGTGGATCCCGGACGAGGTTCCCGGCGACGTCCTCGGCGCGTGAGCCGTACGGACGCGCACTGGGGTCAGACCCGGGTGACCCGGACGGCGTCGGCCACGACGCAGCCCGTGCCGGAGGTCCAGCGGCTGACGCCGACGGCGTTGTAGGTGCCGGCGTGCGCTCCTGGCTCGACGGAGTACTAGGCGGTACGACCGAGCTGGTGGATGCGTCGCACCCGGCCGTCGTCGGCGACGTCGCCGATCAGGATCCAGTCGATCATCACGTGCCCGCGCTTGCGGTGCTCCGTTATGAGGCGGCAGCGTGCGGCGAACTCGTGGCCGCTGACGAAGAGGTCGTCGATTCGCATCTCGATGGAGGTGACGTTCTTGCGTGCCGGGGCCGCATGGCCGACCAGTTGGCCGCGGGTGAGCGTTGTGCCGTCGGTTACCCAGACCGCGTCGGCGGTCATGGTGCGGTCCACGATCCGCTCGGGGTCTTCGTCGGAAAGGGCCATGTCGCGGGTGTAGTCGATCAGAAGACGGCGTGCCGCCCGCTCAGTTATCTCTGACATGGTTGTCAGCATTAGGGTGGTGGTTATGGTTGTCAACCGTGTCAGATATAAGGCGGCGGCGTCAGCGGGTGGAGGTCGTCCGCAACCGTGACGCGCTGGTGTCGGCGGCGATCCGGGTTCTCGCCCAGCACCCAGAGGCGAGCATGGCGGAGATCGCATCCATGGCCGGTGTGACGCGGCAGACCGCGTATGTCCACTTCGGGACCCGCGAGGCGCTCCTTGCGGCGGTGCGTGACGAGCTGAGCCGCCGTGCGTTCGCCGTGCTGGACGCCGCTGATCTCGAGGCAGGTACCGCCACCGAAGCTCTCGGCCGTTTTCTCACCGCAGCCGGAACGCTGCTGACCGAGCAGGCGGCAGTCGGTCATGGGGATGCCACCCAGGAGGAAGACGCGTCGCATCACCTGCCGGTCGAGGAGAGCTTGGAGAGCCTGATCCGTCGCGGCCGCGACAGCGGCGAGTTCGCGACCGACCTGGACACCGGCTGGTTGGTCGCGGCGACGATCGCGCTCGGCCATGCCGCCGACCGTCACATCCGCGCCGGCCGCTTGGACGCACGGGGGGCGGCCAGGCACTTCCGGGCCTCGGTGATGCGCTTGTGCGGCGCCGACGATCCTGACCCCGTGTAACGCGCGATGCGCGTTGGTGCCGCAGGTGGGAGCGCCGTGGATTTGCGTCGTGCCTGGCCGGGGGCACCCGGCTAGGGCACGGGGCGGTAGTGGGTGGTGATCCGGCCGTCGTCCAGCACGTGGAGGGCGATGGCCGGCGGCAGGTCGTAGTCGACCGGAGGGCGCGCCGAGGTCTCGGACGGCAGCAGCACGGTGCTGACCACCCCCGGCGCGACCAGCAGCGGCAGCCCGGCGAACGTCGTCGCCGCCGCCGTGTGGGCGTGCCCGGCCAGCACCGCGACGGCGTGCGGATGGCGGCCCAGGACCTCCGCCAGCCCCTCCGGCCGCCCGAGCCGGATGCCGTCCACGTACGGGATGCCGAGCGCGACGGGCGGGTGGTGCATGCCGACGAAGGCGGGGACGCCGGGCGTGGCGGCGAGCACGGAGTCGAGCCAGGCCAGGGTGTCGTCGGACAGCGCGCCGTCCGGGCGGCCGGGGATGCTGGAGTCGCACAGCGCGATCGTCGCGTGGTCGAGGTTGAGCGCCTGGTTGACCGGGTGGTCGCCGTCCTGCTCCAGCAGGACCTTGCGGAGATCGCCGCGCGCGTCGTGGTTGCCCGGGCACAGCACGAGCGGCACGTCGTCGCCGGCGATCAGCTCGCGGACGGTCTCGTACTCCTCCACCGCGCCGTGGTCCGCCAGGTCACCGGTGAGCACGATCGCGTCGGGCCGCAGTGACCGCGCGTAGGTGAGCGCGCGTGCGGCGCGCGAGGTGTTCCGCTCGCTTCCGTCGATGTGGATGTCGCTGACGTGCGCCAGCACGAGCATGTGATACCTCCGGGGCGGAAGGGGAACTCCAGCTTCTCACGCAAGGCCGCGTTGCATCGGCGGGAAACCGGCCGGAGCGTGCCTGCCGGAGTCCGTTCACGAACCGTGCGCAGACCGCGCGGACAGCCGTTCGGCGAGGATCCGGGCCCTGGCGAGCTGCACCTTGCGCGCCTGGCCCGCCGCGAACCCCATGACGAGCCACGAGGCGCTCAGGTCGAGCCGGTCGTCCACCCGCGTGCCGCCGGCCTCCGGGGACATGTCGAAGCGGTAGCCCATCCGGACGCCGCCGGGGCTGCGCACCTCGCCCCGCACGGACAGTCTCTCGGCGGTGCGCTCGGTCAGCAGCGTGACGGCGATGGGGTTGTCGTACTTCAGGCCGAGGAAGCGGAACCGCTCGACCGAAACGTAGCGCACCACCCCCGGCTCGGACCGGTCGACATCCCGGACCGCCACCACGAGCGGTGACAGGCCGATGTAACTGTCCGGCGTCGTGAGGTGCGCGAACACCTCCTCCGGCGCGGCGTCCACGTGGAACGTGTTTTCCAGCACCCGTGCGGCCACCCCGGTCCCCTCCCCTGATCCTTTTGCGGGAATTGTGGCAGGGCCGTATCGCTGCACGGACGCCGGATGATCACGAAGAGGTGTCGCGGAGGAAGGCCGCCGTCGCCGCGTCGGCCGGGTAGAACGACTCGATGGCCAGCTCGGAGACCGTGATGTCGAGCGGGGTGCCGAAGGTGGCCACGATGCTGAAGAACGACAGCTCCCGCCCGGCCCGCCGCACCCGGAGCGGCACGAGGATGTCACCGGGGCCGGGCAGCTCCACCTCGGGTTCGGGCTGGTCGCAGGGGTATTCGCGCAGTTCGGCGTACAGCTCGGCGAGCTGCGGATCGGTGGTGAGCGTGATCTGCCGCCGCAGCCGGCCGAGCAGGTGCGCCCGCCACTCGCCCAGGTTGACGATGTGCGGGGCGAGCCCCTCGGGGTGCAGGCTTCCCCGCAGCACGTTGCCGAGCAGGTCGGGGTCGATGCCCTCCGCCAGCAGCCCGATGCCGTCGTTGGCGTCGACGAGGTTCCAGAGCCGGTCCACCACCACGGCCGGGTAGGGATCGTGGGCCGACAGCAGCCGCCGGATCGCGTCGTACACCGCCGCCATCTGCGGCGAGGCGAGCGGGGACTCGCCGTAGACGGGGGCGTAGCCCGCGGCCAGCAGCAGGTGGTTGCGCTCGCGGAGCGGAAGGTCGAGGTGCTCGGAGAGATGGAGCACCATGTCCCGGCTCGGCGTGGACCGGCCGGTCTCCAGGAAGCTGATGTGCCGGGTGGAGATCTCCGCGCGGTTGGACAGATCCAGCTGGCTCATCCGCCGGTGCTCGCGCCACTGACGCAGGAGCTCACCGAACGGCCGCTGATAGGGCGTTGCGACGGTCACGTCCTGGACGCTATCGGGTCGCCGATCGGCCCGGCGATTACCTCCGAGGTAGCCGCCGGGCCGTCCGTACCCGCATCGATCACTCCCAGCGGAACAGCCGGGCCGCGACGAGACCGGTGGCCAGCGCCCAGCCCGCCAGTACGGCGAGGTGGAGCGGCTGGGGGGCGTGCCCGCCCAGGGCGTCCATCAGCCCCTGCCCGAAGGCGCCGGTGGGCGTGAAGTCGCTGATCCGGCGCAGGATTTCGGGCATCAGCGGCCGGGGCAGCCACATCCCGGCGAGGAACAACAAGGGGAACATGAGGGTCGAGCCCACCCCCTGGACGACCCGGGAGCTCGGCGCGACGGCGGCCAGCAGCAGCCCGATGGCGAGGACGGTGAGCGTGCCGAGGACGAAGACCGCCACGAACGCCAAGGGGGAGCCCGGCAGCGGCACCCCGAGGACCAGGTGACCCAGCACCAGCGTCAGCGTGGTGGCGACCACGGACACGACCACGTTGATCAGCAGTTGGGCGGACAGCAGCGCGCCCGGCCGCACCGGCGTGGTGGACAGCCGCCGCAGCACGCCGCGCTCCCGGTAGATCACGAGGCTGCTCGGCAGCACGCTGAGCCCGAGCGTCACGACCGACAGCAGCACCATCATCGCCGTGAAGGGCGCGTCCACGAACCGCTGCCCGCCCAGCGACGGATCCGCGTCCCGGAAACCGGGGATCGTCAGGCCCAGCGCCAGCAGCAGTCCCACCGGCAGCACGATCGCGAAGAACACCGCCATCGGCTCGCGGAGGAAGAGCCGGGCCTCCACGGCCGCGAGCTTTCCGAAGGACTTCGTCATGACTCCTCCTTGCCGGTGAGGGATTCGGCGGTGAGAACGAGGAACGCGTCGTCGAGGGAGGTGCGCTCCATGCGCAGGCCCCGCGTCCTGGACGGGGGCAGCACGGCGGCCACGGCGCTCAACAGGTCGCCGGTGCCGGTGACGGTGACCTCCGTGCCGTTCCTGTCGGCAACGGTGACCGACGCCACCTCGGGCAGCGCCCGCAGGCCGTCGACGGGATCGTCGGTGTGGAAGATCAGGCGCTGCTCGCCGCCGGCGCGGGCGACCAGTCCGGCGGGGGTGTCCACCGCCCGGACCCGCCCCCGGGAGATGACCGCGACCCGGTCGCACAGGCGCTCCACCTCCTCCATGAAGTGGGTCACGAGCAGGATCGTGACGCCGCGCTCCCTGATCCGGGCGATCAGCTCCCAGGTCTCGCGGCGGGCGCGCGGGTCGAGGCCGGTGGTGAGCTCGTCGAGTATCGCGACGCGCGGGCTGCCGACCAGCGCGAGCGCGACCGACAGCCGCTGGCGCTGCCCGCCCGACAGCTTCCCGAAGGGCGCGCGGAGGTCGAGCCCGGCCTCCGCGGCCAGGGCCCGCCAGTCGGCCGGCCGGGAGTAGAACGAGGCGTAGAGCGCCAGCGCCTCCCCGACCCGGATCTTGTCGGGCAGCGAGCACTCCTGGAGCTGCACGCCGACCTGTTCCTTCAGGTCCGCGTCCACGGTGACCGTGCCCGCGGTGGGGGTGCGCAGCCCCGCGACGCACTCGACCGTCGTCGTCTTGCCCGCTCCGTTGCGGCCCACGATGCCGAAGACCTCGCCCTCCTTCACGGAGAACGACACGTCCTCGACCGCGACCCGCGTTCCGTACGTCTTGCGGAGGTGGTCCACGGTGATGATTGCCATGCCGACGACGCTAGGAATCTGGCGGGCGGCCCGGAATGCGGCTGCGGACCCGATGGGGGTGCACTTTCCTCCACCCCCATCGGGCGGCTTCGCCCACTGTGCCCACCCGGCGTCAGCGCCCAGACTGAACACATGGCCTCAGCTCGCTCGACCCTCACCGCCCTGGCCCGGAGCACCGCCCTCGCCGGCCTCGCCCTGCTGGGCCTGGCCGCCGGCCTGGCGATGCTCGTGGCGGTGATGCTCACCTTCCTGGTCGGCCTGGTGTTCGTCTTCCCGCCGGCCGTACGGTTCGCGCGGGCCGTGACCCGGCGGCAGCGCGGGCTGGCCGCCCGCTGGTCGGGCGTGCCGATCGACGACCCGTACCGGCCCGCGCCGCCCCCGCCGATCCCACAGGCCGACGGCTGGTATCGCGACGGCCGCACCCTCTACAGGAAGCCCACGATCCCGGCCTTCAACAAGCGGTGGAACTGGATGACCAAGGACCCCGCCACCTGGCGGGACCTCGCCTTCCTGGTCTCCGCGCCGTTGGCCGGCGGATTCGTGGCCGCCGCTCCGCTGCTGGCGGTCGCGTACGGCGTCGCGTGGGCGGCCGGGGGCAACCCGGCGATGGGCGCGGTCTGGATCCTGCTCGCGGTGATCGTCGCGCCCTGGTACGCGCCGTGGGCCGTGCGCCTGCACGGCCAGGTCGCCGCCGCGCTGCTGGGGCCCACGGAGAAGGCCAGGCTCGCCCAGCGGGTCACCCGCCTCGACGCCGCCCGCACCGAGGCCGTCGACTCCCAGGCCGCCGAGCTGCGCCGGATCGAGCGTGACCTGCACGACGGCGCGCAGGCCCGCCTGGTGGCGATCGGCATGACGATCGGCGCGGCCGAGCAACTGCTGGAAAGCGACCCGCGGGCCGCCCGGGCGCTGCTCGGCAAGGCGAGGGAGGCGTCGGCGACCGCGTTGCAGGAGATCCGGCGGCTGGTGCGCGGCATCCATCCCCCGGTGCTGGCCGAGCGCGGCCTCGGCGACGCCGTACGCGCCCTCGCCCTGGACAGTCCGCTGCGCGTCCACGTCACCGTCGACCTGCCCGAGCGGGCCTCCGCGCCGCTGGAGTCGGCGGCGTACTTCGCGGTGAGCGAGCTGCTGGCCAACGCCGCCAGGCACGGCGACGCGACCGAGGCGTGGGTGGACGTGAGCGCGCAGGGCCCGGCGCTGCGCGTGACGGTGACCGACGACGGCCACGGCGGCGCGGACCCCGAGCGCGGCACCGGCCTGCGCGGCATCGAGCGCAGGCTCGGGGCCTTCGACGGCGTCCTCGCGGTGAACAGCCCGGTGGGCGGCCCGACCACGGCCGTCATCGAACTTCCCCGGGCGTTCCGGACGAGGCCGGCGCCGACGACCCCGTGGCGCTACTTCGGCCGCCTGTGCTGGGCGCTGTGGCCGATCGCGCTGTTCCCGCAGGGACTGGTCGCGATGGTGTTCAAGCTGGTGGGGTCGCCGGTGAAGTCCTGGTTCCTGGCCCTGTACATGCCCGGGCCCTTCCAGTGGCCGGCCATCGTCGGCATGATTCTGCTCGGCGGCGGCCTGCTGGCCGTCGCGCTGGCGACGACGGTGCGGACCAGGGAAACGGAGGGCGGCGGGTGCGCGTAGTGCTGGCCGAAGACCTCCACCTGCTGAGGGAGGGCCTGGTCGCCCTGCTGCGCGCGCACGGCTTCGAGGTGGTCGCGGCGGTCGAGTCCGGCCCCGAGCTGCTCACCGCGCTCGTGGGGGAGCGTCCCGATGTGGCCGTCGTGGACGTGCGGCTCCCGCCGACCTTCACCGACGAGGGGCTGCAGGCCGCTCTGGCCGCGCGGCGGCAGGTGCCGGGCCTGCCGGTCCTCGTGCTCTCCCAGCACGTCGAGCAGCTGTACGCCAGGGAGCTGCTGGCCGACGGGTCCGGCGGCGTCGGCTACCTGCTGAAGGACCGGGTGTTCAACGGCGAGCAGTTCGTCGACGCCGTACGCCGGGTCGCGGCCGGCGGGACGGCCATGGACCCCGAGGTGATCGCCCGGCTCCTGGCGAGCAACGCGCGAAACGAACCGCTCGGCCGCCTCACCCCCCGGGAGCGCGAGGTGCTGGAGCTGATGGCCGAGGGCAGGTCGAACGCCGCCATCGGGCAGCGGCTGTTCCTCAGCGACAGCGCGGTGGGCAAGCACACGGCGAACATCTTCACCAAGCTCGGCCTCGCGGCCTCCGACGACGACAACCGCCGCGTGCTGGCCGTGCTCGCCTTCCTCAACAGCAAGTAGCACCGCCGGGATTGTCGGTGCGGGCCGCTACGTTGGGAGCGAGTCGTGGCACAGGCAGGAGGTCGGGATGAAATTCCAGGTGAACCGCGACGTGCTCGCCGACGCGGTGGCGTGGGCGGCCCGGGTGCTGCCCGCCCGGCCCGCCGTGCCCGTCCTCGCGGGCCTGCTGCTGGAAGCGGGAGACGATCTGCGGGTGTCCGCCTTCGACTACGACGTCTCGGCCCGTGCCGACGTCGAGGCCGATGTCGCCGAGCCGGGGCGGGTGCTGATTCCCGGCAAGGTCCTGGCCGAGATCACCCGGAGCCTGCCCGCCCGGCCCGTCGAGATCGTCAGAAGCGGCTCGGAGGCGGTGCTCACCTGCGGCAGCGCGGAGTTCGGGCTGATCACGATGCCGGACGAGGACTTCCCCGCGATTCCGCCGATGCCGCCGAAGGTCGGCGCCGTGGGCGGCGGCGCGTTCGCCACCGCTGTCGGGCAGGTGGCCGCCGCCGCGAGCCGCGACGACACGCTGCCCATGCTGACGGGCATCCGCGTGGACATCGAGGGCACGCGGATGTCGATGGCCGCGACCGACCGCTACCGCATCGCCGCCGCCGAGTTCCTGTGGCATCCCGAGCGGGAGGACGCGCAGCACGGCGTGGTCGTGCCGGCGCGGGTGCTGGTCGAGGTGGCCCGATCGCTGCGGGGCGGCGAGGTGGCGATCGGCCTGGGCGACAACGTGGCGGGTTTCGAGAGCCAGGGACGCACGACGACCGTGCGGCTGCTGGACGACCAGTTCATCGACTACCGGTCCCGGCTGACCTCAGAGTGGACGATCCACGCGGACGCCGAGGTGGGACCGTTCGTGGAGGCCGTCAAGCGCGTCGTGCTGGTCGCCGAGCGCAACGCCGCGGTCCGGTTGTCGTTCTCCCAGGGACAGGTGCTGATCCAGGCCGGAGGCGGTGACATCGGCAGGGGCGCGGAGGTCGTCGAGGCCGAGCTGGCGGGTCCGGACATCCAGATCGCCTTCCAGCCCCACTTCCTGCTCGACGGGCTGGCGGGGGTCGAGACCGGGCGGGCGCGCCTCCACATGGACTCGCCGACCCGTCCCGCGCTGATCACCGACGAGGGCGAGGACCCTGGTTTCCGTTACCTCGTCATGTCCCTGCGGCTCGGCTGAGCACGCTCGCCTGACCGCGTGCCCACCTGATCGAGCCCCGCGGGTGCCGTTCGCGCGGCCCCGCCGGGCAGTGGGGTTTCGGGGCGGGGCTCAGGAGGGGATGGCGGCGGAGTCGGTGAGGGCGATGAGGATGTGCTCCATGCACGCGTGACCGGCCCGCTCGGCCGCGGTGGCGTCGCCGGCGACGATCGCGCGCACGATCGCGTCGTGGGGAATGTAGTTCTGCTCCAGGGAGCCGCCGGCCGCCGCGATGCTCGCCCGCAGCGCCGCGGAGAAGTCGCTGTAGAGGTCGATCAGCACCCTGTTGTGCGTGGCCTCGACGACCGCCACGTGGAAGGCGAGGTCGGCCTCGACGAACGCGTCGGGGTCGCCGCCCGACCATGCCTTCTCGCGCGCGGCCAGCGCGGCCTCGATCGACGCGACGTCCCCGCCGGTCCGTCGCGTCGCCGCGAGCCGGGCCGCCTCGACCTCCAGGGCGCGCCGGACCTCCAGGATCTCCAGCTGCTCGGCCGCGCGCAGCCGCCTGGCCATCGCACCCGACAGCTCGCTGGTGGCCCGCACGTACGTGCCATCGCCCTGTCGGCACTCCAGCAGTCCGGCGTGCGTCAGCGCGCGGACCGCCTCACGGACCGTATTCCTGCCGACCCCGAGGTGCTCGGCGAGCACCGTCTCGGTGGGAATCTTGGCATTCATCTGCCAGGAGCCGGAGGTGATCTGCTCCTTGAGCTGGTCGATCACCTGGTCCACGAGAGACGCCCGCTGCGCCGTCCGCAGGCTCACGTCAGCCTCCTTTGGGTTGCCAATCATCCGATGATGGAATGAGTGGTAGACCCTCATTATTCCAGAGCCTCCAGAACAAGTCCGGAGCCCCAGGGGAGGCTATCGAGCGAGCACCGTCGTGGTCATGGAGCCCGGTATGTTCACGCGGATTCCGACCGCTTCCAGGGCTCTACGATATGCCCCTGACTGCCGGTCGAGGGCACCGGCCTGTCCCCACAGGTCGCCGAGCATGCGCCAGGCCCGGGCGGTCTCCCGGTCGGGCGCCTCGTCGTCCAGCAGGTCGTGAGCACGACCGAGCGCGGCAGCCGGATCTTGGGACCGTGCCAACGCGATCTCGGCCAGGACCATGTTTGCGGTCGCCGCGGTGGTCCCCTTGGCGCCGTCCAATAGATCCAGTGCCTCACCGGCGAGTGCGGCTGCGGATTCCGCGTCTCCGGTCCGGAATCGTACGAAACCCAGCACCACAAGGCTCCGTGCGTGGTTCTGCCGCTCGGCCGGGAAGCCCGCGAAGACGTCCACCGCGGACTTCGCCAGGTCGTTGGCTCGATCCAAATCGGCACCTTCGGGATCCGCCGCGGTGATGCGAGCCCAGTGCATCGCGATGCGCGCACGGCGCACGGCGATCCGGGCCGGACGGCCCGCCGCGAGGGCGTCCTCGGCGAGCTGCACGGCCAGCGCCGAGTCCTCGCCTTCGGCCGCCGTGACGCTGGCCTGCCACAGCGCGAGGATCTCCGTGCTGCGGTCGCTCGCGTGCGCCGGACCCGCGGCCGACAGCACCCGCTCGACGTACGGCAGGCCGGTCTCGACCTCCACCAGCGCCAGCGCCAGTTCGACGGCCAACTCGCCCTCGATCACGCCGAGCCGGTCGATCTGGCCGAGCGCCTGGGCGCCGAGGTCGCGCGCCCGCAGCCGGTCGCCGGCCCGCTGGTAGCAGCGGCACAGCGCCACCGTCAGCGGCAGGTCGGCGAGGCGCTCGGGGTGCGCGGCGGCCTCGCGGCGCAGCCGCTCGTACGCCTCGACGGCCCGGCCGATGCGGCCCTGGGCCTCCAGCGCCCGCGCCACACCGAGGCGTGCGTGGGCGGCCAGCATGGCGTTGTCCTCACCCGCCGCCTTGACGATCTCGCCGAAGCGGTCGGCCGCCACGGCGGGATCGCCGTGATACAGCTCGAGCTCGGCATGTCGCAGGCCGAGCTCGGTGTCGATGCGCTGCCGGGGTTCTATCCCGTGGAGCAGGAACTCGGTGGTGCAACCGAGCCGCTCGGCGAGTAACCGGGCAACGACCGGTGTGGGCGTCCGCTTTCCGGACTCAATGAGTGAGACGTAACTGTCGGACAGGTCGGGTCCGGCCAACTGGGCCTGTGACATGCGCCTGCTCAACCGCAATCCGCGGACGCGGTCGCCGATGGTTCCCTGACTCGGCATCTGGTCTCTCAGGGCGGGGGAAGGGTCAATAGTGTCGCCATAATGGCACGAAGCGACCGAATCGTGTAACCCTCCGTCAAGAATCACGACGGTGAAGGTTCGATCACGGTGTCGAGATATCGGACGGTGGACCGTCGGTCAGTCGTCGTCTCCGTCCTTGCTGGGGAAGATCATCTGACAGACCTCGAGGTACAACGTCTCCGGATAGGGGATGTGGGGGACGGTGCGCAGGGCCTGATCCTGGCCGGCCGACTCCATCACGAACTCGCCGTAGCCGAGCATGCGGCCGAGGAGCGAGCGCTGGAAGCTCATGTCGGTGACCTTGCTCAGGGGCATCATCGCGACCTTGCGCGTGATGAGGCCCGTGGTGAGAAGCATGCGCTGGGAGGTGACGACGAAGTAGTCGACCGACCACTCCGCGACCTTCCAGACGAATCGAACCAGCAGGAGGAGCCAGGCCCACCAGACGAGGGCGAGGGCCTGGCTCGCGCCGTTGTCGCTCAGGAACTTGCTGAGGACTCCGGCGAGGATGAGGCCGCCGAAGATCTCGGCGATAGGGCGCAGGAGGACGGCGGGGTGACGCCGGACCATGATGACTTGTTGTTCGTGGGGGAGGAGGTAACGGTTGACCGACGACGGGGCCGAGTCCCCGTGGGTCACAAGTCTCATGTCAGGGTGGCGAAGAACTGCGCCATCGAGTCGGCCGCGCTGATGATTCCGTTGAAGGCCCCGTGGACCGTCTGAGCCGCGTCAGTCGGTCTCGTGAGCAGGTAGAAGCCCGCCGACACGATGAGCGTCCACTTGATGACTTTCTTCGCCTGCACCGCCGTCACCACTCCCATGACCAATACATTACCCAGACGCCCCGTTTGGTAAAGCGGCTAATCGCCAACGGGTTTTCGTGATCGTGACGGCCGTCAGCCCCGCTCCGCCGCGGCGGTCGCCAGGACCCGCAGATGCTTGCGGGCGATGCGCTCGACCAGTGCGGGGTGCGCGTGTCCGGTGACCTCGATGGCGCCGTGGTGGGCGGCCTGAACGCACCGGGTCACCGTCGCGGGAGGATGCACCTCCGCGAACTCGTCCCTGAGCAGGGCCTCGAGCTGTTCGTAGTGCTCGTCGGCCGAATGCTGGATCATCGCTCTCCCTGGTGGCGCGCCGCTCGCGAGAGCGCGAGGTGACGTCGTCATCACACTGAGTACCCTACTGGGCGCGCAGTGTAACCAGAGGTGAGATAGGGACGGACCACGCGGAAAGGAAGGGAAATCAGACCCCGGGGAAATCGCCCCCGGGGAGACGGGCGGCCGGCAGGAGTCAGACGACGCCGTACAGGCGGTCGCCGGCGTCGCCGAGGCCGGGCACGATGTAGCCGTTCTCGTTCAGCCGTTCGTCGAGGGCGGCCGTCACCACCCGGATCGGCCGGTCGCCGCCGCGGAACGCCTCGTCCAGGTACGCGATGCCCTCGGGGGCGGCCAGCAGGCAGATCGCGGTGACGTCCCGCGCGCCGCGGTCGAACAGGAAGTTGATCGCCGCGGCGAGGGTCCCGCCCGTCGCGAGCATCGGGTCGAGCACGTAGCACTGCCGGCCGGACAGGTCCTCCGGCAACCGCGTGGCGTAGGTCTGGGCCTTGAGCGTGGACTCGTCGCGGATCATGCCCAGGAAGCCCACCTCTGCGGTCGGCAGGAGCCGGGTCATCCCGTCGAGCATCCCCAGCCCCGCGCGCAGGATCGGCACCACGAGCGGCGCGGGGCGCGCCAGCCGTACGCCGTGGGTGGGGGTGAGCGGTGTGTCGACCGTCACGTCGGTGACCCGGACGTCTCTGGTGGCCTCGTAGGCGAGCAGCGTGACCAGCTCGTCGGCAAGGCGGCGGAACGTCGGCGAGTCGGTCCGCACGTCGCGGAGAGTGGTGAGCTTGTGGGCGACGAGCGGGTGGTCGACGACGAGGGTCTCCATGGGTAGAAAAGTTACCGTCTCCTGGGCAGACTCTCGACGTCGGCTGAGTCTTTGATCACGATTTGGAGTGAGCACCGTACGGTGTGACTCCGATTCTGCGACCATTGCCTGCGTGAAGAGCGCGCGGTGGGGAAGACGATGACAGACGTGGACACACTTGACTTCGCCATCGTCGTCTATCGCGAGGAGGACCGCTGGGAGGCGGAGATGCTCCCGGTGGCGCTCACCTCGGACCTGGACGGACTCATTCACGCCCTCCGCCAGACCCCCAGCATGGGGACCACGATTGGCATGGTCGCCGTAGGGGATGACTTCTTCGTGGCGTTACGGGTCTTCGGTGAGCAGGTGGACGTCTTCCTCTCGGACATCACGGCCGCCTGGGAGTGGCCGCTGGCGCAGCAGGTCCTCGAATACCTCGACGTGCCGGTGCCCGAGGAGGAGGAGCTCGACAGCGTGCTTCCCGCCGGGGACCTGTCCATCTTCGCCGACCTCGGGCTCGACGAGATGGAGCTGGGCGCGCTGTCCGGCGACCTCGATCTGCTGCCCGACGAGGTCCTGTCCAGCATCGCCGCGCGGCTGGGCTTCTCCCAGCCGTTCGAACGCGCCGTCGACGCCGCCATCGGCTGACCTGGGGAGACGGCAATGCCCTCCAGATCCAACCTCTTCTCCGCCGGTTTCGCCCGCATCGACGGCCGCTGGGCCGGCGCCGAGGTCGATCTCGGCGAGGCCGAGATCGCCGACGACCTCAGTGACGCCCTGCAGGAGGCCCTCGGGCTCAACGGCGACGAGCTCGCGCTCCTCTGCGTCGAGGTCGAGGACGAGTGGTTCGCGATCATCCGTTATGAGGACGACCTCGACCCCCGCGTGTTCATCTCCGACGCGCACGCCGTGCAGAACGACCCCCTGGGCGAGATCTTCGCCGAGCTGGCCGGCGTCGTGGTGGACAAGGACGCGCCCGACCTCGGCATCCGTCCCGTCGGCGACCTGGAGCTGCTCGGCGACTTCTCGCTGAGCGCGGAGGAGCTCGTGGAGCTCAGCATGGAGGAGGGCGTGCTGCCCGCCGACATCCTCTCCCTCATCGCCGAACGGCTCGGCTTCGCCGACGAGCTCGACCGGCTGCGGTGACCGGCTCGCCGCCGGACGCGTACGAGGCCGCCATGCGGCTGGCGCTGGCGGAGGCCGTACGAGCGGGCGGGCGCGGCGAGGTGCCGGTCGGCGCCGTCGTGCTCAGCCCGTCACGGCCCGGGTCGGGGGCGCCGGGAGAGGTGCTCGCCGCGGCGGGCAACGACCGCGAGGCGAGCGCGGACCCCACGGCCCACGCCGAGGTGCTCGCCCTGCGCGCGGCGGCGGCGCGGATCGGCGACTGGCGGCTGACGGGCTGCACGCTGGTCGTCACGCTGGAGCCCTGCACGATGTGCGCCGGGGCCGCGGTCCTCGCCCGGGTGGACCGCGTCGTGTACGGCGCGGTGGACGAGAAGGCCGGGGCCGCCGGATCGCTGTGGGACGTCCTGCGGGACCGCAGGCTCAACCACCGGCCCGAGGTGGTCATGGGCGTGCTGGCGGGCGAGTGCGCGGCCGTGCTGACCGAGTTCTTCTCGGGCCGCCGCACCTGAGCCGGCGGGCGGAAGAAAACGGATGCACGCGCAGTGGTGTTCGTCCGGTAAGCTGCTGCGCGGTGGAGTCGCCTAGTGGCCGAGGGCGCACGCCTCGAAAGCGTGTGTAGGGCAACCTACCGTGGGTTCAAATCCCACCTCCACCGCTCGACGTGAGAGCCGCCGATCCTGATCACAGGGGTCGGCGGCTTTCTTGCGTTCAGGGGTGCCGCCCGGCGCGGCCGGTCAGAGCGCGTTCGCCGCCCGGCTCCCGGCCAGCCGCCGTACGCCCGCCGCGACCCAGATGCCGGCCAGCCCGGCATAGGCGGTGAGCAGCGCGCCGGAGGGGGAGGACAGGAGCATCGCCAGGGCGGCGGCCAGTCCCAGGAGGATCGCCCAGCCGTACAGGACGGCCCGGCCCCGGGGTGCGCTCGTGTGCGCCGCCTCCTGCACGGGGGTGATCAGCGCCAGGACCGCCGCGCCGCCCATTCCCACGGCTTCCCGGGCGGTCGCCACGCCCGTCACGAGCAGCACCGCGCCGACGGCCAGCAGGCAGCAGCACACGAGGGCCACGCGGGCCTCCGTGCCCTCGAAGAGCAGCCGGGTGGCCCTGGCCCGGGCCAGGCGCAGGGTGGTGACCGCCTCGGCCACCCAGGCCGCCCAGTGCAGGAGCGCGATGAGGGCGAACAGGGCGATGACCGGAGGCACGACCGGCAGCAGGAACAGCATCCGCCACCCGCCGAAGAACGTGCCGCGCAGCCGCGCGAGCAGGCGATAGACGGGGTTGCGCAGCTTGAGCGCCGCCACCAGGAGGTCCCTGGCCTGGTCGAACCCCGGCGACAGGCGGAGCACCTCGCGGAACGCGCGGGCGGCCTCGCCGGGTGAGCCGAAGGCGAGCTGCGCGCGTCCGTACGCCAGGTGGGCCAGGGCGCTCTCGGGGTCGAGCCCCACGGCCCGCGCGGCGGCCTCCGTCGCCCCGGCGGCGTCGCCGAGCATGGTGAGGGCCACCGCGAGCAGGCTCGCCAGGTCGGCGTCCTCGGGCGCGAGGGCGAGCCCGTGGCGGGCCGCGTCGGCCGCCTGCGGCCACTGCTCGGCGTGGATGTGCACCCGGGCCAGCAGCTCCCAGGCCGGCGCGTGCTCGGGGGCGAGCTCCAGGCACGCCCTCGTGGCGTCGGCGGCCTCCCCGGGCCGGCCCGCCCGGTAGTACGCCTGACCAGCCACGTAGTGCGGGAACCAGTGGTCCGGCGCGAGCCGTACCGCCTCCGCGGCCTCGCCGATCGCCTCGCCCGGCCTCCGCTGCCGCGCCAGCGCCACCGCGAGGAAGGCGTGCCCGTTGACGTCCTGGGGGTCCTGGGCGAGCAGGCCCCGCAGCTCCCGCTCGGCCTCCACCGGACGGTTCAGCTCCAGCAGCGTCCGCGCCCGCTCAAGCGGTGCCGCGGCGGTCACCATCTGCCTCTGCTGCCCTTCTTGCCGTCGATCCAGGGCATCAGCTCGTCCCATGCGCCCGAGTCGTTGGCGTGCAGGACGTAGTTGCGCGCCGTCCCCAGCCACTCCTTCACGGCCGTCGGTTTCGTGCCCTGGGCCACGGCGAGCAGGTCGTGGGTCGTCAGCGGGAGGGGACGGCCCGCGCTGATCGACTGGCGCAGCTTGGTCTCCACCGCGCGGTCGACCACGCCCTTGAGGTCCGCGCCCACGAAGCCGTCCGTCACCTTCGCCACCGCGTCGTAGTCCATCTCGGCCAGCGGCTTGTCGCGGCACAGGATGCGCAGGATGGCGGCGCGGGCCGAGGCGTCGGGCGGGGGCACGAACACCATCTGGTCGAACCGCCCGGGACGCCGGAACGCCACGTCGATGTACCAGGGCGCGTTGGTGGCCGCCAGCACCAGGACGCCCTCGTTGGCGTTCTCCTCCACGCCGTCGAGCTCGGCCAGGAACTGGTTGACCAGCTGCCGGGTGTGCGCCTGCCGCATGTCGGAGCGGCGCGCGGCCAGCGCGTCCACCTCGTCGAAGAAGAGCACGCACGGCCGGTTGCGGCGGGCCATCTCGAACGTGGCCCGCAGATTGCGCTCGCTGGAGCCGATGTACATGTCGAGGATGTCGGCCAGCCCGACGCTGATGAACGCCGCGCCGAGCTCGCCGGCCGCGGCCCTGGCGAGGTGGGTCTTGCCCGCGCCGGGAGGGCCGTACAGCAGCACTCCGCCGCCCGCCCGCTTGCCGAACGCGGCGAACAGCTCGGGCTGCTGGACGGGGAGCAGGAGCTTCACCCGCAGCGCCTCCTTGACCGCCTCCATGCCGGCCACGTCGGCGAACGTGACACCGGAGCGCTCGGCGTTGTCCGGGGGTGTTTCGGGCGCGTGCGGCGTGGCGGGCTGGGGCGTCAGCCGGGCGGCGAGGTCGGGGTCGGCCAGCGAGGGATCACGGGAGACCGCGTCGTGATACCGGCGCGCCGCCCCCGCCACGTCGCCCTCGCCCAGCAGCGCCCTGGCGGCGAGCAACCCGGCGCGCGGCGCGTGGCCGGGAGCCGCCAGGAGCGGTTCCAGCGCCGACAGCGCGGGGCCGTACGCACTCTGCCGCACGAAGGCCTCCGCGAGACCGGCGATGACGTCCGGGTCCTGGGGTGACAGCACGAGGGCGGCGCGGAACTCGGCCTCGGCCTCGGCGAGGTAACCCTTGGTCAGAAGCTGCTCGGCGAGGTGGCGCCGCAGGGGAAGGTTGTCCGGAGACAGCCGAGCCGCCTCGCGGAGGGCGTGGAGTCCGGCGTCGTCGAGCACTGCCCGGCTCCCTTCTTTCTAGGGCTGGTCAAGTCAAATGACCGCAAGGCTACCGAAGCAGTCAGACACTTGATCTCGCCCAGGGAGCGTCCGGCTAGTCCTGGACCTCCAGCACGCGGGCGTGCAGCACCGAGCGCTGGTGGAGGGCGGCGCGCAGGGCGCGGTGCAGGCCGTCCTCCAGGTACAGCTCGCCCTTCCACTGCACCACGTGCGGGAACAGGTCGCCGTAGAAGGTCGAGTCCTTGGCGAGCAACGAGTGCAGGTCCAGCACCGCCTTCGTGGTGACCAGTGTGTCGAGCCGGACCTGCCGGGGCGGGATCTGCGCCCACTCGCGGGACGACAGTCCGTGCTCTGGATAGGGCCGTCCGTCACCGACCAACTTAAAGATCACGGTATGTAGTTTAGGAGACGACGCAAAGGTTCGCGCCCAAGGCCCTTTTCAGGTCTCAGATGCCCCCGGAGAAGGTGTCGCAGCGCGCGGGGTCGCCCGACGAGTAGCCGTTCGTGAACCACTTCTGCCGCTGGGCGGAGGTGCCGTGGGTGAACGCGTCCGGGTTGACGCTGCCCTGGGCCTGCTCCTGGATGTGGTCGTCGCCGACCGCCGCGGCGGCGTCGAGCGCCTCCTGGATGTCGGCGTCGGTGAACGGCTCGGCGTAGAAGCCGGTGTCCACCGCGTTCTTGGCCCACACGCCGGCGTAGCAGTCGGCCTGGAGTTCGAGCCGCACCGAGCCGCTCTCCGCGCCCTGGTCCTGGCCGACCCGGTTCATCGTGCCGAGCAGGTCCTGCGCGTGGTGACCGTACTCGTGGGCGATCACGTACGCCTGGGCGAACGGGCCGCCCTTGGCCCCGAACCGCGACTGCAGCTCGTCGAAGAACGACAGGTCCAGGTAGACGTGCTTGTCGGTCGGGCAGTAGAAGGGGCCGACGGAGGAGTCCGCGGCGCCGCAGCCGGTCTGCACCCCGCCGGAGAACAGCGTGGTCTTCGCCCCGGAGTACCCCTGGATCTGCTCGCTCCAGTATTTCTGGATGCTGTTCACGACGCCCACGACCCGGCACTTCTCCGACTGGTCGGCGTCGGCGCCGGTCTTGCACTGCGCGCTCAGATCGCTGGTCGGCTGAAGGCCGGCGGGGTCGTCGCCGCCGGTGATGTTGCCGGGGTTGACGCCGAAGATCAGGGCCACGATGAGGGCGATGATGCCGGCGGCTCCGCCGCCGACGGCCAGACCCCCGCCGCGGAACCCGCCTCCACGGCCGACGTCCTCGACCTGCGAGGCGTCGAGTTGCGCTCGGTCATCGAAATCCATCTGCGACGCTCCCAATGGAGTTGCCGGTGGTTGGCGGGGCTACTGCCCCGGATGACGGTGATCATGCGGGACGGTCGCCATGCCGGATCCGTCTTGCCCTGATCTTCGCGTTTTGCCGGGTTAGGATCACCGCGTGCCTCTGACCGCACTACCCCGGCTGGTGCCGCCGATGCCGGGCGGGCGGGGGTGGCTCGGCCCGCTGGCCGTGGCCGCTTTCGGGGGATTCCTCCGGTTCCATCGTCTCGATGTCCCGCAGGCGCTCGTCTTCGACGAGCTCTATTACGCCAAGGACGCCTACTCGCTGATCACGTTCGGGGTCGAGCGGCAGTTCGCCGACGGCGCCGACCAGGTGTTCGCCCGCGGCGGCACGGAGGTGTTCAAGGCGTGCGGGACGGTCGAGGAGTGCGCCGCGTACGTCGCCCACCCCCCGCTCGGCAAGTGGCTCATCGGCGCGGGAGAGTGGCTTTTCGGCGTCACGCCCTTCGGCTGGCGCTGCGTCGCCGCGCTCGCGGGCACGCTCAGCGTGCTGGTCCTGGCGCGGACCGCCCGCCGGATGACCCGCTCGACGCTTCTCGGCTGCCTCGCCGGTCTGCTGCTGGCGCTCGACGGCCTGCATCTGGTGTTGTCGCGCTCCGCGCTGCTCGACGTCTTCCTCATGTTCTGGGTGCTCGCGGGCTTCGCCTGCCTGGTCGCCGACCGCGACGCGGCCCGCGCCCGCCTGACGGAGTGGTATCGCACCTCCCCTCTGCACGGGCCGGCTCCACGGCTCGGCGCACGGCCATGGCGGCTGGCGGCCGGGGTGTGCCTGGGCGCGGCGACGGCGACCAAGTGGACCGGCCTGCTGTTCGTCGTGGCGTTCGGGATCATGACGCTCGTCTGGGACTGCGGGGCCAGGCGTGCCGTCGGTCTGCCCCGGCCCTGCCGGCAGGCGGCCCGCCTCGACTGGCCGCTCGGCCTCGCCTGGCTCGGCGCCGTGCCGGCCGTCGTGTACGTCGGGTCGTTCGCCGGATGGTTCGCCTCGGCCGGGGGATGGGGCCGCAACTGGGACCGCGCGACCGCGAACGGCTGGGCCTACTTCGTCTTCGACTCGCTTCGCTCGCTGGTGAGCTACCAGAGCCAGGTGTTCGGCTTCCACCAGGGGCTGAGCTCGCACCACGACTACCAGTCGGACCCGTGGACCTGGCCGCTGCTGCTGCGGCCGGTCGCGTTCTTCTACCGGTCGCCTGACGGCGCGTGCGGCGCCGCCTCCTGCTCGCAGGAGATCCTCGGGACCGGCACCCCGGTGATCTGGTACGGCGGGCTGCTCGCGCTGATCGCGATGGTGGTCCGCTATCTGCGGACCCGCGACTGGCGGGCGGGCGCCGTCCTGCTCGCCTACGGCGCGGGATGGCTGCCGTGGTTCTACTTCGCGCTGGCCGACGACCGCACGATGTACCTGTTCTACGCGCTCCCGGCGGTGCCGTTCATGGTCCTCGCGCTCGTGCTGGCGTGCGGGCTCGTCCTCGGGCCGCCGGGCGCGCCGGCCGTGCGGCGCTCCACGGGGGCGGCGGTGGTGGGCGCGTTCACGCTGCTCGCACTGGTGAACTTCTGGTGGCTGTCGCCCGTGCTCACCGCCGTGCCCGTGCCGTACGACGTCTGGCTGAGCCGCATGCTGCTGCGCGGCTGGATCTGATCGGATCGCTAGGCGTAGACGATGAAGTCGGGATGGACGTGGACGCCGGGCCGGCCGCCGATCTCCGCCACCGCGTCGCGGATCCGCCGCAGCTGCTCCACCGTCATCTGGAGCGGCGGCTCGTCCGGCTGATACGTGGTGCGGATCGGGTAGTCCTCGCCCGGCACACCGGTCATCTCGATGTGGCAGCCGAGAACGTGGGTGACGGGACGGGACTCGGCGAACTTCACCAGGCGGTCGATGGTCTGCTCGAACGCCGGCCAGTCGGCGACGTACAGCCGCCCGGGGTAGACGGTGTCACCGGTCAGGAGCAGGCCGGTGGCCCGATCGTAGAAGGTCACCGCCGAGCCGTGGTGCCCCGGGCTCGCCACCGCGTCCAGAACGCGGCCGCCCAGGTCGACGGTCCCGGGAACGTCGAGATCGCCGCCGAGCCCGAAGAACTCGCGTACGCGCTCCGCCGCGGGGTCCACGATCACCGTGTCCGGGCGGTCGCGGAACTGGCCGTCGCCCGCGATGTGGTCGCCGTGGCCGTGCGTGTGGGCGACGAGGAGCCCGTAGCCCTCGCGGGGGTGATCGGCCAGCCAGCGGTCCACGATCTCGTCCACCGTCCGGCGCAGCGGGAAGTACGCGGGTGAGGCGGTCGCGCCGGTGTCGAGCAGGAGGGCCCGGGCGTTCCCGAACATCAGGAACATGAAGGGCGCCTCGTAGTTGATCGCCTTGTTCTGCCGCAGGACGTACGTGTGCTCGTCATACCGGTGCACCTGGATGTCGGGGTCGGTGTTGTGCTTGGCCGACTCAGAGCCGTGGATCCACCGGACGTCGAGGTTTCCCGCACTCGGAATCGCCGGGAAGCAGATCTGTTCCATGCGCCCCAACCTAGAGACGGGTGGCGGCCCGGACCAGCGCGGCGACGGCCTGCGACCGGCTGTGCGGCGGCCAGGCGATCACCGTCGTCACCTCCGGGGCGTCCAGCACCGGCACCGCGGCGAGGCCGGAGGGCAGATAGGCCCGGGTCGACTCCGGCAGCACCGCCGCGGCCCGGCCGAGCGCGATCGTCTGAAGAAGCTGCGTATGATCGCGGACCTGCGGGCCTGGACCGTCCGGATAGGTGCCGTCGAGGCCGGGCCAGCGCGGCATCGGCAGTCCGGGCAGGGCGGTGATGTCGGCCGTCAGCACGTGCGCCCGGGAGGCCAGGGGATGCCGGGCGGGCAGGACCACGACCTGCCCTTCCGTGCGCAGCTCCTCGGTGTCGAACCCGGACGCCGAGTCGAACGGCCGGTGCAGCAGCGCCACGTCGGCCCGGCCGTCGCGCAGCAGCCGCTCCTGCTCGCCGGGCCCGCACAGGTGCACGTCGACGGCGACCGCACCCGGCTCGGCGGCGTACGCGTCGAGCAGCTTCGGCAGCAGTTCGCCGGCCGCCCCGGCCTTCGTGACGAGGACCAGGCCGGGGCTGCCCGTCGCGGCGAGCGCGGTGCGGCGGGTGCGGCGCTCGGCGGCCTCGACCGCGTCGAGGGCGGCCCGGCCCTCGCGCAGCAGCACCGACCCGGCCTCGGTCAGCGTGACTGAGCGGCTCGTGCGCTCCAGCAGCGTCACCCCGAGCCGCCGTTCGAGCTGCCCGATCGCCCGCGACAGCGGCGGCTGCGCGATCCCGAGCCGCTGCGCGGCCCGCCCGAAGTGCAGCTCTTCGGCGACGGTGACGAAGTACCGCAGCTCACGCGTCTCCATGCCGCCACGGTATCGCCGGAAGCCGGCGATCGATATCGGGGAGGTATCGATGCCCACCCAAATGGTGTTGGAGGTTTCGCGGCGGGCGCGGACAGGATGAGATCCATGAGCGAACAGACGATCGCGCTGGTCACCGGCGCGAACAAGGGGATCGGATACGAGATCGCGGCCGGACTCGGCGCCCTCGGCTGGAGTGTCGGCGTCGGCGCCCGGGGTGACGAGCCCCGGGAGTCCGCGGTGGAGAAGCTGCGCGCGGCCGGTGTCGACGCGTTCGGCGTGCCGCTCGACGTTACCGACGACGCGAGCGTGGCCGCCGCCGCCAGGCTGATCGAGGAGCGCGCGGGACGTCTCGATGTGCTCGTCAACAACGCGGGGATAACCGGGGGCATGCCCCAGACGCCGACCACGGTGGACCCCGCCACGATGCGGGCGGCCGTGGAGACCAACGTGATCGGCGTCATCCGCGTCACCAACGCGATGCTGCCGCTGCTGCGCCGTTCGGCGTCGCCGCGGATCGTGAACATGTCCAGCACCGTCGGCTCTCTCACCCGGCAGACCACTCCCGGCGCCGAGACGGGCCCGATCTCCGCCGCGTACGCGCCGTCGAAGACGTTTCTCAACGCCGTCACCGTGCAGTACGCCAAGGAGCTGAGCGGCACGAACATCCTGATCAACGCCGGTTGCCCCGGCTTCTGCGCGACCGACCTCAACGGCTTCCGCGGCGTCCGTACGCCAGAACAGGGCGCGGCGATCGCGATCCGGCTGGCGACCCTGCCCGACGACGGCCCGACCGGCGCGTTCTTCGACGACGCCGGGCCCGTGCCCTGGTGAATCCGAATACGCGAAAGGCCCGGTTGGATGGACCGGGCCTTTCGCGTTTTTGCTGCTCAACCAAGCGCGGAGGATAGGAGATTCGAACTCCTGAGGGGTTGCCCCCAACACGCTTTCCAAGCGTGCGCCCTAGGCCAACTAGGCGAATCCTCCGTCGGACAGCTTAGCCCACTTTCCGGCGTGGTTTCGACTGTTGTCTCGACGGCCCGCGCACACCCGTCGAGTGGCTAGACTGTGCAGCGGACCCCTCGCGCGGCGTCATCCTGTGAACCTCCCCAGGGCCGGAAGGCAGCAAGGATAAGCGGGCTCTGGCGGGTGTGCGAGGGGTCTCTCCGTTAGCGGGGCACTCCGGCCGGGTCGACCCTCCGAGGAGGCGGCATGAGTCTTGCGCTGTACCGCAAGTACAGGCCCGGGACGTTCGCCGAGGTCAAGGGGCAGGAGCACGTCACCGACCCGCTGCGCCAGGCGTTGCGCAGCGGCCGCATCAACCACGCCTATCTCTTCAGCGGCCCGCGCGGCTGCGGCAAGACCTCCAGCGCCCGCATCCTCGCCCGGTCGCTGAACTGCGAGAAGGGCCCGACGCCCGACCCCTGCGGGGAGTGCGAGTCCTGCGTCGCGCTGGCCCCCACCGGGCCCGGCCACCTCGACGTCATCGAGATCGACGCGGCGTCGCACGGCGGCGTGGACGACGCCCGCGACCTGCGCGAGCGGGCCTTCTTCGCCCCCGTCTCGGCGCGCTACAAGATCTACATCATCGACGAGGCCCACATGGTCACCCGTGAGGGCTTCAACGCGCTGCTGAAGCTGGTGGAGGAGCCGCCGCCGCACCTCAAGTTCATCTTCGCCACCACCGAGCCGGAGAAGGTCATCGGGACGATCAAGTCCCGCACCCACCACTACCCCTTCCGGCTGATGCCGCCCGCGACCCTGCGCCGGCTCATGGAGGAGATCCTCGACTCCGAGTCCGTGCCGTACGAGCCGGCGGCGTTACCGCTGGTCGTACGGGCGGGTGCGGGATCGGCCCGGGACACCCTGTCGATCCTCGACCAACTCCTCGCGGGCGCCGACGAGTCCGGCATCACCTACCAGCGGGCGGTGTCCCTGCTCGGCTACACCGATGGCGACCTGCTGGACGAGGTGGTCGACGCGTTCGCCAAGCGGGACGGCGCGGCCGTGTTCCAGGCCGTGCACCGGGTGATCGAGGGCGGTCACGACCCGCGCCGCTTCGCCACGGACCTGCTCGAACGCTTCCGCGACCTGGTGATCCTCTCCAACGTCCCCGAGGCCGCGGGCAGCGGCCTGCTCGACCGGCCTGCCGACGAACTGGAGCGGCTGCAGGCGCAGGCGGCGTCGATGGGCCCCGCCGAGCTGACCCGGGCGGCCGAGGTGTTCAACGCCGGGCTGACCGAGATGCGCGGCGCGACCTCCCCCCGCCTGCTGCTGGAGCTGATGTGCGCCCGCGTGCTGCTGCCCGGGGCCGACCAGGGCGAGGCCGCGCTGCTGACCCGGCTCGAACGGCTGGAGCGCGGCGTCGCGGCCGGGACCTACGCCGCCGCGCCGCAGGCTCCCCCAGCTCCACAGGTTCCCGCAGCTCCACAGGCTCCCGCGGCTCCGGCTCCGGCACCGGCACCGGCGCCGCAGGTTCAGACGCCTGCCGCCGCCCCGGCTGCCCCCGCCGCGGACGACTGGCCGACCCCCGTACGGCCCGGCGCCGGGACGGCGCCGCCTCCGCCGCAGGCACAGCAGACACAGGCACAGGCGCCGGCCGCGGGCGGTGGGCCGGTGCAGCAGGCCTGGCCCCAGGTGCTCGAAGCGATCAAGAACCGTCAGCGGGTGGCCTGGATGATCCTCAACGCCCAGGGCAGGCTGCTCGGCGTCGAGGGCAACGTCGTGACCGTCGGCTTCGAGAAGCCGGGCGACGTGCAGGGCTTCCTCAAGGGCAAGCGCGACGAGGTGGTGGCCGCCGCGCTCGGCGACGTGCTCGGCGGCACCTGGCGCGTCGATGTCGTCGTCGGCGGTTCGGGCCCCGGCCCGGCCGGTCCCGCCACGCGCGGGCCGTCCGGCCCGCAGACGCCCGCGCCGCCTTCCGTGCCGCCTTCCACGCCACCTCCTGCGCCACCTCCTGCGCCGGCGGCTCCGCCGGCCACGGCCGCGCCCTCCGCGCCCGCGCCGGCCGCTCCCGAGGCCGCCCCGGCGCCGGAGCGGAAGGCCGCCGCGCCCACCACACCCGCCGCGCCTACCGCGACCGACGAGTCGTGGCCGGACGCGCCGTCCGACGACTACGACGCACCCTCACCGTCACCGGCCTCGCGGTCCACGCCGAGCCCCGGCCTGGCCGCGGCGCGCTCGGCGGCACGGTCGGCGGCGCGGGCCGCCGCCCAGACCGGCTCCCGGCAGGCCTGGCCGGAGACGGTGCCCGGCCGCAAGGGCGGGGCCTCCCGTCCGGACGACGACGTGGACCCGCTCAACGACGACGACGCGGACGTCAGCGAGCTGTCCGGCATGGCCCTGATCCAGCGTGAACTGGGCGGCCGCGTCATCGAGGAGATCGACCACTCCTGAGTGCCTTCCCCGCCCGAGGGACGGTCGCCGCATGGACGGAGACTGGTGGGGTAACCGGTGTCCGTCCGCCCACGACCCGGCGCGGAACACGTACGCACGCCGGTGCGGAAACCGGGGCGGACGCCGTAGGCTCGGTCGCGACGAACATGTCGCTGGACGCTGAGGAGCGCAACCATCGTGAATCCAGGGGATGTCAACCTCCAGCAGTTGCTGGAGCAGGCTCAGCTGATGCAGCAGCAGCTCGTCACCGCGCAGCAGGAGCTCAGCGACGCCGAGGTCGAGGGCAGTGCCGGAGGCGGCCTGGTCGTCGCCACCGTCAACGGCAGCGGCGAGCTTCTCGATCTCGAGATCAGCCCGCTGGCCATCGACGCGAGCGACCCGGAGGAGACCGCGCAGACGATCGCGGACCTCGTGCTCGCCGCCGTGCGGGACGCCGTACGCGCCGCGGGGGAGCTGCAGCAGGAGAAGCTGGGCCCGCTCGCGCAGGGACTCGGGGGCGGCCTCGGCGGCCAGCTGCCGGGGTTCTAGAGCATGTACGAAGGGGTCGTCCAGAACCTGATCGACGAACTCGGGCTGCTGCCCGGCGTCGGTCCCAAGAGCGCGCAGCGGATCGCGTTCCACCTCCTCGCGGCCGACCCGGCCGACGTCAAGCGGCTCGCGCACGCGCTGCTCGAAGTGAAGGAGAAGGTGCGCTTCTGCCGCGTGTGCGGAAACGTGGCCGAAGAGGACCAGTGCCGGATCTGCCGGGACCAGCGGCGTGATCCGCACGTCATCTGCGTGGTCGAGGAGTCGAAGGACGTGGTGGCGATCGAGCGGACCCGCGAGTTCCGCGGTCGCTACCACGTGCTCGGCGGGGCGATCAGCCCGATCGACGGCGTCGGCCCGGACGACCTGAAGATCCGCGAGTTGATGGCCCGGCTGGCCGACGGCCAGGTGACCGAGTTGATCCTCGCGACCGACCCGAACCTCGAGGGCGAGGCGACGGCCACCTACCTGGCCAGGCTCGTCAAGCCCCTGGGATTGAAAGTGACCCGACTGGCCAGCGGTCTGCCTGTGGGCGGTGATCTCGAGTACGCCGACGAGGTCACTTTGGGCCGCGCTTTCGAAGGACGGAGGCTGCTGGATGTCTGACGAGTGGAACGACCTGGCCGCACGCGTCGCCGGACACGCGCAGAACTTCATCGACGGCCTCACCCGCCTGGCCGGCGGTGAGGGCGGCGACGCGACGCTGCCGCTTCTCCTGGTGGAGGTGGCCCAGGTCAGCCTCGCGGGCACCCAGCTCGGGGCCGCCCAGGACGTGATCCTCCAGGGCAACGTCGAACCCGCGCTGAGCGACGACCCCGACATCGACCCCCTCCGTACGGCTCTCGCCGCCCGCCTCGCCCCGGTGGACGACTACGCCGAGGTGTTCGACCCCTACAAGGACACCGTGGTCACCCCTTACCGGCTGTCCGACGACCTCACGGCGGTGGCGGCCGACCTCATCCACGGGCTGCGGCACTACCAGGCGGGTCGTCCGCTGGAGGCGCTGTGGTGGTGGCAGTACTCCTACTTCAACACCTGGGGCAACCACGCGGGCGCGGCGCTGCGGGCCCTGCAGGCGCTGGTCGCACACACCCGGCTGGACGTGGTCGAAGAGGGCACCGCGGTCTGACCCGGCGGCGGAGCGTCCACATGCTGGTCGGTGCCGGTCTCAGTTTGGGACGTCCAAGTACACTGTGAGCTCCACGTCCTGATTCGTTGGAGATTCCAGTGGCGCTCGTTGTGCAGAAGTACGGTGGTTCCTCCGTAGCCGACGCGTCCTGCATCAAGCGGGTCGCCCAACGGATCGTCGCGACGAAAAAAGCGGGCAACGACGTCGTGGTGGTGGTCTCCGCGATGGGCGACACCACCGACGAGCTGCTCGACCTGGCCCAGCAGGTGTCGCCGCTGCCGCCAGGCCGCGAGCTCGACATGCTGCTGACCTCGGGTGAGCGGATCTCGATGGCGCTGCTCGCGATGGCGATCGCCAACCTCGGTCACGAGGCGCGCAGCTTCACCGGCTCGCAGGCAGGCGTCATCACCGACTCGACGCACGGCAAGGCGCGCATCATCGACGTGACGCCCAGCCGCATCCAGGAGGCCGTCGACGCCGGTCAGATCGCGATCGTGGCCGGGTTCCAGGGCGTCTCCCAGGACAGCAAGGACATCACGACGCTGGGCCGGGGGGGTTCCGACACCACGGCCGTCGCTCTCGCGGCGGCGCTCGGCGCGGACGTGTGTGAGATCTACACCGACGTGGACGGCATCTACACCGCTGATCCCCGCATCGTCCGTACGGCGCGGCAGATCCCGCGGATCTCCTACGACGAGGCCATGGAGATGGCGGCGTGCGGGGCGAAGATCCTGCACCTGCGCTGCGTGGAGTACGCCCGCAGGTTCGACCTGCCCATCCACGTCAGAAGCTCGTTCAGCACCAGGGAAGGCACCTGGGTCGTCTCCGACCCCTACAGCGAAGGAACCGAAGTGGAGCAGCCCATCATCTCCGGGGTCGCGCACGACCGGAGCGAGGCCAAGATCACTGTGGTCGGGGTGCCCGACAAGGTCGGCGAGGCGGCCGCCATCTTCCGCACGCTGGCGGACGCCGAGATCAACATCGACATGATCGTGCAGAACGTGTCGGCCGCGGCGACCGGTCGCACCGACATCTCCTTCACGCTCCCGGCCAACGACAGCCAGACGGCCCTCACGGCGCTGAAGAAGATCCAGAACCAGGTGGCCTTCGAGTCGCTGCTGTACGACGACCAGATCGGCAAGGTCTCCCTGATCGGCGCGGGCATGCGCTCGCACCCGGGTGTCACCGCCAAGTTCTTCGGCGCGCTGGCCGACGCCGGGGTGAACATCGAGATGATCTCGACCTCGGAGATCCGCATCTCCGTCGTCGTGGGGCAGAACGAAGTGGACACCGCGGTCGCCGCCGCCCACCGCGCGTTCGACCTCGACGCCGACCAGGTCGAGGCCGTTGTCTACGGAGGTACCGGACGATGAGCCGCAAGCCCACCCTCGCCGTCGTCGGCGCGACCGGTGCCGTCGGCACCGTCATGCTCGAAATCCTGACCGGCCGCACCGACCTGTCCGACGCGTACGGCGAGATCCGGCTGATCGCCTCGCCGCGGTCCGCGGGCAAGGTGCTGAGCGTGCGCGGCGAGGACGTCGTCGTCCAGGCGCTGTCGCCGGAGGCGTTCGACGGCGTCCACATCGCGATGTTCGACGTGCCGGACGAGGTCTCCGCCGAGTGGGCGCCGATCGCCGCCTCGCGGGGCGCGGTGGCCGTGGACAACTCCGGCGCCTTCCGGATGGACCCGGACGTGCCGCTCGTGGTGCCCGAGTGCAACCCCGAGCAGGCCCGCAACCGGCCCAAGGGGATCATCTCGAACCCCAACTGCACCACGCTCTCGATGATGGCCGCGATGGGCGCGCTGCACCGCGAGTACGGCCTGCGCGAACTGGTCGTCGCCTCCTACCAGGCGGTGTCCGGCGCCGGGGTGGCCGGGCCCGAGCGGCTGTACGCCGAGATCGAGGCCGTCGCCGGCGACCGGACGATGGGCACCGTGGCGGGCGACGTGCGCAAGGCCGTGCCCGACCTGGCCGGATCGCCGTTCCCGGCCCCGCTGGTGCTCAACGTGGTGCCGCTCGCGGGCTCGCTCAAGGACGGCGGCTGGACCTCTGAAGAGCTGAAGGTCCGCAACGAGTCGCGCAAGATCCTCGGCATCCCCGACCTGAGGGTCTCGGCGACCTGCGTGCGCGTCCCCGTGGTGACCACCCACTCGCTGGCCGTCCACGCGACGTTCGAGCGGGAGGTCACGGTCGAGGGCGCCCGCGCGATCCTGGACGCCGCCCCGACCGTCGTGGTGCTCGACGACCCCGCGAACGGCGTGTTCCCCACGCCGGCGGACGTCGTGGGCACCGACCCGACCTACGTCGGGCGGATCCGCCAGGCGCTCGACTTCCCGAACACGCTCGACCTGTTCCTGTGCGGCGACAACCTGCGCAAGGGCGCCGCGCTCAACACGGCCGAGATCGCCGCGCTGGTCGCGACCGAGTTCGCGTAGGGGTCACCTGAACAGCACGTCCCAGTGGGTGGGCTCGTCCGCCCACACGTCCGCCCTCACGTCCGACGGCGCGGCGCGGTACAGCGCCGCGCCGTCGGCGCGTGTGCGCCAGTAGCGGTAGGTGCCCGTGACGTACGCGTCGAGGCACCGGTTGTGCGCGAGGTCCACCTTGTAGCCGTTGCCGTGGCTGTAGTGGCCGTCGGCGTGCCCGGTCTCGGTGCCGCCGGTGACCGTCACCGGGCACCTGCTGTCCCGCCGCAGGTCGATGGTGCGCATCAGCGTGCCGTACCTGATGTCCTCCAGCGACGTGCAGTACGGACGGCGGCGGTCGGCGCAGTCTCCGGTCGACTTCCGGCGCACTCCGGCGTCCAGCAGCAGGCCGGTCGCCCGCGCGTGGCCGATCCGCTCGTCCGCCGCCATCGTGTCCCAGGTCTTCACGGTGGCGACGAACGTGCCGGCCAGCAGCGGCGGAAGGGAGACCTCCCCGCTCACCTCCACACCGGGATCGGCCGCGGGCGGCGGCGCCGGAGGGGGGAGGGGGTCCTTGCCGTGGTGCTGCATGGGCAGGGAGATCAGTACGGCGGTGCCGATGCCGGCCAGCCCCCGCCGTGACGGGCGGACGTCCACGTGCCTCGTTTCCTCACTCGACGACGGGGGCTGAGGTCTTCAATGCCATACGCGGGGCCGGGTGGGCCTGCTGCCACGAGGCGGTTTGCCACGACCCGTGGATCATCTTGTCGGTTCATGACCGGACGCGGGCCCGAGCCGTACAGTGACGAGCGTGGCCGAGAGTACACGGGAGCAGATCGTCGAGACGGCCCTCCGGTTGTTCAGGGATCGGGGGTACGAGGCGACCACGATGCGTGCCATCGCCGCGGAGGCGGGCGTGTCGGTGGGCAACGCCTACTACTACTTCAGGTCCAAAGAGCAGCTGATCCAGGCGTACTACGACCGGGCGCAGGAGACGCACGAGGCGGCCTGTCATGAGGTGTTCGCCGCTGAGCGGTCGTTCGCCGGACGGCTGGGCGGCGTGCTGCGGGAGTGGGTGCGGATCTCCGAGCCGTACCACGAGTTCGCGGTGAAGTTCTTCAAGCACGCGGCGGAGCCCAGCAACCCCCTCAGCCCCTTCAGCGCCGAGTCCGCGCCCGCCCGCGAGTCGGCCATCGCGCTCTACCGGGAGGTGGTCGAGGGATCGGCCGGGCGGATGGACGACGAACTGCGCGAGGAGCTTCCCGAACTGCTGTGGCTGCTGTGGATGGGGGTCGTGTTGTTCTGGGTCCACGACAGCTCGCCCGGCTGCGCGCGCACCTATCGGCTGATCGACCGGGTCGTCCCGCTCGTCGACCGGCTGGTCGGCCTGTCGCATCTGCCCGGCATCAAGGGCGTGGCCAGAGAGGTCATCGAGGTGGTCCACGAACTTCGGGCGTGACCGCGACTCCATACCGTCCGGTTGGTATGGTCGGGGCGAGACCTTGGAAGGGGTGGCCGTGGACCGCTGGGGCATGACGATTCCGTTCTTCGGGCAGACGCCGGTCGAGTCGAAGGAGCTCGTCGCCGAGCTGCCCGCGCTCGGCTACACCGACGCGTGGTCGGCCGAGGTGGGCGGCACGGACGGGTTCGTCCCGCTGGCCCTGGCCGCCGAGTGGGCGCCGTCCCTGCGCCTGGGCACCGCGATCGTCCCCGTCTACACCCGCGGCCCGGCCCTGCTGGCCATGTCGGCGGCCACGCTGGCGGACCTCGCCCCCGGCAGGTTCGTGCTGGGCATCGGCGCGTCGTCCCCGGTGATCGTGGGCAACTGGAACGCCGGCGAGTTCGACAAGCCGTACGCGCGGGTCCGCGACACCCTGCGCTTCCTGCGGGCGGCGCTGGCCGGGGAGAAGGTCGGCGAGAGCTACGAGACCTTCGCCGTCAAGGGTTTCCGGCTGGAGAAGGCCCCCGCGACGCCGCCGAAGATCGTGCTGGCCGCGCTGCGGCCCGGGATGCTCCGGCTGGCCGCCCGCGAGGCCGACGGAGCGATCACCAACTGGCTGTCGCCCGGGGACGTACGGAAGGTCCGGGCCGAGCTGGGGCCGGAGACCGAGCTGACCGCGCGGCTGTTCGTCGTGGTGACCGAGGACGCGGCGAAGGCCCGCGAGATCGGCCGCCGGCTGCTGGCCGCCTATCTGACCGTGCCGGTGTACGCGGCGTTCCACGAGTGGCTGGGCCGGGGAGAGCTGCTGCGGCCCATGCGGGAGGCGTGGGCGGCCGGGGACCGGAAGGCCGCGCTGAAGGCGATCCCCGACGAGGTGGTGGACGATCTCGTCGTGCACGGCGACGCGGCGACCTGCCGGGCTCGGGTGCGAGAGTACGTGGCCAACGGGCTGGACACGCCCGTGCTGGCCCCGCTGCCGGGTGGTGATCTGCCGCTCGCCGACACCGTGCGGGCGCTCGCGCCCGGCGCCTGACGGAACCGGCCGGGTGCCGCCGTACGTTAACCAGAGGGCAAAGCGGGCAGAGGTGTTCCCCTGGAGGTGTCCTCATGGTGAAGGCAGGACGTGCGGCGGCCACCTGGCGCGCCTACCGCGAGGTCTCCAAGCCCGGCTCGCCGGGAGTCCGGGCCCGGCTGCGGGCGGTGCCCCGGATGCTCCGCGCCGCGGTGAAGGGCGACTACCCGGGCCTGACCAAGGGCAAGCTCGCCATGCTCGGCATGGCCGTGGCGTACATCGTGTCGCCCATCGACGTGGTCCCCGACTTCCTCCTCGGTATCGGCGTGGTCGACGACTTCGGCGTGTTCCTGTGGCTGGCGACCGCGCTGCTCGGCGAGAGCGGCCAGTTCGTCGAGTGGGAGAGGGACCCGCACGCCACAGTGAAGTGATCAATTGGTCATAATCCTACCGAATATGTAGGGTAATGCTCAAACATCAGCAAAGGTGCTGATCTACCTCGAAATGAGCGTTACCTCCATGTCTTCACGCGCCTCCGCAGCCACGATCGAAGCCGCCCGCGCGGGGTGGAACGCGTGGCGGGCGGAGCGGCTGGCCTCCGTACTGGCTCCGCAGGGCAACCTGGCCCTGGTGGAGACCCTGTGGCCGGCCCCGGGCGAGGAGGTGTCCCCGGAGGAGGCCCTCGCCGGCCGGCCGTGGAGCGTCACGGCGACGCGGATCGAGCGGTCCCACATCACGACCGGCGAGCCCGAGCACGGCATCCGGCTGTGGGACGCGGACGCGCCCGCCGTCCGCCACTTCGAGACCATCGACGTCTTCCCGTTCGCCCCCGAGTGGGTCGTCGAGGCCGTCTTCACACCGGTGTCCGACGCGCGGCGGCTGCCCTTCGAGCACGTCCAGGACGCCGGCGGCACCCGTGACCACGCCGTCCCCGGCGACATCACCTTCACGCTCGGCGGCACGCCGTACAACCTGGCCGCCTTCGACGACGGGGGGACGCTCCTCCTGGTCGTGGGCGACCGCACCAACGGCTCGGTGACGTACGGCGGCGGGCGGTTCCTGACGGTGGAGCCCGAGCCCGGCGGCCGTGTCGTCCTGGACTTCAACCGCGCCTTCGCGCCGCCGTGCGCCTTCTCGCCCTTCTACAACTGTCCGCTGCCGCCGCCGCGGAACCGGCTGGACGTGCCCGTCGAGGCGGGGGAGAAGCTCCCCGTCTTCCGCGACGGCTTCCTGCCGCACTGATCTCCCCCCTTTCCTCACCGACAGCACCAAGCGAGCGGCCGCATGGCCGCCGACCAGGAGAAACAGTGAACAGCAAGACGACGTCGCTGATCGGCGCCGCGCTCGTGCTCGCGCTCGCCCTCGCCGGGTGCGGTTCGGGCTCCTCCGGCTCGGCAGGGTCCGGTTCGGCAGGGTCCTCCGGCTCCACGAGCGGCGCCGGGGCGACGGCGGCGTACGACCCGGACGCGACGGTCGAGATCGGGTCGCTCTACGAGCCGCAGAACCTCGACAACACGGCCGGGGGCGGGCAGGGCGTGACGGAGGCGTTCAACGGCAACGTCTACGAGGGGCTGTTCCGGCTCACCGACGACGGCAAGGTCGAGAGCCTGCTGGCCGAGGACCACACGGTGAGCAAGGACGGCCTCACCTACACCTTCACGCTGAGGAGCGGCGTGAAGTTCCACTCGGGCAAGCCGCTCACCTCGGCCGACGTCAAGTACAGCATCGAGAAGGTCATCGCTCCCGACTCCCAGTCGGCCCGCAAGAGCAGCCTCGAGGTGATCAAGAGCATCGAGACGCCGGACGACTCCACGGTCACGGTGAAGCTCTCCGGCAAGTCGATCTCGCTCGTCTACAACCTCAGCTACGTGTGGATCGTCAACTCCCAGGCCAAGAGCCTGACGACCACGGAGGACGGCACCGGTCCCTACACGTTGGGGACGTGGAAGCGCGGCTCCGCGCTCACCCTTGAGCGCTTCCCCGGCTACTGGGGCACCCCGGCGACCAACAAGCAGGTCGTGTTCCACTACTTCACCGACGCGACCGCGCTGAACAACGCGCTGCTGACCAAGGCGGTCGACGTCGTGACCAGCGAGCAGAGCCCCGACGCGCTGGCGAACTTCAAGGGCAACGGGGACTACAAGGTCAACAACGGCCAGTCGACGACCAAGCTGCTGCTGGCGTTCAACGACCGCAAGGCGCCGTTCGACAAGGTGCTGGTCCGCAAGGCGATCACCTCGGCGATCGACGACAAGAAGCTGCTCAGCTCGATCTGGGGCGAGTACGGCACGCTGATCGGCTCGATGGTGCCGCCCACCGACCCCTGGTATGAGGACCTCACTTCGGTCAACCCGTACGACCCGGACCTGGCGAAGAAGGAGCTCGCCGAGGCGGGCTACGGGAGCGGCTTCTCCTTCACGCTCGACACGCCGAACTACGACCCCCACCCCACCGTCGCGACGTTCGTGAAGTCGGAGCTGGCGAAGGTCGGGATCACCGTGAACATCAACGTCATCACGGCGGACGAGTGGTACACCAAGGTCTACAAGAACCGCGACTTCGCGGCGACGCTGCAGGAGCACGTCAACGACCGCGACGTGGTCTGGTACGGCAACCCCGACTTCTACTGGGGCTACGACAACCCGCAGGTCGCCAAGTGGGTCGAGCAGGCCGAGCAGTCCGACACGGCCGACGGGCAGACGGAGCTGCTCAAGAAGGTCAACCGGCAGATCGCCGCCGACGCGGCCAGCGACTGGCTCTACCTCTACCCGCAGATCGTCGTGGCGTCCTCGTCGCTGTCGGGCTACCCCGTCAACGGCCTGAACTCCCAGTTCTACGCGTACGGCATCAAGAAGAGCGGCCGGGGCTGATGCCCTCGTCCGTGGCGTCCTCATGACCGTCTACCTGCTGCGCCGGACGGCGTTCCTCGTCGTCTCGCTGTTCCTGGCCGCCGTGGTGCTGTTCCTGCTGCTGCGCCTGCTTCCCGGCGACCCCGCCAACGCGCTGCTGTCGGTCGGGGCGAGCCCGGAGCAGATCGCCGCCGCCCGCCACCAGATCGGGACGGACCAGCCGCTGCCCGTGCAGTTCGTCTCGTGGCTCGGTGAGATGTCGAGGCTCGACCTCGGCGCCTCGTTCGTCAGCACGCTTCCCGTGGGCCCCGAGATCGCCGCCCGCCTCGTCGTGACGGTTCCGCTGACCCTGCTCGCCTTCCTCCTGGCCGTCGTGATCGCCGTACCGGTCGGTTTCGTCGCGGCCTACCGGGCGAGCACCTGGTATGGCTCGGTGCTCAGCGCGCTGTCGCAACTCGGCATCGCGGTGCCCGTCTTCTGGGTCGGCATGCTGCTGATCACGGTGTTCTCGCTCCACCTCGGCGTGCTGCCGGCCGGCGGGTTCCCCCAGGACGACTGGGCGCACCCGGGTGACGCGCTCACCTCGCTGACGCTGCCCGTCGTCACGATCGCCCTGGTCATGTCGGCCTCGCTGATCCGCTACGTGCGGTCGGCCACCCTCGACGTGCTGGGCAGCGACTACCTGCGTACGGCCCGGGCGCTCGGGTCGTCGTTCATCGGGGCGATGTGGCGGCACGGCCTGCGCAACGCGGTGGTCCCGGTCGTCTCGATCCTCGGCATCGAACTCGCCACCACCTTCCTCGGCGCGGTCGTGGTGGAGAGCGTGTTCGCGCTGCCGGGGCTCGGCGGCATGCTCGTGAAGGGCTTCGCGCAGCACGACTACCCGGTCATTCAGGGGATCCTGGTGGTGAGCACGTTCGCGGTGCTGCTCATCGGTTTCGCGGCCGACCTCGTCCAGCGGCTGATCGATCCGCGGCTGCGCCGCTCCCTCGGCGGCGACCTCTCCGGGGACGGCGCATGACCGCGGGCCGCCGCGTCCCCCGGTCGGCGACGCTGGTCGCCGGCTGCGTCCTCGCCGGTCTCGTCCTCGCCGTGGCCGTCGTGTCGTTCTTCTGGCTGCCGTTTCCGCCGGACGACACCTCGGGCGACCGGCTGATGCCGCCGGGCCTGCCCCACCTGATCGGGACCGACAAGCTCGGCAGAGACCTGCTCACCCAGCTCATGATCGGTGCGAGGGTCGCCCTGGAGGCGGGAGCGGGGTCGGTGCTGATCGGCGCGGTCGTGGGCCTCGCGGCCGGCCTCGCCGCCGGTTTCGCCACCCGGTGGCTCGACGACACGGTCTCGGCCCTCCTCGACATCCTCATCGCGTTCCCGACCGTGCTCCTGGCCATGCTGGTGACCGCCGCGCGCGACGCGTCGCTCGGCTCGGCGGTCATCGCGATCGGGCTGGCGATGTCGGCGATCGTGGCCCGGCTGACCCGGGTGCTGGTCAAGCGCGTCCTGGCGCAGGACTTCATCACGGCCTCGCGCACCTCGGGGACGTCCTGGCCCCGGATCGTCGTCGAACACGTGCTGCCGAACATCTGGCCGACGCTGTCGGTCAACCTAGCGCTGCAGTTCGGCCTGGCCGTCCTGGCGGAGGCGAGCCTGTCCTATCTCGGCCTGGGCGCGCCGCCCCCGAACGCCTCCTGGGGGCGGATGCTCCAGGAGGCCCAGGCGAGCGTGTTCATCGCTCCCGCGGGGGTGATCGCCCCCGGCGTCCTGATCGTCGTCCTCGTCGTCGGCGTCAACCTCATCGCCGACGGCGTGCGCGACGTGGCCGACCCGACCAGGAGGAGGACGAGGTGACCCTTCTCACCGTGGCGGGGCTGCACGTGCGCGGCCCCGAGGGCCGCGACCTCGTCTCGGACGCGTCGTTCACGCTCGGCGCGGGCGAGCGGCTCGGCCTGATCGGAGAGTCGGGGTCGGGCAAGTCCATGACCGCCCTAACGATCACGGGTCTCACGCCTCCCGGGTTGACCGTCTCGGGCAGTGTCGTGTTCGACGCGCCCGGCCTCGACCGCAGCCTCGACCGCATCGAGGTCGTTGGGGCGGGGGAGCGGCGGCTCACCTCGCTGCGTGGCCGGGTGACGAGCACGGTCTTCCAGGAGCCGCTCACCGCCCTCGACCCGCTCATGCGCGTGGGCCGTCAGGTGGCCGAGCCGCTCCGGCGCAGGAGGGGGCTGCGCGGACGGGCCCTGCACGCGGCGGTGACGGCCGCGCTCGAGGAGGTGCGGCTCGCCGATCCCGAGCGGATCGCCCGGGCGTACCCCCACGAGATCTCCGGCGGCCAGCGTCAGCGGGTGGCGATCGCCATGGCCCTCGCCTGCGACCCCGCTCTGCTCATCGCGGACGAGCCCACGACCGCCCTGGACGTCACCGTGCAGGCCGACGTCCTCACGCTGCTCGACGGCCTGGTGGAGGAACGGGGGATGGCACTGCTGTTCATCAGCCACGACCTGGCGGTCGTCTCGCGCATCGCCGAGCGCGTCATCGTCCTCAAGGACGGCGTGGCGGTGGAGTCCGGGAACGTCGGCGAGGTCGTCAACGCGCCGCGCCACCCGTACACGAGGGAGCTGGTGGGCAGCGCACGGCGTCTCGACGGCGCCCTTGACGGCGCACTCGAGTGGAGGACGCCATGACCCGGCCCATTTTGGAGGTGCGGGGCGCGCACTTCGCCTACGGCCGCTCGGCCCCCGTGCTCACGGACGTCTCCGTCGCCGTCACGCCCGGACGCAGCCTCGCGCTCGTGGGAGAGTCGGGCGCGGGCAAGACCACACTGCTGCGCCTGCTGCTCGGGCTGGCCAGGCCGACGAGTGGACAGGTCCTGTATGAGGGCAAGGAGCTCGCGCCGCGTGACCGGGCCCTGATGCGGGAGTTCCGGCGCGGCGTGCAGACGGTGTTCCAGGACCCGTACTCGTCGCTCGACCCCCGGCAGCGGGTGGGCAGGATCGTGTCGGAACCCCTCCGTTCGCTGGGCCTCAGGGAGGACATGACCACGCGCGTCGCGGCGGCCCTGGACGCGGTCGGACTCCCCGAGGACGCCGCGAGCCGCTATCCGCAGGAGTTCTCGGGCGGGCAGCGGCAGCGCATCGCCATCGCGCGGGCGATCGTGTGCGAGCCCCGCGTGCTGCTCGCGGACGAGCCGGTCAGCGCGCTCGACGTCTCCACCCGCGTACGCGTCGTCGACCTGCTGCAGGAGCTTCGGGAGACCCGCGCGCTGACGGTCGTGATGGTGTCGCACGACCTGGCCGTGGTGGCCGCCCTCTGCCAGGAGGTGGCCGTGCTGGAGCGGGGCCGGGTCGTCGAGCGGGGGGACACCGCCCAGGTGCTCGGCGCTCCCCGCCACCCCTACACGCGACGGCTGATCGACAGCGTCCCCCGGCTGCCGCCCCTGCCGGCGTCCTAGCTAGAGCTGCTCCTGCCGCAGCCAGGCCCGCGAGGGCAGGGGGTGGCCGAACAGGCGGGCGGCGTTGCCGTACGAGACCCTGGCGATGTCGGCGGGGGGCAGGCTGCCGAGGTTGCGGGCCACGGCGCGCTGAGTGTCGGGCCAGGTGGACTCCGCGCGCGGGTAGCCGGCCTCCAGCAGCACGTGCTCCATGCCCACAGCGAGCCGTACCGAGCTCAGCGCGCTGTCGTCGAGCGTGCCGAAGAAGAAGTTGCGCCGCAGCACCTCGCTGGGCTTGAGGCCGCCCTCCCAGCTCGGCTCACCGGCCACGGGGTGGTCGAGCGCGTAGTCGGCCCGCTCGGCCAGCATCGGCAGCCACCCGACGCCGCCCTCCACGATGAGGACGCGCAGCTTGGGAAAGCGCAGTGCCACCCCCGACCACAGCCAGTCGGCGCAGGCGAACATGGCGCTCGCCGGGATCAGCGTGGTGATCGCCTCGACCGGGGTGTCCGGTGAGGGCACCGGCGCCCAGGAGGACGCGCCGGTGTGCAGGCACACGACCGTGCCGGTCTCCTCGCAGGCGGCGAAGAACGGGTCCCAGTGGCGGCTGTGGATGGAGGGCAGCCGCAGCCGGGTGGGGAACTCGGGGAACACGACGGCCTTGAAACCGCGTGACGCGTTGGCCCTGATCTCCTTCGCCGCGATCTCGGGATCGGGGAGCCAGGGAAGCTGCAGCGCGATCATGCGCTCGGGGTAGGTGCCGGCCCACACGTCGACGTGCCAGTCGTTCCAGGCCTGGACGAGCGCGAGCCCGAGGTCCTGGTCGCGGGTGCGGCCGAAGGCCACCCCCGCCTGGCTCGCCAGCATGCCGGGGAAGCACAGCGCCGCCCAGATCCCGGCCCGGTCCATGTCGCCGATCCGGGACTCGATGTCGTAGCAGCCCGGGCGCATGTCCTCGAAGCGGACGGGGTCGAGCGTCCACTGTTCCTTGGGCAGGCCCGCGCCCACGTCAAGCCCGGCGCAGGGATAGGTGGCGCCGCCGTACCGCCAGACCTGGTGGCCCGAGTCGGTCTCCACGACCTTGGGCGCGAGGTCCTTGTACTTCTCCGGGAGGCGGTCCTCGAAGAGGTCGGCCGGCTCGATCAAGTGATCATCAACTGAGATGATCACGTAGTCCCGCCGCCTCGGCTCTGGGTCGGGATGCAGCGGCGTAGTCACGGTAGTAAACGGTAGGGCCAAGGGATAACACCGTACAAGCTGCGAGGTCTCCGGTTGGTATCCGTTCGCTCACCTTGCGGCGCGTACCGTCACGTCCTGTGACGCCTGCTCCGTCTGGAGGTCGCGGGCCTCCCGGCGCACCAGGAGCACCCACCCGCCCACCGCGATCCCGATGAACAGCCACCACTGCACGGCGTACGCCAGGTTGAGCCCGCCTCCGGCGCCGACGTCGGGCGGAGGCAGGAGCTCGGGGGCGGAACCGCCCTGCGGCTGCTGCGAGGTGAGCTCCACGAAGCCGCCGAAGACCTTGTACGGCAGGCCTTCGGCGATCCGGGGCGTCTCGATCAGCAGGATCTGGCCGTTCGGCAGCCCGGACCGGTTCCTGATGCCGGTGTTGTCCTGCGTCTCGGCAAGACGGAGCCGTCCGGTGACCGTCACCTCTCCCGTGGGCGGGGCGGGCACCTGCGGCGGGGCGTCGGCGGTCGCCCCGGCCGGGACCCACCCCCGGTTCACCAGCACGGCGCCCTGGGGCGTGACGAGAGGGGTGACCACGTAGAACCCGACGCGGCTGTTGAGGGTGCGCCTGCGCACCACGAGCTCGTGGGCGGTGTCGTATCGTCCGGTGGCGGTGACGAGGCGATACTTGTCCCGCTCCGGCACGGACGAGCCGATCGGGTCCAGCCGGTCGAGCGGCACGGGTGCCGCGGCGAGGTTGGCGGTGATCCTCGCGCTCTCGGCCGACCGCTCCTCGAATCGCCCCCACTGCCACCTTCCCAGGAAGAAGAAGGCGGGGATCAGCACGAGCACGAGCAGGTGCAGCCCGACCCAGCGGCGCGAGAGGAGGAAGCGGTACACGTCACCAGCCTAGGCAGCCTGGTGAGTGCCCCCGATTTCAGGCTGGGGTGCTGAGGCGGGCGCCGGGGCCGGGGCGCGGCGTCACCTCGCGTGGGCCGGCGATCCGGTGGCCCTCCTCGCACGCCAGGTGCAGCTCGACGGGCGCGCCGCAGTCGCGGTGGGTCACCACGACCGGCGGTCCCTCGGGGTCGGCCAGATAGCGGTCGCCCCAGTGCATGAGGGCGATCATGATCGGGTAGAGGTCGAGGCCCTTCTGGGTGAGCCGGTACTCGTCGCGCTGGCGCTGGCCGGGCTCCTGGTAGGGCACCTTGCGCAGCAGGCCCTCCTCGACGAGCCGGGACAGCCGCGCGCTCAGCACCTGCCGGGGCGCGCCGGTGCGCGTCTGAAGGTCGGCGAAGCGCCGGATGCCGTTGAACGCCTCCCGGAGGACCAGGAACGTCCACTTCTCGCCGAGCACGGCGAGGGTTCGCTCGATGGAGCAGTTGTCCACCCGATAACGCCGCATGTCGCGCATCGTAACCACAACAGCCTCCCTGCATCTAAGTCTACTTGACAGACTCAGCTCGTTCGGGAGAGGCTGAGTCCATGTTGGGAACTCAGGTGAGGCCCATTGCGGACCTCCGCGCGGCGTGCCCCGGCGACGACGAGGAGCGGGTGCGCCTCTTCGTGGAGGGCCTGTCGCGGGACACGCTGACGAACCGCTTCTTCGTCGGCCCGGGCCGGCCGAGCGCGAGCCTGATCCGCGCGATGGTCGCGCGCGACGACAGGCGTGACGCGCTGCTCGCGCTGCACGGCGACGCCGTGATCGGCCACGCCATGAGCCACCTGTCCGACGGCGCCCGGGGGGTCGAGGCGGAGATCGCGGTCGTGGTGGACGACCGGTGGCAGGGCCTCGGCGTGGGGTCGCGGCTCGTGCGCACCCTCCTGCGGCGGGCGTCCGTGCGCGGCGCGGTGGTCGTCGGCATGGACGTCATGACGGAGAACCGGCGGGTCCTGTCCATGGTGCGCAGAGCCTGGCCCTCTGCCACAATCGATACGTACGGCACATCTGTCGAGATCAAAGCCGACCTCGCATTTGCAGAACAAGGTTCTGTTGGTTCACCATTGACTATGTGAAGAACGCGAAGAGCGGGCGAGACGGCAGGGCCAGGATCATCGAGGGCGCTCTGCGCAGGTTCAGCCAGAGCGGGGTGTCGGCCACCACCCTGGCCAGCCTGCGGCAGGAGAGCGGCGTCAGCGTCGGCAGCTTCTATCACCACTTCACGAGCAAGGAGCACGTCTTCGGCGTGCTCTACGCCGAGATCCAGGAGATGTACCAGGAGGCCTTCGTCGGTGAGCTCGTCCGCCACGAGGACGCCCGCGCCGGCATCGAGGCCATCGTCGCGATGCACATGGCCTGGTGCGGCGAGCATCCCGAGCGCGCCCGTCTGCTGATCAGCGAGCGCCCGCCCCGGCGCAACGAGCCCGGCGGGCCGGAGGTCGCCGAGTCGAGGCGCGAGTTCTTCCGGCAGGTCGCCGACTGGTGGCGGCCGCACATGAAGGACGGCGTGCTCCGCCCCGTCCCCCCGACCATGTGCTACGTGCTGTGGCTCGGCCCGGCGCAGGAGATGTGCCGTCTGTGGTTCAGCGGTGCCCACCAGCCCACCGAGGAGGAGATCCGCGAGCTGGGCGAGGCCGCCTGGAACAGCCTCAAGATGCCCTAGTGGTGTCTGGCCCCGCGATAGATTCGATGCGTGGACGCCCCTTCTGACCTGGTCCGGCGGCTTCGCGGCAGATTCGTGGAGACCGGATACACGATCGACGGCGTGCGTGAGCGGCTGGGCGACATGGCCGCCTCCGCACTGGCGCGTGAGGAGATCGTGCCCGCGCTGCGCGCGACCAGGGACGCCGACCCCCTCGCCACGCTGATCCGGCTGTGGTGGCTGGGCGCCCCGGTCAGCATGGCCGCGGCCGACCTGCCGGTGCAGGACCTCATCGAGGCCGGGCTGCTGGTGCGCCTGGGCGACACCGTGCAGGCCACCGTGCACCTCCAGCCGTGGGACACCGGGACGGGCGACCCTGCGTACGTGGTGTCGGACCGCAAGGTGCGGCCCGGCGATCCCTCCCTGCGGCCCGATCACGTGGTGGGGGCGGGCGGCGCCTCGGCCAACCTCGCCCAGCTCGGCTGGACCGCCCCGGTCGGCCGGGCGCTCGACCTCGGCACCGGCTGCGGCGTGCAGGTGCTGCACCTTGCCCCCCGCGCGGACCACGTGGTCGCGACCGACGTGAACCGCAGGGCGCTGCGGCTGGCCCGCCTCAGCTGGGGCCTGTCCGGCGTGACCGGCGCCGAGGCGCGCGAGGGCTCGATGTACGACCCGGTGGACGGCGAGCGGTTCGACCTCGTGGTGTCCAACCCGCCGTTCGTCATCGCGCCCGAGGCCAGGTACACCTACCGGGAGGCCGGGCGGCGCGGCGACGAGTTCTGCCGCGACCTCGTGCGGCGCACCCCCCGGCACCTCGCCCAGGGCGGTCAGGCGCGCTTCCTCGCCAACTGGCTGCACGTCAAGGGCGAGGACTGGCAGGACAGGGTGGGCGGCTGGCTCGCCGAGACCGGCTGCGACGGCTGGGCCGTGCAGCGCGACGTGCAGGACCCGGCCGAGTACGTCGAGCTGTGGCTGCGGGACTCCGCCGAACACGGCACCTCGGCCTACCGGGAGCGTTACGACGAGTGGCTCGGCTGGTTCGATTCGATGGACGTGACCGGCGTCGGCTTCGGCTGGATCGCCCTGCACGATTCCGGCTCGCTGAGCCCGCTCGTGCGGGTGGAGGAGATGACGCAGTCGGTCGAGCCTCCGTCCGGCGCGCTCGTCGAGGAGGTCCTGCGCGCGGCGCGCGCCGCCCACGAACTGTCCGACGACGACCTGCTCGACGCGCGGCTGCAGGTGGCCGAGGGCGTCGTGGAGGAGCGTGTCGGCCCGCCCGGCGCCGACGACCCCTCCCGCATCGTCCTGCGGCAGACCCGGGGCGCGCGCCGTACGGCCGCCGTGGGGACGGTGGAGGCGGCCCTGGCCGGGGTGTGCGACGGCGATCTGCCCACGCGCCCGCTGCTCGCCGCGATCGCCGAGCTGACCGGTGAGGACCCCGGCGACGTACTCGGGCGGGCTCCCGCCGCGCTGCGGTCCCTGATCGCCGAGGGCTTCCTCACCGTTGCAAGCCCACGTTGATCGGAGTTTGAACGGCCGGGCCGACAGTGGTTCTGGGCGGGCTTCGGGGGGGTTCGGAGTCCGCGCACGAAGCCCGGCCGGTCGCCGACGTGAGGCGGCGAGTCGTCACGGGGCGCACCGGTAAGGATCCGGGCCCCCTGCGCGTCCCAGTGACGACCGGCGGCCGGCCGGGCGTCCAGCCTCCCGCACGCGAAGATGGGTGTTCGGTGTGATCAACCACGTCCGCATGAGCCGGCTCGACGAGGACTTACGTCTCGACCTGTTCGCGCAGGAGGGCGCGGATGTCGTCGGCCTCGGGCGAGCCGAGCCGGGTGAAGATGTCGAGGGCCTTGACCAGGGCCTGCCTGCCCCGGCCGGTCTCCCCGAGGCTCGCGAGGGCCTTGCCGAGGGCGGCCAGTGACTGCGCCTCGCCGTACGGGTGGGTGATCTCGCGGCTCACGGTCAGCGCCTGCTCGGCGTGCCTGGCCGCCTCTGCGTACCGCCCGGCGGCGATGAAGGTGGCGGCGAGCCGGTAGCAGACCCGCTGCTCCCAGACCCGCTGGTTGCTCGCGCGGAAGAAGGTCAGGCACTCGGCGTGGTGGACGACGGCCTCGTTGAGCCGCCCGACATAGGACAGCACGTTGCCGAGGTGGTAGCGGGCGCGGGCCACGCCCGCGCCGCTGCCGATCTCGGAGAAGACCGCCAGCCCGCGCTCGGCCGCGGCGATGGCGTCGTCCGGCCGCCCGAGGCCCAGGTGGTCACGGGCGGAGTAGCACGACGCGAGCGCCTCGCCCGCGGGGTTGCCCGTCTCCCGGTGGACCGCGGTCGCCCGGTCGAACCATTCGAGCGCCTCGGTGTGGCGGCGTCGCCGGCCGGCGACGACCGCCAGCGCGTTGCACGTCTCGCCCAGCACGATGTGGTCGCCGGTCTCCTCGCCCAGCGTCCGCGCGGCGAGGAAATGGGACTCTGCCTCGGCCAGCCGGTTCGCGCCGAACAGCACCCGGCCCAGCACGTAGCGGCAGCGCACCTCGCTGCGCCGCTCACCGGCCCCGCGCGTCGCCGTCAGCAGGGCCGAGGTGCGCTGCTCGAAGTCCCGCTGGTTGGTGCCCGACTCCAGCAGCGGCTCCATCGCCAGCAGCAGGTCGGCCGCCGCCAGCAGGTCTCCGCCCGGCACGTCCTGGGCCCCGGCCGTTTGGGCGACCGCTCCGAACATGTCCTCGGCCTCCGCCGACAGCCAGGCCACGGCCTCGTCGGCGGAGGAGAAGGAATGGCCGCGCACGCCCATGTCGGTGAGGTTGTCGGCGATCGCGCTGCCCTCGTACGCCAGCTGGTGGGCCGCGCCGGCCGACGCCAGGTAGAAGCCGAGCAGCCGCCGCAGGGCGAGCGCGCGGGCCGCGGGCTCCTCGGCGTCCTCCGCCTGCCGCCGGGCGAACAGCTTGAGCAGGTCGTGGAAGCGGTAGCGGCCCGGCGCGGGCGCCTCCAGCAGGCTGGCGTCGACCAGCGACTCGATGACGTCCTCGGCCGCGGCCGGGGTGAGGTCGAGCACGGCCGCCGCCGCGAAGACCGAGATGCCCGAGCCAGACGGCAGCGACAGCAGCCGGAACGCCCGCGCCTGCCGGGCGTCGAGCTGGCCGTACCCGAGGGCGAACGTGGCCGAGACCGCCAGGTTGCCGATCTTCATCTCGTCCAGGCGGCGGCGCTCGTCGGCGAGCCGGGGGACGAGCGAGGCGACCGTCCACGACGGGCGGGAGGCGAGCCTGGCCGCGACGATCCGCACGGCCAGCGGCAGGAAACCGCAGGCGGCGACCACGTCCATGGCGGCGGCCCGTTCCGCCGCCACCCTCTCCGGTCCCGCGACCGCCGCGAGCAGCGACAGCGCCTCCTCGGGCTCCATCACGTCGAGGTCGACGAGCCGAGCTGCGGGCAGGTCGGCCAGTTTGCCCCGGCTGGTGATGATCGCGGCGCAGCCGGCCGAGCCGGGCAGCAGGTGCTCGACCTGCTCGGCGTCGCGGGCGTTGTCGAGCAGCACCAGCATCCTGCGGTCGGCGAGCAGCGAACGGAACAGCGCTGAGCGGTCGGCCAGACCGTCGGGGATGACGTCCATCGGGATGCCGAGGGCGCGCAGGAACGCGACCAGCGCGGTCTCGGGCGCGGTCGGCTCGGCGCCGTATCCCCGCAGGTCGGCGTAGAGCTGGCCGTCGGGGAACAGGTCGTCGGCGAGGTGGGCCACATGGACGGCCAGGGTCGTCTTGCCCACGCCGCCGATGCCCGACATCGCCGCGATCGGCACGCCCTCTCTCGCCCCTTCGCCGCGCAGCAGCGCGAGCAGCCTCCGCACCAGGCCGGTACGGCCGGTGAAGTCGGGCACGGCCGCCGGGAGCTGGGCCGGTCGCGGCATCTCGATCGCCGGGCCGGTCTCGGCCGCCGGGGCGTCATCGTGGACATCCTGCGGCGAGAGCCGTACAGGAGGGGGTGTGGGGGCGAGGGAGGGGTCGGCGGCGAGGATCCGCCGGTGCAGGAGGGCCAGATCGGCACCGGGCTCGATGCCGAGCTCCTCGACGAGCGCATGGCGGGTCTCGGTGAAGACCGACAGCGCCTCGGCCTGCCTGCCGCAGCGGTAGTAGGCCAGCATGAGCTGGGCGCGTAACCGTTCGCGCAGCGGGTGCTCCGCGGCGAGCGCGACCAGCTCGGAGACGATCTCCGCGTGCCGGCCCAGCTCCAGGTCGAGCTCCATGAGCGTCTCGACCGCGCTCATCCGGCGCTCGGCCAGACGGTCGCGCTGGTGCTCGGCGAACGGGCCGACCGCGCCGGCCAGCGGCTCGCCCGACCACAGGCGCAGGGCCCCGCGCAGCCGCCGGGCGGCCTCGTCGGCCCGGCCCGTACCGCGGTCGGACTCGGCGGCGGCGCACTCGCGCTCGAAGACGGCGAGGTCGAAGCGGGCGGCGCCGGATTCAACGGGGCCGAGTCGCAGCGCGTATCCCCGGCCCACGGAGGTCAGCAGCCGTGGTGGGGTCCTCGGGGAACGGTCCGGCTCCAGGACGGTGCGCAGGCGGGAGACGTAGGTGCGCAGTGCGCCGAGCGCGCGCGGGGGCGCGTCCTCGCCCCACACGCCGTCGATCATCTCGTCCGGCGTGACCGGGTGCCCCTCCCTGAGCAGGAGCATCGCGAGAATGGAGCGTTGCAACGGTGTGCCGAGGTCGAGCTCGACGCCGTCACGCCAAGCAAGGACGGGTCCCAGCACGGCGAAGCGCAGGCCGTCCGCGGCGGCGTGATCAGGCATGTGACCTGTCTCCCATTGGCAAGATTTCCGACCAAATGATAGATCGTGTCACGCGGCAGCAGTAGGAGCGGCCGCGCCGGTTCAGTGTGTGTTCAGGTGCTTGAAAGCGGCCTGCAAACCACGGCGACAGCGCTGAAAGCGGGTTGCAGGCGGGCGGGCCTATCACTGAGGTGCAACCCCGACAGCACCCCGCATCGGGGGATCGTCCTCGAACAGGAGAACCGAAATGCGACGCTCCATCACCCTCGGTCTCGCCGCCGCCACCGCCGTCGCCGCCCTCGGGCTGCCGGCCCTCGCGACCGCGGCCAACGCCGCCCCCGCCTCCGCCTCCTCCGCCTCCGCGCCGCACCACGACGACTGGGACTACGACGGCTGGTGGGGCACCTACTGGTCGTCCAACCACCTCGCCAAGGCCAAGGGCTACGTCGACGTGAACTACGACGACGAGGAGTCGAACCGGGTTCACATCACCGGCAAGCTGTACGACAACGACAACCGCACCTACAACCACGGCGGCAAGTGCGCGTACATCAAGTTCCGGGTGTCGTCCTGGGACGACGACGAGGACGACTGGTCCTCCAGCTACAAGTCGTACAAGTACTGCGGCGCCGGCGGCTACAAGCCGATCAACTTCTGGCGCTACGACGTCGCCCAGGTCCAGGCGAAGGTCTGCCAGATCGGTCTGTACAGCAACCAGCCCGTCAAGTGCGGCTACTGGCGCGACATCTACAACGCCTACGACGAGGACTTCGGCTACGACGCCTGACGACCGTCCCCCGTCGGCACCCCCGCATGACGCGGCCCGTCCCTTCCGGGACGGGCCGCTCTTTTCTATGGGCTGATCACGCTGCTTCCGATGCCGTTTCCAGGAGGCCCAGCCGCACCCGCAGGCGGTCGCGTACGGCGGGCCACTCAGGACTCAGGATCGAGTAGTAGGCGGTATCTCGGACCGTGTCGTCGGCGCCTCGGCTGTCCGCTCGTCGCACACCGTCGAGGTGTGCGCCGAGGGCCTCGATGGCGACCCGGGATCGGGTGTTGCGTACGTCTGCCTTGAGGGTGATCCGGTGAACCTGCCAGGTCTCGAAGGCCAGGGAGAGCAACAGGTACTTGCTCTCCCGGTTGACACCGGTGCCCTGGGCCGACGCGGCGAGCCAGGTGTACCCGATGTCCGCGACGGACGGGACCTCGCCCACCGCGCCCTTGGTCCCCGGCGGCCAGGGCATCGGGCCCTGCCAGTACTCCAGGTTCATCAGACGGGTGGCACCGACCACGCGGTCGGTGTGCAGCCACCGGATGGCGAAGGGCATCGTGCGGCCCTCCGCCTGCTCAGCCATGGCGGCCTCCACATAGGAAGCCATCTCATCCCGGCTGGCGGGAACGCGAGTGAAGGCGTATGTCGAACGGTCTTCACTCGCCGCGGCGACGAGGTCGTCGAGCGCCGCGAGGCTGAGCGGTTCCAGGCGCACGGAGCGCCCGGACAGGGTGACAAAAGCGGGCATGAGCACATGATGGGGGCTGCTGACCACGACTGATACCAAATGACACGAGACATCTTGGCGGGGTACGGGTTAAGGGGTGTGCTCGCATGTTAAATCGCAGGTCAGAGCGTTGATTCGGGCCCCGTGCGGCAGGCGGCCAGGGTAAAGATTTGGCCAAAGATCCACGGAGTCCGCCGAACGGTTCAGCGGAGGGTGGCGGGGACATCCGCGGGGGCGCCGAACCAGGTCTCCAGCGCGTTCGCGAGCCCCTCGGCATCGGCCGCGTCCGGGTCCTCCGCCCATGCGACGACGCCGTCCGGGCGGACGAGCAACGCTCCGGGAGCGTGCGGCTCGCGTATCGCCGTCGTGACGGCGGCGACCCGGTCGCCGTGACCGTCCGCCGCCCGGCCGCCGAGCCGGGATCCGCTCTGGCGGACGAGCAGGCCGCGACCGTCGTGGAGGTGGTCGGCGAGCCGTGAGCCGTCCTCGAACTCGTAGTCGGGCGCGCTGCGTCCCACCAGGGGGTGCCCGCTGTCACCGGGCATGTCGTACCGCTGCCAGACGCCGGAGATCTTCTTCACGAAGTAGGTGGTGCCGGTGACCGTCCCGAGCAGGTCGGCGACCACCGCCCGTGCCGCCCGTGCGTGGGCATCGGGACGCATCAGGGCGATCTGGGCGCGTGTCCAGTCGAGCACCCAGGCGCCGATGGGGTGCCGCTCGCGCGTGTAGGTGTCGAGTAGCCCTTCCGGCGCCTGCCCGCGTACGACCGCCGCGAGCTTCCAGCCGAGGTTCACGGCGTCGCCCAGCCCCAGGTTCAGCCCCTGGCCGCCGAAGGGCGAGTGGACGTGGGCGGCGTCGCCGGCCAGCAGCACCCGGCCGAGCCGGTAGGTCGTCGCCTGCCGCGCGTTGTCCGTGAACCGCGTGACCGACGTGATCTCCTTGACGACGACGCCGGAGCCCGTGACGTACCTGACCGCGTCCTGCAGTTCCTCCGTCGTCACCGGCGTGGTCTTGTCAGCCCTGCCGGGCGCGCCGCCGTCGAAGCGCGCGACGAGGATGCGCCCCGGCACCGGCCCGTGGGAATAGATCCCGGTGGGAGTGGCCTGCCAGCCCACGCCGAGGTGCTCGGTGCCCTCCATCTCCGCGATGGCCTGGTAGGCGGTGATCTCCGGATCCGTCCCGGGGAACTCGAAGCCGGCCAGCTTGCGCACCGTGCTCCTGCCGCCGTCGCAGCCCACCAGCCAGCGGCCGTGCACCGGGCCGCCGGTCGTGGTGACCGTGACCTGCTCGCCGTCGTCGGCGAAGCCGGTCACCTCCACGCCGCGCCGCACCTCGACTCCCAGCTCGGCCGCGCGTACGGCGAGAATCTGCTCGAGCTGCTGCTGGGGCACCAGGCCGATCTCGGTGATCGGTCCCCGGCCGGACAGGTCGGGGTCGTCGGCGTCCAGCAGATCGGCGCTCAGCATCATCCCGGCGAAATGGCCGGCGAACCTCGGCGGAGTCCGGCGCGGCCCTCCCGCGGAGGCCTGTTTGCGCATGAAGGCCTGCACGAGCTCCATCGCCCGGGCCTGCACCTCCTTGAGCTCGGGCAGCAGGCCCCGCCGGTAGAGCGCCTCCACGCTCGGCGTGTTGAGCGCGCCGGCCTTGAGCGTCGGGTCGATCTCGGTCAGTCGTTCGAGCACCACGACCGACGCCCCGCCCAGCCGCAGCTCGCAGGCCAGCATCAGGCCGACCGGCCCTCCGCCGGCCACAACGACGTCGTACGACATGTGTCCTCCCCGTAGTTACCGTTGCTAAAAACTTACTGTCGATATAAGTTTTTAGCAACTAGAGTGAGGTGGGTGACGGAGAGCTTGGGGTTGCGGGAGCGGAAGAAGCGACAGACCCGTTCGCTCATCTCTGACGTGGCCTCGAGCCTGTTCATGCAGCGCGGGTTCGACAACGTCACGGTCGCCGAGGTCGCCGAGGCGGCCGGAGTCTCGACCAAGACCGTCTTCAACTACTTCCCTCGCAAGGAGGACCTGTTCCTCGACCGCTATCCCGAGGCTGTCGAGCTGGTCACCCGCGCCGTACGGGAGCGCGCCGAGGGGGAGAGCCCTCTCGCCGCCCTGCGCCGGCTGTTCCTTGACATGCTCAGGGAAGGTCACCCGCTCGGCGGGATCGCGCCCGGATATGAGGTGTTCTGGCAGGTGATCCTGGACTCGCCCGCGCTCAGGGCCCGGGCGAGGGAACTGGTCGAGGAGTTCGAGGGTGTGCTCGCCGGCCTGTTCGCCGAGGCGGCCGGAAGCGAGCCGGCCGACCCGGCTCCGCGGCTCGCGGCCGCCCTGGTCGTCGCCGCCTACCGCGCCGTGTACATCACCAATATCGACAGGATCCGCGCCGGTGATCCCATACAGGACGTGATCGCCGACCGCGCCGCCCAGCTCGACCGGGCCCTGCGCGCCGTCGAAAGCGCCGTCGCCGCTTTCTGAGCAGTCCCCCGGCGTCACCACCCCTTTTTGCTGTGGAACCGAGGTTGACCTGCTGCTCCAACTATTCGCCTCCGGCGGCCCACCGACACCGCCGAAGGCACCAGCAACTCTGCCCCCGCTGCCGACGACACCAGCGGCTCTGCCGTGGGCGAGGCTGCCACCACCGAGTACCCCGCCGACCCTGACCACGGCGGAAGCGTTGACGACACCAGCGAGGCCGACGACGCCGTCTTCGGCGCGATGGGCGAACCCGGTCACGCGGGCGGCACCGACGACCCGGACCACCCCGACACCGCCGAGGCCGGGGCTGAGGCAGATGCCGGTGGGGGGAGCGATGCCGAAGCCGCGGACGCCGGTGCCGGAAGCGCCGACCGTGCCAACACCGATCCCCGCGATGAGGAGTCCCGCCAGCCAGGGCCCGACGAGCGCGGGGCGAGTGAGCGCGAGACCCGTGAGCGCGGGGCCGGTGAGTGCGAGCCGAGCGACGCTGCGAGCGCCGCCTCTGCCGAGAGCGACGACACCCCGCTGGTAGAGGGCGAACACTGCGGCCGTGCCGGGACACAGACTGAAGCAACGCGCGCCATGCGGCGCGGGTCAGCATGGCCTGCAGACCGTGGCGGGCCTTCGGACGCAGCACCCTCGGGCACAGCGCCTTCGGATGCAGAGCGGCCCGATCCTCCTCCCGAGGACGCCTTCTTGCACCACACCCACGCCGGGCCTCGGTCTGCGGGGGACTGCCGGCATGGGCAGGGCGCGCCTGAGGACCACAGCGACGTGCGCTCTGGCCGATACTGCCGTGGCCTGGGCCGCCATCAGCTGGGCGGCGAGGAGCAGGGCCGGGCTCGGCAGGACGCGGCGGACGGCCAGGGCGCGTGCCGGTGCGGCGGCACGGGGCGGTGTTCGCGTGCGACGCAGGCACTGGGGACGGAGACGACGGGGACGGGAGCGTTACCGGGGACGGCGCCGGGGGCATTGATCGGGACGGCGCCGGGGGCGTTGTTCGGGACGGCGTTGGGGACGGTGCCGGGGTTGTTGCTGGCGACCGGGCAGATGCTGCCCGTCACCAGCGTGCACCGCCTGGCCCGCACCAGCAGCCTGGTGCGGCTGGTCATGGACGCCGAAGGGCAGGTGCTCGACATGGGCCGCAAGGTCCGCCTGGCCACCCCCGCCCAACGCAGGGCGATCTTCGCCCGCTACGCGACCTGCTGGATCGACGGCTGCCCGCTCCCGGCGACCATGTGCCAGATCGACCACGCCGACAACTGGAGCACCGGCGGACTCACGGACCTGAAGCTCCTCGGCCCGGCCTGCCAGTTCCACAACCGCGACCGCTACCAGCACCCCCACCGCTACACCCGCCGCAAAACCGGCACCGACCGCTGGACCTTCACCTACCACCGACTCGGAGCCACACGGCTACGGGTTTAGGCGGGCAGCGCCCATGCCTGCTGTGCTGCGACACGGCCGGGAGGATGACTCGGAGCAAGTTGCTGTGATCGAATTGAGGGGAGGAGGCGGGCGATGTCACGGTTCACGGGGAAGTTCGCGGTGGTTACCGGCGCGGCGCGGGGTATCGGTGCGGCGATCGCACGCCGGCTGGCTGCCGAGGGCGCGGCGGTGGCCTGCGTGGACCTCACCGCGGACCGGTGTGCCTCGATCGTGGACGAGATCACCGTCACCGGGGGCAGGGCGGTCGCGTTCGGCTGCGACGTCTCCGACAGCGCTCAGGTAGAGGCGCTGGTGCCGGGGGTGATGGCCGAGTTCGGGCGGATCGACGTGCTCGTGAACAACGCCGGGCTGACCCGCGACAACCTGCTGTTCCGCATGTCGGAGGAAGACTGGGACAAGGTCGTCGACGTGAACCTCAAGAGCGTCTTCCTCGTGAGCCGGGCCGTCCAGAAGCACATGGTGGAGCAGCGGTCGGGAGCGATCGTCAACCTGTCGAGCAGGTCGGCGCTGGGAAACCGGGGCCAGGCCAACTACGCGGCGGCCAAGGCGGGCATCCAGGGGCTCACCGCGACCATGGCGATCGAGTTGGGCCCGTTCGGCGTGCGGGTGAACGCCGTCGCGCCGGGGTACGTCGCGACGCCGATGACCGAGGCGACGGCCGTGCGACTGGGGGCGACGCCGGAGGAGCACCAGGCCGCGGTCGCGCAGGGGGTGCCGTTGCGGCGGGTCGGCCAGCCGACCGAGGTCGCGTCCGTGGTGGCGTTCTTCGCCTCCGACGACGCGTCGTACGTCACCGGTCAGACGCTCTACGTCAACGGTGGCCCTCGGTAAGGACGTGGCCGCGAGCATGAGGATCGGCGTCTTCCTGGTCGCGGCGGGCTTCCCGGGCATGGCGCCGGGGGACGTGCTGCGCGGCACGACGGAGGCGATCGAGGCCGCCGAACGGGCCGGGTTCGACGACGCCTGGATCGCCGAGCACCACTTCATGTCGTACGGCGTCTGCCCGTCCGCGGTGACGCTGGCGGCCGTGGCGCTGGGCCGGACCTCCCGGATCACAGTCGGGACGGCGGTCAGCGTGCTGTCCGTCCAGCATCCGGTCGCGTTGGCGGAGCAGGCGGCGATCCTCCACCACGTGTCGGACGGCAGGTTCCGGCTCGGTGTGGGGCGTGGCGGGCCGTGGCTGGAACTGGAGGTCTTCGGGACCGGTACGGCGAGGTTCGAGCGGGGTTTCCCGGAATCGCTCGATCTGCTGTGCACGGCACTGAACGGCGGCCCGGTGGCGGCGGACGGCGAGTTCTTCCGGTTCAGGGAGGTCTCGATGGTCCCGCAGGCCCGGATGACGCCGGTCGTCGCCTGCACGTCGGACGGCACGGTCCGGCTCGCCGCGGAACGGGGACTGCCCATGCTCCTCGGCATGCACGTCGGCGACGACGAGAAGACGGAGACGATCGCCGCCTACGAGTCGTACGCGACAGGCCCGGCGGCGCACATCGGGGCCGCGCTCGGCTACGTGGCGGACACCACCGAGCAGGCCGTACGGGAGATGCGGGAGTCGCTGCCGCGCTGGCTCGGGCCGGGGCTGGCCGGGTATGTGCCCGTGGACGGCCGGCCGCCGCCGCGACGGAACATCGCGGAGTACGTGGACCTGCTGTGCCGGATCCACCCGGTGGGCTCGGCGGAGCACTGCGTGGAAAAGATCACGACCACGGCGGCGCGGACCGGGCTGCGGCATCTCATCCTGATGGTCGAGGGCGCCGGAGACCGTGCGCGGACGCTGGAGAACATCGCACGCCTCGGCGCGGAGGTGCTTCCGGCCGTGCGAGCGCTGAGACCGGGGGCGGCGTGAAACGGATCGCCGCCCCCGGCCCGATAAGACGGCCCGATAAAACGGCCCGATCGAACCGGCAGGGTCAGCAGTCGACCAGTTCGGGGCTCTGGTTCAGGATCTGCGCGCGGGGAGTGACAAACTCCCGGTACGCCTCGGTGGCGTCGGGGCGGAACACCGCGACGCGGTGGCAGTTCTGGAAGGCCAGCCGTACGCCGAAGTGCCTTTCGAGGGCGCCGCGCATCGCGTCGCTGGCCAGGCAGCGCAGCAACTGACCGCGAGCGGTCTCGTCGGGCGGCGGCACCTGGTTGTCGGCGAAGTCGGCGCCGGACCGGTCCCGCCGCTCGACCAGAGCGGTGATCGTCGCCCAGGCGTACGGCAGCGAGTCGCGGACACAGGCGACGAAGGCCGCGTCGTCCACCTCACCGGTACGGGCCTGGTCGAGCAGGTCGTTGGACACGGACAGCGACATGAGCTGTTCTCCTCTCGGCGTCTGCTCAGAGAGCGGGGACGCAGTTGACGGTAGATCGAACACCGTGGTCCTCCATCTGGCGCGGAGGCGACACGTTCATGAGGCGGCGACGGCGGGGCCGTACACGAAACCGGGGTCGATCTGCGCGACCAGGTCCTCTCCCGTCGCCCGGTTGGCCCACGAGTGGGCGTTCCTGACGTGGAACTCCGCGGCCTGCCTGCCGAACTTCGGCCAGTCCTTGGGCTGCGCGTCGAGGCGGTCGAGCATGGTGGCGAGGGCCTGGTGGGCGGCGGGCTCCAGGTCGTCGAGCGCGAAGGGCCGGCCCTGCTCCATGCCGCGGATGGCGGGGGAGTGGCCGAACCAGGTCAGCAGGTCGTCGCCGACGTGCTCGCGGAGGAAGTCGACGTCCTCCGGCGAGTGGACCTTGTTGCCCAGGACGGCGATCGCGACGTCGAACCCGGCGGCGTGGTCGCGGTACTGCCGGTAGACGCTCACCCCCTGACGGGTCGGCTCGGCCACCAGGAAGGTGAGGTCGAAACGGGTGAACAACCCGGAGGCGAAGGAGTCCGCCCCCGCGGTCATGTCCACCACGACGTACTCGCCGGGGCCGTCGACCAGGTGGTTGAGGTAGAGCTCCACCGCGCCCAGCTTCGAGTGGTAGCAGGCGACGCCGAGGTCGTCCTCCTCGAACGGGCCGGTGACCATGAGCGAGACGCCCTCGACGGAACAGGAGGGGAACAACGGGTCTCCGAGCCGGACCAGCCGCGATCCGCGCCCCGGCGGGGTCGTCTTGACCATGGACGCCGCGTCGCGGATCAGTGGATTGTCGCCGCGCAGGTAGTCCTTGATCTCGGTCAGCATCCCGCCCAGTGGCGGCGGGTGCTCAGCCGGGTCCACCCCCAGGACCAGGCCGAGGTGCTGGTTGATGTCGGCGTCGATCGCGACGACCGGCCCTCTCCGCGTCGCGTACCTCACGAACAGCGACGACAGTGTGGTCTTGCCGCTGCCGCCCTTGCCGACGAACGCCACTCGCATCACGGCCCCCGATCAGGAATGAAAACCGTTGTCACTTTCACTGTGCGTAATCATGGCACAGCAGGGGAGAGCGCGGGTGGATTTCAGGCCGCGGAAGGCGTCGGGACGGCCGACGGAGGCTGGAAGAGCGCGAGCACCCTGACGAGCGTGGGCCGCAGGGCGTCCCAGCCGGCGGCGGGGGTGGTCCAGGTGAGCACGCTCGTCGTCGTGTCCGTGGAGATCACCCGGCGGTACTGGTGATACTTCACTCCCTTGGCCAGGTGGTCCCGTGCCGAGGCCTTGCGCGGGGTCCAGGTGAACTCCCAGTCGGCGGACGCGCCGTGCTCGCCGGTCACGGTCCGGAGGCGCAGTTTGCGATAGGTCCCGGCGTCCGGACGGAGAATCTCCTCCGCCTCGCCGAGCGCCGCCAGGGGATCGGTGCCGCGCTGCGCGGTCACCTCGACCGTGAACACCGCCTCGCCGTCGTGCGAGCGCCACGAGGTCGAGTACGGCCCGTCCTCGCGTGTCCAGCCCCGAGGCACACCGGCCCGCCAGCCGGCGTCGGATGTGTGCCACTTCAGCTTCAGCCGCCGCGCGGGCGGCCCGGACGCCGATGCAGATGCCGAGACCGACGGAAGGACCGACGGGGTGCCCGACGGGGAGACCAGGGCCGATGCCCCGCGAGAGGCGGCCGCCTCGGCCCGGTTGTCCTCGCCGGGACGCAGCCCCGCCCACCCCCCGACAGCCCAGCCCCCGACCGCCCATCCACCCACCGCGCAGGCGACGAGCACGGCCGCCGCGATTCCGGTGATGCGACGAGCACGGCCGGGGTGGTGGCGTACGGGCCGAGATGGGGCGGGCGGCTCGATCTCGGCGAGCAGACGGTCGGCGGTCTCCGCGTCGATCCGCCGCCTGGGCTCCCGGGCCAGCAGCCCGGCGAGCACCGCGCGCAGTTCGCCGGGCACCTCCTCCGACGGCCCCTGAACCGGCGGCCTGCCGGTGGCGGCGGTGTGGAGGGTGGCGCCCAGCGACCACAGGTCGGCGGCGACCGTGCGCGGCCCGCCGCCGGCCCGTTCCGGGGCGAGGTAGGTCTCGGCGCCACGGTCGGTGAGAGAGCCGGCGGGTCCGGGAACCGACACGCCGAAATCGGCGAGCACCACCCGTCCGTCGTGCGCGAGGAGCACGTTGGCGGGCCGGACGTCGCCGTGCCGTACGCCGGCGGCGTGGGCGTGCGTGAGCGCGGCCAGCACCGTGCGGGCGATCCGCGCGGCCTCGGCCGGGGGCAGCGGTCCGTCGCCGGAGACCACCCCGTCGAGCGAGCGCGAGGGGACCAGCTCCGTCACGACGTAGAGGGCACCGTTCTTGTCGGCGCCGTTTTCATTGGCGCCGTCCTCGTCGACGACGTCGTAGACGGCGGCGATGTGGGGGTGGCGCAGCCGCTCGGCCTGGCGGGCGTCACGGGAGATCCGCTGGACGAGCCGCAACCGCGCGGTCTCGCTCAGGTTCGAGGGCAGCAGGACCTCGCGGATCGCGACGGGCCGGTCGAGCAGCGTGTCGCGGCCCTCCCACATCAGCCCGGAGCGGCCGTGGCCGAGGGCGCGGACCAGCCGGTATCGCCCGACGATGAGCTGCCCAGCAGTACCCATCCCGCCTGCCTCTACGCCCCGGCACGTTCCATCTGAATGTGGAGTCTTCCACAACTATCGGGATCAGAGGGGTGGAAGTGAACCGGTTGCGATGTGGGCGAGCGTGACCTCGGTGAGCGTCGCATGCTCGTGGTCGCGCAGCGCCGTCCAGACGTCGCCGAGGGGCTCCGCGACCCCGTGGAAGCCCTCGTTGTCCGGGGGCGTCCCCTCCATGATGAGGACGACGTCGGCGAGCGTGATCTGCTCGGCGGGCCGGGCCAGCCAGTAGCCGCCGTCGGGCCCGCGCTGGCTGTGGATGAGGCCGGCCCGCCGCATCTGCAGCAGGATGTTGTCGAGAAACCGCCGGGGAATGCGCTGGGCGGCCGCGATCCGCTCGGCCGGGACCGGCCCCGGCGCCGCCGCGGCGAGTTCGGCGGCGGCGCGCAGGGCGTACTGGGTCCGTACGGATAGCCGCATGTCTCACACAGCGTCCATCACAGCGTCCGTCGCTGTGTCCGTCACAGCGCGAGCACCAGGGATCGGGCGCCCGGCGCGGGGCGGATGTGCACAGTGTCGCCCGGCCCGAGACCGAGCCGGTCGGCCTGCTCCCGCGTCACCTGGACCCAGGCCTCCTGCCCGCCGATCTCCACCTCCACGCGCACCTCGAAGCCGAGCCGTACGACGCGGGAGACCACGGCGGGCGAGGCGCCTTCGACGGGGCCGGGGCTGATCTCGACGTCGTGCGGGCGGACCAGGCTGCCGCCGATCTCGGTGACCGGGCCCAGGAAGCGCATCACGAACGGGTTGGCCGGGTTGTCGTACACCTCGCCGGGGCTGCCGGTCTGCACGACCTCGCCTCCGGCCAGCACCACGATCGTGTCGGCGACCTCGATGGCCTCCTCCTGGTCGTGGGTGACGAACACCGTGGTCACGTGGACCTCGTCGTGCAGCCGCCGCAGCCACGTCCGCAGTTCCTTGCGCACCTGCGCGTCGAGGGCGCCGAACGGTTCGTCCAGCAGCAGCACCTGGGGCTCCACCGCGAGGGCCCGGGCCAGGGCCATGCGCTGGCGCTGGCCCCCCGACAGCTGGGACGGGTAGCGGTCGGCCAGTTTCTCCAGGTGGACCAGTTCCAGCAGCTCCATGACGCGTTTGCGGATCTCGTCCTTGGGCCGCTTGCGGATCTCCAGCCCGAAGGCCACGTTGCGGAAGACCGAGAGGTGCTTGAAGGCGGCGTAGTGCTGGAACACGAAGCCGACGCCCCGCCGTTGCGGGGACAGCCGGGTGGCGTCGACGCCGGAGATCCGCACCGTGCCGGTGTCGGGCCGCTCCAGGCCGGCGATCACCCGCAGCAGCGTCGACTTCCCCCCGCCGCTTGGGCCGAGCAGGGCGGTGAGCGACCCCGCGGCGACGTCCAGCGACACGTCGTGCAGGACGGGCGTCGTCCCGAACGACTTGTTCACGTCGCGTACCTCAATTGCCATCAGACCGATCCTTCGGGCGCAGGAGCTTGGTGAGCAGCAGGGTGACCACGGCGATCAGGGCGAGGGCCGTGGCGGCGGCGAACGCGGCCGGCTGGTCGAAGTTCTGGAACCGCTCCTCCACGAACAGCGTCAGCGTCTGGGTCTGGTCCACGAGGCGGCCGGAGACCACCGCGACCGCGCCGTACTCGCCGAGTGAACGGGCCAGGCAGAGCACGATGCCGTAGCCGAGGGCCCAGCGGATGCCGGGGAGCGTGATGCGGAGGAACGTCTGGAGGCGGCTCGCCCCCAGCGTGTGCGCCGCCTGCTCCTGCTCGTCGCCGAGCTCCTCCAGGACCGGAACGACGGCCCGTACGACGAGCGGCAGCGCCACGAACACGGTGGCCAGCACCATGCCGGGAGTAGAGAAGATCACCTGGATTCCCCAGCTCTCCAGCAGGCCGCCGAAGGGGGAGAACCGGCCGTACACGAGGATGAGCGCGAGCCCGACGACGACCGGCGAGACGGCCATCGGCAGGTCGATGAACGCCCCCAGCAGCCGCTTTCCGGGGAACTCGTGCCGGACGAGCAGGAGCGCGGTGCCGACCCCGAAGACCGTGTTGGCCACGACCGCCCAGCCGGCGACCGTCAGCGTGACTTTAAAGGCGTGCAGGGCCGACGGGGAGGTCAGGGCCTCGGCGAACGGCGCCAGCCCGTCGCCGAAGGTCCGCCAGATGATCAGCATCACGGGCAGGACCAGCAGGAACAGGACGTAGGCGACGGCGACCAGGCGCAGGACGTGCTTAGCCACGGCGGCTCCCCCAGCGCTGCAGGACGTCGAGCGTGATCAGCGCGACCAGGGCCACCACGAGCAGGACCGTCGAGATCGCGGCCGCGCCGGTGGTGTTGTCGCCCTCGATCTGGCTGAAGATGTTCACCGCCGCGACCTGTGTCTTGAACGGCAGGTTGCCCGAGATGAGCACGGTCGAACCGAACTCGGCGATCGCCCGGGTGAAGGCGAGGGCGGTGCCGGACAGCATCGCGGGGATCAGGTTCGGCAGGATGACCCGGCGGAAGATCTGGAACGGGCCCGCGCCGAGGGAGGCCGCCGCCTGCTCCATCTCCGCGTCGAGCTCCAGCAGGACCGGCTGCACCGTGCGGACGACGAACGGCAGTGTGACGAACAGCAGCGCCAGCACGACTCCGGCCCTGCTGTAGGCCAGGTTGATCCCGAGCGGGGACTGCGGGCCGTACAGCGAGAGCAGGACGAGGCCGGCGACGATGGTCGGCAGCGCGAACGGCAGGTCGATGATCGTGTCGAGCACCGCCCGGCCGGGGAAGCGGTCGCGGACCAGCACCCAGGCGATCGCCGTGCCCATGACCAGGTTGATCAGGGCGACGAGCGCGGAGGCGCCGATGGTCAGCGTGAGCGCCGCCCAGGCGTCGGGGGTGGTGACCGAGCGCCAGAAGTACCCCGGCCCCTCGTCGGCCGAGCGCCAGACGACGGCGGCCAGCGGGATCAGCACGATCAGGCTCAGGTACAGGACGGCGACGCCGAGGCCGGCGGCGGTGCCGCCGGCCAGGCGCCGGGCCGGACGTACGGTGATCGCGGTCATTTTCGCGTCACTTTTCTCGCGTCACTTCTCGGTGGCCACGCCGAGCTTGCGCTCGATCTCCGCGACCTTGCCGGCCTTGGGGTCGAAGAACTCGGTCGTGATCTTGTCCCAGCCGCCGAGGTCCTGGATCGTGAACAGCTGCGGCGGGGTCTGCCAGTCGAAGCCGGTGACACCGTCGATCACCGGGCGGTAGCCGTTCTTCGCGAAGATCGTCTGGGCGTCGGTGGAGTAGAGGTACTTGAGGAAGGCCTGGGCCTCCTTGGGGTGGGCGCTGGTCTTCGTCACGGCCACGGGGTTCTCGATGAGGAGCGTCGCGTCCGGAATGGTGTACTCCAGCTCCTGGCCGTTCTGCTGGGCGAAGATCGCCTCGTTCTCGTACGTGAGGAGCGCGTCGCCCTTGCCGCCGGCGAAGGTCTGCAGCGCCTTGCGGCCGCTGTCGTCCTGGACCGGCACGTTCTTGAGGAGCGCGTCGAGGTAGGTGAGCCCGGCCGCCTGGTCGGCGCCCTTGTTCGACTTGGCGCCGTAGCCCGCGAGGAGGTTCCAGCGGGCGGCGCCGGAGGTGAAGGGGTTCGGGGTGAGGACCTCGATCCCCGGCTTGACGAGGTCGTCCCAGGTCTTGATGCCCTTCGGGTTGCCCTTGCGGGTGCCGATGACGACGACGGACTTGGTGAGCATCCCCTTGGTGGGGCCCGAGTTCCAGTCCTCGGCCACGATGCCGGCCTTCACCAGCCGGGTGATGTCGGTCTCCAGAGAGAACTCGACGATGTCCGCCTTGAGGCCGTTCGCCACGGCGCGGCTCTGGTCGCCGGACGCGCCGTACGACTGGGTGAAGGTGACGTTCTTGCCCTCGGGCGTCTTCTGGAAGGCCTTGATGACGCCCTCGAACGCCGCCTGGGGGGTCGAGTAGGCGACCAGCGCCAACTGCACCTTGCCTCCGCCGTCGCCCCCGCCGGCGTTGTCTCCCCCGCAGGCGGTGACCAGGGTGGTCGTCGCCACGACGGCGGCTGCGATGGCCCCGAGCCTGCGCACTGTCATGCCTGTTCCTCTATTCCGGAGATTCCTACCAAGTCAGTCGGATTAGTCGATATTAAAGACCGTTCCAGGATTCCCGTCAAGCCCGATGGGTTTCCTGGGTTTGTGGCGTCCGTGACAAATCTGCTTCCAGTGATTGTTGTGAAATTTCCAGACAAGACGTGTCGACCAGTGCTAGGAACGTTCGCTATTGGGACATGACCCAAAAGCTCTCTGAGGAAGGACCTTCATGCGCGACCCGGTCACCGAGGACGCCTACGAGCAGGACGGCTCCTACCTCCGGCCGTACATCACGGGCGAAGGCCAGTACGGCGGGGAGGGAGACCGGTTCTGGTCCGAGGAGCAGGACGAGCACGCTCTCGCCGGCGCGCCGGGCGAGCAGGGCGACGTGTTGTCGGAGGACTGGCAGCCGGACCATCCGGCGCAGACCCCCGCCGACCACGCCGACCAGGATGACTACGCCGCCGGACGCACCCCACGGTTCCGGTCCGAGGGACCGGTGGGCGACGAGGAGATGATGCGCGACGGGGAACTGATGCGCGACGGGGACACCGATCCGCGCGGTTTCCTCGGCTCCGGCTGGCGCAATGCCCCGGACTTGGACGAGGACGACGACGAGCGTTCGGGGCGCGGCGGGATGCTGCTGCGCACCGGGCTGATCGCCGTCGGCGTCCTGGGCGCGATCTGGGCGCTGGCGCTGTGGGTCGGGCAGCCCGACGGGGCGGAGTGCGAAGGCGGGGCGAACTGCGCCGCCAAGGCGGGGACGGCCGCCACGGCGCCGGTCTCGCCGGCGCCCGACGGCGACGCCACGGGCGGGGAGTCCGACGCGCTGCCCACCGACGAGCCCACTGACGAGCCCGTCGACGAACCCACCGCGACGGCGCCGACCGACGCTCCCACGGCACAGCCCGCACGCACCCGGCCGGGAACGTCCGGGACCTCGGCGCCTGCCGCGTCGTCCGCGCCCACGCGCAACTCGTCCCGGTCGCACGCGCAGGACACCGGCTCCCAGGGCGACGACGCCCAGCGCCCGTCGCGGTCCCGGGTGTCGGTCGACACGAACGAGCGGTCGTCCGACGACCGGTCGGGCGGGAAGACCTCGGGAACGGACACCGGTGGGTCCGGGGACCAGGCGGCCACGGCCCCCACCGCCGATCCGGTCACCGAGCAGCCGACCAGCGCGCCCGCCCCCACGCAGGAGTCGTCGGGCCGGGGCGGCGGTCTGTTCGGCTGGCTCTTCAACTAGCGGCTAGCGGCTCAGGAGGCCGTGCAGCTGTCCTGAGTGGCGTCGAAGCCCTCCACGTCGTCGAGCGTCTTGGGGGGCTTCATCCCCTGCCAGTCGGCCCCGATCCCCAGGATGAGGGTCTGCGTGGTTCCCGTGCGCACCAGGTGGGACCGCGACTTCTTGAGTTCGCGGAACAGCCTGGACGCACGGCTCTCGCCGTTCCCCGAGTACGCGACGACGGTCTTGGCGTACGGCCTGGGCGCCTGCTCGACCTTGACGATGTGGTAGCCGCGCTGCTCCAGCTCCGCGGCCACCTGGGTGCCGAGTCCCTGCTGCCCGCTGCCGTTGCGGACCACGATGTGGATCTGCGACTTGGGGATCTTCTGCTCGCCGCTCTTGACGTTCTTGGCGATCTGGTCGGCGGCGACCATCTTGAACAGCCGCTGGGCCTGCGGCTCCACCCACTCCACCCGGCCGGGGTTGGTGATCGAGTAGCGCCAGGGGGTGGTGACGAAGCGGATCTGCCCCGCGGTCAGGCCCTCCGCGCTCGTCGCGAGGTCCTTCATCACGCCGATCGTGAGGTCGGGGTCGGTGGTGATCGACTTGGTCGCCGCGTCGAGGAACCCGAACAGCGTCGCGGGGTTGGTCAGCGTCTCGCCGCTCATGGCCTTCTTGGCCATCGAGGCGAGGAACATCTGCTGGCGCTGGATCCGGCCGATGTCGGAGCCGTCGCCGAGCGAGTAGCGGGCGCGGACATACCCCAGCGCCTGCTCGCCCTTCAGGGTCTGCCTGCCCGCGGGCAGGTCGAGCAGCGCCTTCTTGTCGTGGACGGCCTGCGGCAGGCAGACCTGCACGCCGCCCAGCGCGTTCACCATCGTCTTGAAGCCGGTGAAGTCCACCTTCACGAAGTGGTCGATGCGGATGTCGGTGAGGCCCTCGATCGTCTTCCAGGTGCAGGCGATGCCGCCGGAGTTGAACGACTCGTTGATCATCCCGACGTGCGGGCGCTGACCCGGCAGGTTGCCCCTGGCCGCGCAGGCGGGGAGGCGGACGAGTGAGTCGCGCGGGAAGCTGATCAGCACCGCGCCGTCCCGGTTCGGGGAGATGTGCGCCACGATGATCGTGTCGGTGCGCTCGCCGGGGAACTTGCCGTATTTGGCGTTGGCGCCGTTGCGCTGGTCCGAGCCGACGATCAGCACGTTGAGCGCCTTGCTGATCTTCTGCGGGCGTGCCTCGCCCCCGAGATCCTTCTGGGTCACCGTCTCGTGCTTGACGTTGCCGCTCAGCTTGACGTACCCGCCGACGGCGAAGGTGGCGGCACCGGTGAGCACGCCCAGCGCTCCCGACAGCGTGACCCATAGCCACGGCCGCCATTTGGGCGGCGTCCGTTGCGGCGGCGCCGGGAGGTCCTCCACCGGGGGGGCGGGACGGACGTCGACGTGACCCACTGTCGTGCTCCTGAGGGTCGGACCAGGTGTTTCTCACCAGGTCGAGAGCCAGTAGCGGCAAACGGGGCCAAGTGTAGCGATCTCTCCTGAACGTCACCTTTCAAACAGGTAGATCCTCCCCCGGCTGCCCGACCGGCTACACGGCCGGCTTACGCGGGCGGCGCCGTGCTGCCGCGGGTGGTCAGGCGCGGGGCCTCGTCCTCCAGCGGCCTGGCCTCCACGCCGTCGATCAGCGCGAGCAGCCGCTGGGCCGCGTGCGCGCCGTACGCCGGGATGTCGCGGGTGAGCACGGTCAGCGGCGGTCGGACGACCTGGCAGAGCGGGGAGTCGTCCCAGGCGACGACGGACAGGCCGGCCGGCACGTCGAGCCGCATCTCCTGCGCGACCGACAGGCCCGCCACGGCCATGATGTCGTTGTCGAAGACGATCGCCGTGGGCCGCTCGGATGAGCTGAGCAGCCGCCGCGTGGCCCGCGCGCCCTCCTCGCCCGTGTAGTCGGTGTGCACGATCGGGCAGGCGTCCAGCCCGAGGCCCGCGCAGACCTCGTCGAACGCCCGGTCGCGGATCGCCGTGTGCGACAGCCGGGGCAGCCCGGCGACGCGGGCGATCCGCCGGTGCCCGAGCGCGACGAGATACTCCACCGTCTCGCGTACGGCCGCGCGGTCGTCGGCCCAGACCGGCACGAGCGATCCGGCGGCCGAGGGGTGCCCGAGGACGACGACGGGCATGCCCATCTCCTCCACCTGCGGCACGCGGGGGTCGTCGAGGTGGAGGTCGACGAGGATCGCGCCGTCCACCCGGCCCTCTCCCCACCAACGGCGGTAGACGCCCATCTCGGCCTCGTGGTCGCCGACCACCTGGAGCAGCAGCGCGTAGGAGCGGGAGGACAGCTCCGCCTCGATGCCGCTGATCAGCTCCATGAAGAACGGCTCGACGCCGAGGAACCGGGCGGGCCGGCACAGGGCGAGGCCCACGGCGTGCGCCCGGGCGCCGTTGAGCGCCCTGGCCGCGATGTTCGGGCGCCAGCCGATCTCGTTCGCGATGGCCAGGATGCGGGCCCTGGTGGCTTCCGACACCCCTGGCTGGCCGTTCAGGGCGTACGAGACCGCGCCCTTGGAGACCCCCGCCTGCCGTGCGATGTCCGCGATGGTCGGTCTTCTCACGTGTCCCCTCGACTGAACCGGTCCAGTGACCCTCACCCTACTACCGTTACTTTGCCTCCATCTTCTTTCTATTGACACCAGATACATGGTGATTTTACGGTCTCGGTACTTATCCGGTTCAGCAATTGCGAGCCGAACATCATCGGGGCCTGGCGGTAGTGCGGACCCCGCGCGGTGTCGCGTGGGGGAAGGAGAGTCACCATGCGAAACCGAACGCGGTTTCTTATACCGGTGCTGGCGGCCGGCCTGTTGAGCGCGGCATGTTCGGGAGGCGGAGGGTCGTCCACGCCGACGGGCCCGGCGGGAGACGGCGCGGCGGGAGGCGGCGCTGCCGCGCCCGCGGGCGGCAGCGGCGGGGCCTTCCCCCGCAACGAGACCCTCTACACCAGCGGCACCCAGTGGGGACCGCCCGCGAACTGGAATCCGCTGCGCGAATGGGATTTCGCCACCGGCACCAAGGGCCTGGTCTACGAGACGCTTTTCATGTACGACCCGAACACCGACAAGTTCACGCCCTGGCTGGCCGAGAGCGGCGACTGGACCGGAGAGCTGGAATACACGCTCAAGCTGCGCAAGGGCATCACCTGGTCGGACGGCAAGCCGTTCACGGCCGACGACGTCATCTTCACGTTCGAGCTCGGCAAGATGGAGACCGTCCCCTACCATCCGCTCTGGGACTGGATGAAGAGCGCCGAGAAGGTCGACGACTACACGATCAAGTTCACCTTCGCCACGGCCAACTACCAGGAGTGGGCCAACCACCTCTACAGCCGGGCCATCGTCCCCAAGCATCTGTGGGAGGGGCGGTCCGAGGACGAGGTGATGAACGGGGTCAACGAGAAGCCCGTCGGCACCGGCCCGTACGCCTACCAGTCGCACGACCAGGACCGCATGGTCTGGGTCAAGCGCGACGGCTGGTGGGCGACGAAGGCGCTGAACAAGGACGTGAAGCCCAAGTACATCGTCGACATCGTCAACTCCAGCAACGAGGTCGCGATGGGCCTGCTGCTGCAGAAGGGCCTCGACCTCAGCAACAACTTCCTGCCGGGCATCGCGAACCTGGTCAAGGGCAGCTTCGGCATCAAGACCTACTACGACCAGCCGCCGTACATGCTGCCGGCGAACACCACCTGGATGTGGTTCAACACGGCGAAGAAGCCGATGGACGACAAGGAGTTCCGCAAGGCGGTCGCCTACGCCATCGACACCAAGAAGATCGTCGAGGGCGTCTACGGCAACCTGGTCAAGGCGTCCGACCCGTCCGGCCTGCTGCCGCAGTGGGACAAGTACGTCGACAAGAACGTCACCTCGGCGCTCGGCTTCTCCTACAACCCGGACAAGGCCAAGCAGCTGCTCGCCGACGCCGGCTACAAGGACCGCAACGGCGACGGGCTGGTGGAGTCGCCGAGCGGCGCCAAGATCTCGCTGAAGCTGATCGTGCCCGCCGGGTGGACCGACTGGATGGAGGCGGCCCGGGTAATCAGCTCCAGCGCCAAGGCGGCCGGCATCGACATCGAGGCCGACTTCCCCGACTACAACGCGCTCGTCGACGTGCGCAACCAGGGCAAGTTCGACCTCGTCCTCAACAACGACAAGCAGCTCGCGAACACGCCCTGGCTGTACTACGACTACCTGTTCCGGCTGCCGGTGCAGAAGCTGCAGAGCACGACGAACTTCGGCCGGTACGAGAACAAGCGGGCGTGGGAGCTCACGCAGCAGCTCGACCAGGTCAAGCCCGAGGACGTCGAGGGCATGAAGAAGATCACTTCGGAACTGCAGAAGATCCAGCTCGGGGACATGCCGGTCGTCCCGCTCTGGTACAACGGCCTGTGGTCGCAGACCACCGACTCGACCTGGAAGAACTGGCCCACCAGCGCGGCGGACGCGCCGAAGTACCCGCCGACGGTGTGGCGCAACTGGCTGGAGATGGGCGGCACGCTCATGCTCACCGAGCTCCAGCCGGCCTCCGGAGGCTGATCTTCTCGCGCCCCCCTTCCACCCTGCGTACGGGAGGGGGGGCGCCGTTCCGCGACCGGGAGGTCGAATTGCGCCGCTATTTCGGCAGAAAACTTCTCATCTACGGCCTGACGTTCTTCGTGGCCGTGACCATCAACTGGATGATCCCGCGGTTCATGCCGGGCGACCCCGTGCAGAGCATGCTCTCGCGGGCCAACGTCGCACAGCCGGCGGCCGTCGAGGCCATGCGGGCGCACTACACCGCGATGTTCGGCTTCGACCTGCCGCTGTGGCAGCAGTACCTCAACTTCTGGGGCTCGCTGCTGCGGGGCGACCTCGGCATCAGCATCTGGCTGTTCCCCACGCCGGTGTCCGACGTCATCATCCGGGCGGTCCCGTACACGCTGGGCCTGCTGATCCCGTCCATCCTGCTGAGCTGGTTCGCGGGCAACCGGTTCGGCGCGTTCGCCGCGCGGCGCAAGTGGCTCGACAACACCGTGCTTCCCGTCGGCTACGTGCTGACCGCCACCCCGTACATGTGGCTGGCGATCCTGCTGGCCTGGGCGCTCGGCATCGTCGCGGGCGTGTTCCCGGTCGCCGGGGCGTACGGCTTCGACCTGCAGCCGTCCCTGTCGTGGGGGTTCGTCGGCAGCCTCGCCGAGCACTGGTTCCTCCCGTTCGCCTCGCTGTTCCTGGTCGCGTTCGGCGGCTGGGCCATCGGCATGCGCAACATGATCATCTACGAGCTTGAGGCGGACTACGTCAACTACCTGCGGGCCCTCGGCGCGCCTGCGCGGCTGGTGCGGCGCTACGCGTTCAGGAACGCGATCCTGCCCCAGGTGACCGGCCTGGCCCTGCAACTCGGCGTGCTCGTGGCCGGCGCGCTGGTCACCGAAATCGTCTTCAGTTATCCCGGGCTGGGGCACCTGATCCTCCAGGCCATCCAGAACCAGGACTTCTTCCTGCTGCAGGGCACCTTCCTGTTCATCGTCATCGGCGTGCTGATCGCCAACTTCGTCATCGACGTCGCGTACGTCCTGGTGGACCCGCGCACCAGGACCGGGATGGGAGAAGCGGTGTGAGAAGCGGTGGGAGAAGCGCTGTGAGATACGAGGCGCTGCACTTCGCGCTGCGCAACCGCAAGCTGGTCGCCGGCACGGTCGTCATCCTCGTGTTCCTCGTGGCCGGCCTGGTCGGGCCGCTGATGTTCGACCACGGGCCGAACGACTACGTCGGGCCGCCCATGGCCGCGCCGTCGGGGGAGTTCTGGTTCGGCACGACCACCTTCGGCCAGGACGTCTTCGCCCAGTTCCTGTACGGCCTGCGCGCCACGTTCCTCGTGGGCGTGCTCGGCGGCGTGCTGGCGGCGGCCGTCGGCATGGTCGTGGGGTTCGTCGCGGGCTACCGCGGCGGGTGGGTCGACGAACTGCTCACCATGCTCACCAACATCGTGCTCGTGCTGCCCGCGCTGGTCGTGCTGCTGATCGTCAACGCCTACCTGGGCGTGCGCAGCATCGGCGTGCAGGCGCTGTTCATCGGGCTGACCTCGTGGCCGTGGGCGGCGCGGGCGATCAGGGCGCAGACGTTCTCGCTGCGCTCGCGCGACTTCGTCGACCTCGCCCGGCTGAGCGGGGTGCGCACCCCGAGGATCATCCTCAGGGAGATCGCGCCCAACATGAGCTCGTACCTGTTCCTGACGTTCATCCTGCTGTTCGGCAGCGCGATCCTGATCGCCGCCTCGCTCGACTTCATCGGCCTCGGACCCACCGAGGGGGTCTCGCTCGGCCTGATGCTCAACAACGCCGCGCGGTGGAGCGCGCTGCAGCTCGGCCTGTGGTGGTGGTTCATCCCTCCGGGCGCCGGCATCACGGCGATCGTCGGCGCGCTCTACGTCATGAACGTCGGGCTGGACGAGGTGTTCAACCCGAAGCTGAGGGAGATGTGACGTGGCGCTGAATGTCACCGACCTCCGGGTCTACTACCGGACGCTGCGCGGCGAGGTGAAGGCGCTCGACGGCGTCACGTTCTCCGTGGCCGACGGCGAGATCATGGGCCTGGCCGGGGAGTCCGGCTCGGGCAAGTCCACGCTCGCCAAGAGCCTCATCCGCCTGGACGGCCGCATGCGGCACGTCGGCGGCACCGTCGAGCTGGACGGCGCCGCGATGCCGCTGTCGGACGACGACGCGATGGACGAGTTCCGCTTCCGGAAGGTGTCGCTCATCCCGCAGTATTCGATGAGCGCGCTCAACCCGACCAGGAAGATCGGCAGGATGGTCGGCGAGCTGCTGGACTCGCGCGGCGAGCGGCCGGACCGGGCCGAGCTGGAGCGGCGGCTGGAGCTGGTGGGCCTGTCGAAGGACGTGCTCGACCGCTATCCGATCGAGCTGTCCGGTGGCATGAAGCAGCGGGTGGTCATGGTGGTCTCCACTCTGCTGAACCCCTCGCTGCTGATCGCCGACGAGGTCACCTCCGCGCTCGACGTGTCGAGCCAGAAGGCCGTGGCCACGACGCTGCTCGGGTTCCGCGACCGTGGCCTGGTCACGAGCATGATGGTGGTCACCCACGACATCTCGCTCGTCTACCAGATCGCCGACTCGATCATGGTGATGTACGCCGGGCGGCTGGCCGAGAAGGCCCCGGCCGACGTGCTCGTCACCGCCCCGAGGCATCCGTACACCCAGCAGCTCGTCTCCGCGCTGCCCGAGGTGGGGGTGCGCTACGAGGACCGCCGGCTGGCGGGGATCCCCGGCAGTCCGCCGTCCCTGCTCAAGCCGCCCGGGGGATGCCGGTTCAGAGATCGCTGCCCGCTCGCGTTCGACCAGTGCGCCGAGCAGCCGCCGTTCGCCGAGGTGGCCCCGGGCCACCTCGTCGCCTGCTGGAAGGCCGAATAGATGCTCAAGCTCGACGGTGTGTCCAAGGTCTACCGCGTCGGCGCGTTCGGCGGGCGCGAGCTGAAGGCCGTCTCCGACGTGAGCTTCGAGGTCGGCGAGGGGGAGGTGGTCTCGCTCATCGGGGAGAGCGGCAGCGGCAAGAGCACGCTCGGCCGGATGATCCTGCGCCTCGCCTCCGTCAGCGGCGGCACGATCACCCTGGACGGCAGGGACATCACCTCGATCAAGGACCGCAAGGAGTACTACCGGCAGGTGCAGGGCGTCTTCCAGGATCCCTTCAGCTGCTACAACCCCGTCTTCCGGGCCGACCGCGTGTTCGCGATGATCAAGGAGCAGTACTTCCCCAGGGCCGGCGCGGACGAGTGGCGAAAGCGCGTGGAGGGCGCGCTGGAGAGCGTGCGGCTCGACCCCGGCAACGTGCTCGGCAAGTATCCCCATCAGCTCAGCGGCGGGCAGCTCCAGCGCATGCTGATCGCCCGGGCGGTGCTCCTCGACATCCGGCTGCTGGTCGCCGACGAGATCATCAGCATGCTCGACGCGTCGACCCGCATCGACGTGCTCAACCTGCTCGCCGACCTGCGGGCGCGTGGCCTCGGCATCCTGTTCGTCACGCACGACCTGTCGCTCGGCAACTACGTCAGCGACAGGACCGTGGTGCTGCGGCACGGGAGGATCGTGGAGATGGGCCGGACGGACCTCGTCTTCGGCAGCCCCGCGCATCCCTACACGCGCTCGCTGCTGGCCTCGGTCCCCCGGCTGCACGCCAAGTGGACGGACGCCGAGGGGACGGGCGCCGAGGGGACGGGCGCCGTCGAGGACGTGCCGTGCGCGTACCACGAGGCGCCGCAGGAGAGCCGGACCCGCCCCGGGCTGGCCGAGATCGACAGTGATCACTATGTGGCGTGCGCCGATAAGGAGAAAGCGTGAGCTCGTACCGTCCCCTGCACGACGGGTGGACCGTCACCGCCGTGTCGTCGACCGGGCAGCTCCGGCCGGTGGTCGCGGGACTGCCCGCGGCCGTTCCCGGTTGCGTCCACACCGACCTCCTCGCCGCCGGGCTGATCGAGGATCCGTACCTGGACGACAACGAGGACCGGCTGACCTGGATCGGCCGTACGGCATGGTCGTACGAGACCACCTTCACGTGGGAGTCAGCGGGGGACGGCGCTGACGACGACCGGGCGGACCTCGTCTGCGAGGGGCTCGACACGGCCGCCACGCTCGTGCTCAACGGCGTCGAGATCGGCACGACGGCCAACATGCACCGGTCGTACCGGTTTCCCGTGCGGCACCTGCTGAGCGAGGGCGAGAACACGCTCAAGATCCTGTTCGACCCGCCGTACGGGTACGCGGAGGCGCAGAGGGCGGCCCTCGGCGACCGCCCCGGCGCGTACGCCGAGCCGTACCAGTTCATCAGGAAGATGGCCTGCAACTTCGGCTGGGACTGGGGACCGACGGTGGTCACCGCCGGGATCTGGCGGCCCATCGGCATCGAGACCTGGAGCACCGCCCGCATCACCGAGGTGCGCCCCTTCGCCGCGGCGGACGGCACGGTCGAGGTGCACGTCGCGATCGAGCGCGCCGCCGAGCGGCCCCTGACCCTCTCGGCGTCGGTCGCGGGCGTGACCGAAAGCGTGACCGTCGCAGCCGGGCAGCGGCGGACGGTCGTCACGCTGACCGTGCCGGACCCCGACCTGTGGTGGCCGCGCGGGTACGGCGAGCAGCCCCTGTACGACCTCGTGGTCCGGCTGGAGGACCAGGAGTGGACGGGCAGGATCGGATTCCGGTCGGTCGAGCTGGACCGGACCGATGACGCGTTCACCTTCGTGATCAACGGCAAGCCCGTCTTCGTCAAGGGCTTCAACTGGATCCCCGACGACTGCTTCCCCAGCCGGATCACCCGGGAGCGCCTCGCCGAGCGGTTCGCCCAGGCGGCCGCCGCGGGCGCCAACTGCCTGCGGGTGTGGGGCGGCGGCAGATACGAGAGCGAGGACTTCTACGACCTCGCCGACGAGATGGGCCTGCTCGTCTGGCAGGACTTCCCGTTCGCGTGCGCGGCCTACCCGGAGGAGGGCCGCTTCGCCGCGGAGGTGGAGGCGGAGGCCCGCGAGCACGTCGCCCGCCTGGCCCGCCACGCCAGTCTCGTGCTGTGGTGCGGCAACAACGAGAACATCGAGGGCCACGCCGACTGGGGCTGGCAGGAGAAGCTGGAGGGACGCAGCTGGGGCGGCGGCTTCTACTACGACCTGCTTCCCCGGGTCGTCGCCGAGCTCGACCCGAGCCGGCCCTACTGGCCGGGCAGCCCCTACTCCGGATCCCCGGACCTGCCGCCGAACGACCCGGCCAAGGGCACGGTCCACATCTGGACGGTCTGGAACACCCACGACTACACCCACTACGCGACCTACACCCCGAGGTTCGTGGCCGAGTTCGGCTTCCAGGGCCCGCCGACGTACGCGACGCTGCGCGCCGCGGTGTCCGACGACCCGCTGACGCCGGTCTCCCCGGGCGTGGCCCACCACCAGAAGGCGATCGACGGCGACCTCAAGCTGCTGCGCGGCCTCGGCGAGCACCTGCCCCGGCCGGACGGGTTCGACGACTGGCACTACTACACCCAGCTCAACCAGGCCAGGGCGATGGCGTTCGGCATCGAGCGGTTCCGGGCGCTCGCGCCCCACTGCATGGGCACGATCGTGTGGCAGCTCAACGACTGCTGGCCGGTCACCTCCTGGGCGGCCGTGGACGGCGGCGGCCGGCGCAAGCCGCTGTGGTACGCGCTGCGCCGCGCGTACGCCGACCGGTTGCTGACCTTCCAGGGCGACCAGGGCGGCACGCTGGCGGTCGTCAACGACACCGACGAGCCGTGGTCGGGCGAGCTCGCCGTCGACCGGCTCACCCTGGCGGGGGAGATCCTCGCCAAGGAGCGCTTCGACGTGTCGGTCCCGGCGCGGGGCACGGCGTCCGTCGACCTGCCCGAGCTGCCCAGGGGAGGCGCGTGGGCAGGACATCCGGCGGGCGAGGTGCTGGTGGCCACCCTCGACGACGTACGCGCCCTGCGGTTCCCGAGTGAGGACCAGGCCATGGACTACCCGCCGGCGGAGATGGACACGGTGGTCGAGGAGATCGAGGGCGGGCTGCGGGTGCGGGTGACCGCGCGGACGATCGTGCGCGAGCTGGCGATCTTCCCCGACCGGCTCGATCCTCGCGCGACCGTGGACGACCAGCTCGTCACGCTGCTGCCGGGGGAGACCGCGGTCTTCCACGTCACCGGCGGCGAGGTGGACCCCGGCGCGCTCGTGCGTCACCCCGTGCTCCGATGCGTCAACGAACCCCGTTAGTCTCGGAACCCCCCCTTGACGCCCGAAGGACGCATGTGGACCTGCTCACCAATGTCATCAAGGACTATCCCTGGGGCTCCCGGACGGCCATCGCCGAGCTGACCGGGCGGCCCGCCTCCGGGCCGGAGGCCGAGATGTGGCTGGGCGCCCACCCGGCCGCGTCCTCCCGGCTGACCAGGGACAGGGCCGAGATCACCCTCGCCGACGCGGTCACGGCCGACCCGGCGGGGACCCTCGGTGAGGCGGTCGCCGGTCGGTTCGGAGAGCGGCTGCCGTACCTGATGAAGCTGATCGCGGTGGACGCGCCGCTGTCGCTGCAGGTCCACCCGGACGCCGAGCAGGCCGCCGACGGCCACGCCCGGGGGGACGCGAACTACACCGACCCCTGGCACAAGCCGGAGCTGGTCTGCGCGCTCACGCCGTTCACCGGGCTGGCCGGGTTCCGGCCGCCCGGGCAGGCGGCGATGCTCGTCGAGCGGCTGCACGTGAACGCGCTGCGGCCGGTGGTCGCGGCGCTGCGCGACGGCGACGTGCTCGCCGCGCTGCGGGTGCTGCTCGAGTGGCCCCGATCCGGGGGCACGTCCCGGCGCGAGCTGGTCGAGTCGGTGGTGTGGGCGGCCTCCGCCTGCCACACGCCCGACTACGCGCTCGTGGTACGGCTGGCCCGGCGATACCCGGAGGACCCGGCCGTGCTGGCGCCGCTGCTGATGCGCCGCCACACGCTCGCCCCCGGCGAGGCGCTGTTCCTCGGGGCCGGGGTGCTGCACTGCTACCTCGACGGCTTCGGCGTGGAGATCATGGCCTGCTCCGACAACGTGCTGCGGGCGGGCCTGACCGGCAAGCGCATCGACGTGGAGGAACTGCTGCGGATCACCGACGCCGCGGCGCAACCCCTGCCGGTGGAGCCGGCCGGCGGCGCGTACGTGCCCCCGGTGCCGGAGTTCCTGCTCCGCAGGATCGCGCCCGGCGCGGACGGGGCGCTCCCGGGGGGCTTGCCGAGGATCGTGCTGTGCACAGAAGGCGTCGTGAACGTGGGCACGGCCGACGCGGAGGTCAAGCTGCGGCCGGGCGAGTCGGTGTTCAGCGCCGCGTCGGAGGGCTCCGTCGAGATCGGCGGGGACGGCGTCGCCTTCTGCGCCGAACCTCACCTGTGACTCACTTAGCGTGATGTTTGTCCTACGTGGCGTGATGTGAGCGCGTCCCGCGGGTAGGAGCCCCTCATTGTCACGCGCGGCCCGATGAGGGGGATCCATGGGGCGCTTCAGGGTAGCCGGTATCGCCGCGGCGTCGTTGGGGGCGGTCGCGCTCTCCGCCTGCGCCGCCGGTGGGGGCAAGCAGGTCACACACGCGAGCCCGGCCGGTCACCAGCAGAAGAACGCGGCGGCCGGGGCGGCGCTGCGCAAGTCCGAGACGGCCGCCGCCGCTCAGGTGAAGGCCAACGAGCTGGGGCAGGTCCCGGTGATCATGTATCACCGGATCGTCAAGAACCCGCCGCCGGGCGACGACCGCAGCCCGAAGGACTTCCGCGACGAGCTGGAGCGGCTCGCGGCGGAGGACTACGTGCCGGTCACGGCGGCCGAGTACGTCACCGGAAAGATGGACATTCCGGCGGGCAAGCACCCGGTGGTGCTGACCTTCGACGACTCGTCGCCCTCCCAGCTCACACTCGACGGCATGGGCAATCCGACGCCGGACTGCGCGATCGGCATCCTGATGGACGTCGCGAAGAAGCATCCGGGCTTCCGGCCGGTGGCGACCATGTATGTGATCAAGGACCTGTTCGGCAAGGCCCGGCAGGAGGAACAGCTCCAGGTCCTGCAGTGGCTCAAGGACCACAACTTCGACATCGGCAACCACACCCGCGACCACCTCAACCTGCTCGGCAAGCCGAAGGACCAGGTGGAGAAGCAGGTCGCGTCCGGGCAGACGCTGATCACCTCGCTGATCAAGACGCCGCCGGTCACGCTCGCCCTGCCGTACGGCAACCAGCCGCACGAGAAGAAGTGGGCGCTGCAGGGAACGTCCGGCGGCACCCGCTACGACTACAAGGGCGTGTTCCTCGCGGGCTACACCCCGTCGCCGTCGCCGTTCACCAAGGACTTCGACCCGGTCGGCATCCCGCGGATCAGGTCGAAGGAGAAGGTCGGCGACTGCAAGAAGTTCTGCTCGATGGCGTGGCTCGACTGGCTCAAGGCGAACCCCACCGACCGCTACACCTCGGACGGCAACCCCAACACGGTCGCCTTCCCGAAGTTCAAGGCGGCCTTTGTCGCACCGTCGTTCACGTCGCGTGCGCTGCCGTACTGACGGGACGGATGACCGTGCGGGGGCGGCTACCCTGCCTGCATGGACGACGCCATCGCCGACGAGACCGCCCTGCGGGGACTCACACCGCGGCTGATCGGCCCGGAGATCATCGCAGTCTTCGCGGTCTCGCTCGGCGCCAGCGCGCTGCTGTCGCTCATCCGCCTCATCGGCGCACTGACCGCGCCGAAGGACCTGGGCGACCAGCACGCGGTGCTCGTCGGCTCGCTGGCGCCCGGCCGGCCGTGGCTGGATCTCTCGCTGCACCTCGCGGGGATCGCGGTGAACGTGGCGCCGGTGGGCCTCGTCGCCTACCTGCTGGCCCGGTCGGGCGAGTCCGTGCGCACGATCGGGGCCGACTGGCGCGAGCCCGGCCGCGACACGGCGCGCGGCGCCGCGCTCGCGGCGGTGATCGGCGGCAGCGGGCTGCTCTTCTACCTGTTCGCCTTCCGATCCGGGTTCAACCTGAACGTCGTGCCCGACAGCCTGCCGGACTACTGGTGGCGGATCCCGGTCCTGGTCGCCGAGGCCGCCCAGAACGGCGTGCTGGAGGAGGTGCTGGTCGCCGGTTATCTGCTGCACCGGTTGCGGCAGCGCGGCTGGTCGCCGTGGCGCGCGGTCGGGACGTCGGCCGTCCTGCGCGGCTCCTACCACCTTTACCAGGGCTTCGGCGGCTTCCTCGGCAACATCGCGATGGGCGTGGTCTTCGGCCGGCTCTACCAGCGCTGGGGGCGGACCATGCCGCTGATCATCGCGCACACGCTGATCGACGTGGTCGCCTTCGTCGGGTACGGCGTGCTGCGCGGCCGAGTCTCCTGGCTGCCCTGATCTCCTGTCTAATCGGGCGGAATGCGTTCTCTCTGGCGCGCCTGATTGATTTTGGCCCGATCCCGATGCATCGTTGACGGGCCGCCGCACGTCTGGATCCCCCCGGGCAAACCGGCCTGTCCTGGCCGCATTTTCATTCGGGGAATTCGCATGAGGCGTTTATCGATACGCATTCCATATTCGGCGCGCCGTCGCGCCGCCGTCGACCGCCGGCCCGGGGGTCCCACCCGGCCGCCCGGTCGCAGACGTCCGGTCAGCCCGCCGTACCGATGCCGCGTGGGCGGCGGGGCGGGCGTGCACGGCTCCGCCGTACGGGCCGGCGCGATCGCCGTGCCCGTGCGCGCGGCCCTGCCCGTACGGCCCGCTCCCGGGTGCGCCGGGTCGTGGGCGGCGGTCCCGCCGAGGCGGGAGACGGGCGTCTTATTACCACCGGTGCCGAGGGCGCGGTCCGATCCCTTATGTCCAGCACGCCGGGTGCCCGCAGGGGCGCCCGGCGTGTCTCGTCTTCACCCGCTCAGGTTCATCTGCTCAGGCGAGGCAGCGCAGCGCGCTCCTGAGGCGGGCGTCCAGAGGATGGTCGGCGGGCAGACGGCCGACGGTCGCCTCGACGAACTCCTCGGGGGGAAGATCCGCGGTCAGGCCCTCGTCCACCTGCACCTGCACCCGGCCGCAGGCGTGTTCGACCCGCGCGGTGGACCCCTGTTCCTCCAGCACGAACATGCCCACCCGGACCCGCCAGCCGAGGCGGTCGCCGACCTCGCCCGGCGACACCGGAGCCCCGACGTCGTCGGCGTGCGCGGCGTACTCCGAGTCGTAGTGGAAGGTCTGGAGGCCGGCCGGGTAGGGGCCGGCCGACGTGTGCAGCGTGCCGTCGCGGCCGAGGGCCCGCATGCGCCTTCGCGTCTCCCCGTTCCTGGTCCGCCACTCGTCGAGCACCTGCTCCACCGGCAGGCCGCGCCGCCTGCGCACGCACCACTCGTTGAAGTCGCTGAAGCCGCCGTGCACGCCCTCGTGTTCGAGCAGCTCGTAGAACCCGTCGATGTCGTCGTCCAGGCACGCCTGGTTGTACAACTCCTCGCCTGCCAGGTGCGCGAGCACGTCGCGCACGGTCCAGCCGTCGCACCGGGAGGGGCGGTTCCAGCCGTCCTCGTCGAGGGAGGAGAAGAAGCGGTCGAGCCGCGCCGCCTCGGTGTCGAAGATGTCGAAGGGGTCGAGCCCCGCCAGTTCGTCCCGTGCAGAGGTCATGCCTGAGCCGTACCCGGACCCGCCGCACCCTCACTTCGCAGCGGTCCGGTAGGAGGCATCGGGCGGTGTCACGACATTTCTCTCCTAAGTCGGACATTTAAACCTGTGGCGGCCTCAACAATGCGCAGGGGAAGGGAAAGATCGGGTGTTAGCTCGTTTGTCCGGTGATCTGCGCGGAAACCCCGAGATCGGTAAGCACGGTGGTTGTTCTCTGGTTGTTCTAGGGGGAAAACGAAATGGCTAAAAGCACGAGCGTCGCCGGGGTCCTCGCGATCGGCGCCGTCCTCGCCGGTGGCGCCGTGATCGCGAGTGCTCCTCTCGTGGCGGCTCCGGCGGGGGCCGCCACGATGTCCGCCACGATGTCCGCACAGCACGGCCTCTTCCGGGCCGGCCATCCGCACGCGCGGGGCCAGCGCAACCGCCAGAAGAACGGGAACCGGCACAACCAGCGGCTGCGGGAGGAGCAGCGCCAGCACCAGTTCCTGATGCGTGACCTCACGCTGGTCCTCGTCCCGTTCCAGAAGGAAACGACGGGCGCGACGGCCCTGCCGTACAACTGGCAGAACGACAGCGTCTCCGCCCTGCAGTACGCCGACCTGGACCAGATGGACGCGATGCAGGACATGCCCGAGGCGGTCGAGATCAACGCCGAGGGCCAGGAGGGGGACAGCAAGACGACGGTCTCCCCGCGGACGGACGAGCACGACGTGGACAAGAACGTCACCGTCGACAAGGGGAGGCACGACCGCCCGGCGCCCCGGCCGATCACACCCACGCCCACACCCACGCCCACAGTCACGGCGACGCCCACGCCCGCCGCGTCGCCCGCCCCGGCGCCGGTCGCGCGGCCTGCGGCGCAGCCGGCCGCCAAGCCCGCTCCGGCCCCGGCTCCCGTCGCCAAGCCGGTCGTGAAGCCGGTCGTGAAGCCGGTCGTGAAGCCGGTCGTCAAGCCGGTCGCCAAGCCGGTCGTGAAGCCCGCTGTCGCGCCCGTCGCGAAGCCGGTCGTGAAGCCCGCCGTCGCGCCCGTCGCCAAGCCCGCGCCCGCGGCGTGCGCTCCCGCCTGTTCGCCCGGTCTCCTCTCCCTGCCCCTGACCCTGTCGCTCACGGCCAAGGTGTCCCTCGCGCCGGACGCGAACGCGAACACGGGCACGGGCACGGGCACGGCGGCGAAGCCGGCCACCGCGACGACCGCGACCACCGCGCCCACCGCGCCCTCTGGGGCCTGCCAGCCGCCGCTCGCGGGCTGAGGCGTCAGGCGTCCCTGCGGGCCAGCAGGACGGCGGCCAGCGCGTACGGCACCGCCACCCAGGCGACCATGACCGCGAGCGCGGCGAGGGGCGACAGGAGCTCGCCGCCGAGCGACTGGGGGTTGCCGGTGCCGGCCAGCTGGCCCGCCAGGGCGCCGGGGAGGATCGAGCCGATGCGCTCGTTCCAGGGCGCCGGGACGTTGTTGACGATGATCGGGAGCACGTACCAGACCGCCACGAGCGTGGCGATGGCGGCGACGGCCGACCGCGTGCTCACGGCCAGGCACAGGCCGAGCAGCGCGAACATCGCGATGGACAGGCTCAGCGCGAGGAAGAGCGGCATCTGCCGGCTCAGCGCCTCGGCCGACTGCCCCCGGATGGGCCGATCGCCGATGATCAGCCGTCCGGCGGCCCACGTGGCGAGCACGGCCGCGAGGCCGGTGCAGAAGGAGACGACCGCGACGACGCCCGCCTTGGCGGCGAGCACCCGCCCGCGCGACGGCAGCACGGTGAACGTGGTGCGGATCATGCCGGTGCCGTACTCGCCGGAGCAGGTGAGGACGCCCAGCACGGCCAGGCACAGCGAGGCGAGCCAGTTGGCGAGCTCGGGCAGCGACGACACCTCGAGGCGGTCGCGCTGCCCGGGCGGCAGACCCTCCCACAGGTGGACGGCGTACCACGCCAGCAGGGCCATGAGAGCGACGACGACGCCGACCACGCCGAGGACGACGGAGGAGGACCGGAGGGTGCGGAGCTTGAGCCATTCGGCGGCGAGGGCGTCGATCATCGGTCCGCACCCCCACCCGTGAGCCCGGCCGTGAGCCGCATGTAGGTCTCCTCCAGCGAGGCGCCGCGCGGGGTGACCTCGTGGAGGGGGATCGCGTGCCGGGCGGCGAGGTCGCCGATCTCCGTCGGATCGAGGCCGCGCACCGACAGGCCCCCGTCGTCCTCGGCGGTGACCGTCCCGCCCGCGGCCGACAACGCGGCGGAGAGGTCGGCGGCGCGGCTGCTGCGGACGAGGACGTCCCGTACGGCGGTCAGCTCCCGCATCGGCGTGTCCGCGATGAGCCGCCCCCGGCCGATGATGACGAGATGGTCCGCGGTGAGCTCCATCTCGCTCATCAGGTGACTCGACAGGAGCACCGTGCGGCCTTCGGCGGCGAGACCGCGGAGCAGGTCGCGGATCCAGCGCACGCCGTCGGGATCGAGGCCGTTGACCGGCTCGTCGAGCAGCAGCACCGCGGGGTCGCCGAGGAGTGCGGCGGCGATACCGAGGCGCTGACGCATGCCGAGCGAGAATCCGGCGATCCGCTTGCGGGCCACCCCGGCCAGGCCCACCTGCTCGATGACGGACACGACCCGGTCCCGGCCGATGCGGTTGGCGCGGGCCATCCAGCTCAGGTGGGCGAGGGGCGTACGGCCGCCCTGCACCGCGCCGGCGTCCAGGAGGGCGCCCACCTCCCGCATCGGATGGCGGATGCGGTCGTAGCGGCGGCCGCTCACCAGCGCCTCGCCGCTCGCCGGGCGGTCCAGGCCGAGGACGACCCGCATGGTCGTGGACTTGCCCGCGCCGTTCGGCCCGAGGAACCCGGTCACGCGGCCTGGTTTCACGTGGAACGTCAGCCCGTCCACGGCGACCGTGCGTCCGAAACGCTTGGTCAGCTCTCTGACTTCGATCATGTCCCGACGGTCTCGCGGGCCGCCCGCTGCCCGCGTCGGAGCGGGGTGCGATCCGCAGGACCCGCCTCAGACCGTGGCATGACAGACCATGGCAGGAGGCGCGCGTGCGCGCGTATGGCTAGCGTGGGCGCGTGGACGATCCGGACGTGCGGCCGTTGTTCCCCCGGCCGCTGCGCCCCCGTGAGCTGGTCGCGCTCGACGTGCTGGCGGCCGTGGGGTACGCGTTCGTGCTGGTCGTCGAGTCCCCGGACGCGCGGCGCCCGGCGGCCTTGGCTCTGATCGCCGCGATGACGCTGCCGCTCGCGGTCCGGCGGCGGTGGCCGCTGCCGGTCTTCTGCGTCGTCGCGGTCGCGTCCGTGGCGGCCATGACGCTCGGCGTCGTGCGGGAGCCGCTGGCCGCCGCGGCGTACGCGCTCTATCCGGTCGCGCTCGGCACGCGGCGGCGCCGGTGGGAGCCGACGGCGGCGATCGGCGCGCTGACCGTCGGGGCGCTGCTGCTGGCGGCGTTCGGCGGCGTCGCGGCCGGGCCGGAGGTCAGGCGGGTCGTGGAGACCGTCGTGCTCGGCTCACTCGCCCTGGGCGGCGCCTGGACCATCGGCCGGGCGGTGCGGGAGCGCCGGGCGTACGCCGCGCGCCAGGCCGAGCAGGCCGCCGAGCACGCCGTCACCGAGGAACGGCTGCGCATCGCCAGGGAGATGCACGACGTGGTCTCCCACACGCTCAGCCTCATCGGGGTGAAGGCCGGGGTCGCCGCGCACGTGGCGGACCGGCGGCCGGAGGAGGCGCTGGAGGCGCTGCGCGTCATCGAGGCCACGAGCAGGCAGGCGCTGACCGAGATGCGGCACATGCTCGGCGTGCTGCGCACGGCCCCCGGCGCTGTCCCCGGCACGCTGTCTCCGGCGCCGGGCCTCGCGGCGCTGCCGGACATCGCCGAGCGTGCGGCGGCCGCGGGCGTACGCGTGGATCTGGACGTGCGGGTGGCGGACGGACTGCCCCCGGCCCTGGAGCTGGCGGTGCACCGGATCGTCCAGGAGGCCGTCACCAACGTGGTCAGGCACGCGGCCCCGGCGGCCTGCCGGGTGCTGGTGCACGACGAGGGAGGACAGGTGCGGATCGAGGTGACCGACGACGGGCCGGGCCGCCGGGTCCTGCCCGCCGGTCCGTCGGGGCATTGGGTCGGGCATGGGGTGATCGGCATGCGCGAGCGCGTCGCGGCGTACGGCGGGGCCTTCACGGCGGGTCCGCTGTCCGGCGGCGGGTTCCGCGTGCTCGCGCTCCTGCCGCGGGAAGGGGAGGGGACGTGAACGAGCCCGAGCCGATCCGGGTGCTGCTCGCCGACGACCAGGAACTGCTGCGCGGCAGCCTGCGCCTGCTGGTCGACAGCACGCCGGGGCTGGTCGCGGTCGGCGAGGCGGGCACCGGGACGCGGGCGGTCGAGCTGGCCCGCGCCGAGCGTCCCGACGTCGTGCTGATGGACGTGCGGATGCCCGGCATGGACGGCATCGAGGCGACCCGGCGCATCTGCGCCGAACCTTCCGGCGCCAGGGTGCTGATCCTCACCACGTTCGACCTCGACGAGTACGTCTACGCGGGGCTGCGGGCCGGGGCGAGCGGGTTCCTGCTGAAGAACACGCCGCCCGCCGACCTGCTGGCGGCGATCCGCGTCATCGCCGCGGGCGAGGGGCTGCTGGCGCCGAGCGTGACGCGGCGGCTGATCGCCCAGTTCACACAGTCCACACAGTTCGCCCGGACCGGCGCGGACCGGCCTCGCTCCGGGCCCTCGCTCGACGGCCTCACCGTCCGGGAGCGTGAGGTGCTCACGCTCGTCGCGCGCGGCCTGTCCAATCTGGAGATCGCCGCGAGCCTGCATGTGAGCACGGCCACCGTGAAGACCCACATCGGGCACCTGCTCGCGAAGCTCGGCGCGCGCGACCGGGCCCAGCTGGTCATCGCCGCCTACGAAGGGGGGCTCGTCTCCACGACACAGGGACGCCCGTGACAGGCTGGAGTGCGTGGAAGACTTCGATGTGATCGTGATAGGCGCGGGTCCGGCAGGCGAGGTCGCGGCGGGACGGCTGGCGGCGGCCGGCCTCAGCACCGTCATCGTGGAGAGCGAGCTGGCGGGTGGGGAGTGCTCCTACTGGGCCTGCATGCCGAGCAAGGCGCTCCTGCGGCCGGTGGACCTCGCGGGAGAGGTGGGCCGGGTCACCGGCCTGCGGCTCGCCGGTCCGATCGACGCCGGCGCGGTGCTGGCCCGGCGTGACGCCGTGGTCTCGCAGTACGACGACGCGGGGCAGGCCCGGTGGCTCGACTCGGCTGGCGTGACGCTCGTGCGCGGCACGGGACGGCTCGCCGGACCCCGGCGGGTCGAGGTCACGACGGCCGACGGCGGCGTCCGCACGCTTGTCGCGAACCACGCCGTCGTGCTGGCCACCGGCAGCCGCTCGGTGATCCCGCCCGTGGCCGGTCTCGCCGCGGCCGGGCCGTGGACGAACCGTGAGGCGACCGGCGCGCGTGCCATACCGGAGCGGCTCGTGGTGATCGGCGGCGGCGTGGTCGCGTGCGAGATGGCCCAGGCCATGCGCGGGCTCGGGTCCCGGGAGGTCACGATGCTCGTGCGGGGCGGCGACCTGCTGACGAGGATGGAGCCCTTCGCGGGGGAGACGGTCGCGCGGTCGCTGGCGGACCAGGGGGTCGACATCCGCACGCACGAGAGCGCGGAGAAGGTCGAGCGGCCGGAGCCGGGCGGCGAGGTCACGGTGCGGCTCGCGAGCGGGGGGACGGTCAGGGCCGACGAGATCCTGGTCGCCGCCGGTCGCCGGTCCGCCACCGACGACCTCGGCCTGGCCTCGGTCGGGCTGCCGGAGTCCCGTCCGGTCGAGGTGGACGACAGCATGCGGGCCACCGGTGTGGCGGACGGCTGGCTCTACGCGGTGGGAGACGTCAACGGTCGCGCGCTCCTCACGCACATGGGCAAATACCAGGCGCGGGCGGCCTCCGACGTGATCGTCGCCCGTGTCCGGGGCGAGGCGGACGACCGGCCCGGCATGCGCGATCGCGCGGACCGCGCGGGGGCGCCGCAGGTGGTCTTCACCGATCCGCAGGTGTGCGCGGTGGGCCGCACGGAGGCGCAGGCCCGCGCCGAGGGCTTCGACGTGCGGGTCGTGGAGCACGACATGGAGCAGGTGGCCGGCGGCTACCTCCTCGGCGAGGGCTATCGGGGCAAGGCCAAGGCGGTGGTGGACGAGCGCCGCCGGGTGCTGCTCGGCGTGACCTTCGTGGCTCCGGGAGCGGCCGAGCTGCTGCACGCCGCGACGATCGCGGTCACGTCCGAGGTGACCCTGGACGACCTGTGGCACGCCGTCCCGTCGTACCCGACGGTCAGCGAGGTGTGGCTGCGCCTGCTGGAGGCGTACGGGCTCTAGGGAGCGCGGTCACCCGTCAGGGCTGACCAGTCCTGTCTGGTAGGCGATGACGACCAGCTGTGCGCGGTCGCGCGCAGCCAGCTTCGTCATCGCACGGCTGACATGGGTGCGGGCGGTGGCCGGGCTGAGGGACAGCTCGGCGCCGATCTCGTGGTTGCTCAGGCCCCGGCCCACCAGGGCCAGCACTTCCCGCTCGCGCTCGGTGAGCACCGCGAGCCGGTCGTCCGCGGCCTTGGCCGCCTTCCGCAGCGCGGTGAACCGGCCGATGAGACGTCTGGTGATCCGCGGTGCCAGCAGGGCCTCTCCCGCGGCGACCACCCGAATGGCGTGCAGGAGCTCGGCCGGTCCCGCGTCCTTGAGCAGAAAGCCGCTGGCGCCGGCCTGCAGTGCCTCGAAAACGTAGGCGTCGGTGTCGTAGGTGGTCAGGATGAGGATCCGGACGCGCTCAAGCCCACGCATCCGGGTGATCTCGGCCGTGGCCCGGATCCCGTCCAGCTTGGGCATGCGGATGTCCATGAGGACGACGTCGGGACGGGTCGTGCGGGCGCTCTCTACGGCTTCGGCCCCGTTGGTCGCCTCGCCGACCACGGTGATGTCGTCCTCGACGTCGAGCAGCAGTCTGAACCCCGATCGCACGAGCCTCTCGTCGTCGGCGAGCAGCACCTTGATCGGAGAGGCGGCCGACGGTGGGACGAATGCCGTGTTCATAGGCGCGCTCCGGTCGGTACGAGGGGCAGCCGGGCCCTGACCTCGAACCCTCCGCCAGGAGTCGGCTTGGCGTCGAGGTCTCCGCCGAGCAGCTGACAGCGCTCGCGCATGCCCGATATGCCGCGGCCGGCCCCGGCCGGCGCGTCCGTGCCGTCGCCGGATGCCCGATCCGCGGGGCCGCCGCCGGATCCGGTGCGGCGGCCTTCGTCGGCCACGCGGATCTCCAGGCTGTCGACGCTCGGATTCAGTGCGACCGTGACCCGGGTCGGACCGACGTGGCGGATCACGTTGGTGAGCGACTCCTGCAGGATCCGGTAGGCGGCGCTGTCCACCGCGCTCGGCAGCGGCGTCTCAGGGGCGGGCGCTTCGAGCGTGACGTCCAGTCCGGCGTCGCGTGCCTTGGCGGTGAGTTCGCCGATCTGATCGAGGCCGGGGTGGGGGGCGCGGCCGTCGTCGTCGTCACGGAGCACACCGAGGATGACGCGCATCTCGTGCAGCGCCCGCGAGCTGGTCTGCTCGATGGCCCGCAGCGCCGCGCGGGCCTGTTCCGGTCTCTTGTCGAGCACGTGCGCGGTGACCCCGGACTGCACGTTGATGATCGCGATGGCGTGCGCGACGGTGTCGTGGACTTCGCGTGCGATTCTGAGCCGTTCGGCGTCGACCCGCGCGCGTGCTTCGTCCTCACGGGTCCGTTCGGCCAGTTCCGCGCGCGCCTCCGCTTCGGCCGCGATGACCCGCCGGGACCGGACGGACTCGCCGAGAGCCACGCTCATGACCGACGCGCCGATGCGGAAGTACACCCATCCGATGGCGGCGCGCGGCTGGATGTCGGCCGCCGCGACCAGCCACCAGACGGCGAGCACGCCGGTGCCGACACCGGCGATCACCAGCGACCGGCGCCCGTCACCGTAGGCGGCGAGGGTGTACAGGGCGACGAAGAGCCCGAGCCAGCCGGGCCCGTCCGGGAAGTCGAGACCGTAGTACACCAGGCTGGCGAGCGCGGCGGTGACGAACACGGCGACCGGCCACCGGCGGCGGACGGCCAGCACCAGGCCGTTCACCGCCAGCAGCGCGAACCCGAGGTGTCCGAAGTCGGTGAGCGGACGGATCGTCCCCTCGGCGGCGACGCGGATGAGCGTCCCCTGCACCTGCATCACGGTGACGAAGAGCGCGAGTGCCACATCCTGCGCCACCACATGCACGGGGGGCGACGCGGCACGGTGATTCATGCCGTGATCGTACTGTTTCCGCACCCGGACGAGGCTTCGCTCAGACGCGTGAGCCGCTACCCCGGCGGGCGTAGCGGAACGGGAGACGCCTACGTCCGATCGCGTAGACGCCGCCATCCGATGTCAGAGGCCGCGGCGGCCTCACCCGCACGACGATTGCCGCCATGAACGATCACTCTCTCGCACGGCACAGGCCCGGTACGGATGGAGCTCTGGCGAGACTGGCCCGGTTCTGTCATCGGCGGCGCCGCCTGGTAGTCCTGGCCTGGATCGCCGGCGTGGTCGCCCTGGCGATCGCCGGTTTCGGCTACGGCGCCGCTCCCGAGAACGACTTCTCCGGCGGAGACTCCGACTCCGCGAAGGCGCAGGTGCTGATCGAGAGGCACTTCCCCGAGAGGCAGGGGGACACGCTGACTCTCGCGATCAGGACGGAGAGGGGAATCGACGACCCCGTCGCCCGCCGGAGGATCGAGAAGACGCTCGCCGATCTGGCGGCCTCACCGGTCGTGGGGCCGGTGACCTCGCCGTACCAGGACAGGAGCCTGGCGACGCAGGACCGCCGCATCGCCCGCACGACTGTCCCGCTGACCCGGAAGGAGGTGGACAAGACCGAGGTCAAGCCCTTGGTGGAGATGGTCAGGAACGCCTCCGGCGACGGTGTCACGCTGGCGCTGGGCGGAACTCAGGCGGAGAAGGCCGAGACACCTCCGCAGGGTTCGGCCGAGAGCGTGGGCATCCTGGCCGCAGCGGTGATCCTGTTCATCGCCTTCGGGTCCCTGGTGGCGATGGGCCTGCCGATCGTGACCGCGCTGCTGGCGATCGTCGCCGGAATCGCCCTGATGAAGCTGCTGGGCTACGTGGTCCCCGCGCCGGATTTCACCGTCGTCATCGCCGCCATGGTGGGGCTCGGCGTCGGCATCGACTACGCGCTGTTCATCGTGACCCGCTACAAGGACGGCCTGCGGGACGGAGACGAGCCCGAGACCGCCACGGTCAAGGCCATCGCCACCGCTGGTCACGCGGTGCTGTTCGCGGGCACGACCGTCGTGATCGCGCTGATGGGCCTGATCGTCATGGGACAGCGGCTGATGACCGGGGTGGCCGTCGCCACTTCGGCGATCGTGCTCGTGACGATGATCGCGGCGGTGACTCTGCTGCCGGCGTTCCTGGGCTTCACCGGCCACAAGATCGACTCGTTGCGCCTGCCCCGTCGCACGTCCCGGGAGCGCCGTACCCTCGCCGAGCGCTGGGCCGGCGTGGTGCAGCGCAGGCCGCTGGTCTCCGCCGTTCTGGCCGGAGCGGTCCTGGTGGTGCTGGCCGCTCCCACGCTGTCGATGCGGCTGAGCAACCCCGACGCCAGCGTCCAGCCCCGTGACAGGAGCAGTTACCTCTCGTACGAGATCCTCTCCGAGGGCTTCGGCCCCGGCTACGGCGCACCCCTGATCTTCGCCACCGAGGTGGGATCCGGCCAGGCCGATCTGCGCCCCCTCGTCGCAGCGGTCGGCGCGACCGAGGGCATCGCCTACGCCACGCCTCCTCAGGTCAGCGAGGACGGGCAGGCCGCGATCTTCATGGCCTTCCCCACGACCGGATACCAGGACGAGGCGACCGCGGACCTGGTGCACCGGCTCCGCGACGACGTGCTGCCCGGGGCACCTGGCGGCGGGGGAGTCTACGTCGGCGGTCCGAACGCCGCGACGATCGACACCGCCGATGACGTCGGCTCGCGCCTGCCCCTGATGATCGCGGTCGTCGTCGCGGTGTCCCTGGTGCTGCTGATCGCGCTGGTCCGGTCGGTCACGATCGCGCTGCAGGCCGCCGTCATGAACCTGCTGTCGATCGGCGCCGCCTACCGCGTGCTCGTCGCGGTCGTCCAGTGGGGGTGGCTGGGCTCGGTCCTCGGCTTCCCCACCGCCATGCCGATCACGACGTGGGTGCCGATGATGATTTTCCCCGTGCTGTTCGGCCTGTCCATGGACTACGAGGTCTTCCTGATCTCGCGGGTGCGCGAGGAGTACGAGCGCACCGGCGACACCCGGGCGGCCGTCGCCCACGGGATGGCGCGGACCGCCAAGGTCATCACGGCCGCGGCCGCCATCATGATCGCCGTCTTCACGACATCCCTGCTCGGCTCCGACGTCGCGGTGAAGCAGGGTGGTCTCGGCATGGCGGTCGCCGTACTGATCGACGCCACCGTCATCCGGCTGGTCCTCGTCCCCGCGGTGATGGAACTGTGCGGGAAGGCCAACTGGTGGATGCCCGGACGCCGGGCACCGAAGCGGGCCCCGACGCCATCCGCCGAGGCCGGGGAAGCCGAGGTCGGGGAAGAGATCAGGGTCTGAGTCATCGGATCACCAGGGCGGGATGGCGGGGGTCCTCGACGCGGACGACCACATCGGCGGCCCGCAGCGGCCCGGTCTCGCGCTCGTATCGCTCGTAGGCGGGCAGCGTCCACCGCTCCTCCGGCGGCGTGCGGCGGGCCAGCGCGGCGGCCGACAGGGACAGGTGGACGGTCACGTCGAACGGCAGGCCGCGCCCGAGCAGCAGCGCGCCGTCGAGCAGCACCACCCCGCCCGGCTTCAGCGTCACGTAGTCCGCACGGGTGGCCCGGTCGCGCTCGCTGTCCCACAGCGAGGGCAGCACCCGGCCCGGACGGCCCGCCTCCAGCGGCCCGAGCACCTCGCGGACGAGGCCGCCCACGTCCAGCCACTCGTCGTGGAAGACGTCGGGGTCGGTCCTGCCGAACTCCAGCCGGAGCGAGGCGGGGCGCAGGAACCCGGCCGCGGGCACCCGCAGGACCTCCCGGCCGCGCAGGCGCAGCGGCTCCACCAGGTCGTCGGCCAGCCGCCCCGGCTCGGCGGCGGGGGCGCCGTCCACGGCGACGCGCACCCAGGCGTCGCGCGGCCGGTCGGCGATCAGGTCGGCGAGTTCCTCCACGAGCAGGGACGGGGAGACGGGACGCGCACGCACGCCCCCATCATTTCCCACCGAGTGACCAAGGTCCCCCCGGGGCGGGTCGGGCAGCCCTGTGACCATGATCCGGGCTGAGTCAGGCTTCAGACGTCCCTTCATGACTGTGGAGCCCTCATGGACGTCCTGGATCTGTCCCGGTGGCAGTTCGGCATCACAACCGTCTACCACTTCCTGTTCGTGCCGCTCACGATCGGCCTGTCGGTTCTCGTGGCCGGATTCCAGACGGCCTGGCACCGTACGGGTAACGCGGCGTACCTGCGGATGACGAAGTTCTGGGGCAGGCTGTTCCTGATCAACTTCGCGATGGGCGTGGTCACCGGCATCGTCCAGGAGTTCCAGTTCGGGATGAACTGGAGCGCCTACTCGCGCTTCGTCGGCGACGTGTTCGGCGCGCCGCTCGCGATGGAAGGGCTGATGGCCTTCTTCCTGGAGTCCACCTTCCTCGGCCTGTGGATATTCGGCTGGGACAAGCTGCCGAAGAGGGTCCACCTGGCCACGATCTGGCTGGCCGCGATCGGCACGAACATCTCCGCGTACTTCATCCTCGCGGCCAACTCCTGGATGCAGCACCCGGTCGGCTACCGGCTCAACCCGGCCACCGGACGCGCGGAGCTCACCGACATCTGGGCCGTGCTGACGAACGTCACCACCCTCGCGACGTTCCCCCATGTGATCTTCGGCGCGTTCGTGACGGCCGGCGCGTTCGTCATCGGCGTGAGCGCCTGGCAGCTCGCGCGCAGGCGTGAGGTGGACCTGTTCCGCGCCTCGGCCCGCGCCGCCCTGGTCGTCACACTGGCCGCCTCGGCCGGGGTGATGCTGAGCGGCCACTGGCAGGCGCAGATCATGACGAGGCAGCAGCCCATGAAGATGGCCGCCGCCGAGGCCCTGTGGGAGGACGAGGCCTCCGCGGGCTTTTCGATCTTCGCGGTCGGCGACGTGGAGAACGGCCGCAACCACATCAACGTCCAGATCCCCTACGGCCTGAGCCTGCTGTCCACCAACACCCTGGACGGCAGGGTCGAGGGCATCAACGACATCCAGGCGCGCTACGAGAAGACGTACGGACCCGGCGACTACCGGCCGGTCGTCGGCCTCGCGTACTGGTCGTTCCGCCTGATGATCGGCTTCGGCGCCCTGGCGGGGCTGCTGGCGCTGGCCGGTCTGTGGTTCACCCGCCGCCGCAGGCTGCCCGGCAACCCCTGGTTCTACCGGATCGGCGTGCTCGGCATCGGCCTGCCGTTCCTGGCCAACACGCTCGGGTGGATCTTCACCGAGATGGGCCGCCAGCCGTGGACCGTGTTCGGCGTCATGCGGACCGCCGCGGCCGTCTCCCCGGGCTCCGACGTCGGCGAGGTGGCGACCACCCTGATCGGGTTCACGCTGGTCTACGCCGTGCTGGCGGTCATCGAGGTCCGTCTGCTGCTGAAGTTCATCCGGAAGGGGCCGGAGCCCGAGGACGCGGTCCACCGGGACGAGCCCGCTCTCCCCGCCCTGTCGTACTGAAGGACGATCTCATGGAGCTCACCACCGTCTGGTTCCTGCTCATCGCCGTCCTGTGGACGGGCTACTTCGTGCTGGAGGGGTTCGACTTCGGCGTCGGCGTCCTGCTGCCGTTCCTCGGCCGCGACGAGGCCGAGCGCGGCACGCTCACGCGCGCCATCGGCCCGGTCTGGGACGGCAACGAGGTCTGGCTGCTGGTCGCGGGCGGCGCGACGTTCGCCGCCTTCCCCGAGTGGTACGCCACCCTGTTCAGCGGCTTCTACCTGCCGCTCTTCCTGATCCTGCTGGCTTTGATCGTGCGCGGGGTGGCGCTGGAGTATCGCTCGAAGAGCGACAGCACCCGGGGCTGGGACCACGCGTTCTTCTGGGGCTCGCTCGGCCCGGCCTTCCTGTGGGGCGTGGCCTTCGCCAACATCGTGCGCGGGGTCCCGCTGGACGCCCGGCACGAGTACACCGGAGGACTGTTCGACCTGCTCACCCCCTACGCTCTGCTGGGCGGCGCGGCCACGCTGGCGCTGTTCACCCTGCACGGCGCCGTGTTCACCGCGCTCAAGACGACCGGCGAGCTGCGGGAACGGGCCAGGACGGCCGCCCGGTGGACCGGCCTGGCCGCCCTCGTGCTGGGCGGGGCGTTCCTGCTGGTCACGCAGCTCATGACCGGCACGGCGGGCACCTGGGCGAGCGTGGCGGTCGCCGCCGCCGGGATCGCCGGCGCGCTCGTCGCGACGCTGCGCGGCCGGGACGGGTGGGCCTTCCTCGCCAACGCGGCCGCCATCGTCGCGGTCACCGTCACGCTCTTCGGCGGCCTGTGGCCGGACGTCATGCCCGCGCTCGACCCGGCCAACAGCCTGACCGTCCACAACGCGGCGTCCACGCCGTACACGCTGGGCGTCATGACCTGGGTGGCGGCGATCTTCACTCCGGTGGTCCTCGCCTACCAGGCGTGGACCTACTGGGTGTTCCGCCGTCGCCTGACGGTCACCCGCTGACGCATACGAGAGCGCCCGCCTCGGGAGACGAGGCGGGCGTTCTTCATGGGCGCTATCGGTTGAGCCGGCGGCCGGAGATCTGTTCGGGGGCCATGACGATGAAGTGGTCGTGGGTTCCTGGCACCCACGGCGTGAGCGGCAGCGCCGACAGGCGGGCGATCTCCTCCGGTTCCGAGACCGCGCGGGCGTGCCCGACCGCGGTCACCGACCAGCCCCGGCGGAACGTCACGTCGAAGTCGTCGGCCTCGAAGGCGACGACGGCGTTGCGCGCTGCCGCGGCGAGCTTGGAACCGGGGGCGGTCCGGATGACGATGTTCCCGTCGAGCAGGCAGAAGTTGACCGGCTGGACGGCGGGGAGAGCACGATCGGTGAAGACGATCCTGCCGATGGGGGCGGAGGCCAGCAGGTCCAGGCATTCCCCTCCGCTGAGGATCTCCAGGCCGGCCGAGTCGAGCTTCATGTCTGCAAGCCTGCGGGATCGACCGCCGCCGGGTTAGGGACGAAGGTCCCGTCGTCGACGTCGATCGGCCCCGGCTCAGCCGTCCCGTCCGGCCTTGAGGCGGGCGGCGAGCGCGGCGGCCTGGGTGCGGCGCTGCATGTCGAGCTTGCTCAGCAGGTTGGACACGTAGTTCTTGACCGTCTTCTCGGCCAGGAACATCCGCTCGCCGATCTGGCGGTTGGTCAGGCCCTCGCCGATCAGCTCCAGGATCTGCCGCTCCTGGTCCGACAGCGCGGCCAGCGGGTCCTTCTTCGCGGCCTGGTCGCGCAGCCGGTGCAGCATCGCGGCCGTGGTCTGCGGGTCGAGCAGCGACTGCCCGCCGGCCACCGTGCGCACCGCGCCCACCAGGTCCGAGCCGTGGATCTGCTTGAGCACATAACCGGCCGCCCCGGCCATGACCGCGTTGAACAACGCCTCGTCGTCGGCGTAGGAGGTCAGCATCAGACAGGCCAGGCCGGGCACCTTCGAGCGCACCTCACGGCAGACGTCCACGCCGCTGCCGTCGGGCAGGCGCACGTCGAGCACCGCCACGTCCGGCTTCAGCGCGGGGATGCGGGCCACGGCCGACTCGGCCGTCCCCGCCTCGCCGACGATCTCGATGTCGTCCTCGGCGTCCAGCAACGCCGCCACCCCACGCCGTACGACCTCGTGGTCGTCCACCAGGAACACCCGAATCATGACCTGGACGCTAGCCTTTCCCGGGCCGTGGGAGAAGTGGCGAAGGTCCCGTGTCCGGCTCTCAGTGACGGGACAGGCGGCGCAGTGCGCTCCTGATCCTGCCGCCGAACGGCGCGCGCCGCCGGGGCTGGGCGTCGCGGGCCACCCGCAGCTCCGCGAGGGCCGTGGCCGCGTCGGGCCGCTTGGCCGGTGTGGGGTCGCGCATCCGCCGTACGAGGTCCATGACCTCGGGGGCGACGCCTCCGGCGTCCGGCTCGGCGTCCACGCCGGGCGCGGGCAGCTCGCCGGTGAGGAGCTGGAAGGCGATCACCCCGGCCGAGTACACGTCGGCGGCGGGGGTCATCCGGTCGGGGCGGGCCCGGCACTCGGGGGCGACGTAGTGGACGTCGAGGATGTTGGGCAGCTCGTTGGCCACGGTGTGCTTGCGCGGGCCGGGCTTGGCGTAGTCAAAGCCGGTCAGCATCGCGTTGCCGCCGTCGGTGACGAGCACGCAGGCGGGGGTCAGCGCCCGGTGGATGACGTTGTTGGCGTGGACGTGGGCGAGGCCGTCCAGCATGTCCTCCATCACGGCGAGCTTGGCGTCGATGCCCAGCTTGCGCCCGCTGAGGTGCAGGTGCAGGGCCTGCCCGTGGACGTCGTCGAGCACGAGCACGAACCGGCTCTCGTCGTCGATCGCGAAGAAGTCCCGTGAGCGTACGACGCAGGGATGCGGCGGGATCTTCGCGAGCGACTGGTAGGCGTTGGCGATCCGGCGCTGCTCGGCCACCCGCCGCCGCTGCTCGGCCATCGGGTCGGCGCGGTAGACCCGTAGCAGCACGGTCCCGCTGGTCGGGGCGATCGCGTTGATGGCGCGATACTCGGTGACCCGGCTGTCGCCGCCGAGCTGCTCCTCCACCTCCCAGTTGCCGAAGCGCGGGGGCGCGGTCGAGCGGCGCACGGTGCCGTTCAGCGCCTCCAGGATCGCGGTGCGGTACGGCTCGGCGTCGCGGCTGCATCCGTGCCGCACCCGGGACGCGTCGCTGAGCATGGGGATGAGCCCGGGGATCGTGGTGACGTGCCGGGCGTCCCGGCCGCTGGGGTCGACGAGCACGGCTCCGGGGGCGGTCAGCACCACCACGTTGTCGACGTACAACCGCTCCAGCTCGCGGTGCTCCTCGATCAGCAGGCCCTTCAGCGCCCGCGCGGTGCCGCGCAGCTTGGCCACCGGCGAGCCGAACGCCTCCCGGTGCTGGGGGAACCACCGGGTGCCCGACACCTCGAACCGGCCCCGGGCTCCCTTCACGTCGATCACCACGAGCGAGTGGCCGGTGAGCACGACCACGTCCACCTCGAACAGGTCGGCCCCACGCGGGATCTCGATGTTGTGCAGCAACAGCCAGTCGTCAGGGGCGTTGTCCCGCAGGTGCGCGATGACCCTTCGCTCGGCGTCATTGACGGGGCGTCCGCCACCGACGATCTGAGCCATCTCTGCCGCTCCGCCTCTCTGACCAGATTGAGAACTTAATCCTCCTAGGTAGCGGTATTCCCGCGCCACCACTGATTTCCCCGCATTGTCCCAGGGGAAATCTGGAGCTCCATCTTGGGGCTCGCTCCAGCCGGGCGAGCGTGGGGTGCATGATCGGCGATTTGTCGGGGATGGCCGCAATCGCGGTTTGTGATGACTGGTGCCGGGAAACGGAGTCTTTCATGCGAGTTGTCGTGGTTGGTGCGAGCGGAAACGTCGGCACGAGCGTGCTCGCGGCCCTGGAGTCCGAGCCCGGCGTGACCTCCGTCGTCGGCGTGGCCAGGCGGAAGCCGGGCTGGCAGCCGGCGAAGACCGAGTGGCGTACGGCCGACGTCTTCAGGGACGACCTCGATCCGATCTTCGCCGGCGCCGACGCGGTCGTGCACCTGGCCTGGCTGTTCCAGCCCTCGCACGACCCGATCACCACCTGGAACTCCAACGTGCTCGGCAGCATGCGCGTCTTCGACGCCGCCGTCCGCGCCGGGGTCTCCGTCCTCGTCTGCTCGTCGTCCGTGGGGGCGTACTCGCCCGGGCCGAAGGACCCGCCCGTCGACGAGTCCTGGCCGACCCACGGCTGGCCGAACGCCGCGTACGGACGGGAGAAGGCCTACATCGAGCGCGTGCTCGACATCTTCGAGCGCGACCACCCGGACATCCGCGTGGTGCGGATGCGCCCGGGGTTCATCTTCAAGGAGGAGGCCGCGACCGAGCAGCGGCGGCTGTTCGCCGGGCCGTTCCTGCCGCAGCGGCTGGTGCGGGCGGAGCTGATCCCGTTCGTGCCGGACATGCCGCGCCTGCGGTTCCAGGCGCTCCACTCGCGGGACGCCGGCGAGGCGTTCCGGCTGGCGCTCACCCGCGACGTGCGGGGGGCGTTCAACATCGCCGCCGACCCCGTGATCGACCCCGCGGTGCTGGCGGACCTGCTCGGCGCGCGGCGGGTGCCGGTCCCGGCCGCGGTGGTGCGCACGGCGGTGTCGGCCGGCTGGCATCTGCGGCTGATCCCGGCCTCGCCCGGCATGGTGGAGATGGTCCTGCAGGTGCCGATCATGGACACCTCCCGCGCCCGCGAGGAGCTGGGCTGGCGGCCCCGGCACAGCGCGGTGGACGCCCTGCGCGCCGTGATCGAGGGAATGCGGCGCGGGGCGGGCATGCAGACCCCGCCGCTCGCGCCCGACTCGGGCCGGGAGCGGATCAAGGAGGTCACGACGGGCGCGGGCACGCGGCCGTAGGAGACACCGGCGAGGGAGGCGCGATGGCGCTGCTGGACCCCGACTGCGTACGGCGGCTGCTGGAGTCGGCCGACCCGGACGTCGCGCTGGTCTTCGTCCGGGGCGAGTGCCGCGTGCTGCCGCTCGATGAGATCGACGAGAGGCACCGCGCGCTCGTGGTGGTGCGCCGCGCGGACCTGTCCGAGGCCCACGGCGACGAGCCGGTGACGGAGGAGCGGGTGGAGGCGCTCACGCGGTGCCTCGAGAACGCCGTACGCGACCTCGGGGGCTGAAGCCGCCACCCGGTCGTTGATGCGTGACGGAGGCGTCACTTTCGGTAACATCGTCTTGGACACATCCCCATCCGAGCGCGGTCCCCGACTTGTGGAGACGTGGCGCGGCGGCCCGGATATGCCGCCCGATGCCGTCCTCTGAGACAAATGGCGGCGTGTCGCGCGCTGACCCAAAATTCCGGAAAGCGCGACGGACAAATCGGACAGCGAACTTCGCACCGCTGGACAAATCAGGATCAAAAGCTATCGCAAGCTGTGATCTGATCGTCACCCTTCGTACGGAACCTCGAATCCCGCTCGTATTCGTTGCGTGCGCGGTGGGTCACCTGTGAACATCAGGGAAAGGTCCGGAATCCCTCCTACCGGGTCGGCGGCGCGGCAGCGGCGGGGATTCCGCCCATGGTGCGCCTCGGACCGGCAGGCAACGGATTCCTGATCGGGCCGATCGACAGTTCCGAGACATCGATCTCGGACAGCGCATATGGGGAGGGGGCCCCGATGACTGCTATCAGGCCCCGCGGGAGCGGGGGACGCCGTCACGAAGGGCGGATTCACGACCCGGAGTTCGGCTCGTGGATCGGCGAGGTGGCCAGAGCGGTCCGGGACGTGGTTGACAGCACACCCCGGACCATCCGCCTCTGCGCCCTGATCGCGGTTGCCGCCGCGTCATGGGCATTCCTCAGGTAGCCGTCCAGCAGCCATGAGGAGGTGGTCGCGGACCCAGGTTAAGGCGGCCGGAGAGCCGTGACGGCCCGGTTTACGGGATCCGGACGATAACCAGGGTCAACCAGGGGCCGACCGGGGGCAGGCCGGGGGACGAGACGCAGGGTTCAGCCCGGCGCCTCCTGGGTCCGCGACGGGGCGGGCGCCCGCTCAGACGGAGTGGGCGCTGCGCCCCAGGGCGGCACCCTCGCCGACCTGCATGAACAGCCGGATCGTGGACTGCCCGGGGATCCGGTCGATGGTCACCGAGTCGCACAGCTCGCCCATGAGCCACAGGCCGAAGCCGCGGTCGCCGCGGCCGCTGGGCCGCTCGCTCGGCACGGCGCCGGGCCGCAGGACGCCGACGCGGTCGGCGACGTCGACGGCGAGCACGCCGCCGTCGCAGGAGATCGCCAGCGTGCCGGCTCCCCCTCCGTGTTCGAGCACGTTGATGGCGGCCTCGTTGGCGGCGATGACGAGATCGTCCAGCCGGGGGCCGGTGAGGCCCGCCTGCGCGGCGTAGCGCTGGATGTTCTCGCGCAGCGCCGCGAGATCATCCGTAATCGGCCACTGCCGGCGATGATCCACCACCTGTCCTCCTCGCCGCCGTCTTTCCCGGCCGGGTCTGCCGCCCGATGCCTTCGAGGCTACCGTCTCGTTACCCTTTGCCTGCCTTCACCTGGGAGTTGACCGCGCGCCGACCGCGTCGAGGGCCTCGGCCAAACTCGGCGCGACGGTGAAGGCATTGATCAATCCGGTGAGTCTGAAGATCCTCGCCAGCCGGGCGTTCGGGCCCGCCAGCGTCACCGCGCCGTCGCGCTCCTGCATCAGCTTCCGTATGGACAGCAGGATCCGGATGCCCGTGGAGTCGCAGAAGCCCAAGTCGCTCAGGTCGAGGACGAGTTCGCGGTGCTCCGCGCCGAGGACCGCCTCGACGTCGCGGCGCAACAGCTCGGCGTTCGTGTAGTCCAGGGCGCCGTCGAGCGCGACGACCAGCACGTGGTCGGCGACCGGGGCGGACACGGGGGTCAGTACGACGGCGGCGGTCACGGAACACACCTCGGCGGACGCTGCGGGGACGAGCGGACGGTGGGGGGAAGCAGGGGGACGGGCCTGGCCGAAATCCCGGCCAGGTTCGCCAGTCTAGAGCAGCGACGTCCCACTACCGGGGCGTACGGCCTGCGGAGAGCCGGACGGTCAAGAAACGCCATGTGGGGTTTCCTGCCCGATGGCCGGGGGGAGTGGGGGACTAACCAACTGGACCCCTCCTGAAAAGACCGCTTATGCCAGACGTGACAAGGGAGGTCCAGTTCGACGCCACGCATGGACCCTCCCTCGTCGCGCAGGCACCGGTGAGTTCGGCGACGCTCACGCTCGGAGTCGAGGAGGAGTTCCTGCTCGCCGACCCGCGAACCGGACGGGTCGTCCCGGCGGCGCGGACGATCCGCGAGCGGGCGGCAGGGCCGGGGGCGGACCGGCTGGTGTTCGAACTGACGCAGTTCCAACTGGAGAGCAACAGCGCCGTGCACACCGGCCTGCACGATCTGCACGGCGATCTGCTGGACATGCGCCGCGCGGCCGCCCGCGCCGCCGCGAGCGCGGGGCTCGCGCTCCTCGCGTGCGGCACCGCCCTGGACGGCAACGCGGGAGTGCCGCCGCTGTCGTCGTGCCCTCGCTATCAGGACATGCTCCGCGAATTCGGGGCGATCATGGACTGTCAGGGCGTCTGCGGCTGCCACATCCACGTCGGGATCGCGGACCGCGAGGAGGCGGTGCGGGTCAGCAACCACCTGCGGCCCTGGCTACCGATCCTGCAGGCGCTCGCGGCGAACTCGCCGATCGCGGACGGCCGGGACACCGGCTATGCCAGCTGGCGTGCGCTGATGATGGGCAGGTGGCCGAGCGCGGAGCCACCGCCGTTCTTCCGATCGGCCGAGCACTACGAGAGCCTGGTCAACGGCATGCTCGCCGGAGGAACGATCCTCGACCGCGGGATGATCTACTGGCTCGTCCGCCCGTCCGATCACGTGCCGACGCTGGAGATCCGCGCGGCCGACGTGTGCCCGACGGCCGCGGAGACCGTGCTGCTCGCCGGACTGGTGCGGGGGCTGGCCGAGACGGCGCTGCGCGAGGTGCGGGCCGGCGCGCCCGCCCCGGAGGTCGAGGACACCCTGCTGCGGGCGGCCTACTGGAGGGCCGCCCGTGACGGCGTGGACGGCGACGCCCTCGATCTGCTCGGAGGAGCCGGGGTTTCCGGAGCCGGGGTTTCCGAAGGCAGGGCTTTCGGAGGCAGGGTGCCGGCCTGGCGGCTGGTCGATCGCCTGCTCGAACACGTGCGGCCGGTGCTGGAGGAGAACGGCGACTGGACGCCGCTGACCGACCAGCTCGAGAGGCTGCGCCGCAGTGGGTCGGGGGCGGCGCGTCAGCGGGCGGCGTACGCCCGGCGCGGCCGGCTGCACGACGTGGCCGAGCTGCTCACAACGCAGACGACCGCCTCCTGCTGGGCCTGACCGAGCCGGTCCTGAACCGTCACTCCGCGACGACGCGGAGCGTCTTCAGACTGGGGTCGCTGACGTCGGGGATGTTCATGCCGCCTTCGAGCCCGCTGGTCAGATAGCTCAGCACCGGCTGGGTGATGCGCTCGCCCGGGCACAGGGCGGGCGCGCCCGGCGGGTACGGCGTCACCATCTCGGCCACGATCCGGCCCACCGCCTGACCGGTGGGCACGTTCTCGACCCGGCCGAAGAACGCGTCCCTGGGCAGCATCGCGATGTCCAGCTCCAGCTCGCCCGGCTCGGGCACGTCGATCACGGCCGCGGGCGGCAGGTCGCGGGCCGACGACAGGGCGCGCAGCGCGTCGAGCAGCATGCCGGCCGTCTCCTCGCCGTCGGCGACGGTGATCTCGGCGCTGACGCGGCGGTGGTCGCTCAGGGAGAGGTTGACGTGGCAGCGCTCGCGCACCCAGTCGGCGGCGTGGTAGCCGTCGACGCCGAGTCCCGACACGTCGATCACGATCTTCAGGGGGTCGACGTCGAAGGCGCGGGTGTTCTCCTTGCTCAGCACCCACAGGCCGTGCATCTTGCCGATCTCCCTGCGGACCGACTCCGCGAGCCCCAGCGTGCGGTCGAGCAGGTCCTCGCCGTGCTCCACCATCTGCCTGCGCCAGCCGTCGAGCGCCGCGTAGATCAGAGTGGAGGGGCTGGTCGTGCCGAGCAGGTCCTCGCGGGCCTTGAGCACGGCCGGGTCCACCCGGTTGCCCTGCAGATGGAACACCGAGCTCTGCTCCAGCCCGTTGCCCATCTTGTGGACGCTCGTCACGCACAGGTCGGCCCCGGCGTTCATGCCCCACGTGGGCAGGTCCTCGTGGAACGGCAGGTGGGCGCCCCACGCCTCGTCCACGATGAACGTCCGGTCATACCGGCGGCACACCTCGTTGATCCCCTGCAGGTCGCCGCAGGTGCCGTAGTCCACCGGGCTGGCGACGATGACGCCCTTGGCGTCCGGGGCCTCCTTGAACGCCTCCTCCACCGCCTGCGGCGTGGGCGGATACGACATGTGCAGGTCGCCGTCCCAGTCCCCGTGCACCCAGACGGGCTGGACGCCGCTCAGGATCAGTGCCGAGATGACCGACTTGTGGGCGTTGCGGGCGACCAGCAGCCTCTCCCCGGGGCCGGCGACGGAGAGCATGGCGCTCTTGACCGACAGGGAGCTGCCACAGGTGGAGAAGAACGCCTGATCGGCGTTGACCGCCTCCGCCATGAGCTGCTGCGCCTCTTCGAGCACGCCGTTGGTCTGCAGCCGGTCGTCCAGGCCGTTCATGATCATCACGTCGTTCTTGAAGAGGTCCCCGCCCAGGACGTCCCGAACCCGGGGATCGATTCCCCGCCCCTGCTTGTGGCCCGGAGGCGTGAAGTTGACGTCTCCCCGCCGGTGATAGGCCGCGAGCGCTTCCAGCACGGGTGCACGGGACTGATCCATGTCCGTGTTCCTCCCATGAACGGTGTGGGGCCGTTCCATCCGTCCGCGCGGACCCGGACCTGACCGGCGCAAACGACCGCGGCAGGCGGAAGCCCCCGCCCTCGGCGAGAGGGCGGGGGCGGCTTGGTCAATCGGGTGTTCAGACCATGGACACGTCGTGCGAGGCCGACAGCACCATTGCGGCGACGGCTTCGACGGGCGTGCCGTCGATGACGAACGTGTCGCGCAGCCGGGTCGCCTCAAGGACGATCTTCAAGATGCCGTGAACTCCGGTGAGCCGCACGGAACCCGCGGCCTTCTCGATGTCGTCCCGGGCGTCCAGTAGCGCTTCGAGGCCGCAGGAGTCGCAGAACCGCAGACCGGACGCATCCACCACGATCCTGATGCGACCCTGGCGGACAAGATTCCTGATCGCCCTCCGGAGCATGTCCCCGCTGGCGATGTCGAGTTCACCTCGCAGCGCGACCACGACGGCCGGCTGGTGATCGCTCACAGTAATCTCGAGCTGCTGCGTTGTCATATACGCGCCTTCATCCATATTTTTCGGGCGTACTGTCTTAAGCGACGCTACCCGGCAGAGTGTCAGGTCCCGGTAATGCGCGACGGTCGATGGTATGCGGGTACGTCCAGCAATCCCACCTGTACGCCAGAATGTGGCAAATAGGTAAAGAAGTTGGGGCTCGCGGCGATCTTCGGGGGTGTGTCCCGAACCTCCCGGGATCACGGGGAAACCCCTGTGTCACAGGGGCTCGCGGCCTTCGGGTGATCGCCGGAGGCGGGCTTGCGGACGTGGTGGCCGGCACGGGCCGCCCGGTCTCGCGGATGTGGAGACTGGAGTTCCTCAAATATACCAGCTAGCCAGACAAATGGGGCGTATCCCGCCTTTCTCGAAAAATGCTTACTCTTCCCATTCCTTCTTGAGGAGCGCATTACCGACCTTGCCGGGCCCGTGGCTCATGCCTGACCGGTCTATCCGGAAGGTCACGGGAATGCCAGGCGCCGGCGCTTGACCCGTCCGCGCGCGGGTAGAGGGCCGGTTCCCCGGAAGTACGGCGAACGGGAGGATCGGCATGGCGGACGAGATCACCGCGGGCAGGAACGCGGCGCGGGCGCTCACGGCCAGGGCGCCCGGCTGGATGGTCTGGTACGGCGAGCGCACCGGAAGCTTCTGGGCCGTCCCCCGGGCCGGGACCGCGATCGTGCCCCGCATGCTGGAGGCGCAGACGGCGGACGACCTGGAGAACGAGATCCGGAGGGCCGAGGGCCGCCCCACGCGGGAGCAGACGCAGCCGGAGACGGAGGAGGCCGCCCGGCACCGCCGGCCGCCCGCCGAGACGCCGGCTCCCCGGATCCCCGTCGGACGCTGACCCCTACAGGCGCACGACGACGTATCCGCCGGGACCGAGCCTGCCGCCGGCGGGCCTGCCGGTGATCAGGTCGGTGCCGTGAACCGGCACGGGCTGCTCGTCTTCTGTGTGGTTGACGGCGAAGACCAGGTCCTGGCGGCGTACGACCTCGACGCCGGGGACGCCGCTCCCGGCCAGCCCGGCGCGGGCGAGGACCCGGGCGTAGCCGGAATCGTCGAGCCGCGTCGAGACGTACCACGCCGTGCCGCCGCCGTGGCGGTGGCGCGTGACGGCGGGCCCGCCGCCGGGGTAGCGGGCGACCGCCTCGGCCCCGTCCAGGTGGACGATCTCGCTCCACATCGTCGCCTGGCCGAATTCCGGCAGTTCGACAGGCTCGTCAAGTGGGTGGAACTCCTCCACGCGGATGCCGAGGATCTCGCGCAACGCCCCCGGGTAGCCGCCCGGCCTGATCCGGGTGTGCTCGTCGGCGATTCCGCTGAAGAACGACACGACGAGCGTGCCGCCGCCCTCCACGTACGCCGCGAGGTTGCGGGCGGCCTCGTCGGAGATCGGATAGAGGCTCGGCACGAGGACCGCGCGGTACGCCGGCAGATCATGCGACGGATGGGCGAAGCAGGCGGCGACGCCCTGCCGCCACAGCACCCGGTGGGCCTGCTCGACGGCCGCCAGGTAGTCGATCTCGGTGGACGGCAGGCCTGGCCCCTGGACCGCCCACCACGCCTCCTCGTCCCACAGGATGGCGACCTCCGCCTCGGCGAGCGGGCCGTCGACGGGTGCGGGAATGCGCTCCAGCGCCTCGCCCAGGGCGCAGACCTCACGGAAGACGCGGGAGTCCGGGCCGGTGTGCGGCACCATGCCGGGATGCCACTGCTCGGCGCCGCCGCGGGAGGCCCGCCACTGGAAGAACATCGCGCCCTTCGAGCCCCGGGCGACGTGTTGCAGGCTGTGCCTGGCGATCTCGCCGGGCTCCTTGGGCGCCTTACGCGGGCCCAGAACGTATCCCGTGGCCTGCTCCATCAGCAGCCAGGGCCGCCCGCCCGCCCACGACCGGGCCAGATCGGCGGCGAACGCGGTCTGCCCGGCCGCCGCCATGCCCCGCCCCGAGGGATAGTCGTCGATCGCGACGATGTCCACCTCGCGCGACCACTTCCAGTGGTCCACGCTGGCCCAGCCGGCCAGCACGTAGTTGGTGGTGACGGGCACCCCGGGGGTCAGCTCGCGCAGCAGGTCGCGCTGCTCGGTGAAGTGGGCGAGCATCTCGTCGGAGACGAACCTGCGGAAGTCGAGCGCCTGCGCCGGGTTGGGGAGATACTGCGTGGCCCGGGGTGGGGTGATCTGTGCCCAGTCCGAATAGTGCTGGCCCCAGAACGCGGTCGTCCAGGCGTCGTTCAGCGCGTCGAGGCCGCCGTACCGCTCCCGCAGCCAGGCCCGGAACGCCGCGGCGGCGTGGTCGCAGTGGCAGGGCGTGCCGTACTCGTTGTGCACGTGCCACATCGCCGTCGCGGGGTGGTCGCGGTAGCGCTCGCCGAGGGCGCGGGTGATCCGCAGCGACGCCTCGCGGTACGCCGGGGCGCTCACGCAGTAGGTGTCGCGGCTGCCGTGCGTGAGCCGTACGCCGTCCCGGGTGACGGTCAGGGCGTCGGGGTGCGCCAGGGAGAACCAGGGCGGAGGAGAGGCGGTCGGGATGGCCAGGTCCACCCGGATCCCGCCGGCGGCGAGCAGATCGAGCACCCGGTCGAGCCAGCCGAAGGTGTAGCGGCCCTCGGACGGCTCCAGCCGCGACCAGGAGAAGACGCCGACGGTGACGAGGTTGACTCCGGCCCGGCGCATGAGCGCGACGTCCTCGGCCCAGACCTCCTCGGGCCACTGCTCCGGGTTGTAGTCCCCTCCGTACCACAGCGGCATGCACATCAGCCCTTGATGGCGCCGATGATGACGCCCTTGGTGAAGTGACGCTGCACGAACGGGTAGATGACCAGGGCGGGCAGCACGGCGATGACGACGATGGCCATCTTGATCGCGAGAGTCGGCGGCGCGACGTGGCCGAAGCCGTTCACACCCACGGTGGCCGTGGGGAGCGGGTTGGAGTCCACGACGTACGACCGCAGGACCAGCGCCAGCGGCCACATGCGGGTGTCGTCGATGTAGAGCATGGCGTTGAACCACGCGTTCCAGTAGCCGACCGCGTAGAGCAGGCCGATCACCGCCGTGACCGCCTTCGACAGCGGCAGGACGATCCGCCACAGGATGCGGAACTCCCCGGCGCCGTCGATGCGGGCGCTGTCGAGCAGCTCGCGCGGGATGTTCATGAAGAACGCGCGCAGCACGACGACGTTGAAGGCCGACACGGCCGACGGCAGGATCAGCGACCAGTACGTGTCCTTCAGCCCGAGCGAGGCGACCATCAGGTAGGTCGGGATCAGGCCGGGGAAGAACACGAACATCAGCAGCACGCAGAACAGGATCGGCCGGTGGAACAGCGTGCCCGGCCGCGACAGCGCGTACGCTCCGAGGACGCTCACACCGAGGCTGACGGCGGTGCCGACGACGGTGACGCCGGTGCTGACCAGAACCGCGCGGCTGACCACGCTGTCGGAGAAGATCTGGCGGTACGCGTCGAACGTGATGCCGTCCGGCACCAGCACCAGACCGCCGACCCGGTTCACCGTGCCGGCCGACGACAGGCTGGTCAGCACGATCGTGTAGAGCGGCAGCAGCACGGCGAGCACGATGAGCGCGAGCACACCGCCCTTGCCGATCCGGCCCGCGACCGAGCCCGGCTCCTCCCAGGGCGCGAGCCCGGAGACCTTCGTTGTGCTCATGACCGCGAATACACCCCCCGCTCGCCCAGGGCGTGCGCCACCCGGTTGGCCACCAGGATGAGCGCCAGCCCGACCAGGCCCTTGAACAGCCCCGCCGCCGCGCCGTAGCCGAAGTCGCCCGTGCGCAGGCCGGACCAGTAGACGAAGGTGTCGAAGACCTCCGACACCTTGCTGCCGACCGCGCCGCGCTGCAGCATGAACTGCTCGAAGCCGACGTTGAGCGCGTCGCCGAGCCGCAGGATCAGCAGCAGCACGATGACCGGGCGCAGGCCCGGCAGCGTGATGTGCCACATGCGGCGCCACCGGCGGGCCCCGTCGACCGCGGCGGCCTCGTACAGGTTCTGGTCGATGGTGCTGAGCGCGGCGAGGAACACGATCGCGCCCCAGCCGGCGTCCTTCCAGACCGTCTCCGCGGTCACGAGCAGGATGAACGTGTCGGAGTTCGTCATCCAGTCGATGCCCGAGTGCCCGTGATCGCGCAGGATCTGCGCGATGAGGCCGGCGCCGCCGAACATCTGCTGGAAGATCGCGACCACCAGCACCCAGGAGAAGAAGTAAGGCAGGTAGACGACGCCCTGGATGAAGGCCCGCAGCCGCCCGGAGACCACGCTGTTGAGCAGCAGCGCGAGCGCGATCGGCACCGGGAAGTAGAAGACGAGCTGGAACGCGGTGATGCCCAGGGTGTTCACCACCGCCCGGATGAACTGCGGGTCGCCGAACAGCTGGGCGAAGTTGGTGAAACCGATGATCGGGCTGCCGAGGATGCCGCCGCTGAACGGGTTGTAGTCCTGGAAGGCGATGACGTTCCCCAGCGCGGGGACCCACCAGAAGGCGGTGACGAGCACCAGCATCGGCATGGCCATGACCAGCAGCGGCCAGTCGCGGCGCAGCCGCGCGGCGAAGGAGTCCTGCCGCGCGCCGACGGCCGGCCCGGCCGGGGTCGCCCCGGGCCGGACCTCCGTCACGCTCTTCGTGTCCGCGTCGGCGCTCACAGCCGGCCGTTCTCCCTGGCGACCTTCATGTAGAACTCGCGGGCCTCGTTGCCGCCCTGCTCCTGCCAGTCCTTGACGATCTGGGCCCACTCCGAGACCGGCCGCTTGCCGCGGAAGATCTCGTTCATCTTGTCCTCGGTCGGCTGGGTCAGCCCGGCCATCTTGGACGGCCTTTCGACCCGGACGCCGACGAACGGGTCGTTCTCCAGGTATCGCGAGGCCGTCTGCTCCCAGCCGTGGTACGCCTCGACGTAGCCGGGATACTGGTTCTCGGTGATCGCGCCGGGCCGTCCGGCCAGGAACAGGTACGTCGGGGCGACCTCCTTGCGGCCGAGCGCGGTCTGCTGGACCTGCCCGTCCTTGATCGTGAAGTGCTTGCCCTCGACGCCGTCGTTCACCAGGTCGTACTCCTGCGTGCCGTACGGCGCGGAGCACCAGTCGGCGATGCCGAGCAGCTCGCGGGTGCGGGCGTCGCCGAGGCCCTTCCTGATGAAGCAGAACATGCCGGCGGGCTCGTTGCGCCAGACGATGACCTTGCCGCCCGGGTGGGCCGGATAGGGGTCGGCCGCCCGTACGTCGATCTTCGGGTTGCTGGGCAGGTAGCGGCCGAGGATCTCGTGGATCGCGCCGAGCCCGTCCTTGTACATGACGAGCTGCCCGCTGCCGAAGGGCTCCTTGTGGTCGGCGAACTGGTTGGCCACGACGTCCGGGTGGACGTATCCCGCTTCGAACAGCTTGGTCATGAGCTCGATCGACTGCAGGAACTCCGGCGTCTCGTACTTGTAGATCAGCGTGCCGTCGGGCTGCTTGCGCCATTCGCGCGGGGCGCCGAACGCCCGCTGGAGCTCCTGGCCCATGTCGCCGAACGCCCAGCGCTTCTTCTTCGGGTCGGTCAGCTCCCTGCCCAGCGTGAGCAGGTCGTCGGCGCTCTTGGGCACGGACAGGCCGAGTTCGTCGAGGATGTCCGTGCGGACGATCGTGGCGAACGGGTAGGGCGCGTTCTGCCACGGGATCCCCTGGAGCACGCCGCCGAACACGCCGTACGTCCACGCGGCGGTGTCGTAGTTGGCCAGCAGCGGGAACTCCTTGGCCTTGTCGCCCGCGAGGTAGGGCGACAGGTCGGCGAAGAGCTTGTTGGCCGCCTCGGTGAAGTGGGCGATGGAGTCGATGTTCCAGCCCGGGATCTGGATCATCTCGGGGACGTCGCCGCTGGCGAGCAGGGTGTTCAGCTTGTCGACGTAGGTGTTGCCGTCGGAGATGTTGAACCGGACGACCCCGCCGAGCCGCTCGTTGACGGCGTCGTAGTAGGAGTTGTCGCCGAGGCCGGGAGGGACGGTGCCCCACAGCGGTGTCATCGCCCTCACCTCCGCGCCGCTGGTGATCGGCTTGGCGGTGACGGCCTGGACCGTCGTGCCCGGCCTGGTCAGGAAGCCGGGTTCGACGAATTCGGAGGCCGGCAGGTCGGGCGACAGGCCCGGCACCTGGAACGGCACGCGGGTGGGCACGAGGCCCTTGAGCTTGTCGGCGGCGACGGCGGTGCCCTTGGACACTTCCTTCTTGGCCGCGCAGCCGGTGAGGCCTGCGGCGGCGAGCGCGCCCGCGCCGACCAGCCCGAGGAATCCGCGGCGGCTTGTCAGGAGGCCGCCGGGGGGTTGGCTCATGGGTGCGATCCTTCCGGCCGGGGACGGAGTCATTTAGTTCGTCTGCTGGCCGAACAAATTAACCGGTTAACGGAGTGGCGACAAGGTTTCATGAAACGTTCATCGCCGCCGCGGGATCGCTCGTACGGGCGATCCGCCGACCCCCCGGACTGGCGATACTGGGGCGTTGTGTCACTGTCGTCCCTGAAGTCCCGATTGCAGAGCCGATTGAAGAGCCGATTGCGGGGCCTGCCCCCGCCCGTCGTGGACGCGGTCCTCGTGCTGGCGGTGCTCGCCGGGCAGTCCGCGCCCTTCCTCCTCACCCAGCCGGCTCCCGGCCGCCCGCCCTGGACCGTCGCCGAGTATCTGCCGGTGCTCGGGGCCTCGATCCCGCTGCTGTGGCGGCGGCGCATGCCCGTGACCTGCCACCTCGTCGTCGCCGTCTCCATGGGCTGGTACGCGTTGTACGACCCGATCCAGCCCGCACAGCCCATCTGGTTCGGCTCGCTGGTCGCGATGTACACGGTCGCGGAGAAGAGTCCGCCCGTGCGCCGTTATCTGGCCGCGGCCTTCGTCGGTCTGGGATTCCTCATCCAGACCGGGCTCGCCACCACGGCGCGCGGCGTGGTCCTGTGGGCCGGTGCGTACGCCGTCGGCCGGGCCGCCGCGATGCGGAAGGCGTACTCCGCCGCGCTGGAGGCACGGGCCGTGCAGCTCGAACGGCAGAAGGAGATCGAGGCCGAGCGGGCGGCGGAGCGGGAGCGGGCCAGGATCGCCCGCGACATGCACGACATCCTCGCGCACGCGGTCAGCCTGATGGTCGTGCAGGCCGAGGCCGGACCGGTGGTCGTGCGCGGCGACCCCGAACGGGCAGAGAAGACCTTCGACGCGATCGCGGCGGCGGGCCGGGACGCGATGGCGCAGCTCAGGCGGATGCTCGGGGTCCTCAAGGAGACCGAGGCGTCCCGGGGTCCGCAGCCGACGCTCGCCAGGGTGCCCGAACTGGTCGCCGCGGTGTCCGCGACCGGGCCGCGCACGACGCTCACCGTGCGGGGACGACCGCGGCCGGTCCCTCCGGACCTCGACGTCGCGGCCTATCGGGTCGTCCAGGAATCGCTTACCAACATCGTCAAACACGCCCGGGCCGCGTCGGCGACCGTGGCGGTCGACTGGGAGGACGACGATCTCGTGATCACTGTCATCGACGACGGACGCGGGCCGGGAACGCCGAGCCCGGCGGCCGGCGGCAACGGGCTGATCGGTATCAGGGAGCGGGCCGCCGCCTGCGGTGGCCGGGCCGCCTTCGGCCCCGGGCCGGACGGCGCCGGCTTCCGGGTCACCGTACGGCTCCCGCTCGTGGAGACGGCGGTGGCCCGGTGATGGGCCAGGTGATCGGCCCGGTGATCAGAGTGGTGGTGGCGGACGACCAGGAACTCGTCCGCGGCGGGTTCGCCATGATCCTGGACGCGCAGCCGGACATCGAGGTCGTCGGCGAGGCCGGCGACGGCCGGGCCGCCGTCGAGGCCGTGCGGGCGCTGCGGCCCGACGTCGTGCTCCTCGACATCCGGATGCCGCGTATGGACGGCATCGAGGCCGCGAAGGTCATAGCGGCCGAGACCGGCTGCAGAGTGGTCATGCTGACCACGTTCGACCAGGACGAGTACGTCTACGACGCCCTGCACGCGGGGGCCAGCGGCTTCCTGCTGAAAGACGTGCGCCGCGACGACCTCGTGCACGCCGTACGCGTCGTCGCGGCGGGGGAGTCGCTGCTCGCGCCCTCGGTCACCCGCCGCCTGATCGGCGACATGGTGAGCAGGGCCAGGCCCCGGCCCGCTCCGGCCGGTCTGGACGCGCTCACCGCCCGCGAGCGGGAGACGCTGGAGCTGCTCGGGCGCGGGCTGTCGAACGCCGAGATCGCCGGGCGCCTCGTCGTCAGCGAGCACACGGTGAAGACGCACGTCAGCAACGTGCTGTCCAAGCTGGGCCTGCGCGACCGGGTGCAGGCGGTGATCCGCGCCTACGAGTCGGGGCTCATCCTTCCGGGGAGCTGACTCCCTCGCGCGGGGGGGAAGGAAGATCGCCGATGTGGGCGATCTCCGCGAGGGGTGTGTCCCGAAACGATGGGGTCATCCCCGAACGAGATCCCTCAAGGAGAACCGCGTGTTCACGAAGGTCGTCACCCTCGCTCTGGCCGCCGCGATCACCGTCCCCGCCGTCGCCGTTCCGGCCGCGGCGGCCGCGGCTCCCGCCGCCAGGTGTTCCGCCGCCACCCGGCCTTCGGCGCCGACGTCGCTGCCCGCCCTCGACGCCGCGGCCCTGTGCCGGTCCATCTCCGGCCTGCCGAACGGGCAGGCGACCTACTCCCTCGTCCGGGTGCGGGGCGAGGCGGGCTCCTGGACGGGCTCGTCGGGGGTGCGCGACGTGCGGACCGGCGGCCGGGTGCCGGACGGCGCCCGGTTCCGGATCGGCAGCGTGACCAAGGTGTTCACCGCCACCGTGGTCCTCCAGCTCGTGGGCGAAGGGAAGATCGACCTCGACGGCACGGTGCAGCACTACCTGCCCGGGCTGCTGCCCGCGAGCTACCCGTCCGTGACGGTCGCGCAGTTGCTGAATCACACGAGCGGCCTGCCCAGCCCGACCCTGCCCGGCGACGACCAGTGGATCCTCGACCACCGGTTCGACACGTGGACGCCCCAGCGGTGGATGGACGGGGTGGCGAAGAACGCGATGGAGTTCACGCCGGGGACCAAGCAGCACTACCTCAACACCAACACCATCGTCCTCGGCATGCTGATCGAGAAGGTCACCGGCCGGCCGTACGGCGACGCGGTGCGCGCTCGAATCATCCGCCCACTCGGCCTGCGGCACACGACGATCCCGGGCGAGGACGTGCGCATCCCCGGCCCGCATGCCAAGGGCTATATGGCGGTCGACGGCAGGCTGGTGGACGTCACCGAGATGAGCCAGACGATGCCCTGGGCGGCCGGAGAGATGATCTCGACCACCGCGGACCTCGACCGGTTCATGGTCGCGCTGTTCCGCGGCAGGCTGCTGAAGCCCGCACTGCTGGACAAGATGTTCACGCTGCCGAAGGGCGTGCCGATGTACGACGGCAACGACGACCCGTCCGACGACCAGCCCGCGGCGTACACCATGGGCATGTCGGTGATGACCCTGCCCGGCGGGGTGACGATCTACGGCAAGACCGGCAGCAGGTACGGCTACAGCACCGGCATGTTCGCCACCCGCGACCTCAAGCGCAGGGTGGTCGTCTCGGTGGGCTCGACCACCAAGGGCGACTCGGCCATGCTGCAGACCGTAGGCCTGGCCGCCTTCGCCTCCTGAGGACTCTTGGGGACTCTTGAGGGCTCCTGGGCCGGTCGGCTCAGGAGTCCATTTCCGGAATTGCGGACGGACGAAATAGGATCGCTCCGGAATTGACATATGCCCGCAAACAGGGTTGACATTGTCCGTAATGCGATTGAATTGCGGAGATAGCGCCGGATTCAACTACCCGTCAGTACAATTTTGTCACCTTACACCCTGTCTGACCAGCGCAGATGTCACGAATATCCGCGCACTGTGTCCAATATCCGGTAGTGCGGACGCATTTCCGGATGAGAATGACATAATGCGTGGGAGCGCTCCCGCTCTCCTGGCTGCATTCTCCGCAGCGCCATCCGGCACGCCTGCCCTGAGGGCACGTTGGAAGGAAGGTGCCGCGTCTCCATGACGGCATTCGGCAAAAGTCCTCCGTCCCGGCCGCATCTCGACGGAAATGTTCCGTCGGACGTCGTCCGCGCCGGCTCCCGCCCCTGGGCGCCCCACCTGTGGTGGATGGCCCTGGCCGTCGGGGCGCTCGGCTTCGCCTTCGTGTGGCTGGCCACGCCGCACGCGAGAGAGATCGGCTCGCCCTGGGAGCTGGTGGCCAAGCTGGTCGCGTTCGCCTGCCTGTGCGTGGCGATCGCGGTCTTCCCTTGGGTGTCGCCACGGCTGAACTGGCTGCTCTACGTGCCGTTCGTCTTCTTCACCGGCTATCTCATCCCGCGGATCAGCTGGTTCTACTACGGCGACGGCGCTCGGGCCCAGGGCGACAGCTTCTACACGCACCTCTATCTGCTGCTCTACCCGGGCATCGTGCTCACGGTCGCCGCCGCCTACCGCATCGGCGGGGGCACCCCGGGCCGCTGCCTGAAGATCATGCTGACCGGGGTCCTCATCGTGTTCTCGGGCTTCCTCGACCTCATGTGGTTCGTCGTCAACCCGGTCGCCATCCCCGAGGTCATCGACGCGCCGCACATCAACCTCTTCACCGGGGGGCCGATCTCCTTCGGCGCGACGATCGTGTTCGCGCTGGTGCACGTCCCGATCATCGTCGGGGTCAACCTGCTTCCCCTCGACCGCTGGATCGGCCGCCTGCTCGGGGCGGGTGACCCGTGAGCGTCGCCGTCGACATCTCCGTGAGCATCTCCGTGGCCGCGCCCGCGTACAACGAGGCGGACACCATCGCGGCGGTGGTGGGCGAATGGCAGGACTACCTGGAGAACGCCCCGGCCGTGGGCGACTGGGAGATCGTCGTCTGCGACGACGGGAGCGTGGACGCGACCGGCGAGATCCTGGCCGGCCTGCGGGACCGGTGCCCGCGGCTCGTCGTCGTCACGTTCGAGCGCAACCGCGGCGCGGGCGCGGCCATCGCCGCCGCGATCGCCCACACCCGGCTCGACTGGGTGGTGCTGCTCGACTCCGACGGCCAGTTCCCGATCGCCAACCTCGACCGCGTCCTGCCGCGCGTCCAGGCCGGGGAGGCCCTGGCGTTCTCCGGCGCCCGGATCAGGAAGGCCGACGGCGTGGCCTACCGATGGGGGTCGGCGGCCAGCGGCGCGGTCAGCAACCTGCTGCACCGCACGCGCTACCGCGACTTCAACTCGATCTTCAAGGTGGTGCACGGCCCGCTCTTCCGATCGCTGCCGCTGGAGTCGGCCGGGATGAACTGCTCGACCGAGATCACCGCGCGGGTCGCCGAGATGGGCCACGAGTGGGTGGAGGTCCCGATCGAGCACCGGGAGCGCGGCGGCGGCGCGCGCGGCTGGCGATACTGGCGCGGCGCCCGCGACCGGGCCCTGTTCGTCGCCTATCTCGGCTACCGCCACTGGTTGCTGCGCCGGGGGGTCCTGCGCCGGCCGTCCGCGCGTGAGGAGACCCGATGAACGTCGCGGTGACGATGTTCAGCGGCGGCAGAGGGGCGGCCGGCATCGCGAGGGGCATGCTGGGCACTCCGGGCGTCGGCCTGTCGCTGATCGTGAACGGCTACGACAACGGCCTTTCCACCGGCGCGCTGCGGCGCTATCTGCCCGGGATGCTCGGGCCGTCGGACTTCCGCAAGAACCTCCTGCTCCACCTCGACCCCGCCGATCCCGCGCAGGCCGCGCTGGCGACCGTGCTCGAACACCGGCTGCCGGGCGGGACGACGCCCGCGGGGCTCACCGCCGTCATCGAGTCGATCGCCGCGCGGCGCGATCCGTTCGCCGCGCTGCCGGAGGCGGCTCGCGAGGCCGTCACGGCCGACCTGCGCGTGTTCGCCCGGCGGCTCGCCGTGTATCCGCACGGGCTCGACCTCGCCGACTGCGCGCTCGGCAACCTCGTGTTCGCGGGGGCCTACCTGCGGCTCGGCCGGGACTTCAACGCCGCCGCCGACGCCTGTGCCCGCACGTTCGGCTCCCCCGTACGGCTGCTCAACGTGACCAACGGGGAGAACGCCTTCCTGGCCGCGCTCCGGGCCGACGGCAGCCTGCTGGCCGACGAGGCCGACATCGTCGCGCGGCAGGGCCCCGGAGCGATCACCGACCTGTTCCTGCTGCGCGAGCCGCTCGGCGCGCGGCGGCGGGCCGAGCTGGAGGCGCTGCCGCCCGCGTGGACCAGGGAGGTCCTGCGCCGCGAGCGCGCCGAGGTGACGCCGAACCCCCGGGCGCTTGAGGCGATCCGCGACGCCGACCTCATCGTCTACGGCCCCGGCACCCCGCACTCCTCGCTCCTGCCCAGCTATCTCACGCCGGGCGTGGCCGACGCCGTCGCGCGGAGCCGGGCGGCGGCCAAGGTGTTCGTCGTCAACATCCGGAGCGACCACGACGTCCGGGGGTTGAGCGCGCCCGGCCTCGTGGATCGCACGCTGGCCTACCTCGGCGATCCCCGCAACGGGCGGCGGCTGGTGACCCATGTGCTGAGCCATCGCGCGTCCGCGCCGGACGCCCCGGCGGTGCCGTACGGCGTGCTCGACCGGGGGGAATGGGCGGGGGCCCGCTGGATCACCGCCGATCTGAAACACCCTAGCCGTCCCGGCCTGCACAACCCCGGACGCACGGCGGAGGCCCTGCTCGCCATCAGGAACGAGGCGGCCTTGGTGCGGGCCCGATGACGGCGTTCCTGGCGGACGCGTGTGCCCGCCGCGTCTGGCTCTTCGACCTCGACGGCACCCTCGTGGACTCCTGCCCGGCCCACGAGGCGGCCTTCCTGCGGGCCATCGCCGAGGTCGCGCCCGACCGGCTCGCGTCCTTCCGGTACGCCGACCACGCGGGCGCGAGCACCCGCGAGGTGGCGGTGCGCCTGCTGGGCGACGGCGGGGAGGCGGACCGGCTGGCCCGGCTCAAGCAGCGGCTGTATCGCGAGCGGGCCGACGCGGTGGCCGTGTTCCCCGGCGCGCGGCGGCTGCTCGGTCGTCTGGTCGCCGGGGGCCGCGACGCCTATCTCGTCACCAGCGGCAGCCGGGCGTCGGTCGCGCGGGTGCTTGCGGCCGGCTCGCTGGGCGCGTACTTCCGGGGGGTGCTCACCAGCGACGACGTCCCGGCGAGCAAGCCCGACCCGGCCTTCTACGCGTACGCGTGCGCGCACTGGGGGCTCGACCCCGGCGCGGCCGTGGTGCTGGAGGACTCCGCGCACGGGGTGGCGTCGGCGGTCGGCGCGGGCCTGACGACCCTGCACGTCCACGCGGCGGAGCCCGCTCCCGGGGCGGTGGCCGTGCGCGACCTGGAACAGATCGTGTCTCTCCTGCTCGCGGAGGTGGGCGGTGCCGGCTGAACGGTTGTGCGCGGTGATCCCGGCGGCCGGGCGGGGCACCCGCCTGGGCCTGGACATCCCGAAGATCATGGTGGAGATCGCCGACGGCGTCACCGTGTGGCACGTGCTCCACGAGCGGCTGCGGCCGTACGTCGAGCACGTCCACGTCGTGATGTCCCCGCACGGTGAGGGGCCGTTCCGCGCGCTGGCGGCGGAACAGATCGCGGCCGGCGCGGTCTCGGTGAGCGTGCAGGACAGGCCCACCGGTATGGGCGGCGCGATCTTCGGCGCCGCGCCGCACTGGGAGGCCCACGGCGCGATCCTCGTGGTCTGGGGCGACCAGGCGGGCCTGTCCCCCGAGACGGTCGGCCGCGTCGTCCGGGCGCACGAGAAAGGGTTCACGCTCCCGCTGGTGCCGATGGACGACCCGTACGTGGAGTACGAACTCGACGACGCCGGGACGCTCGTGCGGGTGCGCCAGTCGCGGGAGGGCGACGAGTGCCGCCCCGGCGGGCTCAGCGACGTGGGCGTCTTCTGCCTCAGCACGCGCCTGAGCACCCTCTCCAGCACCGAGGGGCTCCGGGAGGAGTGGACCCGCTACCTGGGCGAGGCGGCCGTGGGCGCCCGCACCGGGGAGGTCAACTTCCTGCCGTTCCTGCCCTACCTGTCGCGGGAGCGGAACTGGCCGCTGACGGTGGTGCCGGTGACCGACCCCGACGAGGCGCGCGGCGTCAACACGGCCGACGACCTCGAGTTCGCCCGGCGGGCACACCTGCGGTGGGCGTGACGGGGTGGGCGCGCTGACGGACCGGGCGGCCGGGCTCCTGGCCGCCCACCGCTGGGCCGCCGGGCCCACGTTGGTGAGCACCGTGGCCAGCGGCACGGCCGCCGCGACCACGCTCGTGATCGCACGAGGGGTCGGCGCCGCCGCGTTCGGCCACTTCACCGTCGTCCTGTCGATCGCGCTGATCGTCACCGTCGGCATGCTGACGAGCCTCAACTACGTCATGTTCCAGGAGCTGCCGCGGGCCGAGCCGGGGGCGCGGCCCGCCCTGGTGACGACGGCGCTGCTGGCCACGCTCGTGCTGGGCGCGGCGGCGTTCGCCGCGGGTCTCGCGGCCGCCCCGCTGCTGACCGCCGCGCTCGGCGTGGACACCCGCACGCTCGTCTTCGCGCTGGCGCTGGCGCTGTCGATGACGCTCAACCAGCTCACCGAGAGCTTCCTGCGCGGGCTGAAGCGGTTCCGCCTCGTCGCCGGGCTCAAGCTCGCCGTGGCCGTCGTCTACCTGGGGGCCGCCGCATGCTGCCTGCTGGTCTTCGGTGTGCGGGACGCCGAGCCCTACCTGGTCGCGCTGATCGGCACCAACCTGGTCTTCGCCCTGGTCTCCGTCGCCGGGTTCGAGGTCGTGCCCCGGTCCTGGTCGTGGGCGCTGGCCCGCTCGCTCTACCGGCACGGCACGTACGTCACCGCGATCGCGGCGCTCACGGCGGTGGTGTTCGGGGTGGACGTCATCTTCCTCAACCACTGGGCGCCCCGGGCCGACGTGGGCGTCTACTCCGTCTACAACGGCTTCCCCAAGCGGCTGCTCGGCGTGGTGTTCACCGACGGGGTCGGCCTGGTGCTGCTGCCCACGCTGGCGACGTCGGACAAGCCCGCCGTGATGCGGCGGATCGCCCGGCTCGCCCCGGTGGTGTTCGCGGCGACCGCCGTGTTCTCGTTCGCGGCGAGCACGGTCTTCTTCCTGCTCATGGGGGGCGAGTATCCGTACTCGCTGGGCCTGATGGCGCTGTCGGCGCTCGGGATCGGCGCGCACACGGTCTTCAACCTCCAGCAGGTCGCCCTGACCATGGACGGAGTGCGGGGGGCGAAGGTGCTCATCGGCTGCCTGCTGGCCGGGACGCCGCTCGCGCTCGCCTGTCAGGCGGCGCTCATCGCGTGGCAGGGACTGGCCGGCGGGCTGGTGGCCTTCGCCCTGAGCAATCTCGTCCTCGTGGCCGTCGTGACGGCCGTCTCCGCCCGGCTCTACCGGCCGGCCGGCGCATTGGAGGTGCGCGGGTGAGGATCGCCCACGTCATCAACCAGTTCCCGCCCAACATCACGGCGGGGCTCGGCCGGTATGCCGAGCTGATCGCGCCGCATCTGGCACGCGACCACGAGATGGCGGTCTTCACGCTGAACGACGGCCGCCTGCCCGTGTGGGAGCGGATCGGCGGCATCGGCGTGTACCGGCCGCGCGGGCGGGTGCTCGGCGCGATCGCCCGCCGCCGGCGGCTCAACCGGACGCGGGGGGTGGAGTTCCTCCTGCTCGCGCTGACCGTCGTGGTGAGCAACTGGCGTTACTTCCTGCTCCTGCGCCGGCTGCGCCCCGGCCGGCGGCCCGATCTCGTCGCCGTGCACGACTCGACGAACTTCCTGTGCGGCCTGCTGTGCCACTACGTGCTGCGGCTCCCGGTCGTGTTCCACGTCCACACCACCGAATACGGCGTCGCCCCGCAGCGCAGCATCACCGACCCGCTCAACCTGTTCGCCGCGCTGGAGCGGTGGCTGGCGCGGATCTCCCGGCGGGTCGTGGTCGCCACGCCGGAGGTGCGCGGGCAACTGCTGGAGGCGGGCTGGGACCGCTCGCCCATCGACGTCGTCCGCCTCGGCGGCACGTACGAGCGGGTGGTCGCCGACCCTGCGTTCGACCGCGGCACGCTGCGTCTCGGCGCGGCGGACCTGCGCGCCCGGCTCGGCATCGCCGAGGAGGATCCGGTGCTGCTGTTCGTCGGCCGCCTCGAACGGCAGAAGGGGATCTATCCGCTGCTCGACGCCATGCGCGACATCGCGCCCGCCGTGCCGGGGCTGCGCCTGGTGCTCGTGGGGGAGGGCGACGAGGCGGGCGTCGCGCGGATCGCCGGGGAGACGGGGCTCGGCGGCCGGGTGCTGACCTCCGGCGGCTTCGTGGACGGGCGGGCGCTGCTGGACTATTACGCGATGGCCGACGCCTGCGTCTTCCCCTCGCTCTTCGAGCCGTTCGGGCTGGTGGCGACCGAGGCGATGGCGTTGGCCCGGCCGGTGATCCTCGGTGACGGCTTCTCCCGGATCTTCCTCGGCGACCCCGCGCGGCCCGCCGTACGGTTCGTGCGGGCGGCCGATCCCCGCGACATCGCCGACGGGGTGATCGAGGTCATGACCGATCCCGCGCTGCGCAGCGCCCTGGCCGAGCGGGGCGAGCGGCTGGTGCGGGAGACGCTGAGCTGGAGCCGCGCCGCCGAGGAGACGCTCGCCGTCTACGCGCGGGTGCTCTCCACCGTGCTCTCCGCAGAGGGGACGAGGCGATGATCTCGCTGGTCGTGCCGTGCTACAACGCGGCCAGGACGCTGCGGTTGTGCCTGGAGTCGGCGCTGGCGCAGACCCGCGTGCCCGGCGAGATCGTCGTGGTGGACGACGCGAGCACCGACGGATCGGCGGAGATCGCCGAGGAGCTGGGCTGCCGGGTCGTGCGCCTGCCGGAGAACCGAGGCGTGTCCGCCGCCAGGAACGCCGGGATCGACGCCACCGCGGGCGATGTGATCTTCTTCCTCGACTCCGACGTGGCGCTGCGGCCCGACGCCGTCGCGAACGCGATGGAGATCCTGGAGCACGATCCCGAGGTCGGCTGCGTCCACGGGGTCTACGACACCGTGCCGCTGATCGACGACGGGCCGGTCGAGTGGTATCGCATTCTCCACGCGGTGCACTGGCGCCGCCGCCACCTCGGGGAGGTCAGCAGCGTCGTGTTCGCCCTCGCCGCCGTCCGCCGCGACGTGCTGCTCGCCGTGGGCCGGCTCGACGAGCGGCTGCGCGACTGCGAGGACGTCGAATACAGCAGCAGGCTCGCCGTACGCAGCCGGATCGTGCTGACCGACACGGTCGTGGGCCGTCATGACGACGGCAGCCGCCTGCTGCCGATCCTCGGCGAGCAGTGGCGGCGGGCCCTGCCGCTGATCCCGCTCGCGCTGACCACGACCCGGCGTGGCGCGGCCAAGCCGGAGCACGCCAACAGCCCGGCGGGCATCCTGTCGTGCGGGCTCGCCCTGGCCGCGCTGGGGCTGGTGCTGCTGAGCCTGCCGTTCGGGCTGTTCCACCCCCCGCTGCTCGCCGTCCCCGCCGTGTTCGTCGCCGGGTTCGTCCTCGCCGATCCGGAGCTGGTCGGGTTCGTACGGCGGCAGCGGGGGCCGGTCTTCGCCGTCTACTTCATGGCCGTCCACCTGGTCGTCCACGTGGTGCTCGTGGCGGGCCTGGCCGCAGGCTCGCTGCGCCTGCTGACCGGCCCGCGGGACGGCCGCGCCGAAGCCGCGTGAGACGTCAGGCGCAGCCGACGCGCCGGGTGCTCAGGGCGATGTCGTCCACCCAGAGGTCGTACGCCGCGGGGGACGGGTTCGGCTGGTAGAGCTGCCAGCCGATCTTCACGGTGTCGAAGAGGGGGAAGACGAAGTCGGTGTCGTTGCCGCCGTGACTGCGGGTCGACACGGTGAGGTCGGGCTTGGGCACGCCGTCGAACCAGAGCGAGATGGCGTTGTCGGCGGGGTCCATCCGCCATTCGACGCACTGCCACACGTCCGCCTGCGACGGGGCCGACTCGCGCCAGTTGGTCCAGTCGCCCGTCGGTCCGCCGTCCGCGCCGACGCCCCACAGGTCCTTGCCCAGCGTGGGGACCCACTGGCCGCCGAGCGGCCGGACGATCTCCGGGCCCGCGCCGGTGGCCTCGACCAGCGTGTAGTGGGCCCAGTCGGGGGCGGTGGGGAACGCCTTCACGCGTAGCCGCAGGCGGCCGTAGAAGCCGTTGCCGGGCGGGGCGAAGTCGTCCACCTTGAGGAACGCCCGGCCGTTGCCCTCGGTGTGGACGTGCAGCATCTTCTGGCCGCGGGCGCCGCGCTCCACCGTGAGCGTGCCGTGCTTGGTGTCGACGCCCCACTTGAGGCTCGCCGCGCCGCCGACCGGCAGCGACTGGAAGTCCTCGCAGAACAGCGTGCCGCCCTTCGCGCAGGTCTCCGGCCCGTGTGGCGGGGGCGGGGGCGCCGAGGCGGAGGCGGCCGGTGCGGCCGTCAGCGGCAGCAGCAGGGCCAGACCGGACGACACCACGGATAACAGTCGTCGCACGACACGCTCCTTTTCCCGGTGACAACGGCAGAAGTAAGGTACGCCAATTGGGAGCGCTCCCATAGGGCTGCGTGGAAGATCGAGGAAAGGGAGGAATCGCGCGGATAATCTACGCGTGAACGGACCTTCCCGGCGATTATTTCTCCAGCTCGGCGGGCTCGCCGCGGTGGCCGCGGCCTGCGCTCCCCGTCGTCCGGCCGACACCGGGACCTTCACCCCGTTGCGCCGCCGATGGCGGGAGGTCACCCTCGGCTACCCGGGGACGTTCGACCCGGAGCGGGAGCCGTACCGGACCCGGCTGGCGCGGCTGGGCGCGGAGGCCGCCCGGCACCGCGACGCGATGACGCCCGCACGCGGGTCGCTCTGGCCCGACCTGCCCTTCCCCTCGCTCGACGCCACACCGGCCCGGTTGCGGGCGATGGCCCACGCGTACGCGCTGCCGGGCACCGGGCTGACGGCGGAGCCGGGCCTCGGCACGGCGGTCGCCGAGGGCATCGAGCACTACGTGAGGCACGTGTACGCCGCGGACGCCGAGCAGACGGGCAACTGGTGGGACTGGCAGATCGGGACGCCCAGGGCGCTGCTCGACGCGGCCGTGCTGGCGGCTCCGCACCTGACGGACACCCAGGTCTCCGCGCTGTGCGCGGCGGTGGACGCCTTCGTCCCGGAAAGCCGCCTGGACGACTACGAGGGCAACAGCACCGGGGCGAACCGAGTCGATCTGTGCACGGTGACGCTGCTTCGGGCGATCGCCGGGGCCGACCCCGATCGTGCCGCGCTCGCGGCCTCCGCGCTCTCCCCGGTGTTCCCCTACGTCACCGAGGGCGACGGCTTCCACCGCGACAGCTCGTTCATCCAGCACGGCTCCGTGCCCTACCAGGGCGGGTACGGCGCGGTGCTGCTGACCGGCCTCGCGACGCTGTTCGCCGTGCTGCGCGGCACACCGTGGGAGATCACCGACCCGGCGGCGCGCACCGTCCTCGACGCCGTGGACCGGGCGTTCGCGCCCTTCGTCCACGACGGCGCCTGCATGGACCTCGTCCGCGGCCGGGGCGTCGGCAGGCAGTCGTACGGCGACCACCGGAGGGGCAGGGAGATCGCCGCGGCGGTCCTGCTGCTGGCCGAGACCGCCCCGGACGCCGAGCGGGCCCGCTGGCGGGCCATGGTCAAGGGCTGGGCCGTGCGCGACACCGCCAAGCCCATGCTCGGGGTGGCGGCACAGGGCGACCTCGCGTTCCACGCGCGTCTGTCGGCGGTGCTCGACGACGCGACCGTCCCGGCCGCCGCCGAGCCCGTCGGGCACCGCCTGTTCCCCATGAGCGCGCGCGCCGTCCACCGCAGGCCCGGCTGGTGCGCGGCGGTCAGCATGGCCTCCTCCCGCGTCGCGCACTACGAGCACGGCAACGGCGAGAACCTGCGCGGCTGGCACACCGGCTCCGGGATGCTCTACTGGTGGGCGCGCGGACACGGCGACCACTACTCCGACGCCTTCTGGCCCACCGTGGACCCCTACCGGCTGCCGGGGACGACGGTCTCCACCCGGAGGCTGCCCGACGGCGCGGGCGGCGCGTGGGGCGACACCCGCCCGCCGGCCGAATGGGTGGGCGGCGCGACCGACGGGGTGTACGCCGCCGTGGGCCAGCACCTGTTCGGCCTGGAGAGCACGCTGGAGGCGTTCAAGTCCTGGTTCTTCCTCGACGACGCCGTGGTCTGCCTCGGCGCCGGCATCACCTGCCGCGACGGCGTGCCGGTCGAGACCGTCGTGGACAACCGCAGGACCGGCGCCCGGCTCACCGTGGCGACCGGATGGGCGCACCTGGACGGCCACGGCGGTTACGTCGTGCCCGCCGGCCAGGCGCTGCGCACGCTGCGCGAGGACCGCACGGCCGCGGGGGTCACCCGGGCCTACGCGACGCTGTGGCTCGACCACGGGGTGCGTCCCAGCGGGGCCGGTTACGTCTACCTCCTCATGCCGGGGGCGGGCCCGGCCGAGACCGCCGCCCGCGCCGCCGATCCCGGCTGGGCCCGGGTGCTCGCCAACACCCCGGCACAGCAGGGGGTCGAGGTTCCGTCGCTGGGCGTCACCGCGGTCAACTTCTGGACGGGCGGGCGGGCCGGGGGAGGCGCGGGCGGCCTGACGGCCTCCGACGCGTGCGCGGTCCTGGTGCGCGACCTCGGCGACGGCACGGCCACGGTGACGGTGGCCGACCCCCGGTGCGCTCTCGACGGGCTGACGGTGACGTGGGACCGGCCGGTGGCGGCGGTCACACGCGGGCACCCGCTCCTGGACCGCGCGGAGACCGGCGCCCGGCTCACGCTCACGTTCGCGGGGACGGCCGGCCACGAGGGCGCCTCCTGCACGGTGACCGTACGGCTGGGCGCTGCGGCGGCGTGAGCGCGTGTCATCATGAACGCCGTGCCCACCCTGCCTGACGACCTGGACGACGCGCTGGAAGCGTCGCTCGGACGCTTCCCGATCGCCGACCTGACGCGGAGCGTCCAGACGCTCATCCGGCAGTATCGGGAGGGCTTCGACCGGAGCGTGCCCGCGCTGGGCTCGGAGGTCGCGGTCGCGGCGTACGCCGGCTATCGCATGCCGGCGACCTACAGCGCGGTGCGCTCCGCGCTGCGTCAGGTCGCCCTGCGGGCCCCCGGCTTCGCGCCGGAGACGCAGGTTGACGTGGGCGGCGGCACGGGCAGCGCGCTGTGGGCCGCGAGCGCGGTCTGGCCGACGTTGCGCACGGTCACCGTCCTGGAGCAGTCGCCCTCCGCCATCGCCTTCGGGCGCCGGCTGGCCGGTCGCGCGCCCGCCGCGGCCGTACGCGAGGCGCGCTGGCAGCAGGCGTTCGTCGACAGGAGCGCGCCCACCCCGACGGCCGACCTGGTCACGATGTCCTACGTGCTCGGCGAGCTGTCGCCCGCCGTCCAGGAGGACGTGGTCGGGTCCCTGGCACGGGGAGCGGCCCGCGGCGCGGCCATGCTGGTGATCGTCGAGCCCGGCACGCCCGCCGGGTACGCCCGGATCGCGGCGGCCCGGCGGCTGCTGGCCGCGTCGGGCCTGCACGTGGTCGCCCCCTGCCCGCACGACGGCGAGTGCCCGATCCGCCCGGACCAGGATTGGTGTCACTTCGCGGTCCGCCTCAACCGCACCGCCCTGCACCGGCGGGTCAAGGACGGCACGCTGAGCTTCGAAGACGAGAAGTTCTCCTACGTCGCGGCGTCGGCCCGGCCGTGGCCGCGAGCGGAGAGCCGGATCCTCCGCCACCCCCTCAAGCGCAAGGGGCTGGTGACGCTGCGCCTGTGCACGATGGAGGACGGACTGGCCGACCGCGCGGTCTCCAAACGGCAGGGCGAAATCTACCGCGAGGCGCGCGACGCCGTCTGGGGCGACGCCTGGCCGCCGCCCGCCGATCAGTCGCGTCCTCCCGAGTGAGTCCGGGCGGCCGGGGAAGCACCAGTTCGACCGTTTCGTAGGATGGGGCAAATCATCCACCGGCAAAGCGGACCCCCCGAGGCCCCGGCCCGAGACCCCGGCCCGGTGTGACGGAAGGAGCTCGACGTCAGCACCGTCGACGAAGCGTCCGGCAGGCCGATGCCGCTCGCCTCCACCACCGAGGCGAGCCGTCTCGCGGCCGTGCGCCGCTACGCGGCCCTGGAGACCGCCTCCGGCGCCGCGTTCGACCGGGTGGCCGCCCTGGCCGCGCGAATCTTCCGCGCTCCCTTCGCCACCGTGACCATCGCCGGCGACGACACGGTCCGCGTCATCGCCGCGCACGGGCTGCCACCGCGCCGCGGGCTCGTCGAGAGCCTGTGCGAGGCGGCCGTACGGCACGGCGGCCCTTACGTCGTCCAGGACGCGCGGCTGCACCCCCACGCGGCCGGAGACCCGGCGGTGCACGGTGAGCCGGGCATCCGCTTCTACGCCGCCGCGCTGATCACGACGCCCGACGGCGAGGCGCTGGGCAGCGTCAACGTCATGGACGTCCACCCCCGTGAGGCCGGGGACGAGGAGCTCGCCTGCCTGCGGGACCTGGCCGGCCTCGTCATGGACGAGCTCGAGGTGCGGCTGGCCACGCACCGCACGGTCGAGGTCGAAAGGGAGCTGCGGGCGGGCGCGGAGCGGCTGGCCCGCACCCTCCAGCGCACCCTGCTGCCGCCGGCGCTGCCCCGGGTGCCCGGACTGCGCGCGGCCGCCGCCTATCACCCCGTCTCGGCCGACGAGGTGGGCGGCGACTTCTACGACCTGTTCCCCCTCGACGGCGACCGGTGGGGGTTCTTCCTCGGCGACGTCTGCGGCAAGGGCGCCGGCGCGGCCGCGCTGACGTCACTGGTCCGCTACACCCTGCGCGCCGCGGCCGTCTACGACGCCGATCCGCACGCGGTGCTGGCCAATCTCGACGCGGTCCTGCAACAGGAGCACGCGGGCGGCGACGCCCCGGCGCCGTACTGCACGGCGGTCTTCGGGGTCCTGCAGCCCGACGGCGACGGGTTCGGGGTCACGCTCGCCACCGGGGGGCATCCCCCGGCGCTGGCGGTGCGGGCGAACGGCGCCGTCGAGCCCATCCACCCGGCCGGGGGGCAGCTGATCGGCATCCTGCGCAATCCCCACTTCGCCCAGGTGAGCGCGCGCCTGAACGCCGGTGACGCGCTGCTGCTCTACACCGACGGCCTCACCGAGGCGCGGACGCCGTCCGGCTCGATGCTCGACGAGGACGGGCTGACCGCCTATCTCGCCGCCGCCGGGCCCACGAGCGCGGACGACCTCCTGACCACCGTGCACGACCTGATCACGGCCCTGGGCAAGGGGGTGTCGGACGACACCGCGGTCCTCGCCCTCTCCGTACCGCCAGCAACTCGAACGCCGTCCTCCGGGAGTCTCGGTGCAGCATGACAACGGTCTGACCGTCAGCCTCCAGTCGCCCAGCTCCGGTCCGCGCCTGCTGATCGTGGCCGGCGACCTGGACCATCACACCACTCCACGACTACGGGCGGCCCTGGAGGGGGTCGAGTTCGGCCCCGGCGCCGGCCTGGTCGTCGACCTGTCCGGCCTGACCTTCTGCGACTCGACCGGCATCGCCACGCTGGTCGCGGCCCACCAGCGCGCCGCCGACGCGGGCGCCGCCCTGCTCCTGGCCGGTCTGGACTCCGACATCGCCCGCGTCTTCCAGATCATGGGCCTGGACCAGCTGCTCTCCTTCTACGACAGCCCGGAAGAGGCCGTACGCGCGCTGAGCAAGTGAGCAGGGGCGGGCCGCGCGGCTACAGGGGCGCGGCGACGACGACGGCGATGTTCTGCTGGATGTCGCAGTTCCTGGTCCGGCGGCAGAAACCGTCCGCCACGCTGGTCGCCCCGCCCGCGGTGCTGGCCGCCGTGTGCTGGTGGCCGCGATTGCGGGTGGGGCTGTCCAGGTAGACGATGTTCCGGTTGCGCGTGCCGTTGCCGACGGAGGCCGGGCCGTCCCCGTCTCCCCGCCCGGCCCGCGCGAACGCGGGAGCGGTGAGCAGGACCTGCGCGGCGGCGGCCGCGACGAGGACGACGGCGAACAGCGGGACACGCCCAGATGCGCCGCGTGAATGAAGCATCGCCACCGCCCGTCCGCCCGGAGTCTCGTCACACCGTAGCCTCCGCCCGGGCCCGGCCGGCGTTCTCCGGCGTCCGTGTCCCGCCAAGTTCTCGCCGGTTCGCCGTGCGTCAGCGTCCGTTGATCACGGTGCCGCTCGTCCTGGGGGAGCTCTGGTTGCGGCCCCGCAGATTCTGGGACCCCCTGCAGCCGGGCCGGTGCATGCAGTTGGAGGCCTGCGTGTTGACCGACGCGTCCACGCCGGTGATGAGCTGCTGTGTTCCCGACATGTTCCGCTGGCTGCCGGAGAGCAGGGAGCTCAGGTTGTTCTGACCGTTGTTGATCACGTACCTGGAGTTGGCGCCGTTTCCGCCGCCGCCACCCGGTCCCCGGCCCGTGGCCGCGCCGGCGGTCGTGGGGACGAGGACGAGGCCCGCGCTCGTGACCGCGAGCGCGGTCAGCGCCAGCAGTCGCGCCGCCGGGCGGGTGAGCGCGTGCCGCCCCCTGTCGTGAGCCCTGTCGTGAGCCCTGTGACGAGCACTGTGACGAGCCATGTTCTCCTGCGCCTTCCCCGTCGTCCGTGATCCGTCAGCGCGGACCTGCCGGGCATCTACCCCCGCAGGACGCGCCGGTCACGGTCGCTGAACGAGGATTAGGACCTCCCAGCGGAACGATCTCCGTTGTGCTCTGATCCCTCGCCGGCGAGAAGCAATCGGAAACTGTCGTAGCGGCCGCGTATTGTCCGATCGACGCGGCGATGGGAGTCTTCGATGACGGAAGTGCGCACATGGCTCACCGGTCTCGGGCTGGTCGAGTCGCCGCGCTGGCACGACGGCCGCCTGTACTTCTCCGACTGGACGGCGCACGAGGTGATCGCGCTCGACCTGGACGGCACGCACGAAGTGGTGGCCCGGGTGGACTCGCTTCCGCTCTGCACGGCCTGGCAGGCCGACGGACGGCTGGTGATCGTCGATTCGGCGCGGGGGTTGCTGCAACGGCTGGAACCCGACGGCTCGCCGGCGACCCTGGCCGACCTCACCGGTCTCGGGCGCAGCTGGAACGACATCGTCATCGACGGCCGTGGCAACATCTACGTCAACCGCATCGGTTTCGACATGGCCACCGGTGAGGCGTTCGCCCCCGGATACGTCGTGCACGTCGGCCCCGACGGTTCGGCACGCCAGGTGGCGGACGATATCGCCTTCCCCAACGGCATGGCCGTGACGCCGGACAATTCGACGCTGATCGTCGCCGACTCGTACGGCAACAGGCTCATCGCCTTCGACATCGAGGCGGACGGTGGCCTGTCCGGTCGCCGGGTCTGGGTCGAGACCGGCGAGGACCACCCCGACGGCATCTGCATCGACGCCGAGGGCGCGGTCTGGTACGCCGACGTCGGCAACAAGCGCTGCGTCCGGATCCGGGAGGGCGGTGAGGTGCTCCAGACCGTCGAAGTCGACCGGGGATGCTTCGCCTGCACACTCGGCGGCAAGGACGGGAAGACGCTGTTCATCGTGGCGGCCGAATGGCGCATGCCCGAGATGGTGCCACCCGGGACCGGGCAGGTGCTCTCGACCGAGGTCACGGTGCCCGGCGCGGGTTGGCCGTAGAAGTCCGGCGCCTGGGCGCCGACCCGCTGTCCCGCCGGGTTCGCACTCGAGAAGAGCGGACCACGTCGCTCTGCCGGTCGGACGCCCGCACCCGCTGCGTCAGCTCGCAGAGGCGCGACCGCCGGCGGCACATGATGCTCTGCGCGTTCGCCAGGCCGCCGACCCCGACCGTCCTCTGGTGGATGCCGGTCCCGCTTCGCGCGCTGCCCACCGTCAGCTGGCTGACGTTGCGAATCCCGTTGCCGAGGCGGACGGTGGCGGTGTTGCCGTTGCGGTCGCCGCTCCCGGCCGCACGGGCGACCGCCGCGTGGGCGACAGCCGCCTGCGCGGCGGGGGCGGGCGGCAACGCGGCGAGCGCCGTCGCCACGGCCGCCGCCAGGGCGATACCGCCGCGCATCAGCGGTTCACCGCCCACGCCGGGGAGCGTCGTCCGACGGGCCGCGTGCGCCGATGTTCTGCGACAGCGCACAGAGCCGGCCGCGCGGTCGGCACAGGCCGCCCTGCACGCTGCTGAGCCCGCCCACATCAGCGGAGAACTGGTGGAGGGCGCCGCGCAGGTGCGTGCTGCCCATCGCCACCAGGTTCCGGTTGCCCGAGCCGTTGCCCACGCGTACGGCCGAGCGGTTCCCGTTGCCGTCACCGGCCACCACGGCGTACGCGTCCACCGGTGCGAGGGCCAGCACGACGGCGAGCGTGACCGCGACCGGCGCGTGCCGTCGCGGCGGACGGCCGGGGGATCGCGTGAGGGCATGGATGATCGGCATCGACGTGCCTCCTACCCCGCTCGCGGGCCCGTGTCCCGGCTCCGGCGGAAACCGCAGCGGATCATTCCCCGCCCGTTGAGCGGCCGCCCCCTGGGTGAAGGGGCGGCCGGTCGCCGGTTATCGGCTGGTCACCTCGTACGTCCGCAGGTAGTCGAACGTCGCGGTGGCGCCTGCCGCGTTCATCGAGATCAGGCCGATCCGCACCGGCCCGGTGCGCGGGAGCGACCAGGTGCCGCCCCAGGTCCAGTGGGTGCCGTCGGTGCTCGACGCCATCCGGACGTCGTGCTCGCCGTTCTCCTGGTCGTAGTGGTAGACGAGCCGCAGCCAGGTGGTCTCCGCGACCGGGCCGCCGAACATGGGCGCGTTGGCGACCGCGGTGGGCGGGGTGGTGCCGGGGCGCGGGCCCTCCTTGCCGAACTCGGTCTGGTGGAGCACCGCGCCGTTGCCCTGGTTGAGCGGCAGGATCGAGTGGGTCAGCTTCAGCCACCGGTCGTCGTTCTCGTACAGCAGCAGACCGGCCTGCTGGTTGCCCTTCGTGCCGTCGAAGGTGAGCTTCGTCTCCACGGCGAAGTCGCCCTGCGGCGCGTCGCGGAGCAGGATCGACGCGGTGTTGTTGCCCAGGTACAGCTCGGCGTTCTGGGTCGGCCAGACCAGGGAGCCGTTCGACAGGGTGGCCGACGGGTTGCGGACCTTCGTCCAGCCGGTGGGCGAGCCGGCGCCGTCGAACTCGTCGGAGTACGCCGGGAGCAGCGTGCCCAGGACGGGATCGGGCACCCGCTCGGTTACCGGCCGGTACAGCGGAGCGGCGCCCACGTTGTCGGCGTCGGCGGCGCCGCGCGTGGTCACGCCGATGGCACCCGAGGTGGGCGCGCCGTCGGGCAGCGTCATGGAGACCGTCGCCAGCGGGTCCCCGAGCCGGTCGGCCGACACCGACACGACCAGCGCGTTCCCGCGCCGCTCGGCGGCGACGTTGTGCCAGGAGCCGTAGTCGAACGAGGACGGCAGCGGGCTGCTCGCCGTCGTCGTCCTGCCGCGCGCCTTGGCCGTGACGACGAGCTCGCCGCGCTCGCGGTCGAGCCACGCGGTGATGTCCTTCGAGCCGTTCTCGCGGGTCACGACGAGCCCGGCGGCGGCGCCGCCCTCGCCCAGCCGCAGGTCGGCCTCCACGCGGACGTCGCCCTGGACCCGGTCGTCGCTGAGCTCGCTGGTCACGCCCTTGCCGGTGAGGTGGCCGAGCGAGTCGGGGTCGGAGGCGAGCTTCCACGGCCCGGTCCACCCGTCCTTGCCCTCGTTGAACGTGCCGCCCACGGTCCACGCGGTGACCGGCGCCGGCTGCTCACCGGTGGACGGCCCGGCCCCGGCCCGTACGACCGGCCAGCCGTCGATCCAGTCGAGCCGGTCGATCATGAGGGGCCGCCGGCTCAGGTTGCCGATCGTCGTGCCCCACGTCGTGGTGACCGGCCCGAACTCGGGGGCCGACGAGGGGATCGCGTGGTAGACCAGCCAGTCCTGCCCGCTGAGGTCGGTCTGGACGGCGTTGTGCCCCGGGCCGGCCCAGCCGTTGCCGTTGGCCGCGAGGACGATGCCGTCCTTGCTGGTCAGATCCATCAGATCGACGCCGGTCGGCGTGGTGAACGGCCCGAGCGGGCTGCCGGAGCGGCCGACCTTGACCGTGTAGCCGCTGAACGCGCCGTCGCAGCACCCGGCGTCGGAGTAGAACAGGTAGTACTTGTCGTCGCGCCGGACGACGAAGCCGCCCTCCATGCGCCGCCCGCGGGCGATCTGCGTGACCGGGCCGGTGACCTCGGTCGCCTCGGCGTTCATCTTCGCGCCGCAGATCGTGTCGTAGCTGCCCCAGTAGAGGTAGTTGTCACCGTTGACGTCGGTGAACATGGCCTGGTCGATGTTGCCCGTCGGGCAGCCGCTGCCGCCCGCGGGGACGATCATGCCGTGGTCGGTCCAGGGCCCGGTCGGGCGCGGGCTGGTCGCGAGCCCGACGCCGCCCGTGGAGAGCGCGTACGTCAGGTGGTAGGCCCCGTTCACATACCGGATGTCCGGCGCCCAGGGGCGCGTGCCGTTCGGCCACCACGAGGGGTGGTCGTCTCCGGTGTAGACGTCTCCCGCGTACGTCCAGTGCACCATGTCGGGGGACGTGAGCATCGGCAGGATGTGCTCGTTCTTCCCGTCGATGGGGTTCGTGGTGCCGTAGGCGTACCAGAGGCCGTCTTTGCCGCGGATCATCGTGGGGTCGGGGAAGGTCTGCACCGCCCCGGCGCTCACCGGGTTGGTGTAGGTGGGGCCGGACGCCGCCTGCGCTGTTGCTGCCTGAGCGGGGGGCATCACGGCCACGGAGGACGCGAGGAGTAAGGCTCCGATCACCAGTTGTCTCACGGCGAGCACCGTAGACAGGCGAAATTTTTCCGTCGAGACGTCGTCAGAATCCCCTGTCCCACCCGCCTCAGCGGCCTCCGGCCGGTGCGGCAGGATGCCTGGGAGCTTGTCGAGGAAGCGTCCGCGCTGGTCAGAGGTTTTCGTCAAGCTCCCGGACAGATTCATCGATTCTTTTTGTCGGATGGTTGACGTAAAAAACAGACGAACCTTAGGTTTCCAGCGTGTCAACGACCTCCAACGGCGTGCATGCCCTCGTGCGCCGCTCCCATGAGGAGCGGGTGTTGCGCGTGCTCCGCCAGAACGGCGCGCAGAGCCGTAACGAGATCGCGGCCAGGGTCGGCCTGTCACGCACCACGGTCTCCGAGATCACCAGCGATCTCCTCGGCCGCGGCGCCATCCGCGTCGTCGACACCGACGCCGTGGAACGCGTGGGCAGCGGCCGGCCGGCCGAGCGGCTCGCGCTGGACCCGGCCTCGGGCCAGTACATGGGCGTCGACTTCGGCCACCGCCGCGTGAACGTCCTGGTGGCCGACGCCGCGCACGACATCATCGCGTCGGGGACCGCCCGCTACGAGGAGTCGGCGCAGTGGCCCGAGCGCCTCGACGCCGGGCTCGCGCTGATCGACCGGCTGAGCGCGGAGACCGGCGTCCACTACGGGGCGCTTCAGGCGATCGCCGTCGGCGTGCCGGGCTGGGGCGACCGATCGAGCGCCGACGGAGTGGCGGAGGTGTTCGCCACCCGCTTCCACGCCGGCGTGATCGTCGACAACAACGTGCGCTTCGCCGGGCTGGCCGAGGCCCTGCACGCCCAGTCCGACTCCGTACGCGACCTCATCTACCTGCGCCTGTCCGACGGCGTCGGCGGAGGCCTCGTGGTGGGCGGGCAGCTCGTGAAGGGCGCCAACGGGTACGCGGGGGAACTCGGCCACGTGACCGCCGTCCCCGGCGGCGCGCGGTGCCGCTGCGGCAAGAACGGGTGCGTGGAGACCGTCGCGTCGGTCCCCGCGATCCTCGGGCGGTGCCGCGAGCTCGGCGTGCCCGTGGACACGCTGGACGACCTGAAGGCGGCGGTGGAGATCGCTCACCCGGTCGTGGACCAGGTGCTCCGCGAGGCCGGCACGGCGGTCGGCCGGGTGCTCGGCACGGCGGCCATGACACTCAACCCCGACGAGATCGTGCTCGGCGGCGAGATCATCCAGGTCGCTCCTGCCCTGCTGCGTCAGGTCGCGGACACGGTCACCTACGAGCTGTCGTGGCGCACCGACGCGGCGCCCGTGATCCGCCCCGCCCTGCTCTCGGACGACGGCGGGGCGCGCGGGGCCATCGCGGCCCTGTTCCACGAGTCCCCCCTGCTCGCCGGATACGAAGCGAACGTCACGACGGACGGAGGCCGATAGTGGCCGTGACCAGTGCGGGCGCCACGAGGGACGGCAACGCCCCCGCCCGGCCGCGCAAGAACCGGACCTTCCTGGTCCTCAACATCATCTCGATCGTGGCCGGAATCGCGATCTGGTGGGGGTTGTCTCTGGCCGGTCTCCAGTTCCCCACGCCGGCCGAGGTCGTCTCGGCCGCCTGGAAGATGATTCAGGACGGCACGCTCGCCACCGACGTCGGAGCCTCACTCGGGCGCGTGCTCGCCGGGTTCGCCCTCGGCTCGCTCGCGGCGGTGATCGTCGGCTTCGCCATGGGCTGGTACACGGTGGCCCGCGGCCTCTTCGAGCCGTGGATCCAGTTCTTCCGCACGATCCCGCCGCTGGCGATGCTGCCCCTGGTGCTCGTCCTGATGGGCATCGGGGAGAGCCCCAAGATCTTCGTCATCTTCCTGGCGGCGTTCCTGTCCTGCGTCATCTCCACCTACCAGGGCGTGGTGAACGTGGACAGGACGCTCATCAACGCGGCGCGGGTGCTCGGCGCAGGCGACGGGACCATCTTCGGCCGCGTCGTGGTGCCGGCCTCGACGCCGTTCATCCTCGTGGGCATGCGGGTCGGGCTCGGCTCGGCCTGGGGCACGCTGGTGGCCGCGGAGCTCCTGGCCGCGCAGGCCGGGCTCGGCCACCGGATGCAGAGCGCGCAGCTCTACTACGACCTTCCGACGATCTTCGTCGGCATCATCGCGATCGGGGTCCTCGGCCTGATCATGGACCGGCTGCTCATGATCGCCGGCAACAAGCTGACGGCCTGGCAGGAGAACCGATGAGCACTCCCAAGATCTCCGTACGCGACGTGCAGAAGGTCTTCCCGGTGGGGAAGGAGCCGTTCGTCGCGCTCGGCGGCGTCTCGCTGGACATCGCCGACAACGAGTTCGTGACCGTGGTCGGCCCCTCCGGCTGCGGCAAGAGCACGCTGCTCAACATCCTCGCCGGGCTGGAGCAGCCCACCGGCGGCGCCGCGCTGGTGGACGGGAAGCCGGTCACCGGCCCCGGCCCCGAGCGCGGCGTCATCTTCCAGCAGTACGCGTTGTTCCCGTGGCTGACCGTCCGCGAGAACGTCGAGTTCGGCATGCGCACCGCGAAGGTCCCCAAGGGGGAGCGGCGGGAGCGGGCAGAGCACTTCATCCGCCTTGTCGGCCTTGAGCAGTTCGCCGACGCGCTGCCCAAGACGCTGTCGGGCGGCATGAAGCAGCGCTGCGCGATCGCCCGTGCGTACGCCGTGAACCCGTCGATCCTGCTCATGGACGAGCCCTTCGGCGCCCTGGACGCGCTGACCCGGGTGCGCCTCCAGGAGCAGCTCCTGGAGACCTGGAGCAAGGAGCGGCGCACGGTCATGTTCATCACCCACGACGTCGACGAGGCGGTGTTCCTCGCCAACCGGGTGGTCGTCATGGCCGCCAGGCCGGGCCGCATCGCCGAGATCATCGACGTCGATCTCCCCTATCCGCGCGACGAGGACATGCGGCTGAGCCCCGAGTTCGGGGCGCTGCGCAACCGCGTCTGGCATGCGGTGTACCACCAGCGGCAGATCAAGGAGCCCGCGCAATGAAGAAGACACTCCTGGCCGCCGCGGCGGTCGTCGTGGCACTGTCGGCGGCGGCCTGCGGGTCGGACGACTCCGCCGGGTCGGGCGGCGCGGGCGGCGCCACCCACGTGAACTTCGGTTACATCGCCGACTTCAACGGCGCGAGCCTGCTGGCCGTCGCCGACAAGCAGGGCCTGTGGAAGAAGCACGGCGTCGACGCCAAGGTCAGCGTGTTCACCAACGGCCCGCTGCAGATCCAGGCGCTGGGCACCGGCGACCTCGACTTCGGCTACATCGGCCCCGGCGCCATGTGGCTGCCCGCGTCCGGCAAGGCCAAGGTCGTCGCGCTGAACACGCTCGGCAACGCCGACCGCGTCATCGCCCAGGCAGGCATCACCTCGCTGGAGGGCCTGAAGGGCAAGACGATCGGCGTGCCCGAGGGCACCTCCGGCGACATGATCCTCACGCTCGCGCTGAAGAAGGCCGGGCTGACCAAGGACGACGTGAAGATCGTCCCGATGGACGCGTCCACCATCGTGTCGGCGTTCACCTCCAAGCAGATCGACGCGGCCGGCTTCTGGTACCCGGCCATCTCGACGATCAAGAAGACCGTCCCCGACCTGGTCGAGCTGGCCAAGAACGAGGACTTCGCCGACACCGTGTCGTTCCCGACCGCGTTCGTCGGCGGCAACGACGTCGTCGCGAACGAGAAGGACAAGACCGAGAAGGTCATCGGGGTGCTGCGCGACGCCATCCAGTACCGCAGCGAGCACCTCGACGAGACCGTGGCCGCGACCGCCGAGATGCTGAAGCTCCCGGCCGACCAGGTCAAGGCCGACGCCGCCAACTCCAAGGTGCTGTCGCTCACCGACCTGGACGGCTACAGCAAGGACGGCACGATCGAGAAATGGCTGAGCGGGATGGGTGACTACTTCGTCGGCGCGGGCAAGCTGCCCTCGGCCGTGGACCCGAAGACGTACTACACCGGCGATCTGTTCACGGGCGCCGCCAAGTGAACGTTCTGTTCCTGATGACCGACCAGCACCGGGCCGACACCCTGGGCGCGTACGGCAACCGCCTCGCCGCCACTCCGGTGCTGGACGAGCTGGCCCGGACCGGGACGCGATTCGACCGCTGGTACACCCCCACCGCGATCTGCACGCCGGCGCGGGCGAGCCTGCTCACCGGGCAGGCGCCGTTCAGGCACAAGCTGCTCGCCAACCACGAGAGGAACGTCGGCTACATCGAGGACCTGCCCGACGACCAGTGGGCCTTCTCCACGGCCCTGCGCGACGCCGGGTACAACTGCGGGCTCATCGGCAAGTGGCACGTCGGGCACCACCGGCGGGCGGCCGACTTCGGGTTCGACGGGCCGGACCTGCCGGGGTGGCACAACCCCGTGGACCACCCGGACTACCTGGACTATCTCAAGGCGAACGACCTTCCGCCGTACGAGATCCACGACCGCATCCGCGGGACGCTGCCGAACGGCGGGCCGGGCAACCTGCTCGCCGCGCGGCTGCGCCAGCCGGTCGAGGCGACGTTCGAGCACTACCTCGCCACCCGGGCGATCGAGATGCTGGAGCGGTACGCCGCAGAGCCGAAGCCGTTCTTCCTGCAGCTCAACTTCTTCGGCCCGCACCTGCCGTACATCGTGCCGGACGAGTATTTCGACATGTTCGACCCGGAGCTGGTCGAGCTGCCCACGTCGATCGCCGAGACCTTCGCCGGCAAGCCGCCGGTGCAGGCCAACTACAGCGCGCACTGGACGTTCGACACCATGCCGTTGGAGGTGACGCGCAAGCTCATCGCGGTCTACTGGGGCTACGTCGCGCTCATCGACATGGAGATCGGGCGGGTCATGGACGCCATGCGGCGCCTCGGCCTGAACGACGACACGGCCGTGTTCTTCACCTGCGACCACGGCGAGTTCACCGGCGCCCACCGGCTGCACGACAAGGGCCCGGCCATGTACGAGGACATCTACCGCACGCCCGGCCTGCTGCGGATCCCCGGCCAGGAGCCCGGGGTCGTCCGCACCGAGTTCGTCAGCCTGCTCGACTGCACGGCGACGATCCTGGAGCTGGCCGGGATCGACCCCGCCCCGGCGGTCGACTCGCGCAGCCTCGTGCCGCTCGCCTCCACCGGCGAGGTGCCGTGGGAGCAGGACATCGTCTGCGAGTTCCACGGCCACCACTTCCCGTACCCGCAGCGGATGATCAGGACCGACCGCTACAAGCTGGTCGTCAACCCCGACTCGACCAACGAGCTGTACGACCTGTTCACCGACCCGGACGAGCTGCTCAACGTCTACGGCCACCCCGAGATGGCGGAGGTGCGCGGACGGCTCATGCGGCGGCTCTACCAGGTGCTGCGCGACCGGGGGGACAACTTCTACCACTGGATGACCTCGATGTACGACGTCGGCGACGTCTCCTACGACCCGACGCTGAGCGGGCTGGACGAGGCGACCTACCGGTGAGCAGGCGTCCGAACATCGTCATGATCCTGACCGACGACCACGCGTCGCACGCGGTCGGCGCGTACGGCTCGGTCGTCAACCGGACGCCGCGGATCGACGAGATCGCCGGCCTCGGCGTCCGGTTCGACAACTGCTTCGCCACGAACGCGCTGTGCTCGCCGAGCCGGGCCAGCATCCTGACCGGCACGTATTCGCACGTCAACGGCGTCTCGACGCTGGTCACGCCGATCGACGCGGCGCAGCCGACGTTCGTGAGCCAGTTGAAGGCGGCCGGATATCGCACCGCGATCGTCGGCAAGTGGCACATGGGGGACGGCCCGGGACACAACCCGCAGGGGTTCGACTACTGGGACGTGCTGATCGAGCAGGGGGAGTACTTCGACCCGTCGTTCCTGTCCGAGGAGGGCCTGCGGACCGTACCCGGCTACGCCACGGACCTCATCACGGACATGGCGCTGGGCTGGGCCGGCTCGCTCGACGGCGACGATCCCTACTGCCTGCTGATCTACCACAAGGCGCCGCACCGCCCCTGGGAGCCGGACGACAAGCACGCCGGGATGTACACCGACCCCATTCCTGTTCCGTCCACGTTCGACGACGACTACGCCACGCGCTCGTCGTCCGCGCGGCGGGCCGCCATGCGGATCGCCGAGCACCTGAACGCCGAGGACCTCAAGCAGGACCCGCCCGAGGGGCTGTCGTACGAGGAACTGGCGCTGTGGAAGTACCAGCGCTACATGGAGGACTACCTGGCCGTCGTCGCGTCGGTGGACGACAACGTCGGCCGGGTGGTCGACTGGCTGCGCGAGCGCGGCGACTTCGACGACACGCTGCTGATGTACTGCTCCGACCAGGGCTTCTTCCTGGGCGACCACGGATGGTTCGACAAGCGGTTCATGTACGAGGAGTCGCTGCGGATGCCGCTCGTGCTGAGCTACCCGCGGCGCATCCCGTCCGGCCAGGTCCACACCGGGATCGTCACGAACGTCGACTTCGCGCAGACCGTGCTGGACGCCGCCGGGGTGCCGCACCATCCCCGGATGCAGGGCCGCAGCTTCCTCGCCGACCTGACCGGCGAGCCGGGCCCGCCTCCCGCGGAGGGCATGTACTACCGCTACTGGGAGCACGACGACGTCTTCCACAAGGCGCCGGCCCACTACGGCTACCGGACGTCCCGCTACAAGATCATCTATTTCTACAACGACGGCATGGGCATCCCCGGCACGGGCGCGTTCACCTACCCGGGTGAGTGGGAGCTCTACGACCTGGAAGCCGACCCGGAGGAACTGCGTAACGTCTACGACGACCCGGCCTACCGCGAGGTGCGCGAGGAGATGAAGATCCGCATGTGGCACGCGCAGGCGGCTCTCGGCGACGAGCCGCATCCCAGCCAGCCGGTGCCCCAATCACTGGAAAGCACGGGAATCTGATGTCCTGCTGCACGCCCGCCACGCCCGGGCGGCCGTTGGAGCCCGTCCGTTTCACGGCGCACGGGTTCCACGGGATCGAGCAGGTGCGCCTGCCCGGCGGCGGGTTCCTGATGGGCGACGCCACCGGCGACGGCAACCCCGGCGACGGCGAGGGGCCCGTGCACGCGGTCACCGTGGCGCCGTTCTCGATCGACGCCACGACCGTGACGGTCGCGGACTTCGCCGCCTTCGCCGACGCGACCGGCTACCGCACCGAGGCGGAGGAGTACGGCTTCTCCGCCGTCTTCCACCTGGCGATGCGCGCCCACCCCGACGACGTGATGGGACCGGTGCCCGGCACCCCCTGGTGGGTGGGCGTGCGCGGCGCCGACTGGCGGCACCCCGCCGGGCGGCTGTCGCAGGCCGAGCCCGACCATCCCGTGGTCCACGTGAGCTGGAACGACGCCATGGCGTACTGCTCGTGGGCGGGCCGGCGGCTGCCCACGGAGGCCGAGTGGGAGTACGCCTCCCGGGGCGGCCTCGACGGCGCCCGCTACCCCTGGGGAGACGACCTGCCTCAGGACGAGTGGCGGGTCAACATCTGGCAGGGCGTCTTCCCCACGGAGAACACCCTGGACGACGGCTACCTCACGACCGCCCCGGTGCGCACGTTCGCGCCCAACGCGTACGGGCTGTGGCAGACGGTGGGGAACGTCTGGGAGTGGTGCGCGGACTGGTACGCGCCCGACTACTACGTCTACTCACCCTCGGACGACCCGCGCGGTCCGCTGCGCGGCAGGGCCCGGGTGCTGCGCGGGGGCTCGTTCCTGTGCCACGACTCCTACTGCAACCGCTACCGCAACTCGGCGCGGTCGTCGAACACCCCCGACTCCTCAATGGCCAACGCCGGGTTCCGCACCGTATCCCTGTGACCAGGGGATCCTGACCCTTCCAGCGCTGCGACGCCCGCGCTGCCCTCCTACCTTCAGCAGGCGCTCAGCCCGCTGAGCTACGCGAAGCAACAGACCCGCACCCGGTTGATCCTCTGCGGCAGCGCGTTGACCACCATGGCGCAGCTGCTCTCCGGCGGTGCGCCCCTGCGTGGCCGTGCCGGTATGGAGCTGGTGGTCCGCCCCTTCAGGTTCCGAGAGGCCGCGGCGTTCTGGGGGGTCCGGCACGATCCGGAGCTGGCGTTTCGACTGCACGCGCTGCTCGGTGGAACCCCGGCCTATCTGGAGATGAGCGGGGGATCGGGGCCCGCAGGAGTAGCGGAGTTCGACCGCTGGGTGCAGCGGCGCCTGCTGAACCCGGCCTCCGCGATGTTCCGCGAAGGCGGCCTGCTGCTCCGGGAGGAGCCCTCGATCGCCGATCCGACCTCGTACTCGGCCACGTTGAGCGCGATCAGCGCCGGCAACCATCGGCGTTCGGAGATAGCGGCGGCGCTGGGGCGTCCGAGCAGTGCCCTCGCCCATCTGCTGGCCGGCCTTGAGGACATCGGGCTGATCGAGCACATCGACGATGCCCGGCGGGGCAAGCGCAGTGTCCACCGCATCGCCGAGCCCGTCGTGCGCCTGCACCAGCTCGTCATCCAACGCCACGAGGCCGAGCTGGTCGCCGGTCGGGCCGAGCGCGTCTGGAAGGCCAACGCGGACACCGTCGCCTCGCAGATCTACGGCGCGCACTTCGAGGACCTCGCGCGGCAGTGGTGTTTCGAGCACGCCTCACCGGACACCCTCGGCGGGGTGGCGAGCACGGTGCGTCCGACGGAACTGCCGTGCCGGGAGCACCGCCGGGGGCACGAGCTCGACGTCGTCGTCACGGAGTCCGTCTCGTTCGCCGCCGACCGGATCATCGCGATCGGGGAGGCCAAGGGCACCGAGGCCCCTGTCGACGTCGCTCAGCTGGAACGGCTGGAGCACCTGCGCGGGCTGCTGCCCAGCGGCAAGGTGGGCGCTCTGCCCAAGCTGCTCCTGTTCGGGCGCTCGGGGTTCTCCTCCGCGCTGGCCCGCCTCGCCGACAGACGGCCCGACGTCGAACTCGTCGACCTGGGCCGTCTGTACGGCGGAGCGTGAGACCCTGCGGCTACTTGCCGAAACCGGCGGTCAGGCCGCTGAGCAGCTGACGGCGGCCGACCGTGTAGAGGATCAGCATCGGCAGGATGGTCAGCACGACGGAGGCCAGCACGGCGGGCACGTTCACGCCGTACGGTCCGCCCTGGAACGCCGCCAGCGCCAGCGGCAGCGTGCGCTTGTCGGGGCTCTGGGTGAGGATCAGCGGCAGCAGGAACCCGTTCCAGACCTGCAGCGCGTTGTAGATCGACACCGTCACCACGGCGGGCCGCGTGAGGGGGAAGGCCAGGCCCCACAGCGTCTTCCACTCGGTCGCGCCGTCGAGCCGCATCGACTCGAACAGTTCCTTCGGCACGTCCCTGATGAAGTTGGACAGCACCAGCACCGACAGCGGGATCGCGAAGGCGATCGATGGCAGGATCAGCGCCGTCAGCGAGTCGTAGAGCTGCATCTTGATGATCAGCAGGTAGACGGGGATCACCGTCGCCTGCAGGGGGATGGCCAGGCCCATGAGGAACAGCGAGTTGACCCCGCGCAGGAAGCGGCTGGCGCCGCTGCTCCGGACGATCGCGTACGCCGCCATGAACGAGAACAGCACCGACGGGATCACCGTGCCGATGGCGACGATGATGCTGTTCAGGAAGTACAGCGGGAAGTCCATCTCGATCACGAGCCGGTAGTTGTCCAGCGTCGGATCACCGGGCGGCGCGAACGGGTTGGTCAAGTAGTAGTTGGACTGCGTCTTCAGACTGGTGACCACGATCCAGTAGATCGGGATGAGCACCACGGCCAGCCACAGCCAGCTCACCAGCCCACCCAGCCAGTTCGGGCGCTGCCGGCTCTTCGCCGGACGGCGTCCGTGCGCCCCGGACGTGGCGGGGCGCTTGGCCGCCCTCGATGTGTGGGTCACGGTCACGGTCAGGCCCCTTCCAACTGACTGGCGTAGGGGTCGCGGCCGCCGATACGGCGTAGCAGCAGCGCCAGAGCGAGGCCCACGAGGACGAGGATGACACCGATCACACAGGCCGCTCCCATGAGGTTGGCCTGGAAGCCGCGCTTGTACATGTCCAGGGCGAGCGCGCGGGTGGCGTCACCGGGACCGCCCTCGGTCAGCACGAAGATCAGGTCGAAGAAGGTCAGGGAGCCGACGAGCATCAGCGTCGAGGACGTGATGATCGTGTACTTGAGCTGCGGCAGCGTGATGCTGAAGAACATGCGGACGCGCCCCGCCCCGTCCAGCTCCGCGGCCTCGTAGAGCGAACGCGGAATCTGCCGGACGCCGCCCTGGTAGAGGAGCGAGTGGAACGGGATGTACTGCCACGACACCACGAAGATCACGACGCCGAAGGCCAGGCCGGGTTCGCCGAGCCAGTCCTGGGTGAGGAAGTCGAGGCCCAGCCCGGCGCCGAGCCCGAAGTTCGGGTCGAGCAGCGCCTTGAAGGTGATCGCGATGGCCGCGGAGCTGAGCAGCAGCGGGATGAAGTACAGCACCGCGAGCAGCTCGCGGTAGCGCTGGCGGCCCGCCAGGAACACCCCGATCAGGATGCTGGCCGGGGTCTGGAAGGCCCAGGAGAGCAGCATGATCAGGAACGTCACCCACAGCGCGTGGGGCAGGCCGGGGTCGGTGAGCACCTGCCGCCAGCTTTCGAGCCCGGTCAGCTGGATCTCGCCCAGCGTGTCCCAGGACGTGAAGCTGAGCAGCAGGACCCCGACGAGCGGAATCAGCGCGAAGACGGCGAAGGCCACCAGGGCCGGCAGGGCCAGCCATGGCAGGACGCCGCCGCCGCGCGTGGCGGCGGCGGACGACGTCCTTCGAGCGGAGATAGCAGACATGCTTACTTACCGATGACCGCGTTCATGTTCGAGGCGAACTGCTGCGGCGAGATCGACAGCTGGAACAGCTTGGCGATGTTGTCGAGCAGCACCTCGGCCGCGGTCGGGCTGAGCGCCTGGTCCCACGACTGGGCGAACACCTTGGCGTTGCTGGAGACGCCGTAGATGAAGTTCAGGAACTCCGCGTCCTTGGAGCCGGCGAACAGCTTGTCGGAGCCCTTGACGATCGGGACGCCGCCGGTGCCGACCCAGTCCTTCTGCTCCTGGTCGTCGAGCACGCCGGTGGCGAAGAACTTCTTGGCGATCTCCTTCTGCTCGGGCGTCGCCTTGGAGGAGATCGACAGGTACTGGCCGGGGTTGCCGACGGTGTTGGTCGGGTCGCCCTTGCCGCCGTCGACCCCCGGGAAGTTCATCCAGCCGAGGCCGCCGCTGGAGACGATGTCGCCGCCCTGCTCCTGCTGGATGCCGTACGACCAGCTGCCGTGCAGCATCATCGCGGCCTTGCCGGTGTACAGCAGCGCCTGGTCGGCGTTGGAGTCGGCGGTGACCGAGGAGAAGCCCTTGATGAAGGCGTTGGCCTTGATGAGCTCCTGCATCTTGGTCAGGGCCTCGATGGAGGCGGGGTTGTTCCAGGCGTCCTTCTCGCCGTCGAAGACGGCCTGGAACACCTCGGGACCGCCGATGCGGTCGAAGAGGAACTCCAGCCACATCATGTTCGTCCAGCGCGACTGGCCGGCCAGGGAGAACGGCGCGACGCCCGCGTCGTTGAACTTCTTCACCAGGTCGAGGATGTCGCCGTACGACTGCGGCGGCTGCGCCCCGACCTTCTCGAAGACCTTCTTGTTGTAGAACAGGACGATCGGCTGCACGGTCTCGCACGGCATCGCGTAGATCTTGCCGTCGATCGTCGCGGCGCCGAAGGCGCCGGGGAACAGCCGGTCCTTCACGGCGGCGTTCTCTCCGAACCACGAGGTGAGGTCCTCGACCTGGCCGGCCTGCACGTAGCTGCGCAGACCGCCGCCGCCCCAGCCCCAGATGATGGTGGGCGCCTGGTTCGCGCCGATCGCCGTCTTGATCTTCGTCTTGTACGCGTCGTTCTGGATCGTGGTGATCGCGATCTGGCCGCTGGGGTTGGCCTTGTTGAACCGCTCCACCGACGCGGTGCGGGGGGCCTCACCGGGCGGACCCTGGAGGAACCAGTAGGTGGCCTTGCCCGCGCCACCACCGCTGCCGCCGGCGGCACCGCCACCGGCGCCTCCGCCGGACGGGGCCGGGCCGGACGTGCCGCAGGCCGCCAAGGCGGCACCGAGGGGGAGGCCCATGGAAAGGCTGAGGAAAGTGCGGCGGGATGGTGTCCTGGACTCCACGCTGATCTCCGTACGTCGAACGCCGAGGCTGGCCGCGGCTCGTTGAAAAATACTCGGACGCGGCGGGGGGCGACGTGGATCGGCACCCCGGTGCCACTGTCCACTCCTTCTTGAAGTCAGCTCGTTCGAAACATTTCGACACAAGCCGCGTGGCACGCCAATCTAGATTTGCGATACCTCACTGTCAAGAGCGCTCTCACGACCCCCCCAGGTCAACGTGAGGCGTGTGTAAAGTACCGACGAACAGGCGTCACCTCGGAGATCACGGTCGACCGAAAGATTAGCGATAGAACCGCTCACGACGCCGAAATGTTTCGAAACCTTTTTGAGGAGAGCAGATGACGGCCCCAGATCGGACGCACGCGGCGGACGGGACGCTCCGGGTGTGGCAGGACCCGGCACTTCCCGTGGCCGACCGGGTCGAGGCCCTCCTCGCCGAGATGACGCTTGAGGAGAAAATCGGCCAGCTCGGCAGCCGGTGGATCGGCAACGACATGCAGTCCCCGGAGGAGGTGGAGCCCGATAACGCGCACAACGTGGCCCCGATGCAGGACGTCTTCGCCGCCTCGGGCACGGTGCCCATCGAGGAGGCCGCACGCCACGGGCTCGGCCACCTGACCCGGGTGTTCGGCAGCGCTCCGTTGACGGCGGTTGAGGGCGCGGCGGAGGTGGTGCGGCTGCAGCGCGAGGTGGTGAAGCAATCCAGGCTCGGCATCCCGGCACTGGTGCACGAGGAGTGCCTGACCGGTTTCACCACCTATGGCGCGACCGTCTACCCGGCGGCCATCGCCTGGGGCGCGACCTTCGACCCCGAGCTGGTGGAGCGGATGGCCGCCGCCATCGGCGGGGACATGCGGGCCGTGGGCGCCCACCAGGGCCTGTCGCCGGTGCTGGACGTGGTGCGCGACTACCGCTGGGGCCGGGTCGAGGAGACCATGGGCGAGGACCCGTACCTCGTCGCGACGCTCGGCTCCGCCTACGTGCGCGGTCTGGAGAAGGCCGGGGTCGTCGCCACGCTCAAGCACTTCGCCGGTTACTCCGCCTCCCGCGCGGCCCGCAACCACGGCCCGGTCCCGATGGGCCGGCGCGAGCTGATGGACATGATCCTGCCGACGTTCGAGACCGCCATCGCCGAGGGCGGCGCGCGCTCGGTCATGAACTCCTACTCGGACGTGGACGGCGTGCCCGCCGCCGCCGACCCGTGGCTGCTGACCGAGGTGCTGCGCGACGAGTGGGGGTTCACGGGCACCGTCGTCTCGGACTACTGGGCGATCGCGTTCCTCGCGAAGATGCACCAGGTCGCCGCGGACCACGAGGAGGCCGGGGTGCTCGCGCTGACCGCGGGCATCGACGTCGAGCTGCCCGACACGCTCGGCTTCGGCGGGCACCTGGCCGAGCTGGTGCGGCGGGGCGAGCTGCCCGAGGAACTGGTGGACCGGGCCGCGCGCCGCCTGCTCACCCAGAAGGTGCAGCTCGGGCTGCTCGACCCGGACTGGACCCCGGAGGGGTCGGTGGCCGGCGCGGACGCCGTGGACCTCGACTCGCCGGCCAACCGGGCGCTGGCCCGCGAGCTGGCCGAGCGGTCGATCGTGCTGCTCGACGCCGGCGACGCGCTGCCGCTGCTCGGGGAGGGACGCCAGGGGCCGCGCCGGGTTGCCGTGGTCGGGCCCTGCGCCGACGACCCGCGCACGTTCATGGGCTGCTACGCCTTCCCCAACCACGTGCTGCCCCGTTATCCGAACCTCGGGCTCGGCCTGGAGGCGCCCAGTCTGCTCGACGCGCTGCGGGCCGAGCTGCCCGACGCCGAGATCGTCCACGAGCGGGGCTGCGACTGGCGGGACCAGGACCGCTCCGGTTTCGCCGCCGCGGTCGCGGCCGCCCGCGAGTCCGACCTGTGCGTGGCCGTCGTCGGCGACCTCGCGGGGCTGTTCGGGCAGGGCACCTCGGGCGAGGGCTGCGACGCCGAGGACCTGAGGCTGCCGGGAGTCCAGGAGGATCTGCTGGTCGAGCTGGCCGCCGCCGGCACGCCGCTCGTGGTGGTCGTGGTGTCGGGCCGGCCGTACGCGCTGGGGCGGGTCCGCGAGGGGGCCGCCGCGCTCGTCCAGGCGTTCATGCCGGGCGAGGAGGGCGGGGCGGCCATCGCCGGCGTCCTGTCCGGCCGGGTGCAGCCCAGCGGGAAGCTGCCGGTGCAGATCCCGCGGACCCCGGGCGGGCAGCCGGGCACCTACCTGCAGCCGCCGCTGGGCTCCGACAGCCACGGCATCAGCAACCTCGACCCGACCCCGCTGTTCCCGTTCGGCTACGGCGCCTCCTACACCACCTTCGAGGTCGGCGACCTGGAGATCAGCGACTCCGAGGTCTCCACGGACGGGGAGTTCACCGTGTCGGTGCGCGTGCGCAACACCGGCGGCCGCGCGGGTGAGGAGGTCGTCCAGCTCTACCTGCACGACGTGCTGGCGCAGGTGACCAGGCCGACGCGGCAGCTCACCGGGTTCGCCCGGGTGCGGCTCGAGCCCGGTGAGAGCGCGCGGGCGACCTTCACCGTGCACGCGGACAGGACCGCCTTCACCGGTCGCGACCTGCGGCGGATCGTCGAGCCCGGCGACATCGACGTCTACGTCGGCGCCTCCGCTTCGGACCTGCCGTGTCAGGGCCGGGTGCGGCTGACCGGCCCGCTGCGCCACGTCGGCCACGACCGGCGGCTCGTCACCCCCGCGGACGTGCGACCGGCCGTAAGTCCCGATCAGGGAGGAACAGATGCCGCCCAGTCGTAGGCGGGCCACTCTCGCGACGGTCGCGGCCTCGGCAGGGGTGTCGGTCGCGACCGTGTCGAAGGTGCTCAACGGCCGCAGCGACGTCGCCCCGGAGACCCGTTCGCTGGTGCTGTCGCTGCTGGAGCAGCACGACTACGTCGCGCCGCCGCAGCGCCGGGGTGAGGCGGCGCCCGACACGATCGAGGTGGAGTTCGACGCGGACCTCAACGCGTACTCCACCGAGATCGTCCAGGGCGCGGTGCAGGCCGGCGCCGATCTCGACGTGGCCGTGGTGGTGAGCATCCGGCGCAACGCCGACCGCACGGGAGGGTGGGCGCGCGACCTGGTCGCGGCCGGACGGCGGGCGCTGGTCGCCGTCACCGGCGAGCTGACCGCCGGGCAGCTCACCGCCCTGGCCAGGGCACGGCTGCCCCTGGTCGTGATCGACCCGCTGAACCTGCCGAGGGCCCGGGTGACCAGCGTCGGCTCGACGAACTTCGCCGGTGGCATGGCCGCGACGCAGCACCTGCTCGCGCTCGGCCACCGGCGCGTCGCCTACCTCGGCGGCCCGGCGACCGCGGCGTGCAACCAGGCCCGGCTGCACGGCTACCGGGCCGCCATGGAGGCCGCGGGCGCGCCCGTCCCGCCCGGGTACGTGCGGACCGCGACTTTCCACTACTACGACGGCGTGACGGGCGGGGCGGCCCTGCTGGACCTGCCGGAGGCGCCTACGGCGATCTTCGCGGGCTGCGACGACATCGCCCTCGGCGTGCTGGAGGCGGCCAGGGCCCGGGGGCTGCGCGTGCCCGAGGACCTCAGCATCGTGGGCTTCGACGACACGCAGATCGCCCGGATGGCCTCGCCGCCCCTGACCACCGTACGGCAGCCGCTGCGGGAGATGGGCGCCGTCGCGGTGCGTACGGCGCTGCGCCTGGCGGCCGGGGAGCAGGTCGAGTCGCATCACGTCGAGCTCGCGACGGAGCTGGTGGTGCGCGGCTCGACCGCCCCCGCGGCGCACACTGGAGGGTGAGGCCCCCCCAGGGGGAAGCAATCGGCCGGCGCGAACGTTGCATAATGCAATAGTCGCGTGAAAGTTGGTGGTCTCGATGACCGTCCGGGCAAAGGCACTCATCACGCTCCTGGCCTCCGACCAGGGCGGCCTGCCGCACGAACTGCCCTTCCGCACGCAGTCGCTGGTGATCTGCGCCTGCGCGGGGGAGTACGGCAGCGGGCCCAGCCGGCCCTTCCAGGCGGCGATCACCTCCGACGACGAGGAGCCGCTGATCCCGGGTGACCGCCTGCACGTGGTGACCATCGCGACGACCGACGACGACGCGGTCGATTATCTGCGCCCCGGGGGGCGCTTCCGCCTGTGGTGCGGCCACGACGTCGGCACCGGCATCGTCTCCCGCCGCGTGATCTGAGCGTCCTGCCGGTCCTCGCAGCGACCGTGTCCCGCCCGGGCGGTCCGCGCGCATAGGCTTGTGTCGTGCCCGCGACCTGCGGGAACGGGGGGGCCTGCCCACGGGGGGGAGGCGAAAATGGCCGAACAGTCGCTACCGCTAGCCGCACATCTGCGGCTGCGCACACACGATGTCGACGAGGCCCGTAGACGGGTCGGGAACGACCTCGGCGTCCACGGACTGCGCCCGGTGAGTTCGGAGGTCGCGCTCGACGCCCGCATGAACGGGGTGACGTTCGACGGAGTCGCGCTGTATTCGCTCGGCTACGGCACGGAGGTGCTGATCACGCCGCAGCCGGTGGAGAGCTTTCTGCTCGTCGAGATCCCGCTGACCGGTGTCGCGGAGGTGTCCCAGGGCCGCGAGAGGATCGTGGCGACGCCCGAGTTCGCCTCCGTGCTGTCGCTGACGCGGCCCATGTCAATGAGGTGGGCCGCCGGGCAGGAGTCGCTGATCGTCCGCTTCGATCGCGCCGCGCTCGAAGCCCACCTCGGCAAGCTCATGGGGCGCACGCCGCGCAGGCCGCTCACCTTCTCCCTCGGCATGGACCTGACCCGGCCTCCGGCCCGATCGTGGCTCGGGGTCGTCGAGCTGCTCAGGCGGGAGGCGGAGACCGGCGGCGCCATGCTGGAGCAACCCGTCGCGCTCAGGCAGCTGGAGGGGCTGCTGATGACGCAGTTGCTGCTGGCCCAGCCCAGCAACTACAGCGAGGCGCTGTCGGGCGGCCTTCCCCGGGTCGCGCCGACGGCGGTGGAACGGGCCGTGGATCTGATCGAGGCGCGGGCGGCGGAACCGCTCACGGTGGAGGAGATCGCCGAGGCGGTGGGCGTCGGCGCGCGGGCGCTTCAGGAGGGGTTCCGGCGTCAGCTGGAGACGACGCCGATGAGCTACCTGCGGGAGGTGCGCCTCGATCGGGTGCGTGCCGAGCTCACGGTCCAGGACGCGAACGCCACCACGGTCACCGACGTCGCCTGTCGCTGGGGGTTCGTCCATCTGGGGCGGTTCTCGCTCGCCTACCGCCGGCGTTTCGGGGAGTGCCCGTCGGAGACGCTGCGCCGCTGAACGGGCGGGCAGGGCCGTTCAGCGGGCCGGCAGATCGGCCCACCACGTGATCATGCCGGAGGGTCCGCTCATGCAGCCGTGCCGGATGGCGAGGGCGTCGACGACGACGGCGCCGCGCCCGCACTCGGCCGCCGGCGCTCCGGCCCCCGGCCACACTGGAGCCGCTCCCGCGTCGGTGACCTCGACCCGGATGATGTCGTGATCGCCCTCCGCGCAGAGGAGGAGCCGGAACTCGGCCGGCGGCAGGGCGTGGAGCACGGCGTTGGTCACCATCTCGGAGATCACCAGCACGGCCTCCTGCGCGGCGTTCTCGGGCGTTCCCCAGGCCGCCAGTATGCCGAGCGCGCGGCGTCGTACGGCGCCGACCTCCTGAGGAGAGTGCGGCACCGGACACGCGTATTCGTCGACGACCGCCTCGGCCGTGCAGACGCCGGCGCGGTTCATGGTCTGCGAGTTCATCGTGTCGTGCTCCTTGGTCACCAGCGGGCACCTTCCGTGGCGAAGAGCCCCGCCCTCCAATGCGCGGTGCGTCAAACTGTTGGAAAGAGCGTCACTTATCGCAGATTAGGCGGGCCGTACGAAGGCTCGCTATCCCCAAGGCGAGGGCGGGTATCCGCATAACGAACCATTACCCGGACGCCCGCGCGGGCGGCAGGACCGGCCGGCCGGACGGGACGGGTGGGCCGGTGACTTCGTGGGCGGAACGGGCGAGCCAGATCACCGTCAGAGCGTCGGTGGCCGTGATCGCGCAGCCGTACACGTCCCCGGAGATCCCGGCGATCTCCAGTGGGACGGCCAGCGCTAGGAGCGCGACCGGCACCACCAGGGAGGCGATGCCATACCAGACGGTCGCCCGCCGCCAGCGGCCGTCCCGCCACTGGGTCAGAAACACCAGTGCCGTCCAGATCAGGCTCGCCAGAGCGCTGATATCGGGCATGTCGGCCACTCGCCGCGCCTCGCGCCAGCCGAGCACGTCGAACACCTCGACGGCGGCCACACTCGTGTTGGTCAGCAGGCCCGCGGCCAGGGCGAGCCCTGGGAACCCCACGGCGCGGCGCAGCACCGGGTGGAACAGCACCACGACCGCCGACATGACCAGCGAGTCGATCACCACCGCCCACCACGGCCAGGCCGGTGCGACCGCGGACACCAGCCAGGACCCCGCCGCCGCGTAGAACGCCACGCGCAGTCGCAGCACACCGCGGTCCGTCGCCGGCGGGCGCCCCGCGACCGGGCCTCGCAGGCCCTGCCACAGCGCCCAGCCCCACAGCCCGCCCGCCGCGAGGAGAACGAGCACGTTCGGCCATACGGCCGTGGCATCAACGTTCGCGAGCAGGTCCCACACCGTGGCGTCCTCGTCCGCCTCGAAGAAGAGCGTCAACCGCCAAAGGACTCCGATGTCGCCGCGGGCCGTCGCGACCGCGGCCGCGACCACGATCACCGCGCAATATGCGGCGGCGGCGACCAGAGCGGGAACACCCCACCGATAGTGACGCACGGACTCATTCAGGAATCGAGGAGGGAATCGATCAAGAATCATGCGTCACCCTAACGAGCCGTCTCCATGAGAGGAAACAGATCTAAGCTTTACCCGCTATGGTGCGCGTTCTGGTATTGGGCCACATCGGCGCGGAGGTGGCGGGCCGCCCTGTCGAGCTCGGCACGTCACTCCACCGGGCTGTGATGGCCCGGCTGGTCTGCGCACAGGGGCACATCGTGTCCACCGACCGGTTCGTCGACGACCTGTGGAAGGGCCAGCCGCCGCCGAAGGCGCTCGGCGCCCTGCAGGTGTACGTGTCGAACCTGCGCCGCGTCCTGGAGCCCGAGCGGGCGCCGCGGACCCCGGCCCGCGTGCTGGTGAGTGCGCCGCCCGGATATCGCCTCGCGCTCGGCACCGAGGACGTGGACGCCTGGCTTTTCCCCAAGCTGGTCGACACCGCGGCCGGACTCCTCTCGCGGCGCGAACCCGCCGCCGCCTTCGACACGATCAGCGAGGCGCTGTCGCTGTGGACGGGCCAGGCGTATGAGGAGTTCGCCGACCAGGAGTGGGCCGTGCCCGAGGTGGGCCACCTGCTCGAACTGCGGGCGGTCGCGACCGAATACCGCGCCGAGGCGGGACTGGCGCTCGGCCGCCACGCCGAACTGGTCCCCGAGCTGGAACGCCATGTCGCCGCCCACCCGCTCCGGGAGAACGCCGTCAGGTTGCTCGCGCTCTCCTACTACCGGGCCGGCCGTCAGGGGGACGCCCTCGCGGCCCTGCGCCGCACGCGGGCCCTCCTCTCGGACGAGCTCGGCGTGGACCCCGGGCCCGCGCTGCGGAGCCTGGAGGCGGACATCCTCGCCCAGGCCCCCTCTCTCGACCTGATCGTCCGGGAGCCCGCGCCCGCGCCGCCGGTCGTGCCGCCCGACCGGCCGCGCCCGCCGTCCCCCGGCAGGATGGTCGGCCGTACGAGGGAGCTGGCCCGCCTGGCCGCCGCCGCGGAGCAGGCCGGGGACGGGTTCCGGGTCGCGTGGCTCGGCGGCGAGGCCGGGCTGGGCAAGAGCACCCTGGCCGACGCCCTGGTGGGGCACCTGTCGTCGCGGGGCTGGCGGACGATCGTCGGCCGATGCCCGGAGACGACGGGCGGCGTGCCGCCCGCGTGGGCGTGGAGCGAGGTGCTGCGCGATCTCGCGGCGACCACGCCGCCCCCGCCGGAGACCGCCGCGCGGCTGGCGCCGCTGCTGACCGACGACGCCGTGCCGGTCGGCCAGTTCTGGCTGGCCAGGGCCGTGGGCGACTATCTGGACGGCGTGCCGGGGCCGCTGCTGATCGTGCTGGAGGACGTCCACAGGGCCGACGAGGAGACCCTTCAGCTGCTGCGCCACCTGGCCGTACGGCTGGCCGCGACACCCGTGCTCGTCCTGCTCACGCACCGGCCCGGGGAGTCGGGAGCCGGCCTGATGGCGACCGCCGCCGCCCTCGCCGTACAGACGGTGGAGAACATGGAGCTGAGCGGTCTCGCACCGGGCGAGGTCGCCCGGATGCTCACCGAGCGGTCCGGCCTGGACGTGGATCAGGCGACGGTCCGGAAGGTCAGCGAGCGCACCGGCGGCAACCCGCTGTTCGTGAGCGAGACGGCGCGGCTGCTCGCGATCGACGGCCCCTCGGCGGTGAACGTGCTGCCGCCCGGGGTGCGGGACCTGATCCGGCGGCGGGTGGCCCGCCTCCCCGGCGCGGTCCAGGCGACGTTGCGCAACGCCGCGGTGCTCGGCAGGGAGGTCGACGCCGACGTGCTCATCGCGATGCCGGGAGCCGACGAGGAGACCGTGCTCGACGGGCTGGAGGCGGGGGTGCTGGCCGGGCTGCTCGAGGAACCCCGGCCGGGGCGGGTCCGCTTCGCCCACGTGCTGGTCCGCGAGACCCTCTACGAGGACATCCCCCGGCTGCGGCGCGCCCGGATGCACCGCAAGGTCGTGACGGCCCTGGAGGCGGTGCGGCCCGGGGACGTCGGGGCGCTGGGGCACCACGCGCTCGCCGCCGCGACCACCGCCACCGCGACGGCCGCGGCCGAGTACGCGTCGCGCGCGGCGGCCCAGGCGTCCGCGCTGTACGCCCACAGGGACGCGGCGGCCTTCCTGGACGGCGGGCTGGGCGCGCTCGACCTGGCATCCGACCCGCCGGAGGCCCTGCGACTCGACCTGATGTGCCGCCTGGTGTCCGCGTTCGCACACGCGGGTGAGGTGGAAAGGGCGTTCGACGTCCGGGCGAAGGCGCTGACCGCCGCCCGGAGAACCACCGATCCGAAGGCCGTCGCCCGGGCGGCCGTCTCCTTCGACGCGCCCGTCATCTGGACCGTCCAGCCGGAGCGGAGGCTCGATCGCGATCTGGTGCACGCCGTCGAGGACGCGATTCCCCGGGAGACGGGCGAGCTGCGCTGTCTTCTGCTGGTCACGCTGTGCCACGCCGTCGAGGGGCACGACGCCGCCCGGGTGGAGTCGGCGAGCACCGAGGCGGTGGACATCGCCCGCGCCGTGGGCGACCCGCACCTGCTGTGCATGGCGCTGAACGCCCGATACTGGGCCTGCCACGCCCCCGACAGGCGCCAGGAGCTGGAAGAGCTGGGGCACGAGCTGCTGCGGGTCTCCACGGCGGCCGGGCTGCTCGGCTACCGGACACTCGGTCACGCGGCGCTGTGCATGGTCGCGCTGGGCCGCAACGACTGGGCCGCCGCCCGGCGCCACGCCGACCAGGCGGCGGAGCACTCGACGAGCGGCCAGCTCGGCCATGCCCTCGGCATCCTCGCGTTCCTCGACGCCCTGCACCTGCTCGTGCGGGGAGAGTTCGACGAGGCCGAGAGGGCGTACACGACGCTGGGCGAGCGGCTCGTGGAGACGGGAGCCTCGATCTCGGCCCTCATGGGCGCCGTGGGGCGCTTCGCGGTCCGTCTGGCGGCGGGCCGCTTCGACGAGTGCGTGGAGGCGCTCGCCCCGGTGTGGGCGCGCATCCCCGAGGAGGTCGCGGAGCTGTACGCCCGTGCCCTCGTGGCGGCCGGCCGCCTGGAGGAGGCCAGGGCCGTGTGGCCGGCGGCCCTCCCGCGCCGTGACTTCACCTGGACCGGCATGATGGCGGCGCGATCGGCGACCGCCATCGCGCTGGAGGACCGCGAGACGGCCGAGGCGTGCTACCGCCTGCTCCTCTCCGAGGAAGGGGAGATGGCCGGGCTGAGCACCGCGTCGGTCACCTTCGGTCCGGTGGCCCACTCACTCGGCGACCTCGCCGTCTTCCTGGGCGAACCCGAGGCCGCGGAGGGACACTACGCGCGGGCGGTGGAGGTGGCCCGGCAGGTCGGCTCTCCCCACTGGGAGAAGGCGGCCCGTGACGCGCTCGCGGGCCTGTGATCAGCGAGACCGCCGGAGCACGGGGACGGGCTGCCCGCGTCGTGCGGCCTCCCGTTCGAGTCGGGGTGCCAGAGCGCGAGCGGTCCGCACCATCTTCCGCACCTGCCCGGCACGGCTCCCGCTGAGGCTGAAGTCCGCGAGGGCGCGCTCGACCCGCACGTGGACCCCGTCGGACAGGGGCGTGGCCTCGCCGACCAGCACGACGTTCTCCTGGCCGCTCATGTCGGCGCCGTGGGTGTGGAAGGTCAGGCAGGCCCGTCCACGCGCCGGGACGCCGGGCGGGCCGATCCGTACGAGGAAGCCGTCGTCCACGCGGGTCGCGCCGGACGAACGCAGCGGCAGGGGCCAGCCGTCCTCGTCCACCACGGTCAGCACGGGGTCGCCGAGGCCGGCGGCGTGGTCGGCGCGCGGGCGCCAGTCGGCGGGCGGCTCCAGCCATTTCGGAGCGCCGGCTCCCGCGGGAACGGGATCCGACGGCGGCGCGGTCACCTCTGGCGCCGCCTCCCATCGCAGGGGAGGCGCGTCGAGCCGCCCGTCCGGCCACCACAGCACGCGCAGCGGAGTGACCTCGATCCATATCCGCGCCCAATACCAAACCTGCCGCCGAACGAGGAACCACGGCTGCCGGGCGAGGGACTGCGGATATTTCGCCAGCGTCCGCCGCAGATAGAGATCGGTGTTGGCCTGCAGATCCGCGTCGCGTACGGTCGCCAGGCCCTGAACGAGCACGGTGGGAGGGCCGGAGACGGGCGATCCCGTGGGGTCGGAGAACAGCAGCGCGACCCGGGGGTCGCGTCTGGCCCGCTCGGCCTTGGACGGATAGGTCAGGCCCGTCGAGACGTCGACCGTGCGACCGTCCTCGGCGACGTAGGGCGCCACCGGCCAGGTGATCGGCGCGCCGGTGCGGGTGAGCGAGGCGTACTCGCACGTCAGTGTGTGTTCGAGCACCGGCAGGATCTCGGCGGGCCAGTTCGTGCGCCCGGCCGTGCCGGACGCGGGCGACAGGGACATCCCATGCTCCCTCGCTGCGGAAAGCCGGAGAACTCCGCAGGCGGTCCGCGGAATTCCTTACGCCGGTGAACGTAGGCGGCAGGGCTTAGACGGCACTTGGGACGGACTTGGGCACCCGCGGGACGCGGAAGATCAGCAGGCGGACGTGGTCTTCGGGGCGTTCAACCGCTGACGCCGGAGCTGCTCGGCGAACTCCCTGGCCATCGCGAGCTGCTCGCGCAGCTTGTCGGCGCGTTCCGCGACGGCCCGCTCGAACAGCTGCAGCCGGGCGATCAGGCCGGGGTCGTCGTCGCCGTGGGCGAGCCGGTCGGTGATCTCCAGCAGGCCGCGCATCTCCTCCAGCGTGAACCCCAGCGGCTTCATCCGCCTGATCAGCGCCAGGCGCTGCACGTCCTCCTCGCTGTAGAGCCGGAAACCCCCCTGGGTGCGGGCGGGCACGACCAGGCCGACCTCTTCGTAGTGGCGGATCGTGCGCAGGGACAGCCCGAGCCGCTCGGCGACCTCGCCGATCTGCACCAGACCTTCAGGCATCGCTCCGCTCACCTTTCCTGCCCCCGTGGTCACCGCTCCCGCGCGGGTACCGTCGCCAATCACGGCCTACCCTCACGTATGGGTAGGGTTTCGCGGAACAGCTCCCTGGAACCCGTCGGTGACGATACCTCTCGCCTGGGAGTCCGGCTGGAGGGGAGGACAAGCATAAGGCCGGGGCCGCCCTGGTGGGGCCCTGCGGCAGTGCCTGCTCCCACCGCGACGGCGCGCCCGGCGAGGGGGAAGGGCCAGGCGGGCCGTGCGGTGGCGTTGACGCCTGCGATGGGTGAGCACGCGGCGAAGCGGAGTCCCACCGCAAGCGGGGCAGACTCTACTCTCACGGAAGGTTATAGAGCAATAACCGTCGAGAGCGAGCGCCGCGATCAGTAGGTGCTGGGCTCCGGCTCCTCGACGTTCCACGTGACCGTGCCGTCCGACTGAATGCATCGCCGGCGGACCCGGGTGACCAGTTGCGTCGGCAGTTGCAGCGCCGCCACCCAGGACCCGTTCCTGCTCCGCTCGAAACAGATGTTGTCGCCGTTGACGACGACGCGGTCGGCGGTGAGGGTGCGCTGGAACCCGCTGTACATCCTGACGCGGTAGACGGACATCGTCCTCCTCTCCACGTGCGGTCTCTCGTGTGGCCGGACCCGCCGCGGAGGAGGCTCCCGCGCGGGCGGGCCCCGGTGGGCGGCGGGGCCGCCCGGACGCCTGGCCTTCCGGCGGTGACGACGCAGGGCGCGGGGACTGGACGTCGCGGGACGGCAGCGCGTCGGCCGGGAGAACCACGTGACCAGCCTCACCCTACTCTGACGTCAGAGTAGGCAAATCCGAGGGCGGACGGGCACAGGGTGGACGGGCACAGGGTGGACGGGCACAGGGTGGACGGGCACAGGGCGGACGGCGCATGGCCCCGGCGTTCTCCTCGCCGCGAGCCGGATCACCCGCCACGGCACGTGAGCGGGGCCCGCGCGGGACGTGACGGGCGGTCTGTCCGCCGCCGTCCCGCGCGGGCCCCGTAGCGCACTCTCACGCTCTCGCTTACCCCAGGCATCGGGTGTCATGCGCGGCTCTTTTCCACCGGTCGTCCCGGTGGCCCCGTCAGCTCGTCAGCAGGCCGATGCCGAGGGTCAGCACGCCCGCCGCCAGGCAGAGCGCGCCGAGCCAGAGCAGGATGATCAGACGGTTCGGCCGGGTCACGTCCCGTCCGATGGACGACAGGAAGAACCCCGCGGACATCAGCACGGCGGCGGCCGGCACGCCGAGCCGGGCGGTCCACAGGGCGGCTCCGTCGAGGCCGGTGGCGTCGACGAAGAGGAGGCACACCAGCCCCAGGGTGACCAGCACCCCCGCGTGCGCGTGGCCGGCGCGCGCGAACGCCTGCTGGAAGGGTGTCATCGGCACCGCGCCGCGGACGATCCGGGTGAGGAACCACCCGCCGAACTCGATGGTCACGATGGTCAGCAGGACGACGCCGGCGATCACCTGGGTCGGCTGGCTGAGCTGCAGGGGGGTCATGGGATCTCCTGTCCGAACATGGTGGGGCCGTACGGGGACGGCGGTGGGGGAACGTCAGCGGCCGGTGTCCAGGGCGGCCTCGGGAAGGCCGAGTGTCCGCGCGAGCTCGGCCAGCTCCGCCTCGAACAGATCGCCCTCCTCGTCGCCGACGACTCGCGGAAGGCCGAGCGACTCCAGGCAGACCATCCCGTAGAGCCGCATCCAGCAGCGGGTGAAGGCGGCCGCGGCGGCCGTGGAGGGCATCGTGACCTCCAGGATCCGGACGAGCCGCTCGGCCAGCGGCTCGATCCGGGGCTCGCGAGGCCAGGGAGCGGGGGAGGCGCTGCCGTAGTCCCGCCAGGCTCCGGCGAAGATCTCCCCGAACAGCTTGCCCACCTGGCGTCGCGCGCGGCCGACCGCCTGGTCCTCCTCCTCCGGCGGGGACACGACCAGGGAGAGGTGGAACTCCCGGGGGTGCTCGACCCCCCACCGCCGCAACGCCCTGCTGGCGACCACGAGCCGGCCCGCCGCGTCCGCTTCGTCCACCTCGCCGACCCTGGTGACGACGAACTCGGTGAGCTCGTCCAGGATCGCCACGATGACCGCGTCGAGGAGGGCACGGTGGCTGTCGAAGTAGCGGTAGACCCCGGGCGGGGTCATCCCCATCTCCCGGGCGACCGCCCGGATCGTCAGCGCTTCGACGCCCTGGGTCGTCAGGATCTCGCGGCTCACCGAGACCAGCTCACGCAGTGTCGCGTCACGCACCCTCTGGCGTCGTGAAGGACCGGTCGTCGAGGACCCCTCCATCGGCCTGTCTCCCTTCTTCTGTTTACACATGTTAACTCTAGCGTCTTGCAGTAGCCAATGCGTTTATGCGACGCTCAGGTTACCAACGTTCGCGGGGAATCGCCCGCCCGGCCCCTGGAGGCTCCCTTGACCACCGACTCCGGCACAGCGCTGCGCTCCAGACCCGCCGCTCCGGCCACCGCCCGGGCCACTGCTCCCCGGGCCGGCGCCGCCGAGCGCGACCGCGCCGTCGAGCTGCTCGCCGACGCGTACGGCGCCGGCTACCTGACCAAGGAGGAGTTCGACGAGCGCCTGGACATCGCCACGCGCGCTCGGCACCGCGCCGAGCTCGACGCTCTCCTCGCCGACCTGCCGGCCAAGCTGCGCACGTCGAGGGACCGGGCGCAGCGCCGGGTCCGGAAGGCCAGGGCGGCGAGGCTCGGGGTGCGCATCCACGCCGGCGTCTATGCCGGCATGTCGCTCCTCATGGTGGTCGTCTGGCTCGCCGTCGGCCGGGCGACGGGCTCCTGGTATCCGTGGCCGATCTGGCCCGTCCTGGGCTGGGGCGTCGGAGTGCTGGGCCATGCCGTACCCGTGACCCTGGCGACCCGCGCCCGCGAGCGCCGGGAGACGACGTAAATCAATCGCTTGACTTACCTCACCGGGATCGATGGACTTGCACCGGGCCGAGGAGGCCTTGTCGGTCGGTGAACCGCGGAGCGGTTCCGGTGCGGTGGTGAGGATGACCGGGAAGTCGCGAGCCGAACGGGCCGGTGTGACCCGTGAGCGGATCCTGTCGGCCGCGGAGCGGCTGTTCGCGGAACACGGCGTGTCCGCCGTGTCCAACCGCCAGGTCAGCGAGGCCGCGGGGCAGGGCAACAACGCCGCGGTCGGCTACCACTTCGGCACCAAGGCGGATCTCGTGCGCGCGATCGTCCGCAGACACGCCGAGCCGGTCGATCGGATACGCGAGCGGATGCTGGCCGGCCTCGGCGACTCCGCCGACGTACGCGACTGGGCGGCCTGCCTGGTCCGCCCGGTCACCGAGCATCTGGCCGCCCAGGGCAATCCGACCTGGTATGCCCGCTTCATCGCCCAAGTGGTGACCGATCCCTCGCTGTGCGCGATCATCACCGAGGAGACGCACGCCTCGCTGCGGCGGGCGATGGACGGGTTCGTCCGCTGCCTGCCCGAGCTGCCCGCCGAAGTCCGGGCGGAGCGCAGCGACATGGCGCGGCAGCTGATCACGCACGTGTGCGCCGAACGCGAGCGCGCCCTCGCCGAAGGCGCCCCCACGCCCAGGTCGAGCTGGCACGGCACGGCGACCGGGCTGATCGACGCGCTCGTCGGGCTGTGGCTGGCGCCCGTTTCCGGGGAGTCGTGAGCCTCACCCCGCCGGGCGCACGCCCGCCCCGTTGTCACCGCGGCAGACGACGCCGAGCAGCCACCGCCCGGCCGTGGCCAGCCGGTCCCTGACCCCGTCGCGGAGCAGCAGCCAGGCGACCCAGCCGACGGCGAGCACGGCCCAGTAGGAGATCAGCCGGTAGAGCGCGACGACGGCCGCCGCCATGCTGCCGGTGACGCCCGCTCCGACGAACGTGGCGGCCATGCCGAGCTCGGTGACGCCGAGCCCGCCGGGGATCACCGCGACCGTCGCCGCGATCTTGCCTGCGACGTAGCCGAGCAGCACGGTGTGCGGCCCCAGCCCGACTCCCGCCGCCGCGCACACGGCGGCAAGGCAGGCCACGTCGAGAAGCCAGTTGGCCAGCGCCAGGACGACGAGGACCAGCCGGTCCCTGCCGGTCGGCCTGATCGCGTTCCTGGCCGCGAGGATCCGGGAGGCGCCGGAACGGCGTACGCCGGGCCGCCGGCGCAGCCGCACCAGCGCGACGACGGCCGCCGCGACGGCGGCCAGCGCGATCAGCGCGGGGATCCGGGTCGCGTCGCCGCCCAGCAGCGCGACCAGTCCCAGCACGGCGAAGGTGGTGGTCGAATACACGGCGCTGAGCACGAGCGTCGCGACCGACAGCGGTTTGGACGCGCCGAGCCGGCCGAGCTCGCGGATGGTGAAGGCGACCGAGAGCACCGGTCCGGCGGGCAGGGAGCCGGACACGGCGTTGCGCGCGTAGGTGACGGCCACCGAGCGCGGCCCGGTGAGCCTGACGCCGCCGCTCCTGAGCAGGCGGCGCAGCAGCCCCGCGAACAGCCGCATCGAGAGGCCCTCGGCGACCACGGCGACGGCCAGCCAGCCGAGGCTCACCTTCCGGACCGAAGCCCAAACCGCGTCCGGGTCGGGAATGTTCTCCCTGAGGGCGAACAGCGCCACCCCGGCCACGCCGACCGCGGCGGCGCTTCTGAACCGGCGCGCCGCGTGGGCGACGGAGGCAGGGGACATGCGCGGGATTCTCCGTTGCGCGATCGGGGTGGTGCGCGCCTAAATCAAGCGACTGACTTACGTTAGCATCGCGGTTTTCCCCGCTCCGGAGCGGATCCGGTCTTCGTGCTCCCGCTGCCGTGGCCGAGGTGGCGGGTGAGAACGGTGATCACGCCCGCTCCTTCTCGGCCTTCTCCTTCTCCGCGGCGACGCGCTCGGCGTAGTAGCGCGCGGAGCGCTTCGGGGTCCTGCGGAGCGTGTCGTAGTCGACCCGGACGATGCCGAACCTGCGGTCGTAGCCGAATGCCCACTCGAAGTTGTCGAGCAGCGACCAGGCGAAGTAGCCGCGGACGTTGGCGCCGCGCGCGCGGGCCTCCAGCGTCGCGTCGATGTGCGACCGCAGATACTCCGCCCGCTCGACGTCGTCCACGTAACCGTTCTCGTCGGGCACGTCGGCGTACGCGGCGCCGTTCTCGGTGATGTACCAGGCCGGACCGGGATACTCCCGTTCGAGGCGGAGCAGCAGATCCGTCAGCGCGGCGGGGGTGACCTCCCAGTCCATCGCGGTGCGCGGGACGTCGCGGCGCAGAGCCACCGGCGACGGCCAGCCGTTCTGACCCACCCGCCCGGCCTGGACGGCCTGCGAGGAGTAGTAGTTGACGCCGAGCACGTCCAGCGGCTGCGCGATCAGCGCGAGGTCGCCGTCCCTGACCGGGAGCGGGCATCCCAGCTCGTCGAGCTTGTTCGCGATGTCGGCCGGATACTCACCCCGCAGCAGCGGGTCGAGGTACAGCCGGTTGTCGAACCCGTCCGCCCAGCGGGCGGCGGCGACGTCGGCCGGGGAGTCGCTCGCGGGGATCTTGGGGGCGAGGTTGAGCGTGATGCCCACCTCCAGCCGGTCGGAGCGGCCGCTCGCCTCCGCCCTGTCGCGGATCGCCCGGGTCGCCAGCCCGTGTCCCAGCAGCAGGTGGTGGAGGGCGGCCATCCCCGCGCGGGCGTCCTGGCGCCCCGGGGCGTGCTGGCCGGTCACATAGCCGAGGAAGGCCGAGCACCACGGCTCGTTCAGGGTCGTCCACTGGTCCACCCGGTCGCCCAGCGCGTCGTAGGCGATGGCCGCGTAGTCGGCGAAACGGTACGCGGTGTCGCGGCTCGGCCAGCCCCCCGCGTCCTCCAGCGCCTGGGGGAGATCCCAGTGATAGAGCGTCACCCACGGGCGGATGCCCTTGGCCAGCAACTCGTCGACGAGACGGTCGTAGAAGGCGATCCCCGCGGGGTTGCCCCCGCCGGTTCCGTCCGGCTGCACGCGCGGCCAGGCGAGGGAGAAGCGGTACACGTCCATCCCGAGTTCGGCCATGATCGCCACGTCCTCGGGCATGCGGTGGTAGTGATCGCACGCGACGGCTCCGGTGTCGCCGTCCGTCACCGTGCCAGGAGTCGCGCAGAAGGTGTCCCAGATGGACGGGGTGCGCCCGTCCTCGGCCACGGCGCCCTCGATCTGGTACGACGAGGTCGCCGTGCCCCACAGGAAGTTCGCATGCTGCGTCATCAGGTCAGATTTCCATTCACGAAGGGAGTTATCAGGTCCTGGCCAGGCAGTGTGTCAGAACATCGAGCTCGGCGGACCGGTGCCTGACCTTCGAGCCGCCGATCACACACACCGTCTCGCCGGAGGACGTCGACGCCGTCCGGGCGCGTTCAAGCTTCGGTCGCGATGGGGTCGGTGACCCGTATCCACGGGTGCGTCCTGCCCGGCGGTGACGCCCTCCGCTTTCTATCGTGTGCCCTGAAGTGATCTACGGTGCTGCCGCCCATGCTCTGGGCGTTGACATATTCGGGGGACGAGCATGCGACTCAGGCCGCTCGCGTTGGTGTCGGGTATCGCGCTCGGGTTGGCGGTGCTGACCGGCCCGGCCGCCACGGCCGCGGACACGACGGTGACCTTCACGGTCACGTCGGGTGCGTTGACGATCACGGCGCCCGCCGGTCCGGTGCATCTGGGCAGCGCCCAAGCGGGCGGCACGGTCAGCGGGCCCATCGGCACGGTCACGGTGACCGACGCCCGAGGCGGTGTGCCCACCTCGGACTGGACGGCGCGGGTGTCGTCCTCGGCCTTCTCGGGCCCGAGTGACACGGTCCCGGCCTCCGCGGCGACCTACACGCCGGGTCCCGGCGCGTTGGTCGTCGGCAACGGGACGCTGACGCCCGGCCCGGGCGGGACCCTGGACGTGCAGCGGGTCGCGATGACCTACACCGGCGGCACGGGCAACAGCCAGGCGACCTGGCAACCGACCATCTCGGTGACCATCCCGCTGTCGGTGGGTCTTGGCACCTACTCGGGCACGGTGACGCACTCTGTCGCCTGATCGACTCATCGGCTGGGCCGCGAGCGTCCTGCTTGCCGTGCCGGTTACGGGCACGGCAGGCGCGGCGCTCGCGGCCGTCCGCGTCCCAGGCCCCGGCCCCGCCTCCGTGGCGGCCGCGGCGGCGACCACGGATCAGGGGGACCCCGGGCAGGGGCTGGGCATCCGGCTGGTCGACGCACCCGTCGCCCGCCGTGCCGACCCTCGCGCGCTCAAGGGCGTGGTCGATCACCTCGATCCCGGCACCACCATCAAGCGGCGGATCGAGGTGTCCAACACCAGCGGCCACCGGATGCGCGTCTCGCTGTATCCGGCGGCGGCCGACATCCGCGGCCACGCGTTCGTCTTCGCGCCCGACCGCACCGCGAACGAGCTGACGAGCTGGACCACCATCGCGCCCGCGGAGATCGACCTGGCCCCGGGCAGGCCCGCCGGGCCTGGTTCACCACCCGCGTGCCGTCCGACGCGTGGAAGGGCGAGCGGTACGCGGTGATCTGGGCGCAGACCACCGCGGAGCCGGACCAGGTGCACAACATCGGCCTGGCCAGCCGGGTCGGCATCCGGATGTATCTCGACGTCGGCCCGGGCGGCGAGCCGCCGTCCGACATGAGCATCGACCGTCTCACCCCGGAGCGGGACGCCACCGGTCGCCCGGTCCTGGCCGCTCAGGTGCACAACACCGGCGGCCGGGCCCTGGACCTGTCCGGCTCGCTGTCGCTGTCCGACGGGCCGGGCGGGCTGCGCGCCGGACCCTACCCGGCGCAGCTGGGCGTCGCGCTGCGTCCGGGCGAGACCGGGCGGTTGGCCGTCGTCATGGACGCACGGCTGCCCGAGGGCCCCTGGAAGGTGGACATGGTCGTGCAGAGCGGCCTGATCAAACGCGAGGTCTCCGCGACCGTCGTCTTCCCCAAGGCCGGTATCGGCCGGCCCGTCACCCCGTCCGGCGCGTCGCGGCTGATCCTCCCCTCGATCGTCGTCGCACTGGGTCTCGTGGCCGCCGGTGTCCTGACCTGGCGCCGCCGCAGGGCCAGACCCCATGCCGAACCCCGAAGGGCATAAATGCGCAGACGCATCAACCCCCTCGCCACCGCGATCGTCCTGGCCGCCGCCCTGCCCGCCCCCTCGGCGTCCGCGACTGTCGCACCGGCCACCTACGTCCTGGCAAGGGCGGGAGAGCTGACCATCACCGCTCCCGTCGCGGTGTCGCTGGGCAGCGGGCCGCCCGGAAGCCAGCGCAGCGCGCAGATGGGCACGGTGACGGTGACCGACCGCCGCGAACCCGGCTCGGGCGCATGGACGGCCACGGTCTCCTCGACCAACTACACCCGCACCGCCGCGCCGGTGGTCACCATCGGCCGGGCCAACATGAGCTATTGGTCCGGCCCGGCCACGGCTACCCAAGGTGGCGGGACCTTCGTTCCCGGCCAGCCGACCGCCGCAAGCAGGGTCACCCTCGCCGCCCCGCGGACGGCGTTCTCCCATACCGCCGTGGCGGGGGTCAACAACGCCAGCTGGAACCCCACCCTGGTGCTGTCGATCCCTTTCTCCGGTGTGGCCGCCAGCGCCTACACCGGCGTCGTCACCCACTCCGTTGCATGACCACGGCCACCGGCGAGATCGCCACAGCCGGACGATGTACGTCTCCCAGGGGCGATACAGCCACTTAGGGCGCTCATGCAACTTTCGTCCCGATTACAACTGCCGTATCCCCTTCTGTTGCGCTGCTCTGTGATCTTTGTGCATGGTCGGGCCCGTCTTGCCCGGCCGTACCCGCAGCAGCACTACTCGCAGAGGGATGACACATGGGTGCATTGCGTAAGGCCGCGGTCGTCGCGGTGCTCGGCGGCGTGATGGTCGCATCGCCGGGGATCGCCTCGGCCGACGCCGCCCACGGCAAGCCGGCCAACGGGCCTGGCAACGGCCCCGCCAATGGCCCGGGTAACGGTCCCGGTCCTGGCAACGGTCCCGGTCACGGGAAGCGCGTGCTCGACCTCCAGGCGCACCGGGGCGGCGCCGCACTGATGTCGGAGAACACGATCCCGGCCTTCGCCAACGCGCTCGAACTCGGCGTGAGCACCCTGGAACTCGACATCGCGATCACCGAGGACGGCAAGGCGGTCGTCTCGCACGACCGGAAGATCGACGGCCGCAAGTGCAAGGACACCGCTCCGGCCTTCAAGGGCGACCCGGAGTACCCGTACGCCGGCAAGTTCATCAAGGACCTGACCGTCAAGCAGGTCAAGACCATGGACTGCGGCCAGACGCTGGCGGACTGGCCCGGCCAGAAGCCGGCCACCGGGGCCCACATGGCGCTGCTGACCGAGGTCTTCGACCTGGTCAAGGCCTACAAGGCCAAGGACGTCATGATGAACATCGAGACCAAGTACGAGGTCGGGACGACCGAGACGCAGCCTCGTGAGGTGTTCGTCCAGGAGGCCGCGAAGGAGATCCGCGAGGCCGGGATGCTCAAGCAGGTCACCATCCAGAGCTTCGACTGGGGCGCGCTCATGCGGATGCACCAGGTCGAGCCGCGGCTGCCCCTGGTGGCGCTGACCAACCCCGTCTACGACGGCATCCCCGGCCTCGAGATCTGGCTCGGCGGCATCGATCTCGCGGACTTCGGCGGCGACCCGCTGAAGGCGATCAAGTCGTTCGGCGCGTCGGCGTTCTCGCCGCTGCCCGGCACCCCCGAGGGTGCCGAGGTGAGCGACGCCGACTACAAGCCCTACGTGACCAAGGCGCTGGTCGACGAGGCGCACCAGCTGGGCATCAAGGTCATCCCGTGGACCGTCGAGGAGAAGTCGACGATGAACGCGATGATCGACGCCGGCGTGGACGGCATCATCACCGACTACCCGGACCGCCTGCGCGAGGTCATGGCCGACCGCGGCTTCGAGCTGCCCAAGAGCTACCACCTGAAGAACCACGGGCACTGATCGTCGATCAGCCGATGCCGGGGACCGGGCAGCCGGATGGCGCGGACCGTCCGACGGCCGGTAGCGCGGTCCCCGCCCTCCACGCGAAGGTCGTCGCCGCGGACGAGGACATCGAGGTTGCGCGGCGTCCGGTCAGGCAGCGATCGCAGGGAACACCACGAGCGATCCGTCACTGCTTCGCTCGATCTCGATAGCAACGTCAGCCTGGTGGGTTCCCACGTTGAGACCATCGCCCAAGGCGCGAAGGCTCTGGCGACGCCGCCGCGGTTACGGGAACCTCCGCTCGCGCAGCCGCTCGGGTTTCAGGGTTCGCGAGCGGTGGCCGGAGTGACGGGGTGACCGGCGCACCAGACAGCGCGGATGTCGCGGGTGGCCGTGATGTCCCGGGTCGGGTCGCCGTTGACCAGCAACAGGTCGGCCCGCATGCCCGGCCGGACGGCGCCCCGGTCGGCCAAGCCGAAGGCGCGGGCGGGCAGCACGGTCGCCGAACGCAGGATCTCCACCGGCGTCATTCCGGCCCGCGCCATCAGCTCGAACTCGTGATGCAGGCTCTCGCCGTGGGGCACGGGCAGCGGCGCGGACGGCTGGGCGTTCGCGTCCGTCCCGGCGAGGATCTCAACACCGGCCCGGTGCAGACGGCCGACGTCGCCCAGCACCTCCCCCAGGTGGTCGGCCCGCCCCGGCTGCGGGCCGGAGGTCATGAAGGCGGTGAGCAACGCCTCCATCATGGTGATCGTCGGGATGGACCTCTGGCCGGCGCTCCTCATCGCGGCCACGTCGTGCGCCCGGAGCCCGCCGACGATCGGCGTGTGCGTGACGAACTCCGCTCCCGACTCCACGGCCATCGTGTAGGCGCCCGGGGTGGCGGCGTGCACGATCGTCTTGAGCCCGTACTCGCGCGCCGCCTCCACCAGCGCACGCAGCGCGTCCGCGGGCGGCCCGCCCTCGCCGGGGGCCTCGGCGACGCCCTTGATGTAGTCGACACCCTCCGCCGCCCGCGCCTGGACGTGCCGCCGGGCATCGGCTGCCGTCAGGATGACGGCTTCCGGCGGCATTCCCGGCATGCGGGCGTGGCGGCCGCCCGGCCCGATCGCGGGCAGTCCGGCAGTACGGAAGTCGGCCGCTCCCTCGGTCTCGCGCAGCGAGGCCACCCGCTCGGTCGGCCAGCAGGCCATGTCGAGTCCGGTCGTCACTCCCCAGGCGGCCAGGGTGGCCAGGTTCCCGGGGGCGTGCAGGTGGACATGCGCGTCGATCAGCCCGGGCAGCAGCGCCGCCCCCTCCGTGTCGATCTCCTCCGCGCCTGCGGGATCGTCGCCGATCAGCACACCGTCGATGACGACGGTACGGGGCTCGCCGAGCCGTTTGCCATCGAAGACCCGCACATTGCGCAGGGCTGTCCTGCCGTCAGCGGACATGGGCCACCCACCTCAAATAAGGAACAACTTTGTTCACTATTGGAGGCTAGCACGGCAAAGTGCGTGATATATCGGTCCTCATGAGTCCCACCCGCCGCCGCGGAGACGCCCTCACCACCGCGATCTTCCAGGCCGTCCTGAGCGAACTGGCCGGGAGCAGCTTCGAGGAGCTGACGTTCGACAAGATCGCCTCCGCGGCCGGGACCGGGAAAGCGGCCTTGTACCGGCGCTGGTCCACCCCGGCCGAACTCGTCCTCGCCGCGCTGAACGACCCCGCGACCGGCTTCGGCGACCCGCCGGCGCCGCCCGGCACGGGCGCACTGCGCGATGACCTGATCGCCCTACTTGAACGCTTCGTACGGACGCTCGACGAGCCGCGCGGCCGCGCGCTGCTCCCGCTCCTCGCCCACCGCCACCGCCATCCCGAACTGTTCGAGCAGGTCCACCGGCTGGTGATCCGCCCACACCAGGAAGTACTGCTGTCCGTCCTGCGCCAGGCGGTCGAACGCGGCGAAGCCGCACCAGGCAGCCTCACCCCGCGCGTTGTCTCAGTCGGGCCGCGCCTGATCCTCCTCCAGGCATGGGAGGGCGGTCTCGTGGACTCCGGCGAGATCGCCTCCATCGTCGATGAGGTGGTCATTCCGTTGACCAGGCCATGACCCCCTGGCCGGTATTCCGCAGGGCGGCAGTGCGAGACGAAAGGCGCATGTTGTGAGTGGGCCACGGTGGTTGGGGTTCGGCCTGAAGGCAGAGGGCCGGCTACGGGCCATCACCAGGAATAGGGAGATCAGTCAAAAGGAGATCGCGGAGATGATTCCACGGTTGGCCGAGATCGCCGAGGTCATCAAGAAGGCGGACCCCGCCGACCGGAACGACCTCTACACGCAGATGGGCCTGCACCTCGTCTACGACCCTCTGGAGAGAGTGGTCGCAGTTGAGGCCAGGCCCAACATGTACCAGAGTGCGTGTCCGAGGGGGGACTTGAACCCCCATGCCCATCACTGGGCACTAGCACCTCAAGCTAGCGCGTCTGCCTATTCCGCCACCCGGACGTGGTGCCTCACGCGGGATCGTCATCCCGCGTCGGCTGATACAGGTTAGCACTCTCTGCGCCCTGCTTCATACCGGGAATCGGCTCCGGCGCGGCTCCCGGGAGACCGGGGGTGAACGTCACGCCTGTGCGGCGGCAGGATGGAGGCGCGAGCCGTACGACGGAAGGCGGGCCGGACCCCGATTGGGCCTGCCCGGCAGGAGGAGGCGCAATGACCCCACGCTACGGGGAGGACGAGGTCGCGGAGCTGTGCCGCGACCTGATCCGCATCGACTCGGTCAACGCGGGGGACAACGCGGGGCCCGGGGAACGCGAGGCCGCGGAGTACGTGGCCGGCAAGCTGTCGGAGGTCGGCCTGGAGCCGCGGATTCTCGAGTCCGACCCCGGGCGGGCGAACGTGGTCGCCCGCGTCGAGGGCACCGACCCGAGCAGGGACGCCCTTGTTCTCCACGGCCATCTGGACGTCGTGCCGTTCGACGCGGCCGACTGGACCCACCACCCGCTGAGCGGCGAGATCGCCGACGGCTGCGTCTGGGGCCGCGGCGCGGTCGACATGAAGGACATGGACGCGATGATCCTCGCCGTCGTACGGCGGAGGCTGAGCGAGGGGCGCAGGCCGCCCAGGGACGTCGTCCTCGTCTTCACCGCGGACGAGGAGGCCGGGGGCCACTACGGCGCCCAGTGGCTGGCCGAGCGGCATCCGGAGGTCTTCGAGGGCTGCACCGAGGCCATCGGCGAGGTCGGCGGCTTCAGCGTGACCACCGAGAAGGGCCGGCTGTACCTGATCGAGGCGGCGGAGAAGGGCATCGCCTGGATGCGCCTGACCGCCAGGGGCAGGGCCGGGCACGGCTCGATGCTCAACGACGACAACGCCGTGACCGAGCTCGCCGAGGCGGTCGGCAGGATCGGCCGCCACAAGTGGCCGGTCAGGCTCACGCCCACCGTGCAGGCGTTCTTCGAGGAGGTCTTCGGCAGGGAGGTCAAGGCGGAGGACGCGGAGGCGGCGGTGGCCACCCTCGGGCCGCTCGCCAGGATGATCGGCGCCACTCTCCGCAACACGACCAACCCGACCATGCTCCAGTCCGGATACAAGGCGAACGTCATCCCCCAGATCGCGACCGCGCACGTGGACGGCAGGTTCCTGCCGGGCTACGAGGACGAGTTCTTCCAGACCCTGGACGAGCTGCTCGGGCCGAACGTGACCAGGGAGTTCGTCTATCACGACGTGGCGGTCGAGACCCCCTTCAAGGGCCCGCTGGTCAAGGCGATGGCCGACGCGCTGCAGGAGGAGGACCCGGGCTCGCGGGCCGTGCCGTACACGCTGAGCGGCGGCACCGACCTCAAGGCGTTCAGCCGTCTCGGCATCAGCGGCTACGGCTTCGCGCCGCTGCGGCTTCCCGAAGACTTGGACTTCTCCGGGATGTTCCATGGCGTCGACGAGCGCGTTCCGGTTGATTCACTCCGGTTTGGCGTCCGGGTCCTTGACCGTTTCCTCGAATACTGCTGAGAAAGCTCTTGCGATCACGTGCCGTGCCGCTACAGTAACTCTCCGTTGGGGGTTGGATCCGCACCGGGTTGACCCAGCGGACTGTTGACTCAGCGGTTTGGGGAGGTCGCGTGACGCGCACGTCGCAGGAACGGCGGAGGGCGAGTTCGCCCGCCGCGGTTCCCGGCGTGCGCGTCACGTCTCCCGGCTCTGCGGAGCGGGGCCGGATGGCGCGGTTCGCGGCCGGTTCCCGTCTGGGCCGCCTGCTGGTCGTCGGCGGGCTGATCGCCGCCGGATGGCTGCTCGGTGTGTTCTTCGGTGTCTTCGGCACGGTGACGTCCGTGGCCGGGACCGCACCCTCACATGACGTCGCCGGGTCGGTTCTTCCCGATCATTTCTCAGGTCCGGACCTCGGTCTGCCGCCCTCGCCGGGCGCGGTCGAGTCCCACGGGAAGAGCACCGACGGTTTCCCCACGGCGGCGGACGACGTCTCGGTGAACGCCGAGGCGATGGCGGGGCGCACGGTCGACGGGCTGACCAGCCAGTCGAAGCCTCTGCTCCCCCCACCCTCCACCGCGGACCACGCGCCCGAAGATCAGGGCCTGGTCCCGCAGTCGAGCGGTGGAAACATCCTGTTCGGGGATGTCGCGCGGGACGTGTTCGAACCGCGCTTCACCAAGCTGCCCGCCCCACTGGCGGCGGTTGTTCCCCCGGTGGTCCGCACAGCGGCGGACGACCCGTCTTTCTCTCCTGACTGATCCCGCCTTCGTGCCGGTCCCCGTCGTACGGCGACCGGTGCCACCGCCTGCCCTCGCTCGTGGTGCCCGAGCGGCAGGCTCCCGCGGGTGACGCGGAATTTCCCATCCTCGTGACGTCCACGGCTCCGCTGTGCTCATGCGGCCTGGACATGCGTCGCGAGCTGTCAGGTAACCCCCTAGAAGAACCACTAGGAGCATTCATCATGCGAACGTGGGCGAAGGGCTCGGCCCCCGCGGCGTTTCTGGCCGCCGGCGTCATGGCCCTTGGCAGCGGTACGGCTTTCGCCGACACCGACGGCAGCCATTCCGTGCTCGGCGGCAACCAGGTCGACATCCCGGTGACCCTGCCGATCGACATCAGCGGCAACGCGGTGGCGGTCGTCGGCGAGTCCCGGGCCTCCTCCCAGGGCGGCGCGGCCGTGCAGGGCGAGGGCGTGGGCGCCGGGCAGAACAAGACCTCCGGAGCGGGCAGCATCCTCGGCGGCAACCAGGTCGAAGCGCCGATCAACGTCCCGGTCAACGCCTGCGGCAACGCGGTGTCGGTCATCGGCCGGTCGGACGCGAGCTGCCGCGGCGGCGCGGCCGTCAAGAGCTCGGGACGGCACGCGAGCGCGGGCGGCAACCGCACCAGCGGGGTGCACAGCATCGGAGGCGGCAACCAGGTCGTCGCGCCGATCACCGCGCCGGTCAACCTGTGCGGCAACTCGATCGCCGTCTTCGGCAACGCCACCGCCGGATGCCGTGGCGGTGCCTTCGTCGGCGGCGGCCGTGACGTCGTCCGCGCCGGCGGCAACCGCACCAGCGGCCATGGCTCGATCCTGGGCGGCAACCAGGTGGTCGCGCCGATCACCGTGCCGGTCAACGTCTGCGGCAACTCCGTCGCGGTCATCGGCAAGGCGTTCTCGGGCTGCACCGGCGGCTCGTCCGTGGGCGGCTCCGGCGGCCACGGCCACGGGCACGGCCACGGCGGCAAGGGCGGCCACGGCGGGTACGGCGGCCACCACGGAGGCGGTAACTGGCACCGTCCGGGCTCGGCCGGCCACGACACCGACAGCCGCTACTCCGTGGGCGGCGGCACGCAGGTGGTCTCGCCGATCACCGTGCCGACCGACGTCTGCGGCAACGGCTCGGGCAGCTGCAAGGGCGGCCACGGCCACGGCCACGGCGGGTACGGCGGCCACGGTCACGGCGGCTGGTCCGGCGGGGGCGCGGGCGGCAACCGCACCAGCGGGGTGCACAGCGTCGGCGGCGGCAACCAGGTGGTCGCGCCGATCACCGTGCCGATCAACGTCTGCGGCAACGCCATCGCGATCGCGGGCGACGCCTTCGCGGGCTGCCGCGGCGGCGCGACCGTGATCGGCGGCTGGAGCAGGCACGGCGGCAAGGGCGCGGGCGGCAACGTCACGTCCGGCCGCGGCTCGATCCTGGGCGGCAACCAGATCGTCGCCCCGATCACCGCGCCGATCAACATCTGCGGCAACGCGGTGTCGGTCATCGGCAAGTCCCAGGCGGGCTGCCGGGGCGGCGCCTCGGTCCTCGGCGGCGGCGCCGGCGCGGGTGGCAACATCACCTCGGGCCGGCACGGGATCCTCGCGGGCAACCAGATCGTCGCCCCGATCACCGCGCCGATCAACATCTGCGGCAACGCGGTGGCCGTGCTCGGCGACGCCGCCGCGGGATGCCTGGGCGGCGCCCAGGTGGGCGGCGGCTGGAAGAGCAACGGCCACTGGGCCCACCCGCAGCACAAGGCCGCCCGCAGCGGGGCCATGTCCGCCATGCCGGGCGCGTCGGTGCTGTCGGGCAAGCACACGGTGCAGCCGATGAGCGCCGCCGCGACTCCGTCCGCTCCGGTCGTCGGCGACCTGCCGAACATGCTCGGCCTGCCGGAGACGCCGAGCCTGCCCGCCGCGAAGGGCAAGAAGGCCGGCAGCACCCCCGCGGCCGTCTCCAAGGCCGGTGGCACGCTCGACGACGCGACCCGCTCGCTGACCGCCACCCAGACGCTGGAGGACGCGACCGCCTCGCTGCCCGTCGCCGACACGGCGCGCAACCTGCCGACCGGCGACCTCGGGAAGAGCGCCGGCGTGCTGCCGCTGGACAAGCTGAGCGGGCTCAAGCTGATGAGCGCGGAGCAGCCGGTCGGCCTGACCGGGATGAACCCGGCGTCGTTCCTCGCCCTGGCCCTCGGCGCCATGTTCGCCGCCTCGGCGAGCCTGTTCGCCGTCACCCGCCGCTTCCGGTTCGGCCGCAAGTAGTCGTACGGCCGCGCGTGACGGCACGGGAACACCTCCGGCGGCGACGGCCGTGCGGAAGTGATCCGGCGGCGCGCGGCTGACGGAGGCGAGGGATATCGCTCGCCCGCGCCAGGGAGCGTCTGCCAGATGCTCCCGGCGCGGGCGACCAGAACGCCCCCCACCACCAGTGGAGGGGGCACGAACGCTTTGCCCGTTCCGGGGGCGCGGCCCGGGGCGGGCAAAGCCCTTTTGTCCGGTACTGTTTCGAGACGGATGGGAGCACTACGGTCATGGCATCGATGACATTGCGGATGGGCAAAGCCCTTTTGACCGTGGCGTCCGCGCCCTCGGGGGTCACATGGTCCGCGCGGCTCGTATGATCTTCCGACGCAGCCGGACACGCCTGCTGCCGTCGGGATAAAGGCGTAACCGCTCCAGCTCCCAATCTCCGTGCTCGGCATGCTCCGTGAGCATCTGCCTCGCCGCCTCGCGAGGGGTGTCCCGAGGGAGATACAGGTCCAGATAGGAGTAGTCGAGCACAGCCATTGGTCTCCGGGGCGTGCTAGGGAACTCGGTTGGGCTCTATTCTGCGTCTCCGTGGATAACAGCGCCAGGCGGGTTACATTCCCGGACATAACCGGGTAGCCCGAGGGGGAGGAACGTCCGGCGGCAGGTACCTTCAAAGCGGCGCCTCGTCGGCGCCTCCAGGGGGTAAGCGCCCCCGGCCCGGACGACGAGGGTGTCATGAGCCGGGGAGTACGAAGCCCGGCAGTACGGGGAATGACAGCGGACAGCGAGGTAGGAAGCAGCGTGCCAGCCAACAACGGCAACGCCGGCGGAACCCGCCTGGTGATCGTGGAATCGCCCGCGAAGGCGAAGACGATCGCCGGGTACCTCGGGCGCGGCTACATCGTCGAGTCGAGCATCGGCCACATTCGCGATCTTCCGGAGAAGGCCGATGACATCCCGGAGAAGTACAAGAGCGAGGCATGGGCCCGCCTCGGGGTGAACGTCGACCACGAGTTCGAGCCGCTCTACGTCGTGAACCCGGACAAGAAGTCGCAGGTGTCCAAGCTCAAGCAGCTTCTCAAGGAAGCCGACGAGCTCTACCTCGCCACCGACGAGGACCGGGAGGGCGAGGCCATCGCCTGGCACCTGCGCGAGGTGCTCAAACCCAAGATCCCGGTGCACCGCATGGTGTTCCACGAGATCACCCCGCATGCGATCAGGGACGCGGTCTCCAACCCCCGTGATCTCAACCTCCGGCTGGTCGACGCCCAGGAGACCCGGCGCATCCTCGACCGTCTGTACGGCTACGAGGTCAGCCCGGTCCTGTGGAAGAAGGTCAAGCCGCGGCTTTCCGCCGGTCGTGTCCAGTCGGTCGCCACCAGGCTCGTGGTGGAGCGTGAGCGGGAGCGCATGGCGTTCACCGCCGCCCACTACTGGGACCTCCAGGCGCTGTTCGACACCGGCCGGGCGGGCGACGACCCACGGACGTTCTCCGCAACGCTGACCGGCGTGGACGGCAGGCGCGTGGCCCAGGGCCGCGACTTCGCCTCCACCGGCAGGCTGAAGGGCTCCGACGTCCTCCACCTCGACGAGGCCGCGGCGACGGCCCTCGCCGGCCGCCTCGCGGGCGTGGCCTACGCGGTGCGGTCGGTCGAGCGCAAGCCGTACACGCGCAAGCCGTACGCGCCGTTCCGGACCACGACTCTGCAGCAGGAGGCGAGCCGCAAGCTGGGCTTCTCCGCCAAGTACACGATGCAGGTGGCCCAGCGGCTCTATGAGAACGGCTACATCACCTACATGCGAACCGACAGCATCACGCTGTCGGAGACCGCCGTCGCCGCCGCCCGCAGCCAGGCGATCAAGCTGTACGGCCCGGCGTACGTGCCGGACAAGCCGCGCGTCTACACCAGCAAGGTGAAGAACGCCCAGGAGGCGCACGAGGCCATCCGGCCGTCCGGCGAGGAGTTCCGCACGCCGGGCGAGACCGGCCTGTCCGGGGACATGTTCCGCCTGTACGAGCTGATCTGGCAGCGTACGGTCGCCTCCCAGATGAAGGACGCCGTCGGCGAGTCGGTGTCGGTCAAGGTGGGCGGCACGTCCAGCGCGAACGAGAGCGTGGAGTTCAGCGCCACCGGACGGACCATCACCTTCCACGGCTTCCTCAAGGCGTACGTGGAGGGCGCGGACGACCCCTCGACCGACCGGGACGACTCGGAGAAGCGCCTGCCCACGCTGGCCGAGGGCGACCGGCTCACGGCGGCCGAGCTGACCGCGCTCGGGCACTCGACCAAGCCGCCCGCGCGCTACACCGAGGCATCGCTGGTCAAGGAGCTGGAGGACCGCGAGATCGGGCGGCCGTCGACGTACGCGTCGATCATCGGAACGATCCTCGACCGGGGCTACGTGTTCAAGAAGGGCACCGCCCTGGTGCCGTCGTTCCTCGCGTTCGCCGTGGTCAACCTGCTCGAACAGCACTTCGGCAACCTGGTCGACTACGACTTCACGGCCGAGATGGAGAAGGTCCTCGACGACATCGCCAACGACCGGGCCGAGCGGGTGCCCGAGCTGCGCCGTTTCTACTTCGGCGGCGAGGACGGCGACGAGGGCCTGAAGGAGATGGTCACCGACCTCGGCGAGATCGACGCCAAGGAGATCAGCTCGTTCCCGATCAGGGGGACGGACATCGTGATCAGGGTCGGCCGCTACGGGCCCTACCTCGACCGCGACGGCGCCCGGGTGAACATCCCGGAGGACATGGCGCCGGACGAGCTGACCGCCGAGAAGGCCGAGGAGCTGTTCTCGCGCCCGAGCGGCGACCGCGAGCTGGGCGTCGACCCGGCGACCGGCCGGAAAATCGTGGCCAAGGACGGCCGTTACGGCCCGTACGTCACGGAGATCCTGCCCGAGGAGCCGGCGCCGGAGGACGGCAAGAAGCGGACGAAGAAGGCGGACGCGCCCAAGCCGCGGACGAGCTCGCTGTTCAAGTCGATGGACCTGGACACGATCACGCTGGAGCAGGCGCTGAAACTGCTCCAGCTTCCCCGGGTCGTCGGCCAGATCGACGGCGAGGAGGTGACCGCGCAGAACGGCAAGTTCGGGCCCTACATCAAGAAGGGCACCGACTCGCGGTCGCTGCCGTCCGAGGAGGACCTGCTGACGGTCACGATCGAGCAGTCCAAGGAGCTGTTCGCGCAGCCGAAGGCCCGCGGACGCGGCCGTGCCGCCGCCGCGCCGCCCCTTCGTGAGCTGGGCGAGGACCCGAACTCGAAGAAGCCGGTCGTGGTGAAGGAGGGCCGCTTCGGTCCCTACGTCACCGACGGCGAGACCAACGCGTCCCTGCGCAAGGGCGACACGGTCGAGGACATCACGCTGGAGCGGGCGGCGGAGCTGCTGGCCGAGCGGCGGGAGCGGGCTCCGGCCCCCAAGCGCACGACCCGTGCCAGGACCGCCACGAAGAAGCCCGCGGGGAAGTCCTGACCCCGGTCACCGCGCTGACTCCGGTCCGCTGACCGCGGCCCCGGCAGGGCGCGGTGGGGTGCCCGGGCGGCTTCGCGACTTGTCCACAGCCGGACCCCGGCTGTGGACAACGGACGCGGCTGTCGCTGTCAGCTCGTAGCATCGTCGTCAGCCGGCCCTTGATCGCCAGCCGGTCGAGGGGAGTTCTCGTGGGGTTCGTCGGCATGATTGTGGCGGCCGTCGTCGTCGTGCACGCCTATCTGTGGCGGAGGCTGGTCAGGGCGTCCACGACGCCGGGATCGCGTTCGCGCCGGGTGCTGACGTGGGCGCTCGTGGTCCTCGCCGTCCTGATGGTGGTGACCTTCGGCGGGAGCCGGCTCGGCCTCGGCATGGACGTGGAGCGGGTCGTGGCCTGGCCCGGCTACCTGTGGCTGGCCGTGATGTTCTATCTGTTCGTGTTCGGCCTGGTCATGGAGGTGCCCCGGGCGGTCGCGACGTTCGTCGTGTCCCGGCGCCGCCGTACGGCCGACGCCGCCGCTCCGGCCGAGCGGGCCGAGGAGGAGGCGGCGCCGGTGGACGAGGTGGTCCTCGCCGGCGCGGCGGCCGGGGGAGGCGCCACCGCTCACGGCACGGCCACGACCGGCATGCCGGTGGCGGAGGAGGCCGCGGCGGGCACTCCGGCGATCGACCGGCGGCTGTTCATCTCCCGTACGGCCTCCGCGGTCGTGGCCGCGGGAGCGCTCGCGACCGTGGGTTACGGCGTGAGCACGGCCCTCGGGGATCCGGTGATCGAGCGGGTGCCGATCCGCCTGCCCCGGCTCGACCCCCGGATGAACGGGCTGCGCATCGCGGTCGTCAGCGACATCCATCTCGGCCCGCTGACCGGCCGGGGCCACACCGAGCGGATCGTCCGGATGATCAACGGCCTGGAGGCCGACGCGGTGACGATCGTGGGCGACCTGGTGGACGGCACGGTGGCCGAGCTCGGTCGTCTCGCCACACCGCTCAGGTCCCTCGAATCCCGCTATGGCGCGTATTTCGTCACCGGCAACCACGAGTACTACACCGCCGAGGGCCCCCAGGAATGGATCGAGGAGTTGCGCTCGCTGGGCGTCCGGCCGCTGCGCAACGAGCGGGTCGAGATCCGGCACGCGGGCGCCGTACTGGACCTCGCGGGCGTCAACGACCTCAACGGCGTGCCGTCGGGCGACGGCCCGGACCTCGGCAAGGCGCTCGGGGGCCGCGACGCAAACCGGCCCGTCGTGCTCATGGCCCATCAGCCCGTCCAGGTGACGCAGGCCGCCGCGCACGGCGTCGATCTCCAGCTCTCCGGGCACACCCACGGCGGGCAGATGGCGCCGTTCAACCTGCTCGTGCCGCTGCAGCAGCCCGTGGTCGCGGGGCTGGCGAGCGTGCCGCGCACGGGCGGCGGCGATACCCAGGTCTACGTGACACGAGGGGCGGGCTTCTGGGGGCCGCCGGTCCGGGTGGGCGCGCCTCCCGAGATCACCCTCATCGAGCTGCGCGCCTGACCGCGCCGGACCCCCGGAAACGGAACCGGGCAGAGCATTGGCGCCATCTCGACAGCGAGGACGAGGCGGACGTAATACCCTCAGGCGACGGGCAGGCCCCAGCGGCCCGCTCGTCCGTCTCCCAAGCCCAGCGAGCACCTGGATACGCTGACATCATGAGCACCCCTGGCCGGGCCGCCGCGCGACGCAAGCAGCCGCACGTGCTGACGAACGCGCCGTTCCGCAGGCTGTGGACGGCGATGGCGACGTGCAGCCTCGGCGACTGGCTCAACATCATCGCGCTGACCGCGCTGGCCGGTAACCTGACCGCGGGGTCGGGCTTCCAGGCGCAGAGCCTCGCCATCGGCGGCGTCTTCATCGCCAAGATGCTGCCCGCGATCCTGCTCGGCCCGCTCGCGGGAGCGGTGGCCGACCGGTTCGACCGCAGGCTGACGATGGTCGTCGCCGACCTCGCCAGGTTCGCGGTGGTGCTGTCGATCCCGCTGGTCGGCAACTACCAGTGGGTGATCATCGCGACGTTCCTGGTCGAGTGCGTGAACCTCTTCTGGGTGCCCGCCAAGGACGCCACCGTGCCCAACCTCGTGCCCAAGGAGCGGCTCGAGGAGGCCAACCAGCTCAACCTCCTGGTGACGTACGGCACCGCCCCCGTGGCCGCGGCGCTGTTCGCGATCGTGTCGGGCGTGGTCACGACGATCTCGGCGGCCGCTCCGTCGTTCGACGTCGCCGCCACCAGCATCGCGCTGTACGCCAACGCGCTGGCCTACCTGGCCTCCGCCGTGATGGTCTTCACGCTGCGGGCCATTCCGAAGAACCACGTCAGGCACGTGTCCGCGCCCTCGGTGCTCCGGCAGATCACCGAGGGATGGCGGTTCGTCGGCGGCGACCGCGTCGTACGCGGCCTGATCATCGGGATGCTCGGGGCGTTCGCCGCCGGAGGCGCCGTCATCGGCGTCGCCAAGGCGTACGTGCAGGCCCTGGGCGGCGGCGACGCGGGGTACGGCGCCGTGTTCTGCGCCGTCTTCCTCGGCATGGCGTTCGGCATGTTCTTCGGCCTGAGGCTGCTGAAGGGCCTGTCCAGGCGGCGGCTGTTCGGGCTGTCGATCATGCTCGCGGGCCTGACGCTGGCCGCCGTCGCGCTCATCCAGAACCTGGTCGTCGTGGTCGTGCTGACCGTGGTGCTCGGCGCCTGCGCCGGCATCGCCTGGATCATCGGCTACACCGTGATCGGCCTGGAGGTGGAGGACGGGCTGCGCGGCCGCACGTTCTCCTTCCTGCAGTCGCTGGCCCGGGTGGTGCTGCTGCTGGTCGTGGCAGTGGCCTCGACGCTGGCCGCGCTGTTCGGCACGCACGCCCTCGGGGTCGCCGGGATCAGCTACCGCTTCGACGGCACGAACCTCGTGCTGCTCCTGGGCGCGCTGCTGGCGATCGCCGTCGGGGTGGTCGCGCTGCGGCACATGGACGACCGGCGGGGGGTTCCCATCGCGGTCGACCTGCTGACCGCCCTGCGCGGGCGGCGATTCGAGCCGGAGGAGACCGACCCCGAGCGCGGTCTGTTCATCGCCTTCGAAGGCGGCGAGGGCTCGGGCAAGACCACCCAGTCGCGGCTGCTCGCGATCTGGCTGCGCGACCAGGGCTTCGACGTCGTGCAGACCCGCGAGCCGGGCTCGACCAAGGTCGGCATGCGGTTGCGGGCGATCCTGCTCGACGCCGCCCACCAGGGCCTGTCCCCGCGGGCCGAGGCGATGTTGTACGCCGCCGACCGGGCCGAGCACGTGGAGAAGGTCATCAGGCCCGCCCTACGGCGCGGCTCGACGGTGATCTCCGACAGGTACGTGGACTCGTCGCTGGCCTACCAGGGCGCCGGGCGGTCGCTCGATCAGGAGGACGTCGCGAGGATCAACAGGTGGGCGACGGGCGGCCTCGTCCCCGACCTGACCGTGCTCATCGACGTGCCGCCCGCGGTCGGGCTGCGGCGGATGGCCTCGCCCGCCGACCGCATCGAGGCCGAGCCGCTGGAGTTCCACGAGCGGGTGCGGCGGGAGTTCCGGGCGCTGGCGGCGGCCGACCCCGACCGCTACCTCATGGTGGACGGCACGCTCGACCAGCGGGAGGTGACGCGCCTGATCCAGGACCGGGTGCGGGAGATCCTGCCCGACCCGGTGCCGCAGGAGGCCGAGGAGGCCACCGGCACGATGCCCGCCATCCGCGACTTCGGGTAGCGGCACATGACCGTTTTCGGGGATCTGATCGGGCAGGACCGGGCGATCGACGTGATGCGGCGGGCCGCGTCGGCCGCCGCGGAGGCCGTCGCCGGAGGCCGCGGCGCGGGCATGACCCACGCCTGGCTGTTCACCGGGCCGGCCCTGCGGACCGCGGCCGCCACGGCGTTCGCGGCCTCGCTGCTCTGCCCCGACCAGGGGTGCGGCCACTGCGACGCCTGCCATCAGGTCGAGGTCGGCTCGCACCCGGACGTCACGTTCGTCCGGCCCGAGGGCCTGTCGTACAGCGTGCGGCAGACGCGCGATCTCGTGCTCAAGGCGGCGGGGGCGCCCACGCTCGGCCGGTGGCGGATCGTGCTGTTCGAGGACGCCGACCGGGTGACGGAGGCGGCGGCCAACGCGCTGCTCAAGGCCATCGAGGAGCCGCCGCCGCGGACCGTGTGGCTGCTGTGCGCGCCCTCCCCGGACGACATGATCATCACGATCCGCTCGCGCTGCCGGGTCGTGACGCTGGGCACGCCCTCCACCGAGGCCGTCGCGAACGTGCTGGTGACCCGCGACGGGGTGCCCCACGACGTGGCGCTCGACGCCGCGCGGGCGGCCCAGGGGGACATCGGCCGGGCGCGGCGGCTCGCGCTGGACGAGGAGACGCGGCGCCGGCGCGACGAGGTGCTGTCGATCCCCCGGTCGCTGACGGGTGTGGCGGAGTGCATCACCGCCGCCGAGCGGCTGGTGAAGACCTCCACCGAGGACGCCGACGCGGCCACGACCGCGCTGAACGAGGCCGAGACGGCGGAGCTGCGCAAGGTCTACGGCGAGGGCTCCTCAGGCAAGGGGCTCAACAAGGGCCTCGTCCGGGGCGGCGCGGGCGCGATCAAGGAGCTCGAGACCATGCAGAAGTCGCGGGCGACCCGTATCAAGCGCGACTCCCTCGACCTCGCGCTGCTCGAACTCGTGGCGTTCTACCGCGACGTGCTGGCCGTGCAGTTCGGTGCGCCGGTCGAGCTGGCCAACGAGGATCGCAGGCACGAGGTGGAGGCCGTCGCACGGGCGTCCACCCCCGAGCAGACGGTCCGCCGCACGGACGCGATCATGCAGTGCCGGGAGCGGCTGGCGGCCAACGTGAACCCGCAGATCGCGGTCGAGGCCATGACCCTCGCGCTCCGTTCGCCCGCATAGGACGCAAGCAACCCCGGCGGGCGTACGGCGTCTCTGGTACATGAAGGCCGAAACGCTCGATCTGGATCAGCAACCCGGGGGGCCCGTGCCCGTCCCGTCTCCGTCGGCGGGCGCCGACGACACGATCAGCGGTCTCTACGCCGAGCACGCCCTCGGCCTCACCCGCCTCGCCCTGATCATGGTCGGCGACCGGGAGAGCGCCGAAGACGTGGTGCAGGAGGCTTTCCTCGGCCTGCATCGGCGCTTCGACCGCCTGCGTGACCGGGACAAGGCGCTCCTCTACGTGCGCGCCGCAGTGCTCAACAACGCCCGCACGGTGCTGCGCAGGCGGCGGCTGCCGTCCCGGTTCGCCGGTACGTACGACCCGCCCGTCTGGTCGGCGGAGTCGGTCGCGATCCTCGGCGCGGAGCGACGGGAGGTCATGGAGGCCCTTCATCGCCTGCCCCGGCGCCAGCGGGAGGCCCTGGTCCTGCGCTACTACGCCGAGCTGTCCGAAGAGGAGACGGCGCGGGTCATGAAGATTAGCCGGGGCACCGTCAAGTCCACCACCTCCCGGGCGCTCGACGCGCTCGGCCGCCTCCTGGGAGAGACCCGATGAACGACGTCATCCGCCGGTTGCAGGACGCCGCCCACGCGGTGGGGGAGACGGTCGACGCCGTCCCGCCGTTCGGCCCAGGGGCCACCCCGGCCCGCCGCCGTATGCACGTGGGCACCGGACGGGGCAGGACGTGGCTGATGCCGGTCGCGGCGGCGGCCGCCGTGACGCTCGCGGTCGCGGGCGGCGCGGCCGTCGCGCGCCATGGCGGCGGTACCGACGACACGGCCGCCGGCATCGCCGTCGGCCCGGCCGCCGACCCCGTCTTCCTCGCCCACATCGGCGACCCCGGCGACATCACGATCAGGAGCGTCACCGACGGGCACAGCACCGACGTCGTGCCGCGGCCCGCGACGGACGAGGGATTCTTCGCGGTCCAGGCGACGCGAGACAACCGGGTCTTCTATGCGGCCACCATCTCGGACGGCTGCCGCTCGCGGCTGTACCAGTTCACGCTGGACGGGGAGGGGAGGGTCGCCTCACATGGCGAGCTTCCGTACGCGCCGCCGGGAGGCACCGAGATCACCGCGCTCGCGGTGAGCGGCGACGGTGCGACGCTCGCGTACGGGCTGTCTTCCTGCGAGTCGGAGCAGCCGCGCGTGTCCCTCGTCGTCACCGACACCGCGACCGGCGGCAGCCGTACGTGGACGTCGACGCACCCGGCGAGCATCCGGGATCTCTCCCTGACCGAGGACGGACGCCGCGTGCTCCTCACCAGGGCCATGGGAACGGCTTTCGGGATCTCGGAAGTACCCCGGCCTCCCAGGTCGGAGCCCCCGGACTCGGGTGCGGAGCCTTCACCGGTCAACACGGCTACGTCTGCGCCGGGTGCGGAGGCGAGTGCGACTTTCGAGTCGGCGTCCGCCGATCCCGCGGCGTCCGATCTCCCCGGGGCCCTGCCGGACGGATGGGGATGCAGCGTGCGGTCGATGGGCGCGGAGCCCAGCGGCTCTCCGGATGTCACTCCGAATGCGAAGGTCGCCTGGGCCTGCTCGGGTCCGCGGGATCCGGTGCTGCTCGACACCGGCGTCGCCGGCACTCTCGACGACGCGCGTGTGATCAAGCTGACGTCTACGACAGGGACGCCCCCGAACCTGATTTTCGGGGCCACGATCACCCCCGACGGGTCGCGAGTGATCGCGGCGCAGACGACCCTCAAGCTGAGCACGGCAGAGGAGGCCGCGAGAAAGGACGACTTCGACGGCATCGTGGCGTACGACCTCGAAGGGCGTCAGATCGAGGTTCTCTACGCCCACGGCGACAGAGGGGTGGTTCCGATCGGGATGCTCGACGTGGACGGCACCGGCCGGAACTTCCTGGTCTCCAGACCCGGCGAGCTGGGCGAGATCACCCCGTCCGGCTACCGGCCGCTGCACTCCTACGACGTTCCCCCGCAGGGCGTGCCCGTCGGCAAAGTGGCCTGGTAGGCGCATCACTCCGGCGGGGCCGGCGATCCGGCCCCGCCGCGGTCGTCCACAGCCGATGATTGCCGGTGCCGTACGGCACGTATGGTGGGTTCGGACGCGTTAGCCGTACGGATCGAGGAGGGCCGGCGCTTGGGCATGATGATGGCCGTGAGCTTCACCCGCTACGGACGGCTCTACTACCTCGATCCGGGCGGCCACTCACCCAAGGTGGGCGACAAGGTCCTCGTGCCGACCGACTCCGGGCCCGAGGTCGCCGAGTGCGTGTGGGCGCCGCAGTACGTGAGCGAGGACGTCGAGGGTCTGCCCGTCTGCCAGGGCATCGCGGCCGAGGAGCATCTGGCCCGCGACGAGACCAACCGCCGCCGCAGGGCGGAGGCCCGCAGTGTGTCCAAGCGCCTCATCAAACGACACGAGCTGCCGATGAAGGTGGTCGGCGTCGACTACCTGGACGCCGACAACGTCTACACCGTCTACTTCTCCGCGCCCCACCGGGTCGACTTCCGCGCTCTCGTGCGCGACCTGGCCCGCAACCTCCGTGCCCGGGTGGAGCTGCGCCAGATCGGCCCGCGTGACGAGGCCAGGCTCCAGGGCGGCATCGGCCCCTGCGGGCGCGATCTGTGCTGCGCGACGTTCCTCAAGGACTTCGAGCCGGTCTCGGTGCGGATGGCCAAGGACCAGGACCTCCCGGTCAACCCGCTCAGGATCGCGGGCGCCTGCGGGCGGCTGATGTGCTGCCTGAAATACGAACACCCGCTCTATCAGGAGTTCCGGGCGTCGGCGCCGCGCACGGGCCTCGCGGTGGACACCCCTCAGGGCCCGGGCACCGTGGTGGGGCACAACGTGCCGTCCGACTCCGTCATCGTCCGCCTCAACGAGGGCGGTCGCCGCTGCGCCTGCTCCAAGGCCAGCGTCTGCTCTCCGCGCAAGCAGCATGACGCGATGTACGGCGACGCCCAGGCGGTGGCGGTGAGCGAGCCCGAGGAGTAGCGGGCAGAGCTCCAGTCGCCGAGCTTCACCAGGCGTCCCTTCCGGTGGAGTGGGCGTTCACGCGGCGTGTCGTCTGTTCAGGCCGGACAACTGCCAGGCCAGCCGGGTGCGGACGGCGGGGATGCGGCCGGCCAGGGCGATGATGAGGTTGCGCAGCAGGCGGCGGCCGGTGGCGGCGGTGGCCAGCGTGGTGAGCCGCCCCGCGAGGGCGACCACCTGCTCGGCCTGCGCACGGCGGGTGGCCGCATAGGAGTCGAGCAGGCTGTCCGGTTCGCCGTCGAGCACCCGGGTCAGCGCCTCGCCCAGGTGCACGGCGTCGTCGATGCCCAGGTTCATGCCCTGGCCGCCGGCGGGCGAGTGGACGTGGGCGGCGTCGCCGGCCAGCAGGATGCGGCCCTGGCGGTAGGTGTCGGCGATGCGGTGGTGGACCCGGAAGCGCGAGCTCCAGATCAGCTCCTGCACCCGCGCGGGCTCGGCCTCGGGGCCACGGGTGTCGAGCAGGTGCTGCACGAAGGGGATGCCGGGGTCTTTGGGGGCCTCGTCCACGGTGGCGACGATGCGGTGCAGGCCGCCGGGTAGCGGGGCGACGACGACCATTCCGGCGGGCGAGAAGTACAGGGTGACCTCGTTCTGCGGCACCCCGCCGGACAGGCGGACGTCGCTCAGGACGAACGACTCGGCGTAGGTGCCGCCGGTGAAGCCGATCCCGGCGCTCTGGCGGACGGTGCTGTTCATGCCGTCGGCGCCGATCAGGTAGGCGGCCCGGATCTGCTGCCCGTCGTCCAGAGTGGCGGTGACGCCGTCGGCGTCCTGCTCGACGCGGCTCACCCGGGCGGGCCTCGTCACCTTGCCGCCGAGCTCGTGCAGGCGGGCCAGCAGGTGGGCCTCGGTGTCGGCCTGGGAGATCATCAGCGTGTAGGGGTAGGCCGTGGGCAGGCCGCCGAACGGCACCGGCACCAGCGCCTTGTCGCGGTCGCGGATGGTGAAGACCGGGATGTGGATGCCGTGCGCGGCCAGCCGGTCCGCCACGCCGTACGGCTCCAGGACTTCCAGGGTGCGTGCGTGCACGACGGCGGCGCGAGAGGTGTTGGCGCCCTCCGCCTGCGCGTCCACGATCATGACCTGCCGGCCGTGCTGGGCCAGGACGATCGCGGCGGTGAGCCCGGCGGGTCCGGCTCCGATGATGAGCACTTCGGCGTTCACGGCGCCTCCTTTGTCAACGGTTGTTGGCATGAACGTATGCCCGCCGCGAGTATGAAGTCAACAGTTGTTGGCCTACAATCGTTGACATGAGGAGATCCTCCGCCGAGACCAAGGCCGTGATCCTGGCCGCGGCCCGCGAACGCTTCGCCGCCGACGGCTACGACAAGGCGACCATCAGGGCCATCGCCGCCGACGCGCGGATCGACCCGGCCATGGTCATGCGCTACTTCGGCACCAAGGAGAAGCTGTTCGCCGCTGCGGCCGAATTCGATCTGGAGCTGCCCGCGTTGGCGCCGGACCAGGCCGGCGCCGGCCTGGTCCGCCACTTCCTGCGCAAGTGGGAGGCCGACGAAGGGCTGCAGGTCCTGCTCCGCACGGGCGTGACGAACGAGGCCGCGGCCGAACGCATGCGGACGATTTTCGCCGGCCAGGTCATGCCGCTCGTGATCGACCTGACCGGCGATCCAGAGCGCGCTCCCGTGCGGGCTTCCCTGATCGCCTCGCAAGTGCTGGGCCTGGCTTTGTCCCGCTACATCTTGAAGTTCCCGCCGATGGTGGCGGCAACGGAGGAAGAGCTCATCGCGTGGCTGAGCCCCACGGTCCAGCGCTACCTCACCGAGTGAAACGGGTGCGGCGACAGGTCCGGCTGCCGAATGCGGAGTAATACGCTGCCGGAGCCCGCGCTGACCGCGGCCCTGGCGGCCATGCTCCCGCCCGCGCAGGCCACCGCCTTCTTCCAGGCCGACCTGACGGCCGTGGTCCGGGGGATGCCCGACGACGAAGCGGCGATCGTCGAGAGAGCCGCTCGCCGGCGTGCCTGACGTGCGACCGGCCAGGGACGGCGCTCAGCGCGCCACCCCTGGCCGGCCGGCCGCGGACAGCGTCAGACGCGAGTCCACTTCTGGTTGGTCTCGCCGTGGCAGGTCCAGATGTGCACCTTGCTGCCGTTGGCGGTGCCGTAGTTCGACACGTCGAGGCACTTGTTCGCCCCGACCGCGGTGATGGTGCCGTCGGAGTTGAAGCGCCACTTCTGGTTGTTCTGCCCGTTGCAGTCCCAGATGATCACCGCGGTGCCGTCCGCGGTTCCCGCGCCGTTGACGTCCAGGCACTTGTTGCCGTAGACACGCAGCTCACCCGCGCTGGTGGAGGTCCACTGCTGGTTGGACTGCCCGTTGCAGTCCCAGATCTGCAGCTGTGCCCCGTTGGTCTGCGAGGCCTCGGTGACGTCCAGGCACCGGCCCGAGCCCGTACCGCGGATCGCGCTCGTCCCCTGCGGAGTGCCCGTCGGCGAGGCCGAGGGCGAGGGTGAGGGCGATGCCGGGGGTGTGGGCGAGGGGCTGGTGGTCGGCCCCCCGTTGCCGCTGAACTGCCACCAGTTCACGTTCATCAGGTAGCCGCTGCCGCCGGTGAACCTGAGGTACAGGTCGTGGGTGCCGCTCGCGCCGGTGACGGAGCAGGAGACGGTCGTCCAGTTCTGCCAGCCGCCGGTGCCCGGGACGTCGCAGGTGCCCATGAGCGTGCCGGTGGCGCTGTCACGGCGCAGCTCGATCTTGCCGCCGCTGGCGCCCGAAGCCACCCGTGCGGAGAACGAGGTCGCGCCGTTGCCGAAGCCGACGCCCTTGACCTTGATGTAGTCGCCGTTCTCGATGAACCCGACGTTCATGCCGCCCTCGCTGGAGACCTCGGTCTCCACGCCGGACTCCCAGGCGATGGTCTCGGCCTCCTGCCGCACGTACGGGTTCAACGTGCCCACCTGGGGCGCCCCCGTGGTGGTCATGTTGATCGTCGGGATCGTGCCGTCGGCGTTGTAGGTGAACTTCTCCACCGCGACCGAGCGGGTGTAACCGCCACCGCCCGGCAACGCGCCGTTGTGGTAGAAGAAGTAGGAATTGCCGTTGAAGTCGACGATCCCCGGGTGGTTGGTGAAGCTGCTGCCCTGCGTCGACATGATCGTGCCGCGGTAGGTCCACGGCCCGGTCGGGCTGGAGGATGTCGAATAGGCGATGAACTCCGAGCAGCACTTGGCCGCGAACACCATGTAGTAGAGGCTGCCCCGCTTGTAGAACCAGGGGCCTTCTTCGAACAGCGTCGGCCGGTTGGCGTCCCCGGTGCGGGTGCCGAACCCCGACGTGGTCAGGTTGACCTTCGTCGGGCTGCCCGAGTAGGAGGTCATGTCGCTGTTGAGCTTGACGTACCACAGGTTGGGGTTGCCCCAGTAGAGGTAGGCCTGCCCGTTGTCGTCGATGTAGACGGTGGGGTCGATCTCGCCGTTCTCGACCAGCGGGTGTCCCAGGGCGTCCCTGAACGGCCCGGTGGGGCTGTCGGAGACGGCCACGCCGATGGCCATCCTGCCGGTCGACCGGTTGGTCGTGGGGACGTACCAGTAGAACTTGCCGTTGCGGTAGATGGCCTGCCCGGCCCACGCGTCCGATTTCGCCCAGCTGAAGCTGGAGACGCTCAGCGGGGAGCCGTGGTCGGTCCAGTTCACCATGTCGGCCGACGACCAGACCCGCCAGTCCTTCATCGTGAAGTAGGTCGAGCCGTCCTCGTCGTGGCCGGTGTAGAGGTAGACCCGGCCGTTGTAGACCAGCGGCGCCGGGTCGGCGGTGTAGATGGTCTGCACGATCGGGTTGTCCGCCCTGGCCGCGCCGGCCGGGAGCAGCACCAGCACGCACAGCAGGCCCACGATCCAGGCGACCGTGCGTCTGGACAGCGATAATGCGGATCTCACATGCGCCTCCTGAAGTGGTGCTCGCTCACCGAGCGTTTTGGTCGGGTTACGTTAATGTGAGCGCTAACAAAACCACGGATGGCGACCGCGGTCACGCGGCGGAGCAAACCGCATGTGCGAGGGACGGTCAAGGATCCGGACCTACCCGGCAGGGCGGTCAGCGGCCGGATCACCTGTGCCGAACTGGGGTCGGAGTTCCGATCGAGGGGGCACGGAGTGTGAAAGTTTCACCGTCGCGGCGGTTAACGTACGGGCACGTGGTCGAACCTGCCGAAGGGGCCGGCGTCGAAAGTCACGCTCGTGACCCCCGGAGGGGGCGCCGGCACGTAGAAGAAGCCGCGGTTGCCCGTGCCCGGTTCGACGTTGAACGTCGCCCAGCCCGGGTCCACGTAGTCATCGGGGCCACGCGGGTCGTCCGGCCCCATCCGTACGGCGCGATAGACGGTCCGTGAGGCGGGGTCGACGACCGAGAAGCCGGTGTACCAGCCGCCGATGTAGGCGATGTCCCCTCCGAATCCGGTCCCCGCGCCGAGGTTCCCCGGCCCGAGGTTGACGATGTCGAACACTGCGACGAGGTAGGCGCCGTCGCGGTAGAAGGGCTTCACGTCGATGCGGAGGCGCTGCCCGGACGGCCGGCCGGTGGAGGTCCGGCCGGCCACGGTCTCGCCGTCGTCCGCGTGGAACGGGGCCGGCCGTCCTCCGCCCGTGGTGGGCTCGTCGGTCCGGGTCCCCGCGGTTTCCGAGGCCGTGGAACCGCCGGTCGGCTGCTTGACGCGGTAGGAGACCTCCACGCGCCGGTTCCTGGCACGCGCCTCCTCGTCGTCCGTCCCGCCCTCGCGGGCGACGGGCTCGGTCTCGCCCTTGCCCGTCGCGCGGAATCGGTACGCCCCGCCGAGGCGTGCCTGCAGTTCCCTGCGTACGGCCTGCGCACGCCGCAGGGACAGGGCCATGTTGTACGCGTGCGTGCCCTTGCCGTCGGTGTGGCCCTCGATGAGGACGGGGGGCCTGGCCGGATCGGCCTTCTCCCGGGTCTCCTTCGCGACGTCGTCGAGCACGGCCCTGGCCTGTGCCGTGAGCCTCTCCGAGTCGAAGGCGAACAGCACGTCGGTGCGCAGCCCCACGGTCTCGTCGCCGCCGCTCGCGATGGTCGTCTTCTCCGCGCTCTCGGTGATGCCGTACAGGTCCTGGACGCTGCTGGTGACCTGTCCGGCCGGTTCCCGCACCGGCCACGACACCGTGGTGCCCGGCTGCGGAGTGCCGCCGGAGGCGGCCGTAGGTGACGGACGGCCGAGGCGGTGCCGACGAGGCGCCGCCGGAAGAAGGCGCCCACGGCCCGCCCAGCGCCCCGCATCCGGACACCGTCAGGACCGCGACCATGGTCACTGGAACGGTCAGCTCGCGTGATCGCCACCGGTAGGCCATGTGCCGCAAGTGTAGGGATGCGGACTCCCGATCTGCCGGAGAAAGTAATTCAGATCAGCCCGTCTTCGGACAGATCGTGCCGCTCTTGGGTGCGCGCAGGGCGAGCAGGTAGTCGTCGACCGCGTTGTCCACACATGCCGAGCCGCTGCGGTAGGCCGTGTGCCCGTCGCCGTCGTAGCCGAGCAGCACGCCCGAGGTCAGCTCCGAGGCGAGCCCCTGAGCCCACTCGTACGGCGTGGCGGGGTCGCGCAGGGTGCCCACGACGAGGATGGGCGGCGCGCCGGTGGCCTTGAGCGGCTTGTCGGTGCCGACGGGCTTCGCGGGCCAGTAGGCGCAGGGCAGCGAACCCCACATCACGAACGGCCCGAAGTGCGGCGACGCCTTGGCGGACTCGCCCGCGGCCTTCTGATAGACGTCGAGCGACTTCGGGTACGGGTGGTCCACGCAGTTGACGGCCATGTTCGCCTCGGTCTGGTTCGAGTACGAGCCGTTGGCCCGCCGGTCGACCAGCAGGTCGGCCATCTGGAGCAGCTCCGTCCCGTCGCCCTGGTTGATCGCCTTGCCCAGGGCCTCACGCAGCCGGGGCCAGGCCGCGCGCTCGTACAGCGGGGTGGCGATGCCGATGACCGTCCACGCCTCGTTGACGGGCCGGCCGTCGCCGAGGTCGCTCCTCAGCGGCTGCCGGTCGGCCCTCGTCAGCAGGTCGCTGATCTCCTTCATCGCGCCGTCGACCGTACGGCTCTTGAAGGGGCACGATCCGTTGAGGAAGCAGTCCTCGACGAAGGCCTTCAGCGCCACCTCGAAGCCCTTGGCCTGCACCTCGTTGGACTTCAGCGCCGGCACGGCCGGGTCCACCGCGCCGTCGAGCACGAGTGCCCGCACGTGCTTGGGGAACAGGTCGGCGTACATCGCGCCCAGATAGGTGCCGTACGACTTGCCGAGATAGGTGAGACCGGGGTCGCCGAGGACGCCGCGCAGGACGTCCATGTCCCTGGCCGCGTCGGCCGTGCCGACGTGGGGGAGCAGACGGGCCGACTTGGCTCCGCAGCTGTCGGCGAACAGCTTGGACTCCTTGTCGAGCGCGGTGACTTCGGCCGGCGTGTCCGGGCTCGAGTCCATCCCGATGTACGCGTCGAGCTGGGAGGCCGTCATGCATGTGACGGGGGTCGATTCGCCCACGCCGCGCGGGTCGAACCCCACGATGTCGAACTGGGCGCGCACCTTGTCGCTGACCACGGATCGGGCCGCGCGCGCGTAATCGATGCCGGAACCTCCGGGCCCGCCGGGGTTGATGAGGAGGGAGCCGGTGCGCTTGCCGGTGGCCGGCAGGCGGATCACGCTGAGGTCGATGCGCTCGCCTGAGGGCTTCGTGTAGTCGAGGGGCACCTTGATCTTGGCGCACTGGAAGCCGTCGCCGCACGCCCGCCAGGTGGGCCGCTGCGCGTAGAACGGGCGCAGCTCCGCTGTGGGCGCATCGACCGCCGGCTGTGCCGTCGCGCCTGCGTTCGGCTGTTCGGAGGTGGCCGGGGCGTGGCTGGAGCACGCCGTGAACGGCAGCAGCGCGGCCAGCGCCGCGACCGCCATTCGCCGGCTCTGACCGCCGCCGTACCGCGTACGAGGCGATAGGACCTTCGCTTTCTGCCCAGCCGATCGCATACCCGTTGTTTCCCCTGCTGTCGCGTGCGTGACGAGCACCAGCATGCCGTCTGCCGCGGGCGGGCGGCGACCTCACGACGAGGGCCGCGTGGGATGAGGCCAAATGTCTGGGGGCCCGTCGGCGCCGTCGGGCGAGACAGGGCGCTTTTCCTGTGACAGATGCGCCTGGTATGCCCTGTCTCCGCTGGTCATCGGGTAAAGGGAGGGCCAGTTGGCGGCTGGGGAAGTTTTACCGCTCTCCGATGAGCGGATCGCGCTCCCGGAGCGCCCGGAGAGCCTTCTGAGGGCCGCGACGCTCCGGACGGCGACGGGTGCACGAGAACCGCGACGACCCTGTAGACTGTGCGAAGCCGTTCGCGGCGTGCCGCCTTAGCTCAGTCGGCCAGAGCACTTCACTCGTAATGAAGGGGTCAAGGGTTCGATTCCCTTAGGCGGCTCCACTACAGAGGCCCTCCCGGATCACCGGCGAGGGCCTTCTTTATGTCTGTACAGCAGTTGGTACAGCAACGCATGGGCGTGCTGCTCGTCTACGTCGCTCTTCGCGGGCCGAAGGGCTCAGACCTCGCCATCGCGGACGAGGCGGGGACCACGGAGACCCTCGCCGTCCGGTGACCGCGTAACGACTCCGTCAGGCGTCAGGCATCGCGATACCGCGATGCCTAACGCCCCAGCTCAGCAGCGCACGTCGCCACGGGGACGCGCCCATGCCGAACGAGCTCCTAAGAAGCGCCGCAAGGGCGAGTCGCTACTGAAGTCGGTGAAGTCGGTACGGCAGCTGATCGAGTCGTCAATGACACGCTCAAGGGCCAGCTCGATCTGGAACAGCACGGTGGACGGACCTTCGAGGTCCTGGGGGGAGAATAGGACGGGGGCGGACACCGGCCGTGGGGACAGGTACGGCCATCGCCCGGCGGGCTAGGCGGTTCGCGACGACCGCGCTCCTTTGACGTTCGCGGTCCAGGAGCGGGACGCCGAAGTACGCGCCACGGGCTTGACTTGTCCACCTCTGTGGTGCCTGAGGTGCGGCCTACGCGGGAAGCGTCGCGAGGAACGCCTCGGCGGCGTCGTGGACCCTTCGGCGGTCGCCGGTGGCGAGCAGGTCGAGCAGCAGCCCCCGGATGGTGGCGATGACGAGGGTGGCCGTGCGTGTGGCCGTGACCCGGTCGGTGTCCGGGCCTTGCGCCTCGCGCAGGCTGTTCATCCAGTCGGTCACCACATGGTCGAGGAAGTCCGCGAACTGTTCCGGTGCCTGCAGGGCGTGTCCGTAGACGGCGAAGAAGAGCCGGAACTCCCCTCCTCGCCGCGGGTCGGACACCGTCTCCCAGACGGCTGCCACGTCCGCCCGCAGACCGTCGCGGTGCCCGACAGCGGCGAAGATGCGCTCGCGCAGCCGCCCGAGGATCTCCTGCAGCATCTGCTCCTTGGAGCCGAAGCGGTGGACCAACGACGTGGTTGACACGCCCAGGGCGGCGGCCACGGGCCGCCAGGACAGATCGCTGAACCCGTGCTCGATCGTGTAATCCACGACCGCGTCGAGCATTTCGGCGCGCCGTGCGTGGTTCACGGGGCGTCCGGCCATGCCTCACCCTCCGTCATGTCAGGGGCTCTGCGGTCCGGCGGAAGATCCCCTGGTCATCGTATGCCTCGGCTCAGCGGGTCTGCCCGGTGGTGACGACGATCTTGCCCAGGCCCTGCTGTCCCTGTTCCAGGTAACGGTGTGCGTCGATGATGCCCTCCAGGGTGAACACACGGTCGACGGTGGGGCTGAGCGCGCCGCTGCGGAGGCCGGCGAAGAGGAAGGCGGCTATGCGTCGCACAGCGGCGGGGTCGAGGGCGTGCTCGAAGCTCATGTAGCGGTGGGTGCTGATGGGCACGGAGGGATAGGGGGCCGGGCGCGGGTCGAGCCAGCCCACGGTGACCAGCGTGCCGGCGAAACGCTTGGCCGCCTTGGCGAGTTCGGCGAGACCAGGGCCCATGACGGAGTCGAGGATGATGTCGGCGCCCGCGCCGCCGGTGTGCAGACGTGTGGCTTGGACGATGTCCTCGGTGTCGGTGGCGACGACCGCCGCGGCTCCGGCGGCCAGCAGGTCGTCCCTCTTCGCCGCGTGACGGGTCACCGCGATGGGGGTGGCGCCGATGTGGTTGGCGATCTGGATGGCGGCGAGGCCGACCGTGCCGGACGCCGCGGTGATCAGGACCTGGTCGCCCGGCTTCATACCGGCTTTCTCGACAAGCGCTCCGTAGGCGGTGGAGTAGGCGACCCACAGCGCCGCCGCGCTGACCGGACTCAGGCCCTCGGGACGCTTGATGATCCGGGTGGCCGGCAGCACGGTGTGCTCCCCGTAGGTGCCGTTGGCCGTCATGTCGGGAACGGCGGTCAGCACCACCGCGTCACCGACGTCGTACCCCTCGACACCCTCCCCGAGCGCGTCGACGATGCCGGTTCCCTCGCATCCGAGCCGGGCGTGCGGCAGCCGGATCGGCACCGGAGAGGCGCCGGAACGCGTCAGTTCGTCCAGCCGGTTGACAGCGAACGCCTCCAACCTGACGCGCACTTCGCCGGGGCCGGGGGTGCCGACCGGCTCATCGACCAAGCGCAGAACTCCCGGGCCGCCGACCTCGTCGAAAACAACAGCACGTGACATGGGTACCTGATCCTTCCGTCCGGTGCGTTCGCGTGAACGCACCCTGACTGGGCCCCCAATTATTTGCACGACCGTTCCAATAAATCAAATCCGCCGGACCGGCGGCGGCCGAGGCGAGGCGTACACGCCGATCAGAGGTCGTGCGGAGCACCCTCACCGCTTGACCTGCGGAAACGGATCACGCGGTGGCAGCTCGTACACCACTTCCCTGGACGTGACCGAGTCATGGCACGTCCGTCCCCCTGCCCGGCAGAGCTTCGCGAGCGTGCGGTACGCATGGTCGCGGAGATCCGCCCGAACCATCCGTTCCGCTCGGCCGCCAAGGCGGCCGTCCGGGATGACCCTGATCATGAGGCAGATTCAACGGGAACGCGGATCGCTACCCGAAAGCCGCCGCCCGGCAGCGGGCCGGACTCCATCGTGCCGCCCTCGGCCGCGATGCGCTCGGACAGGCCGTTCAGGCCGTTGCCCGGAACGTGCTTTCCCTTGGCCCGGCCGTTGTCGCGGACCTCCAGCACCGCCTCGTCGCCGTCGTGTCCCACCTCGATGACGCAGCGGGATGCGCGTGCGTGGCGGACGAGGTTGGTGACCGACTCGCGCACCGCCCAGCCGAACACGCCGTCGGCCGCCTCCGGCAGGGGCGCGCCCGCCATCCGCACAGTCGTGTCTACCCCGGCCGCCGCCAGGACCGCCCGCGCGCCGTCCAGTTCCTCGCCCAGGTCACGCCGCCGGTAGCCGGAGATCGCCTCGCGCACGTCGGCCAGCGAGGACCGGGCCACCGACTCGATTTCGCCGATCTCGGTGATGGCGCGGGCCAGGTCCCGGTCGGCCAGCCGCCGCGCCAGCTCGCTCTTCAGCACGATCAGCGACATGCTGTGGCCGAGCAGGTCGTGCAGGTCGCGGGCGATGCGCAACCGCTCGTCGGCGGCGGCGAGCCGGGCGACCTCGCCGCGAGCCTCGCGCAGCTGCACCACCAGCGTCCGCGAGTGCCGGAGCGCGACCATCATCATCCCGAACGCCAGTAGCACCAGCGCGAACCCGCCGATCATCGGGGCCGGGGCGCCGACCAGCATCCCGTCCCCGGCTATCACGGCCATCGACCCCAGCACCCCGAACGGGGCCCACCGCAGCGGCAGCGACATCGCCAGCACGAATGCCAGGTAGATCGGCAGACCCAGCCAGTCGAGCCCGAACAGCGGCGGCAGCCCCGCCGCCAGCAGCGCGAACGTCCCCAGCACCGTCACCGACCGCACCGTGTACGGGTCGTCCCATCTCCACCGCACGAATGCCGCCGCGTAGTACATCAGCGCGAACACCACCATGGCCGCCAGGCCCAGCCAGCGCCGCGTTCCCTCGTAATGGGCCACCGCCACCCCGACCGGGGTCAGGAACAGCAGCCCGAACGACATCCAGAAGGCCCGTTGCAGCAGCTCGGAGCCTTCGACGTCGCCCCGGAAAAGTCGGTTCATCAGGCGGTAACGCTAGCGGGCCGGTAGGCGGCGACCGCCGGCGAGCCCAGCGCTTCGCCCCTGCTGTCGGACGGTGTGGACCGCATGACGAACCGCGTGACAACGCCGACGGACAACCTTGGGCACTGATGATCGACGGCCCACCTGGCTGACACGGGTAGCCGCCGGCGCCGCCCGCCGCGCCTCCTCCTCCGCAACCGCGGCAGCTTCCGCGGCCCTGACCTCCCGGCAGGCCGCGTGGCGCCCGGGAAAGGGCAGGCCCTCCCCGCGGGCCCGGTCGCGATTCGCTCGCGGTCCGGGCACGGCGGGAAGGGCCTGGCCCTCTGTGTGGTTCTCGGTGCGGTAAGCGGATCAGCCGGTGATGCTGGCCTCACCGGTCTCGAGGTGGCCGACGAACCGCTGCGACCAGCCCTCGTCGTTGTCGGCCGTGACCGTCACGTCGTACCAGCCGTCGCTTTCCTTCACCGGGTTCACCGTCCACGCCTCCTTGCCGTGCGCGTTGACCTTCACGGTCTGCGGCTTGCCGGAGTTGTAGTTGTTGTGCGTGATCGTGAACGTCACGCGGGTGTCGCCGTTGTTGCGCAGCCAGAGCTTCAGTTTCGGGTTCTTCGTCGACTTGCCGTCGTAGTAGTCCGCCTCGACGACGAGGTCCTTGCCCGCGGTGGCGACGTCGCCGACGAACCGGCGCAGGAACCGGTTCGGGCCGGTGACGGTGATGTCGTACGCGGTGTCGTCGGCGGAGGAGCCCACGGCGCCGGTTCCGGACATCGTCGACTTCGCGGCGACCGTGTACTGGCCCGGGAACGCGGCCGGGTACTGCGCCAGCGTCGGGAGCCCGGCCCGGTTGTTGTACACGGCGAAGTGGCTCGCCTTGGTCACGAACGGGGCGTCGTTGCTGAACGTCAGGTTCGCCACGGCGCCGGTGAACCCAGTCAGGTTGGCGTTCGGCTGGTACGGCAGCGGGCGCGCCCGCTTGGTGCCCTCCTCCTGCGTCGGCATCGTGTTGTCGCCGGGCAGCGGGGTGTACCGCGTCTCGGGGATGAGAGGCCCGGTCTCGGGAAGGTCGGGCATGCCGTAGACGGGCTTCGCGAAGTCGAAGGCGGTCGTGAGGTCGCCGCAGACCTTGCGCCGCCACTCGCTGATGTTGGGCGAGATGGCGGGCTTGCCGAGCGCGCTGGTCCACTTCTCGATGAGCTGGATGACCGAGGTGTGGTCGGAGACCTCCGAGGTCACCCAGCCGCCACGGGTCCAGGGCGAGATGAGGATGAGCGGCACGCGGAAGCCGAGCCCGACGGGGAGCGGCTCGGTGACGCCGTACGCGGCCATGGTGCCGGAGACGAACTCGTCCGCCTCGCCCGGCGCCGGAACGGGCGGCGGGACGTGGTCGAACTGACCGTCGTTCTCGTCGTAGTTGATGATCACCAGGGTCGAGTTGAACACGTCGGGGTCGGCGTTGAGGGCCTCGAGCACGCCGCGGAGGAAGTACGCGCCGTTGCTCGGCGCCGTGACCGGGTGCTCGGAGAAGAACTGGTTGTTCACGACCCAGTTCACCTGGGGGAGGGTGCCCCCAAGCACGTCGGCCCGGATCGCGGCGATGAGGTTGTCGGCGTTGCCCGACAGCCCGGTGACCGGCTCGGGGACGTTCTTCACGCCGTTGTCGTAGTAGACGTCGCCCGGTGCGGCCGTCCCGCCCTGAGTGGGGTCGAGCTTGGCGAAGGTGTTGAAGTACTCCAGGCCGTTGTCGCCGTAGTCGTCGGCGCACTGGTAGACCCGCCAGCTGACGCCCGCCGCCTGGAGCGTCTCGGCGTAGGACTCCCAGGGCAGGAACTTGCCGCGCTCGTCGCCGCCGTCATAGGCGGTGAAGCTGCCGTGCTTGTGGTCGGCGTTGATCGTTCCGCCCCACAGGAAGGTGCGGTTGGGCCCGGTGGCGCTGAGCACGGAGCAGTGGTAGGCGTCGCCGACCGTGTAGGCGTCGGCGAGGGCGTAGTGGAACGGCAGGTCACGGCGGTCCAGGTAGCCCAGCGTGGTCGGGCCGCCCTTGGCGTAGTACCAGCCGTTCATGAGGCCGCCGTACCAGGCGCCGTGCTGGTCGGTCCAACCGTGGCTGGTGCCGCCATAGTTGGCGGCGCCGAGCTCGGCGCTCGGCGGAGTCGCCCCACTCCAGGTCTTGGCCCCGCTCAGCCGCCACGGGTACTGCGTGTCGGCCCCGTCCGTCAACGTCTTCGGCTGCTCCCAGACGGTCTTGCCACCGGGGAGCACGATGGTCGAGCGGTCACCGAAACCGCGCACGCCCTTGAGCGCGCCGAAATAGTGATCGAAGCTGCGGTTCTCCTGCATGATCACGACGACATGCTTGATGTCACGGATGTCGCCGTACGGCTTGGGCGGGTGACCGGGCTTCTTCTGCGTGGTGGCTGCGGCGGCGCTCGCGTTGGGCAACGCGACGCCGACGGCGGCCGCTCCTGTTACGGCAGCGGCAGTGCCGAGAAAATTCCTGCGGGACAGTTCAGGCATGGCTTAAGACCTCCGCGTGCGGGATGTGCCGCACGACGCTAGCCGCGAGATCTTGCCCGGAGACGACGGGAAGTCGAAGCCGACATTGCCGATTGGTGCTGTCCATATAGCTATGAACGCAGCCAAAGCGGACGAAAGGATTGAGCGGGCACCGCGTCAGATCTTGAGCATGTTCTCGCTCAGCTCCCAGAGCCGTTCGGCCGATTCCAGGTCGATGGCGTGGGGCGCGACGTCGGACGAGGGAAACTGGTCGGAGCCGAAGGCGACGTCTACTGGAGACTCGTCCAGCGGCGAGATGTCGTTGTCCTTCAGATAGACGCCGCCGATGTCGGCGAGCAGCGGGCTGGTCGCGGCGAACACGCTGGTGCTCGCGCCCTGCTGCGGCGTCTTCCGCTCGCGGTCGGGGTCGATGATTGGGCGGCCGGATTCGTCGAGGATCCCCATGGACCGCAGATCGTCGTCGCTCAGCCAGGCTTTTCGCTCCTCGCCATCGGTCAGCAAGGGGCCCAGGTCGGTGCCGAAGACGACGCCCGGGTGCACGGCGTAGCCGCGGATTCCGTCGGCGGCCCATCGACGGTCCAGCTCGACGGCGAACAGGACGTTGGCGGCCTTGGACTGGCCGTAGGCGAGCATGGGGTCGTACCCGGTGGTGAAGTGCGGGTCGTCCCAGCGGATGCCGGAGATTCGCTGGGCGCCGGATGACACGTTGACGACTCGGGCGCCGTGCGCGGCGCGCAGCGCGGGCAGCAGGCCCAAGGTCAGCTGGAAGTGGCCCAGATGGTTGAGCGCGAAGTGCGATTCGTAGCCGCGCGCGTCCCGGACGAGTTCGCCGCCCATGATGCCGGCGTTGTTGATCAGGATGTGGAGCGGACGGCCGGAGCCGAGATACCGGGTGACGAAGGCGTCGATCGATGCCGGGTCGAGGAGGTCCAGGCGAGCGGTGTCGACCAGCTCAATCCCGGCCAGCGCGGAGGCGGCGCGGCCGGGGTTGCGCGCGGCCACGGTGACCGAGGCGCCGGCCTTGCTGAGCGCACGAGTGGTCTCCAGGCCGATTCCACGGTGGCCGCCGGTGACGATGACGTTCTTACCGGACAGGTCGATGCCTTTGAGCACGTCGTCGGCCGTCGATGCCGCGGTGAATCCGGTTGCGATGGGGTGTTGTCTCTGGGTCATGGCACCATCGTGCTCGCGACCGTTCGTACTCTGAATAGTTGTGAGTCCGCATTTCTTGCGCGATAGTACGGTCATGGTCGCCGACCAACTGTCCGAGGTGTTCGATCTGGTCGAGGTCCGCGGCCTGCTGACCGGCGGGATCGCGATGCGGGGCCCGTGGGTGTCGTGCGCGGCCATCGACGCCCCGCTGAAGTTCTTCGCGATGGTGTACGGCCGGGCCCGGCTGACCATCGACGGTGTCGACGGGCCGATCGAGCTCGGGCCGGGCGAAGTCGCCGTACTGAACAACCGGTCGTGGATGGAGATCGAGGGTGGCTCCGGGGACGGACCGCGCCGTGAGGTCGTGCCCGAGGCGGACTTCTCGTCCGCCGGCCTCACCGGCGCCGACCGCGGTACCGACGACGTCCTCATCGGTGGACGCGTCGACCTCAACGCGGCCGGCCGGGCACTGCTGCTGCAGGCGCTTCCGCCGGTGGGGCACATCCGGGCGTCGACCAACGCGGCGTCCGACCTGCGTGGCGTCCTCGACCGGCTGTTCGACGAGGTGACCGGCAACCGGATGGGCTCGGCGTTCGCGATCCGCCAATACGGCCAGCTCCTGCTGCTCGAAGTGCTGCGCGCCTTTGTCGACCAGGCCGAGCTCCCCCCGGGATGGCTGCGGGTGCTGGCCGACGAACGCCTGCGCCCGGCGCTCCGTCTCATGCACGCCGAACCCGGAAGGCCTTGGGGCCTGGAGGAGTTGGCGCGGGCCGCGACGATGTCGCGGACGTCGTTCGCCGAACGGTTCCGCACCGTGTCGGGCATGCCGCCGCTGACGTACCTCAACCGCTGGCGAATGCTGCTGGCGCAGCGCGCTCTCCGCGACGGGGACGTCCGGGTCGGGTCGCTGGCGGCGGAGCTGGGGTACGCGTCCGAGAGTGCGTTCAGCACAGCGTTCAAACGTGAGGTCGGCGAGTCACCGCTGCGCTACCGCCACCGGGTGCGCACCGCACTCGCGGCCCGGTCTTCTCGCGCAGGTGATGCGTGATCGCGGGAACCGCCGCGGCGCCGCCCTACGCCGGAGCGGTGATCACGGTCAGGTGTTCTTCGGTACGGAAGCCGGCCGACTCGTATACGGACTCGGCCATCGTGCTCGCGTAGAGGTAGGCGGTGGTGGCGCCGGCGGCGTAGCCCGCGCGGACCATCGCCATCGTGACGGCCCTTCCGTACCCGCGCCGTCGGTAGCCCGGGAGCGTGGTGATGTTGAAGATTCCCGTCAAGCCCCCCGAAACGGCCGTCATTCCCGTTCCTACCGGTATGCCGCGCAGCTCTGCCAGGTAGAAGGTGCGCCCGTCGACGTTCGCGAGAGATCGGTCGGCCAACACCGTGAACATCTCGCGTGGCGCCTCGAAGCCGTCGGCGACAGTCTCGGCGTAGAGGTCGAGTTCATCGGCCGGCACGGCGCGAATACGCAGGGAGTCGACGGCCGGTTCGGCCGGAAGTCCTCGCTCGGGCCTGCGTATCATCAGCGGCTGCCTGGTGAATCGGGTCAGCCCATGCTTTGCGGCCACCTGGGTGACGAGAGACCCCGCCTCTCCGCGTACGTGGATGCTCCAGGGAACCTCCCATCGGCCTTCGGAGGCCGCCAGCGCCGCTATCTCGTCAGGGATCGGCTCCACGTCGGGGCTGATGATGGCGTTCAGCGTGGCGATCGGAGCCCCGGAGACGGCCAGTACAGCGCCGTTCGGCCCTCGTCGTGCGTGACCGGTGGCAGCGGCGAGCTTCTCGAAGGTGGCCGCATACGCCGCCACAACCGGCTTGATCGGGTCATCGGCCGGAATAGTCGGGGTAACCATACGTAACACCTGCTCGCAGTCCGTCAGGCGGTCGAAGGCCGGCGGTCGACCCAGTCGACGATGAGCCGGCGCTCGGCGAAAAGCCACCGGCCGTCCTGCCGGACGAAGGCGTCGTGGTAGCGAATCGACATGACCATGAGGGTGCGCTGCCCCTCCTCGGTCCAGAGATGGTGCGCCAGACAGTAGGTTTCCCCGGTCGCGCGGTCGCCGTCGACGGTCACCGTGCTCTGACCGATGAAGTGCGTCGTCTTGTCGTAGGTCCGCAGCGAGCCGAAGGCGGCGGCCAGCTCGTCGCGGCCGTTGAGGGTCTGCGCCGGGTCTGTGGTGCCGGGCTCGCCGTCGTACACCGCGACGCGGGCGTCGTCGGTGAAGAGCGCCGCCTGGCCCTGGGCGTCGCGTCGGTCCGCCAGATGGGCGTAGGCGTCGACCAGTGCGCGGATCGCCAGCCGATCGGCGAACTGTTCGGAGAACATGTCGGGACTGCTCATGGTGGTTCCTTGTGCTCGGCGGGGCGGTGTCCCCTGCTGCATTGCCAGGAGCGATACTGGCCCGGCCGGTTCCGGAGAGGCCAACAGCGATTGCCTGGCGCGGTGGCAGACGAGGCCTGTGGTCCCTGGCCGAGGTCAGCCGGTGGCGGTGAGGTCCGTCGTGGCGGCCAGGTCGGTCACCACGTCCACGATCCGGCGCAGCGCCGCCGAGGTGTTGCCGCGCCGCCAGACCATCTCGGTCGGCATGCTCTCCCCGGCGAGCGGGATGAACACCACGCCGGTGCGGCGCAGGTTGTGGGCCGACCAGCCGAGCCGGGTGATCCCGACACCGGCGGCGACGAGGCCGAGCAGCCCCTGCACGCTTGCGTCCCGGGCGACGACGTCGGGAGTGAACCCGGCGGCGCGGAAGCTCTCGTCGAACTTCTGATGCCAGGGTTCCCAGGAACTGCGCGGGGTCATCACCCAGCGTTCGTTCGCCAGCGCCGGCAGGGTCAGCTCGGTGTGGTCGGCGAGCGGATGCCCCTGGGGCAGGACGACGCACACCTGTTCGGTGGCAACGGTACGGGCGGCAAGGCCGGGAACCTGCGGCGGGCGGGTGAACGCGAGATCGTAGCGGCCGTCGAACAAGCCTTCGACGAGCGGCCCGATGGTGGTCTCCTCGGTGGTGAGTCTCAGGTGGGGGAGATGTTCCCGGGCGGCGCGGACAACCGGTGGGAGGAGGTGGTTGGCCGTCGTCGCCAGGAAGGCCAGACGGAGCTCGCCGATCTCCCCGCGTACGGCTCCTTGAACCACGGCGACGGCCTCGTCGGCACGGTCCAGCACCGCGCGTGCCTCGGGCAGGAACAACGCTCCGGTATCGGTCAGGCTGGTGCCGCGACTGTCTCGGTCGAACAGTCTCGCGCCCAAGATCCGTTCCAGTGTCTTGATCTGCTGCGACAGCGACTGCTGCGTGATCATCAGCCGAGTGGCGGCCCGAGTGAAGCTCGACTCCTCGGCGACGGCGACGAAATACCTGAGTTGTCGCAGGTCAGGGGTCACAGGCTGAGCCTACCGCCGCACCAGGCAACCGGTGTTGGCCGTGGTCGGCCACCCGCGGGCAGCATCGTCGGTGTTCACGACGACCACATAACGGGAGCGGAAAGATGCAGGACGACACGCAGGGCCGGGTCTGGTTGATCACCGGGTGTTCCTCCGGTTTCGGCCGCGAACTGGCCCTGGCGGCGGCGGCCGCCGGAGACCGGGTGATGGCCACCGCCCGGCGGCCGGAAACCCTGAGCGAGCTGGCCGGCCAGGGCGAGGGCCGGATCAGCACCGTGGCGCTCGAGGTCACCGAACCGGCCTCGATCGACGCCGCGGTGCGGGCCACGCTGGCGTTGTACGGCCGGATCGACGTCCTGGTGAACAACGCCGGGTTCACCATGATCGGGGCTGTCGAGGAAACCTCGATGGAGCAGCTGCGGGCACTGATGGAGGTGAACTTCTTCGGCGCCGCGGAGGTCACCAAGGCGATCGTCCCCCTGATGCGAGAGCAGCGCAGCGGGACGATCGTGCAGATGAGCTCCCTGGGCGGCCGGATGACCTACCCGGGGCTGGCCGGCTACGACGCGGCGAAGCACGCGCTCGAGGCCTTCAGCGAGGCGCTGTCGAGCGAACTGGCACCGCTGGGCATCCGGGTGCTGCTGGTGGAACCGGGCATGTTCCGCACCAAGATTTCCAGCAACATGGTTCTGGCCCCCGAGAACCCGGCCTACCAGGCGAGCTCGGGAGGTCTCCGGCAGATGGTCGCGGGGATCGCGGGCAACGAACCGGGTGACCCCGCGAAGGCCGCTGCGGCCATCATCAAGGTGCTCGACGCGGAGAACCCGCCGCTCCGCCTCGTGCTCGGCAGCGACGCGGTGGACGCGTTGCGTGCCCACCACGAGTCCCTGCTGGCCGACATGGTCACCTGGGAGACGCTCAGCCGTTCGACCGCGGTGTCGTGACCGCACCCGATTCGAGCGTGAGTGCGCCGTTCGCCAGGCGCGAGGCAGGCGAGACCCGCAGCATCCTTGAAGGAGAGAACTGACATGCCCAGTCCACAACAACCGGTCGGCTCCGGATTCGGCGCCGCGTCGACCGCCGCCGACGTGATCAGGGGGATCGACCTCTCGGGCAGAACCGCAGTCGTCACGGGCGGCCATTCCGGCCTCGGCCTCGAAACCACCCGGGCCCTGCGGTCCGCCGGCGCGACGGTCGTCGTCCCGGTGCGGTATCCGGACCGTGCCCGCGCCATGCTCGCGGGGATCGACGGCGTCGAGATCGACCAGGTGGATCTGATGGATCCGGCCTCGATCCACGCGTTCGCCGACAGGTTCCTCGCCACCGGGCGGCCGCTGGACATCCTGGTCAACAGCGCGGGGATCCAGAACGTGCCGCTGACCCGGGACGCCCGCGGGTATGAGGCGCAGTTCGCCACGAACCACCTGGGACATTTCCAGCTCACCACACGACTCTGGCCGGCCCTGCGCCGGGCCGGGGGCGCGCGGGTGGTCACGGTGTCGGCCTGGGCGCACCATCTCTCGCCCGTCATCTTCGACGACCCGAACTTCGAACGGCGCGAGTACGACGGGTGGCTGGGCTACGGCCAGTCGAAGACCGCCAACATCCTGTTCTCGGTCGGGCTGGACCGGCGTGGTGAGGCCGACGGCGTTCGCGGCTTCTCCCTGCATCCGGGCCTCATCATCGGCACCAACCTCAGCCCGTGGACCACACCGGAGTATCTGCGGACGAACGACTTCGTCGACGAGCACGGCAACCGGGTCGTCGACCCGCAGTCGGGACGCAAGACCGCCGAACAGGGAGCGTCGACCATCGTCTGGTGCGCCACCGCCCCTCGGCTGGACGGCATGGGTGGCGTCTACTGCGAGAACAACGAGATCTCCCCGGTGCTCACCTCGCACGACGAGACCGTCGACGTGATGACGGGCCGGGTGGAAACACCTGTCGGGGTGATGTCCTACGCTGTCGACCCGCAGCTCGCCGACCGCCTGTGGAACCTGAGCGAGCGGCTGACCGGCGGCACGATCTGAGGCTCCGGCGGCCATGGCGAGGAAAGGCCGCCGTCGCCGCGCGGACCGGATGCCGATCGCCCTCGGCTGACCTCCGTGCCTGTCCGAAGCGGCAGGCCGGAGGCCGGTTCCCGGTCAGACCTCCTCAGCTCAGCGCCTGCTTCAGGAGCGCGACGATCTTCGCCTCGACCTCGGGGGTCAGCTCGGTCAGGGCGTACGACGCCGGCCACATGGACCCGTCGTCGAGGTTCGCCGCGTCGCTGAAGCCGAGCGTCGCGTACCGGGCCTTGAACTTCGCCGCGGCCTGGAAGAAGCAGATCATCTTGCCGTTGTGGGCGTACGCCGGCATCCCGTACCACAGCTTCGGGGTCAGGGTGGGCGCGCTGGCCTTGATCACCGCGTGCAAGCGCTCGGCGATGACGCGGTCGAACTCCGGCATCTCGGCGATCTTCGCGAGCACCTCGCTCTCCGTGTCGGCCTTGGCGCCCCGCCGAGCGCTCGTCTTCAGCTCCTTGGCGCGCTCCTTCATCGCGTCGCGCTCTTCCTCGGTGAACCCGTCGTACTTCTGGCCCTTGGCGGTGGTGGTCTTCGGCGTGGTCGACATGACGACTTCCTCTCTCTGTGATGTGTGGCTTCAAACGGTGCTGGGGGACGGCGTCACCACTGGCCCGCCTGCCGGCGGGTCGGCACGTTGAGCCGGTTGAAGGCGTTGGCGATGGCGATGTTGAGCAGGAGCGCGGCCAGCTCCTTCTGGTCGAAGTGCGTGGCGGCCATGTCCCACACCTGGTCCGGCACCGGGTCCGGCCGGTCGGCGAGCCGGGTCACGGCCTCGGTCAGGGCCAGCGCGGCGCGCTCCTCGTCGCTGAACCACGGTGTCTCCCGCCACGCGGCGACGGCATGCATCTGGTCCGCCGTCACGCCGTGCCGCTGAGCCTGCTGGACGCCCCCGGCGACACAGGGAGCGCAGCCGTTGATTTGGCTGGCCCGCAGATGGCTCAGCGCCAGCAGCCTGCCGTCGACTCCGGCGCCTGTGACGGCCCTGTTGAGCGCCATCAGGGCCTCCGTCGCCTCGGGGATCAAGGCCGCGGGGTTCGGCATGCGCTCGGTCGACATCGCTTCTCCTTCGTCGCGGGGTTCCGGCAGTTCGTTTCGGGTGTTTCCGACAGGAGCTATCCGACCATCGGCGTGCCCGGTCCCGCCTGGTCCGTGGGACACCGTGGGACACCCAGAACCCGGCTGAGCTGCGCGAACGCGTCGCCGATCCGTCCGTGTGGGCCGGGACGGGTACGGTGTTGCACGTGTCCAGCCCCCAGGAACGACTGGTGGCTCAGCTCGCCCGGATCAAGGAGCTGAGCGGGCTCAGCCTGCGTGCCCTCGCCCGCCAGACGGGTCTGAGCAGCTCGTCGTTGTCGCGATATCTGACCGGCCGGCTCGTGCCGCCGTGGGATGCCGTCGTGGCGCTGTGCCGGGCCGTGGGACGCGATCCCCGGCCACTGCGCGCCCTGTGGGCCGAGGCGGCCGAAGCCGGCGCGGCGCCCGCCCGGCGCCGCAACGATCTGCCGGCGGACCTGTTCGATTTCACCGGCAGGGAAGCGGAGTGCGCGCTGGTCGAGGAGCTGATCCGCACCACCGGCGCGGCCGCGATCGACGGCATGGCGGGCGTCGGCAAGACCAGCCTGGCCGTGCATGCGGCCCATCGGCTCGTCCCCGCGTTTCCGGACGGCGGGCTCTATCTCGACCTGCAGGGATTCACCCCGGGGCAGGAGCCGCTGGAGCCGCACGCCGCGCTGGGCCGGCTGCTGGGCGCGCTGGACGTCACCCACCCCCCGGCCGGCACCGCAGAACGCGCGGCGCTGTGGCGGTCGGAGCTGTCCCGCCTGCGGGTTCTCGTCGTGCTCGACAACGCGGTCGACGCGGAGCAGGTGCGTCCGCTGCTCCCGGGCGCGGGGAAGTCCGCGGTCCTGGTCACCAGTCGTCACCGGCTGGTCAGCCTGGACGCGGTGCCGCCGGTGTCCCTGGAACCGCTGGCCGACGACGACGCGGCGCACCTGTTCGGCCGGGCGGCCGGGCTCTCGCTCGCAGAAGAGGAAGCGGTCGGTCAGGTGCTGCGGCAGTGCGGCGGGCTCCCGCTGGCGCTGCGGATGGCGGGCGCGCGGCTTCGCCACCGCCCGGGCTGGACGGTGGCCGTGCTGGCCGAGCGGCTGCGTGCCACCCCCAGCCGCTTCGACTCGGCCTTCGGCATGTCGCTGCAGCAGCTCGACACGGTCCAGCGCCGCATGTTCCGGCTGCTGGGCGTGCTGCCGGGCACCGACTTCGACGCGCCGGTGGCGGGCGCGCTCACCGACATGCCGCCCGACCGGGCCGGCGCGGCGCTGGAGGAGCTGGTCGACGCCCACCTGGTCCAGGAGCTCTCGCCCGGGCGATACCGGATGCACGACCTGATCCGGCAGTACGCGGCGGACCTCGCCGCCGACGAGGAGCCACGGGCCGAAGCCGCCCTGCGCCGGGTTCTGACGCACTACCTGACGCAGGCCGTCGCCCACGATCGGACCCTGCCTTCGCCGCACCGCAGGGAACCCTCGCCGGGAGATCCGGCGAAGGCCATGGCCTGGTTCGACCTCGAGTACGTCAACCTGGTGGCCTGCTTCGACTCCGCCGTACGGCTCGGCGTGGACGAGGTGGTGGCCGAGCTGCCGCAGGCCATGCGGGTCTGGTTCTTCCGGCACCGCGGAACCGACGACCAGGCCCGCCTGCTCGAAGCCGCCGCGGACGCCGCGGCGCGTCTCGGCCGCGATCAGCAGCGGGCCGCGCTGCTCGCGGACCTCGGCTTCGCCCGTGCCGCCGCCGGACGCCTCGGCGAGGCGCTCTCCGCCTACGAGGCGGCCGAGCGTTCGGGACCGGACGACGACACCGCGGCCGCCCTCGCGCTGCGCATCGGCTTCGTACGCCGCGATCTCGGCGACCTCGAAGCGGCGCAGGCGCACTTCCGGCGGGCACGCGAGCTGTTCGAGAAGCTCGGGCGCCGCATGGGGCAGTCGCAGGCGCTGGCCTTCGACGGATGGGTGACGCTTCACCTCGGGCGGCGCGGTGAGGCCGTCGAACTCGCCCGGGCGGCCATCGCGCTGGCGGACGGGCCCGCACAGGTCACCGGGCTCGTCACCCTCGGTCTCGCGCTGGCGCCGGACGACCCGGCGGAGTCGCTGCGCATCCTGCATGACGCGTTGAAGCTGTCCGAGCAGCACAGTCTCCAGCACAACCAGGCGTGGTGCCACAACTATCTCGGTGTCGCGCTGCGGATCACGGGTTCACACGAGAAGGCGCTCGAACACCACCGGCGGGCCTTCGAGCTGCTGGAGCCGCTGGCCGAGGTGCAGCTGGAGATCGATGTCCTGCACGCGTACGCCGAGACGTGCCGCGCGGCGGGCCGCTGTGACGAGGCGCTGGCGCTGCTCGACCGGACGATCGAGCTCGCGCGTGAGCTGGACCGGCCGCACGATGAGGAGCTCGCCCGCGCGGCGCGGGAGGCCGTGCGCGCCGCCTGCTGAACCGTCCCCGCCGTCCGCAGGCCTCTCCTGTCGGCGAGCCGGAACGGCTGTGGAGCGTACGGGTGTACACGCGGGCCGATGACGAAGCGGATCCGCGGGAGCAGTTCTTGGTCCAGTTCTGGCCGTGGGAGCCCTCGACATAGATCCGGATCTTGCCTGCGCAGGGTCGGGAGAGAACAAGATCCGGCCAACTGTTGGCACGGCCACACGTGTCGTGCCGCTCCTCTCGTCCACGTCGGACGAATCTTCCGTGCGGTGCCAGCGCCGGTCGTACGGCCTGGTGAATCGCCACGACGAGAGGACGCTAATGATGAGGCACATCCACAGGATGTGTTACCCCGTCGCCGCCCTGGTGGCGGCGGCGGTCCCCCTGGCGCTGTCCGGAGCGGTCCCCGCCGACGCCGCGCCCGCCCGCACCGAGGCCGTGGCCACGGTGACGCCGCGGGCGGCGGCGCCGGACCCCGCGTCGTGTCCTGAGCAGGTGGCGCTGGTCAACGGCGGTTTCGAGAAGCCCGGCGTCGCCGGGACGTGGGCTCCGTTCCCCGACGCCTCGCAGAAGAACCCGAATGCGGTGCCGGGCTGGCGGACGACCGCCACCGACCACATGATCGAGCTCTGGAGCCCCCGGATGAACGTTCCGGCGGTCGAGGGCGCGCAGTTCGCGGAGCTGAACGCCAACCAGGTCTCGACCCTCTACCAGGACCGTCCGACCACCCCCGGGCAGAAGCTCTACTGGCGGCTGTCCCACCGCGGGCGGCTCGGCACCGACCAGATGGCGCTGGACATCGGCGCTCCCTCGGGTCCCGTCCAGCAGGGGACCATGTCCGACGGCAACGGGAAGTGGGGCACCTACCACGGCACCTACACCGTGCCCGCCGGGCAGACGACCACCAGGTTCGCCTTCCGCTCCATTTCCGCCGCCGGCGGCAACGCGTCGGTCGGCAACTTCCTCGACGACGTCTTCTTCGGCACCCCCGCGTGCGTGGTCGTCACCAAGTCGGCGAGCCCGCAGGGGCCGGTGAACGTCGGCGCCGAGATCACCTACCGGCTGACCGCCGTCAACAAGGGCGGCGACGTGGCGCAGAACGTCCGGCTCACCGACAAGGTCCCGGCGGGGACCGCCTACGTGCCGGGCTCGCTGCGCGTCGTGGGCGGCCCGGGCAGCGGCGCCATGACCGACCAGGCCGGCGACGACCAGGCCGAGTTCGACGCCGCCACCGGTGTGATCTCCTTCAGGCTGGGAGAGGGCGCCACGGGCACGGCGGGAGGCAGGCTGGCCAACGACACCGCCCTGCCGGACGGCGCCACCGTGGAGTTCCGGGTCAAGGTCGGCAGGCAGGCCGCGGGCAAGCAGGTCGTCAACAGCGGCGCGGTCGCCTACGAGAACCGGCTCGGCTCCGAGCCCGAGCCGCTGGCCTCCACCAGCGGTGAGGCCGTCACCGGGGTCAACCCGGCGGTCGACCTGAGCGTGGTCAAGTCCGCGGACAAGACCGAGGTCACCGTGGGCGAGACCGTCATCTACCGCGTCACGGTCGCCAACGCCGGGCCCGACGACGCCACCGGCGTCGCCGTCAAGGACGTCCTGCCGGCCAACCTCGCCTTCGTGTCGTCCACGCGCTCGACCGGCACGTACGCCGGGGGAACGTGGAACGTGGGAACGCTGGCCAGTGGCGCGACGGCCACGCTGGTCGTCCGGGCCAAGGCCACCGCGGTCGGAGAGACGGTCAACACCGCCACCGTCAGCGGCAAGGAGCTCGACCTCGACCGGGCCAACGACAGCGACGCGGTCAAGGTGTGCGTCCAGCGCGAGCCGTTCTGCCCGTTCTGCGCGCCCGGGAGCACGCGGAACGCCGGGTAGTGAGCCGCTGAAACCGCTACTGGCCGCCGGGACTACCGTTGTCGCCGAAGACGCGCCACGACGGAGAGGACCGACATGGCAGGCACTCTTCTGGACGACCTGTACGAGGCCGAGCGGCGGCTGCAGAAGGCGCAGCTCCTGGGTGACGTGGAGGAGCTCGACCGGCTGCTCGACGAGCGGCTGGTCTTCACGGGACCGCCGGACGGCCGGCTGCACACGGAGGCCAAGCCGCTCGATCTCCACAACCACCGTTCGCGTACGCAGGTGATGACGAAGGTGGCCGAGGAGGACCTCACCGTCGTCGTCTCGGGGACGACCGGAGTCACGTGCTTCCTCGGCACCCTTGAAGGCGCCTTCGCCGGCGAGCCGTTCGCCGGCCGGCTGCGCTACACGCGCACATGGGTGCACACCGACGAGTACGGCTGGCGCGTCCTGGCGGCCCACGCCAGCGAGGCGTGACGCGAGGTCTCGACGTCGTGAGGCCCCTCCGGACCATCATCCGGAGGGGCCTTCACGCGTGCCGGGCCGGAAACCCGCGAGCAGCGGATCGGCGGGGGTGCGCGTTCACACTGCATGGATCGTGAATCCCAATGGCCGACGGCGCTCGCGCCGCCAGGACCTCCTCCCCAGGCCGATCTGGCGGCTCTGTATCGCGAGCACCGGGTCAGTCTGGTGCGGCTCGCGGTGCTGCTCGTCGGCGACCTGGAGACGGCCGAGGACGTGGTGCAGGACGTCTTCGCCCGGCTGCACGGCCGGCGGCGGCCCCTGGATCTGAGGCTCGCCTATCTGCGGACCTGTGTGCTCAACGGGTCGCGGTCGGTGCTGCGCCGCCGCGCGGTCATGCTGCGGCGCACGCAGCGGGTCACCGACCTCGCCGACTCGGCGGAGACCGCCGTCCTCATCGGCGAATCCCGCAGGCAGGTGCTGCTGGCGCTGGCCCGGCTGCCCCGGCGCCAGCGGGAGGCGCTGGTGCTGCGCTACTACCTCGACCTGGCGGACTCCGAGATCGCCCTGGTCATGGGGGTGGGGCAGAGCACCGTCAGATCCACGACCGCACGGGCCCTGGCCAGACTCCTTCGCGAACTGGGAGAAGACGATTGAGCACCATCGAGGATCGGCTGCGTGACGCCATGGCGGCCCGCGCGCGTACGGTGCCGGACGACGACCTCGACCACGCGCTGCCCGCCCCGCGCGGCATGCGGCCGCGCGGCCTCGCGATCGCCGCGGCGGCCCTCGCGGTGGCGACCACGATCGTGGGCGTGGCACGGCTGGCAGAGCCCTCTCCGGACCCCTCCCCGGACGCCCGGGAGGCCGGCGTCGCGGCGGTCTCGTCCGGCTGGGCCGACGTCTCGGTCTTCCTCTGTACGGATCCCTCCCCCTTCGAGGGCTGCAAGGACGGCGCGGCCACCGACAGGGAGAAGGGGAACATCATGCGGGCCCTTCAGACCCGCCCCGACGTGCGGACCGTCGTGTTCGAGGACCGGTGGACGGCGTTCGAGAACTACCGAAAGAGCGAGACGAACCCCGGGCCGCTGAAGGAGACCAGGGCCGAGGACATGTCGGAGTCCTTCCGCGTCAGGGTCGCCCCCGGCGCCGACCCCCTGGCCGTGGCCAGGGCGGCGAGCGAACTGGCCGGGGTGTCCGACGTCGTCGACGAAGGGTGCCTGAGGGACAACCCGACGGACAGCTCCGGGCAGTGCGACTTCCGGGGCAGGGGACGCTGAGCGTGCCCGGACACGCGGAAGGGGCACGGGCGGGAACGCCCGTGCCCCTTCGTGGCCCTACTGGCTGTCAGGACCTCGCTTCCCGGCTCACGGGTCGCAGTCCTCGCTGCTGGAGGAGTGCATCATGGGCCGGCTGTAGCTGGTGACCTGCCGCGACTCGGTGACGTACCGTGTCTCGGTAATCGGGCGCTGGTAGGTCATCATGCGGGTGTAGCTGACCGGACGGCTCTCGGTGACGAAGCGCGTGGACTGCACCTCGCGAGTCTCCGGCACCATCCGGGTGTAGCTGACCGGACGGCTTTCCGTGACGAAGCGCGTCTCGGTGACCGGACGCTTGAAGGTCTCCTGACGGGTCACCGGACGTGACTCGGTGACGTACCGCGTCTCGGTGACGGGCCGCTGGAAGGTCTCCTGGCGGGTGACCGGACGGCTCTCGGTGACGTAGCTCACCACGGGACGCTGGTAGGTGACGTACCGGGTCACCGGACGTGACTCGGTGACGTACCGCGTCTGGGTGACGGGCCGCTGGAAGGTCTCCTGGTGGGTGACCGGACGGCTCTCGGTGACCATGCGCGTGTAGCTCACGGGACGCTGGTAGGACACCTGGCGCGTTTCGGTGACCGGACGCATCCGGGTGACCGTCTGCGTCTCGGTGACCGGGCGCTGGAAGGTGATCTGCCGGGTGAACGTGACCGGACGGCTCTCCGTCACCATACGCGTCTGCGTGACCGGACGCTGGTAGGTGATCGTCCGCGTGGAGCTGATCGGACGGCTGTACGACGACTCCTCGCTGAGCCTCGGATTGCTGCTCCGCAGCAGCGACGAGCGCAGCGACGACTCGCGCAGTGACGACGAGCGCAGTGACGACTCGCGCAGCGATGCCCGCGAGCGCTGGTAGCCGAGGTTGCTCTCCGACTGGCTGCCGCTCGACTCCTCGCTCGACGAGCCCTTCTCTTCCTGGGCGCTCTCCCGCCCGTACCCGCTCTCCTCCTCGTACGCGCGTCCGCTCTGCTGAGCCGCCTCCTCCGACTGTTCGCCGAGGCTGGTGCCCGGCTCCTCGGCCCGCGGCGCGCTGAGCGCGGCGGCGAGGCCGGAGGGCTGGGCGGCGGTGGCGGCCGATGCGATGGCCGGCCAGAGCGTGACTGCGGACAGGACTGCCGGACCCAGCAGTAATGAGAATCGAGTGCCGTGCATAGAGATACTCCTCTCCGATCAGCGATCGGGTCGTATCTCAATCGTTGTCACACGCCTCGGGAGCCCGTCCAGGCAAGTTGACCCCTCTCGGCCCGTTCGCTGTGGCATTCCATGTGCGCAGTTGGGCGTGGCTGTCGATGACGACGCGGATGACCGGGCTCCGTTTTGCCCCCGCATTCCGCCGGCAATGCGCTTCGACTAATTGCCGAGACGTTTACGGAATCGGCATTGCGTGTTTTCCGCAGAATACGCAGCTCAGCGGTTGGCGATTACGGCGTATCGTTCGTCGTGGATGGGCCTGCCCCACAGCACCGGGTCGGGCAGCGGCTCCACCGCCACACTCGCGGCGTACGGCCGCAGCACCTCGACGAGAGGTCCGGCGCTCACCCCGCCCAGCCAGGGCAGGGCGCCGGCGCCCGGCACGTACGGCGGGCCGTCCCCGGAGGCCTGCCAGTTGCCCTCGATGAGGATCAGCCGGCCTTGCGGGCGCAGCAGACCCATCCAGGTGCGCAACGCGCGCTCCGGGGCGGGCAGGGTCCACAGCAGATGCCGGGCCAGGACGACGTCGAAGGAGGTTCCGGCGGCGGCCGGCGGGTCGCTCGCATCGCCGGTGAGGACGGGCGCGGCGAAGCCCGCGGCGGCGAGCTTGCCCCGGGCCGCCTCGGCCATCCTGGGGGACAGGTCCACGCCCACCGGCCGATGTCCCTGCTCGGCCAGCAGCAGCGTCAGCGAGCCGGTGCCGCAGCCCAGGTCGAGGACGTCGGCGGGAGGACGCGGCATCCAGGACCGCAGCCGCCCCGCCCAGGCCGCCCGGACCCGGAGGTCGCGGAGCCCGTGGTCGGCCTCGTCGTCGAAGGTGTCTGCCTCCGCATCCCAGTAGGAGGCGATCGACTGCGGATCCAAATCAGGCACGGACGCATCTTGTCACCCGCAGCCGACAAAAGTGGATGCAAAGGGGTAAGGCGGGTGATATTCGCGGGGGTCAGGCGGCCTGCGGCGGTGAACGGTTCACCCCCGGGGGCGCGTGGAGGCCCCGGTAGACGCCAGGACCCCGGCAGGAGGATCTCCTGCCGGGGTCCCGCACGTGTGGTGCCGGTGCCGGGTCGCCTCTCGGCGAAAGGCACAACGCGGCTCCAGCCGAACGGTAGTCCGCGAAGGCAAATTAGGTGAGGCCCGGGGACACCTGCACACCGGCCACGCTTCATCCAACCATGTCTCCGCACTCGTTGTTCCCGGGCCACGCCATCTTTTTCCGAGCCGGTCGCCGAAGCCCGTGCTCAACCACGGAGGAAGAGGGTCTTTCCGGGCTCGGCGTCCGGCAGGGAAGGCGCGGCCGGGGGAAAAGGTGTTGCCCGCTCTCGTCGTGCTCGGGGAGCCTCCCTCCTGTGGAACGAGTGATGCTGACCGGGGCGGACGGCGCTCCCGCCGTCAGTTATGTGAATAACCAGCGGTACGGGCTGCCGTGCGCCGACCTGGTCGAGGTCGTGGGCCCGGGGGCGGTCGACGCGATCATGACGAAGCTGCCGGGCTGGGCGGTGGCGGGGCCGGTGGACCTGGGCGAGGCGCTCGTCGCGCGCGGCGCCCGCGTGATGCGGCACGCCCACGAGATGACCTGTGAGCTGCGTACGGCGCCGCCCGCCGAGGCCGGCGCCCCCGGCGGCCTACGGTTCACGCCCTGCGACCGCCCTGCGGAAGAGCTGTTCGACGCGTGGCGGGCGGCCTATCCGCCGGGTCATCCCGACCACCGGCACGTGGACGACGCCGCCGCGCTGCGCGACGTCCTCACCCCGTTGCTGGAGGGGAAGGTGACCGGTGAGCTCCTCCCCTGCAGCGTGCTCGCCGTGGACCGGGACGATGTGGTGGCCGGCGGCGTGCTGGTCACGCTCTTCAACGGCCGGCCCTGGGTGGTCGAGGTCTTCCGGCACCCCGCCCGCACGCCCTCCGGCCTCGGGGCGCGCATGCTGGCCGCCGTACGGGAGAGGGCGGCGGCCGATGGATGGGAGCGGCTGGGCCTTGCCGTGTCCGAGGGCAACCCGGCCAGACGTGTGTACGAACGGCTCGGCTTCACCCTGGTCGCCAGCTCGATGACCGTGGTCGTCCCGGGCTGACCCCTACAGGAGCTCCCGAGCGCGTCGTCACAGGGACGAGACGAACTCCTTCAACTCCCGCTCGTAACGCCCGGGGTCCGCGTTCCAGGAGCCCGTGTGCCCGCCTCCGCTCGTCCGTACGAGCCTGACGATGTCGGGGCGAGCCTCGGCGAACCGCAGCGCCGGACCGACCGGCACGGTCGCGTCGTCGTCGTCCACGAAGACCAGCGTGGGGATCGTGAACTCCCGGGCGTGCCGCAGGTGGTCGACGTCGTCGAAGGACACGCCGGTGCGCCGCGCGATGACCCATTCGCCCACCGACACGAGGAAGCCGGGCACGCCCATCTGCTCGGCTCCGAGGGCGATCGGCGCCCGCCAGTCGATGACCGGGCTGTCGAGGATCATGGCCTTGATGGGTTCGCCGGGCAGGTTGCGCACGGTCATCGGCACGATGCCCCCGCCCATCGACCAGCCGTACAGGACGATGCCGGTCGCGCCCTGCTTCCTGGCGTACGTGATGGCCGCCGCGACGTCCTGCCATTCGGTGGCGCCGAGGTGGAGCTTGCCGTCCGAGCTCGCGGGGGCGCCCTCGTCGTTGCGGTAGGTGATGCCCAGCACCGGCATCCCCAGGCTGTGGAAAACCGGCAGCACGCGCAGGGCCTCCCCCGGGCCGCCGTTGCGGCCGTGTACGGCGATCACCCAGGTCGCCGAGGTGCCCTCGGTCCGCCAGCCGGGGAAGTCGCCGAGCGGTGAGGGGACCTTCACGTCCGTGTACGGCACGCCGACGGCGGCCGGGGTCGCGTGGCCCCACATCCATCGGTCGAGGTAGGCGTGCACGCCGGGACGCAGCTCGCCGCGGACGACCTCGGTGACCTTCCTGGTCACCGTGCCGGCTCCGCTCGCGATCACCTGGCCCAGCAGTGCGTTGCCGTCCGCCCAGGTCAGGCCGTACGTGCCGGGGGCGGCCGTGTCGGCGCCGCCCTTGATCGTGACCTGGTCGCCGCTGACGGCCGTCACCTCCAGGGGATAGCCGGAGGTGTGGACGGGGTCGATGACCAGGCCGGAGTAGTACCAGCCCGCGCCGCCGACGGCGGCCACCGCGAGCACCACGACGACGGCGAGCGCCTGCAGCAGGCGGCGCCGCCACCGTCTCGTCTTGCGCATGGCCCAGAATCTACTGGGCCTTTATCGGTTGGTTAAGTGCGGATGACACCTTTTGTACGCATGAGGAACTCGCCGAGGTAGGAGTCGTGCGGAACCCACGGCGGCATCAGATACGTGGGGGTGTCGCCCAGGTAGACGTTCCTGATCGACGGATCCTCCACCAGGTGGTCGACCAGCCCGTCGTCATCCGTGATCGCGGTCAGCACGAGCGTGTCCCGCAGCGGTTCGACGCCGTCCGCCCGGCTCCAGGGCGCGAACCACACGCAGGGAAACGACAGCTCGATGCCCGTCTGGGGCGCGTCAGGCCGGTCCACCCGGAAGACGGCGGGTCGCAGGACCGCGCTCCCGTCGCCCAGGTCGTCCACCACGCCGTCGCCGCCGAGCACGGGCGTGGCGCCGTTCACGTGGTCGAGCAGGTACTTCTCGATCGCGTGCGCGTCCGCGACCGGCTGGACGGGCAGCACCGCGCCGTCGTCCTCCGGCGGCAGGCTCGGGATCGCCGAGAGCCGTTCCGCGACGGCCTCGGCCACCGGTGCGGGATCGCCCTCCACGAAGACGGCGGTCGTGTTCACGCAGGCCGTCCCTCCGAAGGCGCTGACCGAGTCCACGATTGTTTCCAGGTGGGACTCCCAGTCGTGCCCGGTGAGCAGGATCTTGGACCGTCCCGGGCCCTGCGGCAGCACCCTGACGTCGTTGCCGTACTTGTTCACGACCTCCTCGCCGCCGTACACCATGGCGAGGTCGGCGTCGCGGATGACGTCGTCGGCCACCGCGTAGTCGGTCGGCAGGAGCACCACCTGGTCGTCGCCGAACCCCGACTCCCGCAGCGCCGTGATCAGGCGGTGCGGGGTGAACGGCTCGCGCCGCGACGGGCGCACCGCGACCCGGTAGCCGAGCGCCAGGGCCTCCAGCCACAGCGTGTGCACGCCCGGGTGGTTGCCCGCGGCGTGTACGGCGAAGACGTCGCCGCGCCGCGTCCAGACCGCCTGGCCGTTGCGGGTGAGCGGGTCGCGCCAGTCGTCCACCGCGCCCTGCGGCCGGGCGTACCGGGTGGTGCGGTACGCCTCTCCTGCCCGCCGCCCGATGCCCGCGGTAGCCGACCGGACCACGGTGATCGGCATCCCCGAGACGCGGCTGACGATGTGCTGGTATTCCTCCGCCGGGATGCCGTCCACCACGCCGGTCGCGAAGAGCCGCCCCGCGCGGGCGAGTGCCGTCGCCCGCTCGTGAGCCGGCAGGGTCCGTGCCTCGCGCAGGGCCGCCATCGTCCGCTGGACGAACAGTCGCGGCACCAGGCTCAGCTCGGCGGCCGGCGTCCCGGTCAGCTCGGTGATCGTCAACCGGCTGCGGCTGTGGTAGGAGCCGCCCGCGCCCAGTGCGTCGAGCCGGATCAGCTCGTCCATCAGTACACCCCCTCGATGACCGTCTCGTTCTCGAAGGTGGGGAGCGGGCCGACGTCGGCGACGGAGTCGCCCAGCTGCCCCGGCGGCGGCGCCACACGGGTGGCCAGGTCGCGTTCGAGGTTGTTGGGCAGCAGGAAGCTCTTGCTGACGTGGTGCATCACGACCTGGCCGCGGTCGCCGTACCGGACGGCCTCGCCGGTTTCCTGGTCCACCACCGAGAACATGATGTAGGGCGAGAACGCGTCGAAGATGACGAGGTCCTCCTCCGGTGGCACGACCCGCTCTGCCAGTCCGCCGAGGATCATCGTGCTGCCGTACGTGCCGTACAGCTTGACGTTCGGGAAGACCTCGGTGCGGAGCAGGTAGCGGGTGTCGGGGTCCATGTGCGCGCCGCCCCAGCTGATCGCGGCGACCTTCGCGTTGATCAGCTCGACGAGCGCGCTCCTGCGGGCCAGCCGGGTCAGCAGCGGCGGTGTGGTCACCAGGACCCGCACGTCCTGGGTCTCCAGGATGTAGGTGCTCTGGTCGATCAGGTGCTCGGCGTAGCGCTCGGCCTCGTCTCCACGGCCCTCGGCGATGCACCTCTTCACCCACCGGGGATCCATGTCGACCGTGAACCGGATGCCGCCCCGCCGCGCGGCCTGCCAGCGGACCAGCTCGCCGAAGACGTGCGGCCCGGTCGGCCCGAGCGCCAGCCAGTGGCCGCTCTCGGGATAGCCCCTCTCCTGCAGACCCTGCTGGGTCCGGTGCATCAGCCTTTCCAGCCAGTCGCGCAGCAGCACGACGCGCTTGGGCGGCCCCGTCGTGCCACCGCTCTCGTACACGCCGATCACGTCCGCGTCCGGGCCGTACCCCCGGGGGATGAGGTCCTCCACCCGGACGTCGCGCAGCTCGTTGGCCACGTTGGGGAAGCGGCGCAGGTCCTCGAAGGTGCGCACGTCCTCACGCGGGTCGAAGCCGAGTGTCTTCGCCCGCTCCAGCCAGAACGGCGAGCCGGTATCCGGGCTGAAGTGCCACCGCATGGCGGCCTCGATGAACTCCGGACCCTCCGGGACCTGGTCGAGCGGGCAGTCGAGGATCGGATCTGTTGACATATCCGGCCCCTTTGACTCGGAAATCCCCTGAAATGCCAGGCTATTTCCGGGCGATTCGCCACCAGGTCAAGGGATTCTGGAACTGTGGAAAAAGATCGGGCACCAGATCTCAGAGCCGCATCTCAGAGCGGATCCGGGGCCGGATCCAGGGCCTGATTCCGGGGGCGGCTCTCGGCAGGGTCCTCAGCGGTCGGATCTCAGGGGCCGCATGGACGAGGGGAGGTGCGCTGCCAGAGCCGGCCCTGGCCCTTCCCCGTCGCGGCCCGGCAGTGGGGACACACCCTCCGCACCTCGTCAGCCGCCCACGGCGGCAGGCGTCGCGGCACAAACGCCTCATGGGCGGTAGGGGAGCGGACGCGCGGGTGGTGCCTGGCGAGTGTCACCCAGGGGGGCTGGCGAGGGCACGCTCGAATCCGGTGAGAGCGCTGATGAGATCCGGTACCTCGAATGCGCGGTTGCGTCTTCCAATAGTGGTCTGTTTGAGCACACCTGCTGCCGTGAGCTGGTTGACAGCGTCGTTGGCGCGCTGCGTGGATCGTCCGATCAGATCGGCGGCGGTGGCGACTGTGAGTACGGGAGCGGAGGGAAGCACTCGCAGGAGGAGATCGACGGACGACTCCGCACGAACTCTCCCCAGCTTCTTCCGCCACTCCGTTTCCATGGCGTCCAGCTCCGCGCCGAATCGGTCTGTGTCGATGACGGCCCGAGTGGTGTCCGCGGTGAATCGATCGATGCAGGCGCCGATTCCCTCCTGGTCTCGGCGTGAGTCGGCGGCTCCTTTGTAGCGGTACGCGGTGAGCGCGGAGACGTAGGCATTGTTTCCAAGGACGGCGTAGGCCGTGTCGTCATGCGTCTCTATGCCGGTACGTGATGCCACATCCGCCTTGGCCAGTCGCCAGACGTTGATCTGCAGACCTTCGATGAAGGAACTCGCCACGGCTTCGGCTCTCAGGAGGAGCCTGGCCAGGGCTCACAGGTGTTCCTTCCCCTGATCCATGTGAACACTTGTATGTCAACTGTTCGTATGGCAGTGAGGGGCGGAACACTTCGAGCCGCGGTGATCGGTCCAGATCGCCCGGGGCGAGGCCGCCCCCTCCCTTCGCTCCTTAGGAACACTTGGTCCCGAACCGTTCCTTCCGGCCGTTCCTCGGTGGCTCCGCCCGAAGAGTGTCTCGACGGCGTGGCCGGCGAAAAAGAGATGCCGCGTGTAGATGTGGTGAGTAGCCTGCGCGGGAAGCGCACGAACACATCCGAGCAGGAGATCCGCGGTGGGGCATGTCGAGGTCGGGCATCTGACGCATGTGCTGCCGGACGGCAGGATGCTGCTGAACGACATCTCGTTCCGGGTGGGGGAGGGCGTCAAGGCGGCCCTGGTCGGCCCGAACGGCGCGGGCAAGACGACCCTGCTGCGGATGATCGCGGGCGATCTCCAGCCGGTCGAGGGCTCGGTGGCCCATTCGGGCGGGCTCGGCGTGATGCGGCAGTTCGTCGGCAACATCAGGGACGGCCGTACGGTCCAGGACCTGCTGCTCAGCGTCGCGCCGGAACGGGTCAGGACGGCGGCGGAACGGCTCGACGCCGCCGAGCTGGTGATGATGGAGCGGGACGACGAGAAGACCCAGATGCGGTACGCCCAGGCGATCACCGACTACACCGACGCCGGGGGCTACGACATCGAGGTGCTCTGGGACGCCTGCGCGATGGCCGCACTCGGCACGCCGTACGACCGGGTGAAGTATCGCGAGGTCGCCACGCTGTCGGGCGGCGAGCAGAAGAGGCTGGTGCTGGAGGCCCTGCTGCGCGGGCCCGACCAGGTGCTGCTGCTCGACGAGCCGGACAACTACCTCGACGTGCCGGGCAAGGTGTGGCTGGAGACGGCGCTGCGCGAGACGCCGAAGACCGTGCTGCTGGTCTCCCACGACCGGCAACTGCTTGCCAACGCCGCCGACCGGATCGTCACGGTCGAGTCAGGCAACGTCTGGATCCACGGCGGCGGCTTCGCGACGTACGCCGAGGCGCGGCGGGAGCGCAACGAGCGGCTCGACGAGCTGCGCAGGCGCTGGGACGAGGAGCACGCCAAGCTCAGGCGCCTGGTGGTCATGCTCAAGCAGAAGGCCACCTACAACGACGGCATGAGCTCCGCCTATCACGCCGCGCAGACCCGGCTGCGCCGGTTCGAGGAGGCCGGGCCGCCGGAGCTCTCGGCGAAGGACCAGGTCATCAGCATGCGGCTGCGCGGCGGACGCACCGGCAAGCGCGCGGTGATGTGCGAGGGCCTGGAGCTGACCGGCCTCATGAAGCCCTTCGACCTGGAGGTCTGGTACGGCGAGCGGGTCGCCGTGCTCGGCTCGAACGGGTCCGGCAAGTCGCACTTCCTGCGGCTGCTGGCCGGGGAGGACGTGCGTCATTCGGGCGCGATGCGGCTCGGCGCGCGGGTGGTCCCCGGGCACTTCGCGCAGACCCACGCCCGGCCCGAACTGCTCGGCCGTACGCCCTGTGAGATCGTCATGACCGAGCACGCCCGGCTGAAGAACGAGGCGATGAAGGCCCTGGCCCGCTACGAGCTCGCCGGCCGGGTCGCCGAGCAGCGGTTCGAGACGCTGTCGGGCGGCCAGCAGGCCCGCCTGCAGATCCTGCTGCTCGAACTGTCGGGCGCCACGCTGCTGCTGCTCGACGAGCCGACCGACAACCTCGACCTGGCCAGCGCCGAGGCCCTGCAACAGGGCCTGGACGCCTTCGCGGGCACCGTGCTGGCGGTGACGCACGACCGCTGGTTCGCGGCCGACTTCGACCGCTACCTGGTCTTCGGCTCCGACGGGCGGGTGTACGAGTCGCCGGAGCCGGTCTGGGACGAGACACGCGTGGTCCGCCCGCGGTAGCCGCGTCTTCTCGACAGGGTCAGGCGTCGGTTCAGGTGGCGCTGTGCGGACCGAGCAGGTCCGCCAGTCCGATGCGGGTGAGGAAGCGGGCGCGGATGCGGTCGGCGACCTCGCTCACCTCGGCCGACCCGTCGTCGAGCGGATCCACGTGCACCCGGAAGGGCCGCGTGCCGTGCGGGGTGTCCACGACCTGGACGACGGCGTCGGCGACCAGGGACACGTCGGCGCCGGGCGGCTGCAGCGCGGCCAGCCGTTCGCCCACCTGCTCCATCAGCGCGCCGTACCGCTCCTCGTAGGCCGCGAGCACCGTCTGCTCGGCCGGGTGTCCGGCGTTGGCGAAGTGGTTCGTGCCCGAGGTGAACGCGCCGGGGATGACGATGGTGGTCTCGATGTCGAAGCGGGCCAGCTCGGCCGCGTACGACACCGCGAGGGCGTCGGCCGCCGCCTTGGCGGCGAAGTAGGGCGCGAGGTACGGCGGGGTGCCGCCCCTGGTGGAGCTGGAGCCGATCCACAGCAGCAGGCCCTGCCGCCGCTCGCGCATGTGCGGCAGGACCGCCCGGTTGAGCCGCTGGCTGCCCAGCACGTTCGTGTCGTAGACGGCGGCGAGCTCCTCGGGGGTGAACGCCTCGGCGGGGCCGAGCACCATGTGGCCGGCGTTGTGCACGACCACGTCGATGGCGCCCGTCTCGGCCAGGACGGTCGCGACCGCGGCGTTCACCGACTCCTGCGAGAGCACGTCCAGCTCGACGGTGCGCAGGTCCACGCCGAGTTCCTTGGCGTAGCCGGCCGCCTCGGCGACGTGCTGGGCGTTGCGGCCGGTGGTGGCGCGCATGGCCGCGTACACGGTGTGCCCGGCCCGGGCCAGGGCGCGCGCGGACAGCGCGCCGAATCCGGAGCTCGCCCCGGTGATCAGGATGGTCTTGCTCATCGATATTCCTTACGAGTCACGCGAAAGTGATGACGCGGCGGCCGCCGCCGGACCCGCCGCCCATGGCGTCGAGAACCGCTGGTGCCTCGTCGAGGCCGATCGGCGTGACCTTGGGCAGGATGCGGTGCTGGGCGGAGAAGGCCAGCGTGTCGCGCAGATCGTGGGGCGATCCGGACGGAGAGGCCATGACGTGCAGCCGGTTGAGGACCATCGGCTGGGCGCTGAGGGTGAGCGGGGTGTTGTCGTAGCCGCAGAGCACCATCGTGCCGTCGGGGGCGAGCCCGGTGAGGACGGCGGAGGCGGCCTCGTTTGAAGGTGCGGCGTTCAGGATGACGTCAGCGCCGCCGCCCCACGCCTTGAGGGCGGCGGCCGGGTCGGTGTCCCGGCTGGCCACGTACATCTCCGCGCCGAGTTCCTTGGCGGTCCCCTCGCCCGTGGCCGACCGGCCGATCACGGCGACCCGGGCGCCCATGGCGACGGCGTACTGGACGGCGAGGGCGCCGATGCCGCCGGCGCCGATGATCGCCACCCGGGAGCTCGCGGTGGCCCCGGCCCGGCGCAGGCCGTTGAACGCGGTGAGGCCCGCGCACATCAGCGGCGCCGCGGCCACCGGGTCGAGCCCGGCCGGGAGCGGGGTCACATATCCGCCCTTGAACAGGCCGTACTCGGCATAGCCGCCGTCGGCCGTGACGCCGGTGATGCGCTTGGCCGGGCAGAGGATCTGGTCGCCGGACACGCAGTAGTCGCAATGGCCACAGGAGTCGTACAAGAACTGGGCCCCGACCGCGTCGCCCACGGACAGGCCGGTGACGCCGCTGCCGAGCGCCGCGACCGTGCCGGTGATCTCATGGCCGGGCACGATCGGGAAGCGGGCGAACGGGAAGTGCCCGCGGAGCAGGTTGAAGTCCGTGAAGCACACGCCGCAGGCGGTGATCTTCACCAGGACCTCGCCCGGGCCCGGCTCCGGGATCTCACGTTCGATCAGGGACAGCGGGGCGCCGACCCCGCTGGCGAGTGCTGCACGCATGTTTCCTCCGTCTGCACGGCTGACGCCCCCGCGCCGCCTTCACCAGCGTGCTGGGCATGCTCCGGTGCTGCCAGGGGTGCTCAACCCCAGGTTCCGGCCAGCCCGAACGCCGGCCCGGGCGTGTCGCGCCAGACGTCGGCGGGGTCGAGCGAGCGCAGTCTCGGCACGACGCCGGCGTCGTCGGGGACGAACCAGAGCAGCCGCTGGGCGGCGTCGGCGGTGACGATGCTGTTGCAGGTGACCTTGAGGGTGCCGAGCACCGGGTTCACGACCCGCTTGTACTCCTCGTGGCGGACCTTGACCTCGTGCGCCCGCCACAGCCCGGCGAACTCGTCGCTGGCGTCCAGCAGGTGGCCGACCAACTCGCGGCTGACGGCGTCCGTCGGGCCACGACGAGCGACCGCGGCGCGCAGATCGGAGACGAGCAGCCGGGAGTGGTAGTCGTGGTCCTCCGGGGGATAGAGGTCGCGGGTGGCCGGGACGGTGAACCAGTGGTAGAGGAAGCTGGCCCGAATTCCGGTCAGCCCCGCCTGCGGGCCGACGAGGACCTGCGCGGTGTGGTTCTGCACCACCACCTCGTGGATGTCGGTGATCACCATCGCGGGTGTGTTCTCGAGCCGCGTCATGAGCTGCTGCAGCGCCGACTGCATCTGCACGGGCTCGGCCCCGAACGGCGCCGGATGGCCCGCCAGGTGGAACAGGTGGGCGGTCTCGTCCGGGCCCAGGCGCAGCGCGCGGGCCAGGGCGTGCACGACCGGCTCCGACGGGGTCTGGCCGCGCCCCTGCTCCAGCTCCGTGTAGTAGTCGGCGGACAGGCTCGCCAGCTCCGCCACCTCGTCCCTGCGCAGGCCGGGCACCCTTCGCCGGCCGCCGCCCGGCAGGCCGACGGCCTCCGGGCGCAGCCGGTCCCTGCGCGACCTCAGGAACGACCCCAGTTCCCCGAGATCCACCGTGTCCTCCCCGTTCCTCCTCGGCCGGTTTCCGCATGTCCCCGCTTCCATACTTCCCCACCGCACTTCGATGGGCTCGCGGGGGGAAGAGGAGCGGAGAGGGCGCGGCGTCGTGGCCGGTCCGGGACGAGACACGCGTGGTCCGCCCGCGATAGACGGCCGGTAAAGATACCGGCGGGGGCGCGCGTGTCCCGGAGGCGACGTCCCATTCAGCGGTTATGACGGCTAAGTGACGCGACGTTGCCACATGACCGTCGCACTCGCCCTCGCCGCTCTGGCGATGGCGTCGTGCGCGAGGGAAGACAAGCAGGAGGGCCCGCAGCCGCTGGCCCTCAAGGAGCAGGTGTCCTCGATCGTGCGCTCGGGGGCCGGGTACGCGGTGACCTGGGCGGGGGTGCTGAGCAACCCGAACCGCTGGCACTTCGGGGAGAACGCCATCGCCGTGATCACGGCCGTGGACGCCGCCGGCAAGGAGGTCGTCCACCTGGAGCAGCCGCTGGACGCGGTGCCGCCCGGCCGCCCGCTGGCCTTCAGCGGCCAGGCCGCGAGCCCCGCCCAGCCGGTCCGCGTGAAGATCGACTATCGTCCCGCCTCGTGGCGGTCCATCCCGCGCATCCCGTCGGCGTTCCTTAAATTTCCGATCTCGGACGTCCGCACGGACAAGCTGACGAACGGGTCCTATCTCGTCACCGGCTACGTGCTCAACCCGTTCCGCAAGCCCGCCTCCGCCCTCGCCGTCACGGCCCTGCTGCGTGACACGGCGGGCAAGCTCGTCGGCGGGGCCACGTCGTACGTGGACGACGTGCGGCCGGGGGGCAAGCGCAGGTTCGTCATCACCGTCGAGGGTGTGCGCGGATCGGCGGGCGCGACCGACGTGCAGGCCACGACCTGGGGCTCGACCGCCAAGACATACGAGGACCTGGCCCAGGCGGGAGCCGTTCCGCTGCACACGGTCGCGCCGACGACGGAGCCGTTCGCGAAGGACCGCGGGTATCCGCCGCCCAACGACCGGCGCCAGTGAGCGGCCCACTGCCGATCTTGAGCGGACAGGCGGGTTACCGTAGCGGGATGGCCACCCCCAGGATCGTGCTGTTCGGAGCCACCGGCTTCACCGGCAGGCTCACCGCCGAGGCGCTCGCCGCGCGCGGGGCCCGGCCGCTGCTGGCCGGGCGGGACCAGACGCGGCTCGCCGCTCTCGCCGACGCGCTGGGTGGAGACCTGTCCATCGCGGTCGCCGACGTCGGCCGCCCCGAGTCCGTACGAAAGATCGTCGCGCCGGGAGACGTGCTGATCTCGACCGTCGGCCCGTTCGTCCGGCGGGGGGAGGCCGCGGTCGCCGCCGCGACCGAGACGGGCGCGATCTACCTCGACACCACCGGAGAGCCGACGTTCGTCAAGCGGATCTTCCAGCGGTACGGTCCCGCCGCGGCGGCCAGGGGCGCGGCCCTGGTCACCGCCTTCGGATACGACTACGTTCCCGGCAACCTCGCCGCGGCCCTGGCCCTGCGCAAGGCCGGGGCGGGAGCCGTACGCGTGGACGTCGGCTACTTCGTGGAGGGCAGCGGCGCGGCGCGGCGCGCGAGCGCCGGGACCCGCGCCTCGGCGCTGGGAATGGTCCTCGAACCGATGTACGGCTTCCGTGAGGGCCGGATCGTCCCCGAGCACGGCCGCACCCGCAGGTTCCTCGTGGACGGCCGTGTGCGGCACGGCCTGGCCATCGGGGCCTCCGAGCACTTCACGCTGCCGCCCGCGCATCCCGGTCTGCGCGAGGTGAACGTCTACCTCGGCTGGTTGGGCGGGCTGACCAGGGTCGCGGGTGTGCTGGCCAAGGCGACGCCCGTCATCGCCGCGCTGCCCGGGATCCGCCGGGCGACCGAGGCGCTGGCCGATCGGGTGCTCCGTACGGGCGGGAGCGCCGCCCCGGCTCCCGCCGGAGCGGGCGTGTCGTCGAGCGTCGTCGCCGAGGCGTACGACGCGGGAGGCCGCCGCCTGGCCGCAGTCCACCTGGTCGGAGGCGATCCGTACGAGTTCACGGCCGGCGTGCTGGCCTGGGCGGCGACGACGGCGCTGGCGAAGGGTGTGCACGGCACCGGCGCCCTGGGGCCCGTGGACGCCTTCGGCCTCGACGCGCTCACGCGCGGCTGCGCCGAGGCGGGAATGGCCGTGCGCGAGTGAGAGGCGCCCGTACGGCGTCTTGTGCCACGGGCCGGTTTTTTCGCGATTAGTCATGCAATAGAACGGCGAAGTCCGGCAAATGAACCGGATGGCAGAGTGTAAAAGCTGACGATGTAGGTGTGTGACTTCGCAAGAACGGGTGGAGCGGGGAGTTACTGAGCATTTACTCTCAGTTATATGAATGATGGCGTCCTGGTCGAGGCGTTGCAGGCCCGGGATCCGGGAGCGCTGGCCGCCCTTTATGACACATATGCGGGCAATCTCTACCGGTACTGCCGCACGTTGCTGGCCGGGCCCGACGCCGCCCAGGTCGCCCTGCGCGACACGCTGATCGCCGCGGAGGCCCTTGTCGGCTCGCTGGCCGACACGGACAGGTTCCGTCCCTGGCTGTACGCCCTGGCCCGCGGCGAGTGCATGCGCCGCCGGACGCCGGGCGAGGAGGGCGTGCCGGAGGACACCGGGCCGCTCCCCGTCGCGACCGTGCCATTCCCCGGCGTCACGGCCGAAGGCGCCGAGGCCGACCTGCGTCTCGTCGCGAGCAGCGCCGTGGGCGCGCTGTCGGTCGAGGACCGGGAGGTGCTCGAACTCGTGGCCCGGCACGGGATGACCGGCCGTGATCTGGCCGCCGTGCTCGGCACCGGCGAGCGGTATGCCGAGGCGCTCCTCGACGCGGCCACGGAACGCCTGCGTGAGACGGTGACCGTCGAGATCCTGGCCAGGCGTGCCACGCACGACTGCGCGCGGGCGTCCGACATCCTCGCCGGGTTCACGGGAGAGCTCACCCCGCAGACGCGGATCCAGCTCATCCGGCATCTCGCGCGGTGCGAGACCTGCGCGCAGCAGCGCGTCCGGCAGGTCTCCCCGGCCAAGGTGTTCGGCCTGCTCCCGCAGATCGCCCTCCCCGAGACCCTGCGGGTGCGGGTGCTCAGCAGCTTCATCGACCCCGAACTCGTCCCCTATCGGCGGTACGTCGCCAAGCGCGTCGGCGGGCTCAGCGCCGCGGGCTTCCCGAGAGCCGGCCGCCGCGAGGGCAGGCTGGCGCAGGCGGTGGCGGGCGCCGTGGCCGCCCTCGCGGCGGTGGCGACGATCGCGCTCGTGTTCGCCCAGTTCGCCGGCGACCTGCGTGAGCAGGCCGCCGACACGATCGGCTCGCTCCGGCTCCCCACGGCGGAGGCCCCGGCCGGCCCGTCCGGCGGCACCGCCTCCCCCGAGGGGACGCCGGACGAGGACGACGGGGACGACGGGCGCTCGCCCGCGCCTCCGGTCTCCCCGGACCTGGCCGAGCCGATCGTGCCCGTGGCTCCCGCGCGGCCGGTCGCCCTGCCGCGCCCGGCGCCGCTGCCCGCTCCCGTGCCGCCCTCCGCCGTCCGGCCGCACCGGCCCGCGCCGCACGGGAACCCGTCCGCGCACCCCACAGGCTCCTCGCAGGGCCCGGGCGTCTCACCGTCCGGCCCGACGCCCGAGCCCACCATCACTCCCGGCACTCCCGGCACCCCCGGCACCGGGCCGGGGGAGCAGCCCACCCCCGGCGGCTCCGGCTCCGGCGGGCCGGGCTCCGGCGGGCCGGGCTCCGGTGGGCCCGGTTCCGGTTGGCCGGGCTCCGGTGGGCCCGGTTCCGGTTGGCCGGGCTCCGGTTGGCCGGGTTCCGGTGGACACGGCTCCGGCGGACACGGTTCCGGCGGCCCGGGCCCTGGCTGGCCGCCCCGGGGCGGACCGCCTCCCGCGCATTGGCCGGGACACCGTCCGCCCTGGCATGACCACCAGCACCATCCCCGTCCCCACAGGGACTGGCCCCCGGCTGCCGCGCCTTCCCGCAAGCCCTCCGGTGGCCACGGCGGGCCATCGTCCGTCCCGCCGTGGCGCGGTGGAAGCGGCGGCCGGTACGAGGCGCAGGGCGCCTGGAAGGCTCGGGAATCCTCAGGCGGGAGGCCATCCACAGGCTGGAGGCCACAGAGCGCCGGAGGCGGTGGAAAGGCAGGGAGCGCCGGAGGCAGCGGGAGGCCACAGAGCGCCGGAGGCGGTGGAAAGGCACGGAGCGGCGGAAACGGTGGCCCGCCGCGGCAGGTCCGGCCCGGCGGCCCCGCCCCGGACGGCTCGCACCGCGACGGTCCGGGTCCCGGTCGTCCCGGCCGGGACGGCTCCCCGCCGGGCGTGCCCGGCGGAACCCGGGACGGCGGCTCCGACCGCGGACCGGAGCGTCGTGACACCTCCGGCGCCCCGGCCGGAGGCTCCGGAGGGCCTGGAAGGGCTTTCCCTGTCTAAACGGGACGACCTACCACATAGGTTGATTACTGGGCGTAACTTCAATGTGTACGGAGAGTAGTCGCCGGGAAGTGAGGGGAGTGGAGCAGGGAAGGGGAAGGAATTGCCACTCCTCAGAGCATCGGGGCTGGTCGCCGGGCTCGGGTCAAGTCTCGTCCTGACCTTCGGAGCCCCGGCGGGAGCCGATCCGAAGCCGTCCGCCAAGGACGTCGCCAAGGCGCGCCAGCAGGTGCAGGAGCGCGTACGGGAACTGGGCAAGGCCGAGGCCGATCTCGCGAGCGCGCAGGCCCGCCGGGAGGACTTGGACGCCGAGGCCGAGCGGCTCGTGGAGACGTACAACGGACAACTCGTGCAGCTTGAGCAGGCGCGTGCCGCGTACGAGCAGTCGGCGCGGCGGGTCCGCCAGGCGTCCGACCAGGTCGACCGGCTGCGCGGAGAGGTGGCCGCGAGGGTGGCCGAGGGGTACGGCGCGGTGCGGCTGTCACCGTCCGCCGCGGCCATGATCGGCGGCATCGGCGACGTGCGCGGTTTCCTGCGAAGAGCCAGCATGCTGACGCAGCTCGGCGACGAACAGACCGCTTCGCTGCAACGGCTGAAAGACGCGCAACAGGTCTTCGAGATCCTCCGAGAACAGGCGGCCCGTGCCTACACCGAGCAGTCGCACAGCGCCGACGAGGTGCGACAGGCGAAGGACGCGGCACAGCGGGCCGTCGACGAACAGCTTGAACAGACCAAGCAGATCGAGCAGGAGAAAGCGGACATCTCCAAACGTCTGGAGGCCGCACGCGACCGCGTCGACAAGCTGAAACAGGCGAGGACCGAGGCCCGCCAGTCGGCCAGGCGGACGGCGCTCCCCGCACGCATAAGCCTGAAGCCGCCGGCCTGGACCGGGCGGTTCGGCTCGGGGCCCGGCGAGATGGCCGCCCAATGGGCGCTCAAACAGATCGGCAAGCCGTACGTGTGGGCCGCCGCAGGCCCGTCCGGGTTCGACTGCTCGGGGCTGACGATGCGGGCCTGGCAGCGGGCCGGGGTGTCACTCGATCACTGGACCGGCACGCAGTGGACGTCGGGACAGCACGTCCCGCTTAAGGAACTGCGCACCGGCGACCTCATCTTCTACGGCCGGCTGAGCCGGAATCCCGGCGACATCCACCATGTGGGCATCTACATCGGGCGCGGCATGATGGTCCACGCCCCCCAGACGGGGGACGTGGTGCGCATCTCGCCCATCTGGCGCCACGATCTGGTCGGCGCCACCCGGCCCGGCTAGGGACGCGCCCCTTGGATCCTTCGCCTACCGCGGTCGCCCAGGCGGCGCCTCGCTACGGCACGATCCGCGGGACGCTCCCTGAGTCAGTGCTCCTCGTCGTGGTGCTCGGTCTCCTCGAAGCGCTTGATGCTGGCGACGATCTCGGCCTCGGCCTCGACGCGGCCGACCCAGTTGGCGCCCTCGACCGACTTGCCGGGCTCCAGGTCCTTGTAGACCTCGAAGAAGTGCTGGATCTCCAGCCGGTCGAACTCGGCGACGTGATGGATGTCGCGGATGTGCTCCATCCGCGGATCGGTCGCCGGAACGCAAAGGACCTTGTCGTCGCCGCCCTTCTCGTCAGTCATCCGGAACATCCCGACGGCGCGGCAGCGGATCAGGCAACCGGGAAAGGTCGGCTCCTGGAGCAGGACCAGCGCGTCGAGCGGGTCTCCGTCCTCACCGAGGGTGTTCTCGATGAAGCCGTAGTCGGCGGGGTACTGGGTAGACGTGAAAAGCAGGCGGTCCAGACGTATGCGGCCGGTCTTGTGGTCAACCTCGTACTTGTTCCGTTGTCCCTTGGGGATCTCAACGACAACGTCGAACTCCACTCGTTCCTCCGCATGAGTCCCCGGTCTCCCGGGCTGGCGTTAATGTCTCGTAGGCGTGGTCAAGGTCGGCGCGAAATGAGGGTGTAGTGGTGCGACGTGAGCGGTGGATGGTGGTGGCCACCCTCGCCCTGCTGCAGATCTTCGTCGTCCTCGCGGGCACGTATCTGATCACCCATGACGCCGACAGGACCCCGGCTCCGGTCGCGTCTCCGAAGCCGGCCCCGATCCCCCTGGTGACCGCGGGTCCTGTTCTGGCCGCGGCGGGGGAAGGGGCTCTCCCCGCCAAGGGTACTTTGACCACGCGGCTCACCGCTGCGATGGGTGACCCCGCCCTCGGCGGCAGTGTGGCGGGGATCGTGCTCGACGTCGCGACGGGAACGCCGATCTTCGACGGCCGTTCGGGCACCGCCATCACCCCGGCCTCGACCACCAAGCTCGTCACCGCGCTGACGGTGCTGGCCACCGTGGGGCCGGACGCCCGCCTGGCCACCCGGGTCGTACGGGGAGCATCCGCCGGATCGATCGTCCTGGTCGGCGGCGGCGACCCCACCCTGGCCGGCCCGGGCACGAGCGCCCGCGAGCAGGAGGAGACCTACCCCCGGCCGGCGTCGCTCGCCCGGCTCGCGTCGAGTACGGCCAAGGCGCTCAAGGCGGCGAAGCTCACCTCGGTGGACCTGTCGTACGACGCGTCCCTGTTCGGCGGACCGCGTACGGCGCCGGGCTGGAAACCGACGTACATCCCTGAGGGCAGCGTCGCCCCGGTGGCAGCGCTCATGATGGACGAGGGCCGGGCGGCCAACGGCGCCCGCTACCCGGACCCGGCCCAGGCCACCGCCGACGCGTTCGCCACGTTGCTCAGGAAGAACGGCATCAAGGTGGGCAAGGGGGTCGACTCCGCGAAGGCTGCGCCCACCGCGCAGGAGCTGGCCCGGGTGGAGTCCGGCCCGATCTACGCGCTCGTGGAGCGGACGCTCACCCACAGCGACAACGATCTCGCCGAGGCGCTCGCCCGTCATGCCGCCATCAAGGAAGGCCTCCCGCACACCTTCCAGGGCGTGCCCACGGCGGTCGGGCGCGTGCTCACCCGTCTCGGCGTGGGCGGCGGGGTGGAGGTCCACGACGGCAGCGGGCTGTCCACGAGGAACAGAATCACGCCGACGGCACTCGCCCACATCCTGTCCGTGGCGGCGTCCCCCGCCCATCCGGAGCTGCACTCGCTGATCAGCGGTCTGCCGATCGCGCATTTCACGGGAACTCTGCACAATCGATATGAGAAGTCCGATTCGAAGGCCGGCGCCGGATTGGTGCGCGCCAAGACGGGCACTTTGAACGGGGTGAACACCCTGGCGGGCATCGCGTACACATCCGAGGGCCGGTTGCTGACCTTCGCGTTCATGGCCGACCAGGTGGCCAATCCGCCGGAGGCGATCACCGCCCTCGACAAGATGGCCACAATCGTCTCCCAGAGCTAACGATCCCCCTCACGCCTGCATGCGCGGCGAGAAGTCGGAGAACGTACGGTGGTGGGTATGCAGGTGATCGACTGGGATCTGGCCGTCGCGACCGGGGTGCGCCTTGTGCGGCCCGGCCCTCAGGTGAGCCGCGAGGAGGCCAGGCAGGCGGTCCTCGAACTGCGGCGGCTGTCGCGGGACGCCGAGGGGCACGTGCGGGAGTTCACCCGCATCGACTCGGCGACGCCCGAGGCGGCGACCGTGGTCGACCGTCCCGGGTGGATCCGCGCGAACGTGGACGGCTTCCGCGTGGTGCTGGAGCCGCTGACGCAGAAGATGTCGAACATGCCGGCGGTTGTCGGCGCGGTCGGCTCGCGCATCACCGGGCTCGAGGTCGGCGCGGTGCTGGCCTTCCTCGCCTCCCGGGTGCTCGGGCAGTACGAGCTGTTCCTCCCGCCCGACCCCTCGGGCAACGCCCCGACCGGCCGCCTGACGCTGGTGGCGCCCAACATCGTGCACGCCGAGCGCGAGCTGGGCGTCGACCCCCGCGACTTCCGGCTGTGGGTGTGCCTGCACGAGGAGACCCACCGGGTGCAGTTCACCGGCGTCCCCTGGCTCCGGGAGTACGTCCGCGGCCAGATGACCGAGTTCCTCCTCGCGTCCGAGATGGACCTGGCGACCCTGCTGGAGCGCCTGCGCGCCGCCTCCGACGCCGTGGCCGACGCCTTCAGGGGCGGCGAGGGCAACCTCATCGAGGCCATCCAGACGCCCGAGCAGAAGGCCGTGCTCGACCGCGTGACGGCCGTGATGACGCTGGTGGAGGGGCACGGCGACTACGTCATGGACGCGGTGGGCCCGTCCGTCGTGCCGTCGGTCGCCGAGATCCGCGCCAAGTTCCAGCGCCGCCGCGAGGGCGGCTCGCGCTTCGACCAGCTCGTCCGCCGGCTGCTCGGCATCGAGCTGAAGATGAAGCAGTACGCCGAGGGCTCCCACTTCGTCCGCACCGTCGTGGACGAGGCCGGCATGGAGTCGTTCAACAAGGTCTGGACCTCGCCGGAGACCCTGCCCGACCGCGGGGAGATCGCCGACCCCCACGCCTGGATGTCCCGCGTCCTCACCTCCGCCTAACCCCCCACCCCACCGCCGTGATCTTGTAGTTTGTCGCAGGGATCCCCTCTGACCTGCGGCGCATCCCTCCGTGATCATGCGATAAACCGGCCACCTCCGGGCTGACCTGGGCCGACGTCTGTCGTGATCATGCAGTCGCCGGGCCGGGAAGTTGCCCGGCCCACGGGCGGCACCGTCAGAATGGCCGCATGGGCCCGCATCCCGCCGTCGCCGACGTCCGCCGCGCCGTACGGCTGTCGCTCGCGGACCTCGCCGCCTCTCGGAGGGCGGGGGAGACGTCCGGCGCGCTCGTCCTCGTGGCCTGCAGCGGCGGCGCCGACTCGCTGGCGCTGGCGGCGGCCACCGGCTTCGCCGCCCCGCGCCTCGGCCTGCGCGCCGGGCTGCTCACCGTCGACCACGGCCTGCAGGAGGGCTCGGCCGGCCGGGCCAGTGACCTCGTACGGCTCGCGCCCACGCTCGGTCTCGACCCGGCCGAGGCGCTGACCGTCGCGGTCGGCACGGCCGGAGGCCCCGAGGCCGCGGCGCGGGAGGCCCGCTACGCCGCGCTGTCCGACGCGGCCGGCCGGCTGGGCGCCGCCGCGGTCCTGCTCGGCCACACGCGCGACGACCAGGCGGAGACCGTGCTGCTGCGCCTGGCCCGCGGCAGCGGCACGCGGTCCCTGTCCGGCATGGCGGAGGTCTCGGGGATCTACCGGCGGCCCCTGCTGGGGCTCGGCCGGGCGCGCACCAGGCAGGCGTGTGACGCGCTCGGCCTGCGTCCCTGGGACGACCCGCACAACGACGACCCGGCGTACACCAGGGTCAGGGTGCGGCGCGACGCCCTGCCGGCGCTGGAGGCGGCGCTGGGGCCGGGGATCGCCGACGCGCTCGCCCGTACGGCCCGGCTGTGCAGGGACGACGCCGACGCCCTGGACGCGTGGGCGGACGCCGTCCACGCGCAGTCACGGGGCCCGGCGGGGGAGCTGGAGGTGTCCGTGCTGGCGGACGTGCCGGGGGCGGTGCGGCGGCGGGTCATCCAGCGGGCAGCCGTGGAGGCCGGGGCGCACGCCGCCGCGCTCGCGGCGGTGCACATCGAGGCGGTCGAGCGGCTGGTGACCGGCTGGCACGGGCAGAAGGGGGTGGACCTACCCGGGGGGGTGGGGGTGGTCAGGCGCTGTGGCACCCTTGTGTTCGCCGTGGACAAACTCTCGCTCGCGTAAGGAAAACCCCAGGTGGACGCAGCCGACATGGGCAAGGACCTCTCCCGAGTCCTCATCTCCGAGCAGGAGCTACAGGAGAAGATCAGAGAACTGGCGGGCCAGGTCGACGCCGACTACGCCGGTAAGGAAGTGTTGATCGTCGGCGTGCTCAAGGGCGCGGTCATGGTCATGGCCGATCTCGCCCGCGCGCTGCACGTGCCCGTGCAGATGGACTGGATGGCCGTTTCCTCGTACGGCGCGGGGACCGTGTCGTCCGGCGTGGTGCGGGTGCTGAAGGATCTCGACACCGACATCGCCGGCAAGCATGTGCTCGTGGTCGAGGACATCATCGATTCCGGCTTGACCCTCTCGTGGCTAATGAACAACCTGAAGTCGCGCAACCCGGCGTCCGTGGAGATCTGCACGCTGCTGCGCAAGCCGGACGCGGTGAAGGTCGAGTTGGACGTCCGTTACGTCGGTTTTGACATCCCCAACGAGTTCGTCATCGGGTACGGGCTCGATTACGCGGAGCGGTATCGCAACCTGCCCTTCATCGGGACTCTTGCGCCTCATGTGTACGGAGGGGAGTAAGCCCTTAGCGAAGTGACCCTCGAATCAGGCGTTATTGGGCGCCGGGACGGGGAACACGGGGTTGGCTGACGTACGTTGGAAAGGCAAAGCCGGAGCCGCTCGGGCAGTTACCCGACGCGGCTGCCGGGTGTACCTTCGGATATCCGTGGGAGGCCGGTCGGCCGTCCCGCGGTAGCCAGAAGGAGCGGTAAGGGATGCCGCGACCCCGGGGTTTCCCGGGGCAGGCCTTGGTCAGGAAGGGACGGGCCCGCCGGGGTTCCGCAACGGATGGATCTCAAGCGATTTACACGTGGCCCACTGCTGTGGATCCTGGGCATCGTATTGCTTCTCCTGCTCGTCACCACGATGTTCGGCGGCGGCGGCAACTACACCACCGCCGACACCTCGACGGTCGTCCAGCAGATTCAGCAGGGCAATGTCAAGAGCGCGACCGTGGTCGACAAGGACCAGCGCGTCGAGCTGACACTTAACCGGCCCGTCGAGGTCGGAGGCAAGACGACCGACCGCATCCAGGCCCTGTGGGTCGAGGGTCAGGGCGTCCAGCTCACGCAGGCGCTCGAGCAGGCCAAGCCCACCCAGGGCTGGACGGTCGATGTGGCGAAGGAGAACTTCCTCGTCAGCCTGCTGGTCAGCTTCCTGCCGATCATCATCATCGTCCTGATCTTCCTGTTCATCATGAACCAGATGCAGGGCGGCGGCTCCCGGGTCATGAACTTCGGCAAGTCGCGGGCGAAGCTCATCACCAAGGACACCCCGAAGACGACCTTCGCCGACGTCGCGGGGGCCGATGAGGCCATCGAGGAGCTCCAGGAGATCAAGGAGTTCCTCCAGGCGCCGGCGAAGTTCCAGGCCATCGGCGCGAAGATCCCCAAGGGTGTGCTGCTGTACGGCCCGCCCGGCACCGGCAAGACCCTGCTCGCCCGAGCCGTCGCGGGTGAGGCGGGCGTGCCGTTCTACTCGATCTCCGGTTCCGACTTCGTCGAGATGTTCGTCGGCGTCGGCGCCTCCCGCGTCCGCGACCTGTTCGAGCAGGCCAAGGCGAACGCCCCGGCGATCATCTTCATCGACGAGATCGACGCCGTCGGCCGGCACCGCGGCGCGGGCCTCGGCGGCGGCCACGACGAGCGCGAGCAGACCCTGAACCAGCTCCTCGTCGAGATGGACGGCTTCGACGTCAAGGGCGGCGTGATCCTCATCGCCGCGACCAACCGCCCCGACATCCTCGACCCCGCGCTGCTGCGCCCCGGCCGCTTCGACCGGCAGGTCGTCATCGACCGGCCCGACCTGGAGGGCCGCAAGGGCATCCTGCGCGTCCACGGCCGCGGCAAGCCGTTCGCGCAGGACGTCGACCTCGACGTGATCGCCCGCAGGACGCCCGGCTTCACCGGCGCCGACCTCGCGAACGTGATCAACGAGGCGGCCCTGCTGACCGCCCGGCAGGACCAGAAGCTCATCACGATGAACACTCTCGAAGAGTCGATCGACCGCGTGATGGCCGGTCCCGAGCGCAAGTCCCGGGTCATGTCGGACCAGGAGAAGAAGATCATCGCCTACCACGAGGGCGGCCACGCCCTGGTGGCCCACGCGCTGCCCAACTCCGACCCGGTCCACAAGATCACGATCCTGTCCCGCGGCCGCGCCCTCGGTTACACGATGACGCTGCCGATGGAGGACAAGTTCCTCGCGACCCGGTCGGAGATGCTCGACCAGCTCGCCATGCTGCTCGGCGGCCGCACCGCGGAGGAGCTCGTCTTCCACGAGCCCACCACCGGCGCGTCCAACGACATCGAGAAGGCGACCTCGATCGCCCGCCGCATGGTCACCGAATACGGCATGAGCGAGCGGCTCGGCGCCCGCAAGTTCGGCAGCGGCAACGGCGAGGTCTTCCTCGGCCGTGAGATGGGCCACGAGCGCGACTACTCCGAGCAGATCGCCTCGGCGATCGACGAGGAGGTCCGCCGCTACATCGAGAGCGCGCACGACCAGGCGTGGGAAATCCTCGTCCAGTACCGCGACGTGCTCGACAACCTCGTGCTCGAACTGATGGAGAAGGAGACGCTCTCCCGGGAGCAGGTCCTCGAGATCTTCTCGCCCGTCGTGCCGAAGGAGAAGCGTCCCTCCTACGCCGGCTACGGCAAGCGTCTGCCGTCCGACCGTCCTCCGGTCATCACGCCGAAGGAGCGCGCGAACGGCAACGGCTCCGCGCTGCCCGCCGGCGGCGCCGGCTCCACTCCGTGGGTCAACGACCAGTCGACGCAGCGGGACGAGGCCTGACCATGGCCGAACCCATGGCGGGGCCGCCTCCCGGCTTCGACCACGACCGGATCGAGAAGGCGGTCCGGGAGATCCTGTTCGCGATCGGGGAGGACCCCGATCGCGACGGGCTCCGGGACACCCCGGCCCGCGTGGCCCGCGCGTTCTCCGAGCAGTTCGCCGGTTTGGGCCAGCGGCCCGAGGACGCGCTGACCACGATGTTCGACGCGGACCACGACGAGATGGTGCTCGTCAAGGACATCGAGGTGATGTCCACCTGCGAGCACCATCTGCTCCCGTTCCACGGGGTGGCCCACATCGGCTACACCCCGAACGAGAAGGGGCGCATCACCGGCCTGTCCAAGCTGGCCAGGCTGGTGGACGTCTACGCCCGCAGGCCGCAGGTCCAGGAGCGGATGACCTCCCAGATCGCCGACGGCCTGATGCAGGTGCTGGAGCCGCGCGGTGTGATCGTGGTCATCGAGGCCGAGCACATGTGCATGACCATGCGCGGCGTGCGCAAGCCCGGGGCCAAGACGATCACATCGGCCGTCCGGGGTGACTTCCGTTCCAGCGAGGCGACCAGGGCCGAGGCCATGTCGCTGATCCTGCGCGGCTGAGCGCGGGCGACGGCCGATTGGGACGCCGCTCCTGCCTGACGGGCACCGGGTCTCGGGGCACTAGTCTTGACCCCATGACCGCAGCGAGTGTGCCCGGTATGCCCGAGTCTGGGCGCTGTCTGGTCATGGGCGTGGTCAACGTCACCCCCGACTCCTTCTCCGACGGCGGGCAGTGGTTCGACGCCGACGTCGCGATCAGGCACGGCCTCGACCTCGTGGCCGAGGGCGCCGACATCGTCGACGTGGGCGGCGAGTCCACCCGCCCGGGCGCGGCGCGGGTGTCCCTCGACGAGGAGCTGCGCCGCGTCGAGCCGGTGATCCGCACGCTCACCGAGGAGGGCGTGACGGTCAGCGTCGACACCATGCGCGCGGAGGTGGCCGAGGCGGCCGTCGCGGCGGGGGCGAAGCTCGTCAACGACGTGAGCGGCGGGCTGGCCGATCCGGTGATGCCGCGGGTGGTGGCCGCGACCGGCGTGCCGTACGTGGTGATGCACTGGCGCGGGCACAGCCGCGACATGGACAGCCGGGCCATCTACGGCGACGTCGTGACCGAGGTGGCGGAGGAGCTGCGCAAGCGGGTCGACTCCGTGCTGGCCGAGGGCGTGCGGGAGGAGCAGATCGTGCTCGACCCGGGCCTCGGGTTCTCCAAGAACGCCGCGCACAACTGGGCCCTGCTGGCCGGGATCGACGAGCTTAACCGCCTCGGCCGCCCGTTGCTGATCGGGGCGTCGAGGAAACGCTTCCTCGGCCGACTGCTGGCGGGACCGGACGGCGAGCCCCGGCCGTTCGACGGCAGCGACGACGCCACACTCGCCGTCACCGCGCTCGCGGCGCGGGCCGGCGCATGGTGCGTGCGGGTGCACCGGGTGCGGGCGAACGCCGACGCGGTGCGTGTGGCCGCCGCGTGGGGGGCAGCACCCGTACGACATGCTGACGAGGGCCGGTGACGAGATGCCGACAGGGACGCCGATGAAGGACATCGAGGAGCTCAACCAGGCGTTCTACAACGCCATCGAGAGCGGCGACCTCGACAAGATGTCGGAGATCTGGATCGAGGACGTCCCGGGACGTCCGGCCACGTGCGTCCACCCCGGCTGGCCGATGCTGACCGGGCGGTCGGAGGTGCTGCGCTCCTGGGCGCTCATCATGGCCAACACGCCGTACATCCAGTTCGTGCTGACCGACGTGCAGACGACCGTGATCGGGGACGTCGCCGTGGTCACCTGTGCGGAGAACATCCTCACGGCGGCCGACACCGACGAGCCGGGCTTCGCGGCGGGCCGGGTCGTCGCCTCCAGCACCTATGTGCGGACCGGGACCGGCTGGCGGCTGTGGCTCTACCACGGCTCACCGGTCCTGCAGAGCGACGACGACGAGGAGGACCAGGAGCAGTGACGGCGCGGGCGGTGACCGGTCGTGACACCGTGCGATTGACGGGTCTGCGGGCCCGTGGCAGGCACGGCTGCCTGCCCGCGGAGCGCGAGCTGGGCCAGGAGTTCGTGATCGACGTGGCCCTGTCGTTCGACACCGCTCCGGCGGCTGCGGCCGACGACCTGACGCTCACCGTGGACTACGGGGCGCTCGCGGCGGAGCTCGTCCGCATCGTGGAGGGCGAGCCGGTCAACCTCATCGAAACCCTCGCAGAACGGCTGGCGGCGGCCTGCCTGGCCCATGAGCTGGTCGAGGAGGCGGAGGTCAGCGTGCACAAGCCGGCGGCGCCCATCCCGCTGCCGTTCGGCGACGTGGTGGTGACGATCAGAAGGGGCCGCGCATGAGGGTCGTGATCGCGCTCGGCAGCAACCTCGGCCGCCGCATAGACAACCTCCAGGGAGCCGTCGACTCGCTGTTCGACGCCCCCGGGCTCACGTTCGTGGCGGTGTCGCCGGTCTACGAGACCGATCCGGTCGGCGGCCCCGAGCAGGGCCCCTACCTCAACGCGGTCGTGGTCGCCGAGAGCATGCTCGATCCCCGCACGCTGCTCGACCGCGCGCAGAGCGTCGAGAACGCGTTCGGCCGCGAGCGCAGGGAGCGGTGGGGCCCGCGCACGCTCGACGTGGACCTCATCACGGTCGGGAACCTCATGTCGGACGACCCCGAGCTCACGCTCCCGCACCCCCGGGCGCACGAGCGGGCGTTCGTGCTGGTCCCGTGGGCACAGGCCGATCCGGCGGCGGTGCTGCCCGGACGCGGGTCGGTGGCGGCCCTGCTGGCCGACATGGACCAGAGCGGGGTGCGGCTGCGGCCCGACCTCGTGCTCGAACCCCCGGCCTGATCGACGAGGAGTCCCCGCGTGAAGCCCAGCAATCCCGGCGTGCTCGTCGGCCTCGTGCTCGTGTTCGGCCTGCTCACCTGGGGGCTGCTGCTGCAGTTCTACTCCGAGGTGCCGACCCTGCCGTGGACCGCGATTCCCACCACGCTGCTGCTGGCCGTCGGCGAGGCGTACACGGGCTGGCTGACCCGGGCGAGGATTCTGCGCCGCCCGAACACCAAGCCCGTCGAGCCGCTGGCCGTCGCCCGCCTGGCGGCGCTGGCCAAGGCGACGGCGTACGCCGGAGCGGCGTTCGGCGGCATCTTCGCCGGGTTCGTGGTGCACGTGCTCGAACTGCTCGACCTGGACAAGCCCCGCCAGGACGCGCTCGTCGGAGGCGGGTCGTTCGTGGCCTGCGTGATCCTGATCTGCGCGGCGCTGTTCCTCGAGCACTGCTGCCGGGTGCCCGGCGAGCCGTCCGGGGAAGCCTGATTCCCTACTTGTCGATGTCTCCCACCACGAAGAACATCGAGCCGAGGATGGCGATCATGTCGGCGACCAGGTTGCCCGGCAGTATCTCCCGCAGCACCTGGATGTTGTTGTAGGAGGCGCTGCGCAGTTTGAGCCGCCAGGGCGTCTTCTCGCCGCGCGACACGAGGTAGTAGCCGTTCAGGCCGAGCGGGTTCTCGGTCCAGGCGTACGTGTGGCCCTCGGGCGCCTTCAGCACCTTCGGCAGCCGCTGGTTGATCGGTCCTGGCGGCAGATGCCGCAGGCGCTCGACGCAGGCGTCGGCGAGGTCGAGGGAGACCTTGACCTGTTCGAGCAGCACCTGGAACCGGGCCTGGCAGTCCCCGGCCGACCGGGTCACGACCTTCACCGGCAGCTCGCCGTACGCGAGGTAGGGCTCGTCGCGCCGCAGGTCGAAATCGACGCCCGAGGCCCGCGCGATGGGGCCGCTCACGCCGTACTGCATGATCGTCTCGCGGTCGAGCACGCCGACGCCGCGAGTGCGGGCCAGGAAGATCTCGTTGCCGGCGATCAGTTCCTCGATGTCGGGCAGCCGCCGCCGCACGGCGGCGACGGCGGCGGTGACGCGGTCGAGCCAGCCCAGGGGTAGCTCCTCCTTCAGCCCGCCCACTCGGTTGAACATGTAGTGCATGCGGCCGCCGGAGATCTCCTCCATGACGTGTTGCAGGGTCTCCCGCTCGCGGAAGGCGTAGAAGACCGGCGTGATCGCGCCGAGCTCCAGGGGATAGCTGCCGAGGAACATCAGGTGGCTGAGCACGCGGTTGAGCTCGGCGAGCAGCGTCCTGGCCCACACCGCCCTGGGCGGGGGCTGCATGCCCAGCATGCGCTCGACCGCGAGCACGACGCCCAGTTCGTTGGCGAACGCCGACAGCCAGTCGTGCCGGTTGGCGAGCACGATGATCTGCCGGTAGTCGCGCACCTCGAACAGCTTCTCCGCCCCGCGGTGCATGTAGCCGACGATCGGCTCGGCGGCCGTGATGCGCTCGCCGTCGAGGACGAGCCGCAGCCGCAGCACGCCGTGGGTGGAAGGATGCTGCGGGCCGATGTTGAGGATCATGTCCTCGGTGGCCAGCTCCCTCGCCTGCACGGCGTCGGCTCCCGCGCCGAGCCCCACGATGCGTTCGGTGCGCCCGCCCTCCTGTCCGGTCGGCACGCCGTCCTGCTCGGTCGTCATACCGTCCATGGTTTCACGCCCACCCGCCATTCCGCCCCCTCCCCTTCACCCCCGCCGTGATCTTGTACTTCACGAAAGGCGGATGCCCTGGTCGGACGGTGTGGGCGCGATTTATTGCATGATCACGAAGGATCGCGCCGCAGGTCATAGGGCATGCTTGCGACAAACTACAAGATCACGCCCGGGTTAGGTCGCGTAGGGCGTCGATGAGGCGGTCGACGTGTTCGGTGGTGGTGCCGATGCCGATCGAGGCGCGTACGGCGCTGACCGTGCCGTCCGCGCAGCCGCCGTCCTCCCCGCCGCCGAGGAGGTGGCGGACGAACGGATGGGCGCAGAACTTGCCGTCCCTGACGCCGATGCCCCACTCGGCCGACAGCGCCTCGGCGACCTCCCTGGCGGTGCGGCCCTCGACGGTGAACGACACGATGCCGACGCGCGGGTGGTCCTGACCCCACAGCGACAGCTCGCGGACGCCGGGGATCGCGGCGAGCCCGGCACGCAGGCGGGCGAGCAGCCGCTCCTCCTCCCGCACAAGCGCGGCCCAGCCCGTCGCGGTCAGCGCGTCGCAGGCGGCGGCGAGCGCGATCGCGCCGAGCACGTTGGGGGTGCCCGCTTCGTGCCGCGTCTCGGGGTCGTCGCTCCAGTCCACCGTCTCGCCCACGGACCGTACGGCTCCGCCGCCGCGCAGGTACGGATCGGCGTCGGCGAGCCAGTCGGGGCGGCCCACGAGCACCCCTGCGCCGAACGGGGCGTAGAGCTTGTGCCCGGAGAAGGCCACGTAGTCGAGGTCGAGCGCGGCGAGGTTGAGCCCGCGGTGGGGGACGAGCTGGGCGGCGTCCACGGCGATCCGCGCGCCGTGCCGGTGGGCGATGTGGGCCAGCCCGGCGATCGGCCACAGCTCGCCGGTGACGTTGGAGGCCGCGGTCACGACGAGCAGGGCCGGGCCGTCGATCGCGGCCAGCGCCTCGTCGGCCGCGCGAAGCGCCTCGCCGGGGAAGGCGGGCGGCGCGAGCCGTACGGCGTCGGGCCAGGGCAGCAGCGAGGCGTGGTGCTCGGTCTCGAACACGACGACGGTCGTGCCCTCGGGGAGGCTGCGGGCCAGCAGGTTCATGGCGTCGGTCGTGTTGCGCACGAAGACCAGCGCGTCGCCGGGCCGGGCGCCGACGAAGGCCCGCACGGTGTGCCTGGCCTGCTCATACCTGGACGTCGTGAGCTGCGAGGCGTAGCCCGCGCCCCGGTGGACGCTGGAGTAGGCCGGCAGCGCCGCCGCGACGGCGGCGTTCACCGGCTCCAGACAGGGCGCGCTCGCCGCGTAGTCGAGGTTCGCGTACGGCACGAGCCTGCCGCCCCTGACGGGCACCTCCAGATCGGCGCCCACGACGGCCGGCAGGTGCATGGGGGCGACATCGGGCTCGGAGATGCGGGTGACGGCCTGCTGGACGAAGGTGAGTGCGGACACGCCAATCCTCCTGGGTCGGGGACCCCGGCCATGGCGTCGGAAGGCGGAGCCCGCGCTTGCCCGGCACACCTCGTGCCGGACCCGGTCCTCACCCGGGGCACCCCGCCGCGAGCGCGAGGGTTGCCGGCCAGCAAGCCGGGGCTTGACGCTGGCACTCATGACCTGGACGGCACTATAACCCGACCCCGCCCTCCGGCCGCAAGTGCGGGCGGCTCGGGCGAGGTCAGCCGTCGTCGACCGTGACCCCCAGGACGTGGGCGAACATCGGAGCGAGTTCCATCAGCTGGACACCGCTGACGGTCGCGCCGCGCAGCGCGTCGTAGCCGTCGGAGATGCCCAGGGACACGGCGCCGCGCAGGTCGACCCGGGACATGCGCGCCTTGTCGAACCGCACCCGTTCGAGCGTGGATCCGGGGAAGTCGACGCCGGTCAGCGTGGCGCCCGCGAAGTCCACGTCGCGCAGCGTGCACTCGACGAACGAGACCTCCCGCAGGTCGGCCGCGCGGAGGTTGACCGAGTCGAGCTTGCAGCGGTGGAAGAACACCTGGTGCATCTCGGCGCCGGGCAGCGCCGTGCCGGCCGGGGCACTCATGACGATCTCCGCGTCCACCCAGACGGACTCGGTGAGGTCGCCGCCCACCCAGCGCACGCCGTTCATCCACACGTCGGAGAACCGGGCGCGCCGATAGCGGCCGCCGGTGAACGTCACCGAGGTGAACGCCGACTCCATGAACCGGGCGCCTCCGGCGTCGGCGTCCTCGAACTCCTGCCCGTCGAACAGGACCGTGTCGTAGTCGCCGCCCTGGCTGAGCCGGCCGTCGAACGGCTCCAGGTGATCGGCATAAGGCAGATCGCCGAGTTCGCGAGGTTCCCTGCGATGCTGTTCGCGGCGCTTCGGCATCGCCCCAACCTACGGCATGAGGCACCCGTACGCCCGTACTCCCAGGCCAGGCCTTTTATCCGTATTGTTGTCCATTGTGAAGTTTGATCCCTGGAATGCCGAGTTCATCGCGTACCCCTATGACGCCTACCGCGACCTGCGCGACAACGATCCGGTCAGCTTCTTCGAGCCGACAGGGCAGTGGCTGATCGCCCGCCACGCCGATGTGAACGCGCTGCTGCGCGACCGGCGCCTCGGCCGGTCCTACCTGCACGTGGCGACGCACGAGGCGTTCGGCCGCGAGCCCGAGCCGGAGTTCCAGGAACCGTTCTGGCGGGTGATCCGGGCCGGGATGCTCGACGTCGAGCCGCCGGTCCACACGCGGCTGCGCCGCCTGGTGTCCAAGGCGTTCACGCCCCGCATGGTCGAGTCGCTGCGGCCCCGGGTGCGGAGGATCGCGACCGAGCTGACCGAGGGACTGGTCGAGCGCGGCGGCGGCGACCTGCTGGCCGAGGTGGCCGAGCCGCTGCCGGTCACCGTGATCGCCGAGATGCTGGGCGTGCCCGAGGCCGACCGGCACCTGCTGCGCCCCTGGTCGGCCGACATCTGCGGGATGTACGAGCTGAACCCCTCGCTGGAGGCCCAGCACACGGCCGTACGCGCGGCCACGGAGTTCGCCGGCTACCTGCGCGAGCTGGCCAGGGCGCGCAGGGACCGGCCGGGCGACGACATGATCTCGGCGCTGGCCCAGGTGGTGGACGACGGCGACCGGCTGACCGAGGACGAGCTGATCGGCACCTGCGTGCTGCTGCTCAACGCCGGTCACGAGGCCACGGTCAACGCCACCGGCAGCGGATGGTGGGCGCTGTTCCGCAACCCGGGTGAGCTGGAGCGGCTGCGCGCCGACCCCGGCCTGATGCCGACGGCGGTCGAGGAGGTGCTGCGCTACGACACCCCGGCGCAGATGTTCGAGCGGTGGGTGCTGGAGGACATCGAGGTCGGCGGGGTGACGATCCCCAAGGGTCTGGAGATCGCGCTGCTGTTCGGCTCGGCCAACCGAGACCCCGAGGTCTTCGCCGACCCCGACCGTCTCGACATCGGCCGGGCGGACAACCCGCACATCTCGTTCGGCGCCGGCATCCACTTCTGCCTCGGCGCGCCGCTCGCGCGGGTCGAGATGGCCGAGTCGTTCGCCGCCCTGCTCCGGCTGGCGCCCAAGCTGGAGCTCGCCGAGGAGCCCACCTGGAAGCCCAGCTACATCATGCGCGGCCTGGAGTCGCTCAAGGTCACCGTCTGACGGTCTGACTGAGCCAGCCGAAGCCGCCGAGACCGGCCAGGTCGATCAGTTCGGCCTCCTGTGCGGCCCGGCCGAGCGCGCGCACGTATCCGGCGGGATCGGCCGACGCCTGCGCGAGCGGCGGCCGGGCGCCGGTGACCCCCAGCTCCCGCAGCGCCTCCCGCTGCGTGGTGAGCGTGGACGCCCGCGCCCCCGCCCGCTCTCCGGCCGCCGCGCAGGCGTCCAGCGCGACGTGGGCCGTGATGTCGCACGACCCGTCCGGCGTGGCCGGGACCAGCGCGCCGTCGCGATATCCGGCGATCGTGCCGAGCGGGGGCCGCCGCCCGGCCAGGTGGGCGTAGTCCACGGCGACCGCCGTGCCGCGCGCCATCCGCGCGATCAGCGAGGCCCACGCCTCGTCGCGCGGGCGGCCGATCTCGGCGCGTTCCCCCGGCGAACGCAGCGGCCACCAGCGCTCCAGCCAGGCCAGGTCCTCAGGGCCGGGAGCGGGCCCGAGCCTCTCGTCGCCGGTCGAGGGGTCCACGAGCACCAGGCGAGGGCCGTCCGGCGTCATCTCGGCGACGTCGAGCGGCACGTTGTCCAGCCACTCGTTGGCGATCACCAGGCCCCCGATCCCGTACGGCGCCTCCGGCTCCCAGGCGACGCGGGGGTCGAGATCGGCCGGCCGGGGGGACAGGTCGACGGCGGTGACCCGAAGCCGCTCCGCGAGGTCCGGCGGCGCGGCGGCGAGCACGCGGGCGGCCAGCAGGCCGGTGCCGCTGCCCATGTCCACGAGATCGACCCGGTCGGGCCGGCCGAGGGCGGCGTCGGCCCGCAGGAGCAGGCGCAGCACGGCCTCGGCGAAGACCGGCGAGGCCTGCACCGACGTGCGGAAATGCCGGTCGGGGCGCTCCCGTAGGTAGAAACCCTCCGCGCCGTAGAGCGCCCGCCGCATGGCCTCCCGCCAGGTGACCTCCACAGCGTCGTACGTTACCGACACGCCGAGGCCGTGACGAAAAGTAGTCACTTTCGTACTTATGGCTCAACATAGGCCCGTGAGAAACGGGACAAAATCCGACCGTTGGGCCACGCCCGGGCCGGCGGGAGCGCCGCCGCTACGCTGAACCGAGGGGAGGCGTCATGGACACAAGTGACCGCCCGGCGCGGCTCGCCGTGGGAGTGCTCGGCGCGGGACGGGTCGGCTCCGTGCTCGGAGCCGCGCTCATGCTCGCGGGTCATCGGGTGGTGGCCGCCAGCGGCGTATCCGACGCGTCGGCGCGGCGCGCCGCCGACCGCCTCGGCCTGAAGCTCAGCAGGCCGGACGAGGTGATAGCCAGGTCCGAGCTCGTGCTGCTGACCGTGCCGGACGACGTCCTGCCCGGCCTCGTCTCCGGCCTCGCCGCCACCGGCGCCGACCTGCGCGGCAAGCTGCTCGTGCACGCCAGCGGCGCGTACGGCCTGGGCGTGCTCGACCCCGCGGCCGAGGCGGGGGCGCTGCCGCTCGCGCTGCATCCCGTGATGACGTTCACCGGCAGGAGCGACGACCTGACCCGGCTCAACGGCTGCTCGTTCGGCGTCACGGCGCCCGACGTGCTGCGGCCGGTGGCCGAGGCGCTGGTGATCGAGATGGGCGGCGAGCCGGTGTGGATCGCCGACCGGGACCGGCCGCTCTACCACGCCGCCCTGGCCGGCGCCGCGAACCACATGGTGACGCTCGTGGCCGAGTCGCAGGAACTGCTCGCGAAGATCGGCGTGGAGCATCCTGGCCGGATGCTCGGCCCGCTGCTGAGCGCGGCACTCGACAACGTGCTGCGTCTCGGCATCAGCGGGCTCACCGGGCCCGTGGTCCGCGGCGACGCGGGCACCGTGCGCAAGCACGTCGACGCGCTCATCCTGGCCGCCCCCGAGGCCGCGGACGCGTACGTCGCCCTGGCGCGGCTCACCGCCGACCGGGCGCTCGCGGCGGGCCTGCTCAAGCCGGAGGCGGCCGAACGCCTTCTGGACGCCCTGGGAGGGAACATATGGACCTGACCGTCGCCGCCGACCGCGCCGCCCTCGACAAGGCGAGGGACGCGCTCGGCCCCGGGAGGATCGCCCTGGTCCCCACGATGGGGGCGCTCCACGAGGGCCACCGGTCGTTGGTGCGGCTGGCGCGCGAGCACGCCGACCACGTGGTGGTGAGCGTGTTCGTCAATCCCCTGCAGTTCGCCCCCAACGAGGACTTCTCCCGCTATCCCCGTACGTTCGACGCCGACCTCCGGGCGTGCGAGGAAGAGGGCGTGGCTGTGGTCTTCGCGCCCTCGGCCGAGGACATGTACCTGCCGGACCGCCAGGTGGAGGTCTCGGCCGGCGGCATGGGCGGCGTGGTCGAGGGCGCCTTCCGGCCCGGCCACTTCGACGGCGTGCTGACCGTGGTGCTCAAGCTGTTCAACCTGGTGCGGCCGGACGTCGCGGTCTTCGGGCAGAAGGACGCCCAGCAGCTCGCGCTGATCCGGCGGATGGTGGCCGACCTCGACGTCCCGGTGTCGATCGTCGGCGCCCCGACCGTGCGGGAGCCCGACGGTCTCGCGCTGTCCAGCCGCAACAGGTATCTGTCCGAGGCCGACCGCGCCACCGCGCTCGCGCTGTCGCGGGCGCTGCGGGCAGGCGCGGCGCGGGCCGAGACCGCGGGGCCGGCCGGGATCCTCGACGCCGCCAGGGCCGTGCTGGAGGAGGCGGCCCGCTTCGACCCGCCGCTGCTGCTCGACTACCTGATCCTGGCCGACCCCGCGACGTTCGCCCCGGTCGCCGACGGCCACCACGGCGAGGCGATCCTCGCCGTGGCCGCCAAGGTGGGCACCACCCGCCTCATCGACAACGTGGTCCTGACCCTGTAGGGGGTGCGACGCCTCAGGCCGCCCCGGCCCGCAGCGTGAACCAGAAGGTGGGGAACGGGTTCGTCCCGGGCGTGACGTCGGCCAGCTCCCAGCCGGCGAACCTGGCGCGCAGCTCGTCGGCGGTGACGCCGGCGAACGTGTCGCCGAGCGTTCCGGGGCCGTACCCGAACATCAGCAGCCGTGCGCCGGGAGCGGCGCGGCGGGTGAGCCCGGCGGCGTACGCGTCCCGGCGGTGCGGCGGGATGCCGCAGTAGCAGCTCAAGTCGAAGAACAAGTCGTAGGGGCCGGGCGCGTCCAGCTCGTCGAGCCGGGTGGCGTCGCCCTGCAGCAGCCGTACGGCCGCTCCCGCCGCGACGGCCCTCTCCCGGGCCTGCTCGATCGCGCGGTCGACCAGGTCGACCGCCACGACCTCCCAGCCGTGACGGGCCAGGTAGATGGCGTTGGTTCCGGTGCCGCAGCCGAGCTCCAGGGCCCGGCCGGGCGGCAGCGCCCCGTTCCCCGCCCCGTTCCCCGGCTCGTGCCCCTCGATCAGGGCGACCAGCTCGGGCGGCGTCACGCCGGTGTCCCACGGCGGCTTGCCGTCCCGGTAGTAGTTCTCCAGCGCTCGGCGTACGGCCTCCTCCTCGTCCAGCCGGGTGTCCGTGCCCGCGGTGTCGTGCTTGTCCATGGCTCCGCTCCAGGTTTTTAGAGTCCAACTCTAGTGACTGACTCTAGAGATATACTCGCGCCATGGACACCGTCAAGCGGCCGGACAAACGGGCCGAGCGTTCCCGCCGCACCCGCGAGAAGGTCATCCAGGCGGCGCGGGAGCTGTTCGTGGCGCACGGCTACGGGGCGACGAGCCTGCAGGAGGTCGCCGACCGGGCGGGGGTGGCCGTTCAGACCGTCTACTTCGTCTTCGGCAACAAACGCACGCTGTTCAAGGACGTCGTCGACACGTCCATCGCCGGTGACACCGAGCCGGTGGCCGTCATGGACCGTGAGTGGTTCCGCGCCGCGTGCGCCGAGCGGACCGCGGCCGGTCAGCTGCGCGCGCACGTCCGCGGCACGAGTGAGATCCTCGCCCGGGTCGCCCCGCTCATGCCGATGATCGAGTCCGCAGGGGCCGCCGACCCGCAGATCGCCGCGCAATGGCCGGACGGCCCCGACCCGCGTTACGTCGTGCAGCACGCCGCGGCCCAGGCGCTGGCCGGCAAACCCGGCGCCCGCCCCGACGTCTCCGTCGCGACTGCGGCGGACCTGCTGTTCTGCCTGCTCAGCCCGCAGCTGTACCTGCTCTTCGTGCAGGATCGCGGCTGGTCGCAGGACCGGTGGGAGGAATGGGCCCACGCCACTCTGGCCGCCCAGCTCTGCAGCGACCCTGCGACAGGCACGGGCTCCGCGGCGTCCTCCTCGTAGGAGGGGGCCGGGGCGTCACCATCGCCCGGGGGGCGTTATCGTCATTGTGACGAAAGGGGATCCCCTCATGGTGGCGCTCGCACGCAGACTCACCGCCCCCGCACCCGGCTGGACCGTCGAGGCCGACGCCGTCGTGATCGGGTCGGGCATCGCCGGCCTCACCGTGGCGCTGCGCCACGTCGAACTCGACCCGCTGGCGCGGGTGCTCGTGGTCACCAAGGACGTGCTGTCGGCCGGGTCCACCCGGTGGGCCCAGGGCGGCATCGCCGCCGTCCTCGACCCCGAGGACACCCCCGACGAGCACCTGAGGGACACGCTCGTCGCCGGGGTCGGCCTGTGCGACGAGGAGGCCGTACGCGTCCTGGTCACCGAGGGCCCCGACGCGCTCAAGCGGCTGATGAGCCACGGCGCCGAGTTCGACCGAGACACCGATGGCGAGCTCCAGCTCACCCGGGAGGGCGGCCACCACCGCAACCGCATCGTCCACGCGGGCGGCGACGCGACCGGCGCGGAGGTGCAGCGGGCCCTGGCCGAGGCGGTGCTGGCCGAGCCCCGCATCGAGATCATCGAGCACGCCCTCGCCCTCGACCTGCTCCTCGACGCCGAGGGCCGCGCCTGCGGGGTCACGCTCCACGTGATGGGCGAGGGCGCCCGCGACGGCGTCGGCGCCGTACGGGCCGGGGCCGTGGTGCTGGCCAGCGGCGGCATGGGCCAGATCTACGCGGCCACCACCAACCCCGTCGTGTCCACCGGGGACGGCGTGGCGCTGGCGCTGCGGGCCGGCGCGGTGGTCAGGGACATCGAGTTCGTGCAGTTCCACCCCACGGTCCTGTGGCTGGGCGAGGGTGCGACCGGCCAGCAGCCGCTGGTCTCCGAGGCTGTGCGCGGCGAGGGCGCCGTGCTGATCGACGCGAACGGCGAGCGCTTCATGCAGGGCGTGCACGAGCTGGCCGACCTCGCGCCCCGCGACGTCGTCGCCAAGGCGATCATGCGCCAGATGGCGCGGACCGGTGCCGACCACGTCTACCTCGACGCCACCCACTTCGGCGAGGAGAAGTGGAGCTCCAGATTCCCCACCATCCTCGCCGTCTGCCGCGAGCACGGCATCGACCCCGTCACCGAGCCCATCCCTGTCGCCCCCGCCGCCCACTACGCGAGCGGCGGCGTGCGCACCGACCTGTACGGCAGGACCAGCGTGCCCGGCCTGTACGCCTGCGGAGAGGTGGCCTGCACGGGCGTGCACGGCGCCAACCGGCTGGCCTCCAACTCCCTCCTCGAAGGGCTCGTCTACGGTGAGCGCATCGCCGCCCACCTGGCCGTGGAGAAGCTCGGCCCGCGTGAGCCCGGGCAGGACGACCGGCCCGAGGGCCTCGTGGACCCGCGTACGCGGCCGAGGGTCCAGGGCCACATGAGCCGGGGCGCCGGGGTGCTGCGCAGCGACCAGAGCCTCGCCCAGGTCGCCCGCGCGCTCTCCGACGCCCGCTGGACGCCGGTGGCGGTCGAGCCCTGCACCGAGTCGTGGGAGGCGACCAACCTCCTCACGGTGGCGTCCGCGCTGGTCGCCGCGGCGGCCGTGCGTGAGGAGACCCGCGGCTCGCACTGGCGGGAGGACCACCCCGACCGCGACGACGCCCACTGGCGGGCACACATCGACATCGCTCTGACGGCGGAGGGACTGACCTTGACGTACACGCCTCACGAGGAACTGCGGACCGAGCTGGAGAAGGCCGGCCTCGACCCGGACGCCGTGCTCGGTCTCGTCCGGGCCGCGCTGGAGGAGGACCTGGCCGGGGGACAGGACGTGACCTCGGTCGCCACCATCCCCGCCGGCCAGCGGGCCGCCGCCGACGTCGTGGCCCGCAAGGAGGGCGTGGTCGCCGGCCTGGCCGTGGCCGAGACCGTCTTCCACCAGGCCGCCGGGCCGGTCGAGGTCGAGCGGCACGCGGCCGACGGCGACCGCGTGCGCCCCGGCGACGTGGTGATGACCGTGCGGGGCGCGACCAGGGACCTGCTCACGATGGAGCGCACCGCGCTCAACTTCCTCACCCACCTGTCCGGCATCGCGACCCAGACCCGCCGCTGGGCGGACGCCATCGAGGGCACCGGCGCGCGCGTCCGCGACAGCCGCAAGACCCTGCCGGGGCTGCGCGCCCTGGAGAAGTACGCCGTGCGGGCCGGCGGCGGGGTCAACCACCGGATGGGCCTGCACGACGCCGGCCTGATCAAGGACAACCACGTCGTCGCCGCCGGAGGCGTCGCCGAGGCGTTCCGCGCCGTACGGCAGGCCTTCCCCGGCCTGCCGATCGAGGTCGAGGTGGACCGCATCGACCAGATCGAGCCGGTCCTGGCCGAGGGCGCCGAGGAGATCCTGCTCGACAACTTCACCGTGGACCAGCTCGCCGAGGCCGTACGGCTGGTGGCCGGCCGGGCACGGCTGGAGTCGAGCGGCGGGCTGACCCTCGACGTGGCCCGCGCGGTCGCCGAGACCGGGGTCGACTACCTGTCCGTCGGCGCGCTCACGCACTCGGCCCCGGCACTCGACCTTGCTCTAGATCTTCGTGAGGCATAATCAGGGAATGCTGCTCACCATCGACGTCAGCAACACCCACACGGTGCTGGGCCTGTTCGAGGGTGAAGAGGTGATCGAGCACTGGAGGATCGCCACCGACCCCCGCCGTACGGCGGACGAGATCGCGGTGGTGCTCCAGGGTCTCCTCGGGCAGTCGCCGCTTCTCAAGGACGCCGACATCAGCGGCATCGCGATCTGCTCCACGGTGCCGTCGGTGCTCAACGAGATGCGGGAGATGTCCCGGCGCTACTACGGCGACGTCACGGCGGTGGTCGTCGAGCCGGGCGTCCGCACCGGCGTCCCGGTCCGGATGGACAACCCCAAGGAGGTCGGCAGCGACCGCATCGTGAACGCGCTCGCCGCCACCACCCTCTACGGCGGGCCGTGTGTGATCGTCGACTTCGGCACGGCCACCTCGTTCGACGCGGTCTCGGCCCGGGGCGAGTACGTCGGGGCGGTGACCGCGCCCGGCCTGGAGATCTCGGTGGACGCGCTGGCCACGGCCGGGGCCCAGCTCCACAAGGTGGAGCTGGTGCGGCCGCGGTCGGTCATCGCCAAGAACACCGTCGAGGCGCTCCAGTCGGGCATCATCTACGGCTTCGCGGGCCTGGTCGACGGCATCGTGGACCGTATGACGGCCGAGCTGGCCTCCGACCCCGACGACGTCACCGTGGTCGCCACGGGCACCGGTGCGCCGCTCGTGATCGGCGAGGCCCGTACGATCGACGTACACGAGCCATGGCTCACGCTGATCGGCCTTCGGCTGGTCTACGCCAGGAACACGTCCTGACGACTCCCTCGCGTACGGGACCATAGAAGGCAGGATCCCGTTCAGAGAGGACTGACGTGATGGACGCCGACTGGGTGGCGCGTTTCGCCGATGAGGTCATCGCCGAGGCCGAACGGCGCGCACCGGGCAAACCCGTCGTCTGCGCGTCCGGCCTCAGCCCGTCCGGACCGATCCACCTTGGAAACCTGCGCGAGGTCATGACCCCGCACCTGGTGGCCGACGAGATCAGGCGGCGCGGCTACGAGTGCGTGCACATCATCTCGTGGGACGACTTCGACCGCTTCCGCAAGGTCCCGGTGGGTATCGACCCCGCCTGGAACGAGCACATCGGCAAGCCGCTGACCGCCGTCCCGGCCCCGCCCGGCAGCGAATACCCCAACTGGGCCGAGCACTTCAAGGCGCCGATGATCGCCGCGCTGGCGGAGCTGGGCGTGGAGTTCCACGGCATCAGCCAGACGGAGATGTACACCTCCGGGGCATACCGGGAGCAGGTGCTGCTCGCCATGCGCGAGCGGCGGCGGATCGACGCGATCCTCGACCAGTACCGCACCAAGAAGGCCAAGACCAAGCAGGTCGCGGACGCCGACGAGGCCGCCGCCCTCGAAGGCTCGGGGGCCGCGAGCGAGGACGACGGCTCCGGAGTGGGGGGCTACTACCCCTACAAGCCCTACTGCTCGGTCTGCGACCGTGACCTGACCACGGTCACGTCGTACGACGACGAGACCACGGCGCTGTCGTACACCTGCGTCTGCGGCCACGGCGAGACGGTCCTGCTGTCCGAGCACACCCGCGGCAAGCTGGTGTGGAAGGTCGACTGGCCGATGCGCTGGGCCTACGAGGGCGTGGTCTTCGAACCGTCGGGGGTGGACCACAGCTCGCCGGGCTCGTCGTTCGTCGTCGGCGGTCAGATCGTCCGCGAGGTCTTCGGCGCCTCGCAGCCGATCGGGCCGATGTACGCCTTCGTCGGCATCAGCGGCATGGCCAAGATGAGCAGCTCCAAGGGCGGCGTGCCGACCCCGGCCGACGCTCTGTCGATCATGGAGCCCGCGCTGCTGCGCTGGCTGTACGCCCGCCGCCGTCCCAACCAGTCGTTCAAGGTCTCCTTCGACCAGGAGATCCAGCGGATGTACGACGAGTGGGACACGCTGACGAAGAAGGTGCAGGACGGCACGGCGCTGCCGGCCGACCAGGCCGCCTACCGCCGGGCGTCGAGCACGGCCGCCCGGGTCCTGCCGGAGACGCCGCGGCGACTGCCCTACCGGACGCTCGCCTCGGTCGTGGACATCACCACCGGGCACGACGAGCAGACGCTGCGCATCCTGCGCGCGTTCGACCCGGAGATCGCCGGGCTGGACGAGCTGCGGCCGCGGCTCGACCGCGCCCAGCACTGGGTGAACACCTACGTGCCGGCGGAGGAGCGCACGCAGGTGCGCGAGACGCCCGACAAGGAACTGCTCGACACGCTCGGCGAGCAGGACCGCGAGTCGCTGCGCCTGCTGGCGGAGGGACTCGACGCGCACTGGTCGCTCGACGGGCTGACCACGCTCGTGTACGGCGTGCCGAAGATGCAGGCCGGGCTCGACATGGACGCAAAGGCGGCCACGCCCGAGCTGAAGGCGGCCCAGCGGGCCTTCTTCGCCCTGCTCTACCGGCTGCTCGTCGGCCGCGACACCGGCCCGCGGCTGCCCACGCTGCTGCTGGCCGTGGGCCGCGACCGGGTGCGCGAGCTGCTCGGTCGCGCCTGATCGCTGTGTGATCTTCTGTACGCGGGCCGGACGGCATGGCCGTCCGGCCCGCGGCGTGCCTGCCCAGGTAAACCGGGAGATTCAGGGCAGCAGGACCAGCCGGCCGCGCAGGCCGCCCTTCCGCAGGCGTTCGTACGCCTCGGCCGCCCGGTCCAGCGGGTAGGTGCCGGCGACCCGCAGGCTCAGCCGCCCCGCCTCGGCCAGCTTCGCGACCTCCCGCAGCTGGGCCGCGTCCGCGCGGATGAACACCGTCGAGACCCGGATGCCGCGCAGCGGGACGGGGGCCTGTCCGGCGGTGACGGCGACGAACGCGCCCCCGTTGCGCACGGCGTCCAGCGCGGGCAGTCCGACGACCGCCGCGTCCACCAGGCCGTGCACGCCGCCGGGAACGACGGCCCTGACGGCCGCCGCCAGGTCGGCGTCCCTGGGGACGAACCACTCCGCGCCGAAGCCCCGCACCAGCGCCTCGTCGCCGGGCGCGGCGACCGCCGCGACCCTGAGCCCCCGCGCCACGGCCAGCTCCACGAGATAGCCGCCGACGCCGCCGGCCGCTCCCGTGACGAGCAGGGTCTCGCCCTCGGCGAGCCCGGCGAGATCGAGCGCCTGAAGGGCGGTGAGCGCGTTCAGCGGCAACGTGGACGCCTCGGGCGCGGCCACTCCCGCGGGCGCGGGAGCCACCGCCGTCTTGTCCAGCACCACCAGGTCCGCCTGGGCCTTGAGCGGGTCCGTCAGCCGGTCCGACAGCCCGATGACCCGCTCGCCCGGACGTACGCCCGTCACGCCCGGCCCGGCCCGGTCGACCACGCCCGCCACGTCCCAGCCGAGCGCGTACGTCTCGTGGTGCGGCATGAGCCGGTTGTCGGCGAGGACGCCCGCGGCCGTGGCCAGGTCGACGGGGTTCACGGCCGCCGCCTCGACCCTGATCCGCACCTGCCCCGGCCCGGGCTCCGGCTCTGCCGCATCGACGATCCGTACGGCTCCGTCCTGTGCTACCAGTGCTCTCATGAGCCTCTTTCTCCTTCCGCTGTGGCAAGGAGCGTAGGAAGATCCGCTCTCTTTCAGTAAGAAGGCACCTGGAAGTGCGTAGGGGAGGAGAAGGGAAGAGGGGTGGCCACTCGGAAGCCGCTGCTCGAAGCGATCAAGCGCTGGGCCGAGATCCACATGGACGACGTCGAGGCGGCCAGGCAGGCGTACGACCGCCGCTCCGGCCCCTAGGAGCGTCCGGCGGCCCCTGTCAGACACTCCCCAACCTTGACGACCTTCACGCGAGGCGTTTACCTTCCCTGAAGGGTGGGCCGACGAATCATCGTCGTGGGGGAGGGCGGACGATGGGTGTTCCCGAGGTCGTCTACCGAGGTGAGAATCTCGCCTCGGACCTTGAGCGTGCCGGTCTCACCGAAGAGGATCTGCTTCTCCTCGCGGAGCTGGCCAAGGGTGTGACCGCAGACCGGGTGGGCCGCAGTCTCGACGTCAGCGGCCGAACCGTGCGGCGCCGGCTGCGGTGCATCTGTGACCGCATCGGCGTGGCGACCGCGATCGAGGCGGTCGCCTGGGCGGCACGCCGCCGCCTCATCTGACCGTGTTCGTTTCATAGAAAGGGACCGACGCCCCTCCGTGGAGGAGGGGCTCAGTCGGCGACGCGCACCGCTCCCGCGAACGGCCGTCCGTCGATCTTCGCGATGTGGACGACGTCTCCGGTGCGCGGCGCGTGGATCATGTAGCCGTTGCCGATGTAGATGCCCACGTGGTGCAGGTCGGAGTAGAAGAACACCAGGTCGCCGGGGCGGAGCTGGTCACGGGGGATGTGGGTGCCCGCCGTCCACTGGTCGCCGGTGTAGTGGGGCAGGCTGATGCCGACGGACTGGTAGGCCGCCATGACCAGGCCGGAGCAGTCGAAGGAGCCGGGCCCCTCGGCGCCCCACACGTACGGCTTGAGCTGCTGCCCGAGGGCCCACCGCGCCGCCTGGGCGGCCTTGCCGTCACCGATGATGGGGAACGCCGTCCTCGCGCGCGTCTCGCGGCCGATCGTCTGGGAGACCTGCCGGTAGAGGTTGCTCTCGGTCTTCTTGATCAGCTTCGTGATCTTGTCGCGCCGCGAGTCGAGGCCGCTGAGGAGCTTCTTGACCTCGGCCTGCCGGGCGGAGGCACTCTCCCTGGCCCGTGCGGCGGCGTCCATGGCCTTGGTGACCTCGGCGACCTCCTGGCTCTGCTGCAGCTCCAGCGCGTACGTCGTGGAGGCCTGGTCCAGGTAGCGGCGGGGGTCGGCGTCGCTGTCGATGAGCACGAGCGCGTTGCCGAGCCCGTTGGTCATGTAGGAGTGCTGCGCGAGGGCGCTCGCCTTCTGCCGGCGGACCTCGAGCTCGGCCTCGCTCTTGGCGAGGTTCTTCTTGGCGAGGTCGGCGGACCGCTCGGCCGCCTTCAAGCGCACCCGCTCGCCGTTGTACTGCTCGCTGAGCGTCTCGATCTCGGTGTAGAGGCTCTCGACCTGCGCCGTGAGCTCCTTGAGGCTCGGCTTCGGGTCGGCGGTGGCGCGGACCACCGGGGCGCCGAACGTGATCGCGGTGATCGCGACGCCGACGAACGCCAGACGGCGGATGGGACCCGGACCGGCCGTGCCGGGTCCGGACCGTCGGCCGCGGGCGTGCCTGCCCGCCGGCCGCTCTCCACGCATGCGCAACCGAGCTCCTCTCCCACGTGTGCCCCGCGGCGGGCCCGTCGTCGAGACGGAGCCGTACGGCGGGGCAGTGCTGAGCGCCTACCGGGTTAGCTGACGGGTTCGGGCCGGAGTAGCCCTACCTGGCGGATTCACCCCTTGACGATCTGAGACCGAACCGATCCTGATCCTGCAGTTGGGTCCCCGGTTCCCCTTCGCACTCGGTGCTTCGAAGATTCGGCGCCCGGTCTCCGTGAGCGCTCACGATGACCGGCATCGTCGCTGGACGATAGTGCACAGCGAGTTCTTGCTCAACCAGAACTCCGAAACCCGTCTACGTTTGACAACCAAACGATCACGGTCGGGTCACGGGTTCGGTAGTGATACGTCCGTGTTCACCTGGGTTTAGAGCGATCCGAGTGTTCGGGTGTGCTGCTCGGGCTGCTGAAAAAACTGGGACGAACCTGGACAACCCCCTCGGAGCGCGACCGCACATCCGTCCGCATCCGAATGGCTACGCAGAGTCATTTCTGATGTCGGGTGGGGCGTTTGGGAATGACCGTTATCCCGGGGCACGCCCGGTGGCCTACCGCAGGGGATCGGCCGCGCTCCGGCTAGGCTGACCGGTCATGGAGCAGGTCGCCGCGCAGACGCCCAGTGAGTCGGGTGCCACGGCCGTGACGGTGCGCCGGGCCAGGACACCGGACGTCCGGGCGATCAGGCGCCTCGTCGACGCGTACTCGGGTGTCGGGCCCCGCCTGCTCAAGAAGAGCACGGTCACGCTGTACGAGGACGTCCAGGAGTTCTGGGTGGCCGAGGCGGACGGGCAGATCGTCGGCTGCGGCGCGCTGCACGTGCTGTGGGAGGACCTGGCCGAGATCAGGACCGTCGCGGTGGACCCCGCGTCACGCGGCGGCGGCGTCGGCCATCGGATCGTCGCCGCGCTCATCGAGACCGCAAGGGACCTCGGCGTGCGGAGGGTCTTCTGCCTCACGTTCGCGGTGGAGTTCTTCGCCAGGCACGGCTTCCGGCCCCTCCAGGGCACTCCGGTCTCCCAGGAGGTCTACGCGGAACTGCTCGCGTCGTACGACGAGGGCGTCGCCGAGTTTCTCGAGCTGGAGCACGTCAAGCCGAACACGCTGGGGAACACCCGGATGTTGCTGCACCTCGACCGCCATTGATCACCATTGATGAGCATTGATCGTCGATCTTGACGCTGCTTGTCGACTGCTGCAAAGGTGACTGTTGATACACCTGTCGCTACTTTTGGCAATATCAGCGTGTGCTACTACGTGCGGCGCATGCGTCTTCGAAACGAGGTGACACGGTGAGCACCGGACAGCCGCCGTACCCCCAGGACGAGTCGGACGGAACGCCACCGCCGCCATCGAACCCCGGGTACAACACGGACAGACAATCCCAGGAATACGACCCCGACGTCACGGTGGTCAGCTATCGCGGGCAGCACACGGGCCCGCAGCAGCCGCCCGGCTACGACCCCGCCCAGGGCGGCTACGGCCAGCAGCAGGGCTATGGCGCCCAGCAGGGCCAGCCGCAGCAGTACGGCCAGCAGGGCTACGGGCAGACCGGCCCGCAGCAGACCCCGCAGCAGCAGGGCTACGGCCAGGAGGCCGCCCAGCAGCAGGGCTACGGAGCTCAGCAGGCCCAGCAGCAGCAGTACGGCCAGCAGGGCTACGGGCAGCAGGGCTACGGCCAGACCGGCCCGCAGCAGGGTTACGCCCAGCAGGGGTATGGCCAGACCGGCCCGCAGCAGGGCTATGGCGCTCAGCAGGCCCAGCAGCAGTACGGCCAGCAGAACCCCCAGCAGAACCCCCAGCAGGGCTACGGCGCCCAGCAGGCCGGGCAGCAGCAGTACGGCCAGCCGTCCCAGGGCGGCTACGGCCAGCAGACCGGTCCCCAGGACTACGGTCACCAGCAGGGCTACGGGCAGCAGGCCCAGCAGCAGCAGTACGGCCAGCAGAACCCCCAGCAGGGCTACGGTCAGCAGCAGGGCTACGGCCAGCAGCCCGGTTACGGGCAGCAGCAGTACCCCCAGCAGGGCTACGGAGCTCAGCAGGGCCAGCAGCAGTACGGCCAGGATCAGTACGGGCAGCAGCAGTACGCCCAGCCGAGCCCCCCGCAGGGCTACGGTCAGCAGCAGTACGGTCAGCAGGGCTACGGTCAGCCCGGCTACGGCCAGCCGTACGCGCCCGAGGGCCCGATCCCGCCCGGCGCTCCGGCTCCGCTGGCGGAGTGGTGGCAGCGTCTCGTCGCCCGCATCATCGACGGCGTGATCGTCGGCATTCCGCTTGCGATCATCACGCTCGTGATCACGGGGATCATCGTCACCAACCCGAGCGTCGACATTACGAGCGGGGTTTACAACCCCGGAAGCGGTTACTTCCTCGCGTCACTGCTCACGGCGATCCTGGGCGGCCTCGTCATGGTCGTCTACGAATTCCTCATGCTGCGGGCGCAGGGGCAGACGCTCGGCAAGAAACTCATGGGCATCAAGGTCGTTCAGGTCGGCGGCACTCTCGACGCGGGAGGGCTTCCCCAGGACGCGGCGCTCAAGCGCGCCGGCGTGCTCTACGCTTTCGAGTTCCTGCAGTGGATTCCCGTTATCACCTACCTCGCGAACCTCGCCTCTCTTCTGAACGTGCTGTGGCTGTTGTGGGACAAGCCGCTGCATCAGGCGCTGCATGACAAGGTCGCCAACACTGTGGTGGTCAAGGTCAAGTAAGGACGACGGACGGGGTCGATGGAACGGACCATCGGCCCCGTTTTTCTATGGCTCGCTATGGCTTCGATCGCACTGCGCGCTCGCCCGGCTGTGACGAAAATCCTTGCGGCCCCTCCCGGGCATGCGATGCTTGGGTTCACCGTCCCGAGAGGTGCCCAATGACCGCGAGACCGCCCCCGGCGCCAATCCTTAAGACTCGCCCCAGCCACCCCCGGGGTCATATCCTCCCACGGGCGGCTTAAGGAACCGTCAGGGGCGCTTAAGGGGCCGTATGGAGCCGCACAGGCTCTTATGGCACTCTCCGGTGCCCACCCGTCCACCCGGCCGCAGGCGGCGTCTGCGGAATGCGGGGATCGTTTGGTCGTGGGAAACTCCGATGCCACGACCGGCCCGGCCGTCCGCGTGATTGTGCCTCCGCTCCTTTTTTCGATCTTCATACCTCCCGTTCGTGATCTTGATGGAACCGGCCGGTCCTCTCTTTTTACGAGGCTTCCAGGCTGCGACGATCTGGTTGCGCGTATATCCCGCAAGGCATGGCGCGCCGTACGAGAAGGGTGCCGGGCTCCTTGTGAAGATCCGGCCGTCGTGACGCCGGCTCCGTGTTTCAGCCGAGCTCTTCAACGGCCGTACGCCCCCGGTCCGGCCCTTTTCCGCAGGGGGTGTTTGCCGCTTCACGCGTGTTCGTCCGCGCCTGTTCGTCCCGATCGGCACGCCGCTCACCTGCGGCTACGGCGTGGGCCGGGCGGAACTCGGGGGTGTGCGTCCCCGCCGCCCGCCGTCGCCGGGGAAGCGCGCAAGCGGCTGAAACGACGGGACGGCCAGGAGCGGTGACCGTCGAGGTCGGCATTCTGGGTACGATTTCGAGTGCATCCGGTAAGGCCGCTGGAGAGACGAGGATTACCTCGGCCCTCCAGGGGCACCCCGGAAGGCGCGTCTGGTCCCTCCCGGCGCTATGGTCGTATCAGGGCGCCCGGCCCGGCAAGAGGCCGGCAGCCTTGCCACGTCCTCGAATTCCCTCGGGTGCACCTAATGACACCCCCGGCACGAGCGAGGCAGAATGACAGAGGTATTGTCCGCCTTGATACCTTCCGTGGTCGTCGCCGGCGCGGTCGTCTACGGCATCGTAAAGTTGGTACGTTCCGACGCGGCCGGCCTCCGCACGGCACGGGAGCCACTCGAGAAGTCACCGGACTCAGAGGTTCCTGAGAATCCGCAATCGTGAATTGTCAGCCAGGGGAAACCGGGTATATGTTTGGCTGACGAATCAAACTATGGGCTGCGAAAGGATTGCCGGATGGCCAAGCACACGCAGGTGATTCTCATCGACGATCTCGATGGCGGCGAGGCCAATGAGACGGTCACCTTCGCGATTGACGGCACGTCATATGAGATTGACCTGAGCGACGGCAACGCGAAGCGGCTTCGCGAGGCTCTGTCGCCTTTCGTCACCGGCGCGCGGCGCGCGGACAGCGGGCAGGCCCGTGGGCGCCGTCGTGGTGCGGGCGGCGGGGGCCAGCGAGCGATGACGCGCGAGAAGAGCGCGGAGATCCGTGCCTGGGCGAAGGCTCACGGACACCCCGTGAGTGAGCGCGGTCGCATTGCCGCCTCGATCGTCCAGGCGTACGAGGACGCGCACTAGGTCGTGTCACGCAGATCTTCTGCCTACTGGGGTCGTCCGGACGGCGCCTCGCGGCGTTGTCGCCCCACTCGCGGGGATTCCGCACAGCTCCGAATCTCCGGAGGGCCGGGAGCGGGCACCAATAGCTGCGCTATTGGCTCCTCCTCCGCCTTGCGATGGATCCGCCTGGACGATCCCGGCTACGGCAAGATCTGCGGGGACACTCCCTAACTCGAGTCTTGATCGCGCGGTTATGACAGTCGTCGGAGGACCTGACGATCGCATAACCGCGCGATTGTGTTTCCGCTCCCTTAAAACCTCGTTCGCTTGCGGCGTATCGGGAACATGTCACCCCCAGCAGGGGGTTGGATAGAGCATGAACGCCCTGCGCTTGGGGAACCCTTCTGCCAAGGAGCGGGTCGCTGGGTCGGGGCTACCATGCGGAACGACGGGCCGGATCTCCCGTGCTCGCCTGACCGCTCTGTGAGGAGCGACGAGATGTTCGAGAGGTTCACCGACCGTGCGCGGCGGGTTGTCGTCCTTGCCCAGGAAGAGGCTCGGATGCTCAACCACAACTACATCGGCACTGAGCACATTCTTCTTGGTTTGATCCATGAGGGTGAGGGTGTGGCGGCCAAGGCTCTGGAGAGTCTTGGGATCAGTCTCGAGGGGGTGCGCCAGCAGGTCGAGGAGATCATCGGTCAGGGGCAGTCGGCGCCGTCGGGACACATTCCCTTCACGCCGCGGGCCAAGAAGGTTCTTGAGCTGTCGCTGCGCGAGGCGTTGCAGCTCGGGCACAACTACATCGGCACCGAGCACATTCTTCTGGGGTTGATCCGGGAGGGTGAGGGTGTCGCGGCGCAGGTGCTGGTGAAGCTGGGCGCTGATCTGAACAGGGTGCGTCAGCAGGTCATTCAGTTGCTGCACGGGTATCAGGGCAAGGAGCCGGCGGCGGCGGGTGGGCCGCAGGAGTCGGCGCCGTCGACGTCGCTTGTGCTGGACCAGTTCGGGCGCAACCTGACCCAGGCCGCGCGGGAGGGCAAGCTCGACCCGGTGATCGGCCGGGACAAGGAGATCGAGCGGGTCATGCAGGTCCTTTCCAGGAGGACCAAGAACAACCCGGTTCTGGTGGGTGAGCCCGGTGTGGGCAAGACCGCCGTGGTGGAGGGGCTGTCGCAGAAGATCGTCAAGGGTGAGGTGCCCGAGACGCTGAAGGACAAGCAGCTCTACACCCTTGACCTGGGTGCGCTGGTGGCCGGTTCCCGTTACCGCGGTGACTTCGAAGAGCGCCTGAAGAAGGTGCTCAAGGAGATCCGTACCCGGGGCGACATCATCTTGTTCATCGACGAGCTGCACACGCTGGTCGGCGCGGGCGCCGCCGAGGGCGCCATCGACGCCGCGAGCATCCTCAAGCCGATGCTGGCCCGCGGTGAGCTGCAGACCATCGGTGCCACCACGCTCGACGAGTACCGCAAGCACCTGGAGAAGGACGCGGCGCTGGAGCGGCGGTTCCAGCCGATTCAGGTGGCCGAGCCGTCGTTGTCGCACACGATCGAGATCCTCAAGGGGCTGCGGGATCGTTACGAGGCGCATCACCGGGTGTCGATCACCGATGGTGCGCTGGTGGCCGCGGCGACGCTGGCCGACCGTTACATCAGTGACCGGTTCCTGCCGGACAAGGCGATCGACCTGATCGACGAGGCGGGCTCGCGGATGCGGATCCGCCGGATGACGGCGCCGCCGGACCTGCGCGAGTACGACGAGAAGATCGCGAACGTGCGGCGGGAGAAGGAGTCCGCGATCGACGCGCAGGACTTCGAGAAGGCCGCGGCGTTGCGGGATCAGGAAAAGCAGCTGCAGCTCAAGCGGGAGCGGCGGGAGAAGGAGTGGAAGGCCGGCGACATGGATGTCGTGGCCGAGGTGACCGAGGAGCTGATCGCCGAGGTTCTGGCCACCGCCACCGGTATCCCGGTGTTCAAGCTGACCGAGGAGGAGTCGCAGCGGCTGCTGCGGATGGAAGACGAGCTGCACAAGCGGATCATCGGTCAGGACGACGCGATCAAGGGGCTGTCGCGGTCGATCCGGCGCACCCGCGCCGGGTTGAAGGACCCGCGCCGTCCGGGTGGGTCGTTCATCTTCGCCGGCCCGTCGGGTGTCGGCAAGACCGAGCTGTCCAAGGCGCTGGCGGAGTTCCTGTTCGGCGACGAAGACGCGCTGATCATGCTTGACATGTCGGAGTTCATGGAGAAGCACACCGTTTCGCGGCTGTTCGGCTCCCCGCCCGGTTATGTCGGGTACGAAGAGGGCGGTCAGCTGACCGAAAAGGTGCGGCGCAAGCCCTTCTCCGTGGTCCTGTTCGACGAGATCGAGAAGGCCCACCCCGACATCTTCAACTCGCTGCTGCAGATCCTGGAGGACGGTCGCCTGACCGACGCCCAGGGCCGGGTGGTCGACTTCAAGAACACCGTCATCATCATGACGACCAACCTCGGCACCCGGGACATCTCCAAGGGCATCGGGGTCGGGTTCGCCCGCGCCAACGACACCGAGTCGAACTACGACCGGATGAAGTCCAAGGTGCAGGAGGAGCTCAAGCAGCACTTCCGGCCCGAGTTCCTCAACCGCGTCGACGACATCGTGGTCTTCCACCAGCTCACGCCCAAGGAGATCATCCAGATCGTGGACCTGATGCTCGCCCAGGTGGCCGAGCGCCTGAAGGACCGCGACATGGGCCTGGAGCTGACCCCGGCCGCCAAGCAGCTGCTGGCCGACCGCGGGTACGACCCGGTGATGGGCGCCCGTCCGCTGCGGCGCACGATCCAGCGCGAGCTGGAGGACACGCTGTCGGAGAAGATCCTCTACGGCGAGCTGCGGCCGGGCCAGGTCGTCAAGATCGACATCGAGGGCGAAGGCGACGCCGCGACGTTCACCTTCATCGGTGAGGCGAAGAGCCCGGCGGTCCCGGACTCGGCGGCCTCCATCGCCGAGGCGGTCCAGCGCTGATCCGCCTGCGATAACCCGTTCCACCCGAGGGGCGCTCCGTCAGGGGCGCCCCTTCGGCTTTTCGCCGTGCCTCGGTCACGGTGCGGTCACCTTCCCGCCGAGAGGGCGAGAACCGGTATCACGCCACCGGACGTAGTACTACACTTTGTAGAGTCCGCTCGCGGTATGTCCGAGCGCGGCCGGACGGAATGTCATCCCTGCGGCGTACCGGACAATCCGCTGCGGGGCGGACGCGGAGGACCGGGCACACGGGGGAAGCTCGGTCCGCCCGGGAGAGATCCCGGCGGTAGGAGGACCGGAGTCCCATGCGGTCGGGACACGCCCTGTGGGCGAATTGGCGGTCCGGAAGTGCACAAGCCTTGGAGGCACCTGATGCGCCTGTTGCACGACGACGGGACGCTGGTTCACCTGGCCTACAACGCGGGCGTACATCCCGCCGAGGATCTGGAGAACCTGATCGCCCACCTCACGCGCTACGCCGTGCCGGTGCGCAGGAAGCTGGGAGTCGACCGGCTGGGCATCGGCCTGTGGCTCGCTCCCGCGGTGGCGGACCACCTCATCGCCGATCGCATCGAGCTCGTACGGCTGCGCCGCTCGCTGGAGGAGCGCGGCCTGGAGTGCGTGAGCCTGAACGGCACCGGCGGGCGCAACCAGGAGGTTCCCGGACCCGACTGGGCCAAGCCCGAGCGCTACCGCTACACCATGGCGCTGGCGAAGATCCTCGCGTTCCTGCTGCCGGACGACGTGCAGTCGGGCGGCATCTCCACGATCCCCATCGGCTGGCGCCGCGACTGGCCGGCCGACCTGCACACCATCGCCTCCCGTCGGCTCGAACGGCTCTCGCGTGAGCTGCGCGGCCTCTACAGCGTCACCGGAAAGATCATCAGGGTCGGTTTCGAGCCCTGGCCCGGTTGCGTGCTGGAGACCACCGAGCAGGCCCTTGAGCGGGTCTGCGACATCGACTCCGATCACCTCGGCGTCTGCCTGGACGCCTGCCACCTGTCCTGCGGCGCCGAGGAGCCCGACGCGGCGCTGCGTGGCCTGGCCCTCGCCGGCGCCCCCGTGGTCAAGCTCAGCCACGTGCACAACCACAGCCAGGAGATCCCCAGCACCCAGCCGGTGATCGCCGACACGCTCACCGCGATCCTGTCCGGGGCGGTGAACGGCACCGCGCACATCGAGGTGGAGGCCCACGACCTCACCTCCTCCAAGGCGAAGGGGCCCGCCGCCCTGGTGGCGAAGCTCGCCGACGAGCTCGACTGGACGCGCCGCAACCTCACCGCGCTCGGCCTCAAGCTCGCCGCCTGACGGGCGCCCGGAGCGCCGACAAGGACGCCGTGCTTCGCCTTCCGGGCGGCCGGGGTCAGGAGGGCAACTGGTAGGTGCCGTCGGGGAGGACCTCGGCCAGGCCGTCGTCCAGGAGGCCGTCCAGTGCGCGCTCGCGCTGCACGTGGTCGGCCCAGACGGCGTCCAGCGCCTCCTTGGGGACCGGCCCGTGCGCCTCGCGGAGCACGGCGAGCAGGCGGCCGCGGCACTGCCGGTCGGTCCCCGCGTACGTCTGGCCCTGCCGAGCCGGGCCGTCGTGGGCCGGACGTCCGGCCAGCCGCCACGCGCACTGCGCGGTGACCGGGCAGCGCTCGCAGCGGGGCGCCCTGGCGGTGCACACCAGCGCGCCCAGCTCCATCACGGCCACCGCCCAGCGGGGCGCGCCCACCGGGGGCACCAGCGACTCCGCGAGCCGCCGCTCGGCCGCCGTGGGCGCCTTCGGCGGATACTCCTCGCCACGCACCGCCCTGGCCAGGACACGCCGCACGTTGGTGTCGAGCACCGCGTGGCTGCCGCCGTACGCGAAGCTGGCCACGGCCGCCGCCGTGTAGTCGCCGATCCCGGGCAGGGCTCGCAGTTCGTCGTACGTGGCCGGCACGCGGCCGTCATGGTCGGCCGTGATGGCCCGCGCGCACGCGTGCAGGTTGAGCGCCCTGCGCGGGTAGCCGAGCCGGCCCCAGTGGCGTACGGCCTCGCCGGGGGACTCCTTCGCGAGCGCCTCGGGGGTGGGCCAGCGCTCCATCCACTCGGTCCAGATCGGCAGCACCCGGGCGACGGGCGTCTGCTGGAGCATGATCTCGCTCACCAGGATGCCCCAGGGGGTCGCGTCGGGACGCCGCCAGGGCAGATCGCGGTTGTGCTCGGCATACCAGTCGAGGATGGGCTCACGCAGGGAGGCGGACACGCCCCGACTGTACCGAGAGCCGCGCCGGCGCGCGTGTGGCGCCCGATTGCGCAAAGACCCGGCGACGCTGTGATCTGGAGAAGGACAAGGTTCAGCGAGCCGTTCCCGGCTGCCCCCCAGGGCTCCCCATACTGTCCGTATGGATCCGGACACTTTCCGTGGTGACGTGGGCGTCGAGGGGGCGGACGTCTACTGGCGCCGCCGGGTGTCGGTGCTCACGGGGATGCTCGTCGTGGTGGCGGTCGTGGCATGGGCGTGCAGCAGCGCCTCCGGACGGCCTGACGAGACCGCCGCCGCCGTCAAGGCGACGCCCTCCGACCGCCTGGTCGTCTCGCTGCCCGCAGGGCTGGCCCCGAAGACGCCCGCCGTCTCCGGCGCCGTCGCGGGGCAGCCGTCGCCGTCCGCCTCCGCGAGCGTCTCGCCCTCGCCCGGCAAGCCGCGACGCCCCGGCGATCCGTGCGACGAGAAGGACCTCGTGCTGGCGCTGCAGACCGGCCAGGACGTGTACGGCAAGGGGGTCACCCCGTCCTTCCTGCTGACGGTGGTGAGCACGAGCAAGGTCGAGTGCACGGTGGACGTCGGGCCGCGCACGCTGGAGATGCGGGTGCTGTCGGGCGGCGATCGCGTGTGGTCGACGGCCGACTGCGTGGCGGGCGACGGCGTGGACAGGCAGTTGCTGGAGCGGGGCATCCCCTACGTCCGCTCGATCAAATGGGACCGCCACCGCTCGGGCAGCACGTGCGCCGGCAAGCGGCCGGCCGCCGACCCCGGCACGTACATCGCGACCGCCCACTCGGGCCGGTTGAAGAGCCCGAAGATCGTCTTTCATCTGCGCTGAGAGAGGGTGCCGGTCGTCCAGCGCCTCGATCGCCGGCTGATCGGGTATCCCGACCGGCGCGCCGGGCGTCGTACGTCAGCCGGCGAATCTGGTGGCACTTCGCAACTGGTCGTGTTAGCGTCACTCTAACCGATTTCATTCTGCAATCAGTTTCGTCGTGGAGGGGATCGCCGGGCCGGTGACCGACGCTTCTGACGCAGGCGTTTCTGACACAGGGCAGCGACAGAGCGCTCAGGAAAGGGCATCATGCGGCTCCTTCTCACATCCGCCGGCATCGCGAACGCGAGCATCCACGACGCGCTGGTCGACCTCCTGGGCAAGCCGATCGCCGAGTCCCACGCCCTCTGCATCCCCACCGCGTCATACGGGCACCCCCAGGGCACTCCTGTCGGCGCATGGCGTTTCATCAGTGGACAGTCCGCCCTACCCATGTGCGAGCTGGGGTGGAAGTCCGTGGGAGTGCTGGAGCTCACCGCGCTGCCCAGCATCGGTGAAGAGCGCTGGGTCCCCTGGGTCCGGGAGGCAGACGTCCTGCTGGTGAACGGCGGCGATGCGCTGTACCTGTGTCACTGGATGCGGCAGTCCGGGCTGGCGGATCTGTTGCCGTCGCTGAGCGAGACGGTCTGGGCGGGACTGAGCGCCGGGAGCATGGTGATGACTCCCCACATCGGGGAGGACTTCGTCCAGTGGAAGCCGCCCTCGGGTGACGACAGCACCCTGGGTGTCGTCGACTTCTCGATCTTCCCGCACCTGGATCACGAACTCCTGCCGGAGAACACCATGGCCGAGGCGGAAAGGTGGGCGGCCGGCATCCCGAATCAGGCGTACGCGATCGACGATGAGACCGCCATCAAAGTGATCGACGGGCATGTGGAGGTCGTCTCCGAGGGGCACTGGAAGCTGTTCACCCCCTAGATCATGAGCGTCGGCGACCTCTCCGTCCTCGTGCTCGCACCGCCGTGACCGAGCGCTCCTCAGCCGCTCCGGCAGGTCATTGAGTCGAACAGCCGCGCATCGATCAGAGGTAGCGCTCCAGGATGGACGACTCGGCGAGCCGGGACAGGCCCTCGCGGACGCTGCGTGCCCGGGTCTCGCCCACGCCGCCGACGGCCTGGAGGTCGTCGGTGCTGGCCGCGAGCAGCTTCTGCAGGCCGCCGAAGTGGCTCACTAGCCGGTCGACGATCGCCCCGGGGAGGCGGGGAACCTTGGTGAGCAGCCGGAAGCCGCGCGGGCTGACCGGCGTGTCGAGCGCGTCGCCGCCGTGGTGGCCCAATATCTGCGCCACCTTCGACAGGTCGAGCAGGTCGCCGGACGACAGTTCGTCCAGCTCCCGCATGGCGTCGGCGTCGCCGTACGGCCGCGCGCCGAGCGCACCGGGCGCGTAGTCGCGGATGATCTGCACGCGGTCGGTCTCCACGCCCGCGAACAGTTCGTCGAGCTGGAGGGACAGCAGCCGCCCGTCGGTGCCGAGCTCGACGACGTATCCCTCGATCTCGCGGGCGATGCGGCGGACCATCTCCAGCCGCTGGACGACGACGGCCACGTCGCGGACCGTGACGAGGTCCTCGATCTCCAGGGCCGACAGGTTGCCGGAGACCTCGTCGAGCCGCTTCTTGTAGCGTTCGAGCGTCGCCAGAGCCTGGTTGGCCTTGGACAGGATCGCGGCCGACTCCTCCAGCACGTAGCGGATGCCGTCGAGGTAGAGCGCGATGATCCGCATCGACTTGCTGATCGCGATGACCGGGAGCGAGGTCTGCCTGGCCACCCGCTGCGCCGTGCGGTGCCGGGTGCCGGACTCGTCGGTGGGGATGGCCGGGTCGGGCACGAGGTGCACGGCGGCCCGCACGATCCTCAGGTGGGCCGTGTCGAGCACGATCGCGCCGTCCATCTTGGCCAGCTCGCGCAGGCGGGTCGCGGAGAACTCGACGTCGAGCGTGAACCCGCCGGTGCAGATGTCCTCGACCGTGCGGTCGTACCCGAGGACGATCAGTCCGCCGGTGTGGCCGCGCAGGATGCGCTCCAGCCCGTCGCGCAGCGCCGTCCCCGGGGCGAGCGCGGCGAGCACGGCCCTTCTGCGGTCGTCGATCGCCTTGTCGTTGTCCAGCACATGCACCCCAGTGGGCTCGCCCGGTCGTTATCCGTCAGATCGTCTTCCTACCGATCCCTTGCCGCGGCGAGATCCGCGAGGCGCTCCGCAGGCGCCCTGTGAAGCCCGCCGGGGGCGCGGGGGCGAGGCCACGACCGACGGGACAGGCAACAGAGTTTACCGGCGTGATGCCGTGCTCACCGGTGTGACGGCCGATCACCCCGCGGATCTCATGAGGTTGAGCGCGTCCCACACGTTCTCCACCTCCGTGACCTCGAAGCCCGGCGCGAACGGCGTCGTACGGCCGGCCGGCGAGCGCAGCGCCACGAGCCGGCCGGGCTTCGCCGCCGCCTCCAGGCGCGGGCCTTCCTCCTCCAGCGAGCCGGTGGGCACCAGCGCCCTGGTGAAGCCGAGCCGGGCCGCCTCGGCCAGCCGCCGCCGGACGTCCCGCACGGGCCGCAGTTCGCCGGCCAGGCCGACCTCGCCCAGCGCGACGAGCCCGGCGGGCAGGGCCTGGTCGCCGGCCGCGCTGACGACCGACAGCATCAGCGCGAGGTCCACGGCGGGGTCGGTCAGGCGGATCCCGCCCACGGTGGCCGTGAAGACGTCGCACTTGCCGATCTTGGCGTGGAGCCGCCGCTCCATGACGGCGAGCACCATCGCCACCCGGTAGGAGTCGAGACCGGAGGACGTGCGGCGGGGCTGGGGGGCCTCGGTCGGGCCGACCAGAGCCTGCAACTCGGCCGGGATCGGCCGGGTGCCCTCGATGGTCACGGTGACGCAGGTGCCCGGCACCGGCTCGGGATGGCGGGAGACGAACAGCCCGCTGGGGTCGGCGATCCCGGTGATGCCGCGCTCGTGCAGGTCGAAGCAGCCCACCTCGTCGATCGGGCCGAACCGGTTCTTCACCGCGCGCACCAGGCGCAGCCGCGAGTTGCGGTCGCCCTCGAAGTGGAGCACGACGTCCACCAGGTGCTCCAGCACGCGGGGGCCGGCGATCGTGCCGTCCTTGGTCACGTGGCCGACGAGCACCGTGGACATGGCCCGCTCCTTGGCCAGGCGGACCAGGTTGCCGGCGACCTCCCTGACCTGGGTCACGCCGCCGGGCACTCCGGTCGCGTCGGCCGAGCCGATCGTCTGGACCGAGTCGACGATGAGCAGGCTCGGCTGCACCTTCTCGACGTGCGCCACCAGGGCCGACAGGTCGGTCTCGGCGGCCAGGTAGAGCCTGTCCTCGATAGCGCCGATGCGGTCGGCGCGCATGCGCACCTGGGCGGCCGACTCCTCGCCGGTCACGTAGAGGACCGTCTCGCCCTGCGCGGTGCGGGCGGCGGCCTCCAGCAGCAGCGTCGACTTGCCGATGCCCGGCTCTCCCGCCAGGAGCACGACCGCGCCGGGGACGAGACCGCCGCCGAGCACGCGGTCGAGCTCGGGGACTCTGGTCGTCCGCGAACTGACGACGTCGGCCTTCACCTGGCCGATCGGGACGGCGGGGGCGGAGACCGCGCCCGGCTTGACCACGTGGACGCCCTGCCGGGCCCCGGCCTCCTCGACCGTGCCCCACGCCTGGCACTCCCCGCACCTGCCGACCCACTTGACCGTGGTCCAGCCGCACTCGCCGCACCGGTACGCCGGTTTCGCTGCCTTGCTCACGTGCGGGAGGTTACCGGCCGCCGCCGACAATCCCTTCAGGAAAGCGGCGGCGGGGTGGGAACTAGGCCTGCGGCTGCTCCGGCGCGTAGAAGGCGGTGGTGCCGGAGACCGCGGCGGTCACCACGTCGTCCGGCGCGCCGGAGGCCCGGTATGCCTCGCCCCACAGGGTGCTGCTGAGCCTCATGAGCTCCCGCGCCTCCTCCGACTGCTCCCACGCGGAGGGGTCGTCGATCATCTCGCCGCGCAGGTGCAGGCCGAGCCCGAGCAGCGCCAGGTCCCAGCCGACGCCCGTGGCGCCCGGCCCGAACCGGTCCCAGAACTCGGGCGGCACCACGGCGACGTGCTCCAGCTCGAACACGGTGTGGCCCTCGCCCTCCGGGCTCAGCCGCACCTCGACCTCGCTGAAGCCGGGGTTCTCGCCGAACAGCCAGCTCACCCGCAGCAGCCGCGGCGGCTCGCACCGCAGGATCTCCCCGCCCGCGTTGCCCTGGAGCTGGTAGTGCCCGCCGAGTTTCAGCTCGCCGCTCACCGGGAGGAACCAGCGGCTGATCCGCTCGGGGTCGGTGCAGGCGTCCCACACGTCCTCGACGCCGGCGTCGTAGGTGCGCCGCAGCAGCACCGTGCGGGCTTCGCCTTCCGGCAGGTCGCGCGTGCCGACCGCGCGGTGGGCTTGGTTGATCATGTCGATGAAGTCGCTCATTGGCCGCTCTTCCTCGTCGGTCCGTCCGTCGTGGGCTGCGTGATGGGCATCGCCGCCGCCGTGCCGCCGCTCCCGTCTGCCCCGTGCCAGTTCGGTGCCGAGCGCGTCGATCCGCTGCTCCAGGAAGCCGCGGAACCGCTCCAGCCAGGCGTCGGCCTCCCGCAGAGGCGCGGGTTCGACGGCGTACAGCCGCCGCGTGCCCTCGGCGCGTACGGACGCCAGTCCGCACTCGCGGAGCACGCGCAGATGCTGGGAGATGGCCGGCTGTGAGATCCCGAACTCGGCACGGATGACCGAGGTGAGCGCGCCCGACGTCTGCTCGCCATGGGAGAGCAGCTCCAGGATCCGGCGTCGCACCGGATCCCCCAGCGCGTCGAATGCGTGCACGCGCCCACTATGCCGAGAGCCACTTATAAAAGTCAACGCTTATATAAGCAGCTCTCGGCAAGACGGGCGTGACCTAGAAGTGGCCCGCGAGGTCGGCGAGCAGCAGCCGCTTGGGCTTGGCGCCCCTGATCTGCTGGACGATCTCGCCGTCGCGGTAGAGGTTCAGCGTGGGGAAGCCCAGGACGTTGTAGCGCTGGGCGATCTCGGGGTGGTCGTCGGCGTTGATCTTCGCCACCGTGAGGCGGTCGCCGTACTCGGCGGCGATCTCCTCCAGGATCGGGGCGATCATCTTGCACGGCGGGCACCAGTCGGTCCAGAAGTCCACCAGCACGGGCTTGTCGCTGTGCAGCACCTGCTCGTCGAAGTTCTCAGCGGTCAGTGTGATCATGACTCTCCTCGTCGTAGGAGACAGCCGGGGCAGGCGTCGGCGAACTGGGCGGCCACCTCCGAGCGGCGGGCCAGCAGGTCGCGGATCTCCCGGTCGATCTCGGCGAGCTTGCGCCGGTAGACGGCCACCGACTCCGGGCAGGAGCCTCCGGACGGGTGTCCGGACCGCAGGCAGTCCACGAACGGGCGGGCGTCCTCCAGCGTGAAGCCGACCGACATCAGCTCGCGGATCTCGGTGACGATCCGGACGTCCGACTCGTCGTACTCGCGATATCCGTTGGCCGAGCGGCGCGACCGGATGAGCCCCCGCTGCTCGTAGTAGCGCAGCGCCCGGGTGCTCACTCCCACGCGCCGGGCCAGCTCGCCGATCCGCATCGGCCCCTCCTCGGCTGTCCTGGCACGACGGTAAAGCTTGACGCCGGTGACAAGGTCAAGCCCGGATTCAGAATTCCCGCCAGCGCAGGACGTTCGGGTAGTCGACGTCCAGGCCCTCGATCTCCCGCAGCGCCTCGCCGGCCACCTCGGGCGTGAACTCGATGCGCAGCACCGCCTCCAGGTCGGCCCTGGTACGGAAAGTCATCCGCAGGTCCAGCTCCTCGCGCCGCCAGCCCTGCCGGGACCAGAAGCGTTCCACCGCCTCGGGGGAGTACGACGGCAGCGACCGGCGGAACCAGCGGCCGAACGCTCCGCGCGAGGCGTCCACGTCGACGACGAAGGCCGCGCCGCCCCGGCGCAGCACCCGCCCCAGCTCGCGCAGGCCGGGCTCGCAGCCGGGCCCGAAGAAGTACGCCCACCGCGCGATCGCCACGTCGGCCGACGCGTCGGGAAGGGGCAGCGCCTGCGCGGTGCCCGTACGCACCGAGACGCCGGGCAGCGACGCGCAGCGGGCGGCGGCCTGCGCGGCCAGGCCGCCGTGCGGCTCGATGCCCACGACCCGCCCGGCGGACGCGGCGAGCAGGGGCAGATGGAAGCCGCTGCCGCAGCCGATCTCGACCACGGTCGCGCCGTCCCAGGGCCGTACGGCCCGCATCGCGGCCTCGGCCGCGCCCGCGGGTCCCACGGCGAGGTTCTCCAGCTCGTAGATCTGGGGAGTGTTCCAGATGTTCGGACTGGGTACGGCCCCGCTCACGATCCGTGCCATGCGCCCCACATTAGTTCCCGACCTTGGGTAGTTGATTGTGGCGAAGCGGCGCACGGCGCGGGTGCGGCTTAGGCTGGATCCGTGAACGGGCGCATGGAGCGAACGGACGGCCACGGCCACGGCACTGGAACGTGCCCGCGGGCCGCCAGGGGAGGCTGGCCTCATGAGTGACATCCGCGTGCCCAGCGGCAAGGTGGCGCTGTCGACGGCGTCGGTGTACCCGGAGCGTACGCCGGACGCCTTCGAGCTTGCCGCCCGGCTCGGGTACGACGGCGTAGAGATCATGGTGGGACAGGACCCGGTCAGCCAGGACATCGAGGTCCTCGAACGACTGCGCGACCACTATGAGATCCCGATCCTGGCCGTGCACGCGCCCTGCCTGCTGGTGACCCAGCGGGTATGGGGCCGCGACCCGTGGCTGAAGCTGCGCAGGGCCCGCGAGGCGGCCGAGCGGCTGGGCGCGCAGACCGTCGTGGTCCACCCGCCCTTCCGCTGGCAGCGCGACTACGCCAGGGAGTTCGAGAAGGGGCTGGCCCGGATGCGCGAGGAGACGGACGTCGTCTTCGCGGTGGAGAACATGTTCCCGCTGCGGGCCAGGGGCAACGAGGTCGTGCCGTACGCGCCGGACTGGAACCCCATCGACTTCGACTTCCCCGACGTGACGCTCGACCTGTCCCATACGGCGGTGTCCGGGTCCGACGCGATGGAGATGGCGACCAAGCTGGGCGAGCGGCTGGCCCACCTGCACCTGGCCGACGGGGTGGGCACCACGAACAAGGACGAGCACCTGGTGCCCGGCCGGGGGACGCAGCCCTGCGGGCCGATCCTGGAACGCCTGGCCGGCAACGGTTACCGGGGCCTCGTCGTCCTGGAGATCAACACCCGCAAGGCCACCAGCCGCAGCGAGCGGATCGAGGACCTGACCGAGGCGCTCGCCTTCGCGAGGCTCCACTTCGCCGCCTCCTCCACGGCCTCATGAACGAGCGGCTCGCGGACAGCCACCGGGTCTTCGACCGGGTCTCCCAGGAGTACGACGCGGCGAGGCCGCACTACCCGGAGGCCCTCTACGTCGCGCTGGAGACCCTGTCGGGAGTCCGGCTCGCGGGGGCGACCGTGATCGACGTCGGAGCGGGCACGGGCATCTCGACCCGAGGGCTGCTCGACCGCGGCGCCCGGGTCGTCGCCGTGGACCGCGGCGAGCGGATGCTGGCCCGCCTGCGCGCCCGCACGGCCTGCCCGGCGCTGCTGGCCGACGGGAACGACCTGCCCTTCCGCGCGGGCGCGGCCGACCTCGTGACGTACGCCCAGTCGTGGCACTGGCTCGACCCGGCGCTGTCGGTGGCCGAGGCCGTACGGGTGATCGTGGGCGGCGGCGCGGTGGCGGGCTGGTGGAACAGCGTGGATCCGGGCAAGGCCGACTGGCTGGCGGCCAACCAGGTGCGGCTCGCGGAGTCGTGCCCCGGCTACATCGGGCCGGTGCTGCCCGGGTGGAGCATGCCGCCGATCGCCGCGGCCATGTCCGACGCCGGCCTCGCCGTGGCCGACACCTGGGTCGGCTGGACCAGGTCGGTGCGGCTGGAGGACTTCCTCGTCGACCTGCGCTCCCACTCGTACATGGCGAGGATGGAGGGTGACGTGGTGGCGGAGCTGCTCGCCAGGGAGCGCGCCGAACTCGGCCGGGTCTTTCCCGACGGGCGGCTGACCGTCCCCATGCGCGTGTATCTTGCGGTGGGCCGCAGGGGCTGAGCTTGAGCGGGGAGCGATGTGACGACGGAGGTGCCGGAGGTCTCGGGCGGCAGGCGGCGGCCGGGGCGCCGGCCCGGCCGGCGTCCGGGCTCGGCGGACACCCGCGGGGAGATTCTCGCCGCGGCGCGCAGGGTCTTCGCGGAGAAGGGGTTCGACAAGGCGACGATCCGCGGCATCGCCCGGGAGGCCGGTGTCGATCCGGCTCTCGTCCACCACTATTTCGACAGCAAGGAGGGCGTGTTCGTCGCGGCCATGCGGCTGCCGGTGGACCCCTCCGCGGTGCTTCCCCTCATCCTGTCGGGGCCGCGTGAGGAGGTCGGCGAGCGCATCGTCCGCTTCATCCTGACGATGACGGCCGACCCCGCGGCCAGGGAGCCGCTGCTGGGGCTGGTGCGGACGGCGATGGTGAACGAGCAGGCCGTCGGCATGGTCAGGGAGTTCTTCGCGACGGCCGTCCTCGGGCGGGTGGCCGAGGCGCTGGACGTTCCGCCGTTGCGGATGGAGGCGGCCTTCGCGCAGTTGTTCGGCGTGGTGATGACGCGGTACATCCTCAGGTTCGAACCGATGGCCTCCGCCGACGTCGAAGAGATCGTCGCGCTGGTGAGCCCCGCCATGCAGCGTTACCTGGCCGGATAGATTTACGGACGCCCCTCTCGTACCCCTTTGTAGAGCTTTGTTCTAGTATCGAGCCGTGGGCGGGAAACGCAGTGACGAGCGCCACTCGCCGAGCGTGACGCAGGATAAGTTACTCGCCGGTACCATTCGGGAAGCGTAGGCGTTATCCACAGGGCGGGACACGACCGCCCACGTGAGGGCGCCGCGCCCCTACGCTGGCCGCCGACGTTCGATATGGGAGGGACTCGTGCTCTGGGTAGCGATTGTGGGCCTCGTCGCGACCGCCGTGGCGGTCGGGCTGGCGGGCCGTCGCGTGCTGTTCCTCTATCGGCTCGCCACCAGCGGCCAGCCGGCCCCGGAGCGGATCGAGTACGCCAAACAGCACGCCGGCGCTGAGATCAAGGCTCAGTTGGTCGAGGTCTTCGGCCAGCGCAAGCTGCTGAAGTGGACGCCGTCGGGCACCGCCCACTTCTTCGTCATGTGGGCGTTCTTCATCTTGTTGACGGTCTACATCGAGGCGTACGGCGCGATCATCCAGGGTGCGATCACCGGACACTCGGACTTCCACATCCCGCTCATCGGGACCTGGCCGGTGCTGGGCTTCCTGCAGGACTTCATCGCGGTCGCCTGTCTGCTCGGGCTGGTCGCGTTCACCGCCATCCGGATCAAGAACTCGCCGAAGAAGCTCGGGCGCGGCTCCCGATTCTCCGGTTCCCATCTGGGCGGGGCCTGGCTGGTCCTGTTCATGATCTTCAACATCATCTGGACGCTGTTCCTGGCCCGGGGCGCCGCGGCCGCCAACGGCAACTTCCCCTATGACTCCGGCGCCTTCGCCTGCCTGGCCATCGGGAAGGTCCTGCCGCACAGCGAGCTGCTGGAGCAGATCGCTCTCCTGCTGCACATCGGCCTCATGCTGGTGTTCCTGGTCATCGTGGTGAACAGCAAGCACCTGCACATCTTCACCGCGCCGCTGAACGTTCTGTTCTCCCGCCGTCCCGACGGGATGGGCCCGGCCCAGCCGATGCGCAGCAACGGCGCGGTGCTCGACTTCGAGGAGGCCGACCCTGACACCGACGTGTTCGGCCGCGGCAAGATCACCGACACGACCTGGAAGGGTTTCCTCGACTTCTACACCTGCACCGAGTGCGGCCGCTGCCAGTCCCAATGCCCGGCCTGGAACACCGACAAGCCGCTGTCGCCCAAGATGCTCATCCTCGACCAGCGTGACCACGCCTTCGCGGTCGCGCCCTACCTGCTGGCCGGGGACAAGGAGAAGGAGAGCTTCTCCGAGGACGTGCTGGCCCTGCTCGACAAGCCGCTCGTCGGTGAGGACGGGGTCATCCACCCCGACGTGTTGTGGTCGTGCACCAACTGCGGCGCCTGCGTCGAGCAGTGCCCGGTCGACATCGAGCACATCGACCACATCCTCGACATGCGCCGCTACCAGGTGATGATCGAGTCGTCGTTCCCGTCCGAGGCGGGCGTGATGCTCAAGAACCTGGAGAACAAGGGCAACCCGTGGGGCATGTCCGAGATGAAGCGCGCCGAGTGGATCGAGGAGCTCGACTTCGAGGTCCCGATCATCGACTCGACGATGCCCGAGGACGTCGAGTACCTGTTCTGGGTCGGCTGCGCCGGGGCGCTGGAGGACCGGGCCAAGAAGACCACCAAGGCCGTGGCGGAACTGCTCCACATCGCCGGGGTCAAGTTCGGCGTGCTCGGCCCGATGGAGGCCTGCACCGGCGACCCGGCCCGCCGCCTGGGCATGGAGTTCCTGTTCAACATGCTCGCCCAGCAGAACATCGAGACGCTCAACGAGGCCGGCGTCAAGAAGATCGTGGCCACCTGCCCGCACTGCTTCAACACCCTCGCCAACGAATACCCGCAGCTCGGCGGCACCTACGAGGTCGTGCACCACACCCAGCTGCTGGCGCATCTGGTGGAGGAGGGCAGGCTCACCCCGATCACCCCGATCGAGGAGAAGATCACCTACCACGACCCGTGCTTCCTGGGCCGGCACAACAAGGTCTACGCCCAGCCGCGCGACATCATGGCCAAGGTGCCCGGCGTTCAGACCCAGGAGATGCACCGCTGCAAGGAACGCGGATTCTGCTGCGGCGCCGGCGGCGCGCGGATGTGGATGGAAGAGCGAATCGGAAAGCGCATCAACACCGAGCGGGTGGACGAGGCGCTGACCACCGATCCCGACACCGTCTCCACCGCCTGCCCGTTCTGCCTCGTGATGCTCGGCGACGCGATCAATGAGAAGAAGAACGCCGGTCAGGCCAAGGAGTCGCTGGAGGTCGTGGACGTCGCCCAGCTCCTCATCAAATCCATCAAGCAGGAGTAAAGCGGCCTTTGCCGTGATCGTGAACTATTTGTGGAAATCCCCGGTCAAGGCGAGGGAATGAACGGTGTTTCACGGAAGAGTGACAAAGGCTTTCTCCACATAACAGGAAAATCACGGTAACCTCAACGTTGGCTCAATCGACGGGGAGGGGGCTGGACGGTGGGTGTGGTCGTCATCGACGCGGAGGTCACCCTGGCGGACGTCCTCTCCCTGCGTCTGTCCATCGCCGAGCCGCTGGCGGACGGCACCCGCCTCGTCCTGCGGCAACGGGGCACGGGTGAGGAACGGCGGGTGACGCTCGGCGCCTCCGGCGGGCGTACGAGGGACGCCGGCGTCGCGGTCTCCCTCGCGCCCCTCGGCCTCGGTCCCGGCCGCTGGGACACCTACCTCGAACAGGACGGCGTCCGCGCCCGCATCGAGAGCGCCGATCCCGGGTTCTCGCTCGACCGTCTCGACGCGTACGCGCTGGGCCGCCGGACGCTGGCCTACCGGGCCTACCGCACCCGCAACGGATTTCTGGCCCTCAAGATAGACCCGGCGGAGCCGGTCGCCGACGTCCGCGCGGTGTGGTTCCGTGAGGGGCGCTTCGAGGTGACCGGGCTGCTGGCCTACACCGGCCTGGACGACGACGACCAGCACCGCCGCGCCACGCTCGCGCTGCGTCACAGCGACTCAGGCCACGGCGACCCGGGTCGCGGCGATCAGGACCACAGCGACCCGAGGCACGGCGACCTGAGGCACGGGGAGCAGGGGCTCGACGACCCGGCCGCGACCGTGCGGTTCGCCGCCACCGTCCAGGGGGTCCGGTTCCACGCCGCGCTCTCGCTGTGCGACGTGCTGGCCGCCACCCCCGACTCCCAAGGCTCCTGGGAGCCCTATCTGGAGGTGGACGGCGTCGACGGCGCGCTGCCGCTGGGCGCCAGGCTCGACGACGTCGAGGGCAAGCGCCGCCGCGTCCACTATCCCCACGCGCTCGTGGACGGCGTGCCGATCCGGCCCAGCTTCACTCCGGGTGACGAGCTGCTGCTGGAGGTGGGAGCGTGAAGATCGCGTTCCTGCTCCCCTCGGCGTACGGCATGCGGGGCGACGTGCGGGCGATGCTCAACCTCGCGGGAGGGCTGGCCTCACGGCACGAGGTGGAGGTGGTGAGCGTCCGGCGCACCAGGGAGACGCCGTTCTTCCCGGTCGACCGCCGGGTGACGCTGCGCTGGCTCGTGGACGCCCGGCCGGGTGTCCATCACCTGCTTCCCCGGGGACAGGTGCGCACCGAGGTGGCGCTCTGGCGCATGCTGCGGGGCCTGCACGCCGACGTCCTGATCACCAGCCGGCCGTCGCTGAGCGTGCAGGCCGCCAGGTATGCCCCGCGGGACGTCGTCCGCATCGCCCGGGAGTGGAGCAGACCGTCGGTGCCCGGCCCGGTGCGCCGGTTCTATCCCCGCCTCGACGCCGTGGTGGCGAGCACGGCCGGCCGGCGGGAGGAGTGGGTGCGGCTGCTCGACGACGATCTGTCGGTCCACGTCATCCCCGACGCCCTGCCTGGGACGCCCTGGCCGCGCTCCCGCATGGACAACCGGATCGTCAGCGCCGGGGGCAGGCTGGTGCCCGGCAAGTCGTACGACCAGCTCGTGCGGGCCTTCGCGATCGTCGCCGACAAGCGGCCCGACTGGCGGCTGCGGTTGTACGGCGGGGGCCCGGAGGAGCGGCGGCTGCGCGCCCTCGTCCGCGACCTCGACCTGCACAACCACGTGTACTTCATGGGCACCACCCCCGACCTGCCCGGCGAGTTCGCCAAGGCGTCCATCGTCGCGGTGCCGGCGCGGCACGAGGTGCTGGGCATGACGGTCATCGAGGCGTTGAGCTGCGGGGTGCCGATCGTGGGCTTCGCCGGAGCCCGCGGGCCCGCCGAGTTCCTCCGGCCGGGCCACGACAGCGTGCTGGTCCAGGAGGGGGAGGGCGGGGACGCCGAGTCGCTCGCCTGTGCGCTGCTCGCCCTCGTCGACGACGAACGCCGCCGCATGAAGCTGGCGGCCGGGGCGCTGGAGACCGCGTCCCCCCACGCCGCGGCGGCCGTCGCGATCCGCTGGGAAGAGCTCATGTACGGCCTGCGCTCCCGCCCCTGACGAGCGTCAGCGGACGGATGCCCCGTGCTGCATCGGTCGTGCACGTGAGCAGTGTTCTTGATCGGTTCACGGCTTGTCGTCTTCAGGTCCGTGCTCCGTAGAGCCGGAATGTGAGTAGGGGGTTACTCATGTACCGGCGGTGAGGTGCGGGACAGGATGCGATCACGGGGGCCGGGAGTGTCCCCGCCCGCGATCCGTTCCTTGCTCTCTCCCGGAGGAAGACATGCTCACACGTTCCGGCAAGTTCGTGGCGATAACCGCATCGGGGTGCCTGGCGATGTCGATGCTCGGGGTCACGGGGGCCGCCGCCGAGACGGCGTTCGCCCCTGACACCTGCGCCAGCGGGTACGTCTGGCGCGGCGCAAGGCCCAGCGACCACGTCTGCGTGGACCCGTCCGTGCGCGACCGTACGCGCTCGGAGAACGCCTCCGGCGTCTGGCAGGCGTGCACGACCGGGTTCGTCTGGCGGGAGGCATACCCCGGTGACTACCGGTGCGTGGTCCCCAGCTCCCGCACCCAGGCGCGGCGCGACAACGACAGTGCGGTCCGCAGGCTGGCCTGGGTCATCATGGTGAAGCGCAACCACGCCGGCAGCAGGCCCTCCTGCGACGGTGGAAGCTGCTCCACCACCAACGAGGGGCCGTACCAGACCGTGGTCGTCCGCGGCTACTACCTGACGCCGGGTATCCAGGTCACCATCCAGGTCAAGCGCGCCTCGGATGACCGGGTGCTGTGGCAGGGCCGTACTACGGCGCAGGCGGGCGGTAAGGGACCGGCGGGCAGTTACTCGGTCGACACTGAGCGGGTGCTGTGCGGTGGCAGCTCGTTCGCGCCGCCGCTCACCGCCTATGTGGTGGTGCGCGGTGACGGCGGGCAGTGGTCGCCACGTGTGCCGATCGCCTGGCGGCCCTGCGGACTCGTGTGATCAGGGGCTTTGGGCGCGCGGACGATGCTCACAACCTTACGGTGGTCGCCGGCTCTTCCTCTGTCAGGGCGGCAATCAGCGACTACGGATGAGCCGGTGCTATCCCTCCGGCCCGCCCAGGAGGGCGGCGAGGGCGGTGCGGTCGTTGACGCCTGTCTTGTCGTAGACGGCGTACAGCGTGTTGGCCACGGTCCGGACGGACACGACGAGCCGCTCGGCGATCTCGCGGTTCGTCAGCCCTTGGGCGGCCAGCACGGCGATCTCGCGCTGCCTCGGCGTCAGACCGGGGACGTCGAGGTCCATCAGCGCGAGCGTACGGGCGCCCTGGCAGCGCTGGGAGAGCCGCCAGGCCCGCGTTTCCGCCGTCCGCATGCCGCGCCACAGCCCGGACTCGCGGTGGCGGGCGGCTGCCTGCGCCGCCGCCTCGGCCGCGTAGAGCAGCAGGCCGAGCCGTTCGAAGCCTTCCGAGACCGCGTAGAGCTCCCCGCCGTCGCGGGCGGCGGCATGCCGCGCGAAAAGGGCGACCAGCGGACTCTCCACGTCGAGCGCGGCGAGCCGTGCGGAAACGAGGTCAGGACGGCCCAGTCTGACGACGTCGTGCAGCGCGAACGGCACGTCGCAAGGCAACGCGCTCTCGGCGGCCTCCAGGCAGATCTCGACAGCCCCGGCGACGTCGCCGCGCCCGGCCAGGGTCCATGCCTTGGCGAAGCGGAGGGGCAGGACGACGTACGGGCCGATCGGCATACCCGTGGCCTCCGCGCGCGCCAGGGCCTCCTCGGCCGCGGCGGCGTCACCGAGCAGCGCGTGCGCGTGCGCGAGCTCGCCCAGGCAGGCTCCGGCCAGCACGCTGCGGGCGGGCAGCCGCACGACGGTGTCGCGGGCCCACGCGAGGGCCTCGGTGAGCCGGCCGCGCAGCCGCAGCACGCGGGCCTTCGCCGCGCCGAACTCCAGGATCGCCCGTGTCCAGCTGCCGAACTGGCCCCCCAGGCCGTATCCCTCGTCGGCGAGCCGCTCGGCGGCGTCCAGGTCACCGAGCAGCAGCGCGGCGCTCGTGGCGTGCCCGGTCAGAGCGGCGGACAGGCTGCGCATGGCGTCGGGTTCCTTCGCGAGCCGGGCGCCGGTCTCCTTCACGCGGGCCAGGCATTCCGTGGCCCGGCCCCGCGCCAGCAGGACGGCCGCCTCGGCCCCGCCGATCATGCGTTCGCCGTGCGGGCTGAGCGGGCCCATGTCCCGCGTGCGCGCCAGCAGGTCCTCGGCGGCGGCGAGGTCGCCGGTGAGGGTGGCCAGGACGGCCTGCATGATGAAGATGCCCTGCCGTCCGTCGACACCGCGGGTCAGCCGGGTGGTCTCTTCCAGGACGGCTCGTGCCCGCGGAACGTCCCCGAGCCCGACGGTCAGGTTCAGCGCGCGCTGCACGCCGAGGTCGATCCGGGCCGTCTCGCTCATCTCCACCGCCCAGGCGGTGGCGTACATCTCCTCGGCCTCGGCGTGCCGGTCGGCGTAGAACAGCACGGTGCCGAGCGCGGCCAGCGCGGGCCTTCCGCCGCCGGCTGCCACGGCCGCGCGTCCAAGCCGTAAGGCCAGCTCCAGGTCGCGGACGACCCTGGCGCGCTCGCAACCGGCCAGCAGTAGCCCGGGATCGCCGGTCATGCCGCCGTCCAGCCGCCAGACCGCCACCCTGAGCACGTCCTCGCGCCGTCGTAGCCCGGCCTCGGTGACCGCCTGAGCCAGCCGGCGTGTCACCGTGCGGGCGCGCAGCACGCCACAACCGTCCCTGATGACCTCGCCGTAGAGGGGGTGCGCGAGCCGTACCTGGAGCCGCCGGCCGTCCCGCTGCACGGTGACGAGCTGCCGGTCCTCCAGGTGTTGGACGGCGTCGAGGGACCCGAGGACGGCTAGCAGGTCGGCGCCGAGCGGCTCGCCGTAGGCCAGGAGCTCCAGTGCCTCCCGCTCATGCGCGGTCAGTTCGCCGATGCGGCCGGCGATGGTCTCGCGCAGCGTTGGCGTGATCGTCAGTGGCCCGCGCCAGCGCCACACGTCCCCATCCTCGGTGAGGATCCCGGACAGTACGAGCTCGTGCAGGTAGAGCGCGTTGCCCTGGCTGGCGCGCCACAGCCTGGCCACGGTCGCGGCCTCCACCCGGCCGCCCATGGCGGCCTCCAGGACGGCCGCGGTCTCCTCCAGGGAGAACGGCTCCAGCTCCAGCCGCGGCACCAGGCCGTCCTTCCACAGTGCGTGCACCGCGTCCGGCGCCGGTGTCCGGCTGCGCAGCGTCACGATCACGCGGGTGCCGCCCCTCGTCACGAGGTGGTGGACGAGCGCGGCCGAGGCCGGGTCGAGCAGGTGGGCGTCGTCCACCACCAGCACCGGCGCACGCAGCGCGGCGGCGGCCCAGCCCAGCGGGTTGCCGGCGGGCGGTGTGGCGGGCAGCAGCGGGGCGAAGGCGCCGAGGGGAAGCTCTCCCGCGGCCGCGGTGGCCCGTGCCCACGCGACCCGTTCGAGATCGTGGACGGCCTGCGCCACCAGGCGGCTCTTGCCCGTCCCCGGCGGGCCGGCGACGACCATGCCGTGCCCGGCCGACCTGATGGCCGCCAGTTGCGCTGCACGCCCGATGAACGGCCAGGAGGCTGCCACGGCGAAAGCGTATTTGAGTAGGCCGTGCTCATACGAGGGCGATTTCCGGGCGGCAGGCTGGGCCCATGATCCTGACACCGGCCACCGGTCTGACGGACCTGGTCCGCGAGAGCCTCGGCGATCCCCTGGCCGAGATCGCGGAGCAGCACGTCGAGCCCTTCCACTTCGGCTCCGGAGCGCTGTCGACGGCCTCGCTCCATCGCGTGAGCGGCACGACGACCAGCGGCGTGAACTGGTCGTTCTTCGTCAAGTCGATCCATGCGATCAAGCACTCGGCCTGGTTCGAGAAAATGCCCGAGGAGATGCGGGCCGACGCGCTGGCGCAGTTCCCCTGGCGGGCCGACGCGGACGCCTATCTCGCCCGTCGCCCGCTTCCCGACGGGCTGCGGCTGCCCCGCATGTACCGGTTGGACGACCTGGGCGACGACCGGCTCGTCATGTGGCTGGAGGACGTACCGGTCGCCCCTGCCACGTGGGATCTGGACCGCTACCGCGCCGCCGCCCGCCTGCTCGGCGATCTGGCCGCCGCACGGCCCGTGGCAGGCCGGTCCTCGACGCCGCGCGAGCCGCTGAACCGTGGACTCCACTGGTTCTGCGCGGGTCCGGTCGCCAACCTGTTCCTGCCGATCCTGCGGGACCCGGCGACGTGGCGCCACCCTCTCGTCGCCCGGCACGCCGACCCCCTGCTCCAGGCCGACCTGCTCGCCCTCACCGACCGGATCGGCCCGCTGCTCGACGCGCTCGACCGCCTCCCGCACACCCTCGTCCACGGCGACGCCGGCCCCATGAACCTGCTGATCCCCTCCGACGGCTCGGCCGAGTTCGTGGCCGTCGACTGGAGCTGGCCGGACCCTGCGGCCGTGGGCTTCGACCTCGGCCAGCTCCTGGTGGGCCGGGCGCACACCGGCGAGCTCGACCCCGCCGACCTGCCCGCCGTCCACGAGGCGATCGAGGCCGCGTACGCCGCCGCGACGGCCGGGATCGCGGACCACTGCGAGGTCTCCTTCGGCTACGTCGCCGCGCTCGTGCTGCGCAGCGCGTGGACCGCGATCCCCCTCGAGCTCCTTGACCATGAGCCCACCCCCGAGCTGCACGACCTGTTCCGCAAACGGGTCGCACTCGCCCGATTCATTGTCGACCTGGGGCGCTCGTTTCGCCTCTGAGACGGATGCCGACCACCGCGGCGGGCTCAGGCCCGAACGGGCCCCGGAGCCGCCAAGAAACCGAGATCCCACAAATGAGTAGGCCCTGCTCATGAGGAATCCGCCCGTCACACCCACTCTGGATCACATGAAAGGGGAAAAAATCATGCCCTTCGCGAAAATCCGCCGTGCCCTTGCCGTCGCCTCGACCGCGATCGCCGGCCTCGCTCTCACCGGAACCGGTGTCGCCCACGCCAAAACCACCTACTACGAGATCGTCGCCGAGCACAGCGGCAGATGCTTGGACGTTCAAGACGCCAGTCGCGCCCATGGCGCCAACGTCCTGCAGGCGTACTGCGTGAATGGATACAACCAGCAGTGGGCTCTCGTGCCTACCGACAGCGGCTACTTCAAGCTCGTCGCCCGGCACAGCGGCAAGTGCCTGGACGTACAGGACGCCAGCCGCTTCCACGGCGCCAACGTCCTGCAGGCGACCTGCTGGTCCCCGGGTTACAACCAGCAGTGGAAGATGCGGACGATGGGGGGACCGAAATGGCGCGGCACCGGCACCCCCTTCGAGCTGATCGCCCGGCACAGCGGCCTGTGCTTGGACGTGCAGGACGCCAGTCGCGCCCACGGCGCCAACGTCCTGCAGGCGATCTGCAAGGGCCGCCCCAACCAGATCTGGCGTCTCCGAACCCCGTAAGCGTCAGTTCTCGGGCCGCCGATACTGTGGCGCCGGTTCCCCATCAGGACAGATCCACAGGCCGCAGGCCTCCGAGAGGCGGTCTCATCGTCACCATGGTGACGCCATGCGGGGCGTGTGCAATGGGCGGGGGCGGGCTGGGGTCAGTCGCCGGGCTTGTTGAGGTACGCGATGGCGGCGACGACGGAGTCGTGGATCGGCAGCTCCGTGTCGAGGCCGGTGATCCTGAGCATCCGGGCGAAACGCCCGTGGGCGCCGCTCAGCGCCAGGCGCCCGCCGGCCGCCCTGACGGCGTTCAGGGCTCCCATGAGGACGCTCAGCCCGGTCGAGTCGCAGAACTTGAGCCCTTCGGCGTCGACCACGATCAGGGGCGGTGTGCACAGCCCGACCGCCTCGGCCAGGCAGGTGCGCAGTGAGGCGGCGGAGCCCAGATCCAGGTCGCCGAACATCCGGATGACGACGACGTCCTCGTCCAGAACGGTGAGCATGGAGAAGATGCCGGGCTGTCCGTGCCTTTCCGGTTCCACTGCGCTCGCCTCTGCTCACCTGGCCCTGCCGTCGGGCCGTCGCCTCACGGCCCGCCGGAGCTGCTGTGCGTCAATGATTGCACATGGCAAAGAATGCCGGGGCCGACCGTCAGGGTCGTTCCCTGCGGACGAGCAGCATGGCGGCGTCGTCCGGGACGGGCCCGCCGACGTGCTCGACCAGGTCGCGTTTCAGCAGGTCGAGAGCGTCCTGCGGATCGCCGGTCCGCAGCAGGGAAGGCGCCCGGTCCTCCAGAGGATAGAAGTCTCCGCCCTGGTCGCGCGCCTCGCACACGCCGTCGGTGTAGAAGAGGATCTCGTCGCCCTCGTGGAACGCGCATCCGTACGGCTCGGGGCCCGCGGGGGCGAGCGCGACCAGGCCGAGCGGCGGCGCCTCCTGGCGCGGTTCGAGCGGCTGGACCCGGCCGTCGCGGCCGAGCAGCAGAGGCGGCGGGTGGCCGTAGTTGAGCAGTGAGATCTCGTGCTCGCGCACCTCCGCGAGCACGGCGGTGACGAACTTCTCCCCGCCCAGCCGCTGCGCGAGGTGGTCCTCCAGACGCCGGCCGACATCGGTGAGCGCCGGTGCGTCGTAGGCGGCCTCCCGGAAGGCGCCGACCACCGATGCCGCCGTCTCCACCGCGTCCAGCCCCTTGCCCTGCACGTCGCCGACGATCAGCCGGACGCCGCCGGGCCCTCTGGCGATGTCGTACAGGTCCCCGCCGATGCGGGCGTCCTGTGTGGCGGAGGTGTAGGACAGGGCGATGCGCAGGTCGCCCGCGCGGTGGGGCACGGGGTGGAGCAGCAGGCGCTGGGCCGCCTCGGCGACCAGGCGGGCGTCCGCCAGCCTGCGCTCGCCCTCGGCCCGGAGCCGGCACGCCAGCATGGCGGCCGCGGTGACCCCGACGATCGCGACCAGTGTCACGGTGATCCGCGGATGGGTGAGCAGGTGGTCGTGGTAGGCCAGTGGCGCGGACAGGAGGAGCGCGACCAGCCCGGCCAGCGCCGTGTGGCGCACTCCGCCCGTCACCGTGGCCAGCGCGGGCCCGAGGGTCAGCAACGGCAGCAGGCCCAGGGACGGCCCGACGAGCAGGTCGAGCACCACCACCGCCGCCATGGCGGCGAACGGCAGCGTACGAAGGACAGCCTGGGTTCCCATCCGCGACTCCGGGGTCGCCTCGAACCGGTTCATGGATGCATTCCCGCGACCGCCCGCCCTACCCCCGTACGCGACCGCCCGGCCTACCCGCCGTATCGGGGCGGCGACGCTCGATACCGGTTCTGGGTATCGTTGAAGGATGCACGGGTACAGCGGGGACAAGCAGGCGTACCTCACCCGGCTGCGCCGGATCGAGGGACAGATCCGGGGGCTGCAGCGGATGGTGGACGAGGATGCCTACTGCATCGACATCCTCACCCAGGTCTCGGCGGCCACCCGCGCACTCCAGGCGGTGGCGCTCGGGCTGCTGGAGGACCACATCGCCCACTGCGTCGCCGATGCCGTCAAGAGCGGAGGCCCGGAGGCGGACGAGAAGGTGAAGGAGGCCTCGGCGGCCATCGCCCGGCTCGTCAGGTCGTGACTCGGGCCTGCCAGGTCCCGCCTGCCAGGTCGTGATCCCGGCTCGTCACCGCCGGTTCGTCACTGCGGCTCGTCACCGTCTGTTCGTGACGATGCGTTCGTCAGGACCTGTTCGCAACGGCCGATCGCCCGTCCCGCCGGCCGCACGGATCATTCCGGTTGAGCAACCGTCCCGGGCCCACCAGATGCCCGGGACGGTCCGTGCTCAATGCCTTCAGCGGCTCGCCGAAGTCCGCAATCCGAGCGCGTTGTCGAGCTCTTCCAAGGTCAGTCGGTTCTCCGTGATGTTCACGGCCTCCAGCACCTCGGCGTAGAGCGCGATTTCGTCCAACGCGACACGGTCGTGGACCCGAGAGTCCAGGTCGTCGTGCCCCACCGCGTCGTCCTTCCTTCCGCAGCCCACACCCATCACGAGGTTACGTCCGGGTACCCTGCCGCGACATGGCCCATCGTGACCATTCCGACCCGCACCCCTCGTCCCTTCGGGACCATTTCCCCGATACCGAGATCACAATTCGATGAAAAAGACGGTGATGGGGGGAAGGTATTGCTAAAGCGGAGGTAACGACGAAATATCCGAATTGGAGGTTTCGAACAGCCAGCCGCCCGACTCGTCCAGGTCGGGCTTGCGCCGCTCCGCCGCCTCCTGCGGACGCGGGTCGTCCCGCTGGTGGATCAGGCACTTCACGACCGCGGAGCATACCGCGAAGCCCTCGGACGGCGCGGGCGTGCCGGTCAGGGCGCACCAGGCGAGTCCGGCCGCGTACGCGGAGCCGAGCAGGGCGGCGGCCGTCTCCCGATCGGGCGGGACCAGCCCCGGCGGCAGCTCGCCGCCGGCCGGCCAGCAGCCTCGGAGCGGATGGGCGGGCTCGGCGAGCGCGAGGTAGAGAGCCTGCCGGAGCTCGTCGTCCATCCACGGATAGAGCGCGGTGACCACCTGCGCGGTGCGCGAGCTGCCCGGCGCGGCCCAGGCGGGCTCCGACACGCCGCACACGCCCGCCACGTCGGCGGCGAGCAGCGCGGCCGCCACGGCTCGCGGATCCATCCCGCGTGCGGCCGTGTAGCCCAGGGCCTCGACCAGGTCGTACAGGGTGTGCCGGAAGTGCTCGCCCGGCGCCCATTCGGGGAGCGTGGCCGGGACGAGGTGCGGCGGGCAGCGCGACAGCCAGGCCTGCCGTACGGCGCCGCCGGGCATGGCGTGCTGGTCCAGCCAGGGGCTGCCGAGCAGCGGCTCGGCCATCGCGATCAGCGCGTCGGCGCGCGGGCGGAACCGGGGGTCGGCGCGCAGCACGGTGGCGGTCTCGGCCATCAGTCCGGCCAGCCGCAGGCCCGCCTCCCGCGCGCCGGAGCGCATCCGCTCGGCGTAGAGGGCCACGAGCGCGTCGAGTGAGCCCATCGGCAGCCAGCGCACCCAGTCGTCCCCGGGCAGCGGCCTGGCCAGGAACTCGCCGAACATCGACAGCATGACCTCGTTGCCGTCGAAGGCGGGCGCGTAGGCGCACCACATGATCGTGCCCCATACGGCGGCCACCGTCGCGGCCACGTCGCGGGCGAAGACCTGCTGGTAGACGCTGCCGGCGAGGGGGAAGTCCTCCCGGCGCAGCCCGCGGTGGGCGAGCAGCAGCGCGCGGAGCCGTTCGGTGATCTCGTGCGGGACGTCCGGGCCGACGAACCCCTGGGTGGACCCGCGGTCGTACGCGAAGTCGGGGCCTGCGGGGATCAGCGCGGGCGGGATCGGCACGCCCGGCGGACTCGGCCGCGCGCCGGAGCGGACGGCCGGATGCAGCGGGGGAGCCGACAGGTGCCAGCGGCCGTCGACGCGGTCGAGGCGATACCAGCGGGCGTGCGCGCCGAACAGCCACCGGGCGCCGTCGGGAGTGACCAGAGCCCGCTGGGCCAGGGTGTGCGCCCGGGTGACCGGGGGAAGCAGCGCCCACCGGGGGTCGCCGACGACGGCGCGCACGTCGCGCTCCATCGTCGTGAACCCGTCCCAGTACACGCGGCAGTGTCCTCCGTCCTCGGAGAGGACGGCTTCTCGCTGATCCCGGATGAGGCAGCCGGAGCAGGCGGCGGCCGGGCCCTCGACCGATGCCCTCCGGGGCACACGATGCCGGGACGAACTCCGGCGGTCCCCTCGCTGGATCCGATGGTAGCTCGCCGGTCCGGGAGGCGGCGGGAGCGCGTGGGGTGGAGGAGCGGTGCGGCGGAGCCCGTCGTGAAAGTTTCAGGCCCCACGATGGGCTGAGCAGCACATTTGCGTATTTCTCCGGGTTGTGGGGTATCTCGGCGAGGTCCGGCCACTTGGCATGGGCTCCCGTGGCGTATTCCATAGGTGCTCGTGACGGAGATCCAGGAGGCCGGAGCCGCCCGTGAGCGGGACGCGGACGAGGCATCGGAGAAGATGGCGCCCGTGGACACCTCTGGCGGCGCGGCGACCGGCGAGCAGACGGGGCCGCATTCGCGCAGGGAACGCTGGGCGGTGTGGTGGCTCAGCCGGTCGTCCGACCGCACGGCTCTGCTCATCTGGTTCTTCTGGCAGGTCGCGTCGTACATCTATCTGATCCTCGCGGCGCCGGGCCGTACGGAGGACGCGATCCTCGACCGGTTCAACCGGTATGACTCCTACAACTTCATGGACATCGCGAAGTACGGCTACGACGGCCGGCCGGAGGACCAGGACTCGCCGCGGCTCGTCGCGTTCTTCCCCGGCCTGCCGCTGCTGCTGCGCGTCGTGCACCTGGTCATCCCGGACCTGCGGCTCGCCCTCGTCCTGATCTCGCTCGTCGCGAGCGCCGTCGTGGCGGTGGCGCTGTCGCGGCTGAGCGAGTCCTACCGGGAGGGCAGCGGCCCCTGGGCTGTGCTGGCGTTCTTCCTCAGCCCGTTCGCGGTGTTCCTGCTCGCCGGTTACACGGAGGGGCTGTTCCTCGCGCTGGCCATCCCCGCGTGGCTGCTGGCCCGGCGGGGCCGGTGGGAGTCCGCCGCCGTGTGCGCCGCCTTCGCGTCGTCCATCCGCATCTCCGGGCTCTTCCTCGCCCTCGGCCTGGTCGTGCAGTTCCTCGTCTCGCGCGACGGCCTGCGTGCCCCGAGGGGATGGCGGAAGGCGCCGTGGCTGGTGCTGCCAGGTGTGCCGGTGCTGGCCTACATGATCTACCTGTGGAACCGCACGGGTGACCTGATGGCCTGGAAGTCGGCGGAGGCACAGTACTGGGGCCGCTATCCCGAGTTGCCCTGGAACGTGTTCATCGACACCTGGCACAGGTCGCTCAACGAGCCCATCCTGGCGACGTCGTACCGCGAGGAGATCCTCTCGGCGATCGTGCTGGTCCTGCTGATCATCGCGCGGCTGGTGCGGCGCAACTGGCCCGACGTCGCCTACCTGGCGCCGCAGGCGGTGGCGCTGCTGGCGATGTCGTCGTTCTACATGTCGGTGGGCCGGGCGTCGCTGCTGTGGTGGCCGCTCTACATCTCGGTCGGCGTCGTCGGCAGCCGAAGGCCCTGGGTCATGATGGCCTACCTCGCGGTGGCCGCGCCCATCTGGGCAATCAATGTCGGAAATTTCACCACAGGCGCCTGGGTGGGTTGATCCACCTCTGACTAGCTTCTCCATGTATGGGGGCATTTGTCGCAGGAGTGGCGGTTGTTGCGGTTGTGGTAGCCGGTCTTCCATCGGTGGCCGACACCTATCGGGTGAACGTCCTCACCTACAACGTCTGCGCGGCGGGCAACAGCGCCGGCACCTGCGTACGCGACCTCACCCCTGAACGCCGCAGGACCTGGGCCGGTCAGGTCTCCGAGCTGATCCGGTCGAGGGACGTGGACGTCGCCTCGTTCACCGAGATGTGCTACGCCCAGGTGGGCCTGCTCCGGCGTGAGCTGCCCGGCTATCGGCTGGTCTGGTACGGCTACGCGAAGGGCGGCGGGCCGGGCCGCGAGGACCGGTGCCGCACGTTGTGGAGCGACCTCACCCCGGACACCGTCCCGCCGGACGGCAAGACCTTCGGGGTGGCGCTCGCGCTGAAGAACGGCGCCGAGGGCCCGCCGCTGCGGCGGCTGCTGCACGCCGACCACGCCCCGGCGACACCGGACGAGAAGATCCACCCCCGCGGCCTGCTGTGCGCCCCCGGCCGGGTCGGCCCGCGCCCCTCGGTCTGCTGCGTGACCCACATCTCCGACACCGAGACCCCGCGACAGGTCACCGGACTGGTGTCGGCGTACGCCGGGAACGCCCCGGTGATCCTCACCGGAGACTTCAACCGCGAGCCCGGCCACGACCAGCTGACCGAGGTGTACGGCATGGGCCTCGGCGAGGGCGGCTACACCGAGGTCGACGCCGAGACCTGCGGGATCGCGCGCCGGGGCGGCGAGCCCACCACGCGCGGCGGCCGGAAGATCGACTACATCTTCGCGACCGAGGCCGACTACCGTCCGGGCGGGGCCGAGATCGTCAGAACGGACCCGGAGCTGTCGGACCACCTGGCGCTGGTCGGGACGCTCATCGGGACCGAACCGAGGCCGCGGCGTGACGGTGGGCCTTGGCGAGGTAGTTGTCCGGCGTACGCGCGAAGGAGGCGCGGTCGTCGTCGGTGAGCTCGCGGACGACCTTCCCCGGCACGCCCGCGACCAGCACGCCCGCCGGGATGCGGCGGCCGGGCGGCACGACGGCCCCGGCCGCGATCAGGGACCCGGCCCCGACGACCGCCCCGCCGAGCACGACCGCCCCGATGCCCACGAGCGCGCCGGTCTCGACGTGCGCGCCGTGCACCATCGCCCGGTGGCCGAGACTCACCCGGTCTTCCAGGACCGCGGGCTCACCGGGGTCGGCGTGCAGGCAGCACAGGTCCTGGATGTTGACCTCGTCGCCGACCTCGATGCGTTCGTCGTCGCCGCGCAGCACCGAGCCGTACCAGACGTTCGCGCCGCGTCCGAGCCGCACCCTCCCGACGACCACCGCCCCCGGGGCCACCCATGCCTCGGGGTGGATGATCGGTGTGGCGTCGTCGTCCAGGTCGGCGATGTACGGCATGGGCCCATGATCCCACGGGCCCCCGCGCCTGGCCCGGCCCGGCATCGCGTTTCGCCGGCCGCTCGGGCGTTCAGGTTGCGATGTGCGACGGATAGCAGGAAAGTCGTGTCCTGGCTGCGTTACCGTCGTTATCTCCAACCCCAGGGTTTCTCATGACGAATCAGACCGACAACTTCCCCGACCTGATGAGTGACGACTCCTTCGAAGTCGTGATGCGTGGCTACAGCCGCAGGCAGGTCCACGACTACATGATCCGGACCCGCAACCAGATCCGGGACCTGGAGGAACGGCTCGCCCGCACGATCGACCAGGCGGAGCAGAGCCGCCTGGAGCTGGCCGAGGCGCGGCGGAGGATGACGGATTCACCGCAGAACCCCGACGAGCTGGGGGAGCGGCTGAGTCAGATACTCAAGCTGGCGCAGGAGGAGGCGGCGGCCAACAAGGAGGCGTCCGAGGCCGAGGCCAGGAGACTGCGCGAGACCTCGGCGGCCGAGGCCGAGCGGCTCGTGACGTCGGCGCGTGAGCAGGCCGACGCGATCAGGGGCGCCGCCCAGGAGGAGGCCGAGCGTCGCGTCGCCGACGCCACCGCCACGTCGGAGCGGCTGCTCGCGCAGGCGGGCGCGGACGCGGAGGAGACGCTGGGCACGGCCCGTGCGGAGGCGGAGGAGACCCTGCGCTCCGCTCGCGCGGAAGGGGAGCGGCAGCTCACCGCCGCCCGCATGGAGGCGGAGCGGCTGCTCGTCGAGGCGCGCGGGCAGGCCGAGGCCATGCTGGCGGCGGCGCAGCAGCGGGTGAACGCGCTGGACGAGCACACCGGCCGCCGGGTGGCCTACCTCACCGACACCCACACGGAGGTCGTGCGCCGGCTCAACGAGATCGGCTCTGTGCTCGGCGACCTGATGCACCGCGAGACCGCGGCCGGCCCGCTGATCGACGAGGCCGCCGTGCTTCCGCCCCCGCCGCAGGTGCACGCCATCGCCGCGGGCGCGTCCGACCAGCGACACGACCAGTCGCACGAGCAGTCGCACCGGCCGGTCGAGGACCCGCGGCAGGCCCTGGAGGCCGGGCCGTCCGGGCAGCAGGCGCATGACGCCGACGATCAGGGGCGGATGGACGGCGACGAGGACGACGCGGTCCTGATCGTGGACGACGGACGCCACGAGGACGGGCATGAGAACGGGCACGACGTGACGTCGTCGCCCGAGGACACCGACGTCAACCTCGGCCGGGTGCGGCGTGCCATGCCGGACGGTCAGTCGGTCGCCGGCAAGTGAGCCGGCATGCGAGCCGGCCAGTGAGCGGGCCTGCGAGCCGGCCAGTGAGCGGGCATGCGAGCCCGTTCCGGCCGGCGCGCGACGCATGTGAGGACTGTTGACGCGCTCCCCAGTCTGAAGGCTGGGGATTCAGCCCGTGCCGCGCGTGCGGCGCCTCTGTGGCTTCCTGTTTCATCGGGTCCTGCCCTCCGCTAAGCGGCGGGTCTTACGGTCCCTCCGCAGGCGTTTAGCCTGTCCGCCCGTCCGGCGGCCAGGATGTTCTTCGCCGCGTTGACGTCCCGGTCGTGGACCGCACCACACGGGCACTCCCACGACCGGACGTTCAGCGGCATCTTCTCTTGCAGCGCCCCGCACTGTGAGCAGAGCTTGGAGGAGGGGAACCACCGGTCGATCCTGGCGAAGTGGCGGCCGTACCGGGCCGCCTTGTACTCCAGCATGCCGACGAAGGATGACCAGCCCGCATCGTGAACGGACTTCGCGAGGCGGGTACGGCCGAGGCCGGAGGCGGCAAGATCCTCCACGTACACCGCTTGGTTATCGCGGATCAACGCGGTGGAGAGCTTGTGTGCCCAGTCACGGCGCGCGTCGGCCACCCTGGCATGTGCCTTGGCGACCTTTACGACGGCCTTCTTGCGGTTGTTCGACCCCGTGGCCTTCCGGCTGAGATCCTGCTGCGCCTTGCGTAGACGCCGCTCGGCACGGCGGAGGAAACGCGGATTGTCCACCTTCCGACCGTCCGACAGCACCGCGAAGTGCGTGAGACCGAGGTCGATCCCGATCTCCGGCGTCACTTTGGGAAACGGCTCGCCTGCCGTCTCGACCACAAAGGATGCGAAGTACCGCCCGGCGGCGTCCTTGACCACCGTGACCGACGACGGTTCGGCGGGCAGGTCCCGTGACCAGCGGACGTTCACGTCCCCGATCTTCGGCAGGCGCAGCTTCCCACCGGGGGTGACGGAGAACCGGGCGTTCTTCGTGAAGCGAATCGCCTGCCGGTTGTCCCTCTTGGATCGGAAACGGGGTGGGGCGACCTTCGGCCCCTTCCGCTTCCCCGCCATTGAGTTGAAGAAGTTCCGGTAGGCGGTGTTCAGATCCGCCAGCGCCTGTTGCAGCACCACGGCGGAGACCTCGCCCAGCCAGGAGCGTTCCGTGGTCCTCTTCGCCTCGGTGATGACCCGCTTGGACAACTCCCCGTCGGAGATGTACGGCATGCCTTGTTCCCGAGCGTCCTGCCGTGCGCGCAGCCCGTCGTTGAACACCACCCGCGCGCACCCGAACGCCCGTGCCAGCGCTTGACGCTGACCCGGCGTCGGGTAGAGGCGGAAGTTGTACCTGAGCTGCACGGATCAAATTGTACGCCCATGTACATACAAGCGCATCCATGTACGCTGCCCCGTATGGAGTCGGAAGAGATGAGCGTCGCCGACGCACGCAGGCTGTTCGCAGACGTCCTCAATGACGCCGCTGTCCGAGGCCGCATCACCTACATCACCAACCGGGGGCGCAGAATCGCCGCCATCGTGCCGGTACCGGTGGCGGAAGCTGCCGAACTCGTGCAGGGCGAACATGGCTGACACTGCGGGTTAGAGCACGCTCGGGCCTTGACGGCCCTCCCGCACGGGCCTTCACCCTCGGCCTGAAGGCCGGAGCACTGGCCCCCATCCTGGTAGCGGAAGCCCCCGCCCCCGATCGGGTCGGGGGCTTCCGCGCTCATGGATCGGCGGCGCGTGCCTCCTGTTCGCGCAGCAGCTCACGCAGTCCGTCGGGCTCGTCAGCGTCGATGGTCATCGCGCATCCCGCCGCCCGCTGCGCCGAGCTGAGCGGGTGGTGCCGGGTCGCCCACCACCGGCCCGCGTCGCTCCGCCAGATCGTCCACTCCGGAAACTCCCGGGCGATCTCGGCGAGGCGTCGGTCCAAGGACATCCGTACACCCTCCCTCGCCGTATGCCCGGGTGCTCTTGACCTGTCCACCTCAAGGTGCGGGACATCTCTAGAGAAATCAATGATCGGGATGGTCAGGTCAACGTTGCCTCTTGACCTAGGCGTCGAAGTCGTATTGGAGTACATACGACGCCGCGTCCAGGATCATCTCGTTGACCTCGACCGGCACGCCCCCTTCCGCGAAGGCGACCCGGGTGACGGAGATCACCGGCGTGCCGGCCGGAAGGCTCAGCGACTCGGCCTCCCCGGGCAGGGGCATCCGGGCCCGCACCTCCTCGCTGAAGTGGACGGGGGCCCGGCCGAGCTCGCCCAGCCGGGCGTACACCCCGCCCGGGCCCGTGTCGGGCAGGACGACCGCCGTGCCCTCCACGAGGTCGGCGGGAAAGCAGGAGGCCGCGAGCTGCACCGGGCGGCCGTCCACCGAGTAGCGGCGGCGGCGCACCCACACCTCGCCGGTGCCGAGCACGCGGGCGACCTGCTCGCTCGCCGGCTCGCGCAGGATGGTCACCTCGTCCACGACGTACGACCGGCCCCGGGTGTCGGAGTCCCAGATGGCCAGGCCCTGGGCCCACTGCTCCCGGGAGAGCCGGCGGGACCCGTGGCGGCGGATGGGGCGGAACAGTCGCACATAGACGCCCGATCCCCGCTTCGGCACGGCGAGTCCTTCGTTGATGAGCACGGCGAGAGCCTGCCGAGCCGTGGCCCGTGCGACGCCGTGCTCCTTCATGAGCGCGTTCTCGCCCGGTAGCCGGTCGCCGTCACCGAGTGCTCCGGACAGGATCTGGTCGCGCAGCCTGTCGGCTATACGGCGATAGATCGGGGACTCGTGATGCACCGACGGGGATTCCGTCACGTTTGATCACCCTCTGTCACCAACGGGGGTTTGGCGTCTCCAGAGAACTTGCCCCGTCTTGTCCACGATCGCACAGAGTCTTGGGTGCGTCTTGTGCTTACTTTTGGCTGATCGTGCCGGTGTGGCGATCTCTGGGGGTTATAGCCGTCCGCATCCGTGGAACGGTCCCTTCCGGTATTGCCGATGCCGGGAACGCTCCGTCATCACGACTACGACAAGATCGGATATTTCGGTACATAATGCGGTGACGAAGGAGTTGCCGATGGTACTCAGCCGGGCCGAATGCCAGGACCTCGACGCCAAGGACCCGCTCCGGGAGTTCCGGGACGAGTTCTCGCTGCCCACCGGGGTCGTCTACCTGCTGGGCAACTCGCTCGGCGCGCTACCGCGGCGTACGCCGGAGCGGGTGGCTCACACGGTCGAGACCGAGTGGGGGGTGCATCTCGGGGCGAGCTGGAACACGGCCGGCTGGTGGGACATGCCCCAGAGCACCGGCGACCGCATCGCGCCCCTCATCGGCGCGCGCCCCGGCGAGGTGCTGGCGGGCGACTCCACCTCGGTGAACATCTTCAAGGTGGTCACGGCCGCCCTCCCACTGCGGCCCGGCCGCCGCGTGATCGTCTCCGACCTCGACAACTTCCCCACCGACCGGTACGTCGTGGAGGGCGCCGCCCGGGCGCTCGGCGCGTACGAGATCCGGGACGTCGGCGAGGCCGGCCCTTCGCTGGAGGACGCCCTCGGCGACGACGTCGCGCTCGTGCTGCTGTCGCACGTGGACTACCGGACCGGTGCGGCCAGGGACATGGCGGCGGTGACGGAGCTGGTCCGGGCGGCCGGCGCGCTCATGGTCTGGGACCTGTGCCACAGTGCCGGGGCGCTGCCCGTACGGGTGGGCGAGGCGGACTTCGCCGTCGGCTGCACCTACAAGTACCTGAACGGCGGGCCCGGCGCCCCCGCCTACCTGTACGTCGCGCCGCGCCACCAGGACGCCGTCCAGAACGTGCTGTCGGGCTGGCACGGCCACGCCGCGCCCTTCGACTTCGAATCTCACTACCGCCCCGCGCCCGGTGTGCGGCGTTTCGCCACGGGCAGCCCGCCGATCCTGTCGTACGCCGCGCTCAACGCGTCCCTCGACATCTGGGAGCGGGTGGACCTGGACGAGGTCAGAGCCAAGAGCGTGGCCCTGACCTCGCTGTTCATCGACCTGCTCGACGAGCTCGGCGGCCCCGGGCTCGGGCTCGTCCTGGCCTCCCCGCGCGACCCGGAGCGGCGGGGAAGCCAGGTCAGCTACCGTCACCCGCACGGCTACCCCGTGGTGCGCGCGCTCGCCGACCGGGGGGTGGTGGGGGACTACCGCGAGCCGGACTTCGTCCGTTTCGGCTTCGCCCCGCTGTATCTGCGCCACGTCGACGTGTACGACGCGGCGACGGCGCTGGCCGAGGTGCTCCGCGAGGAGCTGTGGCGGGACGAGCGCTACGCGCGGCGGCTCACGGTCACCTGAGGCGCGTCAGCGGCCGCGGCGGGCCAGCCCGGCGACGATGTCTCCGGCCAGTGCCACGCAGCGGTCGCAGATGCGCCCGCCCTCGCCGTGGACCATGTGCACGCGCGGACCTGGCGGCCTGCGGCAGAAGGAGCAGGCCGCGTCGCGCTTCATGCGGCGGTTGACCAGGTGCCGGTGGGCGAAGGCGGGCGTGAAGCGCCTGCGCGGGCTTCGCCTGACGTATCCGAACCGCTCACCGATGGCGGTCCAGGACGCGCCGGCCTCACGGGCCCGGCACACCGCGAGGTCGAGCAGGGCGTCCACCTCGCCGCCCGCTTCGCCGGACAGGTCCCGGCACAGGGCGATCGCGGCGGACAGGATTTCCAGAGGGTTTTCGGGGTCGGATGCGCGCGAGCGGGCTCGCTCGAGTAACTCAGATGCCTCCATGGCGGACACCATAGGCCGCCGTACAAAGACGATCAAGCGCGGCCGCGACGCGTAGGCTGGCCTGGTGAGGATGCCCGAGGAGCGGGCCCGGGAGCTGTTCTCGGCGGCCCGCGTGGCCCGCCTCGCGACCGCCGGGGCCGAGGGCGCGCCGCGGCTCGTCCCGGTCACGTTCGCCCTGCTGCGGGACGGTGGGAAAGGCACCGTGGTGACGGCCGTGGACCACAAGCCGAAGGCCACGACCGATCTGCGACGGCTGCGCGACATCCGCGACGATCCCCGCGTCTGCCTGCTGGCCGACCACTACGAGGACGACTGGGAACGGCTGTGGTGGGTGCGCGCCGACGGGCACGCCCGCGTCGTGGAGGGCGGCGACGAGCGCGAGCGGGCCGTGGCGTGGCTGGCGCGCAAGTACGCCCAGTATCGCGAACGGCCCCCGTCCGGGCCCGCGATCCTCGTCCGGGTCGAGCGCTGGTCGGGCTGGTCGTACGGCGAGCCGTAGGCCGGTGGGCGTGGCCCTGCGGATGTGGTCAGGCGGGCGGGAAGGGGTCGTCTCCCCGGGCGATCGCGTCCAGAATGCGGGCTGTGAACGCCTGAGCCGCGCGGTGGATGCCGGGACCGAAGCTGACCCTGGCCACGCCGAGGGCCGCGAGGTCGCGGATGGCCGGCACACCGGGCCGGAACAGCACGTTGATCGGGCCGCCCATCTCCTTGGCGAGCTGGCCGATCACTTCGGGATCGCCCGCGAAGATCGGGTAGACGCAGTCGGCGCCGGCCGCGAGATAGCGGCCGCCCCGGTCGAGCGACTCCGCGAGCCTCTCGCCGGGAGTCCCAGAACCGTGGATGAAGGTGTCCACGCGGGCGTTGATCACGAGGCCGGTCCCGGCCTCGTCCGCCGCCGCCCGCACGGCGGCCACGAAGTCCGCCTGCTCAGCGGGGTCGATCATCGCCCCGGTCGCCGGGTCGGAGTCCTCCAGGTTGCAGCCCACGGCGCCCGCGGCGGCGAGCCGCTCGACGAGTTCGGCGGGCTCCAGGCCGTAGCCGCGCTCCACGTCGGCGGTCACGGGGACCGCGACGGCCTGGGAGATGCGGGCCACGGCCGCGAACATCTCGTCCGCAGGCGTGTCGTGCCCGTCTTCGTAGCCCAGGACGGCGGCGACGGCCGCGCTGCCGGTGGCGACGGCGGAGAACCCGGCCGCCTCGACGGCACGCGCCGACGCGGCGTCCCAGGCGTTGGGCAGCACGACGGGGTCGCCGGGCACGTGGAGCGCCCGCAGGGCCGCCGCCTTCTCGTGGATCGCGGGCTTTTCGTGGAACTCGGTCACGAGGACACCCTAGAGAGCCCTCCGGGGGAGAACGCCAGCGGCTGCCCGGAATTGAGGGGAAACAGGTCCTGATTCAAGGGGTCGAGTGCGGTGTCGTGGCCTTGCTCACATTGGATACGCTCGCGAAACCGGCCCCCGACCCCGTTCGTCAGGAGAGTTTCATGAGCGACATCGACAGCGCCGCCGACCAGGCCGGAGCGGACAGCCGTCCCCGCGTGGACTTCTACTTCGACCCCGTCTGCCCGTTCGCCTGGGTCACGTCCCGGTGGATCCTGGAGGTCGAGAAGCAGCGCGACATCGACCTGCGGTTCCGGGTGATGAGTCTCTCCGTGCTGAACGAGGGCAAGGAGGACCTGTCCGACTTCTATCGCGAGGCGGTGCCCAGGTGGCGGGGTCCGGTCCGGGTGTGCGTCGCAGCCGCCCAGCACCACGGTGAGGGCGTGCTGCGCGACCTGTACACCGCGATGGGCACCCGCATCCACAACCAGGACAACAAGGACTACGGGGTTGTGGCCAAGGAGGCGCTCGCCGAGGTCGGGCTGCCGCTCGAACTGGCCGACGCCGCCGGCACCGACGAGTACGACGAGGCCCTGCGCCGCATGCACCACGAGGGCATGGACCCGGTCGGCGACGAGGTGGGCACGCCCACGATCCACATCGACGGCGTGGCGTTCTTCGGCCCGGTGATGACCCGCATCCCGCGCGGCGAGGAGGCGGTCGGCATCTTCGACGGCGCCGTCGCCATGGCGAAGTTCCCGTACTTCTACGAGATGAAGCGCAGCCGCACCACCGACCCGGAATTCGACTGACCGGCGCCCCTCACCTCGGCGGCTCCTCCTGGGGCCGCCGGGGCGCCGCCTTGCCGGTGTTCCTGAACAGCGAACGCATGGTCGCCAGCGCGGGAGACCTGTCGTCGGACCGCCAGGCCAGGCTGATCGTCCGGTGCAGGCCCGGCGGGGCGAGCCGCCGTACGCTGAGGGGGTTTTCGGCCAGGTCGGCGACGGTTCTCGGCACGAGGGCGAGGCCCATGCCCCCGCTGGCGAGGGCGCAGGACATGCCGTAGTTGCCCGTCTCGTACGCCACGACGGGCGGCGCCAGCCCCTCGCGGCGGAACAACGCCTCAAGGGCCTCCCGGTTGGCCAGCCCGCGCGAGCCGCTGATCAGCGGCCGCCCGGCGAGCTCAGGCCACGGCAGCGGCTCGGCCGGATCGGTGAGCGCGTGCCCGGGGGCGGCCACCAGCACCAGCTCCTCCACCAGCAGCGCCTCGACGGCGACCCCGGAGGGCAGCGCCGGGGCGGGCTGATGTTCGTAGGTGTGCGTGAGCACGAGATCCGCCTCGCCGGAGGCCACCGCGGGCAGCCCTGACGGCGGTTCGTACTCCCTCACATTCACCTCCACGGCGGGGTGAGCCCGCCGGAACGCGGCGAGGACCGGCGGTAACAGGTGGATGCCGGCGGTTGTGAACGTGCCGACCGTGATGTGCCCGCCGGACAGGCCGGCGAGCGCGGCCAGGCCGTGCCGGGCCCGTTCCAGCTCGTCGAGCACCCGCCGGGCGTGTTCCACCAGCAGTTCGCCCGCCGCCGTGAGCGTGGCTCCGCGGCGGTGCCGGATCACGAGTGCGGCGCCCGCCTCCCGCTCCAGCTTGGCGATCTGCTGCGACAGCGCGGGCGGCGTGTAGCCGAGGCGGGCGGCCGCCCGGGTGATCGAACCGGCCTCGGCGACTGCCACCAGCGCCGCCAGGCGTGTCACGTCGTGCATGAAGCAATGCTTAACACCGCCTCGCCAAATGTGACATACCTCACGAAGGCTCCGCTCCCGCATCCTCATCTCACGACCCGAAGGGAACTGGAGGAGCGGATGAGTACAACGCGATCGACCCGGCCGTTCGAGGTGTGCGTGATCGGAGCGGGGCCGCGCGGTATGTCGGTGATCGAGCGGCTGTGCGCCAACGCGCGTCGGCTGCCGCCGCGGGCACGCGTCCTGCTGCACGTGGTGGATCCGTACCCGCCGGGAGCCGGACAGGTGTGGCGCACCGACCAGCCGGGTCAGCTGCTCATGAACACCGTCGCCTCGCAGGTCACGCTCTTCACCGACCCCAGCGTCGACATCCGGGGGCCGCTGGAGACGGGCCCCAGCCTGTACGAGTGGGCGCGGCACCTGGTGCTCTTCGCGGACGGCGTGCTCTCCCCTGACGGCGAGCTCTCTCCGGACGGCGCGCTGCTCCCGGACGGCGTCTCCGAGGACATGCTCGCCGAGGCGCGGCGGCTCGGGCCCGACACCTATCCCACCCGCGCCTTCTACGGCCGCTACCTGCGCTGGGTGTTCGAGCGGGTGGTCGCGCGGGCGCCCCGGCAGGTGGAGGTGCGGGTGCACGCCGGCCGGGCGACCGCGCTCGACGACGTGCCCGGCACCGGCGCGCAGCGGGTGGTGCTGGAGGACGGCACCGTGCTCGGCTCGCTCGACGCGGTGGTCCTGGCGCAGGGGCACCTGCCGGTCGAGCCCACGGACGCCGAGCGGGAGGCCGCCGCGTACGCCGCCGCACACGGCCTGGTCCACGTGCCGCCCGCCAACCCCGCCGACGCCGACCTGAGCACCGACATGAGCAGGGTGCGGCCGGGGGAGGCGGTGCTGCTGCGCGGCCTCGGGCTCAACTTCTTCGACCACATGGCCCTGCTGACGCTCGGGCGCGGCGGCCGGTTCGAACGGGGTGAGGCGGGCCGCCTCGTCTACCGGCCCTCCGGCCGGGAGCCCCGCCTGTACGCGGGATCGCGCCGGGGCATCCCCTACCAGTCCAGGGGCGAGAACGAGAAGGGGGTCGAGGGCAGGCACGAGCCGCTGCTGCTCACGCCGGGCAGGATCGCGTCGCTGGCCGCGCGCTCGGCCGCCCGCGGCGGGCTCGACTTCCGCGCCGACCTGTGGCCGCTGATCGCCAAGGAGGTGGAGACCGTCTACTACGCCACGCTGCTGGCGCAGCGGGAGTGCGAGTGCGTCGCCGGCCGCTTCCGCGCCGCCTACCTCGCCCATCCTTGGGGCGATTCCGGGGAGGCCCTGGTGCTCGACGCCTTCGGCATCGGCCCGGCGGTGCGGTGGGACTGGGAGCGCGCGGCCGAGCCCTACCGGGGGATCGGCTTCGCCGGCCCTGACGACTGGCGCGAGTGGCTCACCGCCTACCTGCGCACCGACCTGGCGCAGGCCCGCGCGGGCAACGTCAGCGGGCCGATGAAGGCCGCCCTCGACGTGCTGCGCGACCTGCGCAACGAGGTCAGGCAGGTGGTCGACCACGGCGGGCTCACCGGGCGCTCGCACCGCGACGACCTCGACCGGTGGTACACGCCGCTCAACGCGTTCCTGTCCATCGGGCCGCCGGCCGAGCGGGTGGAGCAGATGATCGCGCTCATCGAGGCGGGTGTGCTCACCGTCATCGGCCCCGGCATGCGGGTGCACGCCCGCGACGGCGCCTTCGAGGCCGAGTCGGCCGCCGTGCCGGGCTCCGCCGTACGGGCCAGGGTGCTCGTCGAGGCCCGGCTGCCCGAGATCGACCTGCGGCGCACGGCCGACCCGCTGCTGCGCCACCTGCTCAGGACCGGCCAGTGCCGGGCGTACGTGATCGGCGGGCGGCGTGGCGACGCCGGCCACGAGACGGGCGGTCTCGCGGTGACCCGCCGGCCCTACCGGCTGCTGGACGCGGACGGCCGGGCCCACCCGCGGCGGTTCGCCTACGGCGTGCCCACCGAGTCGGTCCACTGGGTGACGGCCGCAGGGGTGCGGCCGGGGGTGAACTCCGTGATCCTGGGCGACTCCGACGCCATCGCCCGCAGCGTGCTCGCGCTGACGCCCGCGCGGGCCCTCGCGAGCCGCCGCCGTGTCGTTCGCGTGGTCGCCGGGCCCCGTACGGCTCTCGCCGCCTCCGGCGCGACCGGGGCGGGTGTGCGATGAACGACCTGGGCGGTGACCTCGATCTGGGCCTGCTGTCCCCGGTCCGGGTGGGTTCGGCGGCGGAGCGGGCGACCGGCGACGGCGCGTGGCTGCGCGCGATGCTCGACGCGGAGGCCGCTCTGGTCCGCGCGCAGGCCCGGCTGGGGGTCGTCCCCATGGAGGCCGCGGAGACGATCGGCAAGGTGGCGGAGGCGGGCGGCCTCGACCTGGCGGCCCTGGCCCTGCGTGCCCGGGAGGCGGCCAACCCCGTCGTGGCGCTGGTTGAGGACCTGACGGCCGCCGTGGCGGTGGTGGACCCGGCAGCCGCCGAATACGTGCACCGCGGCTCGACGAGCCAGGACATCATGGACACGGCCGCCATGCTGGTGGCCGTCAGGGCCCTCGATCTGATCACCGCCGACCTGGACCGGGCCGCGACCGCGATCGCGGGGCTCGCGGCGCGGCACCGCGACACGCTGATGCCGGGCCGCACGCTGACCCAGCAGGCGGTGCCCACCACGTTCGGCCTGAAGGCGGCCGGGTGGCTGCACGCCGTACGCGAGGCCGCGGTCCGGCTGCGCCGGGTGCGCGCGGAGCTGCCCGCCGAGCTCGGCGGCGCGGCCGGCACGCTGGCGGGCTACGTGGAGTACGCGCGGATCGCGGGGGTACCCGACCCGGAGTCGTACCCGGAGCGGCTGATCGCCGCGTTCGCCGCGGAGGTGGGCCTGTCCGAGCCGGTGGCGCCCTGGCACGTCCTGCGGATTCCGATCGCCGACCTCGCCGGGGCGCTGGCCCTCACCTCGGGGGTGCTCGGGAAGATCGCGGTGGACGTGCAGTCGCTGTCGCGCACCGAGGTGGCCGAGGTGGTGGAGCCGGCCGCCCCCGGCCGGGGCGTGTCGTCGGCGATGCCCCACAAGCGCAACCCGGTCCTCGCGACCCTCGTCCGGTCGGCGGCGATCCAGGTGCCCGCGCTCGCCGCGAGTCTCCACCAGTGCCTGCTCGCCGAGGACGAACGGCCCGCGGGCGCCTGGCACGCCGAGTGGCAGCCGCTGCGCGAGTGCCTGCGGCTGGTCGGCGGGGCCGCCGCCGTGACGGCCGAACTGGCCGAGGGACTGGTCGCGTTCCCCGAGCGCATGCGGGCCAACCTGGCGCTCACCGGCAGCCTGACCGTCACGGAACGGGCGGCGGCCGTGCTCGCGCCGGTCCTGGGGAAGGGGGCCGCCAAGCGGCTGCTCGGGGAGGCGTCCGCGGCCGCCGCGGCGTCCGGGCGCCCTGTGGCCGAGGTGCTGGAGGAACTCCTGCCCGTGCCCGAAGGGCTGGACCTGGCCCGGCTGTTCGACCCCGCCGATTACACGGGGGCCGCGGGTGCGCTCGTCGACCGCGTTCTACGCTGCTGTTCAGACGAGTGAGGAGGTCCCGTGACCGGTCGCGTCCTTCCCTTCGGGCCGTCGAGTCCGATCATCCAGGCGCCCATGGCGGGCGGCGGATCCACTCCGGCTCTGGCGGCGGCGGTGTCCGGGGCCGGCGGCCTCGGGTTCCTCGCCGCGGGTTATCGCACGGCGGAGGACGTGCGCCGGGAGATCGCCGCGGTGCGCGAGCGGACGGACCGGCCGTTCGGAGTGAACGTCTTCGTCCCCGATTTCGCGGCCGCACGGCGGGAGCCGGGTGACGACGCGGCACTGGCCCGCTATCGCGACGAGCTCGTCCCCGAGGCCGAGCGGTACGGCGTGACGCTGCCGGAGGCCCCCGCGTGGGACGACGACGGGTGGGACGCCAAGATCGACATGCTGGTGGACGAACGGGTGCCGGTGGCCGGGTTCACCTTCGGCTGCCCGCCGGCCGAGGTGACGGCCCGACTCCACGACGCCGGAACCGTGATCGTGGTCATGGTGAACACCCCGTGGGAGGCGGTCGCGGCGGAAGAGGCCGGCGCCGACGCGGTGGTGGTCCAAGGCACAGGAGCGGGCGGGCACCAAACGGCCTTCCTGGCCCCGCCGCCGGCCTGGCCGAGCTCCTGGAAGGCGCCCGACGACCTGCCGGAACTCGTGGGCCTCGTGCGGGAGGCGACCGACGTGCCGCTCGTCGCAGCCGGGGGAATCATGGACGGCGCGGACGTCGCCGCCGTCCTCGCCGCGGGCGCGGTCGCCGCGCAACTGGGCACGGCGTTCCTGCGCACCCCGGAGAGCGGCGTGCACCCCGTGCACAAGGCCGCCCTCGCCGATCCCCGCTTCAGCCGCACCGCGTTCACCCGGGCCTTCTCGGGACGTACGGCGCGCGGCCTGGCCAACCGGTTCATGGCGGAGCACGAGGCGTCGGCGCCCGCGTACTACCCCCAGGTGCACCACCTGACGAAGGGGCTGCGCCGGGCGGCGGCGGAGCACGGCGACCCCGAGGCGATGGCCCTGTGGTGCGGCCGCGGCTACCGCCGCTGCCGCGACCTGCCCGCCGCCGCTCTCGTCGACACCCTCATGAAGGAACTCGCGACCGCCCGCGTCTGACCACGACGCCGCTTCAGCGAGAAACGACCCGCGCCTGCACCCCCGGCAGGTCGTCGAAGGCCGCGGACGACTCCATCGTGGGCCGAGGTTGGTTCAGGACCTGGAAGAAGGGTGGGGACGACACCGCGTCGTAATGGACGGGTAACCGGAAGATGGCACGGTGAAGAGGCCGGAGGAGGGCGGAGGTGCTTGTTTTCGCCTCTGAACTAAGATGACCCTGTCGCGACGGGGAGGGTGGTCATGGCGAGGCCTCAGCGCAGGACGGTTCGGGACATCCGCAGAGGCAACCGGGCCGTGTTGCTGCGCGCGCTCTACTTCTCCGGCCCGACCAGCCGCAACGACCTCACCGCGCGCACCGGTCTGAGCGCCGCCACGGTCAGCACGATGACCGCCGACCTGCTGGGCGAGAACATCGTCGTCGAGGCGGGCCAGGTGGAGTCCGACGGCGGGCGGCCCCGCGTGCTGCTGCGCGTCAACCCCGAGTACGGCTTCGCGGTCGGCGTCGACGTGGCGGAGACGCACGTCAGGGTCGGGTTGTTCGATCTGGAGATGACCGAGCGGGCCAAGGTGGACTACATGCTGCGGCCGGCCCGCCACGACCCCGAGCTGATCGCCCGGCACATCCTCGCGGGGGTCGAGGTCGTGCTGTCGGACGCCGGGGTGTCCCCCGAGCAGGTGCTCGGCATCGGCGTGGGGGTGCCCGGCATCGTCGAACCGGGGGCCGACGGCGTCATCCACGCCACGACCTTCGGCTGGGACGGCGTTCCGCTTGGAGCGCTCCTGCGCCGCGGGACTTCGCTCCCGCTGTACGTGGACAACGGCGCCAAGACGATGGGCCAGGCCGAGCTGTGGTTCGGCTCGGGCCGGGGCGCCTCGGAGGCGGTCATCGTGCTGCTTGGCGTGGGGGTGGGCGCGACCATCGTGGCCGACGGCACCACGTTCCGCGGGGTCAGCAGCAGCGCCGGGGAGTGGGGCCACACGAAGATCGTGGCGAACGGGCGGCCCTGCCGCTGCGGCGGACGCGGCTGCCTGGAGGCGTACATCGGGATCGAGGCCATCCTCGACCGGGCGGGCGTCACCTCGCGGGGCGACTGGGAGGAGGACCTCGCGGGCGTGCTGGCCTCGAAGTCCCCGGTGGTCGAGGAGACCGTCACCTACCTGGGCGTGGGCCTGGCCAACCTGGTCAACCTGGTGAATCCCGAGAAGATCGTGATCGGCGGCTGGGTGGGGGTCCAGCTCGGCGAGAGTCTGCTGCCCGACATCCGCCGTGCCACCGCGGCCAACTCGCTGGCCGAGCCGTACGCCGCGACGTCGATCGTCCTGGGCCGTCTCGGTCCCGACGCGGTCGCGCTGGGGGCCGCCACGCTCGTCCTGGAGGAGTTCCTGAACGCGCCGCAGGTGGCGAGGATCACCGCCGCCGGCTGATCGCCGAGGGAGATCCCGGCGGGCGGCGGATCGGTGGGCCCCCGCGGAGTGGTGAATCCATCGATAGGAGAGCGCTCTCCCGGAGACTAACATCCATCGGGGCGCCGCAGTCAAGACATAATTCTGATCGTGAAATAAGCCTTGACATAAGCGGACCGGGGGCGCACGCTCATGCCGCTGGACCTCTCTCATCCCCCGAACCCTCGCCCGAGGGGCTCCGCACCGAGGAGACGTACATGCCTCCATCCTCCCCGCCTCACCCCGCGTACGGACGACCGCGCGGACGGCGCAGACGCTCCGGCGTGGTCGCCGCCGCGCTCGTCGCGCTGTCGACCTTCGCGGCCGTGGCCGGCGTCGTCCCCACCACCTACAGCGCCGCGGCGGCGGCCTGCGGCACCGCCAATGTCGCGCAGGGCAGGCCGTCGTCGGCCTCCTCGGCGGAGAACGCCGCGTCTCCGGCGTCGGCGGCCTTCGACGGCAACACCGGCACGCGGTGGTCGAGCGCGTTCAGCGACCCGCAGTGGATCCAGGTGGATCTGGGCAGCTCGCAGCAGGTCTGCAAGGTGGTCCTGAACTGGGAGACCGCTCGCGCGCAGACCTTCAAGATCCAGGTGTCGCCGGACGGGTCGTCGTGGTCGGACGCGACCGCCACGGTGACCGGCGTGGCCGGGACGCAGTCGCTCGACGTGTCGGCGACCGGCCGCTATGTCCGGATGTACGGACTGACCAGGGCCACGGCGTACGGCTACTCGCTCTGGGAGTTCGCCGTCAACACGGCGTCGGGTGGCGGCGGGACCACCTGCGGCTCCGCGAACGTCGCGCAGGGCAGGCCGTCGTCGGCCTCCTCGGCGGAGAACGCCGCGTCTCCGGCGTCGGCGGCCTTCGACGGCAACACCGGCACGCGGTGGTCG
>NZ_JBITJO010000001.1:86744-129202 GCF_044460045.1 Microbispora rosea | reverse complement strand
CGAGCGCGTTCAGCGACCCGCAGTGGATCCAGGTGGATCTGGGCAGCTCGCAGCAGGTCTGCAAGGTGATTCTGAACTGGGAGACCGCTCGCGCGCAGACCTTCAAGATCCAGGTGTCGCCGGACGGGTCGTCGTGGTCGGACGCGACCGCCACGGTGACCGGTGTCGCCGGGACGCAGTCGCTCGACGTGTCGGCGACCGGCCGCTACGTGCGGATGTACGGGCTCACCCGCGCCACGGCGTACGGCTACTCGCTCTGGGAGTTCGCCGTCAACACCACGGGCGGCGGTGACGACGGCGGCGGCGATCTCCCCGGCGGCGGCGACCTCGGGCCGAACGTGAAGGTCTTCGACCCGTCGATGTCGAGCGCGAGCATCCAGGGCACACTCGACACCATCTTCGGCCAGCAGGAGTCGAACCAGTTCGGCAGCCAGCGCTACGCGCTGCTGTTCAAGCCGGGCACCTACAGCGGCCTCAACGCCCAGATCGGCTTCTACACCTCGATCGCCGGTCTCGGCCAGTCGCCCGACAACGTGACGATCAACGGTGACATCACCGTCGACGCCGGGTGGTTCAACGGCAACGCCACCCAGAACTTCTGGCGGTCGGCGGAGAACCTGGCCGTCGTCCCGGTCAACGGCACCGACCGGTGGGCCGTGGCCCAGGCCGCGCCGTTCCGGCGGATCCACGTGCGCGGCGGGCTGAACCTCGCCCCCAACGGGTACGGCTGGGCCAGCGGCGGCTACATCGCCGACAGCAAGATCGACGGCACGGTCGGCCCGTACTCCCAGCAGCAGTGGTTCACCCGCGACAGCACCATCGGCGGCTGGACCAACGCCGTGTGGAACATGGTGTTCTCCGGCGTCGTCGGCGCCCCGGCGCAGAGCTTCCCGAACCCGCCGTACACGACGCTCGCGACCAGCCCGGTCACCCGCGAGAAGCCGTACCTGTACGTGGACTCGGGCGGCGCCTACCGCGTCTTCGTCCCCTCGCTGCGGACCAACTCCAGCGGTGTGAGCTGGGCGAACGGCGCGACCCCCGGCACGTCGATCCCGCTGACGCAGTTCTATGTCGCCAAGCCGTCCGACAGCGCCGCCACGCTCAACCAGGCGCTGAGCCAGGGCCTCAACCTGCTGTTCACGCCCGGCATCTATCACCTCAACCAGACGCTCAACGTGACCCGGGCGGACACGGTGGTCCTCGGGCTCGGCTACGCCACGCTGATCCCGGACAACGGAGTCGTCGCGATGAACGTCGCGGACGTCGACGGCGTGAAGATCGCCGGTCTGCTCTTCGACGCCGGCACGGTCAACTCACCGGTGCTGCTGCGGGTCGGCCCGGACGGCGCCTCGGCGAGCCACGCCGGCAACCCCACCTCGATCCAGGACGTGTTCTTCCGGATCGGCGGCGCGGGACCCGGCTCGGCCACGACCAGCGTGGTCGTGAACAGCGACAACACGATCATCGACCACATCTGGGCGTGGCGGGCCGACCACGGCGCGGGCGTGGGCTGGAACACCAACCCCGCCGACACCGGCCTGATCGTCAACGGCGACAACGTCACGGCGTACGGCCTGTTCGTCGAGCACTACAGGAAGTACGAGGTGATCTGGAACGGCCAGGGCGGTAAGACGATCTTCTTCCAGAACGAGCTGCCCTACGACCCGCCGAACCAGGCGTCGTGGATGAACGGCTCGACCCGGGGCTACGCCGCCTACAAGGTGGCCGACAGCGTGACCAGCCACGAGGCCTGGGGCATGGGCAGCTACTGCAACTTCAGCACCGACCCCTCGATCGTGGCCGAGCGCGGCTTCGAGGCCCCGAACAGATCCGGGGTGAGGTTCCACGACCTGCTCACGGTGTCGCTGGGCGGGGTCGGCACGATCGCCCACGTCATCAACGACACGGGCGGCGCGGCCCAGGGCACGGCCACCGTTCCGGTCAACGTGGTCAGCTACCCCTGACGGTCGCCGGCCCCTGACAGCAGGGCGCGGCGGGAGGCTCGTCGCCTCCCGCCGCGCTCCGCGCGTCCACGGGGATCCACTACATCCGGGCGCCGGCGGGCTCGAGCGTGTGGATCCGCACGGCGTGCCGTACGCGCATCTCGAGCTCGTCCAGCTCGGCCGGGGTGGCCGCGTCGATGAGGAACGTCACCGCGCGGTCGTCGGAGCTGTGCAGCGGCCCGAGCTCGGCGCCCCGGTCCTTGAGCACGAGCACGGCGCGCAGGGTGGGCGGGTCGTCCGGGGCGCCGGGCTCGACCTCGGGCCACAGGCCGCCCTCGCCCACCCAAGCCGGTGAGATACCCGGCCAGTCCACCGTCACGTCGCCGAGCCGTCCGGGCTCGTGCTCCAGGTAGACCTGCCGGGCGTACCGGCGCGGCGCGGGATAGTCCGCGGGCTCTCCCAGGGCGATGCGGATGATCTCCGGCTCCATCGGGGCGCCGGTCGCGAGCGAGTAGAGGATCGACAGGCCGTCGCCGGGAGTGCGCGCGGCCACCTCCATCAGGTAGGGGCGGCCCGCGTCGTCCACCCGCCACTCGGCGTGCGCGATGCCGTCGGCGAAGGCCAGCCGTTCGAGCATGCGCCGGTTGGCGTCGAGGATGATCCGGTTGACGCCCTCCAGCTCGTTCGGGACCGAGTGGGACAGCTCGACGAAGGTGCGGGTGCCCGACTCGGTCGTCTCCTTGCGGGTCACCGAGGCGAAGACGACCCGGCCGTCCTGCACCAGGCTCTCCACGGAGAACTCCTGGCCGGTCACCTTCTCCTCCACCAGCACCGTCTCGTGCGGCAGGTACGCGTCGAGCTGGGCGCGCAGCTCGGCCGGGTCGCGGACGGTCTCCACACCCGAGCTGGAGTGCCGGCTCGCGGGCTTGACCACGGCGGGGAACGAGACGCCGGCGGCGGTGAACGTCGCGCGCTCGGCCGGGGGGACGACCACCGAGGCCGGGCTGAACTCCGGCAGATACCACCGCTGGAGGTACTTGCTGCGGCAGGCGCGGGTGGCCCGCAGTCCGGGGGAGGGCAGGCCGAGAGCGTCGGCGAGCAGGCCGGTCGGCTCGACCAGCGTCTCGCCGACCGCGTAGACGCCGGTGATGTCGTAGCGGTCCCGCCACGCCCGTACGCCGGAGATCACGCCGGCGGTGAACGAGTTGTCCGTGTTGACGTCGCCGTCGGTGAAGGCGATCTCCTCGATGACCGATGCCGGGTGCTCGGGGTCGCGCATCTGGGCCAGGGCCTGCTCACGCCAGGAGGCCGGCGTGACCACGAGGATCCGCAGCCCGCGGCGGGACAGTTCGCGCAGATAAAGAGGGGCCCGGCAGATCACCAGGAATGATCCGGTAAGTACGAATGCTCGAGGTTTCACTTTCGCCACCGCCGTTTCTCGCACGTGCTCACAGGCACTTCGCGAACGGACATTAGTTCCGCCATTTTTGGACGGTCAACGAAATTTCCCGATCATTCGGGATGACCCGTTTCCCGATAGGGGTGGACCGGGGTCGCCGGCCGGCCTTCGTCCCTCCGACCTCGGGGGTACCGAGAAGTCCGAGGTCGTCCCGGATTGTCCGGCCGTGCTGTGGGGCCGTTAGGGGTTGTGAGAAATGTGCGCCGGATCGAATCCTGAATTAGCCCGACAGGGCCGGAACATCGGTGCACCCCCGATTGGAGGGCTGTTCACATGGCTGGCAACGGCGCCGGAGAAGACGGTCTGGAGACGCTGCGGGCCTCACTCGACCGCATCGACGAGTCGCTACTCGACACCCTGCGCAGGCGTATCGAGTGCTGCGTGGAAATCGCGCATTTCAAGCGCGAGCACAACGTCCCGATGATGCAGCCCCACCGCATCGGCATCGTGCAGCGGCGGGCCGCCCGATACGCGCAGGACCACGGAATCGACCCCGACTTCCTGCGCCGCCTCTACGAACTCGTCATCGCGGAGACCTGCAGGGTCGAGGACCTGGTGATCGGCGATGTCGCCGCTCGGTGAGCGCGGCGCCGGCGGCTCACCCGGCTATTCCGACACGGCTTGGAGGAACCCCGGAATGAGAACGATCCTGATCGACAATTACGACTCGTTCACCTACAACCTCTACCAGCTCCTGGGTGAGGTGAACGGACAGCCGCCGGTCGTGGTGCGCAACGACGCCGACTGGTCCCAGGTGCCGATCCACGAGTTCGACAGCGTCGTGATCTCCCCGGGTCCCGGCCGGCCCGAGCGGGCCCGCGACTTCGGCGTGAGCGCGCGGGCCATCCGCGAGAGCGGGCTGCCCGTGCTCGGCGTCTGCCTCGGCCACCAGGGCATCTGCCACCTGTTCGGCGGGACCGTCACCCACGCGCCGCAGCCGATGCACGGCCGCGTCTCGCAGGTGCGCCACACCGGCGCCGACATCTTCGCCGGGCTGCCCTCGCCGTTCTCGGTCGTGCGCTACCACTCGCTGGCCGCCACCGACCTGCCGGACGAGCTGGAGGCCGTGGCCTGGACCGACGACGGCGTCGTCATGGGGGTCCGGCACCGCACCGAGCCCGTCTGGGGCGTCCAGTTCCACCCCGAGTCGATCAGCAGCGAGCACGGCCGCGAGCTGCTGGCCAACTTCCGCGACCTCGCGCTGGCCCACCGCCGGGCCAGGGAGGAGCGCGCCGCCGCCGCCCGCTCGCCCTACCGGGTGCACGTGCGCAGGCTGCCGCTGCTGCCGGACGCGGAGACCGCCTACCGCGAGCTGTTCGCGGGCAAGGAGCACGGCTTCTGGCTCGACAGCAGCTCGGTCATCGAGGGGCTGTCGCGGTTCTCGTTCATGGGCGACGGCTCCGGGCCGCTCGCCGAGTACGTCACCTACCGGGTGGCGGAGGGAACGGTCACCGTACGCCGGGCCGACGGGTCGCGGCAGCGCGTCGAGCAGCCGTTCTTCGAGTACCTCGACGAGCAGCTGCGTGAGCGCGCCGTGCCGGCGCCCGAGGGCCTGCCGTTCGACTTCAACCTCGGGTACGTCGGCTACCTGGGCTACGAGCTCAAGGCCGAGGCGGGCGGCCAGGCCGCGCACCAGGCCGAGGAGCCCGACGCGGCGCTGCTGTTCGCCGACCGGATGCTCGTGCTCGACGACGTGGAGGGCGTCTGCTACCTGCTCGCGCTGACGACGAGCGCGGACGGGGACACCGACGGCGGCGCGATCGCCTGGCTGGACGAGGCCGCGGCGCGGCTGTTCTCCCTGCCGAGGCACGAGCCGGCCGAGCCGGCCGCGTTCGCGGGGGTCGGCATGACCGACCCGGCGATCGCCGGCGCGGTCGAGATGCGGCACGACAAGCAGGGCTACCTCAGCCGGATCGGCGAGTGCCTGGAGGAGATCTACCACGGCGAGTCCTACGAGATCTGCCTGACCAACGCGGTCACCGTCCGGGCCGAGATCGACCCGCTGCGGACCTACAGCCACCTGCGGAAGATCAGCCCGGTGCCGTACGGCGCGCTGCTCGACTTCCCCGACGTCGCGGTGCTCAGCGCCTCGCCCGAGCGGTTCATGACGATCGGCCCCGACCGGGTCGCCGAGTCCAAGCCGATCAAGGGCACCCGGCCGCGCGGCGCGACGCCCGAGGAGGACGAGGCGCTCCGCCACGACCTGCTCAGCCGCGAGAAGGACCGCGCCGAGAACCTCATGATCGTCGACTTGATCCGCAACGACCTGAACACCGTCTGCGAGGTCGGGTCGGTGCACGTGCCCCGGCTCTTCCACGTCGAGACGTACGCGCCGGTGCACCAGCTCGTCTCCACGATCCGCGGCACGCTGCGGCCGGAGGAGTCGGTGGTGACCTGCGTGCGGGCCGCCTTCCCCGGCGGGTCGATGACCGGCGCTCCCAAGATCCGCACGATGGAGATCATCGACCGCCTGGAGGAGGGCCCGCGCGGCGCCTACTCCGGCGCGCTCGGCTGGTTCTCCCTCGGCGGGGCCACCGACCTCAGCATCATCATCCGCACTCTCGTCGCCACCCGCGACCGGGTCAGCTTCGGCGTCGGCGGCGCGATCGTGGCCCTGTCGGACCCCGAGGAGGAGTTCGAGGAGACGGTCGTCAAGTCCCGCGCCATGATCACCGCGGTGCTCGAAACCGCGGCCCAGGCCGTGGGGGCCTGACGATGGACCGCGGGGACCACACGACGGCCTGTGACCGCCCGGCGGCGGATCACGGGGAGACGGGCCTGCTGCGGCGCTGCGTCGTCGTCGGCGGCGCGGGCGCCGTGGGCGGCCTGTTCGCCGAGCACCTGCTGCGGTCCGGCGCCGAGGTGCTCGTCGTCGACCCCGCGCCCGGCGCGGCCCCCGGGGCATCGGCCGCCGGGTCCGCGCGGGCCGTGAACGTCGCCTCGCAGGATGTCACGGCCGGGAGCCCCGCCGGGGCGCCCCCGGCCGGTGAGGCGAGGGTCCTGCGGGGCGACATCACGGACATCGGGCCCGAACTCGCCGGCGAGATCGGGCGGGCCGACCTGGTCCTGCTCGCGGTGCCCGAGCAGGTGGCGCTGGCGGCGGTGAAGCAGGTGGCCGCGGCGATGCGGCCGGGCGCGCTGCTCGCCGACACGCTCTCGGTCAAGGGCCCGATCGCCGAGGAGATCCTGGCTCATGCCGGGGACGTCGAGGCGGCCGGTCTCAACCCGATGTTCGCCCCGTCGCTCGGCTTCGCGGGGCGGCCGGTCGCCGCCGTCGTGGTCCACGACGGTCCCCGCGCGAGGGCGCTGCTGCGGCTGGTCGAGAGCTGGGGCGGCCGTGCCGTACGGCTCGGCGCGCACGAGCACGACCGGCTGGCCGCGGCGACGCAGGCGCTCACCCATGCGGCGGTGCTGTCGTTCGGGCTCGCGCTGGCCGGCCTCGGCGTCGGCGTCGCCGAACTGGCCGCTGTCGCCCCGCCGCCCCACGCCACGATGCTCGCGCTGCTGGCCCGGATCGCCGGGGGCACCCCGGAGGTCTACTGGGACGTCCAGTCGGCCAACCCGCAGGCCGCCGCCGCCCGCGCGGCGCTGGCCGAAGGCGTACGCACGCTCGCCGGTCTCCTCGACGGGCGGGCGGACGGGGAGGCGGAGTTCGCGGCGGCCCTGGGCGCGCTGCGCGACCTCCTCGGCCCCGATCTCGGCTTCTACCGCGACACCTGCGCCGAGATGTTCGGCGCACTGCCCTCCTACGAGCCCCGCTCCCCCCACGAGTCCAGCCTCCACGAGCACAGCCACCACGAGCCCAGCCTCAACGAGCACAGTCCCTCCACGAGCACGTCATCTCCCGTCACTACCGAAAGGTGAGATCGATGACCATCTCCATCTCCCACGAGACCGTCCTCACGCCGGAGCAGCGCGCCCGGATCGCCGCGGACCCCGACCTCGGCGGCGGCAACCTGCTGACGAAGGCCATCGAGGCCAACCCGCACCCGGAGCTGCCGTTCATCCACCTGGGCCGGCCGCTGACCAACACCAAGGGTGAGCAGCAGACCGAGTTCAGCCTGCTGGAGCTGGACGAGCTGGCCCAGAGCTGGTCGGTGTGGTACCTCCGCCAGGGCGTACGGCCCCGCGACCGGGTGGCCATCTACCTGGAGGACTCCTTCGCCTACTCCCTGCACTTCTACGCGCTGGCCCAGATCGGCGCGGTGGCGGTGCTGGTCAACAGCAAGGCCTCGCGTTACATCGCCACCGAGCTGTGCCGCCAGACCAACCCCATCGGCATGTACACCGACCTCGCCCATCTGGAGATCCTCGGCGAGGAGTTCCACCTGCTGCCGGGCCTGCGGTGGACGCAGGTGGCCGAGGAGCTGCCCGCGCCCCCGCCCGCCACGCTGCCGCAGGAGGCCCGTTTCCGCCACGTCGGCGAGGACCCGGTCTCGATCCTGCACTCCTCCGGCACCACCGGGCGGCCCAAGCCGGTCATCCAGACCCACCGCTCGTGCGTGGCCGGGCCGCGCTTCCGTCTCGTGGACCACCACGAGCAGCCGGGCGCCGTGATGATGACCGCGCTGCCGCAGTCGCACCTCGGCTGCATCGCCTACACGACGTACGCCATGCTCGGCGGCACGCCGATCGTGCCGTGGTTCGACACCAGCGGCCCCGAGCTGGCCAAGGCCGTCGAGAAGTACCGCCCGACGACCGTCATGGCCTTCGGCCACGCGTACGCCGAGCTGGCCGGCGCGGACCTGCCGGCCGGGACGATCGACTCGGTCAACGTCTGGATCTCCATCGGCGACGCGGTGCACGAGAAGCACATCAAGGCGATCCTCGCCATGCGCGACCCGTCGCTGCCGCCGGCCGCCTTCTTCGACCGCCTCGGCACCACCGAGCTGGGCTGGGGCGTGCTGCTGAAGGTCCGCACGCTGTCCGACGAGCGCAACGACCGGTGCGTGGGCAAGCCGGTCGGCGTCGCCGAGGTCGCCGTGCTGCGCAGGGACGGCACGGTCGCCGACGTCAACGAGGTCGGGCTGCTCGGCGCGAAGGGCCCGGCGATCACCGCCGGATACTGGAGCGACTCCGACACCACCTACCGCAGCAAGCTGTCGGGCTACTGGCTGACCGGCGACATGGCCTACCGCGACGAGGCGGGCAACTACTTCCAGGTCGACCGGGCGGTGGACGCGATCGAGACCCCGACCGGCACCGGCTACTCGGTCTTCATGGAGGAGCTGCTGCTCAACGACCTGCCCGAGGTCCTCGACTGCGCCGTCGTGGCGGGCATCCACCGCGGCCGGACGGTCCCGGTGGCGGTCGTGACGTCCAGCGCCGCCAGGCCGGACGCGCAGAAGCTGCTCAACGAGGCGAACGAGAAGCTGAAGGCCGCCGGTCACCCCGAGCTGACCATGCTGGAGGTCGCGCGCAACGAGGAGGACTTCCCGGTCGGCGTCACCGGCAAGGTCCTCAAGCGCCGGCTGCGGGAGAAGTACAGCTCGCTGTCCACCTACATCCGCGAGAACGGCGGCAAGTCGCTCGGCACGATCCTCACCGACGTCTTCGTCTGATCCCGCCCTGCCGACGCCCCGATCCCCGCCACCCGCACGCGGATCAACGGCGATCCGCACCGATCCGCGCCGCCGGGCCGGAGTTCCCCCCAAGAACCGGCCCGGCGGCGCACACGCGGACGACCCCGCCGCCCCGACACCACGAAGACCCGACCACACGGATGTGGAGAACTGCCATGACTGACGCCGAGCTGTTGCTGGTGTTCGACTCGACGATCGATCCGTCCGGGATCGCCGGGTGGGCCCAGCACTTCGACTCCACCGGCACAACGACCACGACGTACCGTCTGGGCGGGGCGGACGTGATGGTGGCGCAGGGGCCCGGCACCCTGCTGCCCCTCCCGGCCGACCTGCCCCGGCCGCGGCAGACGGCACGGGCGAGCGGCGGCTTCCGGCTCGGCCGGCGCGAGCTGTTCCCCGCCGGCACGGCCGTGAGCATCGGCTCCGCGGTGATCGGGGACGGGGACATCGCGGTCTTCGCCGGGCCCTGCGCCGTCGAGAACCCCGGGCAGATGATGTCCACGGCCAGGGCCGCCGCCCGGCACGGCGCGGTCGGCCTGCGTGGCGGCGCGTTCAAGCCGCGCACCACGCCGTACTCCTTCCAGGGCCTCAAGTGGGCGGGCCTGGACCTGCTGGCGCAGGCCAGGGAGGAGACCGGCCTGCCGATCCTCACCGAGGTGGTCGACCCCCGGCACGTCGACCGGATGGCCGAGGTGGTCGACGGCTTCCAGATCGGCACCCGCAACATGCAGAACTTCGAGCTGCTGACCGAGGTGGGCCGCAGCGGCATGCCGGCCGTGCTCAAGCGCGGCTTCGGCTGCACGGTCGACGAACTGCTCACCGCCGCCGAATACATCCTCGCCGAGGGCAACGACCAGCTCGTGCTGTGCGAGCGGGGGATCAGGACGTTCGAGGGGGCCACCCGCTTCACGCTCGACCTGTCGGCGGTGGCGCTGCTCAAGCGGCGCACCCACCTGCCGGTGATGGTCGACCCCAGCCACTCCCTCGGCATCCCCGAGCTCATCGAGCCGCTCACGCTGGCCGCCGTCGCGGCGGGCGCGGACGCCCTGCTGATCGACGTGCACGTCCAGCCCGAGCAGGCGCTGTGCGACGGCAAGCAGGCGCTGCTCCCCGAGGACTTCGCCCGGCTGATGAGCCGCCTGGAGATGCTCGCGCTCGGCGTCGGCCGCCGCATGGCCCCGGCCCCGGCCGCCGACTACTCCGAGATCCACGACGCCCTCACCCCCGACGTCGTCTAGGGAGTGTCCCGTGATCTTTTGCCGTAGCGAGGATCGTCCAGGTGGATGCCTCGCAAGGCCGAGGAGGAGGCCATAGCGGAGCTATGGGCGACGACGAGAACGCAGCGAGGCGCCATCTGGGCGACCGCAGTAGGCGAAAAAGATCACTGGACACGACCAGGCCCGGCTGCGTACGAGTGCCGGTCGAGGAGGTGGAGCGATGCGCGCGGCGACGAACACGCGCCCGGCGGACACCGCCGACGGCGCCGACGGCACCGCCGTCGACACTCACTGCCCGTACTGCGCGTTGCAGTGCGGCATGACCCTCAGCCCGGCGGGCCGCGCCTCGGTGCGGGTGCGGCCCCGCGACCCGTCCGCGGGCGGACTGTGCCAGAAGGGCTGGGCCGCCGCGGCCCTGCTCGGCTCGCCGGCCCGGCTCACCACGCCGCTCGTCCGGGACGGCGGGACCCTGCGCCCGGCGAGCTGGGACGAGGCACTCGGCCTCGTCGCCCGCAGGATCACGGAGATCGCCGCGGAGCGCGGGCCCGACGCGGTCGCGGTCTTCGGCGGCGGCGGACTCACCAACGAGAAGGCATATCTGCTCGGCAAGTTCGCCCGGGTGGCGCTCGGCACCTCCCAGATCGACTACAACGGCAGGTTCTGCATGTCGTCGGCGGCGGCCGCGGCGCACCGCGCCTTCGGCCTCGACCGGGGGCTGCCGTTTCCCCTGGCCGACCTGGAGGGCGCGGACGCGGTGCTGCTCGCCGGGGCCAACCCGGCCGAGACGATGCCGCCGTTCCTGTCCCACCTGCGCCGCGCCATGGACGCCGGGGGGCTGATCGTGGTCGATCCCCGGCGCACTCCGACGGCCGAGCGCGCGGCGCTGCACCTCGCGCCGGCCCCGGGCACCGACCTCGCGCTCGCGCTCGGCATCCTCCACGCCGCCGTGAGCGACGGCCACCTCGACCAGGCGTACGTCGCCGAGCGGACGACGGGCTTCGAGGAGACCTGGCGGGTGGCCGCCGCCTGGTGGCCCGAGCGGGTCGAGCGGGTGACCGGCGTCGCCGCCGCCGACCAGCGCAGGGCCGCCGCGATCCTGTCCGAGGCCGCGAGCGCGTACGTGCTGACCGCCAGGGGGGTGGAGCAGCACGCCACGGGCGTGGACACGGCCGGGGCCTGGATCAACCTGGCGCTCGCGCTGGGCCTGCCCGGCCGCCGTGGCTCGGGCTGGGGCTGCCTGACCGGCCAGGGCAACGGCCAGGGCGGGCGCGAGCACGGGCAGAAGGCCGACCAGCTGCCCGGCTACCGGCGGATCGACGACCCGGCGGCCCGCGCCCACGTGGCACGGGTGTGGGGGGTCGAGCCGTCCGCGCTGCCCGGCCCGGGACGGTCCGCGTTCGAGCTGCTCGACGCGCTCGGCACCTCCGGCGGCCCGTCCGCGCTGCTGGTCTTCGGCAGCAACCCGGTCGTGTCGGCGCCGCACTCGTCCCGGGTGGCCGAGCGGCTGGCCGCGCTCGACCTTCTCGTGGTCTCCGACATCGTGCTGTCGGAGACGGCCAGGGCCGCCGACGTGGTCCTGCCGATCACGCAGTGGGCCGAGGAGGACGGCACGCTGACCAACCTCGAAGGGCGCGTGCTGCTGCGCCGCCGCGCGCTGACCCCGCCGCCCGGGGTGCGCACCGACCTGGAGGTCCTGCACGACCTGGCCGTACGGCTCGGGCAGCCGCCCGAGCGCTTCCCCGCCGACCCCGAGACGGTCTTCACCGAGCTGCGGGCGGCGTCGGAGGGCGGCCCCGCCGACTACTCGGGCGTGACCTGGGACCGGCTGCGCGCCGGGGAGCGGCTCCACTGGCCCGTTCCGGCCGGGCCCGCATTCCGCCGGCCGGGGCATCCGGGGACGCCGCGGCTGTTCCTGGACCGGTTCGCCCATCCCGACGGGCGGGCCAGGTTCGCCGCCGTGGACCACAAAGGGCCGGCCGAGCCGCCGGACGAGGAGTTCCCCCTGTACGCGATCACCGGGCGGGTGCTCCAGCACTACCAGTCGGGTGCGCAGACCCGGCGCGTGGAGGAGCTGCGCGCGGCCGTGCCCGAGGCGTACGTCGAGGTGCACCCGGACACCGCACGCCGGGCCGGGCTGGGCGACGGCGCGGCGGCGGCGGTCGCGGGCAGGCGCGGGCGGGTCGTCGCGACGGTGCGCTGCGTGCCGTCGATGCGGCCCGACGTGGTCTTCCTGCCGTTCCACTTCCCGGGCGCCCAGCGCGCCAACCTCGTGACGAATCCGGCGCTCGACCCCGTCAGCCGGATGCCCGAATTCAAGGTCTGCGCCGTACGGCTGACGCCGGCGGGGGAACGGGAGGCGCAGTGAAAACCAGGGTCGTGATCGCCGGGTACGGCATGGCCGGCGCCCGGCTGGCGGAGGAGATCCGCCGCGGGGACCCGGCGGGAGAGCGCGTCGCGATCGTCGCGATCGGCGACGAGCCGCACCCGCCGTACAACCGGGTCCTGCTGTCGAACGTGCTGGCGGGCGCGATGTCCGCTGACTCGGTGCGGCTGCAGGAGGAGGGCTGGGCCGCCGCGCACGGCGTCGAGGTGCGCCGGGGCCGCGAGGTCGTCTCGATCGACCGGGCCGGGCGCGCCGTCGCCCTCGACGACGGCACCCGGGTCGGCTACGACGTGCTCGTGCTGGCGACCGGCGCCCGTGCGTGGGTGCCACCGGTGGAGGGGCTGACCGGCGACGACGGCGGTCTCACCCCCGGCGTGGCGACGTTCCGCACGCTGGACGACTGCGCCGCGATCGCGGCCGGAGCGCGCGGCGGCGTGCGCGTGGCCGTGCTCGGCGGCGGCCTGCTCGGCCTGGAGGCGGCACGCGGCCTGGCGGCGCGCGGCAACACCGTCACCGTCGTCCATCCGCGCCGCCACCTGATGGAGCGCCAGCTCGACGACGGTGCGGGCCAGGTGCTCGCCCAGGTCCTGCGCGGCCTCGGCGTCCGGGTGCTGCTGAACTCGCGGGCGGCCCGCTACCTGCCCGGCGACGGGCTGAAGCTGGACGACGGCCGGCTGGTCGAGGCCGACCTCCTCGTCGTGGCGGCGGGCGTGCGCCCGCAGACCGCGCAGGCGTCGGCGGCCGGGCTCGCGGTCGACGGCGGCGTGCTGGTGGACGACGACCTGCGCACGAGCGACCCGCTGATCCACGCCATCGGCGACTGCGCCCGGCATCCCGGCACGGTCCCCGGTCTGGTGCAGCCCGCCTGGGAGCAGGCCGCCGCGCTGGCCGCGCTGCTCACCGGCACGCGCTCGCCGTACCGCGGCACGAAGGTGGTGACCCGGCTCAAGGCGAGCGGGGTGGACCTGGCCGCGCTCGGCGACGTGCACGCCGCGCCCGACGACCCCCGCGCCGAGGTGCTGTGGCTGAGCGAGCCGGCCCGGGGCCGCTACGCCAAGCTCGTCGTCCGCGACGAGCGGGTCGCGGGGGCCATCGCGCTCGGCGTGCCCGACGCCGCCGCCACGATCACCCAGTACTACGACCGCGGCCTGCCCGTGCCGCCCGACCGGCTCGCGCTGCTGCTCGGGCGGGCCATGCCGTACGGCGAGGGCGGGGCCCCCGGCGGCGGGGACGCGGCGGCGCTGCCGGGGACGAGCGTGGTGTGCCGCTGCAACGCGGTCAGCAAGGACAGGCTGGTCGCCGCGTGGCGATCCGGAGCCCGCGACCTGACCGCGCTCGCCTCGGCCACCCGGGCGACCACGGGCTGCGGCACCTGCGCCGACACGGTGTGCGGCATCGCCCGCTGGCTCGCCCGCGCGGACAAGGAAGAAGCCGCGGGGGTGGCGCATGCCCCGTCCTGAGACCCCGACGACGACCACGCTGACGAGGAGATCCGCATGAGTGACACGACGACGACGGCGGCCGCGCGGCGCGGCCGCGGATGGATCGAGCACTGGAACCCGGAGGACGAGGAGTTCTGGGAGACCACCGGCCGCCGGGTGGCCCGGCGCAACCTGATCCTTTCGGTCTTCACCGAGCACCTGGGCTTCGCGATCTGGGTGCTGTGGTCGGTGGTGGTGCTGAGCCTGCCCGCCGCCGGGCTGCCGATGAGCGTGTCGGAGTCGTTCTGGCTCGTCTCCGCGCCCAACCTGGTCGGCGCGGCGATCCGGATCCCGTACACGTTCGCGGTGCCGCGCTTCGGCGGCCGGGTGTGGACGACGATATCGGCGGCGCTGCTGCTGGTCCCGTCCTCGCTGCTGGCGTTCGTCGTGCCCAGCGGGTGGCTGGCCGCGCAGGACCACGACACGAGGTTCTGGGTCCTGCTCGCCTGCGCCGCCGTGGCGGGCGTCGGCGGCGGCAACTTCTCCTCCTCGATGGCGAACATCTCGTTCTTCTATCCGGAGCGGCGCAAGGGCTTCGCGCTCGGCCTCAACGCGGCCGGCGGCAACCTCGGCGTCGCGGTCGTGCAGCTCCTGGTGCCGCTGGTGGTCGTCGCCGGCGTGCCCGTGGCGGCGTCGGGCACGCGGGTCCACCTCGCGTACGCCGGCCTGGTGTGGATGCCGTTCATCGTGATCGCCGGGATCGGCGCCTGGCTGTTCATGGACAGCCTCGCCGAGGCCAAGGCCGACCCCCGGTCGTACGCCGCGGCGCTGCGGCACGGGCAGACCTGGGTCGTGTCGCTGCTCTACGTCGGCACGTTCGGCTCGTTCATCGGGTTCTCCTTCGCGCTGCCGCTGGTGATCAGGACGACGTTCCCGGAGTTCCTGGCCCAGCATCCGTTCATCCGCGACTACCTCGCCGGGCTGGGCTTCGTCGGGGCGCTGGTCGGCTCCGTCGCCCGGCCGCTCGGGGGACGGCTGTCCGACCGGTACGGCGGGGCCCGGGTCACGCTGGCCGTCTTCGCCGGGATGGTGGTGGCGACGGTCGCGGCGGCGGGCGGGGTGATGCGCCACGACTTCGGCCTGTTCTTCTGCTCCTACCTGGTCGTCTTCGCCTGCTCCGGGGTGGGCAACGGCTCGACGTACCGGATGATCCCGGTGATCTTCGGCGAGCTGGGGCGCAGGGAGGCGGCCAGGCGCGGTCTCGACCCGGCGCTGACCGCGCCGGACTACAAGCGCAGGGCGGCGGCCGTGATCGGCATCGCCGGGGCGATCGGCGCGTTCGGCGGGTTCCTGATCCAGCAGGTGTTCCGCCTGGCGAGCACCGACGCGGCGAGCGCGATGAAGAGCGTCACCGGAGCCGCCGCGGCCCGCGTCGCCCAGGAGCACGCGGGCTGGTCGCTGCCCGCCCTGTGGATCTTCGTCGGCGCCTACGTGCTGCTCTCCGGGCTCACGTGGTGGACCTACCTGAGGCGCGGGCCGAGCCGCGCGCCGAGCTTCGCCTACGCCCGAGTGTGAATTTTCGTAGCACCCCGGCGTAACCAAAGTTGTAGGCCGTATGCCCCTTCCGTCATCCGGCCCGGTCATTAGGGTGCGCGGCCGTTGTGGCGGTCATACGCGCGTGCCAGCGTGCTGGTCAGAGGGCCCGCGAGACGGCTCGAACGGGATGTGGAGGGATTTCGATGGCACGTCGCATTCGCGTCGGCAAGCCGACCAGGAAGCCCCAGTCGAACGCGCCCGACCTCCGCACCCCGTCGGGCCGCGAGCTGCCCTACTGACCGAGACCCACGCACAGCACATCAGCCGCTTCCAGCAGAAAGAGGGGAGGATCCCGGTGAGCAATCTCGTCATGGTCATGCCCTACCGGGCGTTCGTCATCAAGGCCCGTGAGGAGGGGCACCGGATCTGCGCGGTCTGGGATCCCACCCTGCAGACGCCGGACTACCTGGCCGGCATCGCCGACCTGACCGACGCCTTCGTGCTCGCCGACTTCGGCGACCCCGTCGCGTTCGACCGGACCGTACGGCAGGCGGTGCGCGACTTCGGCGCCGACCTCGTCTACCACATCGGGGCCGAGGAGAGCATGCTCGCGACCTACCGCATCGCGGAGGACCTCGGCAAGGCGGTCAACCCCGCACGCTCGATCGAACTGCTCAACGACAAGCTCCAGCTGCGCCGGCTGCTCGCCGAGCACGACCTGTCGCCGGTGCGGTTCGCCCACGCGGCGCGCTGGCAGGACGTGCCCGCCCTGCTCGACGGCTTCGACCTCCCCGTGGTCGTCAAGCCGACCGAGCTGGCCGGCAGCCGGGGCGTGTACCTGCTGCGCGAGCCCGGCCAGGTCGCCGAATGGGGCGCGCTGCTCGACTCGTACGGCTACGCGGGCCCGGTGCTGGTGGAGGAGTATCTGCGCGGTCCCGAATACAGCGTGGAGTCGCTCAGCGACCACGGCCGCCACCAGGTGGTCGGCGTCACCCGCAAGGTGCTCGGCCCGCCGCCGCTGTTCGTCGAGGCCGGGCACGTGCACCCCGCGCCGGCCGGGCCGGACACCGCGGCGATGGCGGAGCTGACGGTCGAGATGCTGCGGCTGACCGGCTACCAGACCGGCCCGGCCCACACCGAGATCATCTGGACCGCGGCCGGCCCCCGCATCGTCGAGTCGCAGGCGCGGCTCGGCGGCGACCAGATCCCGCGCCTGGTGCAGCTCGCCACCGGGCTGGACATCGAGCGGGCCGTGTTCCGGATCCTCGACGGCAGGGAGCCGGGCACGGTCGAGCGCCGTGCGGTCGCCCACATCTCGTACTTCAGCCTGACCCCCGGCGAGGTCCGCGCCGTCACCGGCGTGGAGGAGGCCAGGGCGCTCGACTTCGTCGACATGCTGGAGTTCCCCTTCCGGCCGGGCGACCGGATCCCGGAGACGGTGGACTGGCGCACCCGGCACGGCTTCGTCGTCGTGACGGGGGAGACCGAGGAGCAGGCCGTCGCGCGGGCGCGGCACGTCCACTCGCTCGTACGGGCCGAGGTGGGCGAGCCCGTCGCGGCCGGGGCGGGCGTGACACCGTGAACCTGGCCGCGCTCCACCCCAATCTGCGCGTCCGCATCGCGGTCGGCTTCCTGCAGCGCCTGCTCGACTCGATGGTCATGTCGTTCATGGCCATCTACCTCGCCTTCGAGTACGGCGTGGCGGTCGCGGGCGTGCTGGTCGTGACCGTCATGGTGCTCGGCGTCGTGGGCACGCTGGCGGGCGGGCACATGTCCGACGCCCGCGGGCGGCGGCGCACGCTGCTGCTCGGCGAGACCGGCGTCTGCGTGACGTTCGCGCTCATGGCGGTCGCCGACTCGCCCGCCTGGCACAGTCCGGCGCTCGTCTACTGCGGCTACCTCGTCAACAAGTTCGCGGCGAGCTTCGCGATGCCGGCGAACGACGCGATGATCCTCGACGTCACGACCCCCGAGAGCCGCAAGCTCGTCTACACGATCAACTACTGGTCGATCAACCTCGCGCTGGCCTTCGGCGCGCTGCTCGGCGGCTTCCTCTACAACGGGCACTTCACGCTGCTGCTGGCCCTGGCCGCCGCGGGCACGGTCGCGATCGCCGCGGCCACGTACTTCCTCATCGCGGAGACCAAGCCGGAGGAGACCGAGCAGGGGCTCGGGGAGACCGGCGCGACGGCCGGGCCGCGCGGATCGATCCTGCGGGACTTCGCCAACGGCTACCGGCTGGTGCTCCAGGACCGCGCCTTCGGCCGGTTGCTGGTCGCCGCCACGCTGTTCATGTCCATCGAGCTGCAGCTGATCAACTACATCGGCGTACGGCTGGCGAGGGACCTGCCGGCGCAGAACCTGCTGTCGATCGGCTCGTGGTCGATCCGCGTGGACGGCGTGGAGATGCTCGGCATCCTCCGCGCGGAGAACACCGTGCTGGTCGTGGCGCTCGCGCTCGTCGCCCACCTCGTGCTGCGCCGGGTGCCCGACCGGGTCCGGATGTATGCGGGGGCGGGGCTGTTCACCGCCGGATACATGGTGCTGGCGGTCAGCGACACCGGCTGGGTCCTGCTCGTGGCCGCGCTGGTGCTCACCGTGGGCGAGCTGATGGACGTGCCGGTGCGGCAGGCGCTGCTCGCCGACATGGTCCCGGCCGCGTCCCGCACCCGCTACATGGCGGTCTACAACCTCAACATCCGGGTGGCCCTGGTGGTCGCGTCGCTGTGCATCACGGTCGGCTCGGTGCTTCCCCCATGGGGCATGGCCGCGCTGTACGGCGTCTTCGGCCTGGTGATCATCTGGCAGTACCACGCGATCCTCACCCCCTCCGCCGCCCGTGCCGAACTCGCGCGGGCGTGACCAGGGAGACCCCATGAACCTGACCATGCAGGACACCCGGCAAGAGATCAGGCGAGAGACCGGCGCGGTGCTGCGGGGCGCGGAGCTGGAGTATCGGCGGCACGGCGACTGCTGGGTGAGCCCGGTGGCCGGCCCGCACATCGGCGCGCGGCACTCCACCGTCGACGCGGTCCGCATCCCCGCGGGCCGCCAGTGGTCGCCGCCCGGCGCGGCGGCGGCCGAGCAGGTCGCGGTCGTGCTGGCCGGCGCGGGCGTCGGCACCGTCGGCTACGAGATCAGCCGGATGCGCGCCGCCTCGGCGCTCTACTCGCCCATGGGCAGCCCGTACTCACTGTCGGCCGGCGACAGGGAGATGACCGTCTACATCTGGAGCGCCGTGCCGTCGCAGGGCGGCACGGCGCCCGCCGTCCGGCCCGGCGCCGGCCAGGCCCTGTTCCGCTCACTGTGGAACGGCGAGACCTGGCTGACGCCGCCCGCCGCGAACGTCCTGTTCCGGCCGGAAGCCGGACACGCGGGGCTCTGCCTGCGCTGCGGGATCATGCTGCCGGGGGAGACGCTCGGCGTCCGCCGGCGGGAGGAGAGCGAGACGGTGCACTTCGTCTTCGAGGGCGAGGGGCAGTTCTTCCTGCACGACCGGTGGGTGGACCTGGGCCCGGGCGACGGCGTCTTCGCACCGCCGGGGGTCCGGCACGGCGCGCGCAACCCCCATACGGGTCGCCTCGCCAGCCGCTTCGTCGTGTTCGGCGGCTCCGTGGCCGAATCGCTGTCATATCCGGCCGATGGTTTGCCGGATTCGCAGCGCGGACGGCCGTGGCAGTAGGGAAAAATAGGGGCGGAAAAATCCGCCTCGCGCAATCTGAGTGGTATCAGGTGCATCCTCGCGTTTCTTGTACCTCCATTACTTTCAGCGGTGTCCACGTGAATGACGAAGCGATATCGAAACTCTTCAAACGGCCACGGTGGAGCGGGTCGCGGGCGGCGTCATGCGGCGCGTGAACCTCGGCGGGCAGGGTCTCGTCTCCACGAGCCTCGGGCTCGGGTGCACCGCGCTGACCGGCGCGTACGGCCCGGTCGACCCCGATGAGGCGATCCGGGTCGTCCTGCGCGCGCTTGACGGCGGCGTGTCGCTGATCGACCTGATCGACGCGGACGGCGAGGCCGAGCGCCTGGTCGGCAAGGCCGTCGCCCACCGGCGCGACGAGGCCCTGATCGCGACCGCACCTGGCACGGCCCGATGGGAGGGGCGAGGCTGCGTGTCCCGCCCCGAGGACCTCGGCCGCGCCTGCGACGCGTCCCTGGCCCGACTGGGCGTGGAGCGCATCGATCTGTTCGTTGTGGACCCCGGCGCCACCGTCGCGCCGATCGAGGAGACGATGGGCGCGGCCGGCCGGCTCCAGGACGCCGGGAAGATCGCGCACATCGGCGTCCGCGGGCTGGACGGCGACCTGTTGCGGCGCGCACACGCGGCGCGGCCCGTCGCCGCCGTCGCGGTGGAGTACTCCCTGTGGCAGCGCCGGGCGGAGTGGGAGGTGCTGCCGGTGGCGCGCGAGCTGGGGATGGGCGTCGTCGCCGGCAGGCCGCTCGGCCGGGGCTTCCTGACCGGCAGGATCACCTCGCCGGTCCAGCTCGGCCCGGGAGACGTGCGCCGCACGGACCCGCGTTTCTCGCCGGAGAGCCTGGAGGCGGAGCTGCTGCGGCTGCGCGACGCCCAGAGGGTGGCGGCCGACATGGACGTCGGCATCGGGCGGCTGGCCATCGCCTGGCTGCTGACGCGCGGCGACGACATCGTGCCGGTGCCGAGCACCCGCGACCTGGTCCACCTGGAGATGAACCTCACCGCGGCCGGCATCCTGCTGCCCGAGCCGGTGAAGGCCCGCCTCGCCGGGACGTATCCGCTGCGGGAGGAGTGAGTTCTCCGCGGACGGGCGCCGCGGCTCGGGGAATCTAGCGCTGTCCCCGCAGGCCCGGGGTGTTCGGGCGGGGGCGGGGCGCCGGCTGGTCGCGGCGCGGCGAGATGAGCGAGGCGGCCAGCGCCTTGTTGACCGCGTCGATCCGGGAGACCGCGCCGAGCTTGGTGAAGATGTTGTGCAGGTGCCGCTTGATCGTCGCCTCGGTGAGCGTGAGCCGGGTGGCGATCTGGTAGTTGCTCAGCGCCTGGGCGGCGAGTTCGAGGATCTCCCGCTCCCTGTCGGTCAGCACCACCTTCGACCCGCCCCCCTGCACCTGGGCGAAGGAGTCGCGCGAGACGGCGAGCACGAGCCGGTCGGGCTCGTTCCTGACGCTCCTGACGGCCGAGATCAGCTCCTGGCGGTGCACGCTCTTGAGCAGGTAGCCGCGGATGCCCGCCGCCAGCAGGCGGCTCAGCAGCTGCGGGCCGTCGTACATGCTGAGGATGATGATCTGCGACTCGGGCGAGATCGCGCGCATGCGGGTCACCGTCTGCGTGGCGTCGTCGCCGGGGATCTCGACGTCGAGGAGGACCACTTCGGGCTGCTCACGCTCGACCAGGGCCACCGCCCCCTCGGAGTCGCCCGCCTCGCCGACGACCTCGAAGTCCTCCTGGGTCTCGAGGATCTCGCGGAGGCCCTCGCGGAACAGCGCGTGGTCGTCGATGACGGCGATTCTGATCATTTTGTCCGATCCGCTCATTCTGCCCCCTCGCCTGGCGGCTCGGGGTCGCATGAGCGAATCGCACTGTGTTGACTGATTCGCTCGCTGCGCTCGCTCATGGTTGTCTGATTCGCTCGCTGCGCTCGCTCATGCCGGGAGCCCTGAGAAGGGCACGTACAGTTCGACGTGCGTGCCGTGGCCCGGCCTGCTGGTGATGGTGGTCGTCCCTCCGATGATCGCGGCCCGTTCCTGCATCGACAGCAGGCCCACTCCGTCCGACCGGCGGCCTCCTTCGGCGAAGCCCAGGCCGTCGTCCTCCACCGACGCCCGCAGTTCGTGGGGGGCGAAGGCGACCCGGATCAGCACCTTGGCGGGGTCGCCGTGCTTGAGCGCGTTCCTGGTCGCCTCACGCAGGATGAGGAAGGACTCGTCACGCACCGCGGGGGAGGCCCACGTCTCGTCCCCGCTGACCCGCAGCCGGATGTCCACCTCGTCCATGTCCACGGTCTCGAGGTAGTAGAGCAGGGCCTTCTCCAGGCTGTTGAGCGGCTCCTGCGGGTGCAGGTCGCTGGTGACCGCGCGCAGGTTCTGCATGGTCTCCAGGATGGCCTGCTGGGCGGTCTCCACTTTGGCGGTCGCCGTCGCGGGCTTGCTCGCCCGATGAAGATCGTACAACTCCAGTTGCCGGTGGGCGACGCTGAGGCCGTGCCCGAGCCGGTCGTGCAGTTCCCTGGCGATCCTGCGGCGCTCCTCGACCTGGGCCTCGTGGACCTTGTCGAGCAGGAAGCTGGAGTAGCTGGCCGAGGCCTCCCTGATCCGTGTCGTGATGCTGCGCTCCAGCCCGAGGACGACCAGTGTGAGCAGCCGCATCGACTCGGCGTCGCCGGGCATGCGCTCCAGCAGGCAGGTCACGACCGCCTGGAACCACACCGACGCCGCGCGGAGCGATTCGTCCGGGTGGACCCCGCTCGCCGCCCTGGTCACCCCCACTTCCCACGCGATCATCTTGTGGGAGTCGCCCACCCTGATGGTGCCGGCCCGCAGAGTCTCCGCGACGTCGTCGAGGATCTGCTCCGCGTTCGCCATCGCCTGTCGCAGGGCGATCGGGTCGCGGCTGATCGGGCTGTCCAGCGCCGCCAGGTTCCGTGCGTACGCTTCGAGAATCTCGGAGCGATGCTCTTCAAGGAATGCCTCGAAGTCCGGGACCGCCGGTCCGAGTTCTCCGTCTCCCGCCAATGGACCCTCCGAGAGGAAGCGGACGAGTGCCTCCATCCTGGACTAAGCCGCACGTCCAGACAATAAGAATTGTGACACCAGTGGGAGAAGAACAGCCAAATGCACAGCGTATTGCGTCGTCATGAACGCGCGGTAGGGCAGGCGGCGGCGCACCCGGGACCCCCGGGAAAGCGGAGTAAGAGTGATCACGACGAGCAGCGAGGCGCCGGTGAGCATCGCGGCCGGCGCCATGCCGAGCGGCACCCGCAATAGTAGTGCGACCCCGCTGAAAGCGAGCGCGACGGAGGCGGCGACCGCCGACAGCAGCAGCCTGACCGGCCATTCTCCGCGACTCACGGCGAACGAGACGCGCCCGGCGGAGCGGTCGCCCGCGATGTCGGGCAGGTCCTTGGCCGGTGTGCCGACCAGGCCCATCCACAGCGAGGCCGCGACGGCGAACGCCGGCAGCGCGATCGCCGCCTGCCCGGAGGGGCCGGTCCCGCACGAGGTGTAGCCCGCGCAGTAGGACAGCAGGCCGGACAGCCCGCCGATCACCACGGTGGCGCTGGACCACTTCTTCAGCTGGAAGGGCGGCGCCGAGTAGAGGTAGCCGAGCACGAGCACCGTCGTGACCAGCCAGATCATCGGGCCGCCGAGCAGCAGCGCGCCGAGCAGGGCGGCCGCGGCGGCGGCCCACGCGATGACCTTCGCCTGGCCGGGGTCGAGGTCGCCCCGGGCGATCGGCCGGTGCGAGCCGTTGACGCGGTCCTCTCGCACGTCCATCACGCCGTTGAACAGGTAGACGAAGAAGATCGCGCACTGCCACACCAGCGCGCCCGCCACGAGGCGGAACGGGTCGGCGGGGGCGAGTCCGGCGTCCAGGGCCGCGCCGGCGGCGAACCGCAGGAAGAAGATGGCCAGAACGGACGGGCGCGCCTCGGTCATGCACATTCCGAGGATTCGGAAAGGCGAAATTGAAATGGCCGGGAACGCTGCTCTGCTGATCGACATGATTCGGAGTATGTGTCCGATTCAGGGGGGCGTTAAGAGGGCCGCCCGGGAGGTTGTACCGGGCCTACAACTTTCGATACCCCTACCGATCGTACGGGTGAGACGGGGCGCACTCTAGTTGCTTCTCCCTTGCCCCTTGACCAGGGCGCTTGTAGCTTCGGCAACGTACCGGTCAGCGAATCACCAGCAATTTGGACGGCCTTCCGGAAGGAAGTAGGCGCGATTCGCGGACAGCTTTCGGAGAAACGGTCGGTCGCGAATTCGGTGGCAAGGTCGCCGATGAGAAAGGAATTCCTCATGAGCAGCTCTCCTTCCCGTTACTCGGCCTTCACCCCCGTCCGCCTGGCGGACCGGCGCTGGCCGGACCGGACGATCGAGGCCGCACCGCGATGGCTGTCCACCGACCTGCGCGACGGCAACCAGTCGCTGGTCAACCCGATGAGCCCGGAGCGCAAGCTCGCGATGTTCGACCTGCTCGTACGGATGGGCTACAAGGAGATCGAGGTCGGGTTCCCGGTGGCGAGCCAGGACGACCACGACTTCGTGCGCATGCTCATCGAGCAGGACCGAATCCCCGACGACGTGCGGATCTCGGTTCTGGTGCAGGCGCGGGACGAGCTGATCCGGCGGACCGTGGAGAGCCTGGCCGGCGCGCCCCGGGCCAACATCCACCTCTACAACGCGACCGCCCCGCTCTTCCGCCGGGTGGTCTTCGGCATGACCCGCGACGAGTGCAGGGACCTCGCCGTCGAGGGAACCCGCCTGATGATGAAGTACGCCGAGGCCACCCTGGGCGACTGCGACCTCGGGTTCCAGTACTCGCCCGAACTGTTCAACGAGACCGAGCCGGAGTTCGCGCTGGAGGTCTGCGAGGCGGTCATGGACGTGTGGCAGCCGGAGGAGGGCCGGGAGATCATCCTCAACTTCCCGACCACCGTCGAGCGGTCGCTCCCGCACGTCTTCGCCGACCAGATCGAGTGGCTCGACCGCAACCTGTCGCGCCGCGAGCACGTCTGCCTGTCGATCCACCCGCACAACGACCGGGGCACCGGCGTGGCCGCCTCCGAGCTGGCGCTCCTGGCCGGCGCCCAGCGGATTGAGGGCTGCCTGTTCGGCAACGGCGAGCGGGCCGGCAACGTCTGCCTGGTCACGCTCGGCCTGAACATGTACACCCACGGGGTCGACCCCGGCATCGACTTCTCCGACATCACCGAGATCCGGCGCACCGTCGAGTACTGCAACGAGATGCAGGTCAGCCCCCGCCACCCGTACGGCGGCGACCTCGTCTACACGGCCTTCTCCGGCTCCCACCAGGACGCCATCAAGAAGGGCTTCGACGCGCTGGCCGCGGAGGCCGGCGAGGCCGGCGTCAGCGTGGACGACCTGCCGTGGCGCATGCCGTACCTGCCGATCGACCCGAAGGACGTCGGCCGCACGTACGAGGCGGTCGTGCGCATCAACAGCCAGTCGGGCAAGGGCGGCGTGGCCTACATCCTGAGCGCCTGGCACGGGCTGAACCTGCCCAAGAGCCTGCAGGCGGAGTTCGCCCGCGTCGTGCAGGCGCACGCGGACGGCTCGGGCGGGGAGATCACCCCGGCCGTCGTCCGCGACCTGTTCGACGAGGAGTACCTGTCGCGGACCGAGATCACCGTCCCGCTCGGGCTCGGCGGCCGGCCGCTGCAGACCACGCTGTACGTCGACGGCGCGCGCTTCGACGTCACCGGGCCGCGGGCCGACGCCATCCGCACCCTGGGCGCCCGGCTGGCGGTCTGGAACGTGGACGTGCAGATGGTCCACCGCACCGGCGTGGAGGCCGCGGCCGGGAGCCCGGAGGACCAGGAGGTCGCGGTCTACGCCGAGTGCGTGATCGACGGGCGGCAGGTCTGGGGGGTGGGCCTCGACCGCGACGTGGTCGCCGCGTCCTTCGCCGCCGTCCGCTCGGCGCTGGCCCGTGCGGGCGAAACGGACGCGGAAGGCACGGCGAAGCAGGCCGGCGAGGGCGTTTCCGCTCGAATGACGCTGGTCGCCTGAACGCGGTTCGACACAGCAGCTTTACCTAAGTCACGGCACATTGTGAACCCGGCCGCGCGGCCGGAAAACGAACGGAATTCGGGAGGCTCATTATGGCCCTGGTGGAGCGGGAAGAGGTGTTGGCCTCCCTTGAGGACATGCTGGCCGACGCCGTCACCGGCAGAGGAAAGATCGCGATCGTCGGCGGGCCCGTCGCGACGGGGAAGACCGCACTGCTCAACACTCTGGTCGAGGACGCGCTGGAGCACGGCGCCCTGCCGCTGACCGCGACCTGCTCGCAGTCGGAGTCGGGACTGGCGCTGGCCGTGCTGTCGCAGATCCTGCACAACGCGCCGCTCACCCCCGAGGAGGAGGAGCGCACCCGCAACCTGCTGCACGAGGGCGCCCGCTGCGCCATGTCGGCCGACCCGCTGGCCGACTACGTCGACCAGGTCGACGCCCACATCGTGCACGCCCTGTGCATGGTGCTGCTCGAACTCGCCGAGCGGCACCCCCTCATGATCGTGGTGGACGACATCCAGCACGCCGACCGCGCCTCGCAGCTCTGCCTGGCCTACCTCGCCCGCCGGCTGCGCTTCGCCCACATCCTGGCGATCTTCAGCCAGTCGGAGGAGGCGTGGAACGCCCCCTCGCTGTTCCAGACCGAGCTGCTGCGCCAGCCGCACTGCCGCCGCCTCCCGCTGTCGGCCCTGTCCCGCGAGGGTGTCGAGATCATGGCCGCCGACATCGTGGGCGACGACGTCGCCCGGCGGTTCGCCGCGGACTGGCACGCGGTCAGCGGCGGCAACCCGCTGCTCGTGGGCGCGCTCATCGAGGACCACCTCGCCGCGGCCGACGCCGGAGGCGCCCCGGCCGAGAGCGAGCCGGACGCGGGGATCGACGAGATCGTCGCGGGCGACGCCTACCGCCAGGCGGTGCAGTCGTGCCTGCGCCGCGGGCACCCGCTCGCGGCCCGCGTCGCCCGGGGTCTGGCGGTCGCCGGCGACCCCGGCCACCTCGACCGGCTGCTCGACCTCGACGCCGGTGTCGTCGTCCAGGCGCTCAACGCGCTGCACAACGCCGGGCTGGTCGGCGCCGACCTGCACCTGCGCCACCCCCAGGCGCGCGCCGCCGTGCTCGCCGACCTCGACCGGCACGATCGGACCGACCTGCACCGCAGGGCCGCCGAGCTGGCCTACGGCCAGGGCGCCCCGGCGGCCGTGATCGCCGAGCACCTGCTGGCCGCCCAGCACAACGGGGGGTCCTGGGCCGTGCCGATTCTGGAGGAGGCGGCCCGGCAGGCGCTCAGCGAGGGACGCGTCGAGCCCGCCGTCGACTACCTGCGGCTGGCCGACGGGGCGTGCACCGACGACCAGCGCCGCGCCACCATCAAGACGACGCTGGTGCGGGCGGAGTGGCGGCTCAACCCCAGCGCCCCCGCCGTCCACCTCGACGAGCTCACCGACGCCATGCACCGCGGCCACCTGCGCGGCTCGGACGCGGTCGTGCTGGCCAAGGCGCTGCTGTGGCACGGCCGCTTCGACGACGCCCGTGACGTGCTCGACCACCTGGGCCGGATCGGCTCGATCATGGACGCGGAGACCGTGGCCGAGATCCGCGCCGCCCGGCCGTGGCTGCGCTGCTCCTACACGCCGTTCCTGGCGCACATCCCGAGGGTCACCGACATGAGCACGCAGGCGCCGCCGTCCGCGCCGGTCATCGGCCGGCTGGAGGCCGCCACCGCGCTCGCGGCGGTGCTGACCAAGGGCCCGCACCCGCAGACGCTGGCCGACGTGGAGCGCATCCTGCGCGGCTCCCGCCTCGACGACATGTCGATGGACGCCGTCGAGTGCGCCCTGCTCGCGCTGATCTACGGTGAGCGGCCCGACCTGGCGGCCCCCTGGTGCGACCTGTTCTTCGAGGAGGCCGCCAGCCGGCGTGCGCCCAGCAGGCAGGCCCGCCTCGCGGCGCTGCGTGCCGAGATCAGCCTGCGGCAGGGCGACCTGGAGGGCGCGGAGAGCCTCGCCCAGATGGCCGTACGGCTCATCCCGCCGACGAGCTGGGGGGTCGCGGTCGGCGGCCCGCTGTCGGTGCTGCTGACGGCGGTGACCGCGATGGGCCGGCTCGACGAGGCCGTGCAGCTGGTGAACCAGCCCGTGCCCGAGGCCATGCTCCAGACCCGATACGGCCTGCACTACCTGAACGCGCGGGGCCGCTACCACCTGGCGACGGGCGACCTCGGCATGGCGCTGCGCGACTTCCAGACGTGCGGCGAGCTGATGGGCTCCTGGAGCCTCGACTCGCCGGGGCTGGTCTCCTGGCGGACGGGCGCGGCCGAGGCGCTGATCGGCATGGGCCGCGCGGAGCGGGCCCGGCCGCTGCTGGACGAGCACGTGGCGCGCTGCGCCCCTGGACCGGTCCGCGCCCGCGGCACCGGCCTGCGGCTGACGGCCGCCGCGAGCGAGCCCCGGCAGCGTCCCCCGCTGCTGCGCCGCGCCGCCGACATGCTGCAGGCGAGCGGCGACCAGTACGAGCTGGCCCGGGCCCTGGCCGACCTGGCCGACGCCTACCAGGCGGTGGGCGAGCTGCGCCGCGCCCGTACGGTCGCCAGGCAGGCGCAGCGGATCGCGGAGGAGTGCGAGGCCGTCCCGCTGGTCAACGCGCTCACCCAGGGCGGTCCCGGGCAGCCGGCCGAGCCGCCCCGCACGGAGAGCGGACCGGGGACGCTCAGCGAGGCCGAGCGCCGGGTCGCCTCGCTCGCCGCGGTCGGATACACCAACCGCGAGATCGCCGACAAGCTCTACATCACGGTCAGCACGGTCGAGCAGCACCTGACGCGGATCTACCGCAAGCTCAACGTCACCCGCCGTTCCGACCTGCCCGCGAGCCTCGAGTTCAGCACCTCCGCCTGAGACAGCTCCACGACCTGGGCCGGCCGGGCTTCCCCGGCCGGCCACTTCCCTGACTGGAAGGTGAACGCGCATGACTCGGACGAGCGCCACACCTGTCACCCCTGCCACCCCCACCCCTGCCACCACCCCTGCCACCACACTGGCGGGCCGCCTCACGGCGGCCCAGGGCGCCGCCATGTACGTCGGCGCGGTGCTCGGCACCGGCGTCATCGCCCTGCCCGCGCTCGCGGCCCAGGCGGCCGGACCGGCGTCGCTGCTGGCCTGGCTCGGCCTGGTCGTGCTGTCGGCCCCGCTGGCCGCGGCGTTCGCCGCGCTCGGCGCGCGCCATCCGGACTCCGGCGGCGTGTCGACCTACGCCCGCCTCGCCTTCGGGGACCGGGCCGCGGTCGTCGTCGGCTGGTGCTTCTACTTCGCGATCCCGCCGAGCGCCGCCGCCGCGGCGCTGTTCGGCGGCGAGTACGTCGCCGCGGCGGTGGGCGGCGGGACCGGCACCGCGACGCTGACGGCGGCGGGGCTGATGGCGGTCGTGACCGTGTCGAACGCCTCCGGTCTGCGGGTGACCGGCCGGGTCCAGCTCGGGCTGGCCGGACTGCTCGTCGCGTTGCTCGTCGTCGCCGTGGCGCTGTCGCTCCCGCATGCCGACATGGCCAACCTGCGGCCGTTCGCCCCGCACGGCTGGACGGCCGTCGCCCCGGCGGCGGCCCTGCTGGTGTGGAGCTTCGCCGGCTGGGAGGCCATCACACACCTCGCCGCCGACTTCCGCAGGCCGTCAAGGGACCTGCCCAGGGCCGCCGCGGCGGCCGTCGTGGTCGTCGGCGTGCTGTACCTGTCGGTCGCCTTCGCGACCGTCGCCGTCCTCGGCCCGGCCGCCGGGGCCGCGCGGGCGCCCCTCGGCGACCTGCTGGCCCTCGGCCTCGGCGGCAACGCCCGGCTGCTCGCCGCCGTCGCCGCGCTGCTGCTGACGCTCGGCGCGATGAACGCGTACTGGGCCGGGGCGGCCAAGCTCGGCGCGGCCCTCGGCCGCGACGGCGCCCTGCCCGGGTGGCTCTCCCGCGGCAGCGTCGCCGGGGAGGTGCCCCGGCGCAGCCTCGCGGTCGTCGCCGTGCTGTCCTTCCTGGCGCTCGCCGTCGTGTACGCGGCGGGGACGGGCATCCGGCCGCTGGTGCTGATGACCAACGGGTCGTTCGTGGTGGTCTACGCGATCGGCGTGGCGGCCGCCATCCGGCTGCTGCCGCGCGGCCGGGCCAGGGCGGCCGCCCTGCTCGCGCTCGTGGCGGTCGCCCTGCTGGTCGCCGCGTCGGGCGTCTACCTCGTCTGGCCGCTGCTGGTCGGCGGCGCCGCCCTGGCGTACGCGCGGTTCACCCGCGGGGAGGCGGCCGTCCCGGCCGGACATTGACGAAAGTGAAGGGTCACCGGCGACTTTCCGCGAGTGCCCGCCGTGCCGTCCGGTCCCTAGGGTCGAGGGGCCGGACGGACCGGCGGGGAGCGGCACGGAGGGGAACCGGTGGGCGACGAGATCGAGGACGTCCCGGACATCAGCGCCGAGTGGTATCGGGAGGTCACCGCGTTCGCCCTGCACACCCCCGCATGGGTACGCGACGCGGCGGCGGTCGCGACGGACGCCGTCCCCGCGGTCCTCTTCGCGTTCCTCGTCTTCGGCTGGTGGCGGGCGCGGCGGGGGGACGACCGCAGGATGGCGCTCGCCCTGCTCGCACCGGTCGCGGTGGCGACGGCCTACCTCGCGAGCGAGGGCGTCAAGAGCGTGCTGCGGCTGCGGCGCCCCTGCTGGGACCTGACCGACGTGGTCACGGTGGCGCCCTGCCCGCCGTACGGCGACTGGTCGCTGCCGAGCAACCACGCGACCTTCGCCGCGGCGGGGGCTGTCGCGCTGGTCGCCCTGTGGCGCGGCGCGGCGGTGGCGGCGCCGGCGTTCGCGCTGCTGGAGGCGTTCTCCCGGGTATTCGTCGGCGTCCACTACCCCCACGACGTGGCGGTGGGGCTGCTGTTCGGCGCGCTGATCGCGCCGCTGGTCCTGCTGGCTCTGCGGAACCCGGCGACCGCCCTGGTCGCCGCGATGCGGCGGCGCCCGGCGCTGGCGGCGGTGCTGACTACCGCCCGCCCGCCAGCCCCGCCTCGTGGGCGATGATCGCCGCCCGCACCCGGTTGGGCACGCCCAGCTTGCTCATGATCGTGCTCACGTAGGTCTTGACGCTGCCTTCGGCGAGGTGCAGGCGGGCGGCGACGCCCGCGTTCGACAGGCCCTCGCCGACCAGGGCGAGCACCTCGCGCTCCCGGTTGGTGAGCCCCGCGACCTGCTCGCGGGCCGCGGCCGAGCGCGACAGCCGGTCGCCGGCGAGTCCCCGGATGACCCGTGCGGCCACCGGCGGCGACAGGTACGCGCCGCCCTCGGCGGCCGCCCGCACCCCGAGGGGGAACTCGCGCGGATCCCCGGTCTTCAGCAGGAACCCCGCCGCGCCCTCGCCCAGCGCCCTGGCGACGTAGGCGTCCTCGCCGAAGGACGTCATGATCAGTACGGCGGTGCCGGGGGCGGTCCTGCGCACCTCGGCCGCGGCGGCCAGCCCGTCCAGACCGGGCATCCGGATGTCGACGACCGCGACGTCGGGCCGGTGCGCCAGGACGGCGTCCACCAGCTCCCGTCCGTCGGCGGCCTCGGCGACCACGTCGATGCCCGGGTCCGCCGCCAGGATCGCCCGCACCCCGGCCCGGATCACCGGTTCGTCGTCGGCCAGGACCACCCGGATCGCGTGCATGCCCTCGATGCTACGGAAGGGTGGAGAGTCGCCGGACGCCGTTGAGGAGGGCTGCCGTTCAGGAGGGCTGCCGTTCAGGAGGGACGCGGTTCAGGAGGGCAGGAAGGCCTTGGCGACCAGCCGGCCCCCGGCGAAGCACAGCCGGTAGAGCTCCAACTCGCCGAACGGCTCGGGGCTGGTGCTGTAGTAGCGGCACCGGGCGCCCGGCGGGATCGGCGGCTCGGGCCAGGACGGATCGTCGATCCTGGTCCTGGCCGGGAGCACCGCGGCCACCTCGGACTCGGCCTGCCCCACCCGCAGCTTCGCGAACTCGGCCGGCGGCAGGACCGAGGTGGCCGCCTCGTAGACCGTGAACCCCAGCACGAACGCCGCCACTCCGCCCGCAGCGGCCAGGCAGACCAGCGCCGCCGCCAGCCGGGTGCGGCGCACCCGCCCGCGGGCGAGCGCCAGATCCAGCTCCACCGGCCGCGACGCCGTACGCGGCCCGCCAGGCGGGGGGACACGCGGGGGCGCGGTGTGCGGGAGCCGTACGGTCAGGGTGAATCCGCCGTCGGCGGGACCGCTCCGCAGGGACCCGCCCTGCAGGCGGACCCGCTCCGCCAGCGCCCGCAGCCCGTGTCCGCCCGTCACGCCGCAGCCGGGCCGGTGCGGCGCGGCGTTGGCGACGGTGACCACGGTCTCGCCCGGTGCGTGCGCGAGCCGTACGGTGACGGTGACGGGGGCGCCGGGCGCGTGCTTGGCGGCGTTGGTCAGCCCCTCGCGGACGACCCGCCGCACGGTGGCGAGCGCGGGCGCGGGGATTCCCGCCTCCGCCTGCGCGCCGTGCAGCGTCACCGCCATCCCCGCGGCCGCGGCACGCCGGACCAGTTCGTCCACGCTCTCCCCGGGCGAGGACGGCGTGTCCTCATGCTCCGGGTCTCCGTGGTCTGGGTCTCCGTGCTCAGAGTTTCCGTGCTCAGAGTTTCCGTGGTCTGCGCCGCCATGCTCCGGGCCGTCTCCGAGCACGGCGACGACGTCGCGCAGGCGCTCCGCCGCGGCCGTGACCGCCGCGCGGGCCTCGCCCGCCGCCCTGCGCTCGCTCTCGGGGAGGCCGGCGGTGACCTCCAGGGCCCCGATCCGCAGCGCGACGAGGCTCAGGTCGTGACCGAGCAGGTCGTGCATCTCCATCGCGATGGCCGCCCGCTCGCGCAGCCGCGCCTGCTCGGCGAGCATGCGCCGCTCGCGCTCCAGATGCCCGGCGCGTTCCCAGCCAGCCCTGGTCAGGGCGAGACTCTGGTGCCGTGCGTGGCCCGCCAGCCACGGGACCAGGCCGAACAGCGCGATGCCCGTGACGGCGAAGAAGCACGCGCCCGGATCCCACCGGCCAGCGAGAAGCCACCGTACGGACGGGACGACAGCGGCGGCGGCGACCGCGGCGGCCGACAGGCCGAGCAGGGCGGGCCGTGCCCGGGCCATGCGCACCCCGGCCAGGTAGCTCACCACCGCCAGGGCGAGGAAGAAGACGGTGGGGTCGCCCCGCACGGCCACCGACCCCGCCCACAGCGCGGCCGTCACGAGCATCGCCACGAGCGGCCGGGGCCGGGCGAGCGCGACGGCGACGCCGATCGCCGCCAGCCTGGCGATCACCTCGGGCCAGGTGTACCTGTCCGCCAGGGTGTGCGTGAGGCCCGCCCACCACGCCGGCAGGCCGAGGAGGGCCCAGAGCAGGACGTCCTTGAGGTATGCCGCTTTCCTCCCCACTCAGGCAACGGTATCCGCAGGTCGCGGGACCCGGACGAATCCGTGCAGGGTCCGCGCGCTGGCGTGGCCGGACAGGGACATGAGCATCGGCGCCGACCAGCCGTCCTCGCCGAGGTGGGCCAGGCGCGAGTGGCGCAGGCGGTGCAGCGTGTATCCGCCGCCCTCTGAGTCGAGCTCCGCGGTGGCCCGTTTGAACAGATACTCCGCCCGCTCGTACGACAGGCGGCCCCGGCCCGTGTGGGGGCACAGGTCGGCCGCCGCCGGCATGCGGCCCGGCCCCGGCCTGCGGTCGGCGAGGAACAGCGGGCCCCGGCGGCGGTCTCCGACGAGGAGGGGAAGGAGCGCGGCCGTGCCGGACTGCCAGCGCAGCCAGTGCCCCCTGGCCTTCACCTCGCCGCGCATGCCGGGCAGGTCGAGGTCCTCCACGTTGAGCGAGAGCGCCCATTCCGCCGGTGCCGCGCTCTCGTACAGCAGCAGCCACAGCGCGCGCTCGCGCAGCGGGAGGTCCGGCCGCTCCCACAGGCTCTCCAGGCGCGCCCGGTCGATGGGACGGGTGCGGCCCCGGGGCTCGGGCCGCCGGTCGAGCGGAGCGGCGAGGTCGGCGGCGGCCCAGCCGTGCCCGGCCGCCCACGCGGCGAACGACCGCAGCGCCCCGCGGTGCCGGTTCCAGGTCGCGCCCGCCGCCGTGCCCCACGCCGCGGCGAAGACCTCGGCGACCCGGTGGGACGTCACGTCACGCAGTGGGACGTCCTCGCCGAGGTGCCGGCACAGCCGCGTCAGGGTCTGTTTGTAGGAGCGGACGGTGTCGGCGCTCAGACCGGGCCGGGTCAGGAACAGCGTCATCGCCCTGCCGAGGGTGACCGCCGCGCTCGCCGTTCCGGCCGCCCCGGCCTCGTTCAGGGCTTCCCGGGTATCCCGAGCTGTCTGGGCTTTTTGGGTTTCCCGGCCTTCCCGGGCCTCCTGGCCGTCCTTGGTTCTCCGGGCTTCCTCGGCTGTCCCGGCTTCCTCGGCTTTCTGGGCTTCCTCGGCTGTCCGGGTGCAGGTCGTGGCGCGCCGCAGCAGCACTGCCCGTTCCGCGCTGTTGCGGGTGAGGGACGCGGCGCGTTCGAACTCCGTCCGGGCCTCGTCGTGCCGGCCGAGCCGGGCCAGCAGGTCCCCGCGTACGGCGGGCAGCAGGTGGTAGCCCTTGAGTGCCGGTTCGCCGTTCAGCGTGTCCACCAGCGTGAGACCGGCGCGCGGCCCGTAGGCCATGGCGAGCGCGACCGCGCGGTTGAGCTGGACGACCGGCGTGGGCAGCACCCTGACGAGGGCCTCGTAGAGCGCCGCGATCTGCGGCCAGTCGGTCTCCTCCGGAGATGCGGCCCGCGCGTGGCAGGCCGCGATGGCCGCCTGCAGCACGTACTTGCCGAGGGGGCCGCCGGCCTGCCGCGCCCGCAGCAGCGCCGCGAAGCCGCGCCGGATGAGCAGAGGGTCCCAGCGCCCCCGGTTCTGCTCGTGCAGCACGACCGGCTCCCCCGACGGGCCGGTACGCGCGGCGGAGCGCGACTGCTGCAGCTCCATCAGCGCGACCAGGCCGTGCACCTCGGCCTCGTCGGGGGTCAGCTCGGCCAGGACGCGGCCCAGGCGCAGCGCCTCCAGGCAAAGGGACGGGCGCATCAGGTCGTCGCCGGCCGTCGCCGAATATCCCTCGTTGAACACGAGATAGATCACTTCGAGCACCGACGACAGCCGGGCCGCCCGCTCGGGCCCCGACGGGACCTCGAAGGGGACGTGCGCGTCGGCGAGCGCCCGCTTGGCCCGCACGATCCGCTGCGCGACGGCGCTCTCGGAGACGAGGAAGGCCCTCGCGATCTCGTCCGTCCGCAGGCCGCCGATCAGCCGCAGCGTGAGCGCGACCCGGGCCTCGGTGGACAGCACCGGGTGACAGGAGACGAACATCAGCCGCAGGACGTCGTCGCCGACCTCCCCGTCGAGCGCGTTCACCACGTCGTCCACGTCACGTTCGCCGTCGTCGGGGCGGGTGGCGAGATCGTGGGCGAGCTGCTCCTGTCCGCGGTCGCGCCGCTCCTCCCGGCGTAGGTGATCGACGGCGCGGCGCTTGGCGACGGCCATGAGCCAGGCGCCCGGGTTGTCCGGGACGCCCGCCTCGGGCCACCGCTCCAGCGCGGCGAGGACGGCGTCCTGCGCCAGCTCCTCCGCCAGGCCGACGTCGCCGATCATCCGCACGAGGCCGGCGACGATCCTCGCGGACTCCATCTTCCAGACCGCGTCCACGAGACGATGGGCGTCCAGGCTGGTCACCCGACCGATGACAGCATCGGCCCGCCCCGCCGCGCAACCCGGCGCGTACGCCGCCGGAGGCCGGACGCCTGCCCGTGCCGGTGTCTCGCGGTGCCGTCTCCCGACTCCCGTCAGCGCGGGCTCGCTCGGTTGTCCGCCTTTCCTCGTTGCCGAACGGACCCAGGGAGAACGACCGGAAACTCGCGCGCGGACCTCGAACCGCTCGTGGTGTGATGAGCCGATGTGAACGAGAAAAACCGCTACGTCGGCGGCCCCGATCTGCTGGTCAGGATGGAGCAGAACCTCGCCGGACACGCCTGTCATCTGCACCGGCACGTGGAGGGCGCCGCTGTCACGGAGACAGACGACCTCCTGATCGCCGACAGCGGCCTGGACGACGACACCTTCAACATCGTCGCGGCGGCGCGTTTCACCGCAGGCGCGGCCCCCGCCCGGATCGCGCAGACTCTCACCATGCTCGCCGCCACGCAGCGGCCCTTCTCATGGTGGGTCGGTCCCGCCTCCACCCCGGCGAACCTCGCCTCGCTCCTGGAAGACGCCGGTCTTCCGGCGTCCGAAACCGAGATGGGCATGTGGAAGGACCTGCGTGCGGTGCCGTCCGTGCCACGGGCCGGGGAACTCGACGTCTGCCGCGTCACGACTCCCGGGCAACTCGCCGACTACGCGGCCGTCCTGGCGGCGAACTGGAACCCACCCGCCGCCACGGTGCGCACGTTCTTCGCCGATGCCGCCACACGGGCGCTCGCCCCCGACTGCCCGGCCCGCTATCTGGTGGGCTACGTCGGCGGCCGCCCCGTCTGCTCCGCCGAGGTCTTTCTCCACGCGGGAGTCGCCGGCATCTACAACATCGCCACCTTGGCGTCGGACCGCCGGCGCGGGTACGGCGGCGCCGTCACCTCGGCGGCCCTGCGCGTCGCGTACGTCGAGGGTCACCGCACCGTGGTCCTCCAGGCGTCTTCGGCCGGGGAACCCGTCTACCGCCGTCTCGGATTCACCCCCTGCGGCCGCTTCAGCGAATACGCCATCACTCCCTGACACCGGAGAGCCCGCGAGGATCGGCCCGCGGCGAGGTGGCCGGACCGATGCTCGTGCCTCGGCCGACGCTGTGGGCGGTCGCCGGCATGGCGTGGGCGAGCGGCCCTCCGACCAGCGAAGGTGGAGAACCGGTACGCCGCCGCTCCTGTGCGTCGACCTCTTACGCCTCAAGACCGAACACCGCGGAGACTCGCCGCGCGAGATCTTCCTCGGTGTTCCCGGACGCCACCCTGAGCCCGTAGAGGCCCAGATTCCGGGTCTGCCTGCTGATCCGGTCGGTGAACAGTGCGTCGCGCTGGAGCAGGTTCTGCAGGGCCCGCTGCGGGTCGCCGGTCTTGGCGAGGAATCCCCAGGCCGGTCCGCCACGGCTGTCGAACACCGCTTGGCGAAACTGGGGAGTCGGCAGCAGCCACACGGCATGGCGCCGTTCGGCGAGCAGGGGTTGGACGAGGCCGGGCAGCAGCCGGAAACCCTCGGCGACCACCGGCAGGTCGGCGGGGAGGGCTAGAAGGTCTTCGACGATCAGCTTGAATCCTTCGCCGTGGAACCAGTGGAAGGTATCGAGCATCTCGCGCGGACTTCTGGCCACCCAGCGTTCGTCCATGTCCATGGCAGCGAACTTGCCCAGGTAAGGCGCTTGTTCCACGGGCATGCGGCGGGCGTGGTCGGGCATGACCGCGTCGGTGTCGTACAGACGCATCCCGTACCGATCGGCGAGGCGTCGGGCGATGGTGGATTTTCCGGACCCGCTCCCGCCCCCGATCCAGTAGACGTGGCGCAACCGTTCCCTCCACACCCCGGGAGAAGCACTTTCGTCCGGTGCAGCGTGCATTCATCAGCTCCTGTCGAGCGTCTGCCCGCCGGTGGGCGTTGAGGACGAGCGCCCGGTGCACAACCGAGGCCGGACCCGCGTCCATCGGTTACGGTCGCCGGGGGCTGGCAGGCTGGTGGCCTCGGGGAGATTTACCCACATGGCCTTACGAGGCGGCGCCTCAGGCGTTGCGAGCCCATCCAGAGCGTCTCGCATCACGTCCCGATCGAGGGGGCCACCACCATCGGCGGGCCGCCCGAGCGTGCGCGCTCGTCCACACGCGCGGTCAGCTGCGCCAAGAGCCCGGTCCCGGCCTAAGGCATCCCTGAAGCGCTCGTCCCGGGCTCACGGGGTTCTGATGGTGGGGAGACTCTTACGCCAGGCGATCGGGGGCGTCTTCGGGGCCGAACACCTGCTGGATCGAGCCCTCGCCGTCGCCGACGATCTTCCAGAAGCGGCGGGCCAGCTCCACGGCCTCCTCGCGGGAGCGCGCCTCGACCAGGGCGAAGCTGACGATGGCCTCCTTCGCCTCGATGAAGGGGCCGTCGGTCACGGTGATCTCGCCGCCGGAGGAGATCATCCGAACACCGCCCGGCTCCAGCCCGCCCGTGGCCAGCAGCACGCCGGCCCGGGTCATCTCCTCGATGAAGGCGCCCATCTCGGCCATCATCGCCGCGTCGGGGTTCGGGTCGGTGCCCTTGGTGGTCATCAGAAACCGCATCGTCGTTCTCCTTCTTTCCGATCCTCTGGTCTGGCCGGGCCGTTCGCCGGTCCCGCCGTCACCTCCACGTCGTACGGGGCGAGCCGGAATCGACCGGCTCCGATCCTGACACGTCGTGACCTGGGCCTTCGGCTCGATGTGACAGGGAATGCGTATGTGACAGGGAATGCGCACTAGCGGCTGTCGCCGCAGGTGGGCGGGGGAGGCGGCGGGCGGGCGGCACGGGCGGACACGAATGGTCGAATCGCGCGGCCGCCGTTCGACGCGTGAGCGAGGCCGGACACCACATCGGCCGGGACCACACCGAAGACCCGAACACCGAAGAAGGGAACACCATGACCGCCACGCAGCACACCACCCCGCTCACCTCTCCGCTCACCGTGCGGCCGGCCGCACGGCGCTCCGCGCCGGGCCAGGCGGGTGCCGCGAGCCCGGCGGTCTCCACGGGATCGACGCGTGCGCTGCTCACCTGCGCCGTGCTCACCACGCCGGTCTTCGGGATCGTCTCGCTGACGCAGGCGTTCACCCGCGAGGGGTTCGACCTGCTCCGTCACCCGCTCAGCATGCTCAGCACCGGCGACCTCGGGTGGCTGCAGATCGGCAACTTCTGGATCACCGCCGTCCTGACGGTCGCCGGGGCGATCGGACTGCGCAGGGTCATGCGCGGCACGCCCGGAGGGACGTGGGCGCCCAGGCTGCTGCTCGTCGAGGGCGCCGGACTCACGGCGGCCGGGGTCTTCAGCATGGACCCGGGGGACGGCTTCCCCGCCGGCACCCCGCTGGGGGCCCCGGACGGGATGAGCTGGCACGCGATGCTGCACATGGCGTCCGGCTCGGTGGCCTTCACCGCGCTCATCGCGGCCTGCTTCGTCCTCGGCCGGCACTTCGCCCGCGCGGGGCGGGCCCGGCACGCGGTCGCCTCCCGGCTCGGCGGCCTGGCTCTCCTGCTGGGCAACGGATGGGCCATGTCCGGCGGGCGGGCCGGCTCCCTCACCCTGTGCGTCGGCGTGCTCGTCGCGATGGCCTGGGTCTCGGCGGTCGCCGCCGCCAAGCGCGCGGACCTCGGCCGACGCTGACCCGGGCGACGCTGCCCCGCCCGACGCTGACCCGGCCGACGGGGAGGCCGCGCAGTGCTCCTGGTGATAATCACTGGGAGCTCTGTGCCGTCTGGTGATACCTTCGGCGTCGCCGTGCATCGCCGTGACCCGAGGAGGTGAGACCGATCAACGCTGTGTCAGGTCGGGGCTCCCTCCGTTTCATGGTCTAGGGAGCGCCCGCAGAAGGCATCCCGAAAGGCGTGTAACGCTTTGCGCTTCATCTCTCGGACGTCGTCGGACGGCGTCACCGAACAGCTGTTCATCCTCGGCGAGATTCCCGGTGTGCTGTGGACGCCGGAAGACGCCGCCGGGGCTCGTCCCCTGATCCTGATGGGCCACGGCGGCGGGCAGCACAAGAAGGCCCCCGGCATCGTGGCCCGCGCGCGCCGCTTCGTCACCGAGGGCGGTTTCGCAGTGGTGGCGGTCGATGCGCCCAACCACGGCGATCGGCCGAAAACCGAGGAGTTCGCCGAGGTCGTGGCCCGGCTGCGGGCCGGAATGGCCGCGGGGGAGGACGTCGCCCCGCATCTCGCCACCATGCACACGTTCCTGGCCGGTCACGCCGTACCCGAGTGGCAGGCGGTCCTGACCGCTGTGCAGGAACTCGACGTCGTCGGCGCCGGCCCTGTGGGCTACTTCGGCATGTCGATGGGCTGCGGGCTCGGCGTGCCCTTCGTCGCCGCCGAGCCCCGGGTCCGCGCGGCGGTGCTGGGCCTGCTCGGCGTGGACGGGCTGGCCGAGGTCGCGGCCCGGGTCACCGTCCCGGTGCGGTTCCTGCTCCAGTGGGACGACGACAAGGTGCCGCGGGCCCAGGGCCTGGCGCTGTTCGACGCTCTGGGGGCGGCCGACAAGACGCTGCACGCAAACCCCGGCGATCACGGGGAGATCCCCGAGTTCGAGACCGGCAGCTCGCTGCGGTTCTTCGCCCGGCACCTCGGTTAGAGCCCGTACGGCGTTCGGACCTTCAGGCAGGCCCGAGGCTGCGAGTGCACACGATTCCCGCCGAGTGCAAGGGACCCTAGGCACCCCACCAGGGGGTGCCTAGGGCTCCGCCTGTTCGGCACACGTCGGCAGGATCAGCCGCAGTAACGCGCCGCTTCGACACGGCACGGCTTCGGCCGTCCCGCCATGAGCCTCGGCGACCTGCCGGACGATGGCCAGGCCCAGTCCGGAGCCAGGGTGCGCGCGGGCCGTGGGTGATCGGTAGAAGCGGTCGAAGACGAATTCGAGGTCGCTGTCGGGAATCCCTGGGCCGGCGTCTGCGACCTCGAGGGTGCCCGCCGTGACGCTGATCCTGATCCGGCCGTCGGACGGGCTCCATTTCACGGCGTTGTCGACGAGGTTCGCGACGGCGCGTTCCAGGGCGTCGGGGTCTCCATGGACGAGAGTGGGCGCGCAGGTCAGCTCGAATCCGATCTGCGGGGCCCGGCGCGCCGCGCGGGCCGCGACACGCTCGGCGACGAGGTCGAGGCGGACGTCTTCCGTGTGGAACGGGGCCTGGCCGTAGCGGGCCAGGTCGATCAGGTCGTTGACCAATGTCGTGAGTTCGCCGGCCTGGCCGAGCGCTTCGGCGGCGAGGAGTGGGGCCTGCGCATCGGCCGGGTTCTCCGACAGCAGCTCGAGGTTCACCGTCAGGCTCGTCAGCGGTGTGCGCAGTTCGTGGGAGGCGTCGGCCACCAGACGGCGCTGGGCGCCAACCGATTCGTCCAGGGCGGCGGTCATCGCCGCGAACGCCGAGCCGAGCCGGCCGATTTCGTCCCGGCCGTCGGCGGGGATCGGGATGGACAGGTCGCCGGTCGTGCGGATCAGTTCGACGGTCTCGGTGAGCTGGTGCACCGGGCGGAGGACGCGGCGTGCTGCCAGGCGTGAGGCCAGTGCCGCCAGAAGTCCGGCGGCCACCGTCGAGCCGGCGAGCAGCCAGGCGAGTTCGCGTAGCGTGGGTGCGGGATCGGATTCCGGGATGGCTGTGCGTACGAGCGTTCCCGATGATTCGGGCAGTTGGGCGGTGTAGACCCGGTAGGCGACTCCGTCGTAGACCGCGTCACGGAAGTAGGCGCCGGCGGTGCCGTCCGCGACGGCGACGTCGCGGGCGGTGAGGTCGACGAACTCCGTCGACGGCCCGACCTGGACCGGGCCCGGCACGATCTGCAGCTGGGTGCTTCCGATCCCCAGCGGAGCAGTCGGGAAGCCCGGCTCCCCGTTGGCGTCCCTGAACTTGGCCTTGATGGCCGCGGCCACCTCCGGCGCCCGGCCGGCGGCCGCGACCAGGGCGCTGTCCATCTGGCCGCGAAGGTTGGCGTTCACGGCCGGATACAGGACCACCGACACGAGCACCAGGGCGCCCGCGACCACGGAACCGCCGGCGATCGCCAGCCGGGTGCGCAGGTTCATGGCTCCTCACGCAGGACATACCCCAGGCCGCGCACCGTCTGGATCAATCTGCTGCCGCCGTCCGCTTCGAGTTTGCTTCGCAGGTAGCTGATGTACACCCACAGTGCGTTCGACTCGGGGCCGAAGTCGTAGCCCCAGACGGACTCGAAGATCTGGGTCCGGCTCAGCACCCGGCCGGGGTTGCGCAGGAACAGCTCCAGCAGGGACAACTCCGTTTTGGTCAGATCCAGGCGCCGGCCGGCGCGCTCGGCCCTGCAGCCGCTCACGTCCAGGTCGACGTCGGCGAAGCGCAGCACCTCGGACCTGGCGCCGCTGCGCCGGAGCAGGGCTCTGAGCCGGGCCCGCAGCTCCTCCAAGGCGAAGGGCTTGGCCAGGTAATCGTCGGCCCCCGCGTCGAGCCCGGCGACCCGGTCGATGACCAGGTCCCGGGCCGTGAGCATCAGGATCGGCGTGTCGTGCCCGCCCTCACGTAGCGTCCGGCACACCTCCAGCCCGTTCGGTTCGGGCATGAGGACGTCGAGAACCACCGCGTCCGGGCGGAACATGCCGTGCTCGGCGAGGGCGGACGCCCCATCGGCGGCGGATGACACGTCGTAGCCGTCCCGGCGCAACGCATGCTCCAAGGACCGCCGCACAGCCGGGTCGTCGTCCACCACGAGTATCCGCATGGTCGCCCATCCTCGCCCTCGATGCTGAAGTTGTGGCTGTCAGCCCTGGCTCAGTGACCGCTTCAGCTCCCTCAGCGCGGCATCGAGCTGGTCGGAGCCGACCCCGAGCGAGGCGGCGATGTCACCGAAGGCCTTGGATGTCGGACGGACTCTGCCCAACGCCACCAACGCGGCCAGAGCGGCCTTGGCCTTGGCCTGATCGACACCGAGCGCCGCGGCCAGGGACGCCGACGCGGCGTCGGTGGTGAACGGCGAGTCCGGCGAGCCGTCCCGGGCCTTCGTGCCCATGCTGTCCAGCTTGCCCTGATTGTCGCCATCGGGCGCGGGCTCGGCGACCATTGGCTGCAGAGCGTCCTGGACCTGTGGGATCGGCAGCCCGAGGTTGGTCGCGACCGCTGCGATGAAGGCGTCCGGCGTTACGCTGGCCGAGTTGGCCAGCGACGTCTTGGCCGCGACCAGCGCGGCGTCGAGCCGCTCGGTCGTCACTCCGAGCTTCGCCGCGATCGCGGCCAGATCGGCATCCGCGGCTCCTCTGGGCTTCCCCTCCAGCGGTTTTTGCGGGCCGTCCACGCCCTTCTTGTCCATGCTGTTCAGCTTGCCTTGGTCGTCACCTGTCGGCGCGGGCTCGGCGACCATTGGCTGCAGAGCATCCTGAACCTGTGAGACCGGCAGCCCGAGGTTGGTCGCGACCGCTGCGATGAAGGCGTCCGGCGTTACGCTGGCCGAGTTGGCCAGCGACGTCTTGGCCGCGACCAGCGCGGC
>NZ_JBITJO010000001.1:0-86647 GCF_044460045.1 Microbispora rosea | reverse complement strand
GGCGTCGAGCCGCTCGGTCGTCACTCCGAGCTTCGCCGCGATCGCGGCCAGATCGGCATCCGTACCCGCCTCGGGCCTCCCGCCTGGCTTGACCGGCGCGCAGCCGGATTGCACCGCGCCGGGCGTCGGGGCCGGACCGGCCGCCGCGGCCGTACCGGTCGCGGCCAGCGTGACGAGCGTGACCGCTGCTACGACCAGCCGTGTGCGTTTCATCATCGTGATGCCTTTCGTCCACGGAGCGCGCCGGACGAGTGCCGGCGTCGTGGGGACAACGCAAACATCGCGGCCTCTGGCGTGGTTTCAGCCACCTTTAAAGGTTCCTTAGAACGGCCACGTTCTCCCGAGCGAGCGAGCGGTCATGCCGCCGACGATAACGCCGTACGGCGAGCTGTCACCGGTCTGAAGGCGGCCATGCGACGCGCGTACGCCGACGACAGCCGATCGTTGCTTGTGTTGGGCGGGTGGCCGGACGAAACCTCTCCGCGGGGGGTCCGGCCTTCGGCCCGGGGTCACGCGCGGGGCAGCTCCGCGCTCACGGTGGTCGGGCCGCCGGGCGGGCTGTCCACCCGGAACCGGCCGTCCAGGGCGGCGACCCTGCGGGCCAGCCCGGACAGGCCGCCTCCACCGGGGTCGGCGCCGCCCCGCCCGTCGTCGCGCACGCGTACGACGATCGTGTCCCCGTCCTCCAGGATCTCCACCCGCACCTGCCCCGCCGCCGCGTGCTTGGCGGCGTTCGTCACGGCCTCCCGTACGACGAAGTAGACCGCCGTCTCCACCTCGGTGGGCGGGTGCGCGGTCAGGCCGTACGCGACCGTGACGGGCACCCCGGCCCGCTCGGCGACGGCGGACAGGGACTCGCGCAGCCCGAGCGTGTCGAGCTCGGCCGGGTAGACGCGCCAGGCGACCTCGCGCAGCTCGCGCAGCGCCTCCTGGGCCTCCTCGTGGGCCTGGTGGAGCAGGTCGTCGCGCAGCTGCGGGGTGCGCCCCCGCCGGGCCCGCCCGATCAGCACGGCGAGGGCCACCAGCCGCTGCTGCACGCCGTCGTGCAGGTCGCGCTCGATCCTGCGCCGCTCCTGGTCGACCGCGCTCACGACGCCGGCGCGGGTCCTGGCCAGCTCGTCGATGCGGCGCTCCAGCAGCTCGGTGGGGCTGGGGCCGAGGAAGCGCCGGGCGACCCGCAGTTCGAGGGCGGCGACGCCCTGGATGCCCATGATGTCGAGGAACAGCAGGACGATCCCGGCCACCCCGAAATAGCTGAGGATGCCGGGATTTGGCGGGATGCCGTCGGGGTTCTCCCCGTGCGCCCAGCCCCACACGAAGAGCACCGATGTGCTCACGCCCACCACCAGCAGGAAGAGCACGAGTCCGCCGAGCAGGCCGACCGGCCATCGGGCCGCGAGATACCCGGCCACCCGGCCGGTCCCGACGGTGACGTCGAGGCCGCCGAGCAGTCCGAGCCTGCGGATCTCGGCCCGGGCCAGCGGCACGGCCACGGCCCGCAGCAGGCGCTCCCCGGCGCGCCGCGCGGCGGGATGCGGCAGGCAGAGCAGGGCCAGCGGCGCGGCCACCAGCAGGCCGGCCAGCTCGACGACCGCCGTCAGCGTGCCGATGATCAGCGCCGCGAGGATCCTGAGGGCGCGTGCGACGTTCATCGGCTCCTTCGCGGCGGTTGGCGCCGCTCTGGGCGGCAGGCGAGCCTGCCCGGGGAGCGGCTGGTCAACGGGCATGGCGTCCGTGGCCGCGCCGTTCCCGCAGCCGTACGGCCACGAACCGGGCGACGACGAGCACGACGGCCGCCACCACCACCTTGGACACGATCCCCATGTAGTCCTCGACGAGGTGCCAGTGCTCGCCGAGCAGATAACCCGCCAGCACGAAGACGGTGTTCCAGATCAGGCTGCCGAGCGTGGTGAACAGGAGGAAGGTGCCGAGCGGCATGCGTTCCACACCGGCGGGGACCGATATCAGACTGCGAAAGATCGGGATCATGCGCCCGAAGAACACCGTCTTCACACCATGCCGGGCGAACCACGCCTCCGCCTTCTCGATATCGGAGATCTTGACCAGCGGCAGACGTGCCGCGATGGCCACCGTACGCTCCCGGCCGAGCAGTGCGCCCACACAGTACAGCGCGAGCGCCCCCACGACGGAGCCCGCGGTCGTCCACAGGAGCGCCGCGAGCAGGCTCATGTCCCCGCGCGCGGCGGTGAACCCGGCGAGCGGCAGGATGACCTCGCTGGGCAGTGGGGGGAACAGGTTCTCCAGGGCGATCGCGACGCCCGCGCCCGGCGCGCCCAGGCGTTCGGTGAGCTCCATCGCCCACCCGGCGATCCCTCCGATTTCCGCGGTTTCCATGCCGATGACGCTAGAAGCCGGGCGACGCGGTCACCATGAGGGGCGCCGCCGGGCCTCCTCCGGTTCGCCTCACATCAGGGGTGCGGAAAACCGCAGCCTCGGGTGGCCGTCCACAGGCTGTGGATATCGGCGCGCCACTCCTGCCCCGCCGATTCGGGGCCGGAGCCGCACCGGCTCAAAGATCGTCCTTCGGCGTCTGGGCCAGCACCTGGTCGGCGGTCGCCGTGACGACCGCCGCGGCCGCCGAGATGTCCCTGACCTGCTCCGCGGGGAGGGCCCGCAGCACCCTCTCCAGCGCTTCCAGGTCGGCCTGGTAGGCGGCCGCCATCGCGGCCTGGGCCTTGGCGGTGCGCCCTGCCTGCTCCACCGCCTTGCCGAGTGCCCGGCCGGCGCGTTCGACGGTCCTGGCCGCCTCGATCGCCGCCTTCTCAAGATTTTTCGCCCACTCGGGCGGCTGATCGCTCATCGATGTCCTCTGTGTGAGGGTGGTTCCGCGGGCGCGATGGATCGCCCACGAAGCGTGCCGGATCAGGCCCTTATTGCCCTCCCTGCGGGCTCTACACCCCGTGAGGCCCACGCTCTCACAGATCTCTCGAACTCCATCGGAGAGCCCCCGCGCGGTGCGGCGCGCGGGGGCCCTTGGTCGTTGCCCCGAATCGTGCCCGGGTCGTGCCCCGGGTCGTGTTTCGGACGGATGCCGGAAGAGGTCAGCCGCAGTGCTCGAAGGGGCTGTCGTAGGTGGACGAGCCGGCCTTGCCGCCCCACTTCACGCATTTGTCGGCCGCCGCCGCCCGTACCGGTCCGGCGTAGTAGCCGTAGCTGCCGGAGTCGGTGACCCGGCTCTTGCCCTGGACCTCCAGGTAGGCGGTGGTCGCGGTGGCCGTGCCCAGCGACGTCTTCTTCAGGGTCACGACGCAGTTGTAGCCGTTGCCGGAGTTGTAGAGCAGATAGACGGTGCCCGCCGTGCCGAGGGCGGCCGAGTCGATCACCGAGTAGCCGCTGCCGCACACCTGCTCCGGCGTGTACGGGTTCCCGGTTCCGCCGCCGCCCGTGACGTACCTCATGTACGTGGTCCAGTCCCAGTAGGGCCCGGGATCGGTGTGGTCGGACCCGGGGACCTGGGAGTGCCCCACGATGTGGGACCGGTCGGTGGGGATGCCGTACCGGGCGGCGACGGAGCGGACGAGGGCCGCCGAGGAGCGGTACATCGCGTCGGTGAACCAGGACGCGTCGTCCACGTATCCCTCGTGCTCGATGCCGATGGAGTGGTGGTTGTAGTCGGAGTTGCCCGCGTGCCAGGCCCGGTCCTTCTCTCGCACCATCTGGGTGATCGCGCCGTCGGAGGACCTCACGACGTAGTGCGCCGAGACCTGGGCGGCGGGGTTCTGGAACCAGGAGATCGTCCCGGCGTATGAGCCCTGCGTGACGTGGATGACGATGCGGTCGATCGCGTCGCTCGCCGGCCGGTCGGACACCGCGTAGTTGGCGCTGCTGGCCGCCACCCACGTCGCGCCGGGGTAGTCGACGGCCGCCGCGGCGAGCGTGCGGTTCTCCGGCTGATCGAGGTCGCGGGCGTTCGCGAGGGCTCCCCGGTCCGGATGCGCCGGGCGGGCGGCCACCGTGATCGTCTCGCCCGCCGGCGTCCGCGCGCTGAACCCGGCCGACAGCAGGTCGTAGACGGCGTCGGCGTACAGCCGGGCGACCTCGGGCGTGCTCGCCCCGCCGTAGCGCGCGACGGCGGTGTACCAGCGATCGGCGTCGGCGCGGGCGGCGGCGTCCAGGCCCAGGGCGTCGGCCCCGGCCCGCAGCACGGCCGCCGCGCCCGCCACATTGGCCGCGTCATCGGCCTTGAGTGAGGCGACCGGCGCTCCGGTGAGCCGTGCCGCCTCCTCCAGGGTGTGCAGCGTGGGATTGCTGACCAGGTGCGCCACGCCATAGCCGCCGCTCGCGCTCGGCCTGCCGTCATGGCCGTCGAGGTGGGTCTCGGCGTAGGCGAGCGCGACGAGCAGGTCGCGGGGCACGCCGTGGGCCGCAGCCGCCCGCGTGAAGGCGGTGGCGAGCGGGCCCTCGGCGGCCGAGGCCTGCCCGGCCGGGACGAGCCCGGCCAGGCACAGCAGGAGCGTCACCGCGCCCACGGCGATCAGGGCAGTGCGCCGGGGCGCGCGGACGATCAGGGATCCGGTCATGGGGGTTAGCCGGTGAGGGTCAGCCACAGTGCTCGAAGGCGCTGTCGTAGGTGGACGAGCCGGCCTTGCCGCCCCACTTGACGCAGGTGCCGGCGGCCGAGGCGCGTACCGGTCCGGCGTAGTAGCCGTAGCTGCCGGAGTCGGTCACCCGGCTCTTGCCCTGGACCTCCAGGTAGGCGGTGGTCGCGGTGGCCGTGCCGAGCGAGGTCTTCTTCATCGTGACGACGCAGTTGTAGCCGTTGCCGGAGTTGTAGAGCAGGTAGACGGTGCCGGCCGTGCCGAGGGCGGCCGAGTCGATCACCGAGTAGCCGCTGCCGCAGACCTCCTGCGGGGTGTACGGGTTGGCCGACGTGCCGCCGCAGTTGTGCGAGGTCACGGTCTGCGCGGGGTAGCCGAAGGTGACCCCGTTGAACACCGCCTTCTGGATGTTGGCGGGGTAGGACGTGTCGCTCGTGCGCACCTCGTAGTGCAGGTGCGGGGCGATGTTGTTGCCCGGCTTGCTGGTGTTGCCGACCTCGCCGATCTTCTGGCCCTGGTTGACGTGGGCTCCCGCGCTGACCGAGCGCACGCTCAGGTGGGCGTAGTAGGTGAACCAGCCGCCACCGTGGTCGATCTTGATGAGGTTGCCGAAGCCGTTCGTCGAGCCCTGGTGGGCCGAGATGACCACGGTGCCGGCCGCCGCGGCCACGACCGTGTCGCCGTAGTCGGCGTCGGCCGTGCTGCCCCGGTTGAAGTCGATCTCGTACGACTGGTGCGCGCTGCTGGCGCTGGAGTTGCCCGTCCACACCTGACCGCAGGGGAACGGCATCTGGAAGTCCGGGCGCGCACCCGCCGCCGAGGCCGCCGGGGCGGTGGCGGCGCCGACCGCGAGGCCGAGGACCACCGCGAGGCCCGCCGTGACAAGCGATTTGAGTCTCATGACCAAAAAGAGTCGGAATCTGCCGCACAAAAAACATCAAGAATTCGGTACAAAGGGTGGGCGAGTCATGGCGAACCGGTCCTTCGACAGGGGGAGCAACGCGGTCATGACAGTCGAGAAGCCCACGTTCAGCGTGCTCGGTCCGCTGGAGGTCCGCCTGCCGGGCACGGCGCCACGGCTCGGCGGGCCGAAACCCCGCATGCTCCTGGCCACCCTCCTCCTCCACGCCAACCGCACCGTTGGCGGCGACGAGCTCGCCGAGGTGCTGTGGCCGGACCACCGGCCGCGCTCGACCGCGGCCAACCTCCGCACGTACGCGAGCGCCCTGCGCGCGGAGCTCGGGCGGGCCCCGGCCCGCATCCGGGCCCTCGGGTCGGGGTACGCGATCGAGCTGCCGCCGCACGAGCTCGACCTGCTGCTGTTCGAGGAGCGGGTGGCCGCCGCCCGGGAGTGCCGGGCGCGGGGCCGGCCTCACGAGGCGGCCGACCTGCTGGCACGTGCGCTGGCGCTGTGGCAGGGCGTCCCGCTGTCCGACCTGCCCGGCAGGTCGCTGTGGGACCGCAGGCTCGAACGGCTCGCCCAGGCGCGGCTGCGCGCCGCCGAAGACCTGGTCGCGCTGCTCATGGCGGCCGGAGAGTACGGCGAGGCGGTCGGGGAGCTGCGCGCCCTGGTCGCCGACCACCCCTTCCGCGAGGACCTGTGGCGCAGGCTCATGCTGGCCCTGCACTGGTCGGGGCGGCAGGGCGAGGCGCTGCGCGCCTTCGGCACGATCCGGGAGCACCTCGTGACCGAACTCGGCGTCGAACCCGGCCCCGAGCTGCGCCGGGCGCACGAGGCCGTGCTCGCCGGAGAGCCGCCCCCACGACCGCCCGCCCCGCACGGTCTCCCCACCGAACCCGCACTCGCCATCGTTTCCGGCCCTTCCGGCGGCGCGTCGCCGCATGGCGCTTCTGGTTCCCCGGCCGACCCCGCTCTCCCCGTCGTGCCGCGTCAGCTGCCGCCGGACCTGGTGGACTTCACCGGGCGGACCGCCGAGGCGGCGGAGCTGACCCGGGCGCTCGCCCCCGGCGGCGTCGCCGTCGTCACCGGGCCGCCGGGCGTCGGCAAGACCGCGCTCGCGGTGCGCTGTGCGCATGCCGTCCGCGAGGCGTACCCCCACGGCCAGCTCTTCCTGTCGCTGGGCGGCACCGCGCAGCCTGGCAACATCGCGCAGCCCGGCAACCCCGTGCAGCCTGGCAACATCGCGCAGCCGGGCAACACCGCGCAGTCCGGCAACACCGCGCAGTCCGGCGGGGCCGTCTCGCCCAGCGGCGGCGTCTGGTCGCCGGTCGAGCCGGGAGAGCTGCTGGCCGAGGCGCTGCGCGCGCTGGGCGCGGCGGAGCCGCTGCCGCCCACGGTTCACGAGCGCGCCGCGCTCTACCGCACGCTGCTCGCCGAACGGCCGATGCTGGTCGTGCTCGACGACGCGGCGGGCGCCGCGCAGGTGCGGCCGTTGCTGCCGGGCGGCGGCAGCGCCGTCGTCGTCACCGGCAGGCGCCGCATCACCGAGCTGCCCGGGGCCGCCCGGATCGACCTGGACGTCCTGCCGCAGGCGGAGGCCCTGGAGCTGCTGACGGCGATCGTCGGCGCGGAGCGGCTGGAGCGGGAGCCGGAGGAGGCCGCCGCCATCGTGCGGGCCTGCGGCCGGCTGCCGCTCGCGATCCGGGTGGCCGGGGCCCGGCTGGCGGCCCGTCCCGGCTGGTCCCCGGCCGTGCTGCGGCGGCGGCTCGACGACGAGACGCTCAGGCTCGCGGAGCTGCGCGCCGGCGACCTGGAGGTGCGGGAGTCCTTCGACCGCAGCTATCGCCTCCTGCCCGACGACGCCGCGCGCACGTTCCGCGCGCTCGGCCTGCTCGGCACCCGGCCGCTGCCCGGCTGGGTGGTCGACGCCGTGCTCGACCGGCACCGCAGCGACGACGTGACCGACGTGCTGGTCGACGCGAACCTGCTGCGCCCGGTGGGGACCGACCTCCTCGGCCAGCCCCGATACCGGCTGCCCGAGCTGCTGCGCGTCGACGCCAGGGACAAGGCGGGGGAGGTGGACATGCCGGCGCTGGCACGCGTGGTCGCGGGCTGGACGGCCGCCGCGGAACACGCCACGGCCCGGCTGCCCACCACGGTCTTCCGGCTGGCCTCGCCCGCCGCCCGGCGCTGGCGGCTGCCCGACGACGCCCTGCGCCGGGTCGCCGCCGATCCGGTCTCCTGGTTCGGCGCCGAGCACGAGACCCTGGTCGAGGCCGTACGGCTGGCCGCGGAGGCGGGGCTGGCCGGCGCCGCCTGGGGCCTGGCGGCGGCGCTCGTGCCCTACTTCGACCTGCGCTGTCACTTCGGCGCCTGGGCGGAGACCCACCGCGTCGCCCTGGAGGCCGCCCGCGCCGCCGGAGACCGGGCGGGCGAGGCCGCCATGCTGCGGGGACTCGGTCAGGTGGCCCTGTATCACGACAGGTACGCCCAGGCGGCCGGCATGTTCCGCCGCTCCCGGGTGCTCTTCCGCACGCTCGGGGACGTCAGAGGCGAGGCCGTCTCGGTCTGCGGGCTGGGCGCGGTCGGCCAGTTCCGGGGCGACCGGGCCGCCGCGTCCCGGCACTTCCGCAGGGCACTCGGGATGTTCGTGTCGCTGGACGACCGGTCGGGCGAGGCGTACGCCCGGCAGGCGCTCGGGCGCACCTGCCTGAGCGCGGGCGACCTGGACGGTGCCGCCGACTGGCTCGGCGGCGCGCTGCGCATGGCGCGGGAGCTCGGCGACGCCCACCGGGAGGGCTGCGTGTCGCTCCAGATCGGCCGCCTGCACGACCTCGCGGGGGAGACCGGGCGGGCGATGCGCGCCCAGGGCCGCGCGCTGACGATATTCGAGGGCTTCGGCGACCGGCACTGCGCGGCGTACGCGATGCAGGGCCTGGGCGGGCTCCAGGCGGCCAGGGGTGACTGGCGGCACGGCTCGGCCCGGCTGGAGAGCTCGCTGGCGATCTTCCGGCAGCTCGGCGACCGGAGCGGGGAGGCGGCCACGCGGCGGCTGCTCGGCGAGCTGCACCGTTCGTCCGGGCGGCGCGCGCTCGCCCGCGGCTACCTCCACGCGGTCACGGCACGGCAGGCGGCGGAAGACACGGTGATTTCTCATGATTAGACCGTCATCACCGGGGCATCAGAGGCGTCGTGGGTGCTGGATGGCTCTCCCGCTGGCCGGTGATCCGGCAGCTCAAGGGAGAGGACGGCAGAGGGCAGGCGGCGCGCTCGGCGCGTACGGACGCTCTTCGGCCCCGGGTCGAGGGGGCCGATACGGTCGCGCGTTCCGTCTGTCCCTACTGCGCCGTGGGCTGCGGCCAGCTCGTCTACGTCAAGGACGGCAGGGTCACCCAGATCGAGGGCGACCCCGGCTCGCCGATCTCGCGCGGGCGGCTCTGTCCGAAGGGATCGGCCAGCAAGCAGCTCGTCACCCATCCCGGCCGTCAGACGACGGTCCTCTACCGCAGGCCGCACGGCACCGAATGGGAGCCGCTCGACCTCGAGACCGCGATGGACATGATCACCGACCGGGTCGTGCGGACCCGGCGCGAGACCTGGCAGCAGACGCACGAGGGGCAGGAGGTCAGGAGGACTCTGGGCATCGCCGGCCTGGGCGGGGCGACGCTCGACAACGAAGAGAACTACCTGATGAAGAAGCTCTACACCGCCCTCGGCGCGATCCAGGTCGAGAACCAGGCGCGCATATGACACTCCTCCACCGTCCCCGGTCTGGGGACCAGCTTCGGGCGTGGCGGCGCGACCCAGTATCAGCAGGACCTGGCCAACGCTGACTGCATCGTCATCCAGGGCTCCAACATGGCCGAGTGCCATCCGGTGGGGTACCAGTGGGTGATGGAGGCGCGTGCGCGCGGCGCGAAGGTCTTCCACATCGACCCGCGCTTCAGCCGGACCAGCGCGACCGTGGACAGGTATCTCGCGATCCGCGCCGGCACCGACATCGTGCTGCTCGGAGCGCTGATCAACCACGTGCTGTCGAATGGGCTCGACTTCCGCGAGTACGTCCTCGCGTACACGAACGCCGCGACCCTGGTGAACAGGGACTTCCGCGACACCGAGGACCTCGATGGCCTGTTCTCCGGCTTCGACGAGGAGACCGGCAGGTACGACCCGTCGACCTGGGCGTACGAGGGCGACGTGCCCGAGGAGGAGGAGCTGACCGAGGGCGGCAGGCGCCACGCGGAGGCGGCGGGGTCCGACTCGTACGGCGCGCGCGGCGCCGGCGCGAGCGCGACGCCGCCGAGCGACCCGACGCTGACCGACCCGCGGTGCGTGTACCAGATCCTCAAGCGGCACTACTCGCGCTACACCCCGGAGATGGTCGAGGAGCTGTGCGGCATCCCGCCGGAGCGGTTCCACGAGCTGGCCGAGGCGGTCACGGCCAACTCGGGCCGGGAGCGGACCACGGCGTGGGTCTACTCCGTGGGCTGGACGCAGCACTCGGTCGGCGTGCAGTACATCAGGGCCGCCGCGATCCTGCAGCTCCTGCTCGGCAACATGGGCCGCCCGGGCGGCGGCATCATGGCGCTGCGCGGGCACGCGAGCATCCAGGGCTCCACCGACATCCCGACCCTGTTCAACCTGCTGCCGGGATACATCGCGATGCCGCACGCCCACCGGCACGACGGCCTCGACCACTACCTGGAACAGGAGGGCGCCGACACCGGCTGGTGGGGCAACCGGCGGGCGTACGTCGTCAGCCTGCTCAAGGCGTGGTGGGGCGACGCGGCGACGGAGGCCAACGACTACTGCTTCGACTACCTGCCGCGGCTCACCGGCGACCACGGCCACTACGCGACCGTGATGGGCCAGATCGACGGCACGGTCAAGGGCTACTTCGTCATCGGCGAGAACCCGGCGGTCGGCTCGGCCAACGGCAAGGCGCAGCGGCTGGGCCTGGCGAACCTCGACTGGCTGGTGGTCCGCGACCTCATGCTGGTGGAGACCGCGACGTTCTGGAAGGACGCGCCCGAGATCGAGACGGGCGAGCTGCGGACCGAGGAGATCGGCACCGAGGTCTTCTTCCTGCCGGCCGCGAGCCACGTGGAGAAGGAGGGCACGTTCACCAACACCCAGCGGCTGCTGCAGTGGCGGGAGAAGGCCCTCGACCCGCCGGGCGACTGCCGCAGCGACCTGTGGTTCTACTACCACCTGGGCAAGCGGATCAGGCAGCGGCTCGGCGACGACGACATCGACCGGCCGGCGAGGGAGCTGACCTGGGACTACCCGGAGATCGGCGCGCAGCGCGACCCCGACGCCGCGGCCGTCCTGCGCGAGATCAACGGCACGGCCGCCGACGGCCGCCTGCTGGCGTCGCTGCGCGAGCTGAAGCCCGACGGCTCGACGAGCTGCGGCTGCTGGATCTACTGCGGGGTGTACGCCGACGGGGTCAACATGGCGGCCCGGCGCACGCCGCACACCGAGCAGGGACCGGTCGCCCTCGATTGGGGCTGGGCCTGGCCGGCGAACCGGCGCATCCTCTACAACCGCGCCTCGGCCGACCCGCAGGGCCGCCCGTGGAGCGAACGGAAGAAGTACGTCTACTGGGACGGCGCCAAGTGGACCGGGCCCGACGTGCCGGACTTCGAGGAGGACAAGGCGCCCGGCTACGTGCCGCCCGAGGGAGCCAAGGCCGAGCACGCGCTGGCCGGGACCGACCCGTTCATCATGCAGTCGGACGGCAGGGGCTGGCTGTACGTCCCGTCCGGCCTGTCCGACGGGCCGCTGCCCACCCACTACGAGCCGCACGAGTCGCCGGTGCGCAACGCGTTGTACGGGCAGCAGGCCAACCCGGCCCGCCGGACCGTCGACCGCCCGGAGAACCCGTACAACCCGGAGCTGTCGCCCAGGTTCCCGTACGTCTACACGACGAGCAGGCTCACCGAGCACCACACGACGGGCGCCATGAGCAGGCCTCTGCCCTACCTCGCGGAGCTCCAGCCGGAGGCGTTCTGCGAGGTGTCGCGGGAGATGGCAGAGGAGCTCGGCCTGGAGAACGGCGCCTGGGCGACGATCGTCACCGCGCGGACCGCGATCGAGCTGCGCGTGCTCGTGACCGGCCGGGTGCGGCCCCTGCGGCTGAACGGCCGGATCGTCCACCAGGTGGTCATGCCGTACCACTGGGGATACAGCAGCGGCGGGGTGGTCACCGGGGACGTCGTCAACGATCTTCTGCCGATCGTGCTCGACCCGAACGTCTACATCCAGGAGAGCAAGGCCGGCACCTGCGACGTCCTGCCGGGGCGGCGCCCGCGCGGCTCCGCGCTGCTCGACCTGATCGAGAGGTATCGCGATGGCTGAGCGGATGGGGTTCTTCACCGACACGACCGTCTGCATCGGGTGCAAGGCCTGCGAGGTGGCCTGCAAGGAGTGGAACGACGTGCCCGACGACGGGTTCGTGTTCCGGGCCACCTCCTACGACAACACCGGCGCGCTCGGCGCGAGCACCTGGCGGCATGTGGCGTTCGTCGAGCAGGACGGCCGGTGGCTGATGTCGTCGGACGTGTGCAAGCACTGCACGCACGCCGCCTGCCTCGACGTCTGCCCCACCGGCGCGTTGTTCCGCACCGAGTTCGACACCGTCGTCGTGCAGGCCGACGTCTGCAACGGCTGCGGCTACTGCGTGCCCGCCTGCCCGTACGGGGTGATCGACCGCAGGGAGGACGACGGCCGGGCGTGGAAGTGCACGCTCTGCTACGACCGGCTGCGCGGCGGCATGGAGCCCGCCTGCGCCAAGGCGTGCCCGACGAAGTCCATCCAGTTCGGGCCGCTCGACGAGCTGCGGCAGCGGGCCGAGGAACGGGTCGAACGGCTGCACGCCGAGGGCACGACGGAGGCCCGGCTGTACGGCGCGGATCCCGACAACGGGGTGGGCGGCACGGGCGCGTTCTTCCTCCTGCTGGACGAGCCGGAGACGTACGGCCTGCCGCCGGATCCCGTGGTGACCACCCGGGACCTGCCCGCGATGTGGCGCTGGGCGGGCGGCGCGGCGCTCGCCCTCGCCGCCGGTGTGGCCGTGTGCTTCGCCGGGAGGAAGTCGTGATCGTTTCTGTGGGGGGGACCTGATGCCGAGGCGCCGGGACGAGATGGTGCCGGACGCCGATTTCCGGTCTTACTACGGCCAGCCGGTCCTCAAGCCGCCCATCTGGCACGAGCCCCACATGCCGGCGTACCTCTACCTGGGCGGGATGTCGGGCGCGGCGGGCGCGATGGCGGCGGCCGCCCGCCTCACCGGGCGGGATCGGCTGGAACTGGCCGCTCGGATGGCCGCCTTCGCCGGGGCGAGCGCCGGAACCGTCTTCCTGGTGGCCGAGCTGGGCAGGCCGATGCGCTTCCTGAACATGCTGCGCGTGTTCAAGCTCACCTCGCCGATGAGCGTCGGCTCGTGGACGCTGGCCGCCCACAGCGGGCTGACCGGCGTCGCGGCGGGTTCGGCGGTGACCGGCCTGCTGCCCCTCGCGGGTGACGCCGCGTCGGTCGCGAGCGGCCTGAGCGGCGTGGCGATGGCGACGTACACGGCCGTTCTTCTCGCGGACACCGCCGTGCCGTCGTGGCACGAGGGGATGCGGGAGCTGCCGTTCCTGTTCTCGGGGAGCGCGCTCGCCTCCGCGGGTGCGGCCCTGATGCTGACCACGCCCCGGGCGCTGGCCGGGCCCGCCCGCGCCGCGGCGGCGGCTGGCGCCATGACGGAGATCGTCGCCGGCGGGCTGATGGAGCGCCGCCTCGGTCTCGTCGGCGAGCCGTACCGCGAGGGCAGGGCGGGCAGACTCATGCGGGCCTCCCGCGCGCTCACCCTCGGCGGCGGCCTGCTCGCCACGGTCGCCGGGCGCAGCCGGGCCCTCACCGCGCTGTCCGGGCTCGCGATCACGGCCGGAGCCCTGTGCACCCGGTTCGGCGTGCTGGAGGCGGGCAGGGCCTCGGCCAAGGACCCCAGGTACACCGTCGTGCCGCAGCGCGACCGCCTCGACGCCGGCCGCCCCGCCTCCGTCCCCGGCCGCTGAAAAGGGTTCGAGAGACGATCGACGAGCCTGGTAGCGTGCCGGTGACCGTGACCCGCCCGAGGAGGTGAGACCCATGAACGCAGGATCGACGTGGGTGCTCCCCCTTCCCACCACGGCCGGGCGACCGACATAGGTGTCGCCGGGAGCGCCTCGACAACAAGGCTCTCCCGAAAGGCAACACCTGTGCACTCTCTGCAGTTCACCGCCGAGTCGTCCTCGAACGGCGTGGTCGAACGCGACTTCACCGTGGGCGACGTCCCCGGAGTTCTCTGGTCGCCGGCTCCCGGCGCCGAGCGGGCGCCCCTGGTCCTGATGGGCCACGGCGGCGGCAATCACAAGAAGCATCCGGCGATGGCCGGCCGCGCCCGCCTCCTCGTGACCGGCTGCGGCTTCCACGTCGCCGTCATCGACGCGCCCGGTCACGGCGACCGGCCGCGCACTGCGCACGACGAGCTGGAGATCGCCGAGCTGTTCCGGGCGAGGGCGGCGGGCGAGCCCGAAGGACCGATCGTCGTCCGCTACAACGCCCACCTGGCGGAGCTCGCCGTGCCCGAATGGCGGGCGACTCTGGACGCGCTCCAGGAACTTCCCGAGATCGGCGCCGACGGGCCGGTCGGCTACTTCGGCATCAACATGGGCACGGCGATCGGCATACCGCTCGTGGCGGTCGAACCCAGGATCACGGCCGCGGTCTTCGGCCAGCACTGGCCCGATGTCCTGGTCGAGAAGGCGAAGCAGATCACCGTCCCGATCGAGTTCGACATGCAGTGGGACGACGAGCACATCCCGCGCGAGGCCGCTCTCGCGCTGTTCGACGCCTTCGCCTCGAAGGAGAAGACGTTGCACGCCAACGCGGGCAGGCACAAGGAACTGCCCAGGTTCGAGGCCGACAGCGCGGTCCGGTTCTTCGCCCGGCACCTCGGCCGAGCGGTCACCCCGCCGGCCTGACGCATACGGTCGCGGCGTCCGGCTCGCCGGCCGGGCGCCGCGGCCCCCGGGTGCTCACCGCGTCTTGGGGAAAGCGGCGCGGGGTCCGGGTCCGCTGAGGATGAAGGCGACCGCGATCAGAGGCAGGACGCTCATGGCCTGCATCACGGCGTACCACGCCGGGCAGATGCCGGGGATCAGGTCGACGCCGATGATCGCGATCGGCATGGTGACCGTGATGACGCGCATGCGCTCGAAGCTGCGCCGCGATCCCTGCGAAGCACGCACGATCGTCCGGTGGAGCATCGGGGCGATGGCGAGCAGTATGACGGCCCGGGCCCACATGAACGTGGTTCCCGGCTGATCGACGATCGACAGCACGGCGACCGTCGCGAGGGTGATGCCGCAGATCATGCCGGAGAGCGTGACGCACTTCTTCGCCAGGTCGAAGGCCTCGTGGGTGCGGGAGTCGTCGATGGTGCTCATGTCTTTCTCCTCCTTCTCGTCGTGGTCTCGACGCTAGGGAGGGCACGGGCGGGGCGGTATGCGTCTGGACGTACGCGGGGGTGGGGCCAGACCCACTCCGGGGGCGATCGGCTGGGCGCAGGGCTCTGTGCGGTACACAGTGGAAACATCACGCCGTACCGGCCCGGACCGGGCGCATCGCCGGACGCCTCGGAAACCGGGGTCGTGGAGTACGAAGGAAGGCTCATGCGACAGCTGGTGTCGTGGCTGGTGAGTGCCGCCGCAGGGTTCGTGCGAGCGTGCGTCGTGCTCGTCGTCAGCATGCTGGTCCCGGCCGTGTGGGCCGCCGCCGCGGGGCTGTGGATGTGGTGGTGGGGCGGCAACCCGTGGCCCGGGCTGGCGCCGCTCCTGTGGGCGTGCGTCGGCACGCTCGCCCTGTCGCGCCCGATCTGCCGGATGACCCGCTCGATCGTGGCGAAGTGGACGGGCACCGTCATTCCCCCCGGATATCGGCAGGCCGCGCCGGTGGTGCGCATGTCGACCGGGTACTGGTGGAACGGATTCTCCTACGAGCGCACCAGCCGCGACGCTCGCCGGGACCAGAGGATGCGGCTCTGGTGGAGCGATCCCGCCACCTGGCGTGACCTGCGGTTCGCGGTGATCGCTCCGTTCACTTTGGGGGTGATCGCGGCCGTCCCGCCGGCCGGAGTCGTGGCGGCGGTCGTCGGGTTCGCTCACCCGGAACCCTCCATGCGTCTCATCGGGGTGCTCGGCGTGGCCGTGGCGATCGGCGCCGCCCCGTACGCCTGGCGGCCGGTCCGGCCGGTGGCCGTCCGGTTGCTGCGGCCGTCGCCGGCGATGGCGCTCGCGGACCGCGTTGATGAGCTGACGGCCCAGCGCGCGGACACGACGGTCGCGCAGGCCGCCGAGATCCGGCGCATCGAACGGGACCTGCACGACGGAGCGCAGGCGCGCATGGTCGCGCTCGGCATCTCCTTGGCGACCGTGGAGAAGCTGATGGAGACCGACCCCGACCGGGCCAAGGCGCTGCTGCGGGAGGCGCGAGCAGGGGCCACCGCGTCCCTGGCCGAGCTCCGCGACCTGGTCAGGGGCATCAGCCCGCCGGTGCTGACCGAGCGCGGGCTCGTCGACGCCATCCGGGCTCTCGCCCTGGACAGCCCTCTCGAAACCGCTGTCAGCGCCGACCTCGGGCCGCGCCCGGATCCGCCGATCGAGTCCGCCCTGTATTTCGGCGTCGCCGAACTGCTCACCAACGCGGCCAAGCACGCCCGCGCGACCCACGCCGGGATCTCCATCGCCCGCACCAGTACCGGCACCGGCGCAGGCATCGTCGTCGACGTCGCGGACGACGGCACGGGCGGTGCCGAGGTGCGGTCGGGTGGCGGACTCGACGGGCTGCGCCGCCGCCTCGCGGTCTTCGACGGCACCCTGGAGATCACGAGTCCGGCGGGCGGTCCGACCCACGTGAGAATGGTCGTGCCATGCGAATCGTTGTAGCCGAAGACCTCTACCTCCTGCGCGACGGGATGGTCCGCCTCCTGGAGGCGTACGGGCATCAGGTGGTGGCGACGGCGACCACCGGGCCGGAGACGCTCGACGTGCTGCTGACCCAGCGGCCGGACGTCGCGGTCGTCGACGTCCGCATGCCGCCGACCCAGTCGGACGAGGGCCTGCGGGCGGCTCTCGAGGTCCGCCGCCGGGTGCCCGGACTGCCGATCCTGATCCTCTCCCAGCACGTCGAACAGCTCTACGCCCGCGAACTCCTGGCCGACGGCACCGGCGGCATCGGCTATTTCCTCAAGGAGAGCGTGTTCGACGCGGATCAGTTCGTCGACGCCCTGGAGCGGGTGGCCGGCGGCGGGACCGCAATGGACCCGGCCGTCATCGCCAAACTGCTGTCCAGCGGGTCGTCGAACCGGCGGCTCGAACGGCTCACGGAACGCGAACACGACGTGCTGGGCCTCATGGCCGAGGGGCTGTCCAATCAGGCCATCGGCCAGCGGCTCTTCCTCAGCGAGAGCGCCATCAGCAAGCACACGACCTCGATCTTCGGCAAGCTCGGCATCACCGACGACGGCAACAACAACCGCCGCGTCCTCGCCGTCCTCACCTACCTCAACAACGCCTGACGTGCTCCGCTACGCCGGCCGGGGGCGGGCGTTGCGGAGGCGGGCATTGCGGAGGCGTGACGACGATGCCCGCTGGACGCCCCGGCTTGCCGACCACCGCCGGCAAGGTGTTTGGTCACGTCCGAAACGTGCCGGTGCCCGCTGCCTCCTCACTGCTTGGCTGGGTGCACACCCTCCACCCGCACCTGGCCGAACGGACCTATGTCGACCACCACGCTCACCCGGCCCCGCTCGCCTCTCATCGGCTGGCTCGCCGTCACCTCGCTCATGCTGGGCATCTTCGCCATCGTCACCAGCGAAATCCTGCCCATCGGCCTGCTGCCCGCCATAGGCGCCGACTTCGGCATCTCCGACGGCACCACAGGGCTGACCATGGCCCTGCCCGGTCTCGTCGCCGCGGTCGCCGCGCCTACCGTCACACTGACCACCGCGCGCCTGGACCGCCGTGTGATGCTGTGCGTCCTCATGGGGGTGCTCGCGGCAGCCGATGTGCTGGCCGCAGTGGCGACCTCCTACTGGATCGTGCTGATCTCCAGGGTGCTCGTCGGCCTCACGATCGGCGGCTTCTGGTCCATCGGGGCCGGGCTGGCCGGCCGTCTGATGCCGCCGCACGCCGTTGGCGCCGCCACCGCTGTGATCTTCTCGGCCGTGCCGTTGGGCTCCGTGCTCGGCGTACCGGCTGGGACCTTCATCGGCAACGTCGCCGGCTGGCGGACCGCCTTCCTGGTCTTGGCCGTGCCGGCACTCCTGGTCCTTGTGGCCCTGATACTGCTGCTGCCGCCGCTGCCCGCCCATCAGGTCACCAGCCCTCGCGTCCTGCTCGACCTGCTGCGCACCCGGGGTGCCGCCATCGCCTTGCTGGCCACGTTCCTCATCGTCTTGGCCCATTTCGGCACCTACACCTACGTCACACCCTTCCTCCAGAACGTCACCGGCCTGCCTCCCACCGCCGTCAGCGCCATCCTGCTGGCGTACGGCATCGCCGGAATCGCCGGCAACTTCCTGGCAGGCAAGGGCACAGTCACGCGGCTGCGATCGACCTTCGTGACCTGCGGCTGCCTGATCGCGGTCACGACCCTGCTGCTGCCCTCGGCCGGCGGAACAACCATCGGCGCCGTGGTGTCACTCGTGGTCTGGGGCTTGGCTTATGGAGGCGTACCCGTCTGTTCGCAGGCATCGTTCATCGCCGCCGCCCCTCGCACGCCCGAAGCCGCGACGGTCGCTTTCACCTCTGCCTTCCAGGCGACCTTCGCCCTTGGCGCGTTCCTCGGCGGACGCGTCGTCGACGCCTTCTCGGTCTCCACCGTCATGATTTGCGGCGGGCTGACCGCTCTCCTCATGGCGGCATCCCTGTGGTCACTCGGCAAACCCCGCTGACTCGGTCTGGTGCCGTCCGCCGCGGAGCCCCGATCCTCATCGTCGCGATCAAGGAGTGGCCTGTGGGCGCCGGGGGCGGGCGTTGCGGAGGCGGATGCCGCTCCAGCCGAGGGAACTGGTGGTCACCGCGTCCCAGAACGGCCAGAGGTTGTCCAGCAGCCTGAGCTGGATGCCGTTCTCCTCGTGCAGCCGCAGCAGGTCGCCGACGGGTTCGGGCGGCCCGAGGGGTTCGACGGGCTCGGTGGCGACCACCGCGTTCGGCACCGGCTCCCCGAACGGGACGAACTTCTCCGCCGGGAAGCGGTAGGCGTACAGGCGGACGGTCAGGAACGCCTCCAGCCAGCCGTATTCGATGGCGTGGACGCGCCGGCCGCAGCCCGGCCCGATGATCCGGTGGTGGTCGTCGTCCGTGGTCCCAGGGGTCGTCCAGGCCATGGCCCGCGGGCACTGGCGGGGGAACCAGTAGTCGGGACAGCGCTCGGCCGTCACCGCCCAGACGTACGCCTCCGGCTGCCGCGCGGTGGCGGCGACGTGCGGAACGAATCGGGTGATCTCGGGGTCCTCGGAGAAATGCAGCACCTCGCCGGGCTCAGGTCGCATGTCCCGGGTCTACCACGTGACCGCCCGGGGGATCACCGGTGAGCGCGGGCGGCGTCAGGCGAGCCGGATCGCGGCGGCCCCTGCCGGGACGAGTTCGCCGACGATCGGCGCGCCGGGGACCTCGCCGGCGACCAGCAGGCCGCCCGAGGTCTGGGCGTCGGCCAGCAGGAGCAGGTCCTCCTCCCCGCACCGGCCCGGGTCGAGGTGGGGGCGCACCCAGTCCAGGTTGCGGCGGGTGCCGCCGCTGACGTAGCCGTCGCGCACCGCCTGCCGCGCGCCCTCCAGGTAGGGCACGGCCGCCACGTCGACCACCGCCGTGACGCCGCTTGCCCTGGCGAGCTTGTAGAGGTGGCCGAGCAGGCCGAACCCGGTCACGTCGGTCGCGCACCCGGCCCCGGCCGCCAGCGCCGCCCGCGAGGTGTCCCGGTTGAGCGTCGTCATGACCTCGACCGCCTGCGGGAACACCTCGCCCGTCGCCTTGTGCCTCGTGTTGAGCACGCCCACGCCGAGCGGTTTGGTGAGGGAGATCGGGGTCCCCGCCCGGCCCGCGTCGATCCGCAGCAGCCGGTCCGGGTCGGCCAGGCCGGTGACCGCCATGCCGTACTTCGGCTCGGGGTCGTCCACGCTGTGCCCGCCCGCGACGTGGCAGCCCGCCGCCCGCGCCACGTCCAGGCCCCCGCGCAGCACCTCCCTGGCGAGGTCCATGGACAGCCTCTCCCTGGGCCAGCCCAGCAGGTTCACCGCCACGACCGGTTCGCCGCCCACCGCGTACACGTCGGACAGCGCGTTGGTGGCCGCGATCCGCCCCCAGTCGTACGGGTCGTCCACGACGGGGGTGAAGAAGTCCGCGGTGGCGACGACCGCCCGGCCGCCCTCGATCCTGACCACGGCCGCGTCGTCGCCGTCGTCCAGCCCGATGACCAGTTCGTTCGCGTACGCCGACGGGTCGGGGGCCACGAGCCCGGCCACGATGCTCTCCAGCTCGCCCGGGGGAATCTTGCAGGCGCAGCCGCCTCCGTGCGCCTGCTGGGTCAGCCGGATCCCGGCCCGCTCCGCCGTATCGGTCATGCCGCACCCGTTCTCGCGTCGTCCGTCCGCCACGCCGCCACACGGGGCGCCGCCCCGGTCCCTACCCCGTTCCGGTTAGGTTTCTCCCTGGAGGTGTGTGGGCGCCTGGTGGTCCCCGCGGTCTTCAAAACCGACGAGGCCGAGGTCCTCGGCCTGGCGGGTTCGATTCCCGTCCACCTCCGCTCACCCTTCGCCTTCCCCCCCGTCAGGCCTCCGGCCCCACCTCCCACAACGCGGACATCGGAAGCGCCCGCATCCGATCCCCGAAGGGGAGCGCCTCCGGACCCGCATAGAGGACGTATCCGGCGATCAGCCGGTCGCCGAGCTTGCGAGCGAGTTTCCGAAGCCCTTGAAAGTCCTCGCCGCGAACGGTCTCCGCCGCCTTGACCTCGATGCCGATGATCTCCCCGGATGCCCTCTCCAGCACTCCGTCGACTTCCACTCCATCGCGGTCTCGGTAGTGGTAGAGCCTGACAGGTTCCTCGGTCCAGGTGAGTTGGCGGGCCAGCTCGCCGAGAGCGAAGTTCTCCAGGAGAGGCCCGACCGGGGCGGTGAAGTCCGTGGCGCGGGCGGGAGTGAGCCCTGCGAGATGAGCCCCGAGACCGGAGTCCACTACCAGCAGCTTCGGCGTCGCGATCGCGCGAGTGGTGGCGTTGGAGGACCACGCCGGTATTCGTCGGATCACGTATACGAGTTCGAGCAGATCGACATACCGCTTGGTGGTGGTGTGCGGCAGCCCCAGATCACGGCCGATGTTGTCGATCACGGCCAGGCCGCCCATCCGGCCGCACAGGACGTTGAGCAGGCGACGCATGTCGGCGGGGCGTTCGATGTCGGAGACCTGTCTGACATCACGATTGATCAGATCCGAGATGTACGACTCGAAGAAGCGGGCCCTCCTCCGGTGAGTCGGCCGGTGGACTGCTTCCGGATAGCCTCCTCTCAGTGCACGGTCCACGTAGTCGGCCCGACGAAGGCGCGTCCTCGGGACCTTGAGGTCAGGCCCTTCCTGGAAGGCGGCGTCGACGAAACCATCCGGGCTTCGCTCGATCTCGCCCTGTGAGAGCGGCCACAGCTCAATCGTCTCCGACCGGCCGGGTAGTGCGTCCGGCAGGTCTCGCAGGCCCAGAAGCCGGGCGGATCCCGTTAGTAGGAAGCGTCCAGGCCGCGGATCCGCGTCGACCACGCGTTTGATCGACAGAAGCAGCTCGGGAACGCGTTGGATCTCGTCGATGAGCAGAAGCCCGTCGTGGCGCACGATGCCGTCCGGATCGTTCCGCGCGGCCGAACGTACGGCGGCTTCGTCGAGATAGATCTCGCGAGCCCCGGGCGAGCGTCGCACGATCGCTTTCGCCAGAGTGCTCTTGCCGACCTGGCGGGCACCGTTGATCACGACTACGCGAGTGTCCGTCAGTGCCTCTAGTGCCATGACTTCCACACGCCTGGGATAGAGCGTGAGCTCATCGACGTCCACCAGCTCAGGATAGGGTGAGTGGCCAGATCGGTGGTAGATCTGCCGGTACCTCCGTGGTAGATCTGCCGCAGTAGTTGTGGTGGATCTGCCGAGCGATCTGTGGTGAATCTGCCGGAAGATACGCGGTGGGTCTGCCGGGTGGGGCCCCGTCGACCGGGGCGGAGCGGACGAGTGGATCGGCCGGCCCCACATCCTCAGGCGCTCCGCATTCGTACACCATCACGATCACGACGTCGGGCAGGCCGGAATCCCTGCGGCATCTGACCGGATTGTTGACGGCGGACCTCGTCAAGACGGCGACTACTTATTGCAAACAACTGATAACCATGAGTATGGATATCGGATGGCGTCGCAGTCCGCCCGACACCTGATGGAGGCACTCATGGAGTCCACTGTTTGGCCGGTCTACAGCCCATTCGCGAAGATGCACTACGGCAAGGGCCTCGAAGCCGGTCGCGCACAGGGCGAGGCGAGGGCGGTGCTCACCATCCTGGAGGCGCGGGGGATCCCGGTCGACGAAGACGACCGCGAGTTCATCATGGAGTGCACGGATTTGAAGCGGCTTGACGAGTGGGCACGGCGAGCCATCACCGCGACCTCGGCCGCCGACCTGTTCGCCGAGGAGTAGCCGGGGCTCCTTCGCGAGGGTGCCGGTCAGGGACGTGGGATTGACGCGGTTCGCGAGGCCGTGGCCGGCGACGCCGCCCTGCAGAACATCCGCGGCGCGGTCCACTCATCGGAACGGGCGTCAGGTGCGGCCGAGGTTGCGCGTGATCTCCCGCGACGCGCGCAGCACGAGTTCGGTGAGTCCGGCCGGCACCGCCGGTCGCACCGCGAGCGCGCTGATCGACGCGACGATCTCGCCGTCCGGGTGCCGGACCGGTACGGCCACGCAGCAGACGCCGGGAAGGACCTCCTGGTGATCGACGGCGACCGAACCCGACCGGCGGACGGACGCCTGGGCCCGCCGCCATTCGGCGAGCGTGAACCCCGGCGGCACCGCGTCGCCGTCCGGTCTCTGCGTCAGCAGCACCCGGCCCGCGGCGGTCGCCTCGGCCAGCTCGGAGCCCGGCAGGACCGGCGGCACCTCCTTGATCTCTCCCCGCGCCGCCGTGATCACCCTGACCCGGTCCCCTTCCAGCACGGTGAGGAACACGACGGTCGTGGTCAGCGCGGACAGCAGGCGCACGGGTTCGCGGGCGGCGGCCCGCAGCCGCGGGTCGGGGTGCCAGGAGCCGCCCAGGCGGGCGAGCCGCTGCCCCACGAAGTAGCGCTGCCCATGCTGTTGCACCGCGCCGAGGTTCGCGAGCTGCCGCAGCAGGCGATAGGTGGTCGCCTTCGGAATGCCGGCGTCGCGGGCGAGCTCGGACAGACCGGCTCCTTCCTCGGCCGCCGACAGGACGTCGAGCAGGTGGAACGCCCCTTCGAGCACGCCGCGTCCGTTCGCTGTCCCGGCCTGGACCGCCGGTTCCCGGCGAGGACCGGCGGCGGCGTGGTCCTGCGCATCCATGGGGCTCTCCTCCCGAGGCTGTCACCAGGGACTCGCGGACGAGGACTCCGCCGTTACCGCCGAAATCGGGAGAAGGGTGTCACCCGCCGGAGCGGCGGGGGAGCAGGCCGGGGTGGGCGGGGCACCGCCGCTGTAATTTGAAGTGTGGATCCACGGAGGCGGGTGCCGCGCACCGACGCCGTGCTGGCCGATCCGCGGCTGATCGCCGCCGTCGAGCGGCTCGGCCGTCCGGCGGTCAAGGACGCGGTCGTGAACGCGCAGCAGCGGGTGCGGCAGGGCGAGATCGAACCGGAGGACGTCGCGGACGTCGCGCTGGCGACGCTGCCGCGCCATGCCACGAGCCTCCGGCCTGTCATCAACATGACCGGCGTGCTGCTCCACACGAACCTGGGTCGCGCGCCGTTGTCCCCGGCCGCCGTGGATGCGGTGGCGGTGGCGGCGGGGGCGACCGACGTGGAGTTCGACCTGGCGTCGGGAGCGCGGGCGAGGCGGGGACGCGGCGCGATCGAGGCGCTCGCGCGGGCCGTGCCCGACGCCGGAGGCGTCCACGTGGTCAACAACAATGCCGCCGCCCTCGTGCTGGCCGCCACCGCGCTCGCCGCCGGGCGGGAGATCGTGATCAGCAGGGGCGAGCTGGTCGAGATCGGCGACGGGTTCCGCATCCCCGACCTGCTCGTGTCCACCGGCGCGCGCCTGCGCGAGGTGGGCACGACCAACCGCACCGCCCTGGCCGACTACCGCGACGTGATCGGGCCGCAGACGGGGTTCGTGCTCAAGGTCCACCCGTCGAACTTCCGGGTCGAGGGCTTCACCGGCTCTGTCGAGGTGGCCGAGCTGGCCGGGCTGGGCGTGCCCGTTGTGGTCGACATCGGTTCGGGGCTGCTCGAACGCGATCCCCTCCTGCCGGAGGAGCCCGACGCCGCGAGCGTGCTGCGGGCCGGCGCCGACCTGGTCACCGCGAGCGGCGACAAGCTGCTCGGCGGCCCGCAGGCGGGCCTGCTGCTCGGCCGCCGCGACCTGGTCGAACGGCTCAGGCGGCACCCGCTCGCCCGCGCGCTGCGTGTGGACAAGCTGACGCTGGCCGCGCTCGAGGCGACGCTGCGCGGCCCGGAGCCCCCCGTACGGCAGGCTCTCCACGCCGATCCGATCACCCTCGGGGAGCGGGCCGAGGCGCTGGCCGAGGCGCTGTGCCAGGCGGGTGTGGACGCGGCGGCCGTGCGCGCGGAGGCGACCGTAGGCGGCGGCGGAGCCCCGGGCGTGCGCCTGCCGAGCATGGCGGTGAGCCTGCCGGAACGGCTGGCCGCACCGTTGCGGCGCGGCGAGCCGCCGGTCGTCGGCCGGGTCGAGGGGGGCCGCCTGCTGCTCGACCTGCGCGCCGTGCCGCCGGACCGGGACGGCGAGGTCCTCGCGGCCGTCCTCAAGGCGACCTCCTGATGGCTCCGCGCATGCACGTCGTGGCCACGGCCGGACACGTCGACCACGGCAAGTCGACGCTGGTGCGGGCGTTGACAGGGATGGAGCCCGACCGGCTGGCGGAGGAGCGCCGCCGTGGGCTCACCATCGAGCTGGGCTACGCCTGGACGACGCTGCCCTCCGGGGAGCGGGTGGCGTTCGTCGACGTGCCCGGGCACGAGCGGTTCCTCGGCACGATGCTCGCCGGTGTCGGCCCGGTGCCCGCCGTGATGTTCGTCGTCGCCGCCGACGAGGGGTGGATGCCCCAGTCGGAGGAGCATCTGGTCGCGCTGCGCACCCTCGGCGTACGGCACGGCCTGCTCGCCGTCACCCGGGCGGACCTCGCCGACCCCGCCCCCGTCCTGGAGGACGCGCGCGAGCGGCTGGTGAAGGCCGGGCTGGGCGAGGTGGAGGCCTTGGCGGTGAGCGGGCGCACCGGCCAGGGCCTCGACGGGCTGCGGGCCGCCCTCGACCGGCTGGTGGCGGCGCTGCCCGCGCCCGATCCGCGGGCTCCGGTGCGGCTGTGGATCGACCGGGCGTTCAGCGTGCGTGGCAGCGGGACCGTCGTGACCGGCACGCTGCCCGCCGGCCGCGTCGTGGTGGGCGACGAGCTGGAGCTGGACGGCGAGCCCGTGCGGGTGCGCGCCCTGGAGTCGTTGAAGGAGCACGTCGAGTCGGTCACCGGGGTCGCGCGGGTGGCGCTCAACCTGCGCGGTCGGATCGCGCCGCAACGCGGGCACGCCCTCGTCACGCCCGGCGCCTGGACGGCGACGAGCCTGGCCGACGTGCGCGTGACGATGGCGGAAGGCGCGCGCGGGCCGCTGCCGGCGCGGCTCACCGCCCACATCGGCTCGGCGTCGGTGCCGTGCGAGGTGCGGCCGCTCGGCGCCGAGGCCGAGGGGGCGGCGGCCCGGCTGCGCCTGTCCCGGCCGCTTCCCCTGCACCTGGGCGACACGCTGCTGCTGCGCGACCCGGGCCGGGGGCAGGACGAGCTGCGGGTGCTCGCGCGGGCGACCGTGCTCGACGTGCGTCCCCCGGAGCTGCGCCGCAGGGGGGCGGCCAGGGAGCGGGCGAAGGCGCTGGCGGACGCGTCGGCGGACGCGGCGTCCCTCCTGCGTACGCACCTGCTGCTGCGCGACGGCGAGCTGACCGCGATGGGCTGCCCGCCGGAGGGGCGGCCGGTGGCCGCCGGCTGGCACGCCGACCCCGATCACTGGTCGGCGCTGTCCACCCGGCTGCCCGAGGTCGTGCGGCGATACGCCGCCGACCACCCCTTGGAGCCGGGGATGCCGGTGGAGGCCGCCCGCCACGAGCTGGGCCTGCCCGACCGCCGGCTCGTCACGGCACTCGTACGGCCGCCGTTGACGGTGGCCGACGGACGGATCACCACGACGGGCCGCGTCGTGGCCGGGACGGCCGGGCTGCCCGCCCCCGTCGCCCGGGCGGTGCGGGCCCTGCTGGACGACCTGGCCACGGCCCCGTTCCAGGCGCCGGACGCCGGGCGGCTGGCCGCGCTGGGGCTCGGGCCGCGCGAGCTCGCCGCCGCCGTACGCGCCGGGGCGCTGCTGCGGGTGGCCGAGGGCGTCGTGCTCGCGCCGGGCGCCGACGCACGTGCGGCGGCGCTGCTGGCCCGGCTGCCGCAGCCGTTCACGGTCAGCCAGGCCAGGAGCGCGCTCGGCACCAGCCGCAGGGTCGCGGTGCCGCTGCTGGAACACCTCGACCGCAGGGGCCTCACCGAGCGGGTGGACGAGGTCCATCGCCGCGTCCGGCCCGCCGGCTGATCCGGCTCCGGCGACGCTCACGCCTCCGGGACGTCACGCTTGCCGGCCGAGGGGTTGCCGGGGTCGACGCCGAAGCTGATGATCCGCCGCGGATGGACGCGGATGATCGGGCCGGGCAGCGGGGCGTTCGAGCCGGCGGCTTCGGTGAGCGCCTCGCCCCACCCGCGTATCTCCAAGCAGCGCACCTGCCAAGGATCGACGGACGGGATGTCGTCGACGACGAACGCCACCTTGCCGTTGGCCAGCACGTTGCGGAACTTGCGGCTGGCCGCCATGTCGCGCCCTCCGATGTCGATCGTCCGGAGCTCCTGGTTGTAGCGGAATCCGACCGGGCTCACCTGGAGCGTCCCGTTCGGATGGAGCGTGGCCAGGCGCCCGATCCGCTGACCGCCGAGGTACTCGATCTCGCGCTCTGTGAAGATCATGCCCTCATCCTTCAAGTAATTGATTGATATTTGTCACTCAACCACATGAATGGCTAGTGTGCGGCGCATGGCTTCATCAGCACGGCGCTCGCCACAGGAGCGCGGGAAGGCCGCGGAACGGACCCGCGAGCGGATCCTGGAGGCGGCGGTCGAGGAGTTCGGCACGAAGGGGTACGCCGGAGCCCGCACGGCCGCCATCGCGGCGCGAGCGGGGGTCAACCAGCAGCTCATCTCGTACTACTTCGGCGGCAAGCAGGGGCTCGTCGAGGAACTGCGCCGCAGATGGGCGCGGGCACAGGAGAGCGTGACGCCGCCCGGCGCGACGTACGCCGAGAGCGTGGCGGCCCACCTCGACGCGACGCTGGACAACCCGGATTGGTCCCGGCTCGTGGTGTGGCAGGCGCTGGGGGACGGCTCGGCCGCCGCGAGCGACGACGAATGGGCGGCGGCGCAGCGCGACCGGCTGCGCCAGGCCGTGGAACGGACCCGCCGGCGTCAGGAGAAAGGCGAGATCACCGGAGAGCTGGACGCCGAGTTCGTCCTGCTGGTCGCCTACGCGCTGGCCTTCGCGCCCATCGCGTTGCCCCGCATGGTCGAGGGGATCGTCGGCGCCGATCCGCTGTCCAAGGACTACCGCGAGTGGGTCGTCGGCCAGCTCGCCAGGATGACGAGGAGAGACGCATGAGCAGGACGGTCGTGTTCTCCGCCTACGGCGGCCCGGAGGTGCTCGAGGTCGTCGAGACGGAGCCGGACGAGCCGGGGCCCGGCGCGATCCGGGTCCGGGTGCGGGCGGCGGGCGTGCAGCCGTTCGACGCGCTGTTCCGCGGCGGGGGCGCGCACGCCTACATGCCCGCGACGTTCCCGCAGCGGCTGGGCAACGAGTTCGCCGGTGTGATCGACGCGGTGGGGGAGGGCGTGGCCGGCCTGACCGTGGGCGACGAGGTCGTCGGCTGGGCGATGCTCGCGTCGTACGCCGAGCACGTCGTCGTCCCGGCCGGGCAGGTGGTGCCGAAGCCCGCGTCGATGCCGTGGCCGGAGGCCGGGGTGCTGTCGGCGTCGGGGCAGACCGCCGGCACCGCGCTGGAGAGGCTGCGCGTCGGCTCCGGCGACACCCTTCTCGTGCACGCGGCGGCGGGCGGGGTCGGCACGTTCGCCGTGCAGATCGCCCGGGCGCTCGGGGCGACGGTCATCGGCACCGCGAGCGAACGCAACCACGCCTGCCTGCGCGACCTCGGCGTGATCCCCGTGGCGTACGGCGACGGGCTGGCCGAGCGGGTGCGGGCGGCCGCCCCGGACGGCGTGGACGCCGCGCTCGACGCGGCCGGGACCGTGGAGGCGCTCGAGGTCTCGGTGGCGCTCGTGGCCGACCGGACGCGTGTCGGCACCATCGCCTACCAGCCCGCCGCCGACCGGATCGGCGTCCAGCGGCTGGGCGCCGAGCGCTCGGCGGACCGGCTCGCCGGGCTGACGGCCCTGTGGGAGAAGGGCGACCTGAAGGTGCGGATCCAGGAGGCGATCCCGATTGAGGAGGTGGCGCGGGCACACCGGCTGATCGAGACCGGCCACACTACCGGCAAGCTCGTTCTGATCTTCTGATCTTCTGCGCGGGCGCTCGGCCGTGGGCGTTCCCGCCGCGGACGAGATGGGCGTCACGCCCTGAGCTCGCCGCCGAGGGGAGCGGAGGGGTAGCCCGGCACCCCGCCGCGTACCTTCCACGGCTCGTGGACCAGGTCGCCGGGCAGCGCCGCGAGCTCGGGGACGTAGCGCCGCACGTACTCCCCCTCCGGGTCGAATCTCTTCGCCTGGCGCAGGGGGTTGAGCGTGCGGTAGGGCCGGGTGTCGTTGCCCGTGCCCGCGACCCACTGCCAGTTGCCGCAGTTGTTCGGCATGTCGCCGTCGAGCAGCCACTCGGCGAAGTGCTCCAGCCCGGCCCGCCAGTCGATCCCGAGGCGCTTGGTCAGGTAGGAGCCGGTGACCAGGCGCACCCGGTTGTGCATCCAGCCCTCGGCGCGAAGCTGGCGCATGCCCGCGTCCACGATCGGGACCCCGGTCGCGCCCTCCCGCCAGGCGGCCTCCGCCTCCTCGTCGCGCCGCCACTCCACGTTCCTCGGCCGGTAGTCGCGCCGGCCCATGTCCGGGAACGCGTCGACGACCTGGTAGTGGAAGTCGCGCCAGCACAGTTGCCTCACGTACTCCTCGCCGCCCGGCCGTCCGCAGGCGCGGTCCACCACCTCGGCCGGCGACAGGCAGCCGAAGTGGAGGTAGGCGCTCAGCATCGAGGTGCGCCCCGCCATCCGGTCGCGCGTCTCGCCGTAGGAGGCCAGGCCGTCGGCCACCCACCGCTCCAGCCGCCGCCGCGCCTCGCTCTCCCCTCCCCGTACGACCCCGTACGGCTCGGGGGACGCCTCGGGCAGGACTCCGGGATCGACGCCGCGCGGCAGGCACAGGCGGTGGGGTGCGCCGAGGACCGCCCGTCTCGCGGTGGCCGACCAGGCCCGCCAGTAGGGCGAGAAGACGCGGTAGTGGCTCCCGCTGCCGGGCCGCAGTGCGCCGGGCGGCACCACGGTCACGCCGGGGAAGAGGCGAAACTCCAGCCGGTGGGCCCGGCACTCCTCCGCCAGGCGCCGCTCCCGCCGCCGCGCCAGCGGGCTGACGTCCTCGCTCGCCCAGATCGCCGTCGCGCCCGCCTCCCCGGCCGTCCGTACGGCGTGGGCCACCGGGTCGCCGTGCCGTACGACGAGGTCCCCGCCGAGCGCGCGCAGGGACGACCGCAGGTCGTGGAGGGACGCGTGGAGGAAGTCGCGGCGGTGCCGGGCCCCGATGGCGGGGTCGAACACGAACAACGGAACGACGTGCCGGGCCACGGCGCACGCCTCGGACAACGCCGGGTGATCATGAGTTCGCAGGTCCCGGTTGAACAGCACGACGACGGCCTCCACGCACGTCTCTTCGTGGTTCCCGGCACCGGTGGTTGCGGGTGGGCGGGTAGATCACGGTGATCGTGACGATCAGGCGCGCAGGGTGTGTACGGCGAGAACCGCGAGCCAGGTCCAGGCGATGGTGACCGAGACGCGCTGGATCAGTCCGCCCACATCGACCAGGCGTTCCTTCTGGGCGAAAGCGGCGGTTGCCAGCGCCATCGTCGCGGCGAAGAGCACACCGCTCGCAACCGAGTAGATCGCCCATCCACGCGTGCCCGACCCGGCGAACACGAAGCAGGCCGCGGTCAGTGCAACGAACGCGACCATGGAGAAGAGGGAGTGGAGAACTCCCTGCCGGGTGCTGTGCTCAAGCCGGTCGGGAGTTCCGGGAGGAAAGCCGCTCACCGGATCCGTAGGGAAGATTCCCCCAGTGACCATGCCGATCGCCCAGACGCCGACCAGGAGTGCGCCCCAGTGTGAGGGGCCGGCACGCCAGAGGCCGACGGCGAAGGCCAGGGAAAGCAGGCCCGCGACGAAGAAGTTGGCTGTCTGAGTCCATCCGCGGTCGCCGATGGCGAGGGTGCTGATCGGATGGCGTCGCGGCCTGTAGTAGGCGCGTGCGGCGCCTTCGGTGAGGTACGCGACGGTGAAGAGGGGGCCCACGACCAACCCGCAGGCGAGCAGCAGTTGATCAACCATGACGTCAACGTAGGTAGGCGCCGACACGAGCGTCAATCCGAATTGACACGTGCCGGACCGCCTCACGCCGGGAATTCGCGGAGATCGCGTTTCCGCGACCTTCGGCGGATGTTCCGGGGGACCGCGGCGGAGCTGCTTCACGCCGAGACCGAGCGTGCGCGTGCTGTAATGCCGAAAAAGCATGGAAGGCTGGTTATTCCCCGAAGATATGAAGGCTATTCACATCGGATGTGGCGAACGGATGACGGGCGAAAGGCGGGCATGGAAACGCGTCCGCCGCCGGTTGTGCCCGGTGCGTGAAAACAGAATGAAAGAGCAGGTCATCCGGCCTGTGGTGCGGTTAGTGCAGACATGATCAGTAACTTCTCCAGACAAGTCCGGAGATAGTAACGGCGCTGCGACTGGGCCCCTTTCGGATGACCATATAGGTGTTATTTGCGGCTTATCCTCAACTCAGGATTTCTCTGGTTCTTTTCCTTCCCAACACATCGCAGTCAGTCTAAGATCTCGTTCTATGTATCGGTATGCATCAAGATTTCCTGTTAGGCAAGTGCCATGCCTAAGTCGCAGGGATGCTCTGGCCGAACATGACGCCGTCGTCGTCCTCACCCCGATCCGGTGCGCATGAATCCGCCCGCCGGGGATGTGACGCTCGACCCCGGCCGGGGGATGGCATGGGTGGACGAGCACGGCGCCCACCTCGTCGACTACGCCTCCGGCCACCTCGAGTCCGGCCCCATGCTCACGGCGGTGATCGCCGCGCTGGAGTCGTGTGCCGCCCGCGAACGGCCCGGGAACGTTTCAGACCGGGCCTGGCTGCTGTCCGCGTTGCGCCGTGAGGTCGCCACCGGCCCGGGGCGGGGATTCCTGCCCGGGCCCGGCACCGGCGGCCCCGACCACCTCGCGGTGCGGCGCGCGTGGCGCCTGGCGGACCCACTGGGCGCGGAGACGCTGCTCCTGCTCTACCGCCACGAACTCCCGCTTCGAGATCTCGTGTACGTGCTCGCGCTGCCGCTGAAGGAGGCCGGCAGGCTCATCGCGCGCACCCAGGACGTGGTGGAGATCCTCGTGAGCGGGCTGGACGGCCTCGCCCGGGGCCGGCCGATCTGCCCGGAGATCGCCCCGCTGGCCGCCGCCGTCTTCCCGGACGAGCACGGCGAGGCGGCCGACTTCGGCGCCGCCCGTACGGCGCTGCTCCGGCACATCGTGACGTGCGTGGTGTGCAAGCGGCCCATCAACATCCGATACACCGTTCCGCAGATCCTCTCCCGCCCTCCGGTCGCCGACCTCACGCCCGAGACCAGGCAGCGACTGCTGGACGCCCTGGGCAGGGCCAGGCACAGGGCCAGGCTCGCTCCGCCGTCCCCTCCGCCGGCCGCTCCTGCCTCCCCTCCACGCTCGGCTCCCGCGTCCCCTTCGCTGTCCTCTCCCGTGTTCGCTCCCGTGTCCGCTCCTGCCTCCCCTCCCGTTTCCGCTCCTGAGCCCCCTCCGCAGGCCGCTTCGGCAGAGCGGGCGGGCCATCGGCCCCCCTCGTCGTTCGGCATGCCGCTGTCCGCTCCCGTGGACACCGCACCTGCTCCTGCTCCTGCGCCAGCGCCCGCTCCCGTGGTGGCGCCCGCGACCGCTTCCGCGCCAGCCGTCCCCGCACCGGCGTCCCCTGCGGCGCCTCCGTCCGCTCCGCCGTCGATGCCGGCCGCTTCCGGCCTGTCGCCGGTCGGGTTCCGCGAGGAGTCCCGTCCGCCGTCCCGGGAGGACAGGGGAGACCGGGAGAGCAGGGGGGACCGGGAGGACAGGGGAGATCGGGAGGGCAGGGGGGACCGCGAGCACACGAGACCCGGCCCCCTGGTTCCGCCCGCGCAGCCGGAAGCGCCGCGTCCTACCGGCACCGCGCCGGACGCCGGAGCCGAACCGCCGGAGCGCCCGGTGCGGGCCATCTCCCAGGAGGACACCCAGCCGAGCCTGCCGTGGTCGCCGGGCACGTTGAAGTCGCGCGCCGCGCAACGGCCCAACCCGTTCCCCGGGGCGGCGAGAGGGACGCACTCCGCCTCCGGAGAGGGGCCCGCGCTGCCGCCGGGGCAGGACACGCCCCTCTACAACGCGCTCCTCTCGCAGATCAGGGCCAGGGAGGCCCTGGCGCACGCCGCCGAGGCGGTCCCGGCCCCTGCCCCCGCTCCCGCGCTCGTCCACGTCGCCGATGCCGCCCACACGGCGGGCGAGGTGGAGCTCGCCCGCAGACCGCCGGCCGGTGCGCAGGTCAGGATCGTCCAGGTTCTGGCCCGGGTCGGCACGCTGCTTCGGGCGACCGCCTTGCGGATCGTCATCGTCGTCGTCGCGGGGGCGGCGGGGACCGTGACGGGAATCAACCTCTTCGCTCCTGCCCCCCAGTCCCAGAGAGGGGCGCTGGAGGCGAGCGCCGTGCAGCCGTCCGCCGATCCGGCGGGAACGGGGACGGGCGCGAACCCCGCGGCGACCGGCGGAACGGACGGCGCGGCGGCGGGCGGCACCACGACCGGCGGCACCACGAGCACGGCCCCCGGCACGCCGCAGGTCACGGTGACCGCGACCGCCGCTGGGGGCGGCACCGCCGGGGGCGCCGCGCAGCCCGGCGGACAGCAGGGCACGGCGGCCGAGGGCGCCACTGGCGAGGGTGCCACGCGGTCCGGTGGGCAGGGCGCCGCTCCCGACACCCCCGCATCGCCCGGCGCCTTCCTGATGGGCGCCTGGGGCGTGCAGGCACCGTCCGTCGTCACACTCGACGCGTTCGGGAGGGGGACCCTCACTCTCTCGACGACCTCTGGAAAACCCGTGAAATGGCGGATATCGGCTCCCGGCCTGATGGTCGAGCCGTCCAGCGGAACGCTCAAGCCCGGGCACACCGACGTGCTCACCGTGCGCGCGTTGCGCGTCCGCTACTGGTGCGGGGTTCCCTCGCCCGTGACGGCGCCGCTCGAACTGCACGGCCCGAAGGGCAAAGGCACCGCCACCGCGCGATGGAGCACCTGCTGACCGCCCCTGTTTCCTCCTGTCCTCGGTGAAAGGACCCGCCCATGACCGAGATCCGCACTTCGGTGCCCACTCCTGCCGAGCAGCTCCCGGAGAGCGTGCCTCTCACGGCCGAACATCTGTTGACCAACCGCCGCATAGAGCCCACCGGCGGATGGCGGCGGCTCGTCTACCAGCTCTCCGGCGGCCGGATCATCCCCTCGGAGTCGGCGGCGGAGATGGAACGGCGCACGCTGATCGCCCAGGCCCAGACGCCCGTCGCCAGCGGTCACCACAGGATCGCGGTCATGAGCCTCAAAGGCGGGGTGGGGAAGACCACGACGACGGCGGCGCTGGGCAACACGCTGGCCTCGTTGCGCGGCGACCGGGTGATCGCCATCGACGCCAACCCCGACAGGGGGACGCTCGGCATCAAGGTCAAGTCGGAGACCGCGGCGACGATCAGGACCCTGCTGGCCGAGGCGCCGCACATCGTCAGGTACGCCGACGCCCGCGCGTTCACCTCGCAGTCGTCCGCCCGGCTGGAGGTGCTCGCGTCCGACACCGACCCGGCCGTCAGCGAGGCCTTCGACGCCGAGGACTACCGTACGGTCGCCAACCTGATCGAGCGCTACTACTCGATCTGCATCACCGACTGCGGCACCGGGCTCCTGCACGGCGCGATGGGCGCCACGCTGGAGCTCGCCGATCAGATCGTGCTGGTCACCATGGTCGCGGTGGACGGCGCGAGCTCGGCCGCCGCGACCCTCGACTGGCTCACCGCCCACGGCCACGGCCACCTGGTCAAGAACGCCATCGTCGTGCTGAACGCGGTCGAGCCGAAGTCACACGTGGACGTCGACCTGCTCGAACGCCACTTCGCCGGGCGCTGCCGCACGGTGGTGCGGGTGCCGTTCGACCCGCATCTGAAGGAGGGCGCGGAGGTCGACCTGGCCCGGCTGCGGCCCACCACCCGGGGCGCGTACCTGCGCCTCGCCGCGGCCGCCGGGCAGGCGTTCTCGCAGCGGCAGGACCGGAGCAAGTAGTGGGACCGGTCATCCCCGATCCGGCGCTCGACTGGGACCTGGGACCACCGCGACGGTGGGATCCCCGGCACCTGATCGTCGCCGTCGCGGGGGTCGTCACCGTCGTGGCCGTCGCGGTGATCGTGCTGCAGACCCGGCAGGGCGCGCCGCCGCCCACGCCGGCGCGCGTCGTCGCGCCGGCCGTCGCGCTGGCGGTGCCCACCGGTCACGAGGGCGACGGGGGCTATCCCGTCGGCTTCCCCCACACCGAGATCGGGGCGGCGTCCGCCGCGGCCGCCGCCCTGGAGGCCGCCTGGACGCTCGACGTCGGCCAGGCGGAACAGGCGGCCGCGCTGTACGCCCCGCCGGACCAGCGTGAGGCGGCACGCGAGGGTGCCCGCGACGCCGTACGCGGCTGGCGGGAGACCCTCGGCCTTCCCCCCGAAGGCGAACTCCCCGCCGGGGCGGCCCTGCGGACGCAGACGATCGGCGTCCAGTGGAGGGTCCGCTCCGAGGACCAGGTGCAGGTCTCCGTCCTGGTTCAGGTCACGGCGGCCACGGGCGCCGGTGCCACCGGCCCCGTCTACTCCAGCCCCTACGCCATGAGCCTGCTGATGGCGTGGAAGCCCGATATGCGTGGTGCGGACAAGGGCGACTGGGTGAACATCCCCGACCCGACCCCCCCGTCCGTGCCCGCAGCAGCTCTCCCAGGGACGCCCGAGTTCGCCACGGCGGGCTGGAAGTCCCTCATCGGTCCCCGGCCCACTCCCTAGATCGAGGAAGAGCCCTCAATGACCCCCCGAATGTCCTCCCGGCGCGCCACCCTGGTCTCCGGCCTGCTCCTGGCCGCGGTGTCCGCGACCGGCGGCGCCGTCGTCGCGCAGCCCTGGGCGGCCGTGGCCGAGCCCGGCCGGGACGCCCCCCCACCGATAGAAGGCGCCGCCCCCCTGGCCGCGCCCACCTCCGACGAGCCCGGCGGCGCCATGTCGTCCTCGTCGGATTCGTCGTCATCATCGGACTCGGCGTCGGGTTCGGCGCCCGATTCCTCGTCGGGCGGTCTTTCGCCGGGCGATTCCGGAGGCGTGCGTGCCGGTGCGCACGGCGACGCCGCGAACGCCCCGGACGACACCGCCTCCGACACCCGGACGGAGGTCAGGGCCGGCTCCGGTTCCTCCGCCGGCTCGTCCGATGTGGCCCGCGACTCCTCCGACGCCTCCCGTCGCTCCTCGCGTGGCTCCGATGGCGCCTCGGGCGCGGAGCAGGAATCGTCCCGGGGTACGGGTGATTCGTCCGGCTCCGCGGGCGACGGCCCCTCCGGGGACACGGCGAACACACCCGACCACACGACGATCGCGCCGAACCGTGCCCGCCACGAGCCCGACGGCGCCGGGAGCGCACCACGCGGCGCCGGGAACGCGGCGGAGAACGACGCGCCTGAAACACAGACGGCGGACAGGGCCGGCTCGCGTTCCTCCGGAGGCTCGTCCGGTGCGTCGCGTGACTCCGCCGGCAGCTCCGATCGCCCCTCCCGGGAATCACGGGAGTCCGCCGGATCATCCTCCGGCTCGTCCGGCGGTGCCTCGGGCACCGAGGCCGGAGCCTCCGCCCGCGACCGGACGGCCTACGAGACGCGTGATCGGGACCGTCGGGTCCGGAGCCGGAGGGCCCTGTCCGCGCCGAGGGTGCAGAGCAGGCCGGAGCCGAACGGCGGGCCGAGCGCGGCGGCGGCTCCGAAACCGGCGGCGGGCGGCGGCGCCACCGCGACTCCCGGCCAGACGGGCCAGCCCGGCCCAAACAGCCAGCCCGGCCAGACCGACCGGCCCGGCCTGTCGGGCCAGACCGGGCAGGGAGCGGCGGCGCCGACCGCGAGCAGCGGACCCACCGCGGCGGCGGCACAGGGCGCTGCGGCACAGAGTGCGGCGACACCGAGTGCGGCGGCAAAGAATGCTGCGGCACAGAGCGCTGTGGCACAGAGTGCTGTGGCACAGAGTGCTGCGGCTCGGGGGGCGGGTCCCGCCACTCCCGCACCCACCGCGAGCGGTGCGACCGCGCCCAAGGCGGGCAACGACCACACCGCGGCCGCTTCACCGCAGGCCAGCCCGCAAGCGCCCGTACCGGTGAGCGTCTCGCCCGCCCCGGGCACGACCCCCGGCACCACGCCGGGCACGACTCCGAGCACCACCCCCGGCACCACGGCGAGCACGCAACCGAGCTCCACGCCCACGAACGAACCGACGGGCACACCGTCCGAGAAGCCGTCGGAGAAACCGACGGTCACGCCCCCCGCGAGTCAGAAACCCACCACGAGTCAGAAACCCACCGCAAACCCGAAACCCACGGACAAGCAGGCGCCGACCGAGAAGCCGACGGCCAAGCCGACGCAGCAGCCTCCGCAGCCCAAGCCGAGCATGACCGTCACCGCGACCGCGCTTCCCGCCGCCACTCCACCCGCCGTTCCACAGGCGGGCGGTACGGCGAGGCCGGCGCAGACGGGCCCCCCGGCCGGGACGCCCACGTCTCCCACGGCTTCGACAGCCGGGCCGACGTCGCCGGGCAGCCCGGTGTGGGAGATTCCCGCGCAGTCGCTCACCGGCGGGTCCGCGGCGGTGCCGCCTCCCGCCGGCGGACAGCCGCCGACCGCACCGATCGTGATCCCGGGATATCTGCCGCTGCCGCCGCTGGTCGCCCATGCGCATGATCGGTGCGGGGACGACGGCACGGCCGGCTGCTGGAGTCTGGCGCCCTGGCGAAGCCGTACGTCCGGGCACTCCGCGGAGTTCTCGGCCGGCGAGCGGACGAGCGGCACGGCGACGCCACGTTGGGCCTTCGCCCCGCCGAGCGTGAAGTCGGGCGTGCCCAGCCCGTCGGGCGTCCCCGGCGCGTTCAGCGCGCCGTTCGCCGGGTCCGCGCTCGCGGCGGACGAATCGGACGCGGGCCGGGCCGGATGCTGGGCCTTCAGCCCGTCCGCCCACTGCGCGAGATGGGACTGACCGTACGCCGCCGACCACGTGTTATGCCGTCACCGTTCCGGGCACGCTGCACCGCATGGAGCACATGGCGGAGGACCCGGCCACGGTGGCGGCGGTCACGGTGACGCCCTGCGAGGACGGCCCGCTGCTGGTGCGCGGGCCGTTCACGCTGATGACGCAGGACGGACGGCGCATCGATCCGGGCAGGGCGACGGTGGCGCTGTGCCGCTGCGGCAGGTCCTCGACCAAGCCCTTCTGCGACGGCTCTCACAAGGCGGCCGGCTTCCGCGCGGCGAGCGAGCCCGACCCGCCCGGCTGACAACGCACCGGCGGCCGGTCGCCGAGGTCCCATCCGGAGGGGACGGACGCCTGGAGCGCGCGGTGGCGGAGCAGTCGCGTCGAATGCGCGGCGACACGCAGGCGACGCCCCGCGTACGGCACGCCGCCGAGCACGAACCTCGCGGCGAGGGCCGCCCAGCTGCAGGTGGCGCGTTCGAGCACCCAGACCGGCGCGAACAGGCCGGCCGTGGCGGGGAAGACCCGGCGGCCTCCGGCGCGGCGGCGTCCGATCTCCGCCAGGCCGACCGCCGCCACCGCGCCCGCCACGATCGACGCCGGCCGGCGTCGCCACAACGCCGCGCCCACGCAGGGGAGGACGGCGAGGAAGACCGCCATCCGCGCGGGCTGCGCCAGGTCGTCGTACGCCTGCCGGATCCGCTGCGACCAGAACCGGCGGGTGTCGGGCGGCAGGCGCCGCACGTACAGGTCGAGCGGGCGGACCTCCCGGCCGCCGTGGGCCCGGACCGTGCGAATGAGCTCCAGGTTCTCGAACAGCACGTCGCCGTCGTAGCCGCCCATCTTCTCGAACGTCGAGCGGCGTATGCCGAAGGTGCCCGGATAGTCCGCCCCGAGGCCGCGGTTGAGCAGGGTGCGGGCGGTGTCCCAGCGGGCGTGCCAGGGGAGCGGGTGGAAATGGTTCTGCGGGCGGACGAGGTCGGCGTGGTCGAGCAGGGCGTGGACCCGGGCGAGCGCGTCCGCGTCGTAGCGCACGTCGTCGTCGGCGATGACGACGTGCTCGGCGCGCGCACGGCGCATGCCGGTGAGCACGCCCGCCACCTTGCCGTTCGCGATCGTCAGGTCCTCGTCGGGCCGCACATGCACGGCGATGCCGCGCCACAGGCGTGCGTGCCGTTCGAACAGCGGTGACGGCGAGCCGTCCACCACCACGATCCGGGCGTGCCGGGACAGGTCGCGCAGATAGCCGGTCAGCTCCGTCAGCCCGGCGTCGTCCTGCCAGCGCAGCGGCAGCACGTAGTCGATCTCCGCGATGGCGCGGCCTGATCGGTGCGGGCGGCGGCCGTCTGTGGTCATCGCACCGTCACCTCGGCGTCCGTCTCCCGCAGCGAGGTGCGCCCCTCCCGCCAGCGGCCCAGCAGATGCTCCGCGAAGAGCCGGTCAAGGGTCAGCGCGCAGGCCGCGCCGTACAGGATGTCGCCGGTCAGGCCGGGGTGTTCCGCGGCGAACGCGCCGCACATGTCGTGCGCGGCGATCTGCTCGTGTACGGCGTCGGCCTGCACGTGCTCGTCGAAGTAGCGGCGCGCGCCGGCGTCGCCGCCCAGCCGCCGCAGGCCCTGGCTGTAGCGGCGGTTGGGAAGCGACGAGGTCATCTCGAACGCCGCGAGGTGCCCGAGGAGCGCGCCCCGGCGCCGGCGGTGCAGCCCGAACAGCGACATGACGTTGGTGATCGCGAGCGTCGCCCCGGGGACGAGGCCGAGGTAGGCGCCGTAGGAGTCGTCGAGGCCCAGCCCTCGCATGGTCGCCCGGAACAGCTCGGCGTGCATGCGCTCCGGCCTGCCGCCGCCGTACTCGTCGGACTGGATCTCCACCAGCGCGGCCTTCGGCCGCCCGAGCAGGCGCGGGATGCCCCACGTGTGGGGGTCGGCCTCCTTGAGCTGGTAGATCGACCGGTGGACCACGAACTCGCGGAACTGTGCTGTATTGGCTCTACTGCGCAGGTACGCCGACAGGGAGGGGCCGTCGTCGGCCGCCACCAGCGCCGCCAGGGCCCGGGGCACCTCCCGCGACGGCGGAGCCGGCGGGCGGGGCACGCGCCGGGCCAGCCACCCCTCGAACCACGTCTCCAGGCGCTCCCGCAGGGTGAGCAGCGACGGGTTCCACTCCCAGCGGTCGTCGACGCCGTCGACGCCCTGGTAGTGCAGCTCGTAACAGACGAACAGCGCGAGCTGGGCGTCCTCCTCGCCGAAGCACGGGTCGCCGCGCCGGTCGCCGTACGGGCCGGCGGGCGGCGGGCCGAAGGCGTGCGGCGGCCGGGCCAGCTCCGCGAAGAGCCGCTCGGTGAGCGGCCCTCTGGGCGCGGGCAACTGCATCAGCTCTCCAGCAGACGGTAGACGGACACGTGGGCGCGACTGTCGTCGGTGAACGGGGCGCCGGACCAGTCGGCCCAGCGGTGCTCCCGCCGCATCCCGGCGAGCCGGGCCATGAGGTCCAGCTCGCACGGCCAGGCGTAGCGGTGGTTGGCCGGCAGCAGCCGCAGGCCGTCCGCGGTCATCCGCAGTCTCGTGCTGTGCATGAACTGCTCGGCCGGGCTCAGCCGGGCGGCCTCGACGACGACCTCGTCGTCGCCCAGCGACAGCAGCCGCAGCGACGTCCGATCGCGGAAGGCCGCGGGGTCCGGCACCCACGCCTCGATCACGAAGCGCCCGCCGGGCCGCAGATGGGCGGCCGCGTTGCGGAAGCACCGCACCTGGGCCTCCTGGGAGGGCAACGCGAAGACGGTGTTGAAGGCCAGCAGGACGAGCGCGAACCGCCCCTCGACCCGCACCTCCGAGAAGTCGCCCACGGTCACGGGGATGCGGTCGCCGCCGGGCTTGCCGCGAAGGGCCGCCACCATGTCGGGTGACCCGTCGACGCCCGCCACGGCCAGGCCGCGGGCGGCGAGGGGAAGCGCCAGCCTGCCGGTGCCGATCCCGAACTCCAGGACGGGCCCTCCCCCGGCGAGCCGGAAGACGCGCTCGACCGCCAGACCGGTGGGCAGGTGCTCCACCATCTCGTCGTAGATGTCGGCGATCGTCCGCCCGTACGCGGACTCGTCGAATCCCCCCATACGCTCCCCCCAGCGCCCCAGCGCCCCAGCGCCCTAACGTCCCGGCACCGCGGTCGGTCCGTCACGCCCCCAGGTCGCGGGCGACCACGTCGAGCTGGTCCGCGAGCTCGCCGAGCCGCCGGTCGTCCACCGGGCCGTCTCCCAGCCGGCTCTCCAGGTCGCGCCGGCTGGCGATCACCAAGCCCTCCGCCCGCGACTCCGGCACGACCTCGCACCGGCCGCCCACCAGCACCAGCGTCGCGTCGGGCGACGGCGACTCCAGCAGTGCGCGGACCTTGTCCCGGCCGACGACACCCATGACGTCCCCTCCCGGCGCCGATCGTCTCCTCCGCCTACCCCTGCCACCTGGTCGTACACGCCCGCGCGCTCACCGAGCGTCGGTGGGCAGCAGCGTGCCGAGGGGCCCCAGGTCGAGGTTGAGGTCGGACGGCGAGAGGTCGAACCGCTCGCACAGCTCGGTCATGGCCTCCTCCAGGCGCATCAGCGTCAGGCCGAGCGTCTCGACCTGCTCGTCGGACAGGTCGCCCTGGTCCATCCGCCGGATGGCCTGCCGTTCCACGAGCTGGCGCACGAGCTCGACGAGCGTCAGCACGAGACGGCTCAGGTCGCGCCGCACCGCGTCCGGGTCGGTGTTCAGCCGCCAGGGGCTGCCTCTCCCGGATTCCGTGCCCCGCTCCTCATGAGCGGTCTCCCACTGAGCTGCTTCCCGCTGAGCTGATTCCCCCTGATAGGGGCCGCCCGTCTCGGTCTCCACGCCCAGCCGCCACGGCCCCGCCGCGGTGTCCCACGGAGCGCTCCTGGCCTCACCACCGGTCATCCTCACTCTCCCTTCCGCCGCCGCGATCGACCGTCGCCCGCCCGCTTTCCGCGTACGGCTCGCCGAGCGGGTCGAACGGCTCGGTGCCGCGTACGGAGCCGAGCAGCGCCCGCAGGGAGATGCGGACGAGGTCGACGTCGGCGATCGACAGCACGATGTCGCCGGTGATCACCACGCCGCCCGCGAGCAGCCGGTCGAGCAGGTCGACGAGCGCCACGCGCTCGGGCGGCAGGCGGCCCTCGTCGGCGAGGGCGGCGCCCCGAGGCCGCTCCGGCAGGTACGCCGGGGTCCCTCCGGGCGTCATCGCACGCCCCCGGCCCGGCCCGCCCCGAGGTCGATCGAGGTGAAGGAGTAGGGCGCCCACGGGCCGGTGAGTTCGACGTCCAGGAACCGGTCGCGGTAGCCGTCGAGCACCGCGGCGAACTCCTCCTCGCGGGCCGGATCCACCAGGTAGGCGCCATTGAGCACCATCGACTCGCTCCGCCCGGACAACTGGGGGTCCTGCGGGCGGTGGCGGCGGCTCGCCACGGCGATCCGTCCCAGCTCGGCGTGCAGGAGCTCGGCCCGCTCGGCCGCCGCGCGCCACAGGTCCTCCCTGCCGCGCAGGCTCTCCTTCTTCCGGCGCAGATATGCCATGCCGGGGCTGTCGCCACCGCCCGCGGCGGTGGCCGCGGGCGCCGGGGAGGGGGGTGGCGTGTCCCGGCGCAGGTAGGCCTTGACGCCCCACTCCCGCCGTCCCGCGACACGCGACAGGATCTCCGTGAAGTCGTCGTGCCGCAGGTCGAGAAGGTCGCGGACCTGCTCTTCGCCGGTGTAGACGGTGACGAGGCGCACGGGGGCGGTCGGCCCGGACGCCGCCAGCGCCTCGACGACCCGGTGGTGGGCGCGGGCGACTCCCTCCACCCAGTCGAGGTCCTCCAGCGAGCGGCGCAGCGGTTCCTCGCCGAACCGGTCGAGGGGCACGTCGCTGACGTAAGCCACGAGTCCGCCGCGAGGCACGGGCCGCACCACGCCGCCCATGACGCCGCGCAGGTCAGGAGGCCTCTCCGCGCTCTCCATGCTCTCTCCGGCCTTCCCGCTCTCCCCGGCCGTCCCGCTCGCTCCGGCCGTCCCGCTCTCCCCGGCCGTCCCGCTCGCTCCGGCCGTCCCGCTCTCCCCGGCCGTCCCGCTCGCTTCGGCCTTCCCGTTCTCCCCGGCGGGTGTCACCGCGTACAGGTAGACCCCCTGACCGACGCCGGGGTGGTTCTCGCTCACGGCGGGGTGGTTCTTGGCGGGGTGGTGGTCACGCACGGCCGGGCTCCGTTCCGCCGGGGCGGCCGAGCCGCCGGTCGCGGGCCTCGGCCTGGCGGTCACCCCGCCGCTCACCGGCGCGTTCTCCCGCACGCTCGACCGGTCCTCGCTCCTGCGCGCGCTCGCCCGGTTCGAGTTCCGTCCGTTCCTCCCAGGCGACCAGGCGCTCCTCGACCGCGCTCAGGCGCTCGCGGAGCCGGCGGTTCTCCTCGACCAGCTCACGGTCCTTGCCGCTGAGCCACGGGTCGCGCTCCCACCAGTCGATGCCGATCTCCCGCGCGGTGTCGACCGAGGCGATGACCAGCCGCAGCTTGATGGTCAGCAGCTCGATCTCCAGCAGATTCACCTTGATGTCGCCGGCGATCACGATGCCCCGGTCGAGCACGCGTTCCAGGATGTCGCCCAGGTTGGTCGACTCCCGGCCCATGACGGCGGGCGGCCCGTACGACGACTCGCGCAGGACGGGACGCGAGCGGGGATCGGTCATAGCCCACCGCCGTAGGCGCCCGTGCCACGCCGGTAGGTCCGGGTACGCCGGTAGGACATGAGGTTTCCTTCGTCGTCCACCTGGCACTCGTAGATCGACAGCATGTCGCCGGTCGATGGGACCCTGTGGTCCTCGACGACCTCGACGTCCACAAGCCAGCCGTTCTCCACGGGTTCCACCGACGTGACCCCCTCCGTCTCCTTGGAGGTCAGATCGGCGATGTAGCGCAGGCCGAGCCGTCCGGCGGACACCGCGTTCAGCGCGGCCCGGCGCCGGCGCGGCTCGGCGCGCTCGTCCCTGCGCTCGTCCTCGTCTTCGCCCTCGGACTCGTCGTACGGCCCGTCCTCCTCCGCGGGCATGCCCGAGGAAGCCCGCCGCCCGTACGGTGCGGCGTCCTCGTCATAACGGGCTCTTCGCCGGGGAGGCACGGGACGATCACCCCCTCCGCGGGCCGCTCATGAGCCTGAGGATCTCTTCCACGGCCTGGGCCTCCTCCTCTTCGGAGATCTGGCCCGAGCGCCTGGCCTCCTCGATGGCCTCCAGCCGCCGCCGGACCGCGGCCGGATCCCGCAGCTCATGCTCGACCTGCTGCTGGATCAGCTCGCCCAGCCGGATGACGCCGTGGACCGGGGCGAGCGGCCAGGTGAACAGCAAGCTGATCAGTCCCACGGCGGCCTCCTCTCATGAGTCAGGTGGTGACGAAGTCGTACGGCGCCATCGGCCCGAGCAGCCGGACCTCGACGCGGTCTCCCCACTCCGAGCGCAGCTCTCCCACGGCGCGTTCGAAGTCGGCCTGGCGGTCGTTCTCCACGAGGAAAGCGACGTGCGCCGCGTCCCGTTCGTGGCTGGGGTCCCGGACCACCACGCCGGCCGTGAAGGGCTCGAAGCGTTCGACGACCGCCTGGGTGTCGGCCTCGCGTTTCGCGGCGATGATCTGGGTGATCAGCTCGCCGAGCCGGATGCGTTCGTTGCGCGTCACCTCTTCCGGCAACTGCCTGATCCGGTCGCGCAGCTGTCTGGCCTCGGCGTTCTCCGTCAGCACCTCGACCAGCACCGGCTGCTCGGCGTACCGCGCCTTGAGGACGAACTGGGTCCGGCCCTCGATCTGCTTCAGGGCGGCCGCGAACGAGTCGTGGTGCGGGGCCAGCAGCTCCTCCACGACCGCTTCCGGCGTGGTCATCACGGCGCCGAACCGCAGGGGGAGCACGGGGACCTCGGCCGCGGCCTCGTCGAGCAGCTGCTCGTGGGCGACCAGGTCCTGGGCGCGGCCGAGGGGGCGGTCCACGTCGACGTCGCTCACCAGGGCGGCGATCTCACCGTGCCTGACGATCGTGACCCGGGAGGGAGGATCGCCCACCCCGATGGCCTCGTCGCTGATCTCGACGTCCTCGGGGAGAATGCCGTAGACGTAGCACGCCGTGTTGCGCTGGGGGGCCTCGGCCCGGTCGCCCGCCCCGGACTGCCTCGTGGAGCCCGTCATCTCAGTCCTCCTCCCGTCGACGCCGGCGGGTACGCGGGGCGGGTTCCTCCGCATAGTTCGCCAAGAGGTCCTGCAGCTTCTCCCCGGCCGCCTCGATCACGCCCTGGGCCACGCCCTTGGACTTGCCGCGGGCGATGCTTTGAGGCGCGCTCGACAGGAGGTCGGGCAGCCCCTGCTGCTGGGAGGCGAGGTCCAGCCGGTTCACCGCCTCGGCGAATCGGAGATAGGTGTCGACGCTCGCGACGACGACACGTACGTCGATGGTCAGAATCTCGATGCCGACCAGCGAGACCCGCACATAGGCGTCGATCACGAGGCCTTTGTCCAGGATCGTGTCAATGACGTCGGCCAGGCCGGATCCCGATGACCGGCCCGGCAATCCGCCGCCACCCGCCGGTGGAACGGCTACCGTCATGCGCTTCCCCTCCTCGGTTCCCTGTCGTGTTTCTGATCATTCGCTCCGCCCGCCGCCGTCCCGGCGTACGGGCGGCTGCTCCATTGGCTCCATGCCTCTCACTCGGGAGGACGGCGACGCCGGATCAGGGGACGGCGGCGCGCCGGCTGCTCCTCGGCCTCGGCCGTCTCCCCGGTCTGCTCGCCGCCGCGGGCCTGCTCGCCCTTCCGGGTCTGCTCGCTCCTCCGGGGGCGTTCGCCCTCGCCCCGCCCGGCCTCCGACCCGCGCCGCCCGGCCGGTGCCCGCGTGCCACGAGCCTCGGGCTCGTCCGCGCGCCCGCGGGTGGCCGTGGATCCGGCGCGTCCGCCCGATCGGGCGCCCGCGTAGGCGGGCCTGCGCTCCGGCTCCGGCTCCTCCTCCTCGTACGGCTCCTCCTCGGCCTCCTCCTCGTACGGCTCCTCCTCGGGCTCCTCGGCCTCGGCCTCCTCGGCCTCCTCGGCCTCGGCCTCGGCCTCCTCGGGAGCCTCTTCCTCGCGCTCCTCGGGGGCCTCCTCGCCCCGCTCGCGGCCCTCGCGTTCGCGCTCCTCGCGCAGCGCCGTCTCGTGGTCCTTGACGACCTCGCTGTCGCGGATCTCGCCCCGCCAGCCCTCGATCTCGTCGGGACGCAGCAGGGCGCTGGTCATGACGTGCCGTCTGAAGTGCTTGAACTCGAGCCGGACGCGGCGGCCCTGGGCCCGCCACAGGTTGCCCACGCGCTCGAAGAGACCCTGCGGGTGATACTCGACGACGAGCAGGACCCGGGTCAGCTCGGGAGTGATCTCGTGGAAGGTCACCGAGCCGTCCGGGAAGCCCTTCGGGCCTTCCGACCGCCAGATGATCCTGCTGTCGGGGACCTGCTCGATGATGGTCGACTCCCACGTGCGGTGGGACCAGAAGACCTGCGCCTTCCACCCGAGCTTCTCGTCGGACTTCTGCTCGACGGTCTCGACCTTCTTCATGAAGCTCGGGAACTCCTCGAACTGCGTCCACTGGTTGTAGACCAGGCGGAGCGGCGCGCCGATGTCGAGCGACTCGACGATGTTGGTGACCTTGAGCTTCTTGCCCTTGCGGCCCTTGCCTCCGCCGCCGCCCCCGCCGAACAGCCCCTTGATCTTCTCCTTGCCGTACGCCATGAGGGCCGCGCGTACGGGGTGACCGCCGCCGCCGTCCTCGGTGAGAGCGCTGGTGACAGCGCCGAGCAGGCCGCCTCCGCCCGTCGCGCCGAGCCGGTCGGCCGCCGACTTGAGCAGGTCCCCGGCGCCCCGTCCACGGGTGAGGCCGCCGAGCAGCCCGCCGAGCGCCTCCCGTCCGCCGCCCTCCTTGCCGGTGAGCGCGCTGAACAGCCCGGAGCCGCCGTGCTCCACATAGTCCGTGAGACGGCCGGCCAGACCGTCGATTCTCTCGGTGACCCGGGACAACGCGCGCTCGGCAACGGCGGTCGCGAGGTTCTGGAACTCCTGTCCGAGCCGTTGTGTGGGCAGCGCCCCTTCGTCCGGCGCCCGTGGGCCCCGTGTCCGTTCCATCTGGGCCTGTTCCGTCTGGGGCCGTTCCCGCGTCTGTTCGGTCATCGGTCTCACTTCCTCCGCAGCACGGGACGGGTGGGACGGATGCGGGGCCGGCGCCGCTCCTCGGGTTCCGGCTCCTCCGCCTCCTCCTCGTACGGCTCCTCCTCGTACTCCTCTTCCTCGTCGTAGGCCTCTTCGGGCTCAGGCTCGCGCTGCGGGGGGCGGCGTCGGGCCGTCCGGCGGCGGCTCTCCTCCGGACGCTCCTTCTCCTCTTCCTCTTCCTCCCTCTCCGCGGCCCGGCCCCGGCCCTTGGGCTGCCGGAGCGCCTCGGCGCGTTCGTGCAGCTTGTCGCTCAGGTTGTCGATCTGGTGGCTGGTGGCGCGCATGGCGGCCGCCTTGCCGACGTTCAGAAGGTCGCCGCGTACGCGCTCGGTGAGCTTGCCGAGGTCGGGGGCGGCACCGCCGAGGATCTTGGGGACCTGTTCGAGGAGGGCTCCCGCGGCCCCCTCTCCCTTGAGGCGGGCGGCGAGGATGGCCAGCGCGAGCACCAGCGCCAGGCGCAGTTTGTGGTGCCGGCCGAGGTAGTAGCCCGCGATGACAGCCAGCGCCACCTTCAGTCCGTCTTTCATGATCGCGCCTCCTACTGGCCGCCCCGATGCGCCGTTCCGGCGATCCGCCCGTCTCGCCGTACGGCGCTGCGATCCTGACTGAACGGTATGAATGCCCTAGACGGGCACATAAAAACTCGATCTCGTACATACCGGGCAGTTTTGGACGGACTTCATCCCCTACTTGAGGCTGTCTGTTCCGCTGGTCACCAGGTTCGCCGGTCTTGGTGTGTTGGAGGGGTTCCGATGACACAACCTCGCCCCACCTCGGACGATTACTGTGTGCAAACCGGGTATCACGGGCGTGTATCGGCGGTAAGCGATACCAACCGCGCGCGAGAAGACGGGTGAGTCAGATGACCGAGACCAGAACGTCGACCGCGACTGTCGAGCCGGCGCCCGGGCGATCCATCGGGACGCAGGGCGGCTCCGGCTTGGTGACGCAGCGGGGCCGCACCACGATCTCCGACGAGGTGGTCGCGAAGATCGCCGGTATGGCGGCCCGTGAGATCGACGGAGTCCACGACTTCGGCACCGGGACGGCTCGCGCGTTCGGCGCGATCAAGGGGGCGCTCGGTGGCGAGGACGGCGTCACCCGAGGCATGTCGGTGGAGGTCGGCGAGCGGCAGGCCGCCGTGGACATCCACCTCATCGTGGAGTACGGCGTCGCGATCCCCGACCTCGCGCAGGCGGTGCGGAGCCACGTGATCCGCGCGGTGGAACGCATGTGCGGCCTGGAGGTCACCGAGGTCAACATCGCGGTCGACGACGTCCACCTGCCGAGGCAGCAGGAGCCGCAGGCGCCCGGCGACGGGGAGTCGCGGGTCCAATGAGCGCCGTCCCGGAGAACGCGGGGGCGGAACCCGGCGGCCGACGGGTCACGATGCCCGAGCGAGCCGGGCCCGCCGCCCCGGAAGGTCCGGCGCGGGAGCGGGACGCCGGAGCGGAGGCATCGGAACGCGAGGTCTCCGCTCGCGGGATCGCGGACCGCGTGCTGTCGTGTCCCGACGTCGCCGACCTGTCCCGGGGACCGTTCGGCGTGGTCGCGACGCACCTGCCCGGAGGTCTCGTCCCGGGCGTCGCCGTACGGGACGACGCGATCGAGGTCGACATCGTCGCCCGGTACGGCAGGCCGCTGCCGGAGGTCGCCGACCTGGTCCGCGACGCCATCGGCGACCTGGCGGGCGGCCGCAGGGTGGACGTGACGATCGCCGACGTGGTCACAGACGACGGTGGAAGGAAGGAATGATCATGCAAGGCTATCCGCTCTGGGGCCTCGCGGGGCTGCTGTTCGGCACGGTGCTTGGGGTGGTCGGGGCCTTCGGTGGCCTCGCCGCGTTCATCATCGTCCTGGTCCTCGGCATCGTCGGGTTCTTCGTCGGCCTGGTGCTCGAAGGCGGCGTACACCTGCCGCAGATGCACCCGAGACGGCAATGACCGTGCCCGCGGCGCACGGGACGACGACCATCTCGGACCGTGCCTTCACGAGGATCGCCGAAAAACTGGCGAGCGAGGACGAGCACGTGACCGGCCGGCCCCACGTGTCGGCGTCGGTGTGCGGGGCGGTCGCGGCGGTCCACTGCGACCTGGCCGTGCGCTATCCGGCGCCGGTGCCGCGGCTGGCCGCGAAGATCCGCGAGCACGTCCGGCGCCGGCTGCGCGAGCTGACCGGCGTCGCCGTGGAGAACGTGGACATCGAGGTCGTGGAGCTGGTGCCCGAGCGAAGGTCCGGGCACAGGCTCGCGTGAAGGCCCGAGCGGAGGGATGGCGATGACCGAAGGCCGAGGGCCGTCTGAGAGGGTGCCGCGATTCGTCCCGATGCGGGGGTTCGGGGCCGGAGGAGCCGGCCGGGCCTTCCGGCCCAGCCGCGGGCTGCCGGCCGCGGTCGCCGCACTGGCGCTGCTGGCCGTCGGGGGTCTCACCGCCGTCCACGTGGTCTCCGCGCTGCTGGGGCTGCCCGTCAGGCTCGTGCCGTACGAACAGTGGGCCCGCTGGGCGAGCACCGCGGCCTGGAACGACGGACGGACGCTCGCGGTGGCCTCCGCGCTGGCCCTGATCGGCCTGGTGCTGTTGCTGATCGCGCTGGTCCCCGGCCGGGGGCGGATGATCGCGCTGCGCACCGGAGACCCCGACCTGGTGGTCGGCCTGCCGCGCCGCGCGCTGGCACGGGCGCTCAGCGCCAAAGCGAACGAGGTGGACGGCGTGCGCGCCGCCGGAGCGCGGATGCGCGGCTGGCACGCGGACGTGTCGGTCAGGACCGACCTGCGCGACACGACGGCGCTGGGGGAGCGCGTGCGGGCGGCCGTCGAGGACGAGCTCGCCCGGCTGGCTCCCGCCCACCACGTCTCGCTGAACCTGCGCGTCCGCGGCCCGTCGTAGGCGAAGGAGGCAGGACGGTGAAGACGAGATCGGGCAAGGGCAACCGGACCGGCCTGGCGGTGTTCGGCCTGGTCCTGCTGGCGGTGGGCGGCCTCGCGATCGCGCGGGCGCTGGGCGCCTTCGGCGACGCGGCGGCGCGGGAGCCGGTGGTGGACGCCGGGGCCAGGAGCTTCGCGGCGACCACGCCGTGGTTCTGGCCGGTCGTGGCCGCCGTCGGATTCGTGATCGGGCTGATCGGGCTGGCCTGGCTGCTGGCGCTGCTGCGGGTCGACCGGCCGCGGCGGCTGCGCCTGGAGTCGGGCACGTCCGGCGTCACCGAGGTCGACGCGCATCCCGCGAGCGAGGCCCTGGCCGAGCAGGTCAGCGCTTATCCGGACGTGCGCCGGGCGCACGCCGTGCTGCGCGGCCCGTCCGACGACCCGCACCTCGACCTCGGCGTCTCCGCCGTGGAACCGGCCGACCTCGGGGCGCTGGTCACCCGGCTGCACGACGAGGCCGTCCCGGACCTGCGCACCACGCTCGGCCTGCGCCGCCTCCCGGCGATGGTCCGGCTCAACCTGACCGGCGGCCGCCGGACCCGCCCCGTCCACTGAAGCGGTCCGCCGAAGCGGTCCACTGAAGCCGGATCACCGCGACGAGTGGCCCGACAGGACCTCGGCGAGGACGGCGGCCTGGCTGTGCTCGACGTCCCTGGTCGCGGTGAGCAGGGTCAGCGGACCGTCCTCCATGAGCCGGCGCAGCCGGTCGAGGGCGGTCTGCCGCTCGGGATCGTCCAGCTCGGCGAGATAGCGGCTGCGAAACTCGCCGAACCTCTCGGGGACGTGGCCGTACCAGGTGCGCAGGGCGCCGGACGGCGCCACGTCCTTGACCCATTCGTCCAGGTGAGCGGCCTCCTTCGTGAGGCCGCGCGGCCACACCCGGTCGACCAGCACCCGTGTGCCGTCTCCGGGCGCGGGATCCTCGTACACACGACGGACCGTGACGGGCATCGCTCCCACCTCCTGCGGCCATACTCCCCGGCGTGGGGCGGCGCACGCCGGTGTTCCGGCAGCCGGACAGCCCGTGTGACTGAAAGTTTCACTTTCCGTAAGGGCGTTGTCGCTGGTCCGGGTTTCGTCCACATTGTCGACCAAATCAGCCCATGTTGCCCGCCTCGGCCCGATGTCTATGGTCCGGGGCATGAAGATGCGAATGATCACGGCGGGCCTCGCCATGCTCGGCTCGGTCGCCGCGTCGCTCGTCGTCGGTCAGGCGGCGCATGCGGACACGACGATCTGCGAGAAGTACGGCTCGACCACCATCCAGGGCGGCAAGTACGTCGTCATCAACAACGTGTGGGGGAGCAACGCCCCGCAGTGCATCAACGTCACGAACTCCGGCTTCACCGTGACGCAGGCGGGGCACAACAACACGGGCGGCACCCCGGCGGCGTACCCGGCGATCTACGCCGGCTGCCACTACGCCAACTGCTCCAGCGGTAGCGGCCTGCCCCTCCAGGCGAGCAACAGCCAGTTCAACACGGTCCAGACCAGCGTCAGCATGAGCTACCCCAGCTCGGGCGTCTACGACGCGGCCTACGACATCTGGTTCGACCCGACGCCTCGCAAGGACGGCCAGAACACCGGCGCCGAGATCATGGTGTGGCTCAATCACACCGGCTCGGTGCAGCCCGTGGGCTCCCGGGTGGGCACGGCGAACATCGCCGGAGGCACCTGGGACGTCTGGGAGGGCAACATCGGCTGGAACGTCATCTCCTACGTCCGCACCTCGCCGACGAACTCGATCAACTTCGCCGTCCGCTCGTTCTACGACGACGCGGTGAACCGCGGGTACGCCCAGCGGTCGTGGTACCTGACCAGCGTCCAGGCCGGATTCGAGCCCTGGATCGGCGGCGCCGGTCTCGCGGTGAACAACTTCTCCTACAGCATCGGCGGCGTGGTCCAGAGCCCCTCGCCGACCCCCACCGTCTCGCCGACCGGCGGCAACGGCAACGGCGGCGGCGCCTGCCGGGTGAGCTACAGCAAGAACGAGTGGCAGGGCGGCTTCACCGGCACCGTGACCGTCACCAACACCTCCTCCAGCGCGGTGAACGGCTGGAACCTCGGCTTCTCCTTCCCGAACGGCCAGAAGATCACCGGCTACTGGAACGCCGACGTCACCCAGAGCGGGTCGTCGGTGACCGCGAGGAACCTGTCGTACAACGGGTCGATCCCGGCGGGCGGGAACACCCAATTCGGTTTCCAGGGCACCTGGAGCGGCTCGAACGGCGACCCGACCGGCTTCACGCTGAACGGCACCCGCTGCTCCTGACCTCCTGACGACACCCCCCGGAAAAGCGCCGCCGGAGAGGCTCCTCTCCGGCGGCGCTTCTCATGTCATCAGGGGTTGATGTTGATGGTGAAGGTCGACGTCGTGTTCTTGATGTCCTGGTAGTTGTCGCTGAGCTTGAGGTTGTTGAAGGTCACCGACCCGACCGCCGGGCCCTGGTCGGGCTCGGGCAGCTCGTTCGCCCAGAGGCCGAAGCCCGACTTCGCGTCGAACGCGTCGCCGCTCTTGTGCGCCCCGGAGATCGAGATGTTGGTGAAGACGGTGTCCTTGATCGGGTTGACCGGCCGGCCGCCGAGGTACTGGGTCTGGAACATGATCCCCGAGTACGTCGGATCGACGATGTCAACGTTGCTGACCCGGATGCCCTGGAACACCTTCGAGGCGGAGAACAGCCAGATCGCCGGGAAGGTCTGCTGGCCCCAGAAGTGGCCGCCCGCGCGGACGATCGAGATGTTGTCGAACACCGTGGGCGGGCTCGCGCCGAAGCCGTTCATCGGGTAGCCGAAGTCGAGCGAGCTGATCGTGATGCCGGAGTAGGTCAGCGTGTCCGCGATATAGATGTTCCTGAAGGTGTTCGCGTATCCGCCGTACACCGCGATGCCGGCCGCGCGCCACGGCAGGATCGCGGTCAGGTTCTCGTAGACGTTGTTCTTCTCGTCGGCGCCTCCCGCGTCGATGGCCGAGAACAGCGCGAAGCTGTCGTCGCCGGTCGTCCTCGCCTCGATGTTCGAGACCAGGTTGTCCGTGCTGCCGTTGGTCATGTTGACGCCGTCGGCGAACGTGTCGCGGATCCGCGAGTTCCTGATCGTGATGTTGTCGGTGTTCGCGCCCCAGTACATGCAGACCTGGTGCTCGACCCAGATGTCGTCGATCGTCATGTTGGCGACGTTCTGCCAGTCGAACACCTTGCCCGGCCCGTCGATGCGGGTGGTGTAGTTGCCGAAGTAGGCGAACCCGGAGAACGTCGAGCCGTTGGCCGACGACTCCGCCCGGAAGCCGACGTCGGTGTTCTCCTGCGTGGACGGCGCGTAGAACCGGGTGAACCACGGCCCGGCGCCGACCACCTTGACCGCCTTGCCGTACACCTGGAACTTGCCCGACGTCTGGTAGTCGCCGGGCGGCAGGTAGACGCCGACGAGCTTGCCCGTGGTGTCCATCCGCACCTTGTCGAGCGCGTTCTGCACGTCCTGGTGGGTGAACCCGGCCGGGACGGCGTACGTCGCGGGGTCGGGGTTGGAGATCGCCGACGCCTGCTCCAGGTTCACGAAGTCGATCGCGTACGTGGAGGTGTTGGCGGCGTCCTTCTGCAGCCGGATCTTGCTGCCCTTCGGCACGGTCGTCCCGAGCAGGATGTTGGCCTCGTCGTAGATGTGCCGCGGGGCGCCCGCGCCCGGCGAGTTGCCCGGGCCCGCCTCCGGGCCGTACAGCCACGCGTACTTCGAGGTCAGGTTGATCGCCTTGAGGAAGCCGCCGTTGACGTAGACGTTCAGCGTGGCGTCGGTGCCGCCGCCGCCCGCCGCGTCGGGGATGGAGAAGCGGGTGACCAGGGTGTTCGTGTCGGCCCTCGTCGTCCACTCCACATAGCTGCCGGTGGTGGTGAGCCGCACGGCCTTACGGCCGGACGCCTCGCCGGCCAGGTCGCCGATGGTCCGGTTCGGGCCGACGACCGTCGCCCCGCCGCCGGTCACGCCGTCCTCGGCCTCGTACATGTCGTACGGCATGTTCGCGCCGCGGCCGGCGAAGAACGGCAGCGTGGAGGTGTTGTTGGCCTGCTTGACCTGCAGCTCGTTGGCGTCGGCGGCGAGCACGGTCTTCACCGTGTATCTGCCGTTGGCCGCCGTCCACGTGCCCAGGGTCACCGGGCTCGTGGTGGCGCCGGCCGCGATCGCGCCGCTGTAGGAGCCGGTCAGCGTCTTGACCACGGTGCCCGAGTCGTTCGTGATCGTGAGCGTGATCCCGTGGGCGCCGCCCGCCGAGGCGACCGTGCCCTGGTTCTTGATCGCGACGGTGAACGTCACCGTGCTGCCGCCCGCCGGGTTGCCGGGCGACCAGCTCACCGGGGAGGCCACCAGGTCGGAGCTGTCCACGGGCTTCACGACCAGCGGGGAGGAGGCGGTGAAGGCGTTGTTGGTCTCGTTCTGCTCGATCACCGCGTTCGACTCGTCGACCTTGGCGCTCAGCGGGTAGCTGCCCGCGTCGCGCTGGCCGATGTTCGCCGTCACGGTGGCCGAGGCGCCGGCCGCGAGCGCGCCGACCGAGGCGGTGCCCGCCTTGGTCCCGCCCAGGTAGAAGGCGACATTGGTCGCGCCGGAGCCGAGGCTGCCCGCGTTGCGCACCGTCGCCGACAGCGTGACGGCGTCGGTCTCCACCGGGGACGCGGGGGAGGCGGACAGGGAGGTGACGGTCAGGTCGGGGTTGGGCGCCGGGGCGCCGATCACCTGGAACTCGGCGACCTGCCCGGCCGGGGCGCCGGAGTTGGCGGTGAACCTGAGCTGCACGTCGGCGACAGTGCCGGAGACCGGAATCGTCACCGTGTTGCCGGCCGCCGGGTTGAAGGTGTAGGTCGCGGCGCCGGTCAGGCCGGTGAATCCCGACGCGCTCTGCTCGCGGCCCAGCACCTGGACGGTCTGCGTACGGGTGGACCAGGCGGCGTCGGGGTTGAGCTTGAGCACGACCGAGCTCACGACGGCGTTGGCCCCGAGCTGGACGGTCAGCGTCTGCGGGTAGGAGCCGCCCGCGCCCTCCCAGTATGTCGTCAGGTCGTTGTCGTTCGCGTTCGCGGCGACGTAGGTGAACGTGGAGGAGGAGGCGGTGATCGGCCTGCCGACGGCCATGTTCGAGCCGCCGCCCGAGCCGTTGCGGGTGACGGTGTTGCTGGTGATCGACTCGTTGCCCGCGGCGTCCTTGGCCCGCACGTAGTAGGTCACGGTGGCGCTGGTGGGCTGGGTGTCGGTGTAGGTCGTGGTGTTTCCGCCGACGCTGCCGCGCAGCACGTTGTTCGCGTAGACGTCGTACCCGGTCACGCCGACGTTGTCGGAGGAGGCCGACCAGGTGAGCTTGACCTGTCCCGGCGTGGTCTCGGTGTAGGCGAGGTTCGAGGGCGCGGTCGGGGCCTGGGTGTCGCCGGTCGCGCCGTTGCGGGTGACGGTGTTGCTGTTGGCCGACTCGTTGCCCGCGGCGTCCTTGGCCCGCACGTAGTAGGTCACGGTGGCGCTGGTGGGCTGGGTGTCGGTGTAGGTCGTGGTGTTTCCGGCGACGCTGGTGCGCAGCACCCCGTTGGCGTAGACGTCGTATCCGCTGACGCCGACGTTGTCGGTGGAGGCCGACCAGGTGAGCCTGATCTGGCCGGTGGCCGGCTCGGTGTAGGCGAGGTTCGAAGGCGCGGTCGGGGCCTGGGTGTCACCGGTGGGCGCCGGGCCGTACACCTCGAACTCGGAGATCTGCCCTGCGGGCCAGGCGGTGTTGGCGGTGACGTTGATCCGGACGTACCGGACGTTCGCGGTGGAGAAGGTGATGGTGACCGTGTTGCCGCTCGCCGGGGTGAAGGCGCGGGCCGCGGAGGCGGCGAGGGTGGAGAAGTCGGTGCCGTCGGTGCCGCCCTGCACGGCCAGCGTCTGGGTGCGGGCCTCCCAGGTGGGCGGGAGCTTCAGCACCACCTTGTCCACCGCGGTCGAGGCGCCGAGGTCCACCTGCAGCCATTGGGGGAAGGCGTTGTTGGCGCTCTCCCAGTAGGTGGCCTGGTTGCCGTCGTTGGCGTTGGCCGCGCCGTACACGTCGGCGTGCGCGCTCTCCTTCATGGTCTTGCCGAGGGCGAGGTTGCCGGACGCGGTGGCGGCGCCGTAGATCTCGATCTCGGACAGCTGCGCCGCGGGCCAGCCCGTGTTGGCGGTGATGTTGATCCGGACGTACCGGGTCGTGGTCGCGGTGAAGCCGATCGTCACCGTGTTGCCCGAGCCGGGGGCGAAGGAGCGGCCGGCCGAGCTCACGATCGTGCTGAAGGAGGACCCGTCGGTGCTGCCCTGCACCGACAGCGTCTGGGTGCGGGCCTCCCACGACGCCGGCAGCTTGAGCACGACCTGGTCGATGCTCGTCGCGCCGCCGAGGTCGACCTGCGCCCATTGGGGGAAGGCGTTGTTGGAGCTCTCCCAGTAGGTGCCCTGGTTGCCGTCGTTGAGGTTGCCCGGGACGTACGGGCTGTTGCCGCTGCTCGCGGTCACGGTGCGACCGGCGGCGAGGTTGGGGCCACCGGCGGCGGAGGCGGGGGAGAGGGGCGCGGCCACGGCGAGCAGGCAGGCCGCGGCCACCACAGCGATCAAGCGCAATAACGGGACATGCGTCTTCGACATTTGCGTTCCTCTGTCCGGCAGGAACCGACCGGCGGGTCATCCGATCCCGCGGTCGTGGGGGGATTTCGGAGATCGGGGGTCGCTGGGGTCGCGGCGGCGACCGGTTGCCCACTGCCGTGGCCGACATCACCTCATGTCCTTTCGTGCGAAAGGTGACGGTGGCGGGGCGCACGGACGCAGTGCTTCCTGCCGGAACTTGCGGAGAACCGCAAACTCTCGATTTAGAACTGCAAATTTTTTACTTTAGATTGCCCAGATGTTACATAGGGCCCACCGTGCCGTCAATGGGTCGGAAAAGCCGGAGAGAAGGTGACAGGTCTGTCCCGTCCCCGAGCCGGGCCTACCTGGGGATACTTCAAGTGGGCGCCGGCCGGGAACCGGTCCTGCGCCCGCCCGCGGGTCCCCCAACTCGCGAAAGGAACCCGGCAGAGGAGCCCTCATGTTTCTGCCCCCCAAGCGCTCGCTGGCGGCGTTGGCCGTGCCGCTGGTGAGCCTGTCGGCGGCCCCGGCCGCCGCGACACCCGCCTCGTCGAACGCGGCCGTTCACGCGGCCCCGCGCGTGGCGACCCTGGTCGACGTGCGCGCCGCACATCAGCCCGGACTCGACCGGGTCGTCTTCGAGTTCCGCGGGCCGCTCCCGGCGCGGCGGGGCGCCGGCTACGTGTCCCGGCTGATCGCCGACGGCTCGGGCCGCACGGTCCCGGTGGCCGGCGACGCGATCCTCAGGCTGGGCTTCGGCGGCGCGACCGGCCACGACAACGGCGGGCGCCCCACCTACGGGCCCGCCCGTGAGACCTTCGCGCTGCCCGGCGTGATCCAGGTCGTCAACTCGGGCGACTTCGAGGCGGAGCTCACGTTCGGCATCGGCCTGACCCGGAAATCGTCCTACCGCGTCTACACCCTCACGCGTCCGAGCCGCGTGGTCGTGGACATCAAGACGCCCTACCGGACGGTGCCGGTGCGCACGTACTTCCTCGACTCCCGGGCGTACGCGGCGGGGCGGCGGCCGTACACGGCGGCGGTGTCGCGGCCGGTGACGCCGCCGTCCACCGCGCGCGGCGCGCTCCAGCGGCTGTTCGCCGGGCCGACGCAGGCGGAGTATGCCAAGGGGCTGCGGTTCGTCGCCTCGGGGGCCACCGGCGTCCGTTCGGTCGGCGTCCGCGACGGGGTCGCCCACGTGCGGCTCACCGGGTCCCTGCGCAGCGGCGGGTCGGCGTTCACCGTCGCCGACGAGATCACGCCCACGCTCAAGCGGCTGCCAGGCATCCGCTGGGTGAAGATCTATGACGCCGGTGGCCGCACCGAACGCCCGAAGGGGCACTCCGACTCCGTTCCGGAGAGCCTCGAACCGTGACAGCGCGAGGGCCGGGCTCGTTCGCGAGCCCGGCCCCCGGCGCCACCTGATGGTGTCCCGCGACCGCCGGTTGAGACCATGACGGACATGACGGTGACGGCGGTGGTGGTGCAGCGAGTGCGCGTCCGGTGGTCGAAGGAGGACCGAGGCGCCCGCGAGGCCGCGCGGCGCGCTTCGCTCGACCGTGCTTTCCCGCTGCCCGCGGCGCCGCCGGGGACGCCGCTCGTCCACGACGTGCTCATCGACACCGAGGGGGGCGTTCGCATCGAGGAGCGGACGGCGGCCGAGGCGGAGGGCGTGCGCCTGCGACTGATCGAGACGGACGGCGGCCTGAAAGTCGAGCGGCTGCCCTCGCACGCCTCCTACCCCGTGCCGCGGCACCGCGCGCACCTGTTCACGCTCGGCCCGGGCCAGGTGGGCAGGTACCTCGCGAACTTCCGCTTCACCGGATGTGCCTGCGCGCCCTGCTGGCACTACGAGGAGTGGACGACGTACGTCGCCACCCTGCCTGCGCGCCGCGACCTGTTCCTCACCCGGGAGCGGTACGACGCGGAGGTCGACAGCCGAGTGTCCCTTTACGGCCTCACTCGCTGAAATCTTCGGGCAGGGTGACGGTCGTTGTCCGGGCACCGTCCCGTTTTCCGCCTGCGGCCTTTTCTGCCGTGTCGACCGCGTGAGCCCCCGGCCACGTACGTATTCCCGCCTGGTAATCGGCCTGTAACGAAGCGTGGCGATCATCGTGGGGACGAGGTCACGCACACCCGGGAGGAAAGCGCCATGGCGTCCATCTTCGATCGGATCGGCGGTTCTGACGCGGTCGCGGCCGTGGTCGAGGAGTTCTACACGCGGGTCGTCGCGGACCCGATGCTTCGGGGCTACTTCGCGGACGTCGACATGGCCAAGCTCAAGGCGCACCAGCGCAGCTTCGTCGCCGCCGCGCTCGGCGGTCCGCAGGAATACCGGGGCAAGTCGATGGACGAGGCGCACGCCGGGCTCGGCATCACGGCGGAGGAGTTCGACCAGGTGGTCTTCCATCTGGCCGGGGCGCTGGAGTCGTGCGGCGTCGACGCCGAGACGATCGGCTCCATCGCCGGGGCCCTCGCACCGCTGAAGGAGCAGGTCGTGCAGAGCGCCGTCGCGGCCTGAACGGTCCCCGGCGGGGCTGCCCCGTCCGCCGGGTGTGACTGCCCTCGACCCTGCCCCCACCCCGCTCGTCTGACCGCGCCGCCCGAGGCTGCGCGTGGCCTCAGGGGACGAGTCTCAGCTGGGGGCGATGGGCGGGCAGGCCGATCAGCTCGCGTACGCGCGCCATGGGCCAGGCGAGCTCGCGGGCCAGCGCGGGCACGGTCAGCCCGGTCTCGGCCGCCATCTCGAAGGCCTGGGCGAGCAGGACCGGCTGCTCGCCGGGGTAACCGGACACCGGCTCGGTGGCGAAGCCCGGCTGCCCGCGCAGCGCGGCGAGCCGCTGGTAGGCGCGCCCGGCCGCGGAGTCGGACAGCAGGCCGACCTCCCGGCACCGGTACAGCAGGGAGTCGACCGACACGCCCCAGACGCGGCGCAGCTCAGCCAGCCGCCGCAGGTCCGCCCGGGCGGGCAGGCTGGGCAGGATGCTGTCGCGCGGGGTGAGGAACTCCGCGGCGAAGGAGTCGGCCTCGCGCTCCTGCTGGCTGTCCCCGGCGGCCGCGTCCCCGTGCAGCACCAGGTGCCCCAGCTCGTGGGCGGCGGTGAAGCGGTGCGGGTAGACGTCGTCGAAGCGGTTGGGCGTCAGGACGACGATGGGCCGCGGCAGGCTGGACGTGGAGAAGGCGTCCACGGTGACCGCGTCCTCGTCGGCCTGGGGGAAGACGACGACGATCCCCCGGGACTCCATGTGCCGCACCAGGTGGCTGATCGGCCCGGTGCCGAGCTCCCAGTGGGCCCGCAGCGCGCGGGCCGCGCCCATGGGATCGCGGGGCAGGGCGCTGCCCGAGTGCACCTCGCCCCCGGCGAAGCCGGGCAGGTCCACGAAGGGGAGCCGCACCCGTTTCTCCAGCGCGTACGTCAGCTCCCAGACCTGCTCGACGAAGGCCACCGCCTTGGCGCGCTGGTAGGCCCGGGTGGAGCGCAGGCTGCGGAAGTGCGCCATCGAGCCGTCCAGCTTGCCGTGCGGGCGGCCCGGCAGGAAGAAGGCCGCGGGCACCGCGAGCACCTCGGCGAGGAGCGGAACCAGATCGGGACGCGGCCGGGTGACCCCTGCCTCGTATTGGCCGACCGCGGCGGGTGAGACCCCGATGCGCTCGGCCACCTCCTTCTTCGTCAGTGCCGCCAGGCGTCGCGCCTGGGTGAGGCGGGTGCCGTCGAAGGCGTCCGCCACGGCCTGCGGGCTGGGCGCTGTGGTGCCGGATTCGGGGGGAAGGGTCTCCTCGACCAGGCGCAGCCGGTCATCGTCCTTCATCGGCGGCGGCGTCCGGTGCGTACGGCGCCTCGCTCATCGGAGGCAGGTCGGTCGCGCGCTCGTAGGGCGGGCGCGGATTCAGGGCCGGAGCCGGCATCGCGCCCCTGGCGAACGCGGACGCCGCGCCGGCGGAGGCCACCACCCCGGGCAGCTCGGCCGCGGGCGCCTGCCCGGCGAGCGGAATCGGCTCGCAGTGGTGCCACCGCAGGCTGCCGGTGCGGTCGAGCAGCTCGGCCTCGCCCCACCACACGTCGAGCAGACCGGCCCTGGCGTTGCAGGCGTACGCGATGAGCACGAGGCGGGTGCCCTCGGGCAGCCGGGTGAGCGCGCGGGCGGCCGGAGTCGCGGGCTCCGGCAGGGCGGCCTCGACGCCGCCGAGCGTGAGCTGCTCGGCCCAGGGCTCCGGGCCGAACCTGGCGAACAGCGCCTGCACCAGCCCGGACGGCCTGCCGTCGCCGATCCTGGCGTTGACGACGCTGACCGAGCGGTCCTTCGCGTAGCGGAACGGGAACAGCAGGTTGCCGCCGAGCACGACGAGCTCGTGCTGGGAGCCCGGCGGCTTGACGGTCACGACGTCGGGCATGTCCGCGAACGCGCCGGCCAGGGCCTCGAACTTGCGGGACATGAGCGTGAAGCCGAACGGGTGGAGGAGCTCGGTCCGCGCCGTCTTCTGGGCGTCCTGGGCGTTCTCCAGGGCGAGCGTCAGCGCCTCGGTCACCCCCTGGCGGATCTGCTCGGCGCGCGGGCCGAACGTCTCCAGAGCCCAGGTCGACAGCATCGCCACCTCCGGTGCGTTCCGCGCAGTGCTGGGTTTGGCTTGCCTTCCAGCGGCCGCGGGTCTTCTCCAGTGACCGCCGGACGCCGGAGGCACTTTATTTTCCAACATCATAGGCCCGCGAGTGCTTCACGTGTCCCGTGCGTCACGGCTTTTCTGGCTGTGAGAGCCGCCCGGGAACGGCTGCGGAGATGGCTATAGTGCCAAATGTCGTGATCGGGGAGGGGAGCGTGGCGGGCGTGTGCGCCGCCGCACTCCCCGGCCGTACGGCGGCCGCCCGGGGCGTGTCCGCGTACGGCACGCACAACGGGAGAGCCATGGCACATCCCCCACCTGCCGGCCGATATCCGGGCGGGCCTCCCGCCAATCCCTACGGACCCGGGCCGCATGGTCCGGGGCAGCCGCCCGCAGGGCCGCAGCAGCCGTGGCCGGGCTATCCGCCGCCAAACCAACCGCCGCTCAATCAACCGCCACCGAACCAATCGCCACAGGGCTGGCCACCGGGTCCGCACTCCCAGCCCGGCGGGCAGCCGTGGCAGCGGCAACCGGCGCAGGCTCCCGGGCCGATGCCGCAGCCGTGGCCGCATCCGCAACCACCGCAGCAGCAATCACCGCAGCCGGGTCCGTGGCCCGCGCCCGGCGGTCCGTACGAGCCGGGCGGTCCGTCGTACGAGCCGGAAGGCGACGGCAGGCCGCGGCGGGGAGCCGGGCGGGTCTTCGGCGGGGTCCTGTGCGGGGGGCTCGGCCTGGTGCTCCTGCTCGGCGGGGGCGCCGTCGTGGCGAAGGCCGTGTCGAACAGCCACCAGGAGATCCGCAACACCGAATACGCGCGCAACCTGTGGCGCAACGAGCCCGCCGAGGCGCTTTTTCCCGCGGCGCTCGGCCTGCAGGACCCGGAGAAGAGACAGGGCGACCCGAACACCGAGCGCGGCTGGACCAGGGTCGCGATCTCCCCGGAGACCTCCTGCGCGAAGGCGCTGAGCGGGGCCGTGGCGAAGGAGGCCGCCCGACGCGGCTGCGTCGCGGCCCTGCGCGCCACGTACGTGGACGACACGGGCGGCACTGCCGCGACCGTCGCCATCGTCGTGTTCCGCGACCCGAAGGTCGCCCTCGATCTGGGCGACCTCGTCCACGACAAGGGGGACGCCGACCGGCCCGACCAGGCCGTGCACGCCCTCGCCGCCCCGGGGATCACCTGGAGCGACGCCGTACGGGCGGGCAGTGGGGGCGACAAGGTGCTGGACGTCTACGCGCCGTGCGCGGTGGTCGCCTCGGCGGGACCGGCGGACGGCAGGAAGGCGGGCCGGCTCCCGCAGCCCTGGGGCAAGCGAAGCTACCAACAGCGCATGGACCGCGAGCCGTGGAACGCGGTGGCGGAAGGCCTGGCCGAGTCCCTCGCCTGGCGGCTGACGGATCTGATTCCGCAGGGGAAGGCGTGACCGGGCGCGGGCTCCGCGCCGCCCTTGCCGCCGTCGCCGCGTCGGTTCTCGCGGTGGCGGGTACGGCGGTTCCGGCGTGGGCGGACGCGCCCAGGGACTGGGAGGTCGCGGCCCTGCGGCTGCCCGAGGCGCACCGGACGGCCCAGGGGGACGGCGTTCTGGTCGCCGTGCTCGACACCGGTGTGGTGGCCAAGCATCCCGCGCTGCGCGGCCGGGTGACGACCGGCCGCGACTTCATCGGGGGCGGCGCCCGGCCAGGCCAGTCCTACTGGGGCGAGCACGGCACCGCGATGGCGTCCGACGTGCTCAAGGTGGCGCCGAAGGCCCGCGTCCTGTCGGTGCGGGTCCTGTGGGACTGGGAGGACCCCGCGCGGAAGCGGGCGCTGAAGATGACGAAGGACGCGCAGAGCGAGAAGGCCGCGCATGCCCTGGCCAACGGCATCAGGTATGCCGTCGGCAAGGGGGCGAAGGTCATCTCGATGTCGCTCGGCACCGACGAGTGGGCGATCCTCTCGGGCTACGAGGAGGACACGGCCGCCGCGGTGGACTACGCGGTGAGCAAGGGCGTCACGATCCTGGCCAGTTCCGGCAACGGCGGCTCGACCGACCCGCTGGAGGTGGACGCCAACAACAGCGTGTCCTATCCGGCCGCCTATCCCGGGGTCATCGGGGTGGGGGCGCTGGGGCCCGACGGCCGCCGGGCGGACTTCTCCCAGGTGCACACCTACACCACGATCGCGGCCCCCGGCGTCGGCATCCACAGCGCCAGGAATCTCGGCGGCTACCAGTCGGTCGACGGCACCTCCCCGGCCTGCGCCCTCGCCGCAGGGGTGGTCGCGCTGGCGCTGTCCCGCAACCCGAAGCTCACACCGGGACAGATCCGGGGCATCCTGACCAGGACCGCCCGGCATCCGGCGGGCGGATACGACCCGTTCGTGGGCTTCGGCCAGGTGGACGCGGCCGCCGTGGTCGCGGCGGCCGGCTCTCCGGGAAAGTCCGCGGTCCGGGCCGTGCCGTACAAGGGGAAGAAGTACTTCGGCGACGGCCCCACCGACGCGCCCATGACCCACCCGCCCATCGACACCGGTTATCTGGCCATCGGCGGGGGCGCGGGAGCGGTCGGCCTTCTGTTCCTGCTCGTCGCCTTCCTCTTCTTCCGCCGCCCCAAGGCCCCAGTCCCGCCGCCGGAAGGACTGCCCCCGCCGCCTTGATACTGAGCCCCGGCGACGGCCGGGGCGGGCCGGGCTCCTTATCGTGAGGTATGGGGGAGATCCTGGTCGGCACGGCGTCGTGGACCGACAAGACGCTGCTGGAGTCGGGGTGGTATCCGCCCGGCGTCACGACGCCGGAGGACCGCCTGCGCCACTACGCGGGCATGTTTCCGCTGGTGGAGGTCGACTCCACCTACTACGCGCCGCCCGCCGAGGCCACCGTGCGGCTGTGGGCCGAGCGCACGCCCGCGGAGTTCGTCTTCGACGTCAAGGCGTTCTCGCTGCTCACGCGGCATCCGACCCGGCCGGGCGCGCTGCCGAAGGACCTGCGTCCGAGCGGCGGCGGCAAGAACCTGTACGCCCGCGACCTCGAGCCGAAGGTCGTGGACCAGGTCTGGGAGCGGTTCCTCGGCGCACTGTCGCCGCTGCGTGAGGCGGGCAAGCTCGGGGCGGTGCTCTTCCAGTTTCCCCGGTGGTTCCCGATCGGCCGGGCGAACAAGCACTACATCCTGGAGTGCAAGCGGCGCTGCGAGCCGTTGCGAATCTCCGTCGAGTTCCGCAACCACACGTGGATGAGCGAGGAGAACCAGACCGAGACTCTCGACTTCCTCCGCTCGTACGCCATTCCGTACGTGTGCGTGGACATGCCGCAGGGCTATCCGGACTCGATCCCGCCGGTCGTCGCGGCCACGTCCGACCTGGAGATCGTGCGGTTCCACGGGCACAGCGACAAGTGGACCAGTCACGACATCCACGAGCGCTTCGGCTACCGCTACTCCATCGACGAGCTGAAACGGTGGGCGCCGCGGCTGCGTGAACTCGGCGGCCAGGCGTCCACGACCCACGTGCTGATGAACAACTGCTACCGCGACTACGCGCAGACCAACGCCCGCCAGCTCGCCGGCGTGCTCGCGGGCCTGCCGGACTGCGACGTACGCCCCCGCCCCGCCGACGGCCCTCAGCCGACCGCGTAGTAGGACTCCACAGCCGCCTGGCCGGTGTAATTGGGGCCCGCGCGGTCGTCGGCGCCGATATAGGACCAGGGCAGGTCGATCTCCCTGCGGCCACGGCAGCTCACCCGCTTGTTCCTGGCGTCGTAGACGAGGCTGCTCGCCCGCAGATCGGCCGTCAGCCGTCGTCCGGCGGGCGTCCCGTCCGCACGCCGTACGCTCCGTACGTCGAGGTTGGCGGCGAACAGGCCGTCGTCGGTCAGCCAGGAGGCGGCCCGGGCGATAACGCCCAGCTTGTCGCCGACGTAGTGCAGCCCGTGGACGCAGGTGATCAGGTCGAACGCCGCATCGGGAGTCCACGAGGTCACCGACGCCGTGACCAGCCGCAGCCGCGGCGGCCGGGGCGGCCCGGCGAAGTAGCCGACCAGGTCCACACCGACGATCTCCGCCCGGTCTCCCCGCGCGTGTGCGGCCTCGAACAGCGCGTTCGCCGTGCCGCAGCACAGGTCGAGCCATCGGACGACCCGATCGGTGTCGCGCAGGAGGGCGAGGACGTCGACGCCGAGTTCGCGCCGGTAGGCCGGCAGGCGGCGCTCGCGGTTCATGGCGCTGTTGGCCACGACCGGGGACCGCTCCAGTGCGTCGTCGTTCAGAAGCCGGAGATCACCGTGGTCCACTCTCGTTTCCTAGCATTCCTGCGAGGTCCGCGGCGTACCAGGCGCGATGCTGCCGATGCCATATTTCGCCTAAAGTCACCTGAATGGCAGCAAACCCCTCCCGGCTGGCGTGGCTGGACGTCTTACGCGGGATCGCCGCTCCGGCCGTGGCGCTGCACCACTCGGCCTGGACCTTCGTCCCGGCGGCGTGGGGAGAGGTGGACCGCAGGGTCGACGTGGGCACCTGGGGCGTCTTCGTGTTCTTTCTGGTCAGCGGATACATCATCCCGGCCTCGCTGGAACGGCGGGGCGACCTGCGGGCCTTCTGGACCGGCCGGGCCTTCCGGCTTCTCCCGCTGCTGCTCGCCGCGCTCGCCCTCGCGCTGCTCCTCGCGTACGCCGGGGTGTTCGAGACCTCGCCCGGCCTCGACCGCCGGCCGCCGCCGCTCGTCGCGCTGGCGAACCTCACGATGCTGCAGGAACTCATCGGCGTCCCCTCGGTGATCAACGTGATGTGGACGCTCTCCTACGAGATGGCGTTCTACCTGATGACGGCCGGGCTGTTCGCCGTACGGCAGGCGCACAGGTCGGCGCCCATCGCCGTGGTCCTGGCGGTGGCGGCCGTGCCGCTCGGTCTGTTCATGCCCGGCGCGACGATCAACGGCGGCGCGGGCCCGGTCGCCGTGCTCATGGCCGTCGCGGTGATCCTGGTCATCGTCGTGACCGTGACCGCGAACGGCCGCCTCAGGACGGCCGCCGCGGTGATCGGCGGCCTGCTCGGCCTGGCGCTGGTGATCCTCGGCAGCCGGATCGGGGCGGGACAGGGCCTGGTCATCGCGGCTGTGATGTTCGCCGGGACCGCCGTGTGGCGCGCCGAGCAGGGCACGCTCCGGCCGGTCTGGGCCGTCACCGCGCTGCTGACGGTCCTCGTCTGCGGCGTCCTGGTGGCCGACGAGCCCGCCTGGGCCGCGGCGGTCCTGCTGGCGGCGGGCTTCTTCGCGCTCGCGTTCCGGCTGCGGCACCGGTCGTTCCCCCGGTGGCTCGCCCACCTCGGAGTGATCAGCTTCTCCCTGTATCTGCTGCATCCGCTCCTGCTGCGGGTCGTCCCGAACCTCCCGGTGTTCTTCCTCGTCCTGCTGGTGCTGGGTCACGTGGCGTACCGGCTCGTGGAGGTCCCCGGACAGCGCCTCGGCCGCCGCCTGAACGCGCACCTCCGCCGGCCGCGGAAAAATCGCGTCAAGTCCGGCCTGTGGCCGTGTGGGCGGCGCGTTCGCGGGGGACCAGCGGCTCTGATACCGGTGCGGAGGAGGGGACGGGTCATGAGCGAGGACCAGGACCTCCACGACCCGGGCCACCAGGGCCACGAGGCGGACGTCGAGGGCAGCTCCAAGATGACCGCCGAGCAGCTTCGTGAGGCGCTGGCCAGGGTGGGCAAGGGCGAGGACACGCAGTCGGCCAAGGCGGAGGCCGAGAGCGACCAGTGACCGCCGCAAGGCCGCCGCACGACCGTGACATGAACGGGCCGCCGGCTTCGAAGGGGAAACCGGCGGCCTTCGTACGGATCCGCTGCGGGCAGCCCGGCTGCCGACCGACAGCGAGCCGTCGATCGCGTGCCGTGCATCGCGTGCCGTGCATCGCGTGCTGCAAATCGTGAGCCCTGATCGCGGGCAGTCGATCGGCGTGTTGAGGCGTGCCGTCGGCCGGGTTTTCGGTCAGCCGGCGTCGGAGAGCGCGTCCAGACGGGCCATGTCCTCGTCCGTGAGGCGCAGCGCGGCGGCGGTGACGTTCTCGGTCAGGTGATCGGGATTGCCGGTGCCCGGGATGGCCAGCACGTGCGGCCCCTGCTGGAGCGTCCAGGCCAGTCGCACCTGCGCGGGGGTCGCGTCGTGCGCGCGGGCCACGGCGCGCACCTCCTCCTGGTCCGTGTCGCTCGCCCCCAGCTCGCGGCCCTCGCCGGCGATCGCGAAGAACGGCACGAAGGCGATGCCCTGCTCGCCGCAGGTGCGCAGCAGCTCCTGGCTGCGCACGGCGCCGATGCCGTACCGGTTCTGCACGCTCACCACCGGCGCGATCGCCTGGGCCTGCGCGAGATGCCCGGGCCGGATGTTGGAGATCCCGAGGTGCCGGATGAGACCGGCCTCGCGCAGCTCGGCGAGCGCCCCGAAGTGCTCGGCGATCGAGTCGAGCCCCGGCTGGCGCAGGTAGACCAGGTCGAGGTGGTCGCGGCCGAGCTGGCGCAGGTTCTCCTCGACCTGGCCGCGCAACTGGTCGGGCCGGGCGAACGGCAGCCACTCGCCGGACGGGTCCCGTCCCGGGCCCACCTTGGTCGCGATGACCACGTCGTCCGGATACGGCGCGAGCGCCCGGTTGATCAGCTCGTTGGCCGAGCGCAGTTGCGAGAAATAGAACGCCGCCGTGTCGATGTGGTTGACGCCGAGGTCGACGGCGCGCCGCAGCACCGCGATCGATCGTTCGCGGTCGCTCGGCGTGCCGAGGTCGAAGGCGGCGCTGCCCGTCAGGCGCATCGCGCCGAACCCCATCCTGTTGACCGTGAGGTCGCCGAGCCGCCAGGTCCCCGCGGCCGCTGCGTTGATCGCTTCTGTACTCATCGTTCCAGGATGCCCGTTACAGGCCCATGCTGTCGGCGAGCGCGTCGATGACGGCGTCGAGCAGGGTGGCACCGCTGTGACCCAGGCCGGCGAACTGCCCCTGAACATCCAGGCTCACCACGCCCTGGAGCTGGGCCCAGGCCATCACGGTTCCGGCCAGGGCGGTCGCCGGATCCCCCTCCGGGGCGAACGTGCGCACCCACTCGGCGACCGCCGGGGTCTCCTCCACCCACCGCCGCATCTGCTCCCGCAGCGGTTCTGTCCCCGGTCGGCAGCGCCCTCCGGCGAACACCGGCAGGAAGGGCCCGAGCACGCTCCGGGCCCGCAGCATGCTCTCCGGGGGAGCCTCGTAGCCGGGCGAGGGCGTCCCGGCCAGCAACTGGAACAGGTGCGGATTGGCCACCGCCCACCCGTGGAAGGCCCGGGCCAGCGCGTGCAGCCGCTCCCGCGGCGCGCCCTCGCCGGCGGCGGCCCGTACGGCCCCGGCGACGTCGTCGAAGGCCTCCAGGATCAGCTCGGTCAGCAGGTCGTCGCGGCTGCGGAAGTACTTGTACAGCGCCGGGCCCGTGACACCGAGCTGTTTCGCCACCGCGTTCAGGCTCAGCGCCGCCGCCCCGCCCGCGCCGATCTGCACGAGGGCGATCTGCTTGATCTCCGAACGGACCTGGTCCCGGTAGCGCTGCCGCGGCGTTGACATCCTCTCAGTATGGTGAGTGGCTCTCATCGACGTCTCCTGCTCGTCGTCGATGTCCGCCGTTCGACCACGACCCGGCGGGGCAGGTGCACGGTCGCGCCCGGGGCCCGGCTCAGGTCGGCGGCGTCAGGGCCGGCCGCAGTCGCTCACGGGGTGTAGATCTCCTGCACCTTGACGATCGCGCCGCGATAGACGGTGATGAGCGCCGGATGATGCTTGGCCTTCATCCGGGAGATCAGCACGCTGCGGGAGCACCGCTTCGCCCCCAGGCCGCCGCTCTTCACCGTCACCGTGGTGCCCTTGCACCCGATGGCGCTGTAGAACACCACGTTCTTCGCCACAGGCGAGGCGTACGCCGTCACGTCACCCTCGGGCGGGCCCTCGAAGTGCCCCTCCGTGTGGCCGGTCTTGTCCTTCGCCCACCTGATCGGCGCGTATTCCGCCACGCCGGACCGGTAATAGGTGACCCAGCCCCGCAGGACGCCGTCGTGCCGGGGTGAGATGTGCTTCGTGAAGTCATGGCGGGGGTCGCTCTGGAACGACGTGCCATAGGGCTTGGGCGTGGCGAACTTCGGCATGGCGGCGGCGCCGGCAGGGAGCGCCGCGGCGCAGATCAACGCGGCCGCCGTGGCGGCGGGGACGACGACGCGGAGCGAGAGGGCGTGCTTCATGTTCTGTTGGAGTCCGGGCCCCGTGGGAAGGTTCGCGTGATCGGCCGGATTTCCGCATCGCACCCCCGTACGCAGCCCCGCACGCACCTCCGCACGCACCTCTGCGCGGACCCCGCGCGCACTCCGCCTGGACCCCGCAGGGACCCCAGGAGGGTCGCGCCGATCGCCGCGGCACTCGCCTGATGGGCGGCCATCGCCAGGGCGCGGGAGAGGCCTCAGCGGGCCTCGGGCTCGTCCCGCCGCGCGGCGTCCGCGGCGGCCCTGAGCCGGGCGTTCTCCTCTTCGAGCGCACGCAGCCGCTCCTCGGCGCCCGGAGCGGCGGGTGCCGTACGGGCCTGGGCGACCGGGGCGTCGTCCTCGTCGCCGAGCCTGCTGGTCTCCCTCTTGAGGACCCGCAGCGACTGCCCGAGGGCCTTCGCGGTGTCCGGAAGCTTCTTCGCACCGAAGAGCAGCACGAGCACCACGAGCACGATCATCCAGTGAACAGGGCTGAGCGAACCCATGGCGAAGCTCCTCTGGTCGTCGTTTTGCCTGCTCACAGGCTATGTCATCGGGTGCGGGGGGCCGGCGGCGCGGGCGCCCGGCGTCAGCGAGGCGGGTTCCGTCCGCGGATCCGCGTCACATGCGTCACATGCGTCCCTTGGGGCACTGGGGACTGGCACTGGGACTGGCACTGGGGATCAAGAAATCCTCGAAGGGAGGAAGCGCGGGACCGTCCGCCTGCCGAAGCGGTTGATCCCCTATGACGGCGACGGCGACGGCGATGGGCCGTGCGAGTGTGATGGGCAAGATCCTGGTCGGTACGGCCTCCTGGACGGACAGGTCGCTGCTCGCCTCGGGCTGGTATCCCCCTGAGGCGTCCACCCCCGAGACCAGGCTCGGCTACTACGCGAGCCGGTTTCCCCTGGTGGAGGTGGACGCCACCTACTACAACCCGCCGGCCTGGCGTACGGCCGAGCTGTGGCGCGACCGTACGCCGAAGGACTTCACCTTCAACGTGAAGGCGTTCTCCCTGCTCACCGGGCATCCGACCAGGCCTGCCGCGCTCTACAGGGACCTGCGGGCCGTGCTGGGGGAGCCCGGGCGTGCGCTCTACCGGCGCGACCTGCCTCCGGAGGTCGTCGAGGAGGTGTGGCGCCGGTTCCTCGCCGCGCTGGAGCCGTTGCACGAGTCGGGGAAACTCGGCGCGGTTCTGTTCCAGTTTCCGCAGTGGTTTCCGCCGGGCGGCGCGAACCGCCGCTACATTCTCGAATGCCGCGACCGCTGCCTGCCCATGCGCGTGTGCGTCGAGTTTCGCAACGCGGCCTGGATGGCCGAGGCCACCCGGCGGGACACCCTCGACTTCCTGGCCGCCAACGACGTGCCGTACGTCGGAGTGGACATGCCGCAGGGGCACCCCTCGTCGGTCGCGCCGGTGCTCGCGGCGACCTCCGACCTCGCCGTCGTCCGCCTGCACGGTCATTCGGAGAAGTGGACGAGTCGCGTCATCGAGGAGCGGTTCGGCTACCTCTACTCCGAGGAGGAGCTCCGGCACTGGGCGGGCCGGATCGCTGACCTGGCCGGCCGTACGGTGACCACGCACGTGCTCACGAACAACTGCTGCGCGGACAACTCCCAGCGCAACGCCGCACGCCTGGCCGAACTGCTCGAAGAGCGGGGCGCCGACGTCGTCGGGCCGTCCGCCGGAGGACCCTGAGGCGCCGCCGGAGCCCGATGGCCCGCGCGGACGGGGGTGGCGGGCTCGGCGTGTCTCACCAGCCGCATGGATGAAACTTTCGTGTGTGTTTCGGAAAATTCGGTGCGGTAGTAGCGGTAATCGTGCCGCGAACAGCGCTGTTCCCCTTCGCATGGACACGGGCCGACACCCCCTCCGATTTGGGCCTTGCCGGGCTGCAACGTTTCGGTGATGCTGCGAAAAAATTCAGCTCGCGCTCGTGTCGGCGGTTCTTTACGGACCGGTGACGGGTCCGGGGCCCTCAGAAGGAAGGACGCACTGTCGTGAAAGGCCTCAAGGTCTCGGCAGCAGCAGTGGCACAGGCTGCCGCACTCTTCATCGATGCCGGTCGGCCCTCCCACGGGAGCGGGCGATGATCGGCGACATCACTTCCGGCGGCAGGAGCCGCACCCTGTCTTCTGGCGGCAGGGGCCGCCCCCTGTCTTCCGGCGGCACGAGCCGCACCTTGTCTTCTGGCGGCAGGAGCCGTACCCGGGGTGTGCGCCGTGCGCTCGTCGTCGGGGCTGTGGCGGCGCTTTCGCTGGGTCTCGCGGTGATCGAGATCCCCGGTGGCAACACCGGGGTGGGCGCACTGGTCGCGCCCTGGACGGCGCAGGCGGCCGCCGCCGCCTCCGGCGTCGAGGACGAGGGCGCCGACTGCCCCGTGCCCGACCTGGGGTCGCCGACGTCCAACTCCCGGCTTCCCGATCCCTTCAAGAAGATCAACGGGCAGCGCATCACCGCCAAATCGGAGTGGCGGTGCCGCCGCGAGGAGATCAAAAAGCAGGCCGAGCGCTACGTCTACGGCGACAAGCCCGGCAAACCGGCGAGTGTCACGGGCACGGTCTCGCGGACCGGCATCACCGTCAACGTGTCCGCCAACGGCAAGAGCTCCAGTTTCTCCGCGTCGGTGGACCTGCCGAGCGGCACCGGGCCGTTCCCGGCCGTCATCGTGTACGGAGGATTCGGCGCCGACACCGCCACCATCAAGGCGAGCGGCGCCGCCGTCATCAGCTACGACCCGTTCGCGGTCGGCAAGGAAGGCACGCCACGCACCAACAAGCAGGGTGCCTTCTACAGCGTCTACGGCTCCTCCAGCAGCACCGGGCTGCTCGCCGCCTGGGCCTGGGGCGTCAGCCGCATCATCGACGTCATCGAGCAGTCGGGCGGGAGCATCCTCAAGGCGGACGCGACCGGCGTCACCGGCTGCTCCCGGTACGGCAAGGGCGCCTTCGTGGCCGGCGTGTTCGACCAGCGCATCGCGCTGACCATGCCGATCGAGTCGGGCAGCGCCGGTGTCCCCATCCTGCGCGGCGTCGCCCAGGAATCCGGCGCCCAGCCGCTGAGCAGCGCCTACTCCGAACAACCGTGGCTGGGAGACGCGTTCAGCTCCTTCACCGGCAACCCCGCCCAGCTCCCGGTCGACACCCACGAGATGGTGGGCATGATCGCCCCGCGTGGCCTGTTCATCATGGAGAACCCGCACGTCGACTGGCTGGGCGCCCAGTCGGGCAGCGTGGCCGCGCTGGCCGGAGCCGAGATCTACAAGGCGCTCGGCGCGGGAGACAACATCAGCTACTGGTCCGACGTACAGGACGGCACCCACTGCGCCACCCGGTCCGAATGGCGCACCCCGCTGCAGCAGAACATCCAGAAGTTCCTGCTCAAGACGGGCAACGCCTCCGCCGTGTTCCGGATCTCCTCCAGGAAGTCCGGCAACCTGTCGCAGTGGAGAGACTGGACGACCCCGACCCTGACCGACTCCAACCCCTCTCCCAGCCCGAGCCCGACCCGCTCACCCAGCCCCAGCCCCAGCCCGTCACCCAGCCCCTCGCCCAGCGGGAGCCCGGGCACCAGCCCGAGCCCGTCACCCAGCCCGAGCCCCTCGCCGTCCGGCGGGGTGAGCGGCGCGTGCTCGGCGACGTTCCGGGTGATCAACTCCTGGTCGGGCGGCTGGCAGGGTGAGGTCACGGTGCGCGCGGGGAACTCCTCGATCAACGGCTGGACCGTGAACTGGACCTGGCCCGGCTCACAGACCATCACCCAGATATGGGGAGGCGTACGCTCGGGCTCCGGCTCGAACGTGACAGTACGCAACGAGTCGTGGAACGGAACGCTCGCCCCCAACGGGAGCACGACCTTCGGCTTCCTCGCCGGAGGATCCTCGGCCACCCCGGCCGCCACCTGCACCAGTCCGTGATCCACGGCTGATCCGACCCCGACGATCGGGGCCCGCGGCGGCCGCGCCGCGGGCCCTCGGCATGCCCGCGCCCGGATGCGGTGCTCACGAGCCCGCCGCCGGCTCCCGGCCGGCGGGACTCCGTCTCCGTCAGTGGCCGAAGAGCATGACCAGGCCGACGATGACGAAGTGGATGAGCACCGCGAACACCAGGACACTGGCGAAGATCCACTTGGCGGGGCCGTGCTCGAAGTGCTTGCTCTCCTTCATCGGCGGGCGCTTGGCGACGCGGTCGGCGATGCGCTCTTCGAGACTCTTCCTACGGGCCATGACACTTCCTGTGTTCTCGGCGCTGCTTAGTGCACTAACAGTTAGTGTACTAATCAAGTAGCATGGCGATGGAGGTGCACATGAGTGACATTGGCGACATCGCCGACCCGCTGGCCCTGGAGAACCAGGTCTGCTTCGCCCTGGCGGTCGCCTCTCGGTCGGTCATCGGTCTCTATCGGCCCCTGCTCGAACCGATGGGGCTCACACACCCGCAATACCTGGTGATGCTGGCCCTGTGGCAGTTCGCGCCGTTGTCGGTGAAGGACCTCAGCCGGCTGCTGCAGCTGGAGCCGGCCACGCTGTCGCCGCTGCTCAAGCGCCTGGAGGCGGCCGGCCTCGTCGAGCGCCGCCGCGCCAGCGACGACGAGCGTTCCCTGGCGATCGTGCTGACCGACGAGGGACGCGCACTGCGCCGGCAGGCCGAGAAAATCCCGGTGGCGATCGTCGATCGGCTGGGGATGGAGCTGACCGAGCTGCAGAGCCTCCACCAGGCGCTGACCCGGGTGATCGCCGCGGCCAACGGCGCCCACCTCGCCGCACAGCCCTGACGGCCCGCCGCCGGCCCGGCGATCAGCGGGGTGAAGGGGGACGGGTCAGGCGGTGACGGCGGCTCCCGGGCCCGGCAGGATGTCGACGCCGGTGACGTCCATGGGACGGTCGCACACGGAACAGTGCAGCTCGACGTGGCCGATCTCCCCGCAGGCATGGTGCCGGTAGAGCACCGGCGGCCCGGCCTCGCCCGCCGTCCAGCGGTCGCCCCATCGCACCATCACCATCAGCAGGTCGCACAACTCCGTCCCCTTGGCGGTGAGTGCGTACTCGTATCGGGGCGGCCGCTCCGAATACCGCCGCCGTTCCAGCACGTCGTTGTCCACGAGCCATTTGAGCCGCTCGGTCAGCACCTTCCGGGAGATGCCCAGGCTCTGCTGGAGCTGGTCGAAGCGGCCGATCCCCACCAGGACGTTGCGCAGGATCAACGGCGACCATGACTCGCCGATCACGTCCAGCGTGCGGGCGATCGAGCAGGCCATGTCACCGAACCGGGTTCGCTGCATGGGCTCGATGATAGCCGAAAGGGTTCCTTGAAGAGACGTACCTCTGCTAGCGTCGGCCCCGTTAGTTTCCTCAAGAGACGCACAGAGGAGTCCGCCATGCATCGTCCCCCGGTCGTGTCGGCACAGGAATGGCAGGCCGCGCGCGAGGCGCTTCTGGTCAAGGAGAAGGAGCACACCCGAGCACTGGACGCGCTGGCCGCGGAACGGCGCAGGCTGCCGATGGTCCGCCTCGCCGACGGCTACCGCTACACCGCGCCGGACCGCTCGACGGTCGATCTGCCCGGCCTGTTCGAGGGCCACCGCCAGTTGGTGATCTACCACTTCATGCAGGCCCCGGGGCAGGACTGGCTGTGCACCGGCTGCGCCACCTTCACCGACAACATCGCCGACCAGTCTCACCTCAACGCCCGGCACACCCGGCTGATCCTGATGTCCCGCGCACCTCAGGACGAGATCGACGTCGTACGGCGGCGGATGGGCTGGACCGTGCCCTGGTACTCAGCCGGCGCCGACTTCTACGACGACCTTGGGCTTGGCAACGGTTTCGGGCTCAGCGTCCTGCTACGCGACGGCGCGGAGGTCTTCCGCACCTACTACACCAGCGGCCGAGGGGTCGACCGGCTCCGGCTCGACTTCAACCTGCTCGACCTCACGCCCTACGGACGTCAGGAGGAGTGGGAGAACTCCCCGGAGGGCTGGCCGCAGGACCCGACGATGAGCTGGCTCCGGCCGCGCGATCAATACCCTGGCCCGCCGCGACCGTGACCGCCCGCCCTCGATTTCCGCAGTCCCCGACCGCTTGTCCAGGAGGCAGCCGTGGCACGAACCCTCACCGCCCCCGAGCGCGAGCACTTCCTCGCCCTGCCGCACGTCGGCGTCCTCAGCGTCGCCGCGGACGACGGCCGTCCCCCGCTCACCGTGCCCGTCTGGTACGCCTACACGCCCGGCGGAAACCTGAACTTCTTCACCGGCAGTCAAGGCCGGGTCGCGCGCAAAACCCGGCTGCTCCAGCGGTCGGGAGCCTTGAGCTTCTGCGTGCAGCAGACCGAGTTCCCCTACAAGTACGTCACGGTCGAGTGCACGGTGGTGGAGGAGGACTGGACGCCTTCGGCCGAGGAGGTGACGGCCATCACCTCTCGCTACCTGCCGCCCCACCTCGCCCGCGCCTTCGCCGAGGCCGAGACTGCCCACCCCGCCGGCACCTTCGTGCTGTTCACCGCGCGTCCCGACCGGTGGCTGAGCTTCGACTTCGCTGATGACGCGCCCGCCTCGGCCGGAGACTGAGACGCAGGTGCTCCGGCGGAACGCCGGATCCATGCCTCCGCCCACACTCTCGTCAACCCCCTGGAACCGCACCCGGTGGGCTCATTCCTGCGGGATGACCCGCTCTCCTTCGCCCACCGGCTCCTCGAAGCCTGCCAGGTATGACCGTAGAAGTTCCTCGGAGACTGTGACGCGGTTCGGCCCAGTCAGGGCGTTGCGCGCCGCGAGCCGCCGTCGCAGGGTCTCCGGGTCCGCTTTCAGGTAGACGAGCTCCCACCGATACCCGTGACTCTCGATCAGCGACTTGTACCGGTCGCGCGTCGCGCGCCGCCAGAAGCTGTAGTCCAGGACCACACTCCGGCCTGCGCGCATCAGGCGCACCAGCTCCTGCCACAAGGCCTCCTCGGCACGGGCCTTATGATCCTCGTACTCCTCCGGGTCGAGCCGGCCGCCGTCGCGCCCGATCAGTGCCCAGACGGCCTCGTCGATGGACAGCCTGATGTAGCCGCGCTGCTCCAACTCCTGTGCGTACGTCGTCTTGCCCGCGCCCGCGACGCCGCACATCATCACGACCCGCCGCTCGGTCTCGTCCTGAAGCCGAGCGGCGGGACGCCCTGTGTGCACTCAGCTCCCCATGCAGATCACGTAGATGGTGCCGGTGATGCTCTTGCCCCAGAGCCTCCAGCCGACCGCCTTGCCGTTGACGAGGTACGGCGCGTTCATGGTGATGTAGGGCGCGCTCGGGGTGCTGCCGGAGATGAAGCCGCCACCCGTGGCGACCATGTTGTCCGGGCACATGATGTCGTCGGAGCCGCCGTTGGCCGGCAGGTAGAGGGCGTCCGCCTTCGTGACGACGTTGGCGGAGCCACTCGCGGGGCCCGCGGGCCCGGCCGGGCCAGCAGGACCACGCGCGCCGGCCTCGCCCTTGTCTCCCTTGGGGCCCTGCGGGCCCGCCAGTCCGCGCTCGCCCTTGTCGCCCTTCGGACCCTGGGGACCCGCGGGGCCGCGCTCGCCGTTCTTGCCGGGAGCGCCGTCCTTTCCGTCCTTGCCCGGGGCGCCGTCCTTGCCGGGGTCGCCCTTGGCTCCGGCGGCTCCGGCGGCTCCGGTGTCCCCCTTCGGGCCCTGCGGGCCGGCCGGACCGCGCAGACCCTGGGGACCACGCAGACCGCGCGGGCCCTGGGCTCCGGTGTCGCCCTTCGGGCCGGTGCCGCCGATCCCCACCGGACCCTGCGGACCGGTCCTGTTCCACGACACCTTCGTCTCGGTCGCCTTACACGTCGCCGTGGCATTTACCAGACGCATATACCGCGTGCTCTTGTTCACACATGCGTACAACGGCGCGTCACTCGCCGACGAAGCGGTGGCCGCGCCACCCAGAACCAGGACAGACCCGACCAGGGCGCCGGCCGTAACGAGGCCGATGCTCCGGCCGCCCGGCAACTTGATAGCCACGGATTTCCCTCTCTGCGGCATAAGGGGCGACTGATGCGCAGGAAGCGCGTGTGGTACACGTCCGAGCGGAAGCGGCGGTTGTCTTCCCGTAGATCACGTATGCGCATCACCGCTCTGTGTCAGCCACCTCCGTCAGGAGCAGGAAAGGAGCCGCCCGGGACCGGAACGCTCACGCCCGGGGGCAGCGGGCCGTGAAGTCGTCCGCGATGGCGTCGAACGTGGACCACCGGACGCCCTCGTGCGTGTTGATGTGCTCGATGAGGCGCTCAAGCATGAGCAGGACCTGCGGGCGGCCCGAGACGTCCGGGTGGATCGTGAAGGTGAAGACGGCGTAGTCCGACTCGCGGTAGACCCAGTCGAACTGGTCGCGCCACATCTCCTCGACGTGCCGCGGGTTCACGAAGCCGTGGCTGTTCGGGCTGGTCTTGATGAACATCATGGGCGGCAGGTCGTCGAGGTACCAGCTCCCCGGGATCTCGACGAGGTCGGTCTCCTCCCCGCGCACGAGCGGCTTCATCCACTCGCGGGCGTCCTTGCCGTAGTCGATCTTCGACCAGGTGTCGCCCACACGCACGTAGTACGGCTCGAAGTCGCGGTGCATGAGCGAGTGGTCGTACTTGATGCCGCGTTCGAGCAGCAGCTCGTTGGTGACCGGCGAGAACTCCCACCACGGCGCGACGTACCCGGTGGGACGCCGGCCGGTGCGCGTCTCGATGAGGTCGATGCAGTAGTCGAGGACGGTCGACTCCTGCTCGCGGGTCATCGCGATCGGGTTCTCATGGCTGTAGCCGTGCACGCCGATCTCGTGTCCTGCGGCCACGACCTGCTCGAACTGCTCGGGAAAGGTCTCGATGGAGTGACCGGGCCAGAACCAGGTCGACGGCAGGTCGTACTTCTTCATCAGGGCGTTGAGCCGCGGCACGCCCACCTCGCCCGCGAACAGACCGCGCGAGATGTCGTCCGGGGAGTCCTCACCGCCGTAGGAGCCGAGCCAGCCGCCGACCGCGTCGACGTCGATCCCGAACGCTACGAAGATTTCCTTGGCCACAGCGCATCCTCTCTTCCTGGTGTCGACGGGTCGCACATGGGCGAGGGTCTGCCGCGTGACGAGGCCACCCCCGGGGAGCAGCAGCGCCGGCAGCAGCGCCGGCAGCAGCCTCGCCTGATGAAGCCATGCCCAGCAGCCCCGGCGCGCACGAGGTCCACCCGGGCGGGGTGGCGGGAAAATCGTTCGCTCTTCCCTCACGCGCTGCGAGACCATGACCACGGCGGGTTCGGCGGCGGGGAGGGCTGATGGCTGCGCTCGGATCACTTGAGGACGCTGATAACGGCCCATCCGTGCGCAGATCAGCGGTTCTGCTGGTGCTGCGCTACTACTGCGGCGAGCTGAGGCGCCAATGGCCGGTCGCGGTGCCCGCGCTGACGTTGCCGGCCCTGGGGAACATCTGCCTGTTCTACCTGGCGCCGCTGGCGGTGGCCGGGCTCGTGGGGCATCTGTCCGGCGGCGGGGACGGCACCGTCGGTGCGCTCCTGCCGTACGTGCTCGGGTTCGGCGCGATGCTGCTGACCGGTGAGGTGCTGTGGCGGGTGGGACTGCACTTCCTGAACCGCACCGACGCCCGGGGCATCGAGCGGCTCGGCGTGGTGGGCATGGACGAGCTGCTGGCCAAGGACGCCGCGTTCTTCCACGACAACTTCGCCGGCTCGCTGACCAAGCGGGTGATCGGCTTCTCCTCCAGGTTCGAGGAGTTCGCCGACACGCTCACGTTCTCGATCATCGCCAAGCTGGTGCCCCTGACCTTCGCCTCGGTGGTGCTGTGGCGATACCACCCGCTGCTGGTCCTCGTTCTGGTGGGCCTCATCATCGTCACCGGGTTTCTCGTCGCCCCGCTCATCCGCCGCCGCCAGGCGCTGGTGGACCGGCGCGAGGCCGCCAGAGTGCTGGTGTCGGGTCACGTCGCCGACGTGCTGGGCAACATGGACACGGTCCGCTCGTTCGCCGCCGAGGAGCGCGAGGCCGCCGAGTATCGGGCGAGGATCGCCGAGCAGCGCAGGTTGTCCCTGCTCTCGTGGGACTACGGCAACCTCAAGGTGGACACCGTCGTCGCCCCGCTGTCGGTGCTCACCAGCTCCGTGGGCCTGCTCCTCGCCGTGGCGCTCCGCGGTGGCCTCGGCGTGGAGGCCATCGTGGTGACGTTCACCTACTACACGAACGCGATCGGCATCATGTTCGAGTTCAACCAGATCTACCGGCGCGTCGAGAGCGTGCTCACCGAGGCGGCCCAGTTCACCGAGCTGCTTCTCGTGCCGCCGACCGTGGTGGACCCGGTCGATCCGCAGCCGCTGCGCCGGGCCGACGCGAGCGTCCGCTTCGAACGGGTGCGCTTCGCGCACGGCGGCGGCCCGCTCCTGTTCGACGGCCTGGACCTGGACATCCCCAGCGGCGCCAAGATCGGGCTGGTCGGCCAGTCCGGCGGCGGCAAGACCACCCTCACCCGGCTGTTGCTCCGGCTCATGGACATAGACGGGGGCCGCATCCTGATCGGCGGCCAGGACATCGCCCGGCTGCGCCAGGCCGACCTGCGCAGCCTGATCGCCTACGTGCCGCAGGAGCCCGCCATGTTCCACCGGTCCGTGCGCGACAACCTCGCGTTCGCCCGGCCGGGCGCCACCGAGGCCGAGATCCTCCGGGCCGCGCGGGCGGCGCACGTCACGGAGTTCGTCGAGTCCCTGCCGGACGGGTTCGACACCCTGGTCGGCGAGCGCGGCGTCAAGCTCTCCGGCGGCCAGCGGCAGCGCATCGCGCTCGCGCGCGCCATCCTGCGCGACGCCCCGATCCTGCTGCTGGACGAGGCGACCAGCGCGCTGGACTCGGAGAGCGAGATCCTCGTGCAGGAGGCCCTGTGGCAGTTGATGCAGGACCGTACGGCACTCGTGGTCGCGCACCGCCTGAGCACCGTGGTCCGCATGGACCGGCTCGTCGTGCTCAACCGGGGGCACATCGTGGAGCAGGGCACCCACAGCGAACTGCTCGAGGCCGAAGGCCCCTACGCCCGGCTCTGGCACCACCAGTCCGGGGGTTTCCTCATCGAGGACGACACCCCGGACATGCTCCACCGCTGACCGGCGTTCCGCTGCTGAGCTCCACTGCTGACCGGGGCCCGGGTCATGAGCGCGACCGTGTCATGACCCGGACGACCCACGTCGCGCGAGCGCCGTACGGCGGCCGGCCGGACACGGTCACGTGAGCGGCACGGTGGTCGACTCCCGGACCACGAGGCGGCAGGGGTGGGCGTGCCGACCGGGGGAGGGGGAGCCGTTGATGGCGGCCAGGAGCATCTCCGCCGCCGATCGGCCGAGCCCTTCGAGGTCCAGATCGATGCTGGTCAGCGGCGGCTGGCAGGCTTCGGTCATGACGTCCCAGTTGTCGAAGCCGATGAGGGCGACGTCCTGGGGGACCCGGCGGCCGGCGGCCCGCAGCGCGTCGCAGACGCCCCGGGCGATCTGGTCGCTGCCGCAGAAGACGGCGTCGAACTCGGCCCGGCCGGCGAGCAGGATGCCGACGGCCTGACGGCCCCACACCTCGCTCCATCCGCCGAACAGCGGGGGAGCGACCAGGGACAGCCCGTCCTCGGCGAGGCGCTCGGAGGCCGCGGCCGCGCGCACCCGGGCGGAGTTGTGGTGCTCGGGCCCCGTGACGTGGGCGATCCGGGTGCGCCCGACGGCCAGCAGGTGCTCGACCGCCTTGCGGGCGCCGCCCGCCTCGTCAGGGACCACCGAGCAGTCGCCGGGGTCGGCCGAGCTGATGAAGGCGTAGACGACGGGCACGGGCAGGTTGGCGCCGATGGGCGCCCGCGCCTCGGTGCGCCGGCCGGTGACGATCATGCCGTCGACCCGGCGGCTGAGGAGGGTCTTGACGTAGTACTGCTCGCGGATGGGATCGTCGCGCCCGTCGCAGAGGAAGACCGACATCTCTCCGGCGCCCAGCGCGTCCTCCGCGCCCATCAGCACGGGGATGCTGAACCGCCCGATCGTGTCGGTGGTGATCATGCCGACCGTGTAGGTGCGGCCCGAGTGCAGGCTTCGGGCGCCCGCGTTCGCCTCGAAGCTGAGCTGCCGGGCCGCCTCCCTGACGCGCATGCGGGTCTCCTCCCGCAGCGATCCGCGTCCGTTGAGCGCCTTGGAGGCCGTGCCCACCGACACCCCGGCCAACGCCGCGACGTCGGCGATCGTGGCATGACGCTCCAGCTTTCCCACGTTTCCTCCACTTTCCTAGGGGGTTGCCTGAGCCCCACTCTATAGGCCGTACGTGCGACTACGAAGCCCTCGTAACAACGCGGAAACAGGCTATTGACGGTCTGGAAGCCGGTTGGATACCGTGACGGCAATCGTTTTCCTAGTTTCCTACTGCGGGCGACCTGCCCTCTGGCTTGTCGCTTCGCAGGCACCAGGGCGGTCCGCCTCGGCGGACTTCCCGCGTCCCTCGCCGTGAGCAGGAGACTCCTCCGTGAGCAGGAGACTCCTCGGCGGCGTGAAGGACGACCCCTGCTCCACGAAAGATGAGGCATGACTGAGCAGAAGTTGTCAGACACCTCCCCGGTCGACCTCCGCGGTTCGGCGGAGCCGGCGGCGCTCCGTGGTTCGGCGGGGCCGGCGGCGCTGCGTGGCTCGGCGGGGCCGGTGGCCCCGGGGCCCGGGGCGACCGCCGCGCTGTGGCCGCTGAGCCCGGACCAGGCCCGTCTCGACCCGGGGGGTCTGCTGGGGCAGTGGCAGCGGCGCAACGCCGAGGACACGCTGCCGCACTGCGTGGACAACCTGCACCGCGCCGGGAACATCGGCAACCTCCGAGCCGCCGCGGGCGAGTCGGACGCGGCGTTCGCCGGCATGTGGTTCGCCGACTCCGACGTCCACAAGACGCTGGAGGCCGCGGCCTGGGAGCTGGGCACCTCGCCCGGCGACGGGGCGCTGCGGTCGTTCGTGGAGGACACGGTCGCGTTGCTCGCCCGCGCCCAGCAGGCGGACGGCTACCTCAACTCCTACTTCACCGTCGTCGCGCCGGACGAGCGGTGGCGCAAGCCGGACTGGAGCCACGAGCTGTACTGCGCCGGCCATCTCTTCCAGGCGGCGGTGGCCGCCGCGCGCACCGGCGTGAGCCCCGCGCTGGTGGCCGTGGCCCGCCGGTTCGCCGACCTGCTGGTGGAGCGGTTCGGGCCTGACGGTGTCGAAGAGGTCTGCGGGCATCCGGAGATCGAGACCGCGCTCGCCGAGCTCTACCGGCTGACCGGCCACCGGCCCTACCTGGACCTGGCACGCCGGTTCCTCGACCTGCGTGGACGGGGTCTGCTCGGGCACGGGCGGTTCGGGCCCGCCTACTACCAGGACCACGTGCCCGTACGCGAGGCCCGCGAGGTCACCGGCCACGCCGTACGCCAGCTCTACCTGCTGGCCGGGATGGTCGACGTGGGCGTGGAGGCGGGCGACCATGTGCTGCTGGACGCGGCCGAGCGGCTGTGGGAGGACGCCGTCCACCGGCGCACCTACGTGACCGGCGCGCACGGCTCGCGCCACCGCGACGAGGCGTACGGCGGCCCGTACGAGCTGCCGGCCGACCGGGCCTACGCCGAGACCTGCGCGGCGATCGCGAGCGTCCACGTGAACTGGCGGCTGCTGCTGGCCACCGGCCGGGCCCGCTACGCCGACGAGATGGAGCGGGCGCTGTACAACGCGGTCGCCCCCGCCGTGTCGTCCGACGGCAGGCGCTTCTTCTACTCCAACCCCCTGCAGCTGCGCACGGGACACGCGAGCTCGGGCGAGGAGGAGGCGGCCCGCCGGCTGCCCTGGTACTCGTGCGCCTGCTGCCCGCCCAACATCGCCCGGCTGATGGCCTCGCTGCACGGCTATCTGGCCACCGCCCACGACGACGGCCTGCAGATCCACCTGTACGCCTCGGGCACCGTGAACGCCGAGGTCGCGGGCGCCGCCGTACAGGTGGACATGCGCACCGAATACCCCTGGCAGGGCCGGATCGAGCTGACCGTGACCGCCGGGACCGCCGTCCCCTGGACGCTCGCGCTGCGCGTGCCGGCCTGGTGCGACGCGTACACGGTCAGGATCGACGGCGGCCCGGTGATGGCCCCCGCGCGGGACGGCTACATCCGGCTCACCCGGGTCTGGGCGCCGGGCACGACGGTCGTCCTCGACCTCGACATGCCCGTCCGGCAGGTGACCGCGCACCCGCGCGTGGACGCGGTGCGGGGGTGCGTCGCCCTGGCACGCGGCCCGCTCGTGTACTGCCTGGAGCAGGCGGACCTGCCGCCCGGCACGGTCCTGGAGGACGTGCGGCTGGACCCCGCCGCGCCTGCGGTCACCGCCGCTTCGGCCGCATCGGACCGCGGGGAGGGCCTGGCGGACATCCCGGTCATGATCAACATCGGCGGGCTGGTCACCCAGGCCGGCGACTCGCTGTACGCCACCGGGAGAAGGCGGGAGCGGCCGGGCACGCCGCTCACGCTCACGGCGGTGCCGTACTTCCTCTGGGGCAACCGGAGCGAGGGCCCGATGCGGGTCTGGATTCCGGTCGCCACGGAATGACCTCGCGGGCCGCGTAGTGCGGCCCGCGCCGGAAGAGGGAACCGCCCGCGGCGCACGCCGCCGATTTCGGGGCGGGCGGTTCCCGGCTCCACCTCCTCTCCACCCCCCACCTGAGCATTAGAAAGAGCGAGGTAGGTATATGCGCAGACCCCGACGCACGACCCTGTTACCCGCGCTGGCCGCGTCGCTGTCCGTGTCACTGGCCGGGGCGCTCGTCCCACTGGCGCCCGCCGAGGCGGCGGGCGCCACCCTGACGGTGAACGTGGCCCAGCCCTTCCGGCCCGTCACCCACGTCGCCGCCGGCGGCCTGTACGGCCTGGCGGAGAACAGCAGACCGGCCGACTCCGCGCTGCTGCCGCTGAAGGTCAACTCGCTGACGCAGCCCGCCCCCGGCGTGGGGCAGCGGCCCAACGGCCAGCCGCCCGGCGGCGACGCGCTGCTCGTGGCCCCGCAGGCCACCCGGGTTGGGGCCGGTGAGTTCGTCCGGATGCCGGACATCTACCCGAACTTCCCCTACCAGTGGGTGAGCTGGAACGACTGGCTGGCCAAGGTGAACACGATGGTCGCCGCCCGTCGCAACGCGACCTCGGTGACCAACGTCATCGGCTGGGAGCTGTGGAACGAGCCCGACGGGACCTGGAACACCTCCGCCGCCGGGTCGTTCAACGACGGGTGGACGCGCACCTACCGGGCCGTGCGGGCGCTGGACACCACGACGCCGATCGTCGGCCCGAGCATCTCCTACTACAACCACTCCTGGTTGTCGTCGTTCCTGAGCAGCGCCAAGGCCGCGGGCACGCTGCCCGACGTCATCTGCTGGCACGAGCTGGGCGGCGACCCCAGCGGCATCGCCGCGCACATCGCCGACTACCGTGCGCTGGAAAGCTCGCTCGGCATCAGCCCCCGCCGCATCGCGATCAACGAGTACGCCGCGCCGGGCGAGGTCGACGTCCCCGGCCGGATCGCCAGTTACGTGGCCAAGTTCGAGCGCGCGGGCGTCGAGACGGCACACAGGGCGTTCTGGTACGAATACGGCACCATGAACGGGCTTGTCGTCAATAACAGCCAGCCCACCGGCACCTGGTGGCTGTACAAGTGGTACGGCGACATGGCCGGCCGCATGGTCACCACCACCCCGGCCACCCAGACCGGGCTGGACGGCTTCGCCTCCTACGACTCCACCCGCAAGATCGTCAACGTGGTCTTCGGCAACGAGTCGGGCACCAACACGGTGCGCGTCACGGGCATCGGCGCGCTGGGCTCCTCGGTCCGGGCGACCCTGCAGTCGACCCCCGCGAACGGCCGGTTCACCGCCGTGACCGCGCCGGCCACCATCTCGACGAGCACCTACACCGTGAGCAACGGGCAGATCAGCGTCCCGGTGCCGAACATGTCGGCGACGAGCGCCTACAACCTGGTGATCGAGCCGGTCAGCGGCGTGCCGTCCTATCAGCAGCGCTACGAGGCGGAGAACGCGGCCGTCTTCCGCGCCCAGCGGCTGACGAGCTCGAGCGCGTCCGAGGGAGGCTACGTGGGGCGCATCGACAACAACAACGGCGATCACACCACGGACAGCTACGTCGACTTCGTGGTGAACGTGCCCACGGCCCGGGCGTACACGATGACCATCGGCTACGCCAACGCGACCGGGGCGACCGCCACGCAGGGGCTGGCGTACAACGGCGGCGCCTGGACGACGGTCAGCTATCCACCCACGGCCGCCTGGGGCCAGTTCGGCGCGACGGTCAGCACCACAGTGAACCTGCGGGCGGGCTACAACGTGATCCGCCTGGCCAAGGGGTCCCCCTCCTTCGGCGGTGGGACCGGCTATGCCGAGCTGGACTACATCCAGCTCACCTGAGCAGCGCCCGAGCCGCAGCGCGGGTTCGCACCCTGACCGCGCAGACCCGCTCCGGTGAACGAGATGACAGCGGCCGGACGCCGGCCGTCGAAAGGAAGAACGATATGAAGAGCCTCGACAAAGGCCGGCGTGCCGCCGGCCTGGGCCTGGTGGTCCTCGTCGTCGCGGGTGGTCTCACCGCGTGCTCAGGGTCGTCCGGGAGCGACGCCGGTGCCGTTGCCTCGGCGGGCACGGACCAGGCCGCCGGGGGCGGGACCTACACGATCTGGGACCCCTACCCGCAGTTCGACGACTCCTCCGACTGGGTGAAGCTGCTCACGCAGTGCGGCACCCAGGCCGGGGTGACCGTCAAGCGGACCGGCTACGACACCACCGACCTGACCAACAAGGCGCTGCTGGCCGCCCAGCAGGGCAACTCGCCGGACGTGCTGATCGTGGACAACCCGGTCGTCTCGACGCTGGCCGAGGCCGGCGTGCTGACGACGACCGATGAGACGAAGATCGACACCTCGGCCGTCTCGCCGAACCTGCTCGCCGCCGGCCAGCTCGGGGGCAAGACGTACGGCATCCCCATCGGGGCCAACACGCTCGCCCTCTACTACAACAAGGAGGTGCTGAAGAAGGCCGGGGTGGACGCCGACTCGGTGAAGGACTGGGCGTCGCTGACCGCGGCGCTGGAGAAGGTGAAGGCGGCGGGCAAGAAGGGCATCACGTTCTCGGGCATCGGCACCGAGGAGGGCAGCTTCCAGTTCCTGCCCTGGTTCTGGGGCTCGGGCGCGAACCTCACGAAGCTCGACTCGCCCGAGGGCGTCGCGGCGCTGTCGCTGTGGGCCGACTGGGTGAAGAAGGGCTACGCGCCCACCTCGGTCATCAACAACACCCAGACCACGAGCTGGCAGGAGTTCGCGACCGGGGACTTCGCCTTCAGCGAGAACGGCACCTGGCAGCTCGCCAACGCCAAAAAGACCGGCTTCGACTACGGCATCATCCCGATCCCCGCCAAGGACGGCGGCACCGCCCCCGCCCCGACCGGCGGCGAGTTCGTCACCATGCCCGTGCAGAAGGACGCCGCCCGCTACGTCGCGTCGCAGAAGCTGGTGACGTGCCTGACCAGCACCGGCAACTCCCTGACCACCACGACCACGCTGTCGTACATCGCGCCGACGGAGGACGTGCAGACCAAGCAGGTCGAGCAGAACGCCGAGCTGAAGGTGTGGGTGGAGGCGGTCAAGGCGGCCAAGGGCCGCACCAGCGACAACCTCGGCAC